>CAVPPM010000018.1:87500-777079 GCA_963707255.1 uncultured Sphingobacteriales bacterium | reverse complement strand
AAGTGGCTGCAGAAAAATTATCCTATCTCACGTTTTCAGGCATTGACGAAACAAAAACCAGGGAGATCGCCGGATATTTCCAGGGAGCTAACCTGAATGCCGTTGTCAATAATGATATCTATGGTGTTCAGTTTGCCGCTATCTTAAAAAACATCTATGCATTGGGTGCAGGTATCGCCCATGGACTGGAATACGGTGATAATTTTCAAAGCGTATTGATTGCCAACTGCGCTGATGAAATGGCAGGCTTCCTGAGAAAGGCCGGAATTGCCAATATGGATGTTGGTGTACATCAGCATCCGGACCTCAAAAAAAACAAATCGCCAAATTATGCCGCATCCGTTTACCTCGGCGATTTACTGGTTACCAGTTATTCATTATTCAGCCGGAACCGGACCTTTGGAAATATGATCGGTAAAGGATATTCCGTTATATCCGCACAACTTGAAATGAATATGGTGGCAGAAGGGTATAACGCCAGTAAATCCATTTACCTGGTCAATGAAGAAATCGGTGCCGAAATACCCATTGCCACCGCCATTTATAAAATACTCTGGGAACATTTGTCCCCTTCAGAAGGATTTAAAATGATCGAAGAAAATCTTATATAATACTGTTAAGATTAATATTTTTATTACAGGATAGCAGAACAATTGCTACCTGCGCCAGTTATCATTTTAACCCAAACAACCATGCCAGGAACAACTATCAGGAAGTTCAGGGAATACAGAAATTATTCGCAGGATTATGTCGCGAAAAAAATGGGTATTTCACAGAATGCCTACAGCAAAATTGAAAATAATATCACCCAGTTAACGGTCAACCATGTAAAGATCATTTCAAAGGTGCTGGATGTACCGCTAATGGATCTTTTAAGGGATGATTTTGAAATACACGCACCTGTCAGCATCCAGGCTGAAAGCATCAGCAAGGAGGCACTGGTAATGGCGCTGAACAGTATACAATCGAAACTGGGCGAAAAAAAATCTGCAAAGCATGAGTTTTATCCCGTGATCATGGCATTGTTGCAAACACTCGATACCACACTTGATAATGTCAGGTAAACCTATCGGCGTTTTACCAACATCATTTCCGCAGCCAGTATGGTTATGCAGGTAAAAATAGAATGATCAAACCCGGAACAGGTCCGAAGCAATACCGTCTGCAAAAAGTTTTCCCTCCCTGGTAAGCACAAGGCTGTTATTGATATTGTTCATCATTCCGCGGCTCATAAATTTTTCACTGTTCTTCAGCAACAGTTCCGCATTTTCCTGACCCCAGTCCTGCACAACCCTGCCGATCCTGATCCCTTCCATCGTGCGCAGCGAGGTCATGATGTATTCATTGAGGCGTTGTGTATCGGTAAGGTCTTCCTTTTCATAAGGTATGATGCCACTTTCAAGAGATGCAATGTATTCCAGGTTATGGCTCCTGTTCCAGTATCGGCTGATCCCGTCAAAGGAATGGGCGGAAGGACCAAAACCAAAATAGGGGATGCCCTGCCAGTAGGAAGAATTATGTCGGCTATGCATTCCCGGTAGTGAAAAGTTGGAAATCTCGTAGTGTTCATATCCCGCTTCTTCCATCATTTCCATGAGAATGATGAATTGCCTGGCCTGTTGTTCCGGTTCAACGGGCTCTTTTTTTCCCTTGCTGATCATGGCATCAAGTGCAGTTCTCGGTTCTACCGTTAACGCATATGCGGAAATATGCGGCACACCCAGGATGATCGCTTTTTCAACGTTGGCCTTCCATGCATCATCGGAGAGACCGGGTACGCCATAAATCAGGTCAATACTGTAATTGGTAAATCCTGCGTCCTTAGCCAGGTCAATGGCAGCCAGGGCCTGTGTTGCCGTATGTGCCCGGTTCATCCACTGCAGGTCTTCCTCCCGGAACGACTGTATGCCTATACTCAGCCTGTTGATGCCCTGCTGCTTCCAGAAGGGAACAGTAGCATCATTCATATCATCTGGGTTTACCTCAAAACTGATTTCTACATCAGGCAGCAGTTTAAAAGATGCCCTGGTCGTCTCCATAATCACCCTCAGTTCTTTCCTGAGCAGTAAAGAGGGGGTGCCTCCTCCAAAATAGACCGAAGTGATCAGCCTTGTACCTTTACCGCGGGTAATATCTATTTCCTTCAATAAAGCTTCAACCAACTCGTTCTTATGCTGTAAGGAAGTGGAGAAATGAAAATTACAGTAATGGCAGGCCTTTTTGCAAAAGGGTATATGAAAATAAACACCAGCGTAGGTATCGGATGGATTAATCATCAGGATCGTAGTTTTGCATGATGGAGTTCAAGAAATATATCCTCTTCCTTTCGGGCATCATGTTGATGTTTTCCGCAATGGCACAGGAAAATTATCTTGTTCGCTTTCATTTGTCAGACAAAGATACCCTCACGGACCCGCAATCACTGGGGCTCAGGACGGGATTTTCCTCACGAAATGACTGTTTTTTATACATCGAATCGATGGGGAATCAACTACGCACTAAAGGATTTATCGCTTTTTCTGTGGATAGTGTGCGGTACGACAGCCTTTCTGCCGAAGCGTGGATCTATATGGGTGAGCAATACCAATGGGACAGCATCACCGTAAGACCGGCAGATGCCGAACTTTTTATGCAGATGGGATGGTCAGACCGGACCTTCACCGGTAAACAACTCAACTTCGACAAACTGCAGGATTTCCAGGATAAGGCCCTGAAGTACCTGGAAAATCATGGATATCCCTTCGCCAGGTTGCAGCTCGACAGCCTCCGCATAGAAAATGAAACGGTGAGCGGTCAATGGAACCTGGAACGAGGCCCGCTGTACAAAGTGGACAGCATCAGGGTAACCGGTACCGCTAAAATCTCCGCTTCCTTCCTCCAGCGTTACCTGGATATCCCCAACGGATCAATTTATAAAAAAGAAAAGCTCGACGTCGTCAGCCGCCGGTTACTGGAGTTGCCCTACCTGAAGGAAACGCAAAAGTGGGATTTGACGATGCTGGGCACCGGTTCCACGCTGAACCTATACCTTGATTCCAAAAAAAGCAGCCAGGTTAACGCGATCATCGGATTCCTGCCTTCCAACCCGCAGCTGGGTGGTAAATTGCTGGTGACGGGTGAAGCGAACCTTAACCTCAAAAATGCCCTCGGGGGTGGCGAAACCATCGGCCTTAACTGGCAGCAGTTGCAGATAAAATCACCCCGGCTCAATATATTGTTCCAGCAGCCCTTTATCTTTCATTCGAAATTCGGGCTCGACTTTAATTTCGATCTTTTTAAAAAAGACAGTTCTTTCCTGAACCTTAACCTGCTGCTCGGAGCGCAGTATGTAGTGAATCAACGGCAGTCGGGCCGCCTGTTTTACCAGGGCTTCCGGACCAACCTGATCACTGTTGACACCAACCAGATCAAATCCACCAAGGAACTGCCTCCCTTCCTGGACGTAAGCACCAATAACCTTGGCGTGGATTACCAGTTTAATAATACCGATTACAGGCTGAACCCCAGAAAGGGCAACGAGTGGTATATCATGATGAGTTGGGGACTCAGGAATATCCGGCAAAACAACACCATCATGTCGCTGGAAACCGATGCTTCAGGAAAGCCTTTTGATTTCGGATCATTATACGATACGCTGACCTTAAAAACCTATTTACTGAAATTGAAGATGGCGGGTGCACATTATTTTAAGTTGGGAAAACAGTCAACGATACGAACCAGTGTAAATGCGGCAATGATCCAGACTGAAAATGCATTTAATAATGAAGTGTTCCAGATCGGCGGATACAAGCTCCTGCGCGGGTTTGATGAAGAAAGCATCTATGCGTCACAGTATGCGGTGGGTTCTGCGGAATTCCGCTACCTGATCGGGCAAAATGCCTACCTGTTTACATTTGGAGATTTCGGATGGGCAAAGAATAACACGTATTCAACGTTGATAAGCCATACTTACTTTGGCACAGGATTCGGAATGGCGCTGGAAACAAAGGCCGGGATGTTAAACCTCAGCTACGCGGTAGGAAAGAGGGACGACCAGACATTCAGTCTTCGCCAGTCGAAAATACATTTTGGCTTTGTGAGCATATTCTGACGGATTGCATTTCCCTATCTGTCATACAAAGGATATTTTTGTTCATCTTATGCAATTGAACCTTCGTCTGCCCCTTATCATTATCCTGGTATCTTTTTTCCTGTCGCCCCTTGCAGCACAGGATCAATTACCAGACAGTTCAGGGATGAGGGTGATCACCCCGAAACCGGTAGATTCCATGTTCGTGGTTCAACAGCAGAAATCAGTATACGGATCATATGTTGGCGGCATCATTGCGGCAGACAATATCTTCCATGCAGCCACGCCATCATTGAAAATTCCGGTATTGGTGAGGAGAATTGAAAACCGCGACTGGGTCTTTTATTTTTACTGTGCGTTGCTGCTTTTTCTTTCTTTTATACAATTGGCCTTTGACCGTTATTTTATCGACCTGTTCAGGGTTTTCTTCAATACTTCCCTGCGGCAGAAACAGATCAGGGAACAGCTTTCGCAGGCGCCCTTGCCTTCGCTCTTACTGAACATCCTGTTCTTTATTTCTGGCGGTGCATTTATTTATTTCCTGCTGGAGCGGTATGGTATTGATACGGGATACCCGATCCCGCTGGAAATCCTTTTTGCCGTGGGGGGAATAGGCCTGATCTACCTGGTGAAATTTATTTTTATCACCCTGCTGGGGTGGATTTTCGATAAAAGGGAAGCGGCAGAGAATTACCTTTTCAATGTGTTTATGGTGAACAAGATTGCCGGGCTGGTCCTGATTCCGCTGGGCGTATTATTAGCCTATTCAACGTCGGGCTGGAAGGATGTGATCATCACCCTGACGGCCATATTCCTCGCCATCCTGGTAATGATGAGACTGGCAAGGTGCTATACTTCCGTCAGTCATCCATTAAAAATAAATGCCCTGCATTTCATCGTCTTTGTTGGCGCATTTGAGGTAATCCCGCTCCTCGTAATCTACAGGTTATTCTTGCGGGTTATTGAATAGAACTTTGTACCTTTGCACATCCTATTTCGCAAAAAAGAATATGGTAAAGAAAGGAATATGATGGAGGCTACCATAAAATCAGTGAAAAAGATTCTTATTACACAGCCCAGACCTGAATCCGACAAATCCCCATATTTCGACCTTGCCAGGAAATATGAGGTGGAGATGGAATTTTATCCATTTATCAGGCTGGAACCGATTTCTTCCAAGGAATTCAGGAAGCAGAAGATAGAGATCCCGGAATTCTCTTCCGTTATTTTCACCAGCAGGAATGCCATCGACCATTTTTTCCGTATATGTGAGGAAATGAAACTCAGCGTATCACAGGATACCAAATATTTCTGCATTACCGAAGCAGTAGCCCTCTACCTCCAGAAATTCATTCTTTACCGTAAAAGAAAGGTTTTTTACGGTGCTGACGGTACCAATAAAAGCCTCTTTGACGTCATCAATAAACATAAGGAAAACGAAAAATTTCTTTATCCCTGTTCTGAAAACCAGCAGGACAATGAGATCGTAAGCTGGCTCAAGAACAACAAGTGCGAATTCCAGACCCCTTATATGTACCGGACCATCAGTAATGATGTGAAGGACATGCTTCAATCCAGGAATATCGATGTCATCTGCTTTTTCACGCCCAGCGGTGTAAAAAGCCTTTTCGACAATTTTCCTTCCTATAAACAGAACGGTACCATTATTGGCGCTTTTGGAAGCAATACCTCCAAGGCCATACAGGAAGCCGGTCTTCAGCTGCAGATTAAGGCGCCCGAACCCCAGGTTCCCTCCATGGTCGCCGCCCTCGAGAAATTCCTCAGCGTTCAGGTAAAACAGAAACATTAATAAGTAAACCGTTAAAAAGCCTATTGAGCAAACTTTACTAGTCAGTACGGGTTAATCACCAGGGTTTTAGAACGAATTACTTATACATGAACCGATTAGGCAGGGAAACCAGTCCCTATTTACTTCAACATGCACATAATCCGGTGGACTGGTATCCATGGGGGGATGAGGCGCTGCAGCGTGCCCAGGTCGGAAGACAAGCCCATCCTCGTCAGTATTGGCTATTCAGCCTGTCACTGGTGTCATGTCATGGAGAGGGAGAGCTTTGAGGACCCGTCCACGGCGGAGATCATGAATCGCCATTTCATCAATATCAAGATTGATCGTGAAGAACGTCCGGACCTCGACCATATATATATGGATGCGGTGCAGGCAATGTCGGGCAGCGGCGGCTGGCCCCTGAATGTTTTCCTCACGCCCGATGCCCGTCCATTTTATGGCGGCACCTATTTTCCACCTGCCAGGGCCTATAACAGGGTTTCCTGGAAAGAAGTGCTGGAAGGCATCCGCCATAATTTTGAAGAGAACCGGTCACAGGTAGATGAGCAGGCCCGAACGGTAACGGAACACCTGTCCAAATCGAACCAGTTTCGGGATCAAACCCATTGATATCCATATCCCTTTTGAGGAAAAGTTTACCCGCACGCAGCTGGATATGGCTTTTGAAAATATTATGGGTCAGTCGGACCGGCAATGGGGAGGATTCGGGCGCGCCCCCAAATTTCCACAGACATTTACCATTCAATACCTGCTGAGGTATTATCATTTTACCCGTAATCAGGCGGCACTTGACCAGGCTTTGCTTAGCCTGGATAAAATGATCATGGGCGGAATTTATGATCACCTGGGGGGAGGTTTTGCCCGGTATTCAACGGATACCGAATGGCTGGCACCTCATTTTGAGAAGATGCTGTACGACAATGCCCTGCTGGTGCTGGTGCTTTGCGAAGCCAACCAATTAACGGGAAATCCCATTTATGCTAAAGCGGTAAGGGAAACCCTTGGATTTGTGGAAAGAGAGCTGATGCACAGTGACTTTGGATTTTATAGTGCGCTGGATGCCGACAGTGAAGGAGTGGAAGGAAAGTATTATGTGTGGGATAAAAAAGAAGTGGAAGAGATTTTAGGAGAAGATGCAGGATGGTTTTGCGAAGTATATGATATAACGGAAGAAGGGAACTGGGAACATAGGAATATCCCCAGGCTGAAACAGTGGCCTTCGGCGGAACTGGCAGAAAAGATCGAAGCCTGCCGGAGCAAACTGCTGTCGGTGAGGGAGAAAAGGGTCAGGCCATTACTGGACGACAAGATACTGCTGGGCTGGAATGCGCTCATGAATTCAGCGTTCACTGCAGCTTCAGCTGCCCTTGGAGATGAACACTATCGTGATATCGCTGAGAAGAATATGATGTTTTTGTGTAATACGATGGCGGATCGCCGGAGTGGAAAGGCAATGCATACATATAAGGAAGGTGTCGCGAAAGTTGGAGCTTTTCTGGACGATTATGCGTACCTGGTGAAGGCATTGACAGATTTGCAGGAACTGACCGGTAACACAGAATATATAGACATGGCCCTCAGGTGTACGGAATATGTATTGGAAGGATTTAGCGACGAGGAAGGATTGTTTTTTTATTATACCCATAAGGATCAGCAGGATGTAATCCTGAGGAAAAAAGAGATTTATGATGGTGCAGTTCCCTCGGGGAACTCCGTAATGGCATATAACTTGCTTTATCTGTCCATTCTCCTGGATAAGGCTGATTGGAAAAACCGTGCTGTGTCTTTAACGGATGCATTGACCCAGATGGCGGTGCGTTATCCAACATCTTTTTGTAACTGGCTGAACCTGGTACAACAGTGGGTGAGGGGATGCTGGGAAGTGGCCATCCTGGGAAATGACGCTGAAAAAGAGGCGGGGAAGGTGTTGAAGGCATATATTCCTTTCAGGGTATTACAATATTCAGCCGTTGAGAATGAACGATATCCGTTGTTGCAGGGAAAAAAAGCCGGAGAAAGAACAACTTTATTTCTATGTAGAAACTATTCTTGCAAAAACCCCGTTTATAATGCCAGTGACTTAGTTCAACTCATTGAATCGGAATTGAGAAGTTAGGAACGAAGGCACAATAACCGGAATAATTGTCCGTTATTTTAAAGCGTGAAATGATGTTTATGTACAATGTTAAATATTATATTAAGATTCAAAGTCGCTGAAAATCACATTTAAATATTAGTCTATATTTGTCCACATACCCTTAATATTTGTTATGAAAATGAAAAGCCTTCTACAAAACCTGGTCATGCTTGTGCTGGTAGCGATACTGGCGGCGAGCTGTGGTAAACTGGGAAAATCTAAATCCAAGGGTTTACCAAACGATGGCCAGCTCCATGGTGTGGCACCCGGGAGTAAGTATGCTCTTCCTAAGCCTCCCGGAATGGTGTATGTACCGCAGGGTACTTTCCATATGGGTCCTAGTGATGAGGATATCAGTTATGCTTTCACTGCCAGGAACCGTCAGATATCCATCAACGGTTTTTGGATGGATGCTACCGAAATCACCAACAACGAGTATCGCCAGTTTGTGTACTGGGTTCGTGACTCGATTGCCGCCACAATCCTGAATTATAAAAAACAGGGTGGAGACGGAACAGAGATCATCGACCAGGCAAAAGCAAAAACGATCAAATGGAATGATCCAAAGATTCTTGAGCAGCTGAATGCGATGATCGTTACTCCTGATAACAGGATACTTGGTAAAAAAGAACTGGATGCGGACAAACTGATGTATCGTTCAGAGACCTTTGATTACAAAGAAGCTTCCAAAAGAGAGAATGCCGGTAAACCACGTTCACATGTTTATCGTAAAGAAAGACATGAAGATTTATCCTGACACGCTGGTCTGGATCCGTGACTTCTCTTATTCATATAATGAGCCAATGTCAAAAAGATATTTCAGTCACCCTTCTTTCGGAAACTATCCTGTGGTTGGTGTGCAGCTGGAAACAGGCAACTGCATTCTGTGAGTGGAGAACACAATACCTGAATGGATTCCTGGAATCAAAGAAAAGGAATGCTGAATCTGATTTCCGTCTTCCAACAGAAGCAGAGTGGGAATATGCAGCACGTGGTGGCCGTTCACAGGCTCCGTATCCATGGGGTGGTTATTACCTGAGGAACAAAAAGGGTTGTCTGCTGGCTAACTTCAAACCTGGTCGTGGTAACTATCCTGAAGATGGTGGTTTCTACACGGTAAGGGCTGATGCTTACTGGCCTAATGATTTCGGTCTGTATAACATGTCAGGTAACGTTGCAGAATGGACTTCTTCACTGTACTACGAAGGTGCTTATAACTTCCAGCACGATATGAACCCGGACATTCGCTGGAATGCAAAAGACAGTGATCCTCCCCGGATGAAGCGTAAGGTTATCCGTGGTGGTAGCTGGAAAGATGTGGGATATTTTCTGCAGAACGCAGCCAGGAATTATGAATACCAGGATACAGCGAAATCGTATATAGGTTTCCGTTGTGTGATCGATCTTCCGGCAAACTCAGGCAAGAAGGGAAAGTAATATAAGGGGTCTTTCTCCGTTCTTTAAAAATCAATCATTAACAATTTTAATAACGTCATGCTATGTAAAGTTCAAACACTTTGCATAGCATGATATTCTCCGAAAATCCAAATTAAAACCATCAATTAAATTCATCGTTATGGCAGGTACAAACAAACAAACAGACAAGATCGTTAACATCATTGTGTGCGTCGGTGCTGCGGTCGTGATCTTCGGTGCTTGGGCAAAAATTTTGCACAAGCCTTATGCAGACTTCATGTTGACAGTTGGTCTGTTGACAGAAGCTACCATCTTCCTGATCTATGCATTCCTCCCGCCTCCCGGTCAGGAAATGGCAAAACTCGCTGAAGCTTTACCAAAAATGACCGGTGGCGCTGGAAATCCTGCCCTGGCTTCTATGGATAAGATGCTCGCAGAAGCAGAAATCAATCCTGCTAACATGAAACGTCTTAGCGACAACTTCAGCAAATTCGGTTCTACAGTGGAAAAAATCGGTGATATCGCTGATATGCACGCTGCAACTACCGACTATACCTTAAAAACAAAAGAAGCTGCAACAGCGCTGGGTACCATGAAAGAAGCTTATCAGAGTGCCACTACTACTATTGGCCACTTTCAATAATGCTGCTGACAGCACCCGCCAGTTCCATGAGCAGGTTCAGACCCTGACCAAGAATCTTGGTTCACTGAACACCATCTATGAACTTGAACTGCAGGACACAAATAATCACCTGAAGGCTATGAACACCTTCTACAGCAACCTGGTACAGGCTTCACAAACCATGCAGGGAAGCGTAGACGATGCAAAGAAGACCCAGGAACAAATTGGCTTGCTGGCAAAAAATCTCGGAAGCCTGAACCAGGTGTACGGAAACATGCTGGCTGCAATGCAGGGCCGCTCTTAAGAGTTGGTGAGATAATGGAAAACCCTAATACTAAATTTTAAATCCAACTAGAACATGTCACTTCCTAAAGAGCCCCGGCAGAAGATGATCAACATGATGTATCTCGTGTTGACCGCACTGCTAGCGCTGAATGTATCTGCCGAAATCATAAACGCCTTCAAGGTTGTTGACAACAGCCTTAGGGAATCTAATACCGTACTGGCTTCATCTACCAATGCCGTGTACAACAGCCTTAATGACATGCTGAAGGATCCAAAGACTGCTGATAAAGCAGGCATCTGGCAACCGAAGGCAGCAAAGGCCCAGGCACTGGCAAAACAAACATCTGACCTTATCGACAAGTATAAGCTTGACCTGATGAAAGAAGCCGGTTATGACTCCTGACAAGCGGGGACTCATCTTTCAAAGAAGATAATATCGATGCAGCTACCCGTCTGTTTGATACCAAGGGTGAAGGTAAAACATCTGTACGATGCTCTCGAAAGCTTCAAAAAGAATATCCTGGCGATCGATCCGGAAATCGCAAAAGCAGCTGGAGCAAAAACTTCCCGCTGAACCTCGAAAGTTCCGAAATCACATCAGGTAATAAAGCCACCGGTGATAAGTGAAAGACTGGACAACAAGTTACTTCCACATGACGCCTACTGTTGCTGCGCTCACCATGCTGAGCAAGTTCCAGAATGACGTAAAGAATACCGAAAGCCAGGTGGCCACTTTCTGTGCCAACCAGGTAGGTACGGTAAAGATCATCTACGACAAATTCGTTCCACTGATCGGTACCAACTCTACGTATTTCATGCCTGGCGAAGAAATGGAAGTTCAGGCCGGTCTTGGTGCCTTTCAATGCATCTGTTAAACCTACTGTAACCATTGATGGTAAGGAACCATTGCTGTTAATGCAAGCGGTGTTGCCGAAACCAAGTTCAATGTAGGCGGAACAGGATCACGCAAGATGAACGTAACGGTTAAATATGTTGACCCCAATACCGGTGAACTGAAAGAAACTTCCAAAGATATCGAGTATACTGTAGGTGCTCCTTCTGGTGTGGCTGTTATGGCCGACAAGATGAATGTACTCTACATTGGTGTTGACAATCCGCTTACCATCACTGCCGGTGCAGGTGCTGAAAAAGTAAATGCAACTTTCTCAGGTGGAGCTATCCGTAAGGTGAGTGGTGCTAAATACATCGCTAAGCCGAAAGACGCGGGTGAGCATACAATAACTGTACTGGTTGAAGGTAAAGCAGCCGGTAAGGTAACTTTCCGTGTGAAGAATGCTTCCCCTGCCTGCAGCTTATGTTGGTAACCTGAAAGCCTGGTCGCTGTACCTACTGCCAACTTTAAGGCAATGGGTGGTGTGATCGCCAAGCTGGAAGATTCTGAATTTGATGCTCCTTACGAAGTGGTAAGCTATACCGTGGGTGCTGTAAGCCCTGATATTCCTGACTATGTACCGTAACCAACTAACGGTAACAGGTGGAATGGCGGTGCTGCAACCTGATCAGCTAAACTGAAACCTGGTGCCCTGGTGGTGATCAATGACATCAAGGTGAAAGATCCCAGCGGAAGGGTTCGTACATTAAACGGAAGTTTGTCGTATAACCTTGAAGTAAGATTAACAAAACATAACAATAAGTACTGAAACAGAATCGTTTAATTTGTACTGTAAATCTGTAGAAATCATGAAATTCCAATTGGCTAAATATTTTCTACTGGTAGCTGCCTTCGGGCTTGCGAGTCATGTGGTTGACGCCCAGACCCGCAAAAAAACTACCCGTTCCACAACGGCCAAGAAAACCACTACCAAGAAAACGAAATCCAACACAGGTAATGCCAATTTGACTGCATGCTGCGAAGGACACCGTTGCTCCTGTGGTGGTAAAGAGGGACCCGTTGGCGCTCGATACTCCTCAAAAAATCCCTGCGTAATGATGCCGCGATCGAGAGAAATCTCGTGAAAGACAGAACTCCGCTGGCGTATGAAAACATCCGCGAAGATGATGCCTGGTATCGTGAGCGCGTTTGGAGGGAGATCGATATACGTGAAAAAATGAACCTGCCTTTCCGTTACAAAGCGGATGAGGATAACGGTAACCAGCGTTTCATTATCATCCTGCTCAATGCCATCCGCACCGGTGAAGTATCTGCTTTCGACCCTACAGTGGACGATCGCTTTACCACCCCGATGACGACGGCATAAGATCGGTGAAATGATCGCCGGCAAATGCGATACCACTTCTATTCCTGACTACGCAAAAGATCCTACCGGTTCAAAAGGTCTATGAAAGACACCATGGTGTGTGCTGAATTCAACCCTGATGATATCGTTAAATTCAGGATCAAGGAAGAATGGGTGTTCGACAAAGAATCTTCCAGGATGTATGCACGTATCCTTGGTATCGCACCAATGAAAACGTATACGACCAGAATACAGGTGTCGTACTTGGTGAAGCGCCCGCTGTTCTGGGTTTATTATCCTGATCTGAGACCTACACTCGCTAAGTTCGAAGTGTACAACGGTAAGAACTTCGGTGCCAGGATGAGCTGGGAAGAACTTTTCGAAAGCCGTTTCTTCTCCAGCTAATATCGTGAAGTCAACCATTGAGAACCCTTATGATATGTATATCAAAAGTTACATCAAGGATGATATCCTGAGATTGCTGGAAGGCGAGAATGTAAAGGACAAGATATTTAATTTTGAGCAAGACCTGTGGTCATATTAATAGCAAAAAAATTCAGGGGAGCTTTTAGCTCCCCTTTTTTTTTGCTATTAATATGACCAATTGTGTAATTGGATATTGCGATAGTGTGGGATTGTAGGCATGCCCAATTGTGTAATGTGGTATTGCGATAGTGTGGGCAGGAGGCAGCCCAATTGTGTAATGCGGTATTGCGAAGTGTGGGCCGGAGATTTTTACACTTTTCTTTTTTTATGGCAGGTGATAATTATGCTTGTCAGTAATTTTTTTATTTCAATCAGTTTTTCGTCAACCTTCTCACTGAATCTGGGCATTTGATTGTTCAGCAGTTTCAGCCAATAAAGTGTTTCATTGGCCTCCTTGTCAGCAATTTTCATTTTATGCACGAAGTCTGTCATCGATTCCGCACTTTGAGCTTCCGCAATACTTGCACCAATTGATGTTCCTGACCTTATCAACTGATGAGCCAGAACCTTGTAAGAAGGGGGGACGGTTAGCGCCAGTTCAACAATTGAAGTGGCGAGGTCTGTGGATTTTTGCAATATGATATTATTTTCCATTTAAGCAAGGTAGAAAATGGAACAGGATAGGGAACTGGTAAAAACCACCTGGAATTTCTGTATTTGCCTCAGCAAATCGCGGGGTTATCTTCAGAGGCGAGGTGGTTAATCATGGCATTTTGTCGAGTAAAATTCTGTTGGTAAACTAAAACCTCGAAGGTGAGAAAGTTGCCTATGACCGAGCCATTGAGAAAGTTGCATATGACCACACCATTGAGAAAGTTGCCTATGACCGCACCATTTAGAAAGTAAACCAAACACCAGGATGAGAGGGTAATCTAAAACGGCGCCGTGGAGAAAGTAGACTGACCGCGCCTTGGAAAAAGTTGCCTAAGATAAACCAAACACCAAGATGATAGGGTAGTCTAAATCGGCACCATGAAAAAGTTGACTAACCCGCGCTGTGGAGAAAGTAGAATGATTACCGCGCCGTGAGAAAGTAGACTAAAGCAGCACAATTAAGAAAGTTGGTAAGGCTGCACCATTAAGAAAGTTTGCTAAGACCGGCACCATTGAGAAAGTGGCTAGACCGGCACCATTGAGAAAGTGGACAAAGACCGGAACCATAGAAAAGTTGCCAAAGACCGGAACCATAGAAAAGTGGCCTAAGTCTGCACCATTGAAAAAGTAAACCAAACACCAGGAAGAGATGGCAGTCTTAAACAGCGCAGTGGAGCAGAATCTCCGGAGTGTTAATCACATTATTACATTGGCACACTATCATATTATAAAAAAAGGGGCTAGGATAGAAATCCGGCCCCGTTTTTAAAATCCAATATCCTATGAAAAACCGATGTAAAGATAGGGGAGTGGGTTATTATAACCATCAGGAATAAAAAATTATTTAAGCCATTTATCGATTAAATTGGTCCGTTTATCGATTTAGTTGAGTTTGGGACCCATATTTTGATCAATTACCGGTCTCCTCCGCAGAATTGTTATGAAAATGATTCCATACTAACCTGGCCTTCGACTTCCCAATTTGCTTTTCCAATTCTTCTTCAGACGCAGTGGCTATATTGTTGACCGAACGAAAGGTCTTAAGGAGGGTATCAGCAGTAGAATCTCCAATACCATGAATATTCTCAAGCTCATTGCGAAATGTGCCCTGGGCCCTCTTCTTGCGATGAAAACTGATACCAAAACGATGTACTTCATCCCGGATCTGCCGCATCAACCGCAGGCTGGTACCCGTATATGGCAACTTCAGGGATTCACTGTCGCCCGTATAGAATATCTCTTCTTCATTCTTTGCAAGCCCTACTACCGTCATCCTGCCCACCAGGCCAAGTGCTTCTATTGCTTCCATCGCAGCACTTAACTGACCCTTGCCTCCATCAATGATAACCAGCTGCGGCAGACCCTGCCCTTCGGCCATAAGGCGTTTATACCTTCGGGTGACCACTTCCTTCATAGTGGCAAAATCATTTATCCCTGTAACCGTTTTGACGTTGAAATGGCGATAGTCCTTTTTACTGGGCTCGTCCGTCCCTGAAGCAGACCATTGCAGACACCGGGTAACTTCCCTGGAAATTGGAATTGTCAAAACATTCAATGTGTACCGGCAAATCCTGCAGGCTGAGATCTTCCTGCAGTTGCAACAGGACATCCGACAAATCCCTGTCCTCATCTGTCAACAACAGGGACTTTTTTCGTTTTCTTTCCTCAATGAAATAGTTTACGTTCTTCTCTGAGAGTTCCAACAATTTCTTCTTTTCACCCGCCCTTGGCACCGTTACCGTGATATTATCCCCTGGAAAATCAATTTTTAATGGTGAAATGATCTCAGGGGCTGAGCTGTTGAAGGTTTCCCTGAAGTGGGCCAGGCTGAAAGCAAGCATCTCTTCCGGCGTTTCATCAAGCTTTTTTTCTACTTCTACCGTCCTTGTATCCACAATTGAACCATTGCGTACCATCAGAAAATTTACATAACCCTTATCCTCGTCCATGGAAATGGAACAGACATCCATGTCTCCCCAACGTGGATTCACTACCGTTGACGATGCCTTATATCGTTGCAGGTGATCCAGTTTCTGCTTGATCATGGCAGCTTTTTCAAACTGCATATTTTCGGCATAGATCTTCATTTCCTGTTTAAAATGCTGGATAACCGGCGAGAGATTCCCCCTCAAAAACGCCCTGACCTGTGCAAGGCCCGCTTCATAGTCGCCCTGCGACTGTAACCCTTCACATGGTCCCTTGCAATTGCCCAGGTGATATTCGAGGCATACGCGGAACTTACCACGTTGAATGTTATTTTCTGTCAGATTCAGTTTGCAGGTGCGCAGGGGAATATTCTGGCGTATAAAAAATAATAGCTCCCTGACCCTTTTTACAGAAGTAAAGGGACCGAGGTACTCGGAACCATCATGGATGATATGACGGGTGAGAAATACGCGGGGGAAAGGTTCCTTTTTGATGATGATATATGGATAGGACTTATCGTCCTTGAGGTTGATATTAAACCTCGGCTGGAACTGCTTGATCAGCGAATTTTCCAGCAGGAAGGCATCCTGTTCAGAATTTACCAGCGTGAAGTCGATATGATGGATCCGCTGGACAAGTTCATGGGTTTTATAATTGGTGAAGGTTTTTGAAAAATAGGAGGTTACACGTTTTTTCAGGTTCTTGGCCTTGCCAACATATAACAACACGTTTCCCTCGTCGAAATATTTATAAATACCCGGCGAAGATGGAATGCTGGATGATATTTTCTGAAATTCAATGCTGGTCATATTTTGTTTCCATAGAAGTATGAGACCGTAAAATGATCATCGCTACTAATTAATACCCCAGTTGTATTTTTCTGTTTTAACGGTCTCCGGCTCGTTCTTCCTGTTGATGAGTGATATGACCTGGAGGCTCTTGCCGGTTGTCCAGACCATTTTTTTTAGCAGTGTACTATCTGCATGTTGTTCAAATTTTTCAACATAGATGGATCTTACCCGCTGGTTACCCGGATCAACGGTGACTTCAATCTTCCTGACTTCAGGTTTTTCACTTTCCGTTGTATAACTCATGGTGATCGAATTAACGGTGTTGTCCATAAATACGGTTTCCTTGAAATACTTTTTGTAATCGGGACTGCTGATATCGGGTTTAATAAGTTCATCAGCAACCACCCTTAAATCTTCTTTTTTAAAAACCGCCGTATCTCTCCTGTCTCCAACAACCGTATATTTTATGACGGCAATGGGCAGGCTGTCAATTTGTTTGAGTTCAGCAAGTATGGTACCGGCGATGGGGAAAAATACCTTATCCAGGTCTTCATTTTTTTCAGCAGGTTCAGAAGAGTTGCAGGCTGCAAGGACCAGCATGCAAGACAAATACAGCATGAATTTTCTCATGCGTCAAAATTAATTTTTTATTGGTTAATGGAAACTTATTACCTCAGCGTTTTGGTCATGCCGATTTTGAATCCGTAATCATACAGATGTTCCTTGATGGGGTAATTTTGCTTGTAGCTGGATAATAACTGGTAACGGAACTGCGGGCCTACGTTCCAACGCAGGGAGCCCATTTTGACGGTCAGGAAAGCTTCAAAAGCAGTATTGATATTAAAGCTCCTGTACAGCGACGGCACTTTCGCATAGTTCTTGAGATTGGTGGACAGCATATAAGCCTGGTTATTGAGCATAACAGCAGGTTGTACGGTTCCGCCAATATTGAAAGCAACATCTTTATTGCCGATAACAACCAGTTCAGCACCCATCGGTATGGCTATACTGAAATGTTCATTGCGGAGCTGTGTACGGGAAAATCCGTCAAAATTCCTGTGAAAAGAAATGGCATTAATCTCCGTATGCCCGATACCGGCAGCACTAAGTGGAGCGATCTCTGCAGTATAATTGTAGGCGCCGATATTGTACTGGCTGTAATTGAACTGAAGCCCGCCTTTCAGCCTGATACGGTTGCTGACATTATATATCATTGCGGTACCAAGCTCCATACCGATCGATGGTGATTGATTTACAGCACTGTTGATATCACTTGGCCTTCCCGGAAGTGATGCATACATCATCATGTTGCTGTAGTTGTTTTTGTTCACCGTTCCATAGAGGTTCCTGTAACTGATGGTCGGACTAAAATATAACTGCCAGCCTAAACGATTTTTCCCGGGCTTTTTGACCCTTATGGCCTGTGCATTTTGAGTCGCTGTCACATTTACATCGGTACCCGTTGAAGCAGGGTTCACCGGACTCACCTTATTTTCAGCAGCCGGAACGGAATTGGTGATCCCGGCTGAAGTTGCTTCCGATGACTTGCTGTTGTTTAAAGACGTCATGGGCGAAGCACCATTTTTATCGGAAGAGCCGGAAACTTTCTTTTTTCTTGTAGAGGCAACAGCATCGGCCTTAGCCATCCCCGTTAGTGAAACAGCCTGGTCGTTTTTAATGCCAGGAACTGCCTGGTCACTGTTCAGTTTAATATTTTGGTTGAATACGGGAGGAAGATATCGTTGGTCTGCTGATACCGGTGAAAGTAATTTTTCTTTTATACCATTTTGATCATTGGCCACCGGGAAGTTATAGATAATGGCACCTGTTTCCATGGTGCCCTTGGTTGCTTCAATTTGCCGGGACGGGCTGACACCTGTTTCCACGGTACCCTGTGTAGCTTCATTTGACCGGGGCACGCTGACCTTATTGACCGGGTTTCTTTTAATCCCCGCGGGATATAAGTCAATAACCTTAGCTTGTTTTAATTCCTCGGTTTGAGCATCTGTGAACCCAGTTACCGGCGAAGCAGTTTCTTCAATCGTAGGTGTAGAACTTAACTGTACGGGGCTCTGGGTATTATACCTGGAGTCGTATATTTTACCGCCAAAACCCAGTCCCAGGAAAATAACCGCCATGGCCAGGTAAGGCCACTTCTTGCGGGGATGTAACTGATCATTAAGTTTGGACCATACTTTCTCCGAAGGATACATCTTATATGAATCCGCTTTCTCCTTCAGAAAAATTTCAAAGCCCTCTTTATGTTCTTTACTCTCCATAGGCAGTGAAAAGACGTTTATCTTTACTTAGGTTTAAGGTTGTTCGTCTTTAAGGCACCATAAATTAGTTATCATCAAATTCCTGGGCCCGTTTAACAGTTTACTGGACAGCAGAAAGCCAGTTGGTTCTTTCCGGCTGTCTGGTAATAATGTTTTTCTTCACGAGGATATCTTCAAGCATTGCCTTTGCCCTGGTGTATTGGGATCTGCTGGTACTTTCTTCGATATCGAGAATTTCCAGATCTCCCTATGCGAGTAGCCTTCGATGGCGTAAAGGTTTAAAACTGTCCGGTACCCCAAGGGAGTAACCGTATACACTCCACAACCTGCTTTGCCTGCAGGATCGAAGGAATATTTTCGTCTCTCACCGGAACACTGGCTGCATGAATGATATCAACACTTTCCGAAAATTTCTTGTTTTTCTTGAGGTTATTGATACAGGTATGGACGATGATCCTCCTGATCCATCCCTCCAGGGCACCCCGGTGCTGGAACTGGTGGATCTGGGTGAACACCTTGATAAATCCCTCCTGTAACATGTCCTCTGCATCCTCCCGGCTCTTTGCGTAACGGTAGCAGACAGACAGCATTTTAGGGCTAAACCGATGGTATAACTCCTGCTGTGAAGCGGCTTCATTTCGCAAACATCCTTTTATCAGTATCTCCTCCGTCATGAAATCCATTAAGATTTCACCTAATTTAAGACAATTTTTGACAAAACATTGCTGCTGTTAAATGTTAATTATTTTTTGAAAGCGTGGAAAACCGGGATCTCCATGCGTTAAATCCCCATCCTTTTCATGGTATTTGCCCGACTATGAAACCTTCCTCAGGATAAACATAGCCGGGCAAAAACTATTGCAATCTGAATAGGGTCTTCAGAGGTTTGCCCTAACGGAGAAGATAAAATTTGATGCCGGGGCCACAATTCCCGACGAATAAGAGCGGTATCGCTGATTGGTCATATTTTCCCACCCTATATTGGCGGATAAATGATCCGTAAGTTTTACCGAGCATTTCAGGTTCAGGCTATACCATGAAGGACAATATGGGTTTCCATTTTCATCCTTTGCATATATATCTGTCTTGGCCTGTTCTGATGGTGCAAGGTCTTCGTTCTTTATTTCCGCGTTATAAAAAGCGGAAAATTCGGCTGTCAACCTTTTATATGTATACCTCAGATTAGTGTTACCAAAATAAGGGGGGGCATGGCGTAACGGTACTTCCTCGTCCTTCTCATCGTCTGTTTCCTTTCCTTTCATGAAGTTTGCATTGATTTGCCAGATCAGTTTCCTGGTCAGGTAAATTTCTGCCACTGCCTGGAATCCCCATACGGTTGCCTTTGCCACGTTCTGCAATGCTTCCACCTGGCTTGTAATACCTCCGAATTCAATACTGTCCTGCCCATTAAAAGTGTAAGGCCTTCTTACAATGGCATTATTCAGCAGGGTATAAAATGCAGCAAGTTCAATATTGATTTTCTGCGCACCCTTTTTGCTGCGCCCACTTCAAAATTCCATGCATATTCTGAAGTCAGGTCCGGATTAGGTACGGTAATACTGCCCGGTACACTTTCAAAAAACTTCCCGATATCATCAACATTCGGCATCCTGAACCCTGTGGAAATATTGGCATTGATCTGCCAGGTGGGAGCAGGGCGGTATACCATACCGAAATTTCCGGTTGGCGCCGCATCACGAAGTTTTATGTTATCATATGGGAACTTGATAAAACTTGTATCAAATGAAGCATCAAGCATATTGTAGCTTAAGCGAAGACCGGTAGTAATCGTGATCTTTTCACTGATATTCAGCTTATAACTGCGCATACATACCCGCTGCGACTTACCTACTTCCATCCGGGTAGCGGCTCACAAAAGGCAGGGTATTTCCATTGGAAATATTGGTTTGTGAACCGAAAGAACCTACCCTGTTATGCAGGACTTCCAATCCGTAAAATAATTCCCCTTTATTGAGGGCTTTCGAGGGCGTCCCAGTTCAGGCTGTAAGCTTTTACGGTTTCTGATTGAATATGTCGGAAATTATTTCCCCTGGTTCTGTCGATCCTGCTTTCATCATAATCCTGGTAGGCAATAATGAGTCTTGATTCATCGTATATACCAGTCTTGTTTTTGTCATTCAGCTGCAATTGATGCATACGCCAGATCATTGGTCCGTAGTACCATTCGGCAAAACGGAGTTTACCCTGCCGATACTGAATCAGCCTGTCGTAACGGGGAGCATCACCTGTTCCACCATAGGTAAATCCATATTGCAGTTCCAGCCTGTCATTAAATTTATATGCCAGTTTTTGCAGGAAATTCCACTGCTCATACCCGGTAAAGCGCTGGATTTTCGGATCTGTGTTTTTTACGATACTGTCAATTCCATTTATTCGTTGCACATATTCCGGTCGCAGGTAACTGTCGGGCCCGGTATGCTCGCCCATTTTCAGGTCATTAAATTTGCTGTAAGTAACTGAACTTAGTATGGATAACTTTTTCCATCCGAGGTTCAGGTCAGCGTGAAAGGTTTTTTCGCCCGATGCAGTGGAATATCTTGCAAGGGCAGAACCTTTGGAAAACATCTTACTACCCGATGAATACCTTGGTTTGAGGCTGTGAAAATCCATAACACCGCCAATGGCATCGCTACCGTAGATCAGTGAGCCAGGTCCAAAAATGACTTCCGCATCTTCAATGGCCAATGCATCTATGCTGATCACATTCTGCAGGTTTCCGCTGCGATAAATGGCATTATTCATCCTGACACCGTCAGATACGATCAGCACCCGATTGGTGGCAAAGCCCCTGATGATCGGGCTTCCTCCGCCCAACTGGCTTTTCTGGATAAATACCCCGCCACTCATTCCAAGAAGATCGGCCGAAGTTTGTGGGTTTCTTAATCGTGCCTCCCGCATATCCAGTGAGACAATTTTGTTGGGTACCTCATTCAGTTTCTGTTCCCATTTATTGAAGGAGATGATGATATTCTCCATGTTTTGCACGGAGTCTTTATTTTCCTGCTGTGCCAGTACCTGTCCAAGCAGGAGTTGTACCGTGAATAACAGGATGACTATTTTTTTCATGTAAAGTTGGATTGATATAAATAATGTCATCTGCATCTTATGCAGATATGATCGGAATCCGGCCCAGTGAACCTGGTCCGGAAAAATATTGACGATAAGTATTTATATCATGCTTCCGGGGGAGGGGAAATGATGTAAAGGCAGTGTGGTGGATGGTAATCGTGATATATGCCGGATATCAACACGTTTGTATTTTGCGGGGGTGATAATTGGAACTGAAGACAGGACCTGTCTTCAGCGATTAAGCCAAGGCATACCTGGAGGATGAGATTTGTACTTTTCTGCCGGCCATCTTTTTCTTCATTCATCTTTTTCAGGTCCTCATTGAGGATTGATTCCTGTTCATCGAAAAGTCCTGATACATAGTATATATTATCGACTTTAACCAGGGATTTGACGTCAAACATTTTCCCATTGACTATGATTTCCCTGTTTTTTTTGTGCCACCTGAAGTCGTTTTCAGGGATATCAATGGTGATGACATTTTCCTTTTCCATTTTTTCCCTCATATTATGTTGAATAACGATTCTCCCGGTAAGGAATACCGCTGAAAGGAATAGCGGAGCACCAGCCGCTATAAAAAGGATAAAGAAGGATATTTTTTTTATCAGCCTCATGTATACATTACCGTGATATAAGGATATTTCCGGTCATTTCCTTGGGAAAGGGTATACCCATCATGGTAAGCATTGTAGGAGCAAGGTCCCCAAGCTTTCCTTCTTTAAGTGTGCCTTTCCAATCCTTGTCAATAATGAAGAACGGAACAGGATTCATAGTATGGGCCGTATTGGGTGAGCCATCTTCATTGATCATATAATCTGCATTACCATGGTCGGCAGTGAGGAAAATCGTATATTCATTTTCCAGGGCAGTGGTAACAATCCGCTCAACACAACTGTCAACCGTTTCCACCGCTTTTATGACAGCGTTCCATACGCCGGTATGTCCAACCATATCTGCATTGGCAAAATTCAGGCAAATAAATCCCGGCTTCTTTTTTCATGATCTCAGGTAAGATGGCTTCAGTAACCTCGTAGGCACTCATTTCCGGCTGAAGGTCGTAGGTGGCTACTTTGGGTGACGGGATCATGATCCTTGTTTCACCTGTAAATGGAACTTCCCTTCCGCCATTGAAGAAAAAGGTTACGTGGGGATATTTTTCCGTTTCGGCTATGCGTATCTGTTTCAGGCCCTGTTTTTCCAGTACTTCACCGAGTGTATTATTGAGATTATCGGTTTCAAATACCACGTGCACCTTTTTAAACGTTTTGTCATATTCCGTCATGGTGGTAAAGTGCACAGACAGTTTTTTCATGTTGAACTCGGGCATATCCATCTGTGTCAGCACCTGTGTAATTTCCCTGCACCTGTCGGTCCGGAAGTTGAAACATAACACCGCATCGCCGTCCTTGATACAGGCCAGTGGAGAACCATCGGGTCCTGAACGTATGATGGGTTTGATAAATTCATCTGTTACGTTTTCTGCATATGATCTTGCTACCGCTTCTGTGATACTATCTGCGGGCTGGCCATGGCCATGGACAAGGGCATCGTAAGCCAGTTTTACCCTTTCCCATCTCTTGTCGCGGTCCATTGCATAATAACGACCGGTAACGGAAGCTATTTTTCCGCCAGTGGTTTCCATATGGTGCTCAAGTTCTTTCAGGTACCCATAACCGCTTTTCGGGTCCGTATCCCTTCCGTCTGTAAATGCATGGACAAACACTTCGGTCAGACCATATTCCTGGCAGGCGCTGAGAATGGCCTTCAGATGGTTGATATGGGAATGCACGCCGCCATCGCTGACCAGCCCGATCAGGTGGAGGGGCTTATGGTTATTTTTTGCATATTGTATGGAAGCCTGGAATACCGGGTTGGTGGAAAGTTCTCCATCCCTGATGGCCACATTAATACGTTGCAATTCCTGGTAAACGACCCTTCCGGCACCGATGTTCAGGTGCCCGACCTCGCTGTTTCCCATCTGGCCCTCTGGCAGGCCCACGGCTTCTCCGAAGGTGGTCAGGGTAGTATTGGGATAGGTGGAATAAAGGGAGGTTACAAATGGGACGTTGGCGTGCTGGATGGCATCACTGGACTTCACTTTACCCAGTCCCCATCCGTCCATGATGATGAGCATAATCCTTTTAGCATTCATCACTCAAAGCTACGTTAAAACTTGGCACATTTTTAGCAAGATTACTACGTAATAAAACACCATGTACCGATTTTTACGATATTTTTTAATCCTCGCCACAGGTCTGGTAATGATGTCTTTCGACCTGACTGTGGATGAAATCCTCGGCGCTATCAAAAAGGGGGACGCGGAAAAAATATCTCATCATTTCGACAACCTGGTAGAGATCACCGTCCAGGAAAAGACCAACTCTTACAGTAAGAGCCAGGCAGAAATGGTGCTTAGGGATTTTTTCGTTAATTATAATGTAAGGAACTTCAAGATGATCCATCGCGGCTATAGCAATGATGCAGAATACTGCGTAGGCATGCTTAACACTTCACGCGGGGATTTCCGGACTACACTACTGATCAAATACAGGTCAGGTAAGAAACTGGTACAGGAGATCCGTTTCGAATAATCACTTTCTACTTTGCATCCACTATTTTTGTTCCATGCCTGATTACGATCAACAGCTGGAACTGCTTGTTAATGCCGCTATCCTGGAGGATGTGGGCAATGGCGACCATTCCACCCTCAGCACCATTCCGCCTGATGCCATCGGCAGGGCCCAGCTAAAAATTAAGGAAGACGGGATCATTGCCGGCATATCCGTGGCACAAAAGATTTTTCAACAGATTGAACCCGGATCATCATTTGACATCCTGAAACAGGATGGTGATTCCATGGACTATGGTGAAACCGCTTTCTTTGTGCAGTCAAAAGTTCATACCATACTCAAAGCAGAGCGGCTTGTGCTCAATACGATGCAACGGATGAGCGGAATCGCCACCCTAACGAAAACGTATACCCGTAAGTTGGAAGGATACCATACCCGTCTCCTGGATACCAGGAAAACGACTCCCAATTTCCGGTTGCTGGAGAAGGAAGCAGTGCGGATAGGGGGAGGGATCAATCATCGTTTCGGTCTGTTCGACATGATCATGCTGAAGGATAATCACATTGATTATTGCGGCGGCATTGAACTTGCCATCAGTAAAGCATTTGACTATGTGCAACGGGTAAATCCTTCACTACAGATTGAAGTGGAAACAAGGTCGATTGAGGACGTCAAAAAAGTGTTGCATGCGGGAGAAGGAAAGGTATTCCGGATCATGCTGGATAATTTCAAGCCTGAAGATATCAGGACGGCCCTCGGACTCATCAATCGCTCGTTTGAAACAGAGGCCAGCGGGGGAATTAACCTGGATAATATTTTGCAGTATGCCGATACGGGGGTGGATTATGTAAGTGTGGGTGCTTTGATTCACCAGGCCCGGAGTGTGGATCTGAGTTTGAAAGCAGTGAAGTAGTTGAGGGTTGAGAGTTGGCCACCTTCGTTTCACTATGGTGGCCGGAAGTTGAGGGTTGAGAGTAAATTTGATGTTATAAAATAAAGTGATGGCGAAGAAAAATAAACCGGATAAGAGTGGATTTGTGTTCAGTACCGATCCTTCATTTTCATTTGAGCATGAAGACAATGACACTCATGAAACACTTCCTCCGGATAAACAGAAATTAAAAATCAGCCTGGAGACAAAACACCGCGCCGGTAAAGCAGTTACCCTGGTCACCGGTTTTATCGGCCTGCCCGATGACCTGGAAAAATTGTCAAAAGAACTGAAAACCTCCTGTGGTACCGGAGGCTCGGCAAAAGACGGCGAGATCATTATCCAGGGTGACCAAAGGGAAAAGATCAGGCAATATCTTATTAAAAAGAAGTACGGAGTTAAGTAAGATGGATCACTCGACCGGTCCGTATAGTATGACTCATTCCTGGGAACAGGCAGACAACAGCACTCAACCCTCTCCGGCCACCATAGTGAAACGAAGGTGGCCAACCCTCAACTTCTCCGGCCACCATAGTGAAACGAAGGTGGCCAACTCTCAACCACTACTGTCCCTGCGCAAGGCTATAAGCTTTTTTGTCGCCCCACATATTAAGCAGTTCCGTGGAGTTGATCTTAAAATCGATGGAAAGCCTTTTATATAATTCGATGATATCGGTCTGGCTCAGCGGAGCATCACCGATGCTTTCGAAACGACAGAAATACTGGTTCACCAGGTTAGTAAAAACGGAACCTTTAGGCCATACCTGGGTACCCCGGTTGCTGATGGTCACCAGTTTAAAAATGTCGAGGGTGTGTTTCAGGCATTTCTGGGCTATTTCCATGGGTTGTTCGATGCTTTCAATGAACATATCGACCCCTACTATAGTCTCTTCCTCCATTTCTTTGGATACGATCAGGGGATTTTTTTCGAGTTTGAACACCGTTGGCGTTACCGGTTTATTTGGCGAGGTGGGTTTTGCACCCTGAACGGGAACCTGGCCGAAATTAGCAATGATGGCATTGGCAAATTCGGTGGTATTGACAGAGGCCCTGCTTTTGTCTCCGAAATCTCCTGTATGGATTCCCTGCTCCAGGGTGTAGAGTAAGGCATTTTCGATCGTGGCGGCATTTTCCATAAATCCCAGGTGTCGAAGCATAGCCAGACCGCTGAGAAGAAGGGCTGTGGGGTTGGCGATATTCTTCCCGGCAATATCCGGAGCCGTACCATGTACCGCTTCAAAAATACAAATATGGTCACCGATGTTTGCAGAAGGGGCAAAGCCCAATCCACCCACCAGTCCGGCACAGAGATCTGAAACAATATCACCCTGCAGGTTGGTGAGCACCACTACGTCAAACAGATCGGGCCTGGTCACCAGTTTCATGCACAGGTCATCCACAATAACATCATCGGCTTTTAGTTCAGGGTATTCTTTGGCGATTTCATAAAAACATTCAACAAACAGTCCATCCGTGATCTTCATGATATTGGACTTATGTCCGCAAGTGATCCTCCGGGCGTTTTTCTTTCTTGCCATTTCAAAAGCATACTTGATCACCTGCATGCTTCCCGGGCGGGTGATAAAGCGCCGGCTCAGGGCAACGTCGTGGGTAAGCATATGTTCGATGCCGCCATAGGTATCTTCGATATTTTCCCTGACGATGGTGATGTCAATCAGGATGCCTGCCTTGCTGAAGACCGTATCCACACCATGAAGGGTTTGGAAAACCCTTTTATTGGCATAGGTGTTCCAGGTTTTCCTGGCCGTCACATTCACACTTTTCACCCCTTTGCCTTTGGGTGTTTCCATGGGCCCCTTGAAAAGAATGCCCAGGTTTTCGATGGTCTGTTGTGCCTCCGGTGTCATCCCATTGGAGTAACCCTTGTCAAATACCCACTTCCCCATATCTACATATTCGTATTCCAGGTTTACCTTATTGGCCTTGAAAATATTCAGTACGGCGTCCATGATTTCGGAACCTATTCCGTCTCCTTTAGCAACTGCTATCTTCATTATTTTTTATTTAAGGTTTAGCGGGCGGGCGGCCGGCAAAAATAATTGCTCACCCCTGCAATTCTCCGAAAATTGCAACAATTCTTACAACCTGGCGTTATTTTTTTTATATTTAAGGGTAAAGTAATGGATATGGTATCAAAGGTGACGGAAGGTGTCAAAGTCAGTGTGGAAAGTTTTTACCAGCCGGATTATAGTAATCCGATCAATAGCGAGTACATGTTCGCCTACCGGATCACCATCGAAAATCACAATGCCTATCCCGTAAAACTCTTGCGCAGGCACTGGCATATCTTTGACAGCAATGCCAGTCACCGGGAAGTGGATGGTGAAGGCGTGGTGGGTGTTCAGCCACAAATAAATGCCGGGGAGCAATACCAGTACATCAGCGGTTGCAACCTGAAAACGGAACTGGGAAAAATGCACGGCACCTATCTCATGGAAGATATCGCCACAAAAAAGACTTTCGAGGTCAATATCCCGGTATTTGAAATGGTGGTTCCCTTTAAAATGAATTAATGCCTATCTGCGTAAGGATCAGCTAATTGTAAAGATTAACACGCAAATTCCCCTGATTTTCTTAATTTTGCAACCTGATTTCCTCCTTAAAATCATGAATTCCATATCAACGTTCACCGTCCAACATTCTCATTATTATGCAGTACAAGGTTAGTTTCAATAACAGCAACCGGGTGTTTTTCAACAGCCTGAAATCCTCGGTAGATGAATATTTCAACAGGAACAATATCCGCAAAACAGGAAATGCCAAACTGTACCTGAAAACAGCAGTGCTGATCACCGTAACCCTTGCGTTATATATCGGCGTATTATTTTTCCCCGTACCGGGATGGATTGCCCTGATCATGGCGGCGACTTTCGGCATGTGCATGGCCTTCATCGGATTTAATGTAATGCACGACGCGTGTCATGGTAGTTTTTCATCACGCAAGTGGGTGAATGATGTTTTTGGTTTAAGCATGAATGCTCTAGGTGGAAATGCATTTCTCTGGAAGCTTGAAACATAATATCATCCATCATACCTATACCAATGTGGATGGGGTGGATGACGATATTAATAATATGCCCTTCATGCGGGAGTGCAGTTCGCAGCCATGGAAGCCGATGCACAAATTCCAGGGTTATTATATGTTCATGCTCTATGGGTTCACGTCGATCTTTATGTGGATCACGGATTTTATCAAATATTTTTCCAAGAAGGTATATACGACTGAACTGAAACCGATGGATTTCACGGAACACCTGGTGTTCTGGGTGAGTAAGGTGATGTACATTATTGTTTATGTGGTGATCCCGATCATCGCCGTTGGATTCACCTGGTGGATCACAGGATTTTTGGTGATGCATTTTTTACTCGGATTGGTTTTAGCCCTGGTATTCCAGCTGGCGCACGTTGTTGAACATGCCGAATTTGAAGTTGCCAGTGTTGAGCCGTTAAAAATTGAAAATGAATGGGCCATTCACCAGGTTAAGACCACGGCTAATTTTGCTGCCAAAAGCAAACTTATTACCTGGTTGGTGGGCGGACTGAATTACCAGATTGAGCACCATCTGTTTCCCCGTATCAGCCACATCCATTATCCCCAGATCAGCAGGATCGTGCGGGAGAAATGCGAACAGTTTAATCTTCGTTACAATTATTTCCCTACTATGGGACAGGCGGTGGTATCGCATTTTAAAGTGATGAACGAGCTGGGGAAAAAACCGTAGGGTTTTTTCCAATTAGATAATTTTGTAGTGTGGGAAATGTGGGAATACAAATGAGATAATTTTCAAAAAAGTTAAGCCTCCGATTTGGAGGCTTTTTTATGATCTGACATTTTCTCATTTACACTTCCACATTTCCCACACTTACCAATTACCTAATTAATTTTACGGCTAACCAGAGGATTAGCCGTAAAATTTAAGGTTTATATTTTGCCGCCTCAAACACCTTCCTGTTATCCATTGCCAGCAATTGCTTCAGTGTTGTGTCGGGGTGTTTTTTCATGTATGCTTTCACGATCTGCCACCCGGTGAACAGGGCAATAAACCCTGGGGAATCGTCTCCAAGTTCAATGGTTTTGGGACCTTCACTAAGAAATGATTTGATCTTCTGGTAGTCGGTTTCATACAGCAGGTTATTTGCTGTAAACAGATTCCAAATCACCGCTTCGTTCTTTACACAGCCCGCCAACTGGTTGCCCGTATAGCCGATTTTCAGCGAATCAGTTGTTTCAGGAAGGAGCATGTCAAGTACATACAGTCGCTTGCCCTTGTCAACCATCTGGTCAACGAGTGCCATGGACCTCGACTGGTCGGGATAAATATCGTCAACTATATTCTTCGCGCAGTTCACTGTAATGTATTCCGGGGTAAATCTCCGCGCTATATAGACCGGGTATCCCTGTCCGCCCTCTCCCTCCCGGTAAATTTCCGGCGCCTGTTTTCCGAGGTGCATCTGTAGTCCAATACCCAGCCCGGAGGAAGTGATTACATCACCCGACCATCCCAGTGATGATTCATAAAATGCATCCATCGGCCCTATAAAGGTGATTAGTTTTTCAGGCAATGGATATTCGGGGAAGTAGTATTTGGTATACTGCAGCATGGTTTTGACGTCTGCGCTGTATTTGCTGAAATCACTGAACTGGTTGTCGGAAGTTTTCTTCACCGGGCTGAAGTCCGACACAAACTTTTTCAATGCAAAGGTGAACTGGCTGTCGGCCGGCTCAATCCCGAGGATATTCAACATGAAGTCTTTCAGGAAGCCGGGATATTTTTGTTGTAAAGCCTGGAGGGATGGTCCGAGATTATTGGTATCAAGGGAAAACAAATCCTGTTCGAAACGAAGGGTTTCCAGTCTTACGGGAATGCCGGAGACCTCGGGCTTTTCCCTGCTGCTTTTACAGGAGTACAGGATCAGCATTGTGCACAGTACTACAATCAATGGTTTCATGTGGACAAAAACGAAGGTTTTTTTCATATGGTATCTGGCTTATGCAAGGTTAGCGAAATTTAGGAAACTATTTGTGAACTTCGCAGTATGAAGATATTCCTGGCGCAGCAAAATTATCATATTGGAAATTTTGACAGCAATACACAGAAGATCATTGAGGCGGTCAAAAGGGCAAAGGCTGCGGGGGCCGACCTGGCGGTATTTTCCGAACTAAGTATCTGCGGCTACCCACCCCGGGATTTTCTTGAATTCTCCGACTTCCTTGAACGCTGTAATGCGGCTATTGCCAGTATCGCAGAACATGCGGATACCATTGGTGTGATAGTTGGTGCACCCCAGCGAAATCCTGCCCCTGAAGGCAAGGATCTTTTCAATGCGGCTTATTTGTTGTACGATGGAAAAATCCAGGCTGTCGTGCATAAAACCCTGCTTCCTAACTATGATGTATTTGATGAGTACCGGTATTTCGAACCCGGATTCGAGTGGAAAGTAATACCCTTTAAAGGAGTGAATATTGCGCTTACCATCTGCGAGGATATCTGGAACCTCGGGGATAACCCGTTGTACAGGATCTGCCCGATGGACCAGCTGATCAAACAGCAGCCGCAGCTCATGATCAATATTTCGGCTTCTCCCTTTGACTATGATCATGATGAAGACCGAAAGGAAGTGATCAGGCAGAATGTAAAAAAATACCATCTTCCCATAGTGTACTGTAACGCGATCGGTTCCCAGACAGAGATTGTATTTGACGGTGGCAGCCTGGTGTATTCCCGGAAGGGTGAACTGATCCGGGAACTGAAATATTTCGAAGAAGACGAATACCTGGCGGATATCGACGTATCTAATATCGCTGAGGCAGCAGACATAGATAAATCCATTCATCTCGAAGTCTTCGACAAGGACATGAGGGTAGGCAAGATGAAGGATCCTGATAAGGTGATTGAGTACCTTACCAATGATAATAATATCGGGCAGATCAAATCAGCGCTGATCATGGGCATCCGGGATTATTTTGCCAAGATGGGTTTTACAAAAGCCATACTTGGCAGCAGTGGGGGTATCGACAGTGCGGTAACCCTGGCCCTGGCCTGTGAGGCATTGGGAAAAGAAAATGTGATGGCCGTATTAATGCCATCGCCATACTCCAGTTCCCATTCTGTGGATGATGCGGTGCAGCTGAGCGAGAACCTTGGCAACCCCTATGAAATCATTGCAATAAAAGATATCTATGAATCTTTTCTCACTGCGCTGAAGCCTGTATTTGAAGACTTACCCTTTAGCATAGCCGAAGAAAATATCCAGAGCCGCACCCGCGGTAACCTGCTCATGGCCATCGCCAATAAGTTCGGTTATATATTACTGAATACTTCCAATAAGAGTGAACTCGCAACGGGGTATGGAACACTATATGGAGATATGGCGGGAGGATTAAGTGTGCTGGGAGATGTCTATAAAATGCAGGTCTTTGCCATGGCAAAGTATATCAACCGCGATGGTGAAGTCATTCCTGGAAATATTATCAGTAAACCTCCTTCTGCTGAGCTGAGGCCCAACCAGAAAGACAGCGACAGCCTGCCTGAATATGACCTGCTTGATAAAGTGCTTTATCAGTATATCGAAAGAAGACAGGGGCCAAAAGAAATCATTTCGATGGGCATTGACGAGGCGCTGGTGAAAAGGGTACTGAAGCTGGTGAATGTGAATGAATATAAGCGAAACCAGTTTTGCCCGATAATCCGCGTGAGTGTCAAAGCCTTTGGAGTGGGCCGAAGGGTGCCTATCGTAGGGAAATACCTGAGTTGAGGGTTGCAGGGTTGTGTGTTGAGGGTTAGAAAAAGTAATCTGCACATTTTCTTTAAGTTTTTTCCTCCAAAAAATTCATAAAACGCTGATTTTAGCGTTATTGGCGTACAGATTGCTATTTCAATTACATTAATTTCGAGCCCAATACCCAAACTATGGCACAAACCGCTGAAGACATCAGGCAACTGAATGATAGAATCCAATCCGCTGCCGGCTTTGTAGACCGGATAGAAAACGAAGTAGCCCGCGCGATTGTGGGCCAGCATTATATGATCAGCCGTTTGCTGATCGGACTGCTGAGTAGCGGTCACGTATTACTGGAAGGGGTACCCGGACTGGCCAAAACCCTTGCCATCAAATCCTTGTCACAGGCCATACATGCAAAATTCAGCAGGATCCAGTTCACACCTGACCTTCTGCCGGCCGACGTGATAGGTACCCTGATTTACAACCAGCAGACGCATCAGTTCGTGGTCAGGAAAGGACCCATATTTGCCAATTTTATCCTGGCAGATGAGATCAACCGCGCGCCTGCCAAAGTGCAAAGTGCGCTTCTGGAAGCCATGCAGGAAAGGCAGGTGACCATTGGTGATAGTACACATAAACTGGACGAGCCATTCCTGGTGCTGGCCACACAAAACCCCATTGACCAGGAAGGTACTTACCCGTTACCGGAAGCGCAGGTCGACCGGTTTATGCTGAAGGTAGTGATTGATTATCCTTCACGCAAGGAAGAACAGATGATCATCCGGCAGAATGTTGACGGGTTATCTGTAAAGTCTGTCAACCAGGTAGTTTCCGTCCAGGAGATCATCTGAAGCAAGGGAATTGGTGAGGAAGATTTATATGGATGAAAAAATTGAAGGTTATATCCTCGATATTGTTTTTGCTTCCCGCAGCCCGGAAAGCTTCAAGCTGGAAAAACTCAAGCCATTGATTTCATACGGCGGATCCCCGAGAGCAAGCATTAACCTTGCCCTGGCTGCAAAAGCACATGCTTTCCTGCAAAAAAGGGGATACGTGATTCCGGAAGATGTGCGAAGTGTGGCAAAAGACGTTATGCGTCACCGTATCGGCCTCACCTATGAAGCCGAGGCTGAAAACGTGAATGCTGAAAACGTGATTGATGAAATCCTGAGAACACTACAGACACCCTGATGCTGACTACCGCCGAAATATTAAAAAAGGTACGTGAGCTGGAAATAAAGAGCAAGAAACTTACCACCCACCTGTTTACCGGTGAATACCATAGTGCATTCAAGGGAAGGGGGATGTCGTTCAAGGAAGTGCGGGAATACCAGGCTGGTGATGATCCAAGGTTTATCGACTGGAATGTATCGGCGCGATTCGGACATCCCTACAGCAAACTTTTTGAAGAAGAGCGCGAACTGACCATGATGTTACTGGTAGACATCAGCGCAAGTTCATTGTTCGGAACCGTTCACCAGGTGAAGAAAGACCTGATCACCGAAATATGTGCCGTGCTTGCCTTTGCCGCCATCAATAACAATGATAAAGTGGGGGTGATATTTTTCAGTGACAGGATCGAATTTTATATTCCTCCAAAGAAGGGCAGGGATCATGTATTGTATATCGTCAGGGAACTGCTGACCATGGAACCGAAAAACAAGGGGACAGATATCAATACAGCGGTAAGGTTTTTCAATAACAGTACAAAGCAGAAAAGCATTGCATTTATCCTGAGTGATTTCATGACCGACAAATATGATGATGCCTTACGTGTAGCCGGAAACAAGCATGACGTAATTGGTATTAAAGTGTATGACAGGATGGATATGCAATTGCCCAAAATTGGACTGGTCCAGGTCCAGGATGCTGAAACCGGCATGATGGAATGGATCGATACTAACGATGCGACGGTACAATATAACTATGCAACTCAGTTTAACCAGACAGAGGAAGCCTGCCGCAACAGTTTCAAAAGGGCAGGGGCAAACCTGCTCTATGTGCGTACCGATGAAGACTATGTGAAGATCCTCCAGAAATTTTTTATCCAGCGCAAGTAGCATGTTTACCCGGCATTTTTCCCGACATATCATTTTGTTTGTTTTATCCGGCATTTTCTGCATGGCTGTTTCTGCGCAATCCAAAACCCAGAAATCAACCTCCGCGGCCAAGGCCGGAATTTCGGTTAACCGTACCCGTATACTCCTGGGCGAACAGCTGGAGCTTACCTTGAAACTGGAAGTTGTATCAGGCGGTCCGTTAACCCAATGGCCTCAGATTCCCGACAGTATCAGTCATTTTGAAGTGCTGAACAGGAGCGGGCTCGACAGCGTACTGGCGGGGAACAACATGACATACAGCCAAACGCTCACACTAACCAGTTTTGATTCAGGTCACTGGGTAATTCCTTCAGTCAGTTTTGTGGCCGCCAATAAGATCGTGAGAACGGATTCACTGGCTGTTGACGTAACTAATGTTGTACTGAAGGGAAATGATTATAATGATATCAAAGAGATTATTGAAGTTCAGGAACCGGGGTTCGACTGGAAGAAATGGCTGCCATATATCATAGGCACAATACTGGTGCTTGTACTGGCGGGATACTGGCTAAAGAACAGGAAGAAAATAACCGTGGAAGAAAAGCCTGTAAGCCGGTCCACCGCATATGATGAGGCCATGGCGGAATTAAAGAAACTCCGGTCGGAACAATTACCGGAGAAAGGTGAAATGAAATTGTATTATTCCCGGCTGTATGATATTTACCGGATCTACCTTGGCAGATATACGGGAACGAAAATGATGCAGGCCACCACGGATGACATTTTGCTGAAATTGAAAGATATGCTGCCTTCAGCATCTTTCAGTCGTGTTGCAGAAGTCCTTAGAATCAGCGATGCCGTGAAGTTTGCCAAATATCCTTCTTCCGTTTCTGAAAGCGGAAGCAGCTGGGATATAATGTATGGATCAGTAGAAGACCTTAACCGTCAAAAATCATGAAGTGATCAGCCGTTATTTTAACGATATCGAATTCGCTTATCCGGAACTGTTATTCCTGCTGTTGCTGCTGCCCATACTCGGTGGATGGTATGTGAGCAGGGTAAACCGTCAGCAGTCGTCACTGCGGGTGTCTTCACTCAAGAGCTTTCACAATACGGCGTCATGGAAAAGAACATTGAGGCATATTTCCATTGCACTGCGGTTGCTGGCCCTGGCGGCATTGATTACTGCACTCGCGCGACCGCAGACCCATTATGATGAAAAGAATACAGAGGGCGAAGGAATCGATATTGTGCTTTGCATTGATGTCAGTGGTAGCATGCTGGCACAGGATTTCAAGCCCAACAGGCTGGAAGCGGCGAAGCAGGTGGCTGCAGATTTTGTCAGTTTCCGGCCTACGGACCGGATTGGCCTGGTCATATTTGCCGGAGAAAGTTTTACCCAATGTCCCATAACGGCCGACCATAAAATGCTGACTTCGCAGATTTTTGCAGTAAGGGGAGGATTTATGGTAGATGGAACTGCTATAGGTTCCGGCCTGGCCACCAGTGTAGACCGGCTACGCAGCAGTACGGCAAAAACCAAAGTGGTTGTATTGCTGACCGATGGTGAAAACAACGGCGGATTGATTGATCCGAAAACGGCAAAGGAAATTGCCAAATCATTAGGCATGAAAGTGTATACCATTGGTGTGGGAACAGAAGGTTTTGCGCCAACCCCGGTGCAGACACCCGGAGGCGGCATTATTATGCAACAGGAAAAAGTGAATATTGATGAAAAGCTGCTCACGGAAATCGCCAGGGAAACCGGCGGAAAATATTTCCGCGCCAGGGATAACGAAAGCCTTAAAAATATTTACACAGAAATTGATGCCCTGGAAAAAACCAAGATTGAAATCAATACTACCCGGAAGTATACAGAAAAATTCTATCCACTTGCCTTCCTGGCATTATTATTCCTGCTTCTCGAAGTATTGTTCCGATACACCGTTTTCAGGAAGTTTCCCTAGATAATCGATTGCGGATTGACGGATTGGGAACGTGATCTAAATATTATGCCCTATTCTTTGTCAATCCGCTAATCCGCATAATCCGTAATTCTGCAATATTTAATCCATGACTGGAATAGTATATAAATCGACCGGCAGCTGGTATGTTGTGAAGGACAGCAGTGGTAAAGTATACCAGGCCAGGATGAAAGGCATCTTTAAAATTGACGAGATCACGTCTACCAATCCTGTTGCTGTTGGTGATGAGGTGGAACTGGAAATAGAAAAGGAGCACGAGCAAACGGCCATGATTACGGAGATTTATGAACGAAGAAATTATATCAACCGCAAGTCGCCCTCACACCGCATGCATCACCATATTGTTGCAGCGAATGTTGATCAATGTGTATTGATTGCCACCCTTCGTGATCCACGTACATCCCAGGGTTTTATTGATCGTTTCCTGGTTGCCTGCGAAGCTTATCACGTTCCTGCCATCATTGTTTTTAATAAGGCAGATCTCTACAGGGAAAAAGAGATGCTGAAGTTTGATGCATTGAAAGACAATGTATGAAAACATCGGGTACCGGGTGGTATTGATGAGCGTGAGTGAAATGAGGGGGGTGGATGAATTAAAGGGAATGCTTAAAGACAAGATAAGCCTGATCAGCGGACATTCGGGTGTGGGAAAGTCAACATTCATCAATGTTATATTCCCGGACCTTGCGTTAAAAACACAGGACGTCAGTGGCTGGAGCGGCAAAGGTTTGCATACCACCACATTTGCGGAGATGTTTGATCTGCCGGGCGGAGGCAAAATCATCGATACCCCGGGTCTCAGGGAATTTGGTTTAGTGGATATTGAAAAGCAGGAACTGTCTCATTATTTCCCGGAGATGCGTGTCCTGATACAGGACTGCCAGTTTAATAACTGCCTGCATTTAAATGAACCGGGATGTGCTGTAAAAGCAGCTGTTGAGGAAGGTTCGATAGATATCGACCGTTATGTAAGTTATCTTACTATCCTCGAAACAATCGAGACAAAGAGCTATTAATCAGATTGCGAATTGCGGATTGTCGGATTGTCGGATTTTTGTAATACCTGATATTCAAATCCGCAATTCGTTAATCCGCTAATTCGTAATTATCAAATCCCTTCCAGGATCTTTGCGAGATCCGCGACGGCTTCGTTGTCTTTTTTCAGTGCATCTTTCCAATTGCGTGGGAAAATGGAAACGCCGTCATAAATATTGTAGTGCAGGGTCAGCTTGTGTCCGCTGAAAAAGAAAATCCCAGTAAGAAGTGTCTGAATCATCGATCTTGTTGGTGAAACTGATTTTCATTCTTTCAACAAGCAGATCAGCGACCTTGTAGAATTTGTCGAATCCGCAGTTTTCGGCGATTACAGCTTCGGTACAGCCGTAATCATTTCTTAGGGTAAGGTCCATAGTGTCTATTTTTAGGTTATTCAGGCTTTGAACTTCTTCGCCTTCGGCACTTTCTCACCACTCAGGTATCTTTCGGCGCCTACATTCTTACCGTTGCTGGGACATCCCGATTTCTGCGAACAGCTGCACATGTAAGACATTACAAAAAATACCAACGCTGCCTTTGTGAATAGGTTTTTCATACAATTTTTAATTGTTTAATAATCTTGGTTTTATGAGGAAGAGGATTTAAACGATGTCAGGGTTCTTTGAACCAACTGCTGTAAGTCACATAGTTATTGGCGATGCGGTTGATCTCTCCTTCTATCAGCTCCTTAGAGATCGACTTCACTTTCTTTGCAGGAACGCCTGCATATATACTACCCGGTTCAACAATCGTGCCTTCAAGCACTACGGCCCCGGCGGCAATGATAGAATCTGACCCGATGACTGCATTGTCCATTACAATAGCTCCCATCCCGATCAGCACATTGTCTTCTATGGTGCATCCGTGTACAATGGCGAGATGACCAATGCTTACATTATTACCAACGACGGCGCGTGTCTTTTCGTATGTGCAGTGAATTATAGCACCGTCCTGTATATTAACTTTATTTCCAATACGGATTTCATTGACATCTCCGCGCAGTACGGCGTTAAACCAGACGGAGCACTGATCCCCCATAATAACATCACCAACAATGGTGGCATTGGGGGCTATAAAACATTCATTTCCAAAGCTTGGAAGTATTCCTTTGACGGGTAGTATTGTTGCCATGACATAAAATTACGGATTACGGATTGCGGATTGCGGATTCAACGTTAACATCCTGGATTTAGCAATAGTTTACCAGCTTTCGAACCTTATTTAAAGAGATCAATCCGTAATCCGTAATCCGCAATCCGTAATCTGTAAATTCGCTCATGACAAACAGGGAATTGTTCCTTTACCACCTCGCGCAAACCTCTCCCTCGCCCCTGGCCATTGAAATGGTTAAGGCGGAGGGCTGCAAAATGTGGGATAAGGCAGGAAGGGAATATATCGACCTGATCGGCGGGATCAGTGTTTGTAATACCGGGCATCGCCATCCTGCGGTAGTCCGGGCCATTAAACAACAGGCAGATCAATACCTGCACCTCATGGTGTATGGAGAACTGGTACAGTCGCCCCAGGTGAAATACGCGGAATATCTTGCCGCTCATCTGCCCACCTCCTTAAATGCCATTTATTTTACCAATTCCGGTACAGAAGCCACAGAAGGTGCCATGAAACTTGCCAAAAGGTTGACCGGTCGCACGGAAATGGTCGCTTTTAAGGATTCATATCATGGGTCCACACAGGGAGCTTTAAGCCTGATGGGAGATGAATACTGGCGTAATGCCTTCAGGCCACTGATCCCGGGTGTTTTCCATGAGGATTATGGCCTCATGAACTCACTGGAAAGTATAACCGAAAATACCGCCATGGTGATTGCCGAAACCGTGCAGGCAGAGAAAGGGGTTATAAAACCGTCCGTTGAATGGATGACATCACTAAGGAGGCGCTGTACAGAAAAAGGTGCCCTCCTTGTCCTGGATGAAATACAGGCAGGGTTTGGCCGGACAGGATCGCTCTGGGCTTTTGAACAGTATGGAATTGTACCGGATATTTTATTGCTGGGTAAATCATTAGGTGGCGGAATGCCCCTGGGAGCCTTTATCGCCAGCAGGGAGATGATGCAGTCGTTAAGTGATCAGCCGGTACTCGGACATATCACCACCTTTGGAGGGCATCCCGTTTCCTGTGCAGCCGGACTGGCCTCTATGAAAGTGCTGACAGAAGAAGAGCTTGTGGAACAGGTAAGCTGGAAATCGGACTTGTTTGTTTCCCTCCTTCAGCACAACAAAATGTTGTCGGTAAGTGCATCCGGTTTACTCATCGCAGTCAGGTTTTCATCCTTTGAAGAAAATAAAAAGATCATCGATGCCTGTATTGAGCGTGGGGTATTCACCGATTGGTTTCTTTTTGCACCTCAGTGTTTACGTATTGCTCCGCCCCTGGTTATCACGGAAGAGGAAATACGGAGGGCATGTTCAATCATTAACAGTGCCTGTGATGAACTGCTGTGAATGTTAATTAGTGATTTTTAATATACGCAAAAAAGCCCGGTGGAATTTGTTCCGCCGGGCTTTATACTTTTAGTGAAAAGCGTTATTCTTTGATTACCCTTCCGGTTAATACACCTCCCTGGTGCATTACCTGGATAAAGTAAATTCCCTTGGTGACAGTACCCAGGTCAATGAAAGTGGAATATCGCCCACCCGGTATATCCATTTTCCTGGTCATGACCACAACGCCCCTGGCATCAGTTACTTTCACAGTTGCCATTCCTGCCTTAACGTTTTGCAGCACCATATTGAATCGTCCAAGGTTCGGATTCGGATAAATGTTCATCGATCCATTATCAATAGTCGCTGTTTTATCAGACAGTGGTTTCAGATCGGAGAATGGCCTGTTTGGCACTGAGGTACCGAACCCTTCGCATCCAAGGGATTGATTGCTGCCGGCGAAAGCAACAAGTGGTACCACGGCGCCGGTTGGACCTTTTATTTCAAGGAACGCCGTACCTGCTTTCATATTCGTTGGCGCCGTGAGACCTTCAGTATAAATGCCGGTCGTGGTGGTGTGTTTGCGATAATGATATGCCGTATATGCACCGGCCCTGAAATCATACAGCGATTCCGTTGCAGCGTCGCGGTACACTCTTGATGTGCCACTCCTCGCATTCCAGTCGGATGTTACACCCAACAGCAGACTATTGGCCAGTGTTGTGGTAACCGCAATACTGGGTACCGTCTGTGAATTCACCACACTACTCGCGCCGATATAGGCAACCGGATCATAATTGGTGATGGCATATACAACTGTTGAAAGAGTGGTTGTACTCCACACCGTGGTCACGGTGATATTTCCTCCTGCAGGATATATGGCTGTATAGATTTCCGCATTTCCTGAACTGGCCGCCTGTGCGTCAGCCCGTTTGGTCCAGGTTAATGCCGGACTACTGGTAATTGTGGGAGAAGGTTTCGAAGCATCGTTCTCATCAGCGATAGTTAATACCAGTAACGCACCTGCAGGTACTCCCGTCAATGCATTGGCAGACGTACCATTCCGTGATGTTTTGGTATTGACCAGTGAGATGACCGGGCTTGCACTTCCTGTAGGTGCTGCATTCACGGTAACCTGTACAAGATCTGTCACCACAGCATTACCATCCGTTACGGATAACTGGAACGAATACACGCCTTGAACCAATCCGGAAACTGATGTTGTTTTTGACGTGGGGCTTGCAATCACAGGAGTATTCGGACCGGATACCCTTGTCCAGGTATACCCGGTGATGGCCCCTGTTGAGCCATTTCCTTCAAGGCCCACTGATGATGCCGGCAAGGTAATGATACGGTCACTTCCTGCATTGGCAGTGATCGGGGATGACGGTGCACTAACGTTTACGGTTACACGTGAAGTACTTGCCCCGCCATTTAATGCAAGCTGGAATATATAAGTTCCCTGGATCAGCCCCGTTACGGTTGTTGATACTGAAGCCGGACTGGTAATCACTGGAGTATTCGGACCCGAGATTCTTGTCCACGCATAGCTGCTGATCGTTCCTGTAGATCCGCTTCCGTCCAACGTAACACTGGAAATGGTAACCACCGAGACACTCACATCCATTCTTGACGAACTTTCACAGCCATCAACGGTTTGGCTTGCATAATAATGATTTCCGTTAACCAATACGGTGTTAGAAGGCAATGATGATCCGCCGGTAGCTGCACTATACCATTTAATACTGGTACCCGTTGCCGTTAGGTTGGCAACTGTAGCAGATCCGCAGAAAATCTGCAAGGCACTGCCCGACGGAGATGAAGGACCGGGTATTGATGTAAAGGTAACATCGAGCCTGCTCGTACTTTCGCAGCTGCCGATAGTCTGGCTGGCGAAATAATGGTTGCCGCTTATCAGCGGATCAGTGGTTGACAGTGGTAATCCTCCTGTTGCCGAGCTATACCATTTGATGGCAGTGCCGGTAGCCGATAAATTGGCAATGGTAGCCGGACCACAGAGACCCTGGTCGCTGCTGCCTGTTGGAGCGCTTACCGGGGTTACATTAACTGAAGCTGTTACATCGAAGCGTAACAGGCTTTCACATCCGTTAACAGTCTGGCTTGCATAATAATGATTACCATCCACTAATGCATCTGTGAGCGATAAGGAAGAGCCGCCAGTTGCAGAAGCATACCAAAGAATTCCAGATCCAGTCGCTGCCAGGTTGGCTATAGTTGACGCCTCACAGAACGTCTGGGTGCCACTGGCAGTGGGAGCACCGGGTATGGCATTTATGGTAACGGTTACGTCAAGCCTGCCGGCGCTTGCACAGGTTCCGATCGTCTGGCTGGCATAGTAATGGTTTCCATTGACCAGTGCAACGGTCGGCAGCAATGGCGTGCCACCGGAAGCTGAATTGTACCATTGAATGTTTTCGCCTGTTGCCAATAAGTTGCCGATTGTTGCAGCACCGCAGAAGACCTGTACCGTACTGCCCGATGGAATATCAACGGTAGCGGTTATAGAAACTGTCACTTCCATCCTGGCCACACTTTCACATCCGCCAATGGTTTGGCTTGCAAAATATTGACCTCCATCTACCAACGCATCTGTTGATGATAACAGTGTTCCCCCTGCTGCTGCGCTATACCATTTAATACCCGTGCCTGTTGCCGTTAAGCTGGCAATTGTAGCACCACCACAGAAAGCCTGTACAGCATTGCCGGAAGGCGCGTTCACAGTGGTTGTGATGGAAACAGTAACGTCAAGCCTGGAGGCGCTTTCACAATCTCCAATGGTCTGGCTGGCGTAGTAGTGGCTGCCATTCACCAGGAGATCCGTTGATGGCAGGGCAGTTCCGCCAGTAGGTGTACTATACCATTTTACCTGGGTACCTGCTGCCACAAGATTGGCTACTGTTGAAACATTGCAGAAGCTCTGTGTGGCGGGGCCGGTGGGAGGAACGGAGATATAAATATTCTGGTTATTGCCGGCAAAAGCGGTGAGCGATGGCCCGGAAACTGACACGGGACCTTTGATTTCAAGCAGCGCAGTGCCGGCTTTCATGCCGGTTGGTGCGGTCAGCCCCTCGGTATAAGATCCTGTATTAACAGTCGGTTTACGATAATGGTAACCTGTATAGGCACCGGCATAAAAATCATACAATGTTTCGGTGGCGCCATCACGGTATACCCTGGAAGTACCAGAGGTTGCGTTCCAGTCGGAGGTAACTCCAATGATCAGGCTATTGGCCTGTGTTGTGGTAATGGCAAGGCTGGGCACTGTTTGCAGGTTGGCTACCGCAGAAGCCCCGATATATCCTGCGGGATCATAATTGGTGATAACATATACCACGGTAGAAAGCGATCCGGTGCTCCAGACAGTGGTAACGGAAATGTTTCCACCTGCAGGATAAACAGCTGTATAAATTTCTGCATTTCCTGAAGTCGCAGCTTGCGCATCCACACGCTTTGTCCAGGTTAGGGCCGGGCTGCTGGTCACTGTGGGGGAAGGTTTGGAGGCATCATTTTCATCTGCGATAGATAACACCAGCAATGCACCTGCAGGAACTCCGGTTAATGCGTTAACCGAAGTGCCATTACGGGTTGTTCTTGTATTGGTTAAAGAGATGACCGGACTGGCACCGCCTGTGGGTGACGGATTTACGGTAACCTGTACAATATCATTTACGACAGTAATGCCGTCAGTCACGGAAAGCTGGAACGAATAAACGCCCTGTATCAAACCGGTGACATTGGTGGAAATGGAATTGGGGCTCGTGATAACAGGTGTATTTGGCCCGGATATCCGCGTCCAGGTATAACCGCTTATGGTACCGGTAGATCCGTTGCCGTCGAGGCTTATGGAAGATACCGGCAATGTTATAACGCGATCAGATCCCGCATTGGATGTTATGGGAGAAGCAGGCGGACTAACGTTTACGGTTACCTGTGATGTACTGGCTCCGCCATTTAATGACAGTTGGAAAACATAGGTTCCCTGGACCAGGCCAGTAACAGAAGTGATAACACTGTTTGGCGTGGTGATCACCGGGGTATTAGGACCGGAGAGCCTCGACCAGGCATAACTGCTGATGGTGCCTGAAGATCCGCTGCCATCCAGTGTAATGGTGGAAGAGGATATCACTGAAACAGTAACGTCAAGGCGGGATATACTTTCACAGCCGCTAATGGTCTGGCTGGCATAGTAATGACTTCCGTTGGCCAATGCATTTGTTATTGGCAGTGCTGTACCTCCGGTGGCTGAACTGTACCATTTGATCCCTGAACCGGTGGCATCGAGGTTCGCAATGGTTGGCAAACTGCAAAAACTCTGTGTAGCCAAACCCGTGGGCGCTGAGGGAGCTGCTGATACGGAGAGCGTAGCTGCACTGGAATTCTGTGTGGCGAAACTATTTGTCCAAACGGCACGATACTGGTTTCCATTTGCGCTGTAGGCCGGGAAAAGTTGTAAAGATGCATTGGTGGCACCCGAAATATTGTTCCAGCTTGTTCCATTATCCGTACTGACCTGCCATTGCACCTGGGGCACCGGCGAATCGCTAACGGCACTGGTAAAAGTTACTGCTGCACCTTCGCAGGTGGTTTGTGACAAAGGTTGGGTGATAATGTCAGGAGGTGCCGTAGAACACTGGGGAAAGATCTTGGCAGAATCCATTCCCACCATGCCATAGGCATCTGTCACCGTCAGGTAGAAGATATAATAGTATTCGTCGCCACTGCATCCCACACGGGCAATAGTTGCAGAGGTTACCCTGTTGGTGTCAACGGCCTCCTTATGTTCATGGACGTTATGCCGCAAAACGGTTTGCCATGCATACTTCAATGTTGAGCCTGCCTGGTCATCGGTAACATTGGCAGTAAGCTGATAGGTGGTATCAGTACCGACCAGGTATTTTGAATTTTTTATCGGGCTGGTGATGCTGACAGTAGGAGGTGTATTGTTAACGGAAATTTTCTTTGTAACAGATCCCGTTCCTCCCAGGTTATCCGTTACCGTGAGTGTTACGGTAAAGGATGCGGGTGATGTATTTCCTGCTGTCCCGAATGAATGCGTGGGGTTTACAGCTGTACTGGTGCCGCCATCTCCAAAGTTCCATAAATAGGTTAATGTGCCATTATCAGGATCAAAGGATCCACTGCCGTTAAATGTTACGTCATGAGGGGAGGGTCCGTATGCCTGGGATGAGCTGATGGCTGCAACAGGCGCCCGGTTACCACCGTAATTCAGGCGGCTGACGTTATTACTTTGGTTATTCACCAAATAGATCAGTGAATCCTTCGGGCTTTGCATCATACAGATGATGGGCCCTACATTATTTCCGAAATTCTCGACCACGCTGATCTTATCAACAGAGGGCACGGTGATATTTTTGATCCATCCGGCTACATAATCAGCAACGAAATAGGTTCCGTCATATTTAGCCCCGTATTTTAAACCCTTAAACCAGCTGGCGCCAGCCACACAGTTCCCAAAAAACTGGGTACCGGTGACCCCTGATGCAACAGTACCAATGGACGCAACATCCGCATTGTTACCAGTAAAGATTCCAACATAGGTTCTTGAGCCACCGCCGTCATGGACCCATGACAATGTAGGTCGCTGGTGTATAAACCTGTTGCTGTTACCGTAGACAATATTGGTGGCAGGATTGCATGGATTGGGAAGAAAACGATTGTTGTCGGCCGTAGGCTGCTTTATCATGCTGCTAAAAGTCAAATACCGCTGGGTACAGCCATTGATACCGAATAAGGGATTAGGTTCGTCCTGGTTGACTGCATTGGATGGATATTCCACCATTTCGGTAAAACCTTCATACACCGGCCATCCCGCATTAACTCCTGGTTCGGAAATAATATTAAGTTCCTCCCATTGTCCCCATCCCACATCACCTATGTATATTTCACCCAGGTCGGCAAGTGCCGGGTTCGATGATCCCGATCCAGGTTTACGGATAAAACGAAAGGGATTCCTGAAGCCAAGGGCCCATACCCTCGATTTTGCCGACCGGGGCTGGCCTGCATTAAAATATGGATTACTGGAAATACCATTACCCGTAGCCGGATCCAGGCGAAGAATTTTTCCACTGAGTGAGTTTAGCATCTGAGAACGAAAGGCTCCTACGTTTTCCTCCGGCCGGATAATTCCATCCTGTAATGCCTGGCTCCAGTAGGTTCCCGTTGCACTGCCGACATCAATTCCATTATAGGAAGCGCCATCACCGGCAGATGCCAGCAGGGTACCGTCATCCGCAAATTCGAGGCTTCCCACACCGTGTGAATCATGGAGAATGGGGATGCCGGTGGATATGGTTTCGCCTAATAAAACAAGACGGCTTCCGGTATTGGCCACTGTTTCCTGGTTGCCGTTTACCGAAGTAGTATAGCGTGTTATCCTGCCGATGGTGGCATTATTGTAGGCATTGGAAGTGGCGTTGTATTGACCTGTTCCGTAATACAACAGGTGATGCCGGTCAACAACATACATCAGGTAGATATACCCGTTTGTATTAAAGTTGGGATCCAGGGCAAAACCGAGTAACCCGTAATCTCCCCAGTTGCCCACTTCCTCTGATATGTCCAGAACAAGTGTTGTTTGCCTGTCGTAGGTTTTGGTGGTATTGTTCCAGTTGCTGACGTGCAACCTTCCGCCTTTTTCCCATACAAACATTTTGCTTCCATCCCTGGTAAAGGTTAGTCCATTCGGGACTCCATACCCGCTAGGGAGATCAGAAATGGAAAACTGCGGTGAAATAAAGGACTGGCCCTTTGAAGTAATAATATTTGTAAACGTAAAAATAAAAAGCGCAACCAAACAGCGGATCAAAGTAGCGGAAGGAAATCGTTTCATGCAAAAATGGCGTTATGGTGTTATGATGGTTGCCTGTAAACTCCAGATTTCCTCATCTTTGAGATGCAGTTTTGCATTTCATTATGCAGGCGATCAGGAACTTACGTATTTTTAATAGCTACAATAATAATAGTACCGGATAAAAAAGGGTTGGTTTATTAAGGGTATGGCCGGGGCCAAATGGCAAATACTGAAACTGGTTTTATCAGAGAAAGGAATGGATCGAAAGTATCAGTAATGTATACACGAAGAAGAAAAAAATACAATTTTACCGGGTAATAAGGTACAATTTTTTTCCAAAAAAGGAAATTTTTTATTCCGTGTCTGCTCCGGCAAACATTATACTTTTTAGTAATTAGTACGGTTTTAATTTGACAAAGGGTTGCCCATTATGTAATATCGTTATATGAACAGGACAGACATAAATTATCAAACACTTTTTACCATGAAGCCAGTTGCCATGATCCTTTGTATGCTGACTTTACTTGCTGTGCAGTCGTGCAAGGACAAAACCAAAGATAGTCAGCCTGTTATGACAGCCACTGCTGCGGGCCCGGGCTTAATCACTTCCGCCGAAGAGCTGAAAGCCCTCTCCCCGGATACCATCTTGCAAAGGCTGAAAAATGGTAATAAAAGATTTATTGAGAATAATGTGACAGCCAGGGACCATTCCAAGCTTGTCATGGCTACAGCAACCGCGCAGTTTCCAAAGTCTGTGGTGCTGTCATGCCTCGACAGTCGTATTCCTGTGGAGGATGTTTTTGATAAGGGTATAGGAGATATGTTCGTAGCCAGAAATGCGGGGAATATCATCAACGATGATGTACTCGGCAGTATGGAGTTTGCCTGTAAGGTTTCCGGTGCCAAACTGATTGTGGTGATGGGCCACAGCAGTTGTGGAGCCATAAAATCTGCCGTCGATAATGTTAAGCTGGGCAATATCACGTCCATGCTGGCGAAAATCAGGCCCGCCATCAAAATGTCAAAGGAATTTGACGGGGAAAAGAAGTCAAAAAATAATGAATACACAGACCTGGTAGGGAAAAATAATGTGTTGCACAGCATGGAACTTGTAAGAAAGAAAAGCCCGGTATTGAAGGCAATGCTGGAAGACCAGGAAATCAAAATTGTTGGCGCTTATTACGATATAAGGACCGGGAAAGTGGAGTTTTTTGAATAGTACTTATTCCATTGAACATCACCGTTAGATAATTCGCGATTGCATAAAACCAACAGTATTGAATTCCCAACAGGTTTAAAGATAGAATCCCGCTCTCAGCGCAATGCGGTTATTTGTATAGCCGGACTCAATGCCCGATTCAATGGTTGCACCTTTTTGCATCCGGTATCCGAAGTTGACATGGAAACCTGCCACACTGCTAAAACGTATTTTAAAGCCAATGCCTGCCGCAAACATCGGTCCGCCTTTGTAAGAAATGTCGGTTGAGCTTGAAGTAATATCAAATCCATATCCACCATCTACAAAATAGTAAGGTACAAAAAGGCCACTGGTCAACAGGTCGCCCCGGATGCTGGCAAATATGGGAATGGTCGTTTGCGTGGCATACAGGTCGGCAGCTATCCCTACGCCGGTGAATAGCCTTTCATTAAACCTGAAACCGTTTACGGCCTGGAAACTGAATGCTGCTGTAGTGACATTATCCGGACGATTCTTTGCTGCGGCCAGCGCACCAACTTCGGTAAAATGACCAAATCCATAATTGCGGTATTGGCTTTCGGACCATTTCTTTTTTTCATGGGAAATATGATCCACGTCACTACCTGCAAAAATATAACGGTTACGATCACCTGTAATTATGGATATGCTGTCCCCTGCTGATGTTGACACTGTTCCCCTGAGTATCCATCCGTTTTTCAGGTACAGGACATCTTCTTTCGCAGAGCGGGATTGGGCATACAGATCCTGGGAACAGATTTGAAGCGCTAAAAGGCCCAGGATAAAAGAAAAATTTCTGTTCATGATACGGGTGCAAATTCTTGGTTATGCATCAGCCCATTGCCTGAACGCCTGAACTCTTTCGCGGCTCACGATAGCTTCGTCGTGTTGGTTTCCTGCCAGCAGGCCAATACGGAGCCGGCTATTCATATAGGTCCTGATATCCCTGATGGCGTTTACATTGCCGATGATCTTCCGGTTAAACCTGAAAAACTTTATCGGGTCCAGCATTTCCTCCAGTTTTTCAAGGGTATATTCAACAGCATACTTCTGACCTTCCCGGTGTACGAGGAACACTGTCTTACCCTCTGCATAAAAATAAGCGATATCATTTGCTTCTACAAAGCCCATCCTGTTCCCTGTCTTCACCATGAACCTGTTTTTATATTGCCTGCCGGTGGGAAGAGGCATGCCTGTCATGGGATAGTGTTGCTGTGTATGAAGTTGTTTAATGGAACGGTACCTGTTCAGCGCCTTTGCCAGTGATTCTGCACTTACGGGTTTCAGCAGGTAGTCAATACTGAAATGCTGAAACGCATCAAGGGCGAAGTTATCATAGGCGGTAGTGAAGATGACCGGGCATTCCTGGCTTAGGTATGGCAACAGTTGAAAACACCGGCCATCTGCCAGTTCAATATCCAGGAAAATAAGGTCCGGGACCGGTTTACGGGAGAGCCATTCTTTTGCACCCTGTACGCTATCCAATACCGCCATTATTTCTATAGACGGGTCATATGCAGCCACTATAAATTTTAGTCGCTCTGCTGCCAATGGTTCGTCTTCCACGATGAGTACCTTCATAGTCGCAGTTGTGGAATGAAATAACAACAAACCGGACAAAAGGTTTAAACAGGTATCTTTTGTATCAGGGGAAGGGATACTTTAAAATGATATTGATCCCGTTGTATCCTGATTTCACGGCCAACGGTCATTTCATAGCGTTTGGTAATATTGGTCAACCCCGTCATTGTGGAGGCTTCATCAGGTGTTTTTTGCTGGATATTATTTTTAACTACAATGTGATCTTCAGGATCAACATACACCTGGATAACAAGTGGTTGATGAACGGATACAATATTATGCTTAATGGCATTTTCAAAAAGGATCTGAAGAGCGATAGGTATGATATAATATTGCTTATAGCTGTCAGGAATATCTGTTTCAATCTTTATTCCGCTACCAAATCGTTTTTCCATCAGGAAAATATAGGGGTCAAGGAAATCCAGTTCCTGTTGCAGGGGCACCAGTTCCTCTTCCTGGTGGTTAAGGATATACCTGTAGACGGATGAAAAGGCTTCAATAAACTCGTTGGCCTGATCATTTTTTGTCATGACCAGCGCCGAGAGAACATTCAGGTTATTAAATAAAAAATGGGGATTGACCTGGCTGCGTATAGCCTGTAGTTTTGCCTGTGTAGTTGCCCTCCTGAGCGACTCAGCTTCCAGTTCTTTTTGCCGGGAACTGTTGATAAAAAATATGATGCCGTTAAGACATTGGAGAAACAGGTTTACCCGGAGGGAGAATACTACACTGAGTTTAGCTTCCACGGCCAATAGCTCTTTCGGCTGGGCAGCAACCAGCCGGCTCATTCCAAAATACACCAGCCAGCCGGTGAGGGCAGACAGTACTATACTGGCAAGAAACAATTTCAACAGCGGATGAATTTTTCCTTTCTCGTCTTTTTTCTTTACAATGATCATCTTTTCCAATAACCTGTTCCCTTCCCATATAGCCGCAACGATCAACAGGAAGGCAAGCCATATGTACAATTTTGGCTCCCTGATTCCATAATAATCAAAGGTCTCCAGGTATGCCGTATTCACATAGGAATAGCTTGCGAGTAAAAGGATGAAAAGATAGCGGTATGTATGTCCGAATAGCTTCATATTCAATAATAATATCGGGCAAGTTCATGAACCTGCCCGATATTATTGGATTAAGTATTCAAATACATTATACAATTTTATTACTGTGGCAGCAGTACCCTGTCAATAGCATGTACTACGCCGTTGGTGGTAACGAGGTCCGTAATAATAATGTTCGATGGATTTCCACCATTGCCATTGCCGGTCACTTTGGGACCACCGGAAAGTGAAATGCCTACAGTTTGACCGTTTAGTGTAGCAGGCGTTGATCCATCCACCAGGTTGCAGGAAAATACCCTTGCTTCAATGACGTGGTATGCAAGGATACCGGCGAGTGCATCAGGGGCAACAGCCTTTATCTTGTTTACATCACCAAGTCCGGCAGCAGCAAATGCAGCATTGGTAGGAGCAAAAACCGTTAACGGTCCTTGTCCGTTCAGGATGTCGATGACTTTTATATTCCCGGTACTGGCCCATTTTACAGCTTCTACCAGCAGGGAAAAATTGGGATTGCCGGCGGCAAGGTCAACGATAGTACCGGTAGGTGGAATCAATACTTTGTTTATTGCATGAATCACTCCATTGGAGGCAATAATATCTGCTACTACAACCATGGCACCGTTAACGCAGACTTTTCCATCTTTTTTTGTCACGAATACATCTTTACCATTCAAAGTTTTCACCGGTGTATTATCGGCCACAGGGATATTTCCTGCAAGCACTTTTGAACCGATCACGTGATACAGCAATATCGATTTAAGTGTTTCCTTGTCGATTTTTGCAATGGCCGCGGCATCAGGAAGTCCGGCTGCAGCAAACGCTTTGTTATCAGGTGCGAATACGGTAAACGGGCCTTTGGTGTTCAGATCATCCAGCAGTCCGGTCCTGGACAATGCCAGTTTCAGGAGTTTATAATCATCTGACATGCTGACGATCTGTGCGATGGTTTTGTTGGCGCCATTGTTACCACCCTTTGGGTAGTATTCCATGGCCTTCTGGCAACCGGTGGCCAGCACCAGCAGCACTATCACTGCCGGCAGTACGGGGTTTTTAATGAATCTAAGCATACGTTGTTTTTTATTGATGATTGATGGCTGAACATTTATTATGGGAGCAGTACGCGATCAAGTACATGAATTACACCATTTGTAGCAACAATATCGGTTGCAGTGATATTGGAAGCCGGATTGGCAGATGAACTGATCTTTACGCGGGCCGGCGTCAGGTTAACGGTGAGGTTACCGCCCTGCAATGATGCAGTAGTAAGGCCATCTGTGAGGTCGCCTGCAAATACATTGGTGGTCAGTACATGATACTTTACAACAGTAGTAATGAGGTCGGTGGAGGCAGCATTGATATCAGCAACAGTATTGAATCCGGCAGCCTGGAAAGCAGCATTGGTAGGAGCAAATACCGTGAATTTGCCGGGACCAGATACAGCGCCTGCGAGGCCTGCCTTAGTTACTGCAGCCAGGAGCAGAGAGAAATTAGGATCTCCTGCGGCAATTTGTGCAATGGTTTGCGTGGGTGGAATCAATACTTTGGAGATAACGTGTATCACACCGTTGGAGGCCGACACGTCAGCGGTTTTTACTTTAATGCCATTTACAAATACGCCATTGGTATTACGTGAGGCAAAAAGACTGGTTCCCAGTAAAGTGGGCACCGCATCACTGGCAGGGACATTGGCCGAACTTACTTGTGTGCCCAGCACATGATATTTAAGGATGGAATCAAGGGTAGCTACAGGCAGACTATTCACTGCTGCCAGCGTAAGTCCGGAGGCAGCGAAAGCGGCATTATCCGGGGCAAAAACGGTTAAGGTTCCGCTTGATAATGCAGAGGACAGTCCTGCCCTTGTAATGGCAGCATTCAGTATCGAGAAATCCGGATTTGTGCTAACGATGGCAGCAATGTTCTGCTGTGCAGCAGGACTATCATCGTCATCGTCGCAGGAAACACTAAAGACAGCGATGGACATGAACAGGATGATGGCGTTGGTGAGATTTTTTATTTTCATGATGTTTTATTTGACATTTATAACATCATGCGCGGGCCTTGGTGACGAAATGGGAGTGAAGTGTCGAAAAAAGGGAGTGAACCGGGATATTTCGGGGATTAGCGACTCCATATTGTCAAGTTCAGGACTACCGCCCTGCCTTGCACATCCCGTAGCTAAATAAATCGCGTTATTGAACATAATGTCCTGGGCGCCATGGCGACACAAAGCCGGGTCAACCGACAATAATTGATACCCCATAAACGTTCAGTACAATAATCCCTCGTCATATTTTTTCATTTTAACCGGATCGGATTTGAAATCCTGGTACCAAGCGTTCATTAAATGAAGTTCTGTGAAAAAGATTCTTTCTACATGCGTTCTAATGATCTTCGGGTTAACAGGGTTCTCCCAGCTGTATGAAAAAGGTGGCAATGCCAACAACGTAAATACCGTAGGGGTGGTCAACGAATCAGGCATAGCTTTTTATCCGTATGAAAGGGTCATGTTACACGCAGGTGCCTTGAAAATGTACGCCAAAAGCAATGGCTTCAATACCCGCTACGCATTTATCATCAATATGGGGATGAGATCGAATACCAAGCGATTTTTTATCGTTAACCTGAGATCGATGTGCGTGGAGAAGACAGGATTGGTGACACATGGCAAGGGGGATGAGAAAGAATACACCGGCGTGCGGCAATACTCCAACCGGGAAGGAAGCAATTGTACCTCTTTGGGAAAGTATGCTATAGGTAAATCTTACCAGGGCTTCTTTGGAATGGCGTATGTGCTGCAAGGCCTTGAGCCCAGCAACAGCCGGGCAAAGGACAGGAAAATCGTTTTACATGCCATGCATTGCGTACCGGAAAATCCCGGGGAATATCCTATCTGCCTGAGTGAAGGTTGTCCAGCTGTGGCTGATGCCTTTCTACCTGAAATAACAAAGGTCCTGGATGCCACCAATAAGCCGGTGTTGCTGTATATCTACGACAGTACAAAACCACCGCCGGCTAATAAAAAGCAGGATGATTAGAAACCTATCCTGAAACTTCCGAACACGCCAAATCTCTTATAGCTTTCCGGAGGCAAGGGTTGTGGCAGAACCCTCCATACCAGGTCGAGCCGGAAAAATTTGAGGATATTATCGACCCCTGTACCAATTTCCATATAAGGTTTTCCGCCCAGTTCCTGGAAGGGATGGCCATTGGTAAAGTTGAGTGCTTTATTTTCTTCACTGAGGCTGCCCCACAACATTTTTATATTCCAGAACTGCCTGAACTTCAGTATCCTGGTAGGAGGAATAAGCCGGAAAATACCGTTTCCGATATTGTGTTCAAAGATTACCCCTGCATAACGATCTGAAATATATTCATACCTGTTCATCAGGTTGAAAGCGTATTTATTATAATAATAGATTTCGTTTCCAGGTGCAATATTGAGGAACATATAGGGTACGGTCCCAAATGTCTTTCCCGCGTACACGCTGTAATAAATACTTCCGAGCGGAGGAATGGAGGCCCAGTCGGAGATGTTGAATCCCACCTTTGTATAGTTGTAGGCACTTTTCAGTATGCCCGGTATACCCTGCGTAATCCTGAATTCACCGATCGGGTAATCAGAGCCAAGGTTAGTGCGATTGAAGCTGGTTTCCAGGTATCTTTCGAGATAGGCAAAACGTAGCCTCAGGGAAACTTCAAAACTGTTGAAGATTTCACCACTTTCCGGCGGAGCGAAATCTTCTTTTGTCGGCAGGTTGATCAAGGGGTTATAGATCATCCGGTGTGCGGTTGTCTTTACGGAAAATCCATTTCGCCATTCCTTAAACAGGTGGAGTTCCTGTTCATGGATTTGTAACAGTTTAATGGGTACCTGGCTTTTTCTAATGGCAAGGGCGAAGATATTGTCGTAAGCCACTTCATCGTAATAGGTCTGCCCATAGTCGATGTCGTTTTTATAAATGAAATGGATATAACTTCTCGGGCTCCTGGAAAACATGTACTTGGTTTCAAACATACCCTTGAAATTGTTGTCTGTGAAACCATAAGCCAGGTACCCGTGGAGGTAAATTTTGCGGCTGAATTTTACATTGGTACCGAGGTCGAATCGCAGTCGCAGACCTTCGTACACGTTTCCTGATACCCAGTTAAACCATGGGCCGATTTCATAGTTTCCGATATTTTTATAACCGGTCCCCAAAAAATACAGTCGTTCCTTCCACCTGTTAAAGGCAGGCATTTTCAGCAGGGTATCTACAGTGGCGTATATCTTTTTTTCATTGGTATTGAGTTCTTCATGGCGGTTAAGTTTCCAGAATTCATCTGTCTGCGCAGATGCATTCTTTTGCATCACGATGGATTCTTTCAGTGTTTCACCGCCGAGGATATCATCCACTTTCGGCTCGTTAACCTTCACATTTTTGTAGGTGGTGGTTTTTCGGCCGATGAAATTGATGCTTCTTTTCCCGATCAGCGAGAAGTCAGCTACAAATTTATCTTTCGATAAAAACCAGATGGAGTCATTGACCAGCTGGTATTCCTGGACCAGGGACATTTTTTCAATAAAGTTCACATTGGCCGATGGCGATAATTGAAGATTCATTTTCTGAACGGCAAAGCTGGAATCTTCTATCCATGCATCACCCTGGAAAGTATTTTCTCCCTTGTGTTTGGGATAAAATACAAAATGGAAATATCTTTTACCTGCAACAAACTGGGTGTCCGGCACCTTATAAATGTAAAATGCATCCCCTCCGTCACTGATGGGACTTACGAATTTCAGGTCAAAGACGGGAATGAAATTATTGTACACATTAATATTCTGGTACATCCCGCCGAGGAATCGTGAAAAGCTTTCATTGTTGATACCGATGGTCTTGGTTCCTTTGAAGATTTCCTTTGTTTTTTTAGGATCCCGCTGAAAATAGTAATCAGAAATAGTTTCGGTAAGGTATACGGGCAGAATCGGATTGGCTTCGGAACTGGTGTCGATATTCTCCAGGATAAATTTGAATGGTTTGGGAGGAAGTATGCCTTTCTGCAGCTTTTCCTTGTTGACCTTATTGATATCTACCTGCAGCTTATTATACAGTTCGTACGAGAAATTGTCGAATTTGGTACGGTTGTTCTGCGGTTTGTTTTTTACAATCTTTCGCCATAACATCAACCCGCGGTTGATCCTTCCCTTCACCACCACTTCCCCGGGTGATTTACCCCTGTCCATCGAAATCAACAGGTTGATCACCGTTTGGGTAGTATCTATCGCAACGAGTTTATCATCGAACCCCACATAACTTACCACGATGGTGTCTGAAGGCCAACGATTCAGGCTAAACGAAAAATTGCCGGCAGAATCGGTGAGTTTGCCAAAGCTGGCTTTTTTAAATTGTATGGAAGCAAAAGGAATTGTTTCGTCACTGTGCCCGTCTTTAACGATACCCCTGAGTATTTTCTGCTGGGCAACAGCAGGAATTCCGGCCAGCACAATGAGGATGAAGACGACACAGATACATAAGCCCTTCCGGTTCATCAGGTAAATTTACGATGGATTGATGGTTGAACGCTAACCCCTTCGAAAAATTGGATAAAAGGATTTGGAATTACGAAATTCCTGTTTAACTTTGAAATGCAAAGTACTTTTATGGATAATCAACAGGAAGGCCTTCAGGCATTGCACGACATCAGGCGGATTATGGAGCGGAGCAGCCGTTTTATCAGCCTGAGCGGATGGAGCGGTATAGGAGCGGGGATCTGTGCCATTGCCGGCGCGATAGTGGCCAATACCAGGATCGACCGGTATTATACATCAGAGTATGGGTCCGGACAGGCTTGTGCGGACTGCCTGAAAAAAGACCTGTTTATCATTGCGGGCCTGGTGTTTTTGACGGCTGCATTACTGGCATTCCTGTTTACCTGGAGGCGAAGCAGCAGGGAAGGCATTGCTTTATGGGGAAACAGTTCCAGGCGGTTATTATGGAACACCCTTGTTCCTTTGGGGGCCGGTGGTTTCGTAGTGCTCCGGATGGCAGAACTCGGATATTACCAGCTGATAGCTCCGGCATGTCTTATTTTTTATGGTCTGGCCCTCATCAATGGCAGCAAGTACACGATCGGGGAAGTGAAGTATCTCGGGTACCTGATGCTGTTAACCGGGCTAATTAATTTATGGATACCAAAGTATGGTCTATATTTCTGGGCGCTGGGTTTCGGTATATTCCATATTTTTTATGGACTGATCATGTGGTGGAAGTATGAAAGAACCGAAGGCAAAGCCTGAATATGAAAAATCCTATTGAACATCTAAACAAGGTCTTTGACAGCAGGATCAGGCTGGGTATCATGAGCAGCCTGCTGGTGAATGAAGACGTAAATTTCAACCAGTTGAAAGAATGGATCAATGTTACCGATGGAAACCTGGCATCCCATATTAAAACACTGGAAGAAAATGGTTTCATTAAAATACACAAAGGATTTACGGGCCGCAAAACGAATACCACTTATTCCGTGACGAAGGCGGGAGAGAAAGCATTCAAATTGCACCTGGAGGCATTGGAGAAAATGATCCGTTCACTCGAATAATTTTTTTTGTCTTTTGACTTTGAAAAACAAAGTACTTTTAATTAAATAAAAAACAATCATGGAAACAGAAAAACAGGGCTTCTGGTCTAACAACAGGCTTACCATCAAGGGGTTCATCGTAGGTTTTTTAATCATGGTGATGATGATCCCGGCTATTTTTGTAAGCGTGCTGGTATCAGAAAGGAAGGCCCGGCAATCCGAAGTTGTCAATGAAGTCAGCTCGAAATGGGCGTCTTCACAAACCATAGGCGGCCCCTATATCACCATTCCATACCGGGAAAAAATAACCAATGATGACGGAAAAGTAGTTGAGCTTAAAAAATGGGCGACATTCCTGCCCGATCAGCTTAAAGTATCAGGCGTCCTTACACCGGAGGCGCGGCATCGTAGCATATTCACGGTAATGGTGTACCAGAGTGATATTCAGCTACAGGGAGGTTTTACGCCATTTGCCCTCGACAAAATTAACCTGACCCGGGACGATCTCATACTGGAGGAGGCTCATCTATGCCTGGGCCTTACTGATTTTCGTGGTATTGAAAATGCGCTACAGATCAAATGGAACGACCAGACCTATTCATTTAACGCCGGCCTCCCGGATAAGACCCTTGAAAGCGGTTTGAGTGTTCCGCTAAAGCTTACCGCCGAAGACCTTGACAAATCCCATGTGTATTCCATGCAGATTAAACTTAGGGGATCTGAACAACTGCATTTTATTCCGTTGGGGAAAACCACAGAAGTGCAGATGACCTCCGGTTGGAACAGCCCTTCATTCGATGGGAATTTTTTACCGGAACCCTATGAAGTAAAAGACAATGGCTTCACCGCAAACTGGAAGGTGCTCCACCTCAACAGGGCATATCCACAGGAATGGAAAGACAGGAATTTTGAACTGGATGATTCGTCTTTCGGTGTTAGCCTATTACAGGTAGGGGATACCTATTCCAAAACCGAACGGTCAGTGAAGTATGCTTTATTGTTTGTTACGCTAACTTTCCTGCTGTATTTCTTTATTGAAATTTTGCAGAAAAAGAAAGTTCATCCGCTGCAATATGTTTTGGTGGGACTCGCGATCAGTGTCTTCTATACCCTGCTCTTGTCCATTTCGGAATACCTTGGATTTAATGCAGGATATATTATCGCCGCTGCTGCCACCATACTGCTCATTACGGCCTACACCAAAAGCATTTTCCAGGAGTGGAAGATTGTTGCCATTTTCTTCACTGTATTGACGGCACTGTATGGTTTCATTTTTGTCCTGATACAGTTACAGGATGGAGCCCTTTTGATTGGAAGTATAGGATTGTTCGTCATCCTGGCAATTGTAATGTACTATTCACGCAAGATAGAATGGTATAGCAGGCCTGTTGCTGCCTCTGAAATGCCATCCGCGATGTAGTTGCTGTACTAACATGACGGGCCGGATTAAACCGGTCCGTCATTTAAAAAAATCAAACCCATGTTAAAATCATTTTCCTATGCTATTGCAGGCATCCTGGAATTCTTTATGAAGGAACGGAATGCAAAAATTCATCTTACTGCAACGGTTGCTGTGATCATGATCGGATTCCTGTTACACCTGAGTAATATGGAATGGATTATTGTCACCATCGCCATCATGTCTGTGCTTGTTGCAGAAATCATCAACACGTCCATTGAATCACTATGCAATCTTGTGCATCCCGAGACTCATGAAGAAGTCCGCATCATCAAAGACCTCGCGGCTGGCGCTGTGCTGTTGACTTCTGTGGCCAGTGTCATCATCGCCGCACTCATTTTTATTCCCAAAATATGTTCATGAAAAAAACAGGTATTTCCTCCATTGTTGCCATATCCCTGTCATTCACCATCGGGGTTATTATCTTCAGGATTTTATATACTGCCGAAACGTATTTTGTTTTCCTTGTATGGAATTTATTCCTTGCCTGGCTGCCGTATTTTATCAGCCTTCAGTGGAAACAAAAAAGATCTCCATTATTCCATTGGATGATCATGGTTCCATGGCTGCTGTTTTTTCCGAATGCACCTTATATCATTACCGACCTCTATCACCTTAATGAACAACAACGGGTACCCCAGTGGTTCGATTTATTACTACTGTTTTCTGCTGCCTGGAATGGTCTGCTCCTTGGACTACTTTCTTTATATAATGCAGAACAGTTCCTGCTGAAAAAAATGAATGCCATTAGCGCAGGAATGTTATTAACGGCCTGCGTTTTTCTCAGTGGTTTCGGAGTATACGCGGGACGTTACCTACGGTGGAATAGCTGGGAAGTATTTACGCGGCCAAAGACTATTTTAAATGATACGGTACCCAGGATACTTCATCCTCATGAACATTTATCTACCTGGGGAATGACCATTATGCTCGGATCTTTCCTGCTGATTATATACCATTCTTTAAAAGTAATGGGACAACAGGCGCATGGAGTAACGACTGTCTTAGAAATCAAGACCCATGGCAAAATACCAAAGCGGTTTTCCGCGGAAGATCCCGTCCATCGTCCAGCTGCAGTCCACCCTGAGGAAATATCCCAGTAATGTGCTTCTTGCACCAAAACCATAGCCGCCTACAAACGGACCCACGCCGCCTGTTTTAATCAATACTTCCACCGGTGGATTTCCGTAATTGACATCAGGTCTCCTGATATTCTTAAAATCTCCGCTCCATGCAGTTCCAAGGTCAATGAATTGTACCAGCTGGAAATTACGCAGCAGGGCATTATTGATGGGCCTGTTAAAGAATGTGGTAAATATGGGCAGCCTGAATTCACTGTTCAATACAGCGGCATTGTTACCATTGGCAACATTCTGTTTAAAGCCGCGCATATTTAAAGCCAGTGACTGGAATGCATAGGATGCATCAGGTGCAGGCCTGTTGGAGGAATTGAATTTTGGTGAAATCCAGCCATCAACACCACCCAGGTAATAGACTATTTTCTGGTTACCCCAGGAAGCATCAAATGCAGCGCGACCGGCCCAGATAAAGTTCCTGTAGATAGGATAGTAATACCTGAAATCACCTCCCACAACCAAAGTATAACGGCCCGTTGAATTCCTGTTATTCATTTTGGCGTTAACATCCACCCATAATTTATACCGCATGCCATTCCAGATATTAAGCACGGGGTTAATGGTGTTGTCATTCACCCATTCAAGCCTTACCAAACCATAATTCAGCACAGTATCCTCGAGTTGTAATGCAGGCGGATAATTGGCATTTGTCTTTACAGTAACGCGGTCATTACGGTATCCAATAGTTGCCCGGAGGCTTCTTACCTCATCCAATGGCCATGCCAGGTTCAGCTGGTATAAATTTGAATATAATTTGTTGGACAATGATGATTTGATCGGATCGTCGTTCGGGTTATAGATCGGAAAATCGTTTAGGGTAGACCGGTAGTAGGTCAGTCCCCAGTCGAGCCGCCTTTTCAAATTATGGAATTGTACCAGGTAATCAATATCCTGGAGATTGGTGGCGATCCTGAAACCGCCGGTAAATTTGAGGTCCTCCATCAGTTCAGATGTCCCCAGCCTGATGATACCATTAAGGATGTCGGCATTGGAAAGATAAATAGGACCTGCACCCCCGGCATAGGGCTGGTAACGGTTCACCAGTACGGAATTATTAAATCCGGAAACAATATACTCTGATGAGAAGCGCCGGCGGTAGTCGTATATCTTGGCATTCTTCAGTACAGATTCCTTTGCAGGCGTGGTGGACTGGAGATCAGGTTGCGGCCCTGCAGTACTGTCTTTGGAAGTATCGAATTCACTCTGGAATTCGTCCTTTTCTTTGGTGGTATCCGCAAAAACTTCCTGCTGTTTACCCTTTTTGTCATAGAAAATTGCCTCACCTTTCGCTACCCTTTCCTGTTCCATCACTTTCTTGATGAACTCGGTGGGACGTGCATTGACATTTCTCCGTTTGAGGACGTCTTCATTGATCCGGAGTTTATATAAAAACTTCAGGTCTCCTTCACGCCGTACTTCACTGACCTGGTTATTGTCACCCGCACCACGTGTTTCCTGCAAACCGCTCTGGTAGTTGGTAATGGGAAATACATATGCACTGTCTGAAGTGATGGAAATATATCCTATGGAATCCGGTTCTTTCCTGTCCCAGATCTGGAGTGTGGAATCCAGTTCTGCCTGTGGAGGATTTCGGAGAACTTCGTCGCCAATGATAATAATGGTGTCGAGTCCGGCCCTTCTGGTAGTGAAAAATCCTGCATAACGGTTGCCAATACCATTTTCTTCACTCACGAAAGTGAAGTGGTTGATATTATATTGAAGCGGGAACCTTGCGTTGCTATATTTTAATTTACTAAGCTGTGTGACCTGTTTGAATTCACTCCTGTTCCAGTTATCGACCATGAACACATTGAAATTGTTCCTTGACGGAAGCGCTGTATCCGCTGTTGATGCATCGGAAGAAGGCCTGTTGGAAGAAAATAAAATTCCGCTTTTATTGGGAAAGGCCACAAAGGAAGGATCAATATCGCTATAGGGATCGTTGGTGATCTGCTGGTAGGTTTGCTCGTTGATCTTGTATACATAGATGTCTGACTGTCCGTTCCTGGAAGCACTCATCACCAGGGTATTATTATCCAGCATGAATTTGGCATCCTGTATCAGTTGGAAATCCGCGATTTCCTGCTTGTTCATTTTAAGCTTTTTGACCACATCATAAATGAACATCCTGATCTTTCCGTTTTCGGGATAAACCACAAGCAACCTGGAGCCTTTAGGATCCCAGGCCAAAATAGGATAGCCCGGATTTAGTTCCGACTGGTTATTGCGGATACCGGCTTTCAGGAGGATTTTTCTTTTGGTGGAAAAGTCTTCCAGTATTACGCTGTACAATCCCTTTTTGAATTTCACCATCGCGTAGGTGTTGTTCCTTGGGATGGGGTTGGCCTGGAAACGATAATAGTCAACGTTTTTCTTAAGCTCTTCAACGGTAACCACGGTACCTTTTGGCTGGTTCCGACGGCCACGAAGATCCTTCTGGTATTTCTCGCCTTCCTTGATCATGAATTCAGCGAGCAGTTCCTTGAATTTCTTTTTAGTAACCCGTATGGAAGCGGAATTGAGGCTTTTGTAGATCCGGGACAGGTAGAGGAAATAGGTTACGTTGTCTTTCCGGTAATTGTCGGCAATATAGCGCCAGAAGGCATGTCCGGCCAGTTCAGGTTGCTTGAACGCAAACTGGTAAAAATTTTTGTAGTCGCCCGAAAGAATTTCAGACTTAAGCTGATCATCAAGTTTGGCACTCCAGTTTTCAGCCGCATAGGCCACGTATCCATCTGTGAGCCATTTGGGAAGGTCAAGCAGGGCCTGGTTGCCCGCAAATTCACCGAGGTCATCACCAAACAACAGGTTATCGACCAATATTTTTGCGACACCCTGTCTAACCTGTTTGCGCAAGTCGTTCAGGTCTCCGTTGTGGTATACCACTACTTTATTGTTGACCAGTTTGGTAACACCACCTGTATTCTGCCATTCCACACCGATACCGATGTTGGACTGCTTCATGTCATTGAAAGAATTATAGACGATGATATTCGCCCTGCGCTGCATACCGTATTCAATGAACTCTTCCAGTTGGGGAAGTTCTTCTTCCGCTACCTGGGCAACAAATTTTCCCAGGGCAAGACCGCCCTGGCTGAAATATGAATTGAAGTTTTTTGTCTGGTAATACCTCCAGGTAAACTTTTTATGCTGTACCCTGTTTTTACCGAATTCAACGGTACTGACCTGGGCAGATACGAAAGATGATAAAAAAAGGAAAGCCAAAAATATCCGGCAAGTTTTTCGCATAGTCTGTTGTTTCTAATATCCCCAGCAATTCATCCGAAATGCGCTATAATTATACTAAAATTAAGGGTTTTAAGAGATAAATACTCCTCCATGTATAACGTTAAAGTTTTGACATTTAGTCCTGTCCAGGAAAATACTTATATCCTGTTCAACAACGAAAAAGATGCCATTATCGTTGACCCGGGCTGTTATGGGAAGGCAGAAGAGGACCAACTGGGCCAGTTTATTGACCAGGAAGGACTTACACCGCGGTTGCTGCTGAATACCCATTGTCACCTTGATCATGTTTTTGGGATGAAATTCGTGGCCGAAAAATGGAACCTGGTTCCACATATTCACCGGCTGGAAAAGCCGATCCTGGAATATGGCCCGGTAGCCGGACTCATGTGGAACCTGCCTTTCGATGTGTATAGCGGTGAACTCGCTTACCTGGAAGAGGGCAGCCGTACCGGATTGGTTGGGGGAGACCTGGAAATATTTTTCACCCCGGGGCATTCACCCGGAAGTATCAGTTTCTATAGCAGAGCAGATGGTTTTGTGGTCAGCGGTGACGTATTGTTCAGGGGAAGTATTGGGCGTACCGATCTTCCCGGTGGAGATTTTGACATCCTGGCTTCGTCTATACGGGATAAGTTATATACATTACCCGACGAAACGATAGTATACTCCGGTCACGGAGCTTCCACCACCATCGGAGCGGAGAAAAAAACAAATCCTTTCGTTAAAGGCTGATATCAGCTTTTCTTCCTTATGGATAGCAGGATCTTATCGACCTCTTTTTTTCTACCCTTGCCACGAACAGTATAAAGCCTGCCATCTCCAGCAAGCCAAAAGCATGGGTCCACATGATGTTGGGGGAGAAGGACCTGAATATTTCGTGAATGCCATAGAGGATGCAGGAGATCACGATATAAGCGAGGAGTTTTTTCCATGCATATGGGACAGGAAAATGTTTTTGCCCCTGGGTATAGCTGATCACCATCATGAACGCATAACAAACAAAACTGGCAATAGCACAGCCCATGAATCCATATTTTGGAATCAACAGGTAATTAAGGAGGATGGTGATGGCTGCGCCGATGAGGGTCATATATGCCGCCAGCATGTTTTTGTTGGTGAGTTTATACCAGATCGACAGGTTATAGTACACTCCCAGGAATATTTTTCCCAGCATCAGCAGGGGAACTACTTTCAAGCCGGTCAGGTATTCGGGATGTGCGCGAACCCCCATAAAATACTTCCACTTATCCAAAAACAACATCACGGCAAGAAAACAAAGGCAACAGGCGATGACAAAAAACTTCATGACACGGGCATAGGTTTTAGCGGATCCTTCTTCTTTTGCCTGTTTAAAAAAGAAGGGTTCGGCACCCATCCGGAAAGCGGTGATAAAGAGTACGATGATGACCGCGAGTTTATTATTGGCGCTGTAGATACCATTGGCAGACCGGGCCTGTTCGGATGTTCCGGGATAAAGATCTGTAAGCATGAAACGGTCAATTGTTTCATTGACCATCCCGCCAAACCCAACTATGATCAGGGGCGCCGAGTAGATCAGCATCTCCCGCATCAGTTTGGGATTCCAGGTAAAGTGGAATGAAAATATTTCTTTCCACAGCAGTAAAAGGGTAATGGCACTTGATGCGAGCGTGGCGATAAAGACGTAACCGATATCGATCCGGGGATTGTACATTACCGACCAGATATTATTGGCCTGTTTTTCATATTGTCCCTTGCACCATACGAGAAAAAAAACAGTAAGCCCAACGTTTATCAGTATGTTCAGCACTTTGATCAGGGCAAATTTCTTTGGCCTCCCTTCAAAACGAAGTTTGGAAAACGGCAACACGGCCAGGGTATCCAGGGCAACGATCAGCAGTACCCATTTTATGTATTCGGGATGGCTGCCCAGTTCCATATAATTGGCCAGCGATTGTACGGGGACAAACAAGATGATGGTAAAAAATACTGACGTCAGAAAGAGGGATGATAGTCCGGTACTGTAGACTTCCCGCTCAGGATACATATTGTTGAAACGGAAATACGATGTTTCCATACCGTATGTATAGACGATATTGAGAAAGGCGGCGGCGGCAAATAGTATGGAGATGTCGCCATACTTTTCAGAAGAAAAAATGGTGGTGAGCAGCGGAGTGAGCAGGTAATTCAGGAAACGGGCGAATATATTGCTGAAACCATACCAGAAGGTTTGTGAGGCCAATTTCTTGATACTGCTCAAATAATTTAATTTTCATGCAAAAATAACCGTCTGCCTGCATACTTCTTCCAATAAAAAACCGTCATTCTAACAAATGTCCACATAATAAGATCATCAAACCTTCAAAGAAGCTTTATGATAAAGTCTGCTTTCATTTTATTCATTGTCCTATTCTTCGCTGTTCAGTCTTTTAGCCAGGAGCAGAAATTTACGAGGAAATATTCCGGAACGGTGAAATTCCAGAAAACGGAACAGCCTGCAACTGTCTTTGAATTTCCCTATCCTGCATCCCAGGTTGAAGAAGGGCTGATGGATTTTTTCATGAACCAGGGCTCAAAACCGAAAGAAAGCAAAGGGTTTTTTTATGTGTCGGGTGTTAAGGTAACGAAGGAAGATAACCAGTTTCATGATGTATACTATAAAGTGGAAAGGGATGGAAAAGAAGCCTGTAAGGTGTATGCCATCATCACAGCAATAGGTGAAAGTCCGCTCAACCGCACCTCAAGTCACAATGCCCTTGCAGCAGTAGGCGCAGGAGCGGGAATTGTTGCTGCGGTTGGTCCGGCAATGGAGGACCATGATTATAAAGTGCAACTGGCGAAACAGGAAGAGGATATCAGGAAGGGTGAAAAGAAGATGAACGATTTACTGGAAGATAGCAAACAACTCGAAAAGAAAAAGGCCAATATTGAGAAAGATATTGAAGCGAATAAACTCGAACAGGAAAAATTACAGGCACAGTTGGATAATAAAAAGCTACAGTACCAGCAGTTTGTAGAGAAGAAAAAGAAAGATTAAGGCTGTGCAAAACGTTTATTAGCCAGGTAACTGGTATCTGTAAGTGTACGGAGAAAAACGAGCAGGTCCAGTTTATCAAAATCTGACATCGAAATTTTGTCTTTCACCAGCGGGTCCGTGGTTGGGCCATTCACCACGCTGAAACGATAATGGTCTATCACGGCACCTATCGAATAAAATCTTCCATCATGGCCATAGGGCTGAGTTACATAAATGTTTCTTAGTGAGGGAACCTTGAATTTCAGGGAATCTTCCTGTTTGTTGGTGACCTTCATCCTGCCCACGTCTTTAAATGCCGGGTCTATTGGTAAGCCGGTATTGCGGAAACTCTGGTCTGTGAACAGGGGTTCCTTATGGCAGGAGGCACATTTCTGCTGAAACAATGTATACCCCCTTTGTTCAGCATCTGTAAATACTGATGTGCCGTTTTTTACCTGGTCATACTTGCTGTTGGCAGAAACCAGCATTCCCATAAATTGTGACAGCGCCCTGAGCATCAGTTGTGAATTAATGTCTTCTGTTCCGAAAGCAGCCTTAAACTTATTTCGGTAGTCCTGGTCCTGCTTCAATTTCAATAAAACATTTTCTACCGTTTCCGCCATTTCATTGGGTGCTGTCAGCGGCGCGAGAGGCTGCACTTCCAGGTTTTTTATTCCACCGTCCCAATGAAATTCTTTATACCAGGCAAGGTTCGCCAGCCCGGGTGCATTCCGGGTCGTAAACTGGTTATTGAATCCATGGCTGAGATTGTGGTCAAATGTGGCAAAGCCGGCAAACTGCTGGTGGCAGGACGCACAGGAAATATTTCCATCTTTGGAAAGTCGCCCGTCATAAAATAGTTTTTTCCCAAGGTCAAATCCTTCCTGGGTAATCGGATTATTTTTGAAAGCATCGGTAATTGCCGGGAAGCCCGGAGGTATGTCAATAGTTAACGGGTTAACATGAACATTGGTTTTTGCATCATTTTTTTTGCAGGCCTCCATTGCGGTAACGCCAATAAAAAACAGCAGGATTAGTGATATGGTAAACCTTGTTTTCATTGGCTGATCAGTTCATGTATGGAAAACATGGTCGAATAATTGTCAGCAATACGCAGTGATTCACCACCGGGAGTCATCCATACCGGAGTTTCACTGATGGAGATACGGTTGATGCCATCGAACCACTGGTCAAGGTTAACGTCGATAATAATCTCTGTATTTTTTCCGCCGCCAAATTCAAGCAACTGGTCGCCGGGGAAATCGAGGGTAATCCTCCTGATGGCATTTTCTCCTGTGCGGAAACCACCAATATGGTAAACAACAGCCTGGTTATCTGCGGGTGAGAAGGCTGACTTGCCTTCCAGTTTGGCAAAAATATACCCCGTGTTCCAGGTCCAGAACATTCCGTTGATGGGATCAAGTGCCCCTGCCTGCGCACCGCTGACATTGTGCAGGCTGTCGACCCCAATGGTAAAGGACAGCTGGTTAAAGCGGCCCGACTGCAGAGGAACTTCTATACTCAGGGAATTGGAATCATCCATATTGGAGAGATAGTAGTCGGTGGAAGACGTTTGTTGCAGTGTACCCGAGTTGATGAGTGCATACTGACCGGTATAGAATTTAAAGGCCGATACTGTATAATTTTCACCGGAGCCATTGAGATAATCGTCTGTGTGGTTGAGGGGCTGACTGTTCGCAATCAGACGAAAGCTTACCCTTAGCAGGTTACTGCCTTGGGTGTCGCTGGTTTCCTTGGAACATCCTGCGATTAATCCGCACAGCAAAAATAATATGGTCAGTTTTGCAGTATTCATACGGTATTCACCAATCATCTGACCTCAGTTTCCTTCGGTTATCCTTGATACCTGATTTTATTTTCTTGTAGGTTATCCTTTTTTCTGTTGACGATTTAGTAGGCTTAGTCGCGATCCTGGATTTCTTTTTTTCGAGCGCCTGGTTGATGGCCAGGTTCATCTTTTCAATAACGATTTGTTTGTTGTTTAGTTGTGACCTGGTAGCCTGTGAACGAAGGGCAAAGTAGCCCTCACTATTTATCCTGTTAGACAGTTTTTCCTGTAGTATATACTTCTGTTGATCGGTCAGCAGGGTTGAATTCCCGATATGAAACATTCCCTCCACCATGGTCTCCACTTTGTTTACATTCTGCCCACCTTTCCCACCGCTGCGAGCCGTCCGGAATTCCAATTCACGGCTTATATCTATCTTCATTTTCTAAAAATACATATTCATTAGCTAAAATTCCATGAGAGCAGTCATTCAAAGGGTCAGCGAGGCCGCTGTTAGTGTAAACCGGGAGATCACCGGAAAGATAGGCCTGGGCCTGATGGTACTGGTGGGTATAGAAGATGCTGATCAACAGGAAGATATAGAATGGCTGAGCGGAAAGATCACGAACCTGCGCATTTTCAATGACGACAAGGGGGTGATGAATATTTCTGTTAAAGATTGTGGCGGGGATATCTTGCTGGTGAGCCAGTTTACCCTGCAGGCGTCTACCAAAAAGGGCAACCGGCCGTCTTATATCAGGGCATCTAAACCCGAGGTGGCCATACCGGTCTATGAAACAATGATCAGGCAACTGGCGGCTGATCTTGGTAAACCCATACAATGCGGCATTTTTGGAGCCGATATGCAGGTAATGCTGGTGAATGATGGTCCGGTCACCATAATCATCGATAGCAAAAACAGGGAATAAGTCGGCGCCAATTTATTACTTCTCAAAAATCGATTACCATGACGATCCAGGAAGCCCAGTCAACAATAGACCAATGGATCAAAACCATTGGGGTCCGTTATTTCAGTGAGCTCACGAATATGGCCATACTAACGGAAGAAGTGGGTGAACTGGCCAGGATCATGGCAAGAACATATGGGGATCAGTCTGTCAAAGAAGGCGAAAAACCGATGGAACTGGCAGATGAAATGGCCGATGTGTTATGGGTGCTGATCTGCATGGCCAACCAGACGGGGGTGGACCTTACCGCGGCCCTGGAGAAAAATATCGAAAAGAAAACACTGCGGGATGCCGAAAGACACCGGGGTAATGAGAAGTTGATGTGATTAATGTGGGGAATGTGGAAGTGCAAATCAGGAAATTCCAATCCGCAATCCGCCAATCCGCTAATCCGCCAATCCGTCAGCCGACCGGCGCTTCGTATTACCCTGAAGGCGTATATTTGCCGGCTATGGTAATCAACGACTCAACTACTTTCCAGTCCATTATATCGCACGCCAAAGAGTACGGATTTGTTTTCCCTTCTTCTGAAATATATGATGGCCTGAGTGCCGTTTATGATTATGGCCCGTGGGGCAGTGAACTGAAAAGGAATATCCGCGATGCCTGGTGGAATGAAATGACCAGGATGCACGATAATATCGTAGGGATCGATTCAGCCATTTTCATGCATCCCACTACCTGGAAAGCTTCGGGCCATGTCGATAATTTCAGTGACCCGATGATCGACAATAAGGACAGCCAGAAAAGATACCGTGTTGACCACCTTATTGAAGGGTTTGCCGATGAACTGGCCAGTGCCGGCAAGCATGAGAAAGCGGAACATTTGCTGGCCCTGATGGACCGGCTGCTGGCCGCCAATGACCTCGACGGGATCAAGGTGCTGATCGAAATGGAAAAAATTCCCTGCCCCGTCAGTGGTACCGTGAACTGGACCGACGTGAGGCAGTTCAACCTGATGTTTTCAACCCAACTGGGAAGCATAGCCGAAGATTCTGACCTCATCTATCTTCGTCCTGAAACTGCACAGGGGATCTTTGTGAACTTTTTGAATGTTCAGAAGACCGCCCGCATGAAGATACCCTTTGGCATCGCACAGGTAGGAAAAGCCTTCAGGAACGAGATCGTAGCCAGGCAATTCATCTTCAGGATGCGTGAGTTTGAGCAGATGGAAATGCAGTTTTTCATTCGCCCCGGTACCCAAAAGGAATGGTACGACTATTGGAAGCAGGAAAGGATGAAATGGCACCTCTCCATGGGAATCCCCGCAGATTCGTACCGGTTTCATGACCACACCAAGCTGGCGCATTATGCGGATGCCGCAGTGGATATTGAGTTCCTGTTTCCCATTGGATGGAAAGAGGTGGAGGGCATACATTCCCGTACTGATTTTGACCTTAGCAGTCACCAGAAATTCAGTGGTAAAAAAATGCAGTATTTTGATCCGGAAATCAACCAGAACTATATCCCCTATGTGGTTGAAACTTCGATTGGTCTCGACAGGATGTTCCTTCTTACCCTCTGTCATGCATATAAGGAAGAAAAATGGTTAAAGGAAGATGGTAATGAAGACAGCAGGGTAGTGCTCAGGTTACCCGCACCACTTGCACCCATAAAACTGGCCGTTTTACCGCTTACAAAAAAAGACGGGCTACCCGACATTGCCAGGAACATTATAGGAAATTGCAGGGAAGATTTCTATTGCTTTTATGAAGAAAAGGACAGCATAGGAAAACGATACCGGCGTATGGATGCACTGGGAACACCTTTCTGTGTTACTGTTGATCATCAGACAAAAGAAGACAATACCGTAACCATCAGGCACAGGGACACGATGCAACAGGAAAGAATTTCCATCGATGCTATCAGGGAAACGGTTCTTAGACAGGTGAAGATTCAGCGCTGAGTAAGGGCAAGGCTCCAGGTGCCCACGAATTCGCGGAACAACATATTCCACTGATCAAAAGCAGCTGACGAAGGAACGATGCTGTGCCAGCTAAACCTGGTATCGGATTCGGTTACCCGAAAATCACATGGGTAGGGCCTTACCGTCATGCCCTTCTTCCTGAATATTTTGATTGCCCGGGGCATGTGCAGGGCCGAAGTAATTAGGACATAAGGCTCGTTAATATGGGCGGAATCCAGCATCCGGTCGCTGTAAGCGGCATTTTCAATGGTGTTTTTTGCCATTCTTTCTGCCAGGATATCATTTGCAGGAATACCCATATCAATAAGTGTTTTCACAACGTAATCAGCTTCACTGTATTTGCTGTCTTTGATAAAAAGTGCATTTCCCCCGGTCATGATAATTTTAGCAATATGTCCCTGCCGGTATAATCGGACGGCCTGGATAAACCTGTCGGAAGAATTGTTGAAAAATGCCCTACGGTTTTTCTCATCATAATTTACAAACCCACCCAGCAGAATTCCTGCGGAATATTTTTCTCCTGGTTTCATTTCATTGTAAGGCGACTGGTATTGATACCAGATGTATTTCGGAATATAACTGTTTGAAAAGATAATAAACAGGACCAGTGCAGTTTTGAGAAGCGTTTTTTTCCTGTTGGCATTACGACTTAACCATGCGGCAAGCAACAACATTACTATCCAGACAAAAGGATGAAGAAAGAATGCGACGATCTTTGAAATGACAAACATGAATATTACCCGTATAATTCAAAATGAATATCCTTTTTGTCGTATCCCAAAGTGACAAGCCTGTGCCTTGCTTCCGTGATCATGTTTTTCCATCCGCAAAGAAAGAAGTATCCAGCGGGCCTGTGCTGAACCAGTTCTTCATACACGGCATGCACATAACCCTGTTTCCCTTCCCATTCTTCCCTGCTTAGCGTGGGGTAGTAATGAAAATGGTCGATACGATGTGAAAGATCCACCATCTCTTCATAATACAGGATATCTGTCTTTTTCCTGCAGCCAAAGATCAGGTATATGTTGTGGTGAGTAATCTGGTGATTGAGGATATGATGTATCATACTTCTGAAAGGCGCGATACCGGTACCGGTGCAGATCAGGAAAATGTCACGGTCTATATTTTCCGGCAAAGTAAATTTACCCTGTGCGCCGCGAAAAATAATTTCATTGCCTTCTTTCACTTCATTAAACAAATACTCCGTGCCCCTGCCACCTTCAGCCAGCACAATAACCAGTTCAAATATATTGGAACCATCTGGCCATGAAGCGATGGAATAGCTCCTCCACCGGTCTGCTGTCTTTTCACCAATGGGAAGATCGAGGGTAACAAACTGGCCGGGTTCGAAATCAAATTTCTCCAGTTCCGGCACCTGTATAAAATACCGGTGAGTGGCCGGAGCTTCCAGTTGAATCCGGATAACAATTCCTTTCCTCCAGGGTTGAATGGCCATTAATTTTTTTGGTCAAGATACATTAAAAGGTAATTCCTTATTGCATCATTTGTTCAGGCAGGTGTTTAATATCCGCTGATTTCAACACACATTGTTTACCATTGGATGTATAGTAAAGGACCACAGGAAATTTTGTTTCTGCCTTCCTTTTTTTAATGTCTTTACTGTCAATAATGTCATTATGGATAATCCTGTATACCGCCTGTTCAGTTTTTGCCACCAGCGTATCATATTTTTTTTCACCTGGAAATTGTCTTTTCACCAATACAGGAGTTTCCGCTTTGCTCACATCAAAATGGTAAGGCTGTCCTTTGATCCATAATGAAGTGATTTTTATTTCTTTACCGGGAGTTGTCTGTAAAAATATAAAATACCTGACGGCATTGTTTCCGCCTGCCCTTTTTGAATTACCCGCAGAGTCAGTGATATATGCCTGTTTGCCCGGCAGGATCTGTTGATCATAGGTGAAGAGTTTGTCCTTTTTCTGCGGGGTAAAAGCAGAAAAAAACAATATGAGTACCGGGTAGATAGTTGTTTTCATACAAGCATGATGCAAATGAAATGCTGATTGCATAAAAAAAGAGGGTCGCCCCTCTTTTTAACATTTTAACCTTTAGTAAATTTTCGAATGAACTGGTATTTCCTGTCACTACTGGTGATCGTCAGGATATACATTCCCCTTGGAAATGATGCAACGTTTATATTGCCGCTGCCATAAGAGGTCTTCTGATTATATAAAACCTGTCCGGCAAGGTTGAATACCTGTACCTGTATGCTGTTAACATTCAGCATGTTCCCTGCCTGGTAATTCAGGACACCGTTGGTGATCGTTGGGAATGCCTTGACGATGAAATTCTTGTCATTCCGGATCGGGTCATTGATACCGGTGGGCAGGTTCACTGCGTTCCCGATATTGGCAACAAACATTCCATTGCTGTGTGTTCCCACCAGCAGATAGTTGTCTTTCCAACGGTAAGAAAGTGAATTGATAATATTGGTATTCATCATGCCTCCGGGCCCGCCGGTTTCCCTGGTCCATACTGTTGATGCTCCTGAAATTGTAGTAGTGCTGAAAAGGCCAACCGTTGTTCCCACGTAGTATTCGATACCGGTAGTCTTTGCAACGATTTCGCATGCCCTAACCGAAGGAATGGATACATTCCCTTCGATTGCCTGCCATGTTGGTGTGGCCGAAGTTGCATTTCCGGTCCAGAAAATTGAACTGACACCATAATTGGATACAACCGCAATAGCGGTGTCATGACTCCGCGGGTTAAAGGCAATATCTTTCACCAATGAACCGGAAGACATTCCGGAAGGTGTAATATCTAATGGTGCTGTTGATGGATCCACATTGGCCGGATCCGTAAGCCGGTAAATCTTGCCGGCATCAGTTCCGATCAGCAGGATACTGGCCGGTGTATAGGTTCCCCTGGTGGTGGCCAGTGCATAAATTTTCCCTGTTATGGCCGGATCAACGCCCGTCATCCTGGTCCACCCGGCAGTTGCCGTTACATTGGCTGCATCCTGGGTTCGGTACAAAGTATCGGTGGCAGGAAAATACATAATATTCGGATTGTCGTCGTCCAAATGGTAATAGGTCGGACCGCTGTCTTCACTGGTATTTATATCCTGAGGTGTGATGCGTAACAAAGAGATAGGCGGAGTGGTCTTGATACGATAAGCAAAATTAAAAAATGCGCCTCCGAAAATATAATATTCATTGTTAATGCTGGCGATATAAGATTGCGAACCGTCACCAAATGGAAAGATATAATGATCATTAGAGTCTGGCAGAACAGGTCCGAAAACATTGCTGGTAAAACCAGAACGGTCCCTTACCGAAATACCATTATCCTGTGCGCCGCCTATATAATTTCTGGATCCTGCCACCTGGTCGATGCTGACAAAATAATACTGGAAGGTCTGGTAATTCTTATTGCCCAGTTGCCAGACAGGCTTCGCGGAAAGTGCATCCGGGGTGATGGCAATACCTCCATCGGAAGCCGTAAGCAACCTGTTGTTGCTGGACGGATCAAATTTTAAATTATGGTAGTCAACGTGTGAAGCTCCCTCCGGATCATCATATGAGGTGGAAGGACCATCGAACTCTGTGCCTCCGATCAGCTGGTTGTTGGCTATGGTTTGAAATCCATCGGTCGACCTGTACAAATACACACCACCAATGAAAAGCGTATTATTCTGGGTAGGGTGACCCGTTATGACCATGTTATATCCATCGACATAGCTCTTGAAATATTTATCTTCTGTTCCGTCATCGTTGGTATATTTTGCAACGATATTTTGTCCGAGGTTCCCGCTCCAGGTCATTGGCGACACTGCAGTATTGGCCTTAAACAAATCGGCTTCTGACTGATTATTTTCTGATTTCTGTGAATTGGTCATGAGCACCAGGAGATCTTCATTGGCTGACAATCCCAATACAATACGACCCCAGCCACTGGTATTGGGAAAATTACTCAGGTCCGCATTATAGGCTCTCCAACCGGGAACAGAATCCGGCTGGTTTTCCATTCCGCCGGCAATCCTTGTCCAGCTCGCCGGATTTCCCGTTGTGGACATCCAGACGCCTGCAATGGCGCGATCCGGGTTACGTCCGGAAAATGCTGCAAATATCTTTGTTCCCGCTTTATTAATGATAACATCGGTGACACCCTGCAGGCGGTTGGTGGGCACTGTTCCCCTTAATACAAAAGCCCAACTGATGCCTCCGTTCTGGGACCTCAAAATAGCTTCTTGTCCGGCTACATACACATCACCGCTAACCGGGTGAACGGCGATATTAAAATTCAGGTCAAAAAAACTGTCGAATGCAAATTCTGTTCCTGTTGCAGTAGAAGCTAGTTTGGTCCAGGTTCTGCCGTTATCTGTTGATTTAAACATGCCGAATCCGAGTACAAAGGCATTGGGAATTTCGGCTGTCTGGTTTTGTTCGCCTGTTCCGGCATACCAGGTATCCTGGAACCCGGGTCTTGGATCCTGTGCAACACAGGTTACGCTTCGTATTTCGGTGGCGGGATGGACAAAGGCCCAGGTATATCCACCGTCTTCACTCCGGAAAATGCCACCGTTAACTCCACCTGCAATAACCACTCTATTGGTGGTGCCGTTATATCTCACGTCAACGCCCAGTGCTCTTGTGCGGCCTCCATTCACCGATGGCCCAACTGCTTCGTATACATTATTCACCAGCCCGTTCATCATGGCCGTCTGCCTGCCCTGGACTGTCTGCACCCACGCCAGCTCACGTTTCCGGATACCTTCAGGTATACGGCCGGTACTGGGGTCCCTGGACAAAAGCCATTCATACCTGTCCCTCGAGTATCCCGGTTTCTGTTCACTTTCTTCACCGGCGTGCAATGTCATAGGTTCGGGTGTATCAGCTAAAAACCAGGCACCAGAAAGAACGAAAAATATAACAACAGCGGGTAGAATCAATTTCTGCATGTCAAAACTTTGTGAATAGCAATTTACTCCTTTAAGTTAATAATCAGAAGCATTGGCTAAGTAAATACAGGCCAACAGTCATAAAGGTTTAGCTATCTTTGCAAACCTTCGCAGGTAAGGCTAAAAGTTTTGGCGGACAGATGAATTTGCAGGTGTTGCTGGAAAAATATATCAATAATCCCCGGATCGGAAGTGATTGCGGACAGGATTTCTTTGCCCGAACCTACCCGTACAAGGCTCACCAATCTCCAGGGATCTTCTTCACAGTTTGTCATGGCGGCGGTTTACCAGCATCCTGACGCAGCAAAAATGAATCACCTGGTGATCATGGATGATGCTGAGGAGGCGGCTTATTTCCACAATACCCTGGAGAACCTGACGCAGGCCATCGACCTGTTTTATTTTCCATCTTCCTTTAAGAACAGGAAGAACTTCAAATTGCTGAATACAAGCCACGTGATGCTGCGTACCGAGTCGTTAACCCGGTTCAGTACGGAAGGTAATAAGCGTATCATGATCACCTACCCGGATGCGCTCTTTGAAAAAGTGGTGTTGCCCAAAACACTCTCTCAGAATATCATCAGGATAAAGACCAATGATACCCTGGATATTGACAGCATGCTGGAAAAGTTTGTCTCCTATGGTTTCGAAAGGACGGATTTCGTTTATGAGCCGGGACAATTTGCCATGCGAGGAGGCATTCTCGATATTTATTCTTACGGTAATGAAAAACCATACCGCGTAGAACTCTTCGGAAATGAGGTTGACTCCATCAGGATATTTGATCCGGAAACACAGCTTAGTGAACGTAAATTAATGCAGGTGACCATCATCCCCAACGTGGAAACACAGTTTGATGATGGTGAAAAAACAAGTCTGCTGGAGTTTCTTCCTGCCAATACGGCGGTCTGGATAAAGGACCGGGATATCATTAACCGAAGTGATCCGAAACCAGGAAGAAGACCTTGAGCTGTTCCTGCACAGACAATCGGAAGAAGCAGATTGAAACGACTTGACGAAGACGCAAAGGAAAAAGTCACATGTTTCAAGGGAAGATTTCACTGATGCTGAAGCCTTGAACATTTTGCTGGAAAGAAGGACCATCATAGAATTTGGCCCGGAGACAGGAAAAGCCCGTGACATCTATGCTCCCGATGATACCATAGTTTTCAATACAAGAACCCAGCCCGCGTTCAACAGGCAGTTTGATTTCCTGATCCGTGACCTGGTATCATTGGAAAAAAAGCATTTTGCCATATTTCTCTTTGCCGATAATCCCAAACAGCTGGAAAGGTTATACAGCATATTCACCGACCTGAAGGCTGAAATTGTATTTACCCCTGTTCCGGTTTCCATACATGAAGGATTTATTGATGATGAATTGCAGGTGGTCTGTTATACCGATCACCAGATATTCCAGCGCTATCACAAATACAAGGTCAAGCAGGCATATAATAAAAACAAGGCCCTGACCATCCGGGCACTGAGGGAACTTCAGCCCGGAGATTTTGTGGTGCATATTGATCATGGTGTGGGTGTATTCAGCGGACTGCAGAAAATAGAATCAAACGGAAGACTGCAGGAAGCGGTCCGCATATTATACAAGGACAGCGATATACTGTATGTGAACATCAATTCACTGCATAAGATTTCCAAATATACCGGCAAGGAAGGCCATGTGCCGAAGGTGAATAAACTGGGCAGTGATGCCTGGCAGAGGCTGAAAGAGAAAACAAAGTCGAAGGTCAAGGAGATTGCGTTTGACCTGATAAAGCTATATGCGCAACGAAAAGCCCAGACAGGTTTTGCGCATGCACCGGATAATTATATGCAGACAGAGCTGGAAGCTTCTTTTATTTATGAAGATACGCCCGACCAGAGCAAGGCCACGGCAGATGTAAAGAAAGATATGGAACTGCCGCACCCAATGGACCGGCTGGTTTGCGGAGATGTGGGATTTGGCAAAACAGAGGTGGCCGTCCGGGCTGCATTTAAAACCTGCCTCGACGGAAAACAGGCTGCCGTACTCGTTCCTACCACGATCCTGGCCTTCCAGCATTTCAAAACCTTCAGCGAAAGACTAAAAGATTTTCCGGTTACGGTAGATTATATCAACCGGTTTAAAAGCTCAAAAGAAAAGAAAGAAACACTGAAGCGACTGGAAGAAGGAAAGGTGGATATCATTATCGGTACACATGGATTGCTGGGTAAGGAAATAAAGTTCAAGGACCTTGGACTGCTGGTCATTGATGAAGAACAGAAGTTTGGTGTGGCCCATAAGGAAAAGATAAAAACACTCAAAACGAATGTCGACTGCCTCACACTAACGGCAACGCCTATCCCAAGAACGCTGCAGTTCAGCCTGATGGGAGCACGCGACCTTAGTATCATCAATACGCCTCCACCCAACCGGCAGCCTATACAGACGGAAGTGCAGGTATTTAATGAAGATTTTATCCGTGACGCTATATATTTTGAAACCGAAAGGGGAGGGCAGGTATTCTTTATCCATAACAGGATACAGGGATTGTCGGAGATGGCTGCGATGATCCGCGGTCTCTGTCCGGATCTCAGTGTGGGCTTTGCGCATGGTCAGCTGGAAGGCCATGAACTGGAAGAAAGGATCCTTGATTTTATTGATAAGAAATATGATGTGCTGGTCTGCACCAATATCGTGGAAAGCGGCGTGGATATTGCCAATGTGAATACGATCATCGTAAACAATGCGCACCAGTTTGGACTGAGCGACCTGCACCAGTTGAGGGGCAGGGCGGGCAGGAGCAATAAAAAAGCATTCTGTTATCTGCTGGCGCCGTCTATTAATGCGCTGCCGTCTGACAGCCGCAAACGACTGCAGACCCTGGAACAGTTCAGTGACCTGGGATCCGGGTTCCAGATTGCGATGCGTGACCTTGATATCCGGGGTGCGGGTAACCTGCTCGGTGGTGAACAAAGCGGTTTCCTGGTGGAGATCGGTTTTGAAATGTACCAGAAAGTTCTGGATGAAGCCATACGCGAACTGAAACGATCTTCCTTCCGCGACCTGTTTAAAGAAGAGATACAGAAGCAGGACGATTTTGTGCAGGACTGCCAGATTGATACAGACCTTGAAATACTTATTCCGGATGCCTACGTGGAAAGTACGGCTGAAAGATTATCCCTCTATACCAGGCTGGACAATAGCCGTGATGAAACGGAACTGGCAGAATTTCACCGGGAGATGCAGGACAGGTTTGGAAAAATACCACCGCAGGTGGAGGATCTGTTTGTCACTGTCCGTTGCCGGAAGCTGGCCGTAGAGCTGGGTTTTGAAAGGATGGTGCTAAAATCGGATATCCTTCGCTGTTATTTTGTCAACAACCCTGATTCACCATATTTTGAATCACCTGTTTTTAAGGGCATACTGGAATATGTGCAAACCCGCACCAATAAGGCCAAGCTCAAACAGACCGGGCGCAATTTCATGTTGATCGTGGATGATATCAGGAGCATGAGTAAGCTTATATGACCTCCTGAAGGACATGAAGGAATATAAAAATAAAGGCATTGAAGAATCAACGCCTTTTTACTGATTATGTGGGCCGAATTAATTTTTTAGATTAAGATCTCCAATATTTTTTCCGATAGTTTTGGCATCTGACAAACCTTCGAGTATGGAGAGTTCATAATGTATGCCTCCATAAAGCCTGGAGTAGCCGGCTTCTTCCGCTGCTTTGAAAAGTGAGGGATAGGTTCTTGCGGGGAATCCCCTGAATTCATAAGCCCTGTCGGTTACCGGTGTATTTTCACCAATAACTTCAGCAACGGCCTGCATCACTGATCCCGTTATCCCGGCATGTGCGGCGGGGTATTCAGGATGAGGAGGTGTTGTTATAAAGGAGTTCCATCCCGGTTCGATGACCTTGCGGATATAGGTGATCGGCCGCATAATGAAATTCTTGTACTTGGAACGGAAAATGACAACCGACGCGTCTCTTTCGGCGATGCCTGCCTTGGCATAAGCTTCAGCAGCGATATCAAGTGTTACGCCCTTTTGTTCCAGTGCCTGAACAATTACTTTAAAGTCATGGCCGGGTGGTGTATATCCTACGTTATTTCCCTGGTCTACCCAGTACAGGGCCGTATTTTTTTGTTCCTGCGTGAGTGTTTTACTGATATCGTACAATTGTTTCACCATATTATAGAAATCAGATCCTGCAACTTCGGAATAGGCAAAGGGAAAATCTTTGGATACCATTGTAGTATGGCCTGCATACAATGTTTTAGAATTTCCAAGATAAGGATTTACGCCATTGGCGAAGGCAGGTGGAGTGGGTTCCCATGCCCCGAAATATGCCGGTGGAATGTATCCTGCATTGCTGCCATTGAAATTATCGGTTAGAAACCAGTTGTAGACTGCGTCTGCTATTGCCTTTCCGTATTTTTTAGAACGCTCTGCACTGGCGGATCCTGCAGATGGCGTTAAAGATTCATTATAGGCCGATTCCAGTGAATCGATGCTCTTGTTATTGGCGATGGTGAGTCCGTTGAAAAATTTACGCGTCATATCCGCCATTACTGCATTGGCGCTTATTTCATAATCATATCCTTCGTTGTCTTCTTTCTGTGGCATTGCAGGCATGGTATTAACTACTGAGGATAAACTTACCGCGTCCCTTATCCCTGGTTTTACGGCTTCATAAAGTCCGATGCCGATATATGCGTAATGCGCCCCATTAAATGCACTGTTTCTTTCGAGAAGGATCTTCAACTGGAGATTGTACCAGTCATGGGCCACCTGGGCACTGGCACGCATGGCTTTACCGGAATTACCACCGGATTTTGAAAGTGAAGAGGGAAGAGCAGCATTTCCAGGATCATTTTTTGTACAGGACATGAAACTGGTAATAGCAAGAATGGTCAGCCACAACGGGTTCATCCATTGTGAGGGTGTATATTTTTTCATTTCAGCGAGTTTAGAAAATTAAGATAGTTACCTCTTGTGGATCATCCTTTGGCCATTGAGCAGGCAGGAGAAAAATGAATGTAGTTGGATGATTTTACCCTGTAACCGGAAGACGCATTTAAGCATTTCTTTCAAATACTTTCAGCAGTGCATCTTTCCTGCTTCTGGATACACTGATGGTGGCACCGTCACTCATTACCAGGTACCCACCCTCGCCCCTTACATACCTGGTTATCTCATTTAAATTTACCAGGTAAGAATGATGTACACGGATGAAAAAACTGAATTCCTGTAGTTGTTCTTCCACTTCTTTCAGGGTACGGCAGGCAGTCAGTTTACGCTTATCTTTCAAAAAAAGATGGGTATAATTATTTTCAGCCTCGCAACGTACGAGCATGTCGGCCGGAATGAGTTCAAATCCTTCTGCAGTAGGCACGGCAATTTTTGAAAAAGCTTTTGATTTCTGTTGCATATGATCAATGATCATCAGAAGTTGTTCATGGGAAGGAAAATATTTTTTACCATCCATTTTTTTTACTGCTTTCAGCAGATCGTCCGGATCAATGGGTTTCAAAAGATAATCAAGTGCACTGAAATGTATAGCCTTAATGGCATACTGGTTATAGCTGGTGGTAAAGATGACTGAAAAGGGAATAATGTTAAAATGGTCAAGGAGGTCAAATCCATTACTAACGGGCATTTCAATGTCAAGGAAAACAAGATCCGGGGTATTTTTTTCAATTGACGAGATGGCCTGTTTTACGGAACTGCACATGTCGATAAGTCTGACCTGCGGACAATATTCGCTGATCAGAATATCAAGTGCCTGGAGGCAGTGCAATTCATCATCAACAGCAATAGCCTTAATCATACAGCAATGGAATTTTAATGGTTACTTCAGTGCCTGCTGCAGTTCCATCATTATTCACCAGGTCATTTAAATTTACATAGGCTTCATGACCATCTCCTGACTTTAAATTTAATATCCTTTCCTGCGTGATTTTCATTCCCATGGATTTATATTTTACAGAGGTCTTGCTTTCGAGGCTGGCTGCTTTTTCCCTGCCAACGCCATCATCTGTTATGCAGATAAATAGATGATCGTTTTCAGCGGAAATCTCTATATCAAGCTGGCCCTTGTCTTCCTTATGCATCAATCCATGCCAGATCGCATTTTCAGCATACGGCTGAATTATCAGGGGAGGGACCATAACGATCGAAGGATCAACGGAATTTTGAACAGAAACTTTATAGGAGAACCTGTTTTCAAATCTTATAGATTCCAGTTCAAGGTATAAGCCCAGGGCTTCCAATTCGTTTTCAAGACTCACTTTTTGTTCCTGGGAATGCTGCAGGATCAACCTGATCAACCTTGAAAATTTAGTGAGGTATGATGAAGCACTGGTTTTATTATTCTGTAAAATAAAACGATTGACAGAATTCAATGAATTAAAGATAAAATGCGGATTCATCTGGGCCCGCAGCGTTTTCATCTCCATCTCCAGGGTTTTCTGTTCAAGCTCTGTTGTCTTCTGCCTCATGTCGGCCAGCTGCATTTCTTTTGCTGAAAACTCGAGCTGTTGTTTGTATTTGTCATTTAATATTTTCCTGGTCAGCAGGTAAAGGACCATAGCCAGAAAGATAAAGAAAGCTATTTGCAAGGATGTTCGCTGCCAGTAGGCAGGCCTGACAGTTATGGATATTTTACGGCCGGCAGGTATAAAATTATTTCCGGAAACCGAAGCCTGCATCAGGAAGTTATAATGTCCGATAGGGAGACGGTAATACTGTATATCCTCTCCGGGTTTAATGAATTGCCAGTCTTCATTAATGCCTTCCATTTTATACCTGATCCTTCCATCTTTGTTGGAATAATAATCGATAAGACCTGTTTGAAATGTTATTGACCGCTGATCATATTCCAGCTGAATTTCACTGATCTCATTTAATGGCTTGCCGGACGTCAGGCTATTTTGATTCACCAGTATATTATTGAGATAGATATGGGGTGAAGGAAACTCTTTGATGTTGGCAGGATCTATGATGGTAATGCCCGAATTACCCATAAAGTATATTGTTCCGTTGGCTGTTTTCAGGTAGGGCGACTGCCACAGGTATTCCTGGTTAATATATCCGTCCTTCTCGTTTATTTTAGTAACGATCCCCGTGTTTGCATTAAGGTTCCATATTTCCCCGGTATGACTATTAAACCATACCTGGTTTTTATTATCAACGATCAGGTTGATAAGGTCAAGAGTTTCAATGCCTTCCTTTGTAGAATATTTTTTTATCAGGTTAAAAGATTGATCGAAATGATATAGTTCCTGCAAAGCACCCACCCAATAAGATTTGGTAATCTTGTCGTAGGTTATACTGGACCAGTTGATTTTGTCAACAGGAGTTAATTCAAGAGTCCATCTGTCACCAGTGTTTTTATAGGTCAGGTTTCTTGACGAGTAATGATGTCGAATAAAAATATAATCCTGGTCTGCAAGTACAAAATTGGTGATATGTGTATTTAGCGGAATTATTTTTTTTGCCACCGGGTCATTGTTACTTAACTGGTAAATGCCATTGCCGTCTGCCATAAAAATCAGTCCGCCCCTGTAGTTGTACACCAGGTTGGTATTGATGCTTTCAAAAGGAAACCTTCCATTTTCCAAAGGGAATTTTATCGCTGATATTTTGCCGTTGACGGGAACAATCGAGTATACCTGGGCATTCCGGTAAGATAAGAGCCAGCTATATCCTGATGTTGAATCGGTTCCCAGAAATATCGCCTCTGGATATCGTTTATCCGGATGGCTTATTGCTCCGGACTCCGGGTTCCACTCCATAATTCCTTTTTCGGTGTTCACCACTACTTTACCATTTAGGCCATTTTTAATATTAATAACATTGGAATGAAAACTGCTGTAGGAGATGGTTTTTACGGATGGTGTGAAAGGAATTAACTGCCGCATGTTCTTCTTAATATAATAACCCACCCATACCATATCGTTATCATCAAAATAGATGGAATAAGAGCCTTCACCGGTTTGTTTTTGTATTAAGGAATCAGAAAAAAGCGGTGAGCAACTATTGTTCACCGGATCGTAAATCAATATGCCGTGGCTTGAGCTGGCTACCCATATATTTTCGTTTTTATCCTTATTAATACCGACAGCATTTTGATAACCCGGAAGATTCATAAAGTATTCCACGGGCTGTGCTTTTCCTGTTATAAGATTAAAGCTGATCAGCCCATCGCCGCTATTTATCCAGATAAGTTTTCTTTTTTCATCAAGGCATAATGCGCCATGATTGTCATTATGTTTTTTATGCAAAAAACATGGCCAGGAATAAGTAACGGTATTTCCTGTGGAAACATCCACCTTAATTAGTCCCATGGAATCTGTAGACTGGTCACCCTTATTTATATAAATGCTTTGGGTACCCGGATCAAATACAGCAAACTGAATCAACAGTTTATTTTTATTGGTCAGTGATTCGGGAAGTGTGGAGATCAGTTTCCTTTGAAAGGAGTGGATATTGTAAGATATGATCTGTGTTGATGATTCCACACAAAACACTTCCTCACTATCAGCACTGATTGGCATGATGGTAGAGATATCATTGCCGGTACCTGCTTTTGGGAAGATGTTAATGAAGCTGTCTATCCTGGTATTGTAATATAAAATGCCTTTGTTGGTACCAATCCATAAATTATGCAGGCTGTCTTCTACTATGGAAAAACTGTAAGAACTGTTTCCGGACCCTTCGGGATTATAAATCCTGAATTTTCCGCCATCAAACCTGTTAATTCCCAGGGGACTGGTTATCCAGAGAAACCCATTGATATCTTTCCTGATATTATTCTTGAAGGTAAGTGATATACCTTCCTTATGTCCCCACTCCACCACCCTGTAATGATCGGTAATATTTTGCGCCGTAACCAGTTGGAAAGACAGAACCAGTATGCAGGAAATAAAAACAATACGCCTGTCTAAATACAAACGGAATACAACTGAAAGTAGCGTAAGCTGATGACCTGCCATAACAGGTGTTAATATTTTAAAGATAATCTTTCTTAGACGTCACTCAAATTAGTCTGTTGCGGGAACAATAGCTATCGCCAGTTAGTAACTGGGAGCTTATGGCAATAACCGGAAAGGATATCAGGAAGATTATATGTTAAAATGCAACTGAATTAAGTTAAATTTAATCATATACATAAACCAAAAGAAATGAACGATCAAAGCCAGGACAGAAACTATTTAGGACAGGATACTGCACCGTCCTACGTTCCTACCAGTGACGAAAAGACCATGGCCATATTATGCCATGTGCTTACCCTGTTTTTCTGGATTCTTCCTCCGCTGATCATCTACCTGCTGAAAAAGGATGAGTCATCCTTCATTGCAGAACACGCAAAAGAATCAATGAATTTCCAGATCACCTGGGCAATTATCGGACTTATCCTGTTTGTGACTATTATCGGGATTCTCCTGCTCTGGGTAGTGGGAATAATTGTTCTTGTGCTGGTTATTGTGGCAACGATAAAATCCAGTGAAGGCAAGCTTTACAGGTATCCATTTACTTTAAGGCTCATTAAATAATTGACGGATTAGCGAATTGAACGGATTGACGGATTCCTTAGACAAATTTTGTTCATTGAATTCGCCAATTCGTACATCCGCCAATCCGCCAATCTGGATTAGAGAACTTGTGATCCCGCCATGGCGGATCACAGTTCTCTAATCCAGATGTTCCTAAACGCTGTCGGATTACCATGATCCTGCAGTGAAATCGGTTCTTTATCACCGTGTTTCTTGTATTCCGGAACTCCCCTGTACTCTGTTCCGCCCCAGATCGTGGTATTATTCTGCACCAGCACTCCGTTCTGTAAAACGGTTATATGTGCGGGTGACTTAACACGGCCATCAGGATAGAATTTCGGCGCGATGAAAATGATATCATAGGTCTGCCATTCACCGGGAGGGCGACAAACATTTACGGAAGGAGGCGTTTGCTTATAGATACTGCCGGCCTGCCCGTTAGAATAAGTCCGGTTATTGTAGTTGTCTAATACCTGCAGTTCATATTTTCCCATCAGGAATATCCCACTGTTTCCCCTTCCCTGGCTTTCGCCTTTAACTTCTGCGGGTGTTCTCCACTCAATATGCAACTGGCAGTCGCCGAATCCCTGTTTTGTCGTGATGCCGCCAGTACCGCCTTTAACGATCATTGCACCGTCCTGCAGGGTCCATTGGATATCCGTTCCCCTGTCGGCTTTCCAGGCACTGAAATCCTTTCCGTTAAACAGGACAATGGCATCACTGGGTGCATCAGCCGATGTTTTACCGGGAGTCACTACCGGAACTACGGGTTCCCAGACTTCTGATAATTTTGGATCTCCGTTTACCCTGTCTGGCTTGTCCTGGGCTTGTACTGTAAATGCAAATGGTACTAAGAATGCAAGTAATCGTAACCTCTTCATGAATCAGATTTTTGGAAGTTTGAAATTGTTATGGTATTCCGGTGTTATCAATTTGTTGGCATCGGGATCGGTGAACAAACCCTTGTTCTTATCCCAGGTCAGTTTTTTTCCGGTGCGGTAAGCGATATTTCCCATCTGGCATACCGTGGCCACCGTGGCGCCAGCCTGGATGGAAGCATTCAGTTTAGAAAAATCGCGGCTCTTCACCACCTCAATAAAATTCTTTGTGTTGTTGGCCAGTCCGTCGTCAGAGCGTTTTACGGGTGCTACAGCTTCCATCTTACCCTTTTCTGGGATCACTTCCCATCCACCCCTGTCGAGCACGAGCGTACCATTGTTGCCGATATAGGCGATGCCATGGTCCCTGCCATAGTTCCCGTTATTGATGGCCTGTGCATGTTCCCACAGCATAATAAAATCACCGAAATCATACACCGTAGCGAGCGTGTCTGGTGTTTCTGAAGCATCATCGGGATAAGCCATCTTTCCTCCACTAGCCATTACCGTTAGCGGGTCTTTGGCGTTCATGCCCAGCAGCGCATAGTCTACCAGGTGTACGCCCCAGTCGGTCATCAGTCCGCCTGCATAATCCCAGAACCAGCGGAAATTGAAATGGAAACGGTTGGGATTGAAAGGTCTTTTTGTGGCTGGTCCGAGCCACATGTTATAATCAACGCCTTCCGGAACAGGCCCGTCCGGTTTTTTTGGAATATTCTGCATCCATCCCTGGTAGGCCCATGTTTTCACCATCCTTATTTTGCCCAGTTTCTGGCTTTGCAGGAATTCGAGGGCCGACTGGAAATGCGCATTGCTGCGTTGCCATTGGCCTACCTGAACGGCGCGTTGGTATTTTTGCTGGGCGGCCACCATCAACCGGCATTCTGCAATGGAGTTCGCGATAGGCTTTTCAACATACACGTCCTTGCCGGCAGCACAGGCTTCCGCAGCCATAAGACAATGCCAGTGGTCGGGGGTACCGATGATGACAACATTCACATTTTTGTCACTGAGCAGTTTACGGTAATCGGAATATTGCACGGGTTTCATGGTGAAATCCTTTTCCAGGTCAGCGGCTCTTTGTTTTAGCACACTGGCATCCACATCGCAGATTGCGGTGCAGACCGTATCCGGATTGGCTTTCAACATGGCACTCAGGTCTGACCAGCCCATGCCTTTAATGCCGATGGCGCCCACGCCAATTTTATCAAGGGGCGAAAGCCTTTTCCTGGCCATGGCCAGTGCATCTTCGGGAAGTCCGGTGAGTATACTGAAACCTGCAGTGATCGCTGCGGTATTGCGGAGAAAATGACGACGTGATGGATTCATGACAAGTAAAGTTGTGCAATCAAATTACAAACTTTATCCATTCCGCAGCGAATTAATAAGCAGAAGAAGTATAACGGGCCTGAACTTATTTTTTGTATTGGATCTTATTGAGGAGGGTTTTGTTTTGCTGGCTTTCATCAAAGAGATTCAGGACAAGGGTGAGCGTTTTACCGTCTTCGGAAAGCGTTGCCAGTTTATTGGAGTAACTGGTTACCTTACCAGGGAGGTGATAGATGCTGGTATATTTCATATCGCCCATCATTCCCTTGATCATGGTCATGGCCATGGCCATTGAATCATTGTCTGACGGTGCACCATTAAGGTTTTTCATGGCATCATTGATGCCGGAAAGTGAAGTGTCGTTGCAATTGAACTGGCCCGGGCTGAAACTGAAAAAATCTCCCCTTGGCTGAAGTTCACTGGCACTGTCTTTTTTATTTTTCCGCTTCATGGCTTCATTCAGTGCGTTGATGTCCTTAAAATCAAAGGATACTACATAGATGTTTTCATCTTTCTTTTCTTTTTTGATATTGGTTATCCCGGGAATGCCGCTAAAATCTCCCATCATGTCACCTATTGAATCCAGTTTGCTTACGTCGATTTCTTTTGTGGCGGCCGTATCCGGCGCAAATGCTTTTACCATGTCGAGCATTTCCTTCATCTTACTGATATCCATAGTAGATACATACCGCCCGGATCCATTTTTTTCCAGGAAAATTTCTTCGGTAATATTCAGGCAGCCGGTAAGAAGGAGGCAAAGAGAAGCAATGATGACCAGGTTCTTTTTCATGCCATAAAGTTAGTAAAGAAAAGGCCATCAGTAAATCTATACTGATGGCCTTTTAAATAATATCGGTAAGGGATTACCAGCCTTGTTTGGCTACGCCGTTCTTTATGGCTTCAAGCGCTTTTGCTTCTCCGAGGAGAGCAGTCAGCTTGTTGCCCTTGCCATCATTACCCTGGGCTATATATCCTCCTTTTGCTGTACGGTTGATCACGGCGTCATGAATAGGAACATTTTTTTCTTTTGTTTTTACATTGTAAGCCGTGAGATAATTTTTTGTGTCTGCCATAAGATTTGTTTTAATTAATAAATTTAAATATCAAGGTTAGCATACCGGGCGTGTGACTCGATAAATTCCCTCCTTGGTGCCACTTCATCGCCCATCAGCATACTGAAAATCCTGTCTGCTTCGGCGGCGCTTTCAATGGTTACCTGCTTGAGGGTCCTGGTGGCCGGATTCATGGTTGTTTCCCATAACTGGGATGCATTCATTTCACCAAGGCCTTTATATCGCTGAACATTAACGGTATCTTCTTTACCATGCCCCAGTTTTTCCACGAGTGCCCGCCTGTGGTCTTCGTTCCATGCATAGGCCTGTTCCTTTCCTTTTTTAACGAGGTATAAGGGAGGCTGTGCAATGTAAACATAACCCTGTTCCACCATTTCCTTCATATACCGGAAGATAAAGGTAAGGATAAGGGTGGCAATATGGCTTCCGTCGATATCAGCATCTGTCATGATGATCAGCTTATGATACCGGAGTTTGCTGGTATCCAGCGCCTTTGGATCCTCTGCGGTGCCGATCTTCACGCCAAGCGCAGTGAACATATTGCGGATTTCCTCATTGTCGTATATCCGGTGTTCCATGGCCTTCTCCACGTTAAGGATCTTTCCACGCAAGGGCAGGATGGCCTGGTAGTTCCTGTCGCGGCCCTGTTTGGCGGTTCCTCCTGCTGAGTCACCCTCGACCAGGAAGAGTTCGCATTTGGTAGGGTCCCGTTCTGAGCAATCCGACAATTTGCCTGGTAAACCACCACCGGTCAGTACGGTTTTACGTTGCACCAGTTCCCTGGCTTTACGTGCCGCTGCGCGGGCCTGGGCTGCCAGGATCACTTTGTTTATAATATTACGGGCCTCTTTGGGATTTTCTTCCAGGTAAGCTATCAATACACGGGAAACGGTATTATCCACTATGCCGATCACCTCGGAATTACCCAGTTTGGTCTTGGTCTGGCCTTCGAACTGGGGTTCAGGAACTTTTACCGATATAATGGCGCTAAGTCCTTCCCTGAAATCATCGCCCTCCACTTCCACCTTTGACTTCTCAAAATAACCCTCTTTCTTGCCATAATTCTGAAATACCCGGGTAATGGCCCTGCGGAAACCGGCCACATGGGTTCCGCCTTCAATGGTATTGATATTATTAACGTAAGAAAAGATATGCTCACTGTAGGAATCGCTGTAGTTGATGGCCACTTCCACCATCACATTGGTTTCCGTATCGTGACCTTCCATGAAGATCACCTTTGGAATGATGGAGTTTCGTTTCGCACTGGAGTCCAGCATGGCCACAAATTCCACGATCCCGCCTTCACTGTAAAACTCTTTCGTATAAATGTCGCCGTTGTCGTCCTTTTCCCGCAGGTCGGTCATGGTGATGCGGATCTTACGGTTCAGGTAAGACAACTCCCGTAAACGGCTTTCAAGAATGTCTTTGTTATATACCAGCGAGGTAAATATTTCAGCATCTGGCCAGAAATGAACTTCTGTGCCGGTGATGTCTGACTTGCCTATCTCCCGGACAGAGTATTTAGGCGCACCACGTTCATATTCCTGCTCGAAGATCTTGCCTTCGCGGTATACCGTCACATGCAAAGTGCTGCTTAGCGCGTTGACGCAACTAACGCCTACGCCATGCAGTCCACCGGAAACTTTATAAGTGTTCTTATCAAACTTACCTCCTGCGTGGAGTACCGTCATGACAACTTCCAGGGCACTTTTTTTCTCTTTGGAGTGAATGCCGGTGGGGATACCCCGTCCATCGTCCCTGACGGAGATGGAATTGTCCTCGTGAATGGTCACCTGGATATTCTTACAATATCCTGCCAGTGCCTCATCAATAGAATTATCAACAACTTCATACACCAGGTGATGCAAGCCCTTGACACCGATATCGCCAATGTACATGGCCGGGCGTTTTCTAACCGCCTCCAGTCCTTCGAGGACCTGGATACTTTCTGCGCCATAACCATTGGAAACCGGGGATAAAATCTCTTTACTTTCTGTAGTCATATTTTCCACTCAAAACCGATAGAAGATTTCTGCAATTTGTATTCCTGCAAAAGTAACGAAAAACAGCCGTTTGGGCAAGGAATTAACGGGCATTCAGTAACATGTTGACAACTTCGGGATACCCTGAAAAATCATATCTTTGCCGTTCATGTCAGGATTCTACGATATTCTCACTATTGCCCATAAACAGCCGATCATGGAGGGTGAACTGGAGCTGCTTCACGAGAAGGAGAAGCAGATCCCGGGGACCTGGAAATACGGCATAAGGCGCTACAGGAGGCATCCCCAGTGGACTGCTGAGGATACCGGCATGTTTGTTTACCATGTTCAGCAGGAAGACCCCCGGATGAACTATATGGAACTCCGGTTCTGTGTGCTCGGTAACGCCTATTGCAGCGACAAAAACATGGACTGTGACAACTGCCGCATCCAGGGCAATCACCAGCTGCGAACACAAACTGCCTACCGTAGATGTCCTGAATTTCAGGTTTGAACATGCCCATCTTTCCCAGTTCGTAAAAGGGATGAAGACTGTGAGCAAAACAGACGACGTGCTGAATTTCCGTCATACGGCATCCTTTTCCCGGATGCTTTCACTGTGCGGAAAAATGAGGGTCACCATTGATGCCCTGTTAAATCACAACTACAGCGACAGCCTTGAAAATATCTTCATCAATGCACAGACCCAGATCCTGCTGTTATATAGTATGGAATGCATGGCTGGTGAAAAGACCGAGGACCTGATCGCCTGCAAATTCCTTAATAATGATGCCGACAGGGAGAAGATCACCAAGGCAAGGGAAATACTGATCCAGCATATTGGTGATCCCATCACCATTAAGGAACTAAGCCGAAAGGTGGCCATCAATGAATGCTACCTGAAAAAAGGTTTCAAGGAAATGTTTGGCACCACCATTTTTGATTTCTACCAGAACCAGCGCATGGAACACGCGCGTTACCTGCTCTATGAAAAAGGGCTAAGCGTTTCAGAAGTTTCGGCATTACTGGGATATTCTTCCATTTCGCATTTCTCCACTGCGTTTAAAAAACACACGGGAATAAAACCCTGTGAACTACTGATCCGCTGATTTTTCGCATCTCGATAATTGAATTTCCCTTTTCGTAAGTATCTCATCAGGTTCCTGCCGGCACCTTTGCATCACTAAACTGAATGCAATGAAGAAATGGACAGGGATTGTAATCGTATTATTTGCCACCTTGATTGTTCGTGCACAAAAACAAGACAGCACCCATAAATATCTTCCTGAAATTACCGTGGTAGGTCTCGGTAGTAAATCTGATATCCAGCAACTGCCTGAAATTGTAGGTACGAGTATTTATGCCGGCAAAAAAAATGCCCTGATCATTATGGATAATGTAAAGGGTAATGTAACTACCAACACCATGCGACAGGTGATGGCGAAGGTACCGGGCATACAGGTCTGGGAGAGCGACGGAAGCGGTATACAGATCGGTATCGCGGCAAGGGGACTAAGCCCAAACAGGAGTTGGGAATTCAATGTGCGGCAAAACGGTTATGATATCGCCGCCGATCCATATGGATATCCTGAGGCCTATTATAACCCGCAACTACAGGCAGTGCAGCGCATAGAAGTGGTGAGCGGACATGGATCCCTGCAGTATGGTCCCCAGTTTGGAGGAATGGTGAACTACATCCTTCGAAACGGTGCCGAAATCAATAAGCCCTTCGCTTTTGAAACCCAGCAGACAGTAGGCAGTTTTGGATTATTCAACTCTTATAATGCAGTGGGCGGAGAAACGGAGAAGTTTCATTACTATGCTTATTTTGACCATCGCAGTGCAGATGGCTGGAGAGACAATAGCAAATACTTTACGAATTCAGGTTTCGGAACTTTTACCTGGAGGTTCACACCCAAATTTTCGCTGACAGCAGAAGTCATGAAAAGCCATATCCGAAGCCAGCAGCCTGGCGGGCATACGGATTCGAGTTTCGACGTGAGTCCCACCGACAGTTACCGTGCCCGCAACTGGATGGATATTGAATGGCTCACCACGGCGCTGATCGCCAATTACCAGTTTGACTCCAGGCATAAACTCAATGTAAAACTCTTTGGTGTTGCCGGAAACAGGAACAGCGTGGGGTATATCAGGGCGCTCACCATTAAAGACAGTATAAATGCTGCTACAGGCGAGTACAATAACCGTACGGTAGACATCGACAACTACCGCAATTTTGGAATGGAAGCCCGCTACCTGGGTGATTATTCACTCCTGGGAAAAAATCATTCCTTTTCTGGCGGAGTAAGGTATTATAACGGCAATACATATCGTTACCGCGAAGGCGTGGGTACCACCGGTTCAGAGTATACCGTGGAAACGGTCACTGATATATGGAACCGCGACATTGACTACAATACCCATAATGTTGCCCTGTTTGCCGAGAACATTTTCAGGATAACAGATAAACTTATTGTTATTCCGGGCATACGTTATGAGCTGATCACGGCCAAGGCTACCGGTATCAACGGGTATACCAATGGAAATCCGATCGTACTGCAGAATCAGCAACGTTCACGTTCCTTCCTGCTGGGCGGCATCGGGGCAGAATACCATATCGCCAATACCGAATTTTATGCCAATATCACCCAGGCATACAGGCCAATGCAGTTTGCTGACCTCACGGCGCCGCCCACGACCAATGAAATAGATCCGAACCTTAAAGATGCCACGGGATACAATGCTGATTTCGGGTATCGCGGAAGGATAAAATCCTACCTCTACTTCGATGCAAGTTTGTTTTACCTCCAATATAATAACAGGATCGGTGTGATATCACAGCAAAGGCCTGATGGCAGCTTTTATAACCTGACCACCAACGTAGGAAACAGCAACAGCAAAGGATTGGAAGCGGTTGTTGAATTCAGCCCGGTAAAGGCATTTGCTCCGGAAAGCAAATGGGGAGATATCAGCCTCTTTGTATCATATGCGTATACCGATGCCCGTTATGGTGATTTCAATGTAGTGCAAAAGGTGGGCAATGACCTTGTAAAAAGCAACCTCGAAAATAAACGCGTTGAAAATGCACCGGTCAATATCCTGCGCAGCGGGTTAACGTATACACTGCAAAGATTTTCAGTTACCGGTCAGCTGAGTTTTGTTGATGAATCTTTTGCCGATGCCAACAATACACTAAAACCTACTGCCAATGGTCAGAATGGCTTAATTCCTTCTTATACCATCGGCGATGTTTCTGCACAGTACGCCTTTAAAAAAATCGTCACATTGAAAGCAGGGGTGAATAACATTTCTAATAATATGTACTTCACCAGGAGGGCCGGCGGTTACCCGGGACCGGGACTATTGCCATCTGACGGAAGGAACTTTTTTGTTACCGTTAGTGCGAGATTATAGTAGATCATTGTCATGCGGTTGTCATTTTATTGCTTTGTAGTCTTATATGACAATAGGATGATATAGTTAGGTAGGCAACTTGCCATCTTTGCCGCCGTCATGAAGCTGTATTCGCTCTGTTTCACCTTTTGCCTGATGGCTTGCCAGTCGGCCCTTGCACAACAGGATACTGCTGCTTTCAAAAAAGATATGGAGGAAGTGGTGGTTACTGCCACACGGAGTGAAAGAAAGCTGTCCAATGTTGCAGTACCCACCACTATTATTTCGTCAAAGCGCATTCAGCAGAGCGGCTCACTAAGACTTAGCGATATCCTCAGTGAACAAACGGGCCTTTTCATTACGGAGAACTTTGGAAAAGGGCTACAGATGCAGGGATTGTCGCCCGACTATACACTTATTCTGTTAAATGGAGAACCACTGATCGGAAGAATGGGAGGGGTACTTGACCTCTCCCGTATCGCAGTGGGAAATATAAAAAAGATAGAGATCATCAAGGGGCCCTCATCCTCATTGTATGGTTCTGAAGCCCTGGCCGGTGTGGTGAATATCATTACGGATCAGCCCGCTGCCGAACGGCTTTCTGCATCCCTTCGCTATGGACGGTTCAATACTATTGATGGTACCCTGAACGGCTCCATCAAGTCTGGAAAATTTTCTGCCAGCGCATTTATCAATTCCAACAGTTCTGAAGGATACAGTCTTGTTCCGGGTTCCATACAGAAGACGGTAGAGCCCTTCTGGCGCCTCACCAACCAGGTGCAGGCAGCCTATGACTTTAGTAGTAAAACGAAACTCAGTGCTTCTTTCCGGTATGCACTGGAAGATATCCAGAATAGTATAACGGTCCAGAATCTCGGGCAAACCATATTATCCACCGGTAAGGAAACCAATAAAGACCTGAATTTTAATCCTGTGCTCACCCACATGTTCAACAAGCACTGGAAAACGCACCTGCGCGGATATGTGTCCACTTTCGGGTCAGACCAGAAACTGGATGTAAAGACAACGGATATCAACTATAATGACAGGTTCAGGCAGGAATTCTACCGGGTTGAAAACCAGACGGAGTATACGGCCAGTGAAAACCTTATTTTCAACGGGGGCGTCGGCTACATAAAGGAAAATGTGAGTTCAAACCGCTATGACTCATTGAGTGAAAAACACTATAACAATATTGCATATGTGTTTTTACAGAATGAATGGAAGCCGTTCAAAGACCTTATGGTTATTGCAGGTTTACGTTTTGATGCCAACCAGGCTTATGCTTCCGTGTTCAGTCCGAAGCTTGCATTACGGTACCGGATAACCGATAAAATCAGTGCAACGGGTTCCGTGGGCAAAGGATTCAAGGCGCCTGATTTCCGCCAGCTTTACCTGAACTTCACCAATGTTGCCGCGGGCAGTTATTCCGTTTTTGGTTCACTGGTGGCAAAAGAGGAAATCAGCAGGCTGGATGCTGCAGGTCAGATAGAAAATATAACTCCTGTATACGACAAACTTGGTCCGTTGAATCCAGAAACCTCAACGGGTATAAATGCCGGTTTACATGTTGATATACCGGGGAAAATTTCCGGTAAACTCAATGTATTCAGGAACGATATCAATAATCTTATCCTCACCGATATCGTTGCCTATAAAACCAATGGCGGACAGATATACAGTTACCTGAATGTGAGCAGGGCCTATACAGAAGGCGTTGAACTGGAAGCCAGTGGAAAGATTCACTCACAGTTTACATTGGCAGGAGGTTACCAGTTCCTGGTGACGGCAGACAAAGATGTGCTTGATGATATTAAGGCAGGTCTTGTATTTACCCGAGATGCCCAGACGGGTATTTCCAGGAAGATCACCAGGAGTGAATATGCGGGACTGCCAAACCGGTCGAGGCATATGGCCAATATCAAACTGTTTTTTGAATCGGCTGATAACAAATGGTTTGCTACCACCAGGGCTATTTGGAGAAACAGGTGGGGGACAACAGATGTTGATGGAAACGGAATTATCAATCGCGATGATGAATTTGCCAGCGGATATGTTACGCTGAACCTGAGCGGCGGAAGGCAATTTAGAAACGGTATAAGGATAATCGCCGGGGTCGATAACCTGCTGAATTATACAGATCCCGAAAACCTGCCCGGCCAGCCCGGATACCAGTGGTATGCAGGCATCTCTTATGATTTTTTACATAAACACAAACAATAAATAAAGTCAAGAATGAAACAAAGAATGAAAGGAATTATCGGTGTGGCCTTGATGGTTATAATAGCTTCCTGCAGTAAGGATGATAATAATACTCCCACTCCTGCGCTTACGGTGAAAACGGTGAATGACCTGGTTGCAGATACGATCATCGGCATTGCTCCGAGCGGACAACCTTATGGAAGTGGTAAATACAGTTTTTACAGCCTGGAGAACAACGCACTGGTTCCCAGTTCGGATTCCAATAGTAATAAATGGGACCTGGGCTTCAGGGGAACCTCAATCATCACGAACAGCGGAAACAGCGGTCCTGCCAACGGCGGAGGATTTGTGTATGTGGGTGTGTTCGATGACCTGAAAACAGTGCCAGTGGATTCAGTAATCCGTACTGATAACGCGCCAACATCTTATGCCATTACTTCCGGCAGTGGAAGGGGATGGTATTCATATAATGCCCCGGTGAATTTGGTTACCCCGATCCCCGGCAGGGTATTGGTCATACGTACCGCCACCGGTAAATATGCTAAGGTCGAAATACTGAATTATTATAAAGGAGGCGTTACTCCTGATGCAGGCGCATCGGATGATGATAAACTGAAAAAGCAACGGTATTATACTTTCAGGTATATTTTTCAGCCCGACGGCAGTACAACGTTCTGAGGCATATAAATAAAAAAGCTTCTTCCGGGTTTGCTGTATAGCATACCAGGAAGAAGTTTTTTTATGCCCGATATTTTATGGGCATATCGGTTTCATGAAATAGTGAAAACGGGAGAGGGAAGCATTTGCTCCCCTCCATCCCTAATCCCTAAACCCTGGAAAAAATTGATCTACAGGTTTTGCATCCTGTACCTGACCATAAATATTTTGTTGAGTGATTCTTCCCTGTGAATGAGTGCCGAATTGCGATTGAAAAAACCCTTTACGTGAGAATTCTTGGCCGGGGGCATTAATAATGCCGCAAACAGCCGTCTTAACGGGTGATTTTTTGTTTTCATCGGAGGTAGTTTTTTAACGGAACTTGGTTAATTATTATCCTTCCATTACTATGCCAAACGGCAAGTTTTGTCGATAACAGAAAAAATTAACTCTCTATTTAACGAGGGTCCTCCTTTCTTTATTATTGAAAAAAGGGCTCTGCCGGCTACCTGGTGGCCCAAAACCAGGGATAAAAAAGAGGTCCCTTCCCTTAACCGTTCCATTCCAGTCAATTGGCCGGGAGGGACCGGAAAAGATTTTTTAATCCATTCGTCGAAAATAACGGCAATGGCCACTGCAATGGGATCCATTCGATGGAAACTCGCCCCTTATTCCTAATTTTGCCACCTTTATCATTATGGAGCCCAGATACCAGGAATTTACACAATTGAATTTGCCCGCCTTTGAAAAGGAGATCCTTGCCCACTGGGATAACACGGGGGCTTTCGAGAAGAGCGTCACCGAAAGGGAGGGGGCGGAGCCCTTTGTTTTTTATGAAGGTCCGCCAAGTGCCAATGGACTGCCCGGCATTCACCATGTGATCGGCAGAACACTTAAGGACCTGGTTTGCAGGTATAAAACCATGAAAGGTTTCCAGGTAAAAAGAAAAGGGGGATGGGATACCCATGGCCTGCCGGTTGAACTTGGAGTGGAAAAAGAACTTGGCATCACCAAGGAAGACATCGGCAAAAAGATCAGTGTTGAGGAGTATAACCAAAAATGCCGTGAAGCAGTAATGCGGTATAAGGATATCTGGGATGATCTCACGAGAAAAATGGGCTATTGGGTAGACCTGAATGACCCCTATATCACCTTCAACAATGAATATATTGAAAGCCTTTGGTGGTGCCTGAAAAGACTGTATGAAAAGGGACTGCTGTACGAAAGCGTAAGTATCCAACCCTATTCCCCAGCTGCCGGAACCGGGCTTAGTTCCCATGAACTTAATCAACCTGGGACCTATAAAGATGTGAAGGATACTTCATGCATCGCCATGTTCCAGGCAGTGGAAGATGAACAATCTGCCTTTCTGTTTAATGCTGCAGAAGGAAAGGACATCTTTTTTTTAGCCTGGACCACCACACCCTGGACACTGCCGTCAAATCTTGGCCTCACAGTAGGACCCAATATAGATTACCTGCTGGTCAGGACCGTAAATCCCTATACAGAAGAGGACATCAACGTGGTACTGGCAAGGGCGCTGATGGGGAAATATTTTGACCTGGCTGATACCTCGCCAGACTCCCTTACGGATGGTTTTGTTTCTGAAGGGACGGGTACCGACAAGAAGAAAATATCTCAGTTCAAAGTATTGGCATCTTTCCGGGGTTCCGCAGCTGAAGGGATCCGTTACCGGCAGCTTTTGCCATTTGAAGCCAATACACTCGAACAGATCGAATCCATAACACCAGGTGCAGATCCTTTCAGGATACTTGTGGGGGATTTCGTCACCACTGAGGATGGCACAGGTATCGTCCACACGGCACCCGCATTTGGTGCAGATGACTTCCGGGTAGGAAAAAAATACCAGATCGGCATACTTACCCTGGTTGACCGTGAAGGAAAGTTTGTTGACGGAATGGGAGAATTCAGCAGGCGTTTTGTAAAAAATTATAAAGACGATCCGGCCTATGAAGATGTAAATGTGGATATCGCTGTCAAGCTGAAAAAAGAGGGTAGGGCATTTAAGGTCGAAAAATATGAACATAGCTATCCCCATTGCTGGAGAACAGATAAACCTGTTTTGTATTATCCGCTCGATGCCTGGTTCATAAAAACCACTGCGCTTAAAGACAGGATGGTGGAACTCAATAAAACCATCAACTGGAAACCCAGGTCCACCGGCGAGGGAAGATTTGGCAACTGGCTGGAAAATATGGTGGACTGGAACCTTAGCCGTAGCCGTTTCTGGGGTACGCCACTGCCCATCTGGAAGACAGAGGATGGTTCAGAACAAAAATGCATTGGCTCCATAGAAGAACTGAACGCTGAGATCAGGAAGGCCAGCGAACTACTGGGAGGCGAGGTCAATAAGAACTATCTCCATGAAGGAATACTTGATCTCCATAAGCCTTTTGTAGACGAGATCATCCTGGTGAGTAAAGATGGGGCGCCCATGAAAAGGGTACCCGACCTGATCGACGTGTGGTTTGACTCAGGGGCCATGCCTTATGCACAATGGCATTACCCGTTTGAGAACCGTGAGCTGGTCGACAAGGGATCGGCCTTCCCCGCAGACTTTATTGCGGAGGGAGTGGACCAGACCAGGGGCTGGTTCTATACCCTGCATGCGCTGGGCGCACTGTTATTTGATTCTGTAGCATATAAAACAGTTGTTTCCAACGGGCTCGTTTTGGATAAGAACGGAAATAAAATGAGCAAGCGCCTCGGCAATGTGGTTGATCCTTTTACCACCATCAGCCAGTATGGCGCCGATGCCACCAGGTGGTATCTAATCACTAATGCCTCCCCCTGGGATAATCTGAAGTTCGACATTGACGGGATAAAGGAAGTCCAGCGGAAGTTCTTCGGCACTTTGTACAATACTTACCAGTTCTTCGCCCTGTATGCCAATGTTGACGGATTCAGGTTTACGGAAGAATATATCCCTGTGGAAAAAAGACCCGAGATCGACAGATGGATATTGTCATCACTAAATAGCCTTATCCGGACTGTTACCCTGTATATGGATGATTATGAACCCACTATGGCGGGAAGGGCAATTGATGACTTTGTTGACGAACAATTGAGCAACTGGTATGTCCGCCTGTGCAGAAGGAGGTTCTGGAAGGGGGAATATGGGCAGGACAAGATCAGCGCTTACCAGACATTGTATGAATGCCTGGAGACGGTCTGCCGGTTAGCGGCCCCGATCTCTCCTTTCTTTACTGATTTTATATTCACCAGCCTGAATAAAGTGACGGGAAAAAACAAGGCTGCTTCGGTCCACCATGCCTACTTCCCGGTGGCTGACAGCGTGTTAATTGATCAGCAACTGGAAGAAAGGATGCAGCTTGCACAGGATGCATCATCGCTGATATTGTCGATCCGCAAAAAAGTAAATATTAAAGTCAGGCAACCTTTACAGAAGGTCCTGATTCCTGTAGTATCCCAATCCATGCGTGAACAATTGCAAAAAGTGGAGGATCTTATCAAGGCTGAGGTGAATGTTAAGGAAATAGAATATCTTGAAGCTGATAATCAGTTTATTAGGAAGAAGATCAAGCCTAATTTCATAGCGCTGGGTAAAAAACTGGGACCTAAAATGAAATCAGTGTCTGCTGCTTTGTCAGGTTTTGGGCAGGAAGATATCAGGACACTGGAGTTGGCCGGACAGATAACGCTGGACATTGACGGGGAGCCACTGGTGATCAGCAGGGACGAAGCCGAGATCCAGAGTGAAGATGTTCCGGGGTGGATGGTAGCTTCAAAAAATGCCCTGACAGTGGCGCTTGATGTGACGATTTCCGATGATTTAGAGCAGGAAGGCAATGCCAGGGAACTGGTTAACCGTATCCAGAGAATTCGAAAAGACAGCGGTTTTGACCTGACTGACAGGATATTCGTGAAACTTAGTCAACACGAAAAACTTGCCAAAGCGATTAGCCAATATAATGATTATATTTGCGCGGAAATTTTGGCAGATAAATTGGAGTTTTTGCCGGAAATTAATGGAGGAACGGATATTGAGGTGAATGATATTCCGATCCGGGTCATCATTGAGAAAAAAGGCTAATTTCTATATATGGCAACCAAGAAAATTACACACATCTCTGGCAGCAAAAATGCTAAGCCAGCAAAAAAAGCTGTAAAAGCACCGGTAAAAAAGGCGGCTCCTAAAAAGGCTGTCCCGGCTAAACCTGTCAAGAAGGTTGCCAAACCAGCGGTTGCCAAATCGAAAACAGCAATAAAACAAAATCCGAAAAAAGTGGAAAAAAACGCCAAAAAACCGGTTGTACCGGCTAAAAAGGCGGCACCTGTGAAGAAAACTACACCTGTCGCAGCCCCGGCCCATAAAAAGCCGGAGGCAAAGAAAACTGTTCCTGTTGCGAACCATGGCGCAAAGCCAGCAGCAAAACACGCTGAGACCAAGCAGGCGGTCAAGGCTCCGGAAGTGAAAAAACCAGTGGAAACTAAAGCAGTGGAGGTTAAACCGGTAGAAGTTAAACCTGTAGCGGTAAAACCTGTGCCTAAGCCACCGGCAAAGCCTGTGGTAATGCCGAAGATAAATGCCACCACCTCCCGGAAATATGAGCCTGATTTTACTAAATCCGTATTAGACCAACCGTCAACAATTATGAACGGACCTACATTAAGGTACAGTGATTCCGAACTCCAGGAGTTTCGCGATTTGATTGCCAGGAAATTAGATGCAGCCAAGAAAGAATTGTCTTATCTCCACGGACTGATTACCCGCAAAGACGAAATGAGCGGTGATGAGACCGATAACAGGTATATGACGATGGAAGACGGGAGCCTGAGCATGGAAAGAGAACAGCTCAGCCAGATGGCCAGCCGTCAGCACGACTTCATCGACAAGCTGGAAAAGGCCCTGGTACGCATCGAAAACAAGACTTATGGTATCTGCCGGGTAACCGGTAAGTTGATTGATAAGGCCCGACTTCGCGCCGTACCACATGCTACTTTAAGCATAGAAGCAAAGATGGGAATGTCAAGAAATCCCAATATTCAGTGATTGAGATTACCAGGTGATCTTGACCAATGAATATTGGGATTTCTAATTGGCAAATTGGAAAGTGTGATAAATGTGGCAGTGAAAATCAGGAAATGGCATTCATTGGCATTTTAAGTTCTTTTGGAATTTTCTAATTTCAATTTTCACACTTCTCACATTTCCCACATTATCTCATTAATCACGCGTGATTACCTTACTTCCTGCATCTCCACCAGGCGGTGATAGATTCCTTTACGGGATATCAGTTCTTCGTGCCTTCCACGTTCGGCCACTTTTCCATGTTGGAGTACAATGATCTCATCGGCATGCCTGACTGTAGACAGACGATGCGCTATAACAATACTGGTACGGTCCTTCATCAGGTGATTGAGGGCGTCCTGCACCAGCCTTTCACTTTCTGTATCCAGGGAGGAAGTGGCTTCATCAAGAATGAGGATCGGGGGATTTTTCAGTACCGCCCTGGCTATGGTCAAACGCTGACGTTCGCCGCCGCTTAGCTTTGATCCGCGGTCACCGATATTGGTATCGTAACCATGTTCCTTGTTAACAATAAAACTGTGTGCATTGGCCACTTTTGCAGCGTTTTCGATTTCCTCACGTGTGGCATCCATCTTTCCCAAAGCAATATTATTGGCAATGCTGTCATTGAAAAGGATGGGTTCCTGGGTAACAATTCCCATGAGGTTTCGAAGGTCTTTTATAGCGTAGTCTTTTAAATTAACTCCGTCTATCGTTAGGGCTCCGCCTGACACATCATGGAATCTCGGTACCATATCGGCCAGCGTTGATTTCCCCGAACCTGAAGAACCCACCAGGGCTATCGTTTTACCTTTCTCCACCAGGATATTAATATCACTTAAAATGGTTTTCTCCTGGTAGGCGAATGACACATCCCTGAATTCAATGGACTCATTAAAGGCATTTATCCTTACAGGGTTTTCAATTTCCTGGATGGCTTCCTTCTCATGGATGAGCTGCTGAATACGTTCAATGCTTGCGGCACCCCGCTGGATATTATAAGATGCAGAACTGAACGATTTCAACGGGTTAATGATCTGCGTAAAAATGGCGATGTAGGTGAGGAAGTCTGGCCCGTTAAGGGAAAAACTTTGGCCCAGGACAAGCCTTCCGCCATAATACAAAACACAACATACTGCCAGTATACCCAGGGTTTCAGAAACGGGTGCAGAAAGATCCCTTCTCCTGATCGCCTTGTTTTTTATCTCCAGTAATTTTCCATTCTCTGTGGTGAATCTCCTGAGTTGTTGCTCTTCCGCGTTGAATCCTTTGACCACCCGCATGCCGCCGAGGGTTTCCTCAATGGTGCTGAGAATATCCCCCAGTTTTTCCTGAACCCGTGTGGATACTTTTTTTAATGACCTTCCTATCCTGCCAATAATAAAGCCGGCTATCGGAAGAAAAAGCAACAGGAAAACAGATAGCTCAGGACTCAGCTTGATCATCGCGAAAAGGTAGAGGGTGATCGTTATGGGTTCCCGGAAGAATGTTTCCAGGAAGCTGATGGTGGAATATTCAACATCCTGCAGGTCGTTGGTAAGCCGGCTCATGATGTCGCCTTTCCGCTGGTCGCTGAAATAACCAATCGGTAACTGAAGGATTTTCTGGAACATTTCCGTACGCATGTCATTGATAATGCGGTTACGGATCGGCGTTAGTACGTACAGTCCCAGGTACAGGAACATGTTTTTCAGCAGGATGGAAATGACAACAATGATGCAGAGTATGCCCAGTGCCTTGATCTTTCCCGCGTCAGTATTGGTGAGCTCGGTAAGGTAACTGTAAAAGTTATTGGTTATATTTCCCAGGCGGAACCGGGATCCCATCATCTGGTCCTGTCCCTTTACACCGAAGATCAGTCCGAGAAACGGACCCAGCAGTGCCAGAGACACCAGGGAAAAGAAGGAGGCCATCAGGTTCAGGAAGAAATAAAGGGATACCATTTTAGGGTATCGGCGGATATATTGGAAAATAACGCTTAAACTCTTCATCCAGGGGTTTGAAGTGATAGTAATGTTGGCGCAAAAGTAGTTATTTTTACAGCCTTTAAGTTGATTCAATATGGAAGAGGGAAAAAGACAGAAACAGGTTGCCGGCGTAATACAGCAGGAGATGAACGATATTTTTCACCGGATGGGGTTGAATATGATCGATAATGGAATGGTGTCGATTGCGGGTGTTAAAATAACCCCTGATTTACTGGAGGCCAGGATTTATCTCAGTTTGTTTAAGGTTAACGACGTGAGCCATGCTTTAAAGTTAATCGAGGACAGGAAACACGAGATAAAAAGAGAGCTTGCTTCCAGGGTTAAGCACCAGCTCAGGAGAATACCAGAACTGAGGTTTTTCCATGACGATACGCTTGATCATGTTTTCCGCATTGAAGAGATATTTAAAAAAATCAACGAAGAAAAAAAGAAGGACTGACCTGGGGTTTTATAAATTATTGAACATTTTCCGATGATCTCCATTACCGCATCACCGCGTTATCGCATTATCATTTTCTCTCTATGGTATTGAAGTTTGCATGGAGATATTTCAAGGCAAAGAAATCCACCAATGCCATTAATGTCATCGCCTGGGTCAGTGTACTGGCCATCGTGATAGGAACGGCAGCACTGATTATCATCCTTAGTGCCTTTAATGGTTTTGAATCGCTGGTTAAATCACTTTATTCTTCTTTTTACCCTGATCTCCGGATCAGCCCGGCCAAAGGGAAAACACTGGTCCTGACATACGACCAGATTACAGCCCTGCGGAAGTATGGCGGCATTAAATCAATTACCCGGATCGCCGAAGAGAAAGCATTATTGCAGAACGGTGATTTCCAGGCAGTAGTTTTTGTAAAGGGGGTGGACCAGCATTATGGGGAGGTGTCTGGCGTGCCACAGAAAATTGTCAGGGGAACATTCAACCTGGGATCCGCAGAATCTCCACGCATTGTGATGGGCGTTGGGATAGAAAATGCCATCGGAGTTTTGTCGGATCGTGCCTTACTCCCCCTTACCCTCTATTTACCCAAAAAGGGGGTAACGGACATGAGTGATCCGCTGAATGCCCTCAGCGAGGGTCTCGTTATACCTTCCGGAAGCTTCGCCATCCAACAGGATTTTGACAATAAATACCTGATTACCAATATCGATTTTATTAAGCAATACCTCAATTACCAGCCGGACGAATATTCTGCCCTGGAAGTGTCGGTAAAGGAAGAGAAGCTGGTACCGGAGGTGAAAGAGGAACTCAGGAAAACACTGGGTGCGAATTTCCTGGTATTGGACCGGTATGAGCAGAATCGCACCTTATATTCTACGATAAAGATTGAAAAATGGGCCATTTACGGCATTTTTACCCTGATCCTGCTGGTGGCCGCGTTTAATATGGTTGGCGCCCTCACCATGTTGGTACTTGAGAAGAAAAAGGATATACAGGTATTACAGGCAATGGGAGCGAGCCGCCAGTTAATACGCCGGATATTTATGGCGGAAGGCCTTGTTTTAGCAGGAATTGGAGCAATCAGCGGTATTATCCTCGCTATTACCCTGTATTTTCTACAGGTAAAATATAAACTGGTACCCTTACAAGGGGAATCCTTCCTGATCGATTATTACCCGGTTAAGCTGGTGTGGCAGGATTTCTTGCTGGTGACTGCCACTGTATTCGCTATCGGACTATTGGCTTCCTGGTTTCCATCCTACCGTGCATCAAAGGAGCCCTTTGAACTAAGAAACTGATAGTCAATGCATTAGGGTTGAATAGCAACTTTCTGTATTACTATTTATGCATTAGGGTTGAAAATGGCCTTTCAGTAATCTCCCAGTGTTTCCGGCAATTGTGCCAAAGCTTTTTGCAGCTGTTCATCGTTTGGTGCCACACCATGCCAGTTATGGTCATTTTCCATAAAATCCACTCCCTTGCCCATAATGGTATGCATCATAATGGCAACAGGTTTTCCCTGGCCGGTATGGGATTTTGCGGTGTCGAGGGTCTTCACCACTTCGTTCATATCATTTCCATTCATTTCAAGGGTAGTCCACCCGAAAGCTTCAAATTTTTCCCTGATATTTCCGAGGCCCATCACCTTACTGGTTGGACCGTCAATCTGCTGGCCATTCCAGTCGATGGTAGAAATCAGGTTATCTACCTTATGGTGGGCAGCAAACATGATCGCTTCCCATACCTGTCCTTCATCCAATTCACCGTCTCCATGCAATGAATAGACGAAGTGCGGATCCTTGTCAAGTTTTTTAGCAAGGGCAACGCCAATGGCTACACTCATTCCCTGTCCGAGTGATCCCGAAGCTATTCGTATACCCGGCAGGTGTTCATGAGTGGCGGGATGCCCCTGGAGGCGTGAATTTAATTTCCTGAATGTGGATAATTCTTTTACCGGGAAATATCCTGAACGGGCCAGGATGGAATAATAAACAGGTGATATATGTCCGTTGGAAAGGAAAAATACATCTTCATTTTTACCTTCCATATGGAAGTCCGGATTGTGTTGCATCTCCTTGAAAAACAATGCTGTAAAGAAATCAGTACATCCCAGAGAACCGCCCGGGTGGCCACTTTGCACTGCATGTACCATTCTTACAATATCTCTTCTTACCTGGCTGGCGATCTGCTGAAGGTTTTCCATTTAATTTTTATTGAGATGGCAAAGCTAAAATTTATTAAATAAGTAAGGCAACAGAATTAAGGAATTCAGGGTCACGAAATTATTTACTGGTATAACTTGTTGAAATATACTATTTCAGTTATATCTACCGTTATCTTAAGACAATGCCCAGAGGTTGAGAATTTGACACATTATCAAAAAATGAATACTTCAAATGTGTTTGATTCGTAGACAATTAGGCGTATTTTTGTCCCGAAACACCGGAATTTCTAATGGATAAAATATTACTAGGTACGGCAATTGCATTTATAATAACTTTTGCCGCCATACCTATCATCATCCAGGTATCCAACGCCAAGAAATTATTTGACCATCCCGATGAGAGAAAGATCCATATGTCCCCGATTCCATCGCTCGGCGGCCTTGGTATTTTTGCCGGTTTTATTCTTGCCTGCCTCTTTACCATAAGTTTATACAACGCTGCTGATTTTCAATATTTTTATGCTGCTACATTAGTTATCTTTTTTCTCGGACTGAAAGATGATATACTGGTGCTTTCGCCAATGAAAAAATTCATTGGCCAGATGCTCGCTGCTTTTTTGATCGTGTATAAAGGCGGCCTGACCATACATAGTATGCATGGATTCCTTGGGGTATATGAACTCCCTGAGGCATTAAGCCTGGCATTTACTTACCTGACCCTCATCGTGATCATCAATTCATTTAACCTGATTGATGGTGTAGACGGACTGGCGGGCAGCCTTGGTCTAATGACATCACTGGTATTTGGCATTTATTTTAAAAGTGTGGGTGAGGTTGAATATGCAACCCTGGCATTCTGCCTTGGGGGAAGCATCATGGCCTTCCTGATTTTCAATCATTCCCCCGCCAAGATATTCATGGGTGATACGGGTTCACTGCTGATCGGCATGGTCAATGCGATCATGGTAATTCATTTTATCAATATTGCCGGAAACCAGGGTTCACCGTTACCGGTTGCGGCTTCCCCGGCAATGGGTTTCGCCATCCTTATTGTACCGCTGTTTGATACGCTTCGCGTATTTGCACTGAGGATTTTCAGCCGCCGTTCGCCTTTTTCGCCAGACAGAAATCATATTCACCACCTGATGATGGACAATGGAATGTCACATTCCATGATCACTTACAGCTGCGTGGGCGTCAACATCATATTTATTGCCGTAGCCTATTACTTCAGGTTTGCCAACTGTACCTTCCTTATCCTTTCACTGGTCACCATGGCTTCGCTTTGTACCGGGATCATGTATTTTACTGCACGCAGAAGGAAAGTAAGGTTCGATGAAAAATTCGGCACCGGCGAACCCGCCATTACTTCAAAGATCCTTCAGTTAAAGAACAAAACTTTCAGTACCCCCGAACAGAACTAGTCCACGTTTTTTCACTTGTATGCAGTGCTTTCTTTAGATTTGCAGGCAATTAGAAATTAATGCTATGTCAGACGAATTATTAAGCATCACCGACCATGCCCTCGATAGTATGAAGAAGGCCATTTCCCACCTTGAATCAGAACTGGTAAAAATCCGGGCCGGAAGGGCCACTCCCCAGATGCTTGACGGAATTGTGGTTGACTATTACGGTAATCCCACCCCCATCAGCCAGGTAGGGAACATAACCGTTGCTGACGCACGTACCATCATGATACAACCATGGGAAAAGAATATGCTTCAGCCCATAGAACGATCAATCATTGCCGCCAATATTGGCATCAATCCCCAGAACGACGGTTCCATCATCCGCATATTTCTACCCGCCCTCACAGAAGAAAGAAGGAAGGAAATTGTAAAGCGGGTGAATGTGGAAGGTGAACATTCCAAAGTGGCCATCCGCAATATCCGCAGGGATGCCATTGAAGCCATCAAAAAACTTAAGAAGGACGGCCTCAGCGAAGACCTGGCAAAGGATTCAGAAGATGAGGTCCAGGAGATCACCAATCAGTACATTTCCCTGGTCGACAAACATCTTGCCTCCAAGGAAAAGGAAATCATGTCGGTCTGATCCTTCATTATCATCCCACTATTTATTTGCCAGCCAAACGCCTGCCAGTATCATTACCAGGCAGAGAATCTGCATGGGCAGGATAACTTCATGAGCCAGGAATCCCCAGAGCAGGGCAACGAAGGGTATACCATAGGTGACCATGGAAGCAAACAGGTAGCCCGCTCTTTTCATCAGCATATAGAATAGTATTGATGCTATTGCGGTTCCAAAGATGCCCAGTACGGAAGATGCTGCCGTGGAATAGGTAAATCCTTGTGATAAAGGCTGTTGGAAATATCCGGTGATGAAAAGGATGATGGCAGAAGGAATGGTGAGCACGGAAAAGGCGACGGAGGCAATGGACAGGGAAGGGATATGTTTCAGGTACCGACTGACCAGGTTAACATTCAACCCGTAGAATATAGTGGCCAGGATGATGTATGAAGAAAAGCTGATATTATTGAGTTTAACACCCTGGTTGCCCGAGAGTATCAATAGTACCAGTCCTACAAACCCGATGATCACCCCAAGCCATTTACTTAGCGGCAATACCGAGTGGAAAAATACGGCACCGATGACAATGGTAAACAGCGGGGTCAATGCGTTCAATATACCCGCCAACCCACTATCCAGTTGTGTTTCAGCAATGCAAAAAAGATAGGCTGGAAAAAAAGTGCCCAGTAATCCGGAGAATACCACCAGGGGAAAGTCTTTGCGTGGAAATGTTTTGATGGCCTTAAGCGCAAAGGGAACTAATACAAGACCTGCACTCAACAATCGTAAAGAAGCCACCTGGTAAGGGGTGAGGTGCTTCATGCCTTCTTTCATCAGGATAAATGAACTTCCCCAGATAATTGACAGAACGATAAATAAGAGCCAATGGTATAGTCCTGCTTTTGGATGGTTCATATTACGCGATAAAATTCGATGATTACCATGAAATTATATGTATTCATGTGTATATATTATGAATGTGAACATATTGTGTTTTTTCATTGAATGTTGGAACACTATGGGGCCTTATTTTTGCGATTGTCTCCAATCAAACTAATTTATTATGGGATTTGCAAAGGAATTCAGGGATTTTGCCATGCGTGGCAATGTAATGGATCTTGCTATCGGTGTTATCATCGGCGGCGCTTTTAATAATATTGTGAAAGCCATGGTAGACGCCGTAATCATGCCGATCATCGGGATGGTTACAGGTGATGTCCAAAAATTTCGTGAACTGGAAATTGGCGGTATCAAAATCGGCCTGCTGATACAGGCTATCCTGGATTTCATCATAATCGCCTTTGTATTATTCCTGATCGTAAAAGCGCTAAACAGTTTTCGCAAGAAAGCTGAGCCAACAATTGTTGCTCCCACCAGCACAGAGATTTTACTTGCAGAGATCAGGGACGAATTAAAAAAGAAATAGACTTTCAGCACAAATGAGGACCATGTTGATAATACATGGTCCTTAAATTATTTATATATGAGGAATTTTTTATTTGTAATCACGCTTTTTATTGCCTGCTCAGTAAAGGCGCAGGATCCTACCGTCCAGGAATTAAAAAACACCGCCACTAAAACGCTTGCGGAAGATACTTCGCATAAGGAGGGATGGAAAAAGGGACTTCTGCTGAACATCGGACTGGCACAGGGCGGTACCAGCAACTGGGCGGCTGGTGGAGAGAAATCTTCATTATCTCTCAATGGCTACCTGAACCTGTTTGCCAATTTGAAAGAAGGTAAACATCGCTGGACCAATAACCTTGATCTTTTTTATGCCGTAATACGGACCACTTCACAGGGTATGCGGAAAAACGACGATAAAATAGACTTCTATTCAAAATACACCTACCTGGTAAAGCCTAAGGTCGGATTGGGTGTTGTGGGAACATTCAGGACGCAATTCACCGAAGGCTTTGACTATAACGAAACACCCAAAGTGAAGACGTCTGATTTTTTTGCGCCAGCCTACCTGACCATAGCACCGGGTGTCGACTGGCAGCCGTCCAGTGATTTCAGTCTTTTTGTATCACCGATTTCCGCCAGGTGGACCTTCGTGAGCAAAGGCAACCAGGCACTTGCACCTGACTACGGCCTGGATTCCGGAAAAACATCAAGGCTTGAAGCCGGCGCTTATTTGTCCGCCAATTATAAAAAGGAAATTTTTAAAAATGTAGTGTATAAAGGCCGGCTCGACCTGTATTCGAATTACCTCGAAAATCCACAAAATGTGGATGTTTACTGGACCAACCTGATCGGGCTGAAGGTAAATAAATGGCTTACTGTTACTTACAGTTTTGACCTTATATATGATGACGATGTCAAAATTTTCGGCCCGGATAAAAATGCACCCCGCACACAAACCAAAACATTATTGTCGGTAGGGTTTACGGGAAAATTATAAGTGAACAATTAACTACCTTTAGCCGGTTCCGTAAATAAATCATACGGAACCTTTATTTTTCCAAAAATTACCGCTGTGAATACTTCATCATACCAGATAAAACTTCCCCAGTTTGAGGGACCATTCGATCTCCTTCTTTTTTTTATTGAAAGGGATGAACTGGATATCTACAATATTCCCATCACAAAAGTAATTAAGGACTTCATGGAATTCATCCATAAGTCTGATGAACTGAATATTGAACTCAGCAGTGAGTTCATACTTTTCATTTCCACACTGATGCGGATCAAAGCAAAAATGCTGTTGCCGCGTAAAGAAGTTGATGAGCAGGGTAATGAAATTGATCCGAGGCAGGAACTGGTCGACAAGATCCTTGAATACAAAAGATTCAAGGAAGCTTCCACGAAACTGGCCGAGCTGGAAGCCACAAGAATGTTGATGGTTAAAAGGGGAAACCTGCAGAAAGAATTATCGATACTTGGTGAGGAAGCCTCAGAAGGAACCGAGATCCAGACGATCACCCTGTACAAGCTCATGAAGGTTTTTGAAAAGGTGATGAACAGGATGTATGACCGCACCCACAAACCCCAGCACGTTGTATACAGGTACAACTATACCATGGAGGAAAGCCGGGAATACATGATGACTACCGTGCAAAAGGAAAAATCAATGGCTTTTGAGAAGATTTTTGAAGTCTGTCATGAACGCATTCATGCCATCTTCCTTTTTCTTACCATTTTAGAACTTGTTCAGCAACAATATATTCATATATTGATAGGGGAAGGATCAAATAACTTTATCATTGAGTATAATGAAGAACAAGGTACTCAGCCCGAATCCTGATGTATATGTCAATATCACGGATATCAGGTCACAGTTTTCTTTTGGTCCCTTTATCAGGTTCCTGAAGAACAGGGTTGCATCAAAACCTGGCTACTCCCCGGATCTTTATACCTACATTATCAGCCGTTTCGAAAAGCATGAAGCTTTATTGAAACCCATTGAAGACCTTTCCCAGTTGCATGAACACCATGAACTGCTTCAGCTGGCTGCCTCTTCACTCTTCTCCATTACGTCAACCGTAGAGAATGAGTATTACCATATCAGCACACCTTACCTCTTTGAAATTGTATACCAGTCGCACCCACACAATCCATACTTTGAAGAAGACCGGCAGGGATACATCAATTTCAACAAGGAACTTTCTTATGAACTGCTGCAATATGAACAGCTGTTCCTGGCATACCGGCTGATCCTGAAAAAATTTTATCATCATGGGCTTGCGGGGGCCGACAGAAATGCTTATCCCATATCCAGGGAAGATGGAAATACATGGAAGTACTTCCGCATCTTCCTCGACGAGAGTTTTATCGATGTTCACCTGGATGGTGAACTGCCGGAATTTCCCAGGGATGCCATCACGCCATCCAGCATGATCAGGGATATGGAAACCCTGAAGTCGCTGCTTCCCCTCAGCCTGTTCAGGTTTGAAGGATTTCTCTTAAGAAGGGTGAGTGACATCACCTATGAGCAAAGTGTAATCGACGTAAAGAATGCATTGATCGAGATGCATACAGATGAAACTACCGGTTATGAAAAGTTGCAGCTGGCGGCTGAAACATTATTGTCGCACCGCGAAGCGGAAATCAGCATTATCCCATTCGTGACGCTGAATAACAAGTACATTTTGTCGGAGCAATATGCCTGCCGAAGTATTTTACTGAAAAGGGCAGGCCGTGATGAAGAGAAAGAACAACTGTATAACCGCCTTGGCAATATGCTTAAGGAAGACGGACATGAGTTGTTGTTTGAAAATATTCCGGGTATCACCGGGCAATCCCTGCTGGAAAGAAATATAGTGCATATACCTTTTCTCAATTACCTGATCCGGCCGGTATTTGATAAGGCCAAACTGCTCGGCATGATTGAAGTAGCCTGGAATGAGGGCAACAACAGGGACGATATGCTGCATAAGATCAATACCATCGAGCCTTATCTTGTAATGGCCATGAGCAGCAGCATCCGTCATTTTCAGTCGAAGCTCGACAGGCTGGTCAAGGAAAATTTCACCGCATTGCAGCCATCGGTAGAATGGAAATTTGCAGAGCAGGCCTGGAAATTCCTGCGGAGTCGTGAAAAGAATGCTGATGAGGAAATGGAGACTGTCACTTTTGATGCGGTGTACCCATTGTATGGTATGATCGATATCCGTAATTCTTCGAGTGAGCGTAGCCGTTGTATTCAAAATGACCTCCTGACCCAGTTGCAGTATATCGAAGACACCATCGTTGCGATGAAGCAGTTTACAAAAAAGGAGGAAAATGATTACCTGAATAACCTCTTATTCAAAAACCGGACAATGAGAGAGCGCGTGACTGACGTGCTGCTGGCAGAAGATGAAATGAAAGTGAATGAATACCTGGAACATGAAATTAAATCACTTTTCAGGCATTTTTCACATGATAAGATGGATGTTGAAAGGATAGCCCATGAATATCTTCATTCAGTGGATGCGGAGAGAGGTCATTTGTACAGGAACAGGAGAGATTTTGATGAAACCCTGGACACTATCAACAGCGCTATTTCAAGATACCTCGAATCAGAGGAAACCAAGATTCAGCGGTTTTATCCCCACTATTTCGAGAAGTTTAAGTCGGATGGAATCGAATACAATATTTTTATAGGTGAATCTATCGCCAGGAATAAACCTTTCGATTATTTATACCTGAAAAATTTACGTTTATGGCAATTGTCTTCGATGGTGGAAATCACAAGGCTAACGACAAGCCTTGTGCCGCAGCTTAAAATTCCGCTTTTAACCACCCAGTTGATCCTGGCGCATTCAAATCCCATCTGCATTACTTTCCGGAAAGACGAAAGAAAATTTGATGTGGAAGGGGGCGCCAATATACGCTATGAGGTGATCAAGAAAAGAATTGATAAAGTAAAAGTAAGAGAGACGGGTGAACGGCTTACGCAGCCTGGAAAGATCGCCATTGTCTATACCCAGGTCAGGGAATCAGAGGAATACGAAGAATATATCCATTACCTGACCAGGAAGAATTTACTGCAGGAAGACGTGGAAAAACTTGAGCTCGAAGATGTGCAGGGCATCAGTGGATTAAAAGCAATAAGGGTCTCGGTAGTTTTGCACTAGCTATTTGGGTTTGTATCTGAAAGCCAGTATATTGGCAATGGCCTCTACGGCTTCATTGGATATATACATATCACCATTTGGCGCAAAACATAAACCCTCCGGCTGGCGAAACATTTTTTTAGACAGTTTGTAAGACGCGGTCACTGCGCCATTTTTCATTATGATTAACAGCCTGTCCTGTGAAGAGACGATATACAGTTCTCCTGTTTTCGGATGAACGGCAGCGGCAGATGGCCTTACGTCAATTTTTTGTTTGCCCATCAATTTCATTACCGCTGCGGTATCAGGGGAATAAGCCGCTTCATACTGAAATTCACCCTTGCTGGTGTCAAGGGAGTAAGCGTTTACCCTGCCATTATTAAAGGTGGAACATATCTTGCAAATGATAACGGTTTTCTTTGTACCGGGGTCATGTACTATGGATTCAAATTCGTTTCCTTTTTCAGGATAATCGAATTCCCTGACGATAAAACTATCCGTAAAAGGGAAACTGATCCTCATCACTTTTCCATTACTTTTTAAAGCATACATATACTGGTCATCCATACAGAGATCTTCAAAGTCACCTTTTTTGGTAAATTTAAATGGCTTGATCCTGGATTTTTTTGTAAGGTCAACGGAATAGATCTTTCCTTCTTCGTCATTGAGGGTATACATTTGCGCCGGATCTCCGGCATAAAGGATACCTGAAATTTCATCCAGTTCTTCCTGCATAAGAAATTTTTCCGGACTCGATAAGTCATAACCGGGTGGGCTTTCCACCTTTTCAGTTTTATCGGCGGTTGCATTGCAGGATATGATGGTCAAAATGAGTATGGAGATCTTCAGGTATTTCATGGTGTTAATAAAAGTATTAAATATTATTGTATATTAAACCCGGCTAAAATCAATTAATGCAACCCGATCTTCTTCTTGCTGAAACGGAAAATGCCGTTGAGCAGTTATTCAGGGACCGCCAGGATCCAAGGCTATTGTATCATAACGCGCAACATACCCGTGACGTAGTGTCGGCTGTAATTACCATCAGCGGACAGCAGTCGCTCAGTGAGAAGGAAAGTTTCCCGATTATTGCGGCAGCCTGGTGGCATGATACAGGGTACCTTTTCAGCGGTCCGGAAAATCATGAGCAGGTCAGTGCAGGCAAAGCTTCAGAATTTTACACCGCCAAGGGCGTTGATGAAGAAACCATCAGGATGATTTGTGGCTGTATCATGGCTACCAAAGTGCCTCAACAGCCGCATAACCTGTATGAAGAAATTATTTGTGACGCAGATCTTTTTCATTTTGGAAAACCAGGCTTCCTGGATAAAAGCAAAATGCTGAGAAGGGAAAATGAATTATTTACCGGAAAGGAAATGACGGGTACGGAATGGCGGGCTATTACCATTGGTTTCATGACCGGCCATACGTATTTTACGGATTTTGCCAAACGCGAACTCACTCCTCAAAAGCAGGAGTATCTTGCAGAACTGGTTAAAAAGCAGAACAAGCGGCTCGCTGAACAGGAACTGGAGAAAACCGAAAAAATTACAGAAGCCACTGCTTTGCCGGTGGTGTCCAAAGTCACAAAAGCAAAGACGGCCAAGAAGCCCTCAAAAGATGATACGCCGACGCGCGGAGTGGAGACATTATTTCGCCTGACTTCCAAGAATCATATGGATATGAGTGCCATGGCTGATTCAAAGGCTGGTATCATGATCTCTGTCAACTCCATAATCATCTCTGTTATACTAACTGTTTTAATGAGAAAGCTGGAGGATTATCCTCATCTTATTCTTCCCACGATTATACTCCTGCTGGTAAATATATGTACGATCATCTTTGCAGTATTAGCCACACGTCCAAAGATTCTTGGCGGCGAGTTCACGCAGGAGGACATTGACAACAGGAAGATCAACCTTTTGTTTTTCGGGCATTTCCATCGTATGCCGCTGGAAGCTTACCAAAAGGGGATTCATCAAATGCTGAACGACAAAGAATACCTGTATTCCAGCCTCGTCAAAGACATTTATTACCTGGGTGTGGTATTGGGAAGGAAATATCGTTTCCTGAGAATATCCTATACGATATTCATGTACGGCCTTATCCTTTCGGTATTGGCATTCGGACTCGCCCTATGGTTGAACCATGGATGATGAGTAACTACTGGAACTGGTTAATGGTGACCAGGTCTTTCATCATTTCTTTCGCGGTTTCTTCTATGCCGGCAGTGTCATAACCGCATTCGCGATGAAGTTCTTTCAGCGTGCCGTGTTCCACCAGCCTGTCGGGTATACCGAGCATTTTCAGTTGCGCATGATAGTCATTGGCAGCCATAAATTCAAGTACGGCTGATCCCATACCGCCAATAACGGTTCCGTCTTCCACGGTGATAATTTTTGTATACCTGGAAAACACTTCGTGCAGTAATTTTTCGTCAATGGGTTTAACAAAGCGCATATCGTAATGTGCAGCCTGTATACCATACGTTTTCAGATTGCGAACGGCAGCGGCAGCGTAATTACCCGGGTGACCGAGGCTTAATATGGCAATAGTGTCACCATCTTTAAGTTTTCTGCCGGTACCAATGGTAATTTCCTTCATTTCCGTTTTCCATTCGGGCATTACACCTTCACCACGAGGGTATCGTATCACAAATGGGTTAACGGTGCTTTCTAACTGTGCCGTATACATGAGATTTCTCAGTTCGGCTTCGTTCATCGGAGCACTGATCACCATATTCGGAATGCAACGGAAGTAGGGTATGTCATAAGCGCCATGGTGGGTGGGACCGTCTTCTCCCACAAGGCCGGCACGGTCGAGGCAAAATACTACCGGAAGTTTCTGTATAGCCACATCATGTACGGCCTGGTCAAAGGCCCTTTGCATGAAAGATGAATATATATTGCAAAAAACCCTCATTCCCTGCGTAGCCATACCGGCACTGAGGGTAACGGCATGTTGCTCACAGATTCCCACGTCGATGGCCCTGTCGGGCATCTTATCCATCATGAATTTTAAGGAAGAACCCGATGGCATTGCGGGCGTAATTCCCATGATCGCCGGATTCTTTTCTGCCAGTTCAATTATGGTGTGGCCGAATACATCCTGGTATTTTGGAGGCTGTGGTGTGTCAAATGTTTTCTTGTATATCTCACCGGTAACCTTATCAAACAGGCCAGGAGCATGCCACTTGGTCTGGTCCTGTTCGGCAAGTGTATAACCCTTGCCCTTCGTGGTAATAATGTGCAACAGTTTGGGACCGGGTATATTCTTCAGGTCCTGGAGGGTATCTACGAGCTTGGTAATATTATGTCCGTCTATCGGGCCAAAATATCGAAGTTTCATGGCCTCGAAGAGATTACTGCTCTGGCTGATGAAACCCTTTACGGAATGTTCGAGCTTACTGGCCATCTCCCTGGTAAAGGTTTTACCCACAGGAAGTTTGCCCAGTGCTTTCCAGATATCGTCCTTAAGTTTATTATAGGTCTGTGAGGTGGTGATATCAGTGAGGTATTCTTTGAGCGCGCCCACATTAGGATCAATGCTCATGCAATTATCATTGAGGATAATGATGGCATTGGTATCAGACACACCTGCGTGGTTCATGGCTTCGAAGGCCATGCCGGCTGTCATTGCACCGTCACCGATGATGGCCACACACTGGCGGTCTTTTTCGCCTTTTTGTTTTGCCGCGATGGCCATTCCGAGTGCTGCAGAAATGGAAGTTGATGAGTGACCGACGCCGAAAGTATCATAGACACTTTCGCTTCTTTTGGGAAACCCGCTCAGGCCTTTATATTTTCTGTTTGTATGAAAGCTTTCCCTTCTGCCCGTGAGTATTTTATGGCCGTAAGCCTGGTGACCAACATCCCATACCAGTTGGTCGTAGGGCGTATTAAACACATAATGCAGGGCTACGGTAAGCTCTACCACGCCCAGGCTGGCGCCAAAATGGCCTCCCTGCACGCTCACTATATCGATGATATACTGGCGTAGCTCGTCACATACCTGGTGAAGCTGTTCTTTTCCGAGTTTCTTTAGATCCTCGGGATAATTGATATTTTGTAACAAAGGACCCGCCTGGTATTCCATGTAAGCCTGCATTAATTAAGGAAGCACAAAATTACGCTTCCCTGTTTATTCTTCTGTAATCTAATGTACAGTAAAAACTAACAATTAATGAAGCTTAAGGTTGGCTCACTATTGCTTTAGCACCCGTAAAGTCTGGGGAGCCGAATTTCCAGCGGTAATTTTGACAAAATATAGTCCGGGCGAGAGTGTTTGTACCGGTACTTTCACCAGGTTCTCACCATTGAAAATTACCTGCGAACGCTTTACCAACACCTGGCCGGCACTATTAATCACCTGGATATCAAGGCTTTCCTTTTTGGTCACCGATGCCGTGATCTTCACTTCATCGCGAACCGGGTTTCCGGCCAGCTGGAAGGAATTGGTTGAACGTAGTGCACTCACTTTCCTGACGGGAGAGTATTTGGCACGATGGTCAGCGGCACCCATGAGCAACCTGAAATAAACGTGTTCGGAGTTAGCCGTTTCATAATGGAGGTCCTGAAGGGCCGCAGTATGGGTAAAAGGAATGCTGGCGATATTATAGAAATCCTGGCCATTGACACTTCCCTGGAGGATAATGTCGGTCAGTTCATCACCGCCTGAAAGCTGGGCATTAAAGATGGTATTTTGTCCGCGCACTGCTGTAAACGATTCCAGTGAATAGGACAGCGGTATGCAGGGGCCGATATTAAAGGTGAAGTTCTTATAACTACAACCCTGTACAGGTCCGATGTTTATGGCATATGATCCGAGGGGAAGGGGTCCCACCACCATGTCAGGTGCGGTAAAGTCCTGCCCTGTTGTATAGACATCCGCAAACGTGAATTGTCCGTCCAGGTCTATATCCTGGGCCAGGATATAATCCAGCGGAAAATAGAAAGATGCCGGTGAATTATTGACGATAAAAGTGGCTGATCCTCCGGTGCAGTTAATATCTTCCGTGATGAACATGGAAACGGAGAATACACTACTTTCTCCCGGCGTATTGTTGGTAGCACCACCAGACTGCTGGGTATCTTTCACCCAACCACAGTCACCATCCAGCTTACGGGCAATAGAGTTACCCCGGCCGGCTGATTCACCAATGGTTTCATAGGCAATGCCCATTACGTCGAGGTTAAACCTTCGCGGGGGACAGGTACTTCCCATGGAATTCGATAAAATGGAAACCGAAGGCTCTGCAGGTATACCCCTGGCCACAGCATCCACTACGAGTCCGCCCGGAGACAAAAGAACCATTTGTTCAGTGGCGAATCCACCGTCTGTCATAAAACCATCGCCGGTGGTTGGAATGGGTGCATTCGTACAACCGCAGGTGGTCCAGTTAAGGTTGGCTACGATAGTTGTTGCAATATTTGCACATGGTGCAGGAATGATATTCTGACCTGAAATCACATAGAATTGCCCAGGATATAGTATGGTTCCTGCGGGAATGGTTATGGAATAATCTCCATCTGAAAGTATATAGCAACCGATATTTACCGGTCCGGGTCCCAAGTTATATAATTCCACAAATTCGGCTGTAACACCACAGGCGTTTCCCGGCCATGGCAACATTTCATTGATGACCACACGACCATATTGTGATTTGGCTGTTCCCAACATCAAGAATGTCAGGAGGATAAGTAAAAATCTCTTCATATGCGTCTTTTTCATGGGTGTGGTTGAGACTGGATTCCCCTATATACAACGTAATAAGTGCTCATAAAATTTTGTAGAATGCGCATTTAAATCCACTTCGTATTATTCCCCTTTATTGGCCGATGGGCAGTCTATTTGGCCTTCCCTATAAAATCAGTAATTTGAACGGGGCAAAAGCCTAGATTTAGTTACTAATTATGCCAACAGTACTTAACCGGATTCCGAAATATTGGCTTTTCCAGGCAGTTGGATGGGGATTGTTTTTGCTGATCAATACCTTTTTTGCCGTAACCTTCGAGAAGTTTAATGTCTCCCTTGCGGGCAGGCTCATTGTTTTTGTGGGTATGGGCCTGATTTTTTCCCACGTCATGAGGGCGGTAATCATAAGGGTGGGGGTCCTTAACCGGGCGCTTAATGAACAACTCATTGGCCTGTTGGCCATTACGTTGTTTTTCGGGTTCCTTATCGGGGGAATAGATACCGTGATCACCAAGCTGTTTGATATTGACAAGGAAATCGTCCTGTCCAAAGAGCTGATCAGCAATGTTTTTATCGCTTTTGTGTACATGTTCCTCTGGAACAGCATTTACTTTATCTACCACTATATTGACAAATCCCGAAAACAACAGCTGGATACGCTAAAGCTGCAGGCACTGGTAAAAGAGCTGGAGCTCAAGACCATCAAATCGCATATCAATCCGCATTTCATTTTCAATGCCCTGAACAGTATCCGGGCGCTCATCGATGAGAATCCTTCACGTGCCAGGGATGCGATTACCGAACTGAGTAATATCCTGCGCAGCAGCATGCAGGCCGAAAATATTGAAACGGTACCACTGCTCAGGGAACTTGGCATTGTAAGGGATTACCTTGCGTTGGAACATATCCGGTTTGAAGACAGGCTGAAGGTGGAGTATGATATTGATGAGGATACGCTGAACCAGCCGGTTCCTTATATGATGCTGCAAACCCTGGTGGAAAACGCCATAAAACATGGCATCAGTAAGAATGTAAATGGCGGCATCATAAAGATCATTTCTGATTTCAAGGATGATCATCATGAACTTATTGTAAAAAACACCGGTCGGCTGAATGGCGGGATAAATAAGGAAGGATTCGGGATTCAAAGCACCGACAACAGGCTGAGCCTGCTTTTCGGGGCAAATGCACGTTTTGAAATACATGATACAGCTGAAAATATGGTAGAGGCAAAAGTAAAGATACCAGTACAGGGTCACTAACCACGACGTATAACCGAACTAAACCAACCATCAATGACAAAGAAAGCAATAATCATAGATGATGAACGGCTTGCCAGGAATGAATTAAGGAAGTTATTGTCTGACCATTCAGAGATCGAAATCATTGCTGAAGCTGCCAACGCGGAAGAAGGAAAGCAGAAAATAGAGGAGCTCCAGCCCGATCTTATATTTCTTGATATCCAGATGCCGGGAAAGACAGGCTTCGATTTGCTCACCGAACTGGAAAGGGCTCCGCACGTGATTTTCACCACGGCCTATGATGAATACGCGTTAAAGGCTTTTGAAGTAAATGCACTTGACTACCTGCTGAAACCGGTAGAGCCTAAACGGCTGGCAGATGCATTACTAAAGCTGGATAATATTGAAGAAAAAGAAAATTCACAGGGCGGTGACCATACTATTCCCCAGCGCGGCATCCTTACCGACCATGACCAGGTGTTTGTAAAAGACGGGGAAAGGTGCTGGTTTGTGAGATTAGCAGACATCCGCCTGTTTGAATCCGTGGGTAATTATGCCAAGGTGTATTTCAGCACCAATAAGCCGCTGATTTTAAAATCACTTAATGCATTGGAAGAAAGGCTTGACGAAAAGGTCTTTTTCAGGGCCAACCGGAAACATATTGTAAACCTGAGAATGATAGAAAAAGTGGAACCTTATTTTAACGGAGGATTGCTGCTTGAAATAAAAGGCGGTGAAAAAGTTGAGGTGAGCAGGAGACAGGCGGTGAAGTTTAAGGAGATGATGAGCCTGTAATTTTCTATTGATTGACGTGAGCGTCTATCAATAGAAAATTAATTAGATAATTGGGAAGTGTGGGAAATGTGGAAGTGCAAATGAGGAAATGAATGAGTCAATTAGGTAGTGGGGTAATGAATTAACCGAATTTGGCAACGGTTTTTTCCATTTCCCCCTTGATCTGCTCATTGCAGAGATTTCCGATACTCCCTTCATGCGTGTGATGCAGGCCATTTGAGATATCAAAACTGAATTCACCTTTTTCAATACTGTTACCAACCTCACGGTATGCATCACGGAAACTGACTCCCTTGTTGACCAGTTCATTGACCTTTTCTACACTAAACAGGTATTTGTATTTTTCATCATCCAGGATATTTTCCTTCACCTTAATTTCAGAAAGCATGACCTGCATTAACCGCAGGCAGGCACCCATTTCCTTAAAGGCAGGAAAAATGATCTCTTTGGTCAGCTGCATTTCGCGGTGATATCCTGAGGGAAGATTTGTGGTCAACAGGCTGAGTTCATTAGGTAAAGACTGTAAGCGATTGCATTTCCCGCGGATCAGTTCAAAAACATCCGGATTTTTTTTATGCGGCATAATACTGCTGCCGGTAGTTAAACTTTCAGGGAAACTGATAAAGCCGAAATTCTGGTTCATGTAAAGACAGCAATCCATCGACAGTTTAGCCAGGGTGGAAGCAACACTGCTCAGCGCCATGGCGGTGATCTTTTCCGTTTTTCCACGGGTCATCTGGGCATAGGCAGAATTCCAGTTAAGTGTGCCGAAATGCAGTAGTTCCGTGGTCCTCTTCCTTGATAAGGGAAAAGATGAACCAAAACCTGCACCGCTGCCCAACGGATTTTTATCGGCAACAGCATATGCTGCAGCCAGCATTTCCATATCGTCAACAAGGCTTTCGGCATATGACCCCAGCCATAATCCAAAAGAGGAAGGCATGGCCAGCTGTAAATGCGTATACCCCGGTAGTAAGTGCGTTTTAAATTTTTCACTCTGAGCGATCAGCAGGTAAAACAGGTCGAGCATATCCTGCCGCGTTTCCTTTAGTCCGGCCCGTATAAAGAGTTTTATGTCCACCGCCACCTGGTCGTTCCGGCTGCGCCCGCTATGTATTTTTTTTCCTGCTTCCCCTATTTTTTCTGTCAGCAGAAATTCCACCTGGCTGTGAACGTCTTCAACGCCTTCCCGGATCACAAAATTCCCATCCCTGATGGATAGCGCAATCTCTTCCAGTCCCATTACTGCCTGTTCTGTTTCCTGCGGCGTCATCAGCCCTGCTTCACCCAGCATCCGGGCATGGGCAATGGATCCCTCAACATCATATTTCGCCAGCATCAGGTCGAACTCACGGTCGCGGCCAACCGTAAAACTTTCAATCAGTCCTGAGATTTCCGTATTATCCTTTTGCCAGAGCTTCATTTGTTAAATTCATTTTCTTTAAGAAGTGCTGATCACCTGATCACCTGCTCCACAAGTTGTATATAAAGATCTATCCCCTCCCTTATTTCTTCGGTAAATATAAACTCATCGGCGGTATGGCTGCGGGCAGAATCTCCCGGACCCATTTTTAGCGCGGGAAAGGGCATCAATGCCTTATCTGAGGTGGTTGGCGATCCATAAGTGGTGCGGCCAAGTGTAAGCCCGGCCTTTACCAGGGGATGGTCATCGGGGATCATTGTTGACTTTAACCGAAGGCTCCTTGGCGTAAAATGGCAGCTTACGTTCTGGCTGATCACATGGAGAACTTCCTCGAAGCTGTACATTTCATTCACCCGGATGTCAACAATAAAACGACATTCGGCCGGTACAACATTATGGGCCTTGTTATCTGTCTCAATGGAAGTAACACTCATTTTCACCGGACCCAATAAAGGCGAAACTTCAGGAAAACGATAACTGTTGAACCATTCAATATCCTTCATGGCCAGGGTGATGGCATTCGTTCCCTCATTCCTGGCTGCATGGCCGGCCTTTCCCACTGATACTGCGTCCAGTACAAGAAGACCCCTTTCCGCCACCGCCATCTGCATTTTTGTAGGTTCTCCAACAATGGCACAGTCTATGGCCGGAAGGAATTTTAGCGCATGTTCGATACCGTTAGGTCCGGAAATTTCTTCCTCCGCAGTTGCTGCGAAGGCAAGGTTGTACGACAATCCCTTCTGCTCATAAAAATAAAGAAAGCAGGCCAGCAGCGACACCAGGGGCCCGCCGGCATCATTACTTCCAAGCCCGAACAGTTTTCCGTCCTTTTCGATGGGTGAGAACGGGTCAAGCGTGTAAGATTTATTCGGCTTTACCGTATCATGGTGTGAATTCAGCAGGAGCGTGGGTTTGGCAGGATCATAGTGTGCATTGAGGGCATAGATATTATTTCCCGCCCAGCTGTGTTCAATTCTCCTGAGTGCAAAGAATCTTGCCAGGGCACCCGCTGTTTCATGTTCTTCCTTGCTGAAAGAAGGTATCGAGATCAGCTCCTTCAACAGGGCGAGTGTTTCTTCGTATAGTTTGTTTACCTGTTCATTCATCTTCTTATGCTTGTTCCGCCTTTACCGGCAGTAAGCCTGTCGAGCTCCTCTGCCTTTCCAATAATAACTTTTTCTACGCCGGCAGAAATCGCTGTAAAGGCATTATCAATTTTAGGGATCATGCCGGCAAATATTTTTTCTTCAGTCCTGTACCTGGAATACAGGTCCGGGGTTAGTTCGGGAATTACAGAACTGTCGTCCTCAACATTGAGCAGCACGCCGGGCTTTTCAAAACTATAGACCAGCGTTACCGCGTAGCGGCTCGATAAAGAAACAGCTACTGACTGGGCAATGGTATCTGCATTGGTGTTGAGCAGCTGACCTTTACCGTCATGCGTTACGGGTGCAATAACAATGGACTGCCCCTGCTGAAGTAATGAGTCCATGAACTGGGCATTCACCTCATCCACGTCACCAACATAACCGTAATCTATACCCGCATTTTCGCGTTTATGCGCCCGTATCATATTGCCGTCGGCCCCGGTGAGCCCGATGGCTGAGGTGCCGACAGACTGCAGCATGGCCACAATATTTTTGTTGATATAGCCTGCATATACCATGGTGATGACCTTCAGGGTTTCAGCGTCAGTGATCCGCCTGCCCTCCACCATCTGTTGTGGTATGTTGAGGTCTGAAGCCAGCCTGGTGGCCAGTTTTCCTCCTCCATGAACAAGTATTTTTTTTCCTTCAAGGTCAGAGAACTTTGACAAAAAATCGGACAGGCGCTGATTATCATCTATGATGTTTCCGCCTATCTTGATAATATATAATTGTTCGCTGGAGCCCATCTGGTTTAGGTTTGAAGTATGGAGGCAAGGACGGCCTGGGCCGCCCATACGCGGTTAGCAGCTTCCTGTGTGACCAGGCTATTCGGACTGTCCAGTACTTCATCGCTAAGTTCCACATTGCGACGCACGGGAAGGCAATGCATAACTTTTGCATCGTTGGTGACGGCAAGTTTTTCCGGCGTCAGCATCCAACCCGGATCATTGCAGTATATCTTCCCGTAATCCTGGTACGTGCTCCAGTTTTTGACATAAACAAAATCTGCGCCTTCCAGTGCTTTATCCTGGTCATATTCTATGGTTGCACCCCTGGTATATTGCTGGTCCAGTTCATAATCTTCCGGTTGTGTAATTACAAAGTCAGCTTTGCCCCATGCGTTTACCCATTGTGAAAAACTATTGGCCACACATTGTGGTAACGGTTTAACGTGAGGCGCCCAGGTCAACACCACTTTGGGTTTCTTCTGCAGTCCTGAACGTTTCAACTCTTCTGTAATGGTGATGATATCTGTAAGACTTTGCAAAGGATGAAGTGTAGCACTTTCAAGGCTCACAACAGGAATTCCAGAATATCGGATAAACTGTTTTATATACAGTTCGCTATAGTCGTCCTCTTTATTTTTCAGGGAAGGGAAGGTGCGGATGGCCAGTATGTCGAAGTATTTCCCAAACACAGGCGCCGCATCTTTAATATGTTCTACGGAGTTTCCGCTCATGATGGCCTCATCTTCAAATTCGAGCGCCCATCCTTCCTGGCCAACATTAAAAAGAACAGGCTCCATGCCCAGGTTTTGCGCCGCAATTTGTGTACTCAGCCTTGTACGCATACTGGGGTTCAGGAATATGCAGCCAATTCGTTTGTTGGCCCCAATGTTCTTGTCGATAAAGGGATTGGCTTTATAATTCAGTGCCCTGCCTACCAGCTCATCAATATTGCCTGCATCATCAACGGAAATAAAATTTCTCATGTATGGATTGAATTGGTTGTTGACACGATGGCGTCGATTTCTTCGAGCAGGGACTCAATAAACTGTTCCGCATCTTTCTGCCTAAGGGCCAGGGAGGGGAGCAGCCTGATCACATTCGGTTTGGCTTCCCCGGTAAAAATTTTTTGTTTCCAGAGCAGGTTTTTTCTCAGGTCCTTCAATTCGTCAGGAACATCGAATCCTATCATCAGTCCACGGCCCCTGGTATTTTTTAACTGGGGAATGGCCCTTAGTTTTTCCATCAGGTATTCACCTGTTTTCTTCGCATTCTGCATCAGCTGTTCTTCTTCTATCACTTCCAGCACGGCAAGTGCAGCTGCACAAGCGAGATGATTTCCACCAAATGTTGTTCCCAGCATAAAATGTTTGGGAGAAATATGTGGTGCGATGATGATGCCTGCAACCGGAAATCCGTTACCCATTCCCTTCGCCATGCTGTAAATGTCGGCGTTCACGCCGGCATGGTCGTGACTGAAGAACATGCCGGTTCTTCCATATCCGCACTGTACACTGTCTGCTATGTAAACAGCACCGTATTCTGTACACAATTTCCTGATCAGCTGTAAAAAACTGTCACTGGCCACATTGATTCCACCCACGCCCTGGATACCCTCAATAATCACCGCGGCAGTCTGGCTGCCATGTTCCTTAAAATAAAGTTCCAGTGCAGCTTCATCATTGAACGGCAGGAAGCTGATATTTTCTGTCTGGTTGACCGGCGCCACCAATGAAGGGTTATCTGTCGCGGCAACAGCCAGGGACGTTCTGCCATGAAATGCTTTGGAGAAGGCTACAATCTTTTTTCTGCCGGTGTAAAAGGAAGCGAGCTTCAATGCATTCTCGTTGGCTTCAGCGCCGGAATTGCAAAGAAACAGCTGGTAGTCTGGTTTGCCGGAGACCCTGCCCAGTACCTCGGCCAGTTCCTGTTGCAATGGAATCCTGATGGAATTGGAATAAAATCCCACTTTATTCAACTGCTCCGTAAGCCGGGCAACATAGTGCGGATGGGTATGGCCGATACTGATCACGGCATGACCGCCATAGAGGTCGAGGTACTGTTCGCCTTTTTCATCCCATACATAAGAACCTTTTGCTTTTGTAATGGTGATATCATTAATGGGATAAACGTCAAATAATTTCATATCGGTTATTTTAAAAATACCCTGCTTTAAGTTTTAGTCCGGCACATTCATCGATCCCGAACATCAGGTTCATGTTTTGCACAGCCTGTCCGGATGCACCTTTTAACAGGTTATCGATAATCGAATGCACTACGAGTTTGGTGCCCACTTTTTCAGGCTGGATCACGCATTTATTGGTATTGACCACCTGCTTCAGGAAAATGGAATCATTTGAGATGGTAGTGAAGGGATGCCCTTCATAATATTCTTCATACAGTGTAATGACTTCGGATTGTTTTAATGAAGAAGTCAGTAAAGAACTGATGAAAATGCCGCGGGTAAAATCACCGCGCCATGGAATGAAGTTGATTTCCACGTCCTGGTGTGGCTGCAGCTGGGCAAGGCTTTCGCCGATTTCATGCAGGTGCTGGTGGGTAAGTGTTTTATAGGCCTGTATATTATTGGCCCTCCAGCTGAAATGTGATGTGGAACTGGGCGATTGTCCGGCCCCTGTAGACCCGGTAATACCGGTAATATTGATCTCATCCAGCAACCCTGCCTTTGCCAGGGGAAGCAGACCAAGCTGGATGGCTGTGGCAAAACATCCCGGGTTGGCTACATTGGATGCTTTCCGGATCGCTTCCCTGTTCAGTTCAGGCAGACCGTATACGAACTCACGTCCATGATTATCCGAATTTGCATGCAGCCTGAAATCCTGAGAAAGATCGATGATTTTGATATGGGAAGCAATATTGTTTTCTGCCATGAACTTCAAAGCATCACCATGACCAACACAGAGAAAAAGCACATCGATGTCATCGGCCAGTTTATCGGTGAACCGCATACTGGTTTCGCCGATAAGGTCGCCATGAACCTTATACAGCGGATTGCCTGCATTACTGCTACTATGAACGAAGGACATGTTCACGGAAGGATGGTTCAGCAATAGCCTGATCAGTTCACCACCGGTATATCCTGCACCTCCGATAATTCCTGCTTTGATCATGTTTATTTATTTTCCTGTTGAACAAGATTCCAGATGGCCGTCTGGTTCCCGAAGATCCTGCTGAAACCCCTGACGTCCTGCCCGGTAAACCCGGTATTCATTTCCCCGTATTTCCCGAATTTGCTGCTCATCAGGTCATATGTTGATGAAATGCCGGTTACCTGGAAACGGTAGGGCATCAGCCTCACAAACACATCTCCGGTTACGCATTCCTGTGAGCTTCGCAGAAATGCTTCGATATCCCTCATCACCGGGTCAAGGATCTGGCCTTCGTGCAGCCAGTTTCCATAAAACTGGGCGACCTGGTCTTTCCAGTTCAGTTGCCATTTGGTGAGTACATGTTTTTCGAGCGCATGGTGTGCTTTAATGATGACCATCGGCGCAGCCGCTTCAAAACCCACGCGTCCTTTTATGCCGATGATAGTGTCACCGATATGGATATCCCTTCCCAGTCCATACGGCCCTGCGATGGCCTGCAAAAGCTGTATGGCCTCAGTGGGATGATTGAATTCAACATCGTTAACGGCGCGCAATTCACCTTTTTCGAAACGGAGCTTAACGTCCTCCTCTTTTCCTTCCCTGGTCATTGGTGTTGGCCATGCAGATTCCGGAAGCATACCGTTGGAATGCAGGGTTTCCTTGCCTCCAACGCTGGTGCCCCATAGTCCTTTGTTGATGGAGTACTGGGCCTTTTCGAAGTTCATATGGACACCCTTTGCCTTCAGGTACTCGATTTCCGCTTCGCGGGAAAGTTTCAGGTCACGGATCGGCGTGATGATGGCCACTTCGGGGATCATGATATGAAAGATCATATCGAACCTCACCTGGTCGTTACCGGCACCCGTACTTCCGTGCGCAACGGCGTCTGCCTTCAGGGCCCTGGTATGCTCTGCGATATACAGTGCCTGGCTGAGGCGTTCTGCGCTTACGCTAAGGGGATAGGTATTGTTCTTCAGCACATTTCCATACACCAGGTACTTTATGATCCTGTCGTAGTAAGGTTTAACCGCATCTACGGCAGTATGGGTTTTTACGCCAAGTGCATAGGCGTGCGCTTCAATCTTATTGAGTTCATCTGTGGTAAAACCACCGGTGTTCACAATGATACTGTGGACCTCGTAGCCCAGGTCTTCATGCAGGTATTTAACACAGAAAGTGGTGTCGAGCCCGCCACTAAATCCCAGTACAAGTTTTTTTCCTTCCCCGGGTTTCGTTTGAGTTGACATGGTATAATCAGCTTGGTTTAGAAATGAAACAGGAAGCTAAAAAAAGACTTCACCATGGATTTACTGCTTTGTTCACTTTTGCGGAATGGCTGCAGGAACTTCCATTGTTTGAAGTTCATCAGCCTTTCCAGGACACTCTTCTTCTCTTCGAAGAATTTTTTGGTCTCCTCTGGTTCATAGTGGTCCTTAGGATCATAGAGCATGGCGGTACACATACAGTTTTTCCTGTCCTTGCTCATGAGTATTTCATAGTTGACGCAGCTTTTACAGCCTGCCCAGAAGGCTTCGTCCTGGGTAAGTTCAGAATAGGTGACAGGCTCATAACCCAGTTCGCTGTTGATTTTCATTACGGCGAGACCGGTGGTTAATCCGAAGATTTTTGCATCCGGGTATTTGGTGCGACTGAGTTCAAATATTTTGTGCTTGATGGCTTTGGCGAGGCCGCCTTTCCTGAATTTAGGAGATACAATGAGGCCCGAATTGGCGACATATTCACCTTCCCAGGTTTCAATGTAGCAGAATCCTGCCCATTCACCCGATGAAGAGATCGCTATGACGGCTTTGCCTTCGGCTATTTTTTCGCGGATATATTCAGGGGTTCGTTTAGCGATACCTGTTCCCCTGGCCTTGGCAGACTCTGCCATTTCATGACAAATGGTTTCTGCGAAGTGAAAATGCGTATTATCGGCGACTAAGATCTGGAATTGCTGTTGTTGTTCCATCTTCCTGCTATGTAAAAAAAATGATTGGGAATAGACCTTGCATGGTCCGGTTACGAAAGGTTAATAGCACCGCCACCCGGGCAGCCACTAAAAAATGGTAGTATCAACGTCGTACCCAAAAGGGGAAAGGCCTGGAAGCAAAAACTGTCCCTGGATGAACAGGAAAAACCCAACGCAATATGGCATCCCGAAAGGACGCTTCAGCGATTGAAATGGTCAGGTTTTTTTTCATTTTCGTATGATGTCGTTCTGATGAATTTTTAAAACGACTACAAAAGAACGAAATAATTTCTAAATATTGTCAAAAAGTTTGGCGGTTTGATAAGAGGCGCAAAATGCTGATAAGCCTCCTGCAGGCCAAAATTTTAACCGTTATCTTGCCGCCTTAAACCCAACCAACATTTCATGCTTAAGTTTCTGAATCTTTTCCTGGTGCTTTTGTCTTTATCCGCCATTGCCCAGCCGAAGCAGTCCGATATACAAAAGGTCCTCGAAACCCTTGCTGCCGATTCCATGCAGGGTCGAAAGGCAGGCACACCGCAGGCCGACAAGGCCGCTGATTTCATTGCTGCTGAGTTCCGCAAGGCCAAACTTAAAACTTTCAATGGCGCACCTGATTATTTCCAGTCTTTCAGCGTGAGCCGTTCAGAAACCATTGCGGCTTCAGCAAAGGTCGACAGCCTTACGGCGGATCCATCGGAGATCCTGGTATTTGCCACACAGGAAGAGATCGACTGGAACAATGGCGGAGCCGAAAAAACATGGCTTCCAAAAGGGCAGAACCTCATACAGAAGGTCTTTACCCTCTCGCAGGAAAAAGGCGATCAACTGATCTTTGCCGATACTTCGTACCGCAGGCAGCTGAACCGTTTCCGATCTTTTGCATTACAGCGTTTTCCAGGTAAAGGCAATATTGTGGTAGTGTTGGTCCCGCAGGAACCATCGACCCATCAAATCACCGTGAAAAGCCGGCTTGTCGCCACCAATTTAAGAAATGTAGCAGGCGTTATACCCGGCAAGAGGCCAGAGGAATTCGTGATATTTTCTGCCCATTATGACCACCTGGGAACCGGAAAACCGGTGGAGGAAGATTCTATTTTCAACGGCGCCAATGATGACGCTTCCGGGACAACCGCGGTGATTGCCCTTGCCCAATATTTCGCCAAAAGAAAGCAACCAGAAAGAACGCTACTGTTTGTGGCTTTCACTGCCGAGGAATCTGGCGGATTCGGGTCAACGTATTTTTCTGAACAATTGAAGCCGGAAAAAGTAGTCGCCATGTTCAATATTGAAATGATCGGCACCGAAAGCAAGTGGGGAAAGAACAGCGCTTATATCACAGGTTATGAAAGAACGGATTTCGGCACGATGCTGCAGGAGAACCTTAAGGGTTCAGGCTTCAACTTCTACCCTGATCCATACCCGACCCAGAATTTATTTTTCAGGTCAGATAATGCCACGCTGGCCAAACTCGGTGTTCCTGCACATACCATCTCCACGTCAAAAATGGACAGTGAGAAATTCTATCATACAGTGAATGATGAAGTGGGAACCCTTGACCTGAAGAATATGACAGAAATTATCAAGTCGATTTCCATCAGCAGTAAAGGCATCGTTGACGGCAGTCAAACACCATCCCGTGTGAAAGACCTGAAATAGATTTTTGCTATATTGCCTGGTATGCACCGTGCACAAACACCGTGGAGGAAATGCATCCTGCATTATTTATGCATTTCAATCATTTCAATCCAGGGATTTTCACAATCGCTGCTCACTAGCATAACGGAAAAAGACTCGGAGGAAATGATGGAATTCCTGGCCTCAGATAAACTTCGGGGCAGGGCAAATTATACAGCCGGGCAGATACGTGCAGCGGAATTTATTGGAGACCAGTTTAAGGCCTGTGGATTGCAACCGTTCATAAATGGCAAGGGTTTCTATTACCCTTTTTCACCTATCGGTGATTATCCGAAATCCGCCAACCCAAACATGATCACCTGCAACGGAACAACATTATCCAAAAAACAATTCTTCTATTCAAATCCATTGCCGGAAGTTCTTCCGATGCAGCTCAGTGATTTTCGAATGGTTAAGGCAGAGCAGTTGGTCAATAATGATTCCGCGGAATATTATTTTAATGACCATCTGCCGTTATTGATCTGGTCAGAAAAAAAGCAGGGCAGTCTTCCATCAAATATCATGGAGCGGATGAATAAATCGGACCACAAAAAAATATTGTATGTGGAACATCCATCCGAACCCAGACAATTGACGATACATGCGAATCCTTCTTTTATAAACAGGGTATTGTATAATGTTGCGGCGGTAATACCTGGAAAATCGCGGCCCCGGGAATTGGTGTTTATTACTGCGCATTATGATCATATTGATGTTGACGAAAATGGGAAAAGAGGTTTGTATAACGGTGCCAATGACAATGCTTCCGGCGTTACGGCCCTTCTTCAACTGGCCAGGTATTTTTCTCAAACCGCCCCCCCGGAAAGAACGATGGTATTTGTGGCTTTTGCCGGGGAAGAATTGGGTCTTACAGGTTCCAAGGTGTTTGTAGAAAAGGTAAAACCGTCACAGGTAGTGTGCCAGTTAAATATTGAAATGATAGGTGTTTATCGACCGACCTATGACAATACTTATTTTTTCACCGGTGAGCAGTATTCGGACCTGGCGAAGATATTTTCTGAGAACCTGAAAGGAACAGGTATTGTAAAAGTTCCGGAACAGAACAAACGGGATGACTTATTCCTGAGATCGGATAATTTACCATTTTACCTGAAGGGAATTCCTGCACACAGCATCATGTGTATTGGAGACGATGATCCCTGTTTGCACCAGGAATGCGATGACGCAGATAGGATTGATTATGTGCATATGAATAATATCATCAGGGCCATTGCAGTGGGGCTGTCTACCATTGTTAACGGGACAGCGACACCTGTCTTAAAATGATCGGCTGCAGGGTAACCTGTTAATGCAACAGCAAGGACTGCCTTACAGCGATCAACGCTTAATACTATTCTTCTGGTGCACTGCATCACTCATTTCGCGTAGCAGGCTGATATCTTTTTCGATGGCATTTCCAACAACAATCACATCGGCGCCGGCCTGGCAGTTGAGGTATGCTTTTTCCGGGGTTGTTATTCCTCCGCCTACAACAAGGGGTATGTCGATATGCGAGGAAACCGCGTGGATCATATTTTCGGTTATGGGTCGCCGTGCCCCGCTGCCTGCATCCATATAGATGAGTTTCATGCCAAGCATTTCACCGGCCATGGCTGTGCATACAGCAATCTCATTTTTATCGTGCGGAATGGGTGCAGCATTACTGATATAGGAAACTGTGGTAGGTGCACCTCCATCTACCACCATATACCCGGTGGATATAATTTCAAGTCCGCTTTGTTTCACGAAAGGTGCGGAGATCACGTGCTGACCTATGAGCAGTTCCGGGTTTCTGCCGGAGATCAGCGATAGATACAGCAGGGCATCCGCATATGGTGAGATCTGTGAGGGGCTCCCGGGAAAAAGGATCACCGGGATATCTGTTTCTTTCTTGACATGCTGAACCACTTCATCGAGGTGATTGGTAATGACAAGGCTGCCGCCCAACAGCAGGTAGTCTGCCGCTGCTTCATTGGCCAGGTTACATAGTTCGGCAATAAGGGAAGGATTCACTTTGTCCGGATCAATGAGCACGGCAAATGCTTTTTTCCCAGCTTTTTTCTCTTTGTTGAGTTGTTCGTAAATAAGCATCAGATATTGTTAGCCCTGAAGCAAAAATGCAAAAAACTTTTCAACATAACGGATAATATTGTGAAGACCTTATGCAACAGGCATTTTAGTTGTACATACTACTGTGAAGGTGAGTAAAATAAGGGGTTTTGATGGACATGCAGTGTTAAAAAGGGCGTATTGACAAGGGATTGGGATAATCCTGATTTTACCAAATCTTTTTGTAATGATTTTGTAAATTTAAAGGGGATAAATGATCTGAATTAGTCCTGTATTGTCTTTCCCGATATTATCCACAGCCTGTTGATATTTAGGAGTTTGTTGTAACAGGTAGTAAAATTATTTTCGTTCACCTCAGTAGTTTGAAGGAATTATTAAATCAACGTTAACAAATCATAAATGATGGCTAAGCAATCTATCCAGAATCCCACCGGGCTTCAGTTTCGTCGCCAGTTCACCCGGGATGACGTGAATGTATTCGATATGTTTGAATATGATTACCGTACTTCTGTGATCCGAAATCCCAGCGGTGAAATTGTGTTTGAAATGAATAATGTGGAAGTACCCAGACAATGGAGCCAGATTGCCACCGATATCCTCGCCCAAAAATATTTCCGTAAAGCCGGTGTTCCGCAACCTGACGGAAGTTTTGGCAGGGAAACTTCTGCAAAGCAGGTGGCTCACCGTATGGCCAATTGCTGGAAAGTGTGGGGTGAACGTTATGGTTATTTTGCCTCGCCAGAAGATGCCAGATTCTTTTATGAAGAGCTGGTGTATAGCATCCTTAACCAGGCCTGTGTTCCCAATTCACCACAGTGGTTCAATACCGGTTTGCATGAAAGCTATGGCATCAACGGTAAGCCACAGGGTCATTATTATGTTGATCCCGCTGATGGTCAATTGAAGAAATCCACTTCGGCTTATGAGCGTCCTCAGCCTCATGCCTGTTTTATATTGAGTGTGGAAGATGACCTCGTTAATGATGGCGGTATCATGGATCTCTGGGTTCGTGAAGCCAGGATATTTAAATATGGTTCAGGTGTTGGAACCAATTTTTCCAGCATACGTGGTGAAGGTGAAAAACTCAGTGGTGGCGGAACTTCATCCGGGCTGATGAGTTTCCTGAAAATCGGTGACCGTGCTGCAGGTGCCATCAAAAGTGGTGGTACTACACGTCGTGCAGCCAAAATGGTTTGTCTTGATCTTGATCATCCCGGAGATTGAACTTTCATTGACTGGAAAGTAGAAGAAGAAAAGAAAGTGGGTGCACTGATCGCTGCCGGTTATGCCAGCGATTATGAAGGCGAAGCATACAGAACAGTAAGTGGTCAGAATTCCAATAATTCTGTTCGTATTCCCAATGAATTTTTTGAAAAACTTGAAAAGGGCGAAGACTGGGAACTGAAAGCGCGTATCGATGGACGTGTCATGAAAAAAATTCCTGCCAGAGAACTTTGGAACAAGATTGCATATGCAGCATGGCGTTGTGCAGATCCGGGTACCCAATACGATACTACCATAAATGAGTGGCATACCTGTCCCAAAGGTGGACGTATCAGGGCCTCCAACCCTTGCAGCGAGTACATGTTCCTCGATAATACGGCCTGTAACCTGGCCTCTGTAAACCTCAGAAAGTTTTTCAACGAGAGTGATAACACGATTGATGTTGAAGGTTTTGAATACACTGTCCGCCTTTGGACCGTAGTGCTGGAAATTTCCGTACTGATGGCGCAGTTCCCCAGTAAAGAAGTTGCCCAACTCAGTTATGATTACCGTACCCTCGGTCTGGGTTATGCCAACCTCGGCAGTATGCTGATGGTGAGCGGTATTCCTTATGACAGTGAAGAAGCACGTGGCATTGCCGGTGCCATCACTGCCATCATGACGGGTATTTCCTATAAAACATCGGCAGAAATGGCGAAGCACCTGGGAACATTTCCCAGGTTTGCAGAGAACAGGGAAGATATGCTTCGGGTAATGCGCAATCATCGCGCTGCAGCTTATGATGCAGAAGAAGCTTATGACAGGATTAAGCATCAAGCCACAGGGTATCAAAGCACAGATATTGCCCTGATTACCTGTTGACTGCTGCCTGCAAAGCATGGGATGATGCAGTGGAAATGGGTGAAAAATATGGTTACCGCAATGCACAGGCGACGGTTATTGCACCAACAGGAACCATTGGCCTGGTAATGGATTGCGATACCACCGGTGTTGAACCTGATTTCGCCCTGGTGAAATTTAAAAAACTTTCCGGTGGCGGTTATTTCAAGATCATCAATCAATCAGTACCACACGGCCTTAAAGAATCTCGGATATACTGAAAAAGAAATTGATGCCATTATTAAATATGCAGTTGGTTCAGCATCCTTTGATGGTGCACCGTTTATCAATCACCAGACACTGAGTGAAAAAGGATTTATTGCAGATGAGATCAGGAAACTTGATGAAGCCGTGAAATCTGCCTTTGAAATTGGATTTGTATTCAATATATATACACTTGGGTGAAGAATGCCTGCAACGTTTCGGCTTTAAGCCTGAACAATATTTCAATCTCGACATGGAGCCTGCTGGAAGCACTTGGCTTTACGGCAGTGCAGATTGATGCCGCCAATGATTATGTATGCGGTACCATGACCATCGAAGGAGCGCCTTTCTTGAAAGAAGAATCTATTACCCGGTTTTGATTGCGCCAATAAATGCGGCAAGAAAGGCGAGCGATATATTCATGCCCATGGACATATCCGCATGATGGGTGCCACCCAGCCTTTCATCAGCGGTGCTATTTCCAAAACCATCAACCTGCCGAATGAAGCTACCGTTGAAGAAATTGCGGACTGTTATCTGCTGAGCTGGGAACTGGGATTAAAAGCGTGTGCGCTTTACCGTGATGGTTCCAAACTCAGCCAGCCGCTGAGCAATAAGAGCGATGAAAAAAGCCAAGGATAGATGAAGTGGCAGAAGACGGCACCGCAGTAGCCTGAAAGCCAGTTGATCGATGTGGGTAAACTCACCGTGGAAGAATTGCTGGAAGAAGTGCAGAAACGCATGCAGGCTTCTCCGGATACCAAACTGAAGCGCCAGTTGTCGCGCATTGTTGAACGCAAGACCCTGCCTGCCAAGCGCCGTGGCTTTACACAAAAAGCAAAGATCAACGGGCAGGCCATCTTCCTTCGCACCGGTGAATACAGCGATGGTACCTTGGGAGAAATCTTTATTGACCTGGCCAAAGAAGGATCTACGCTACGCAGCCTGATGAACTGTTTTGCCATTGCGATATCAGTTGGCTTGCAATATGGTGTGCCGCTGGAAGAATTTGTAGAGAAATTTGTGTTCACCAAATTTGAACCGGCAGGTATGGTGGATCATCCGAATATCAAATCAACCACTTCCATTGTTGACTTTGTTTTCCGTTGCCTGGCGTATGAATACCTGGACCGTACAGACCTTGTTCATGTGCTGGACAAACCAGAAGTAATGAATACCGGTACTGATGACTGGGATATCCCCAGGCCTGAATTGAGAAAATCTCCCGAACTTTCCGATGTAAGGGTGATTGCCCCTGCAGCCAATACCGGCGGATCATCATCACCGGCCATAAAGGTTCAGCGTTCAGCAGCCGTTAAAGCAGAAAACAGCACCCAGGAATACATGAAGAGCATGCAGAGTGATGCACCTTCCTGCAATACCTGCGGACATATCACAGTACGCAGCGGAACCTGTTACAAGTGTCTGAACTGCGGTAACAGTATGGGATGCAGTTAGTCGTTACAGTTGAGAGTTGAGAGTTGAGGGTTGAGAGTAGGACAATTCCATGCACCTTTTTATATAGTATACAGGACGGTTCACGATAACACATCCATCCCGGGATTTCGGGATGGATTTTTTTTTAACAGGGATTCATTAAAAATCAACGGGTTAGTGTTTAGTTTAACATTTTGGGTAATAAGCGGCACAGTATTTTCGTTATCATTCTCGTAAAAAATTGCGCCTATACAATACCGCTACCTAAAACAGTACTCATGAAAAGAACAATCCTGGCCTTATTCCTGATCAGTATTATTGCTGCTTCATGCAGCCGTGCGGTATCGCCCGGTGAGGCGGCCTCAAGAGGCTACAAAAAATGCCATCCCATTAAATAAAAGCTGTAAAAAATACAGTGCAGCCTGGTGTGATTTGCTTGTGCAGGTAACGCCGGGCCTTTTTTATTTTACACAGTCGGCCTATATAACCTCACGATGAATTATTTTGCCCTTCACAACAATTACCATGAAGGGTCTTACGCATGCATTGGCGACCGTTTTATTCTGCCTGTTCTTTATTTTCGGGAACTCCCAGGATAAGAAACTTGTTTTGTCGGGCCCCATGCCCGGCCAGGTGGAACTGCGAACCGCCAGTATCTGGATCGAATCCCCCGTTTCTGTGAACCCTGAATTACGCTATTGGAAAAAGGGCGATAAGAACATTCGTTATTGCCAGGCAACGCAGAATCCCGATGCCATTCAGCAGGGGTATAACCCTGTTGTCTTTAACCTTAACAACCTGGAACCACAGTCCACCTACGAATACCAGGTGGTGAGCCGGGGTGACAGAAAATCACTGGTTAAACCCGATGGTGCGGTGACCACAAAAACGCTATGGCAATGGAGGATGTCAGCGCCTGATTTCAGCTTCATCACCGGCAGCTGCTCTTATGTTAACCAGGCTGCCTATGACCGCCCTGGGGCGCCCTATGGTGGCGACAGTTCCATTTATGAATCGATGGCGAAGGAGAACAGTGCATTTATGCTATGGCTTGGTGATAACTGGTATACACGCGAGGCAGACTATTACAGTAAATGGGGACTCTGGGAACGGGCTCATTACGACAGGTCAAGACCGGTATTGCAGCCGTTACTTCGAAAGATGAGTCATTATGCGATCTGGGATGATCACGATTTCGGGCCCAATGATATGGGTAAGGAATTTGTGTTGAAAGAAGAAAGCCGAAAAGTATTCTCTGCCTACTGGCCGAATCCCTCATATGGCGAAGAAGGCAAGGGGATTTATTCGAAGATATCGTATAGTGATGCAGATATTTTTCTGTTAGACGACCGGACCTGGAGAAGCTCCGACAACTTAGCCGATTCTGTAGACGGAAAACCGAATCCGGAAAAAAAGATGTTTGGAGACATGCAGATGGATTGGCTGAAGAATGCGCTGGCGGGAAGTTTCGCCAGTTTTAAAATCATTGCCACCGGAAGCCAGGTATTGAATCCTGTATCACCTTTTGACTGTTTCAGAAAATTTCCGGTTGAATACCTGGAACTGATGGACTTTTTGAAAAGGGAAAAAATTCAGGGTGTGTTGTTTATAACAGGTGACCGACATCATTCTGAAGTGATACGCATTAATGGCTTAACAAACTATCCCTTATACGACATTACCGTGTCTCCGCTCACTTCACGCACGCATGAATTTGGCGGTCCGGAAAAAAATAATCCGTACCGGGTTTTGGGCATTGACCAGAAACAGAATTATGCAAGGATCAGCATTAGCGGTAAGCCGAGAGAGCGACAACTCACCGTGGAATTTCTTGGCATTAAGGGAGAAAAGATTGCCGACTGGACGGTGAATCAGCGCGACCTCATGACAAAATAATGAGTAATTTTCAGTAAACTGTTCCGATGAACTATATATACAACAGAGCCGGTAACCCTCAACCCTCAACCCTCAACCCTCAACTACATTGAGGGTACTGGTTACATACCGTAAGCCCCAGGTATTACAGGCGCTGCGCTATCATTTTATCAGCCGGCGTGAGATAAAACTCATGATGATCCTGGTTAATGTATTTGCATTATTATCTGCGGTATTGTTTTATCTCAAACTGATTTCACCGCTTCCCTTCCTGATGAGTTCAGTCTTATGGTTGTCGATGATGGTTGCGTTCTGGATCTGGCTGCCACTTTACTATTTACCGAAGAACGTAAAACCTTCAAGGATAGTTTCATATCAATGTTGAAGAGAATCATTTCTTTATCGAAACAGAAAAAGGAAGTAAGACCTGGGCATGGAGGGAGTTCAGCAATATGATTGAAACGCCGGGGTTTTTTCATTTATATTTTGACAGCCGTTCTTTTTTCCTGATCCCGAAGGATGTGTTCCAGAGCCAGGATGAATTACAGGAGGCCAGGCTGCTGATGAGGGATAAGATCACCAGGAAATAATATCAGCGAAGTTTTTTGTGCATTTCATAATGGGGTATGGTGACTTCTTCAAATTCATCGCCATAAATTTTATAGCCCAGTTTTTCATAAAAGCCGATGGCAGATTTCCGGGCATGCATGGTCATCATGCGATATCCGCGTTCACGGGCTACATTTTCAGCAAAATTCATCATAGTGGCACCAATTCCCTTGCCCTGCTGGCTGTTATGCACCGCCATCTGGCGAAGCCTGACATATTCATTGTCAATAGTTGTCAGCATACAGCAGGCCAGGATGCGGTCGTCATCAAAAGCGCCTATCAGTATATCATGGGCCTCCCTGGCCAGTTCTTCGTCGGTGAACTTGAGTCCCAATGGTTTACGAAGTATATCATTGCGCAAATTGACCATCTGCTGATATTCTTTCGTGCCATGTTCTATGAGCTTTAGCGCCATAATAATCAATGAATAAGGTGCTTTTAAAAATACGAAAAATCAGCGCAAAACATCAATAATCCTCTAAAGCGTTGTTTTTATATCAAAAACTCTATTTTTGCACCCAGTATTAACCAAATTATTACAACCATGTCTGACATTGCAACAAGAGTTAAAAAGATAATCGTTGACAAATTAGGGGTAGACGAAGCAGAAGTAACTCCGGAAGCTTCTTTTACAAATGACCTGGGTGCTGATTCACTCGACACTGTAGAATTGATCATGGAATTTGAAAAAGAGTTCAATATCTCTATTCCCGATGAGCAGGCAGAAACCATCACTACAGTAGGCCAGGCTGTTGCATACCTGGAAGAGCACGCAAAATAAGGTTGCCCATACCGTGAGGTTTACATATGAATTTAAAACGAGTTGTAGTTACCGGAATTGGCGCCTTGACTCCCATTGGCAATACTGCCCAGGATTACTGGACGGGGTTGCTGGAAGGCACATCAGGCGCTGATTTTATTTCTTTGTTCGATGCATCAAAGTTCAGGACCCGCTTTGCCTGTGAGGTAAAAGGTTTTGATCCGGTGGCGTATCTCGACAGAAAAGAAGCGCGTAAGATCGACCGGTTTACACAATTCGGCCTGGTTGTCAGTGATGAAGCAGTAAAAGATGCCGGCATTTCCAAAACGAATCGTGAATCCCGACAGAACAGGGGTGATATTTTCGAGCGGTATTGGCGGACTCATCACTTTCCAGGAAGAAGTCATCAACTTTGCAAAAGGAGATGGCACTCCCCGTTTTAATCCATTTTTTATTCCCAAGATGATCCTGGATATTGCTGCCGGACAGATTTCCATGCGGCATGGTTTCCGGGGTCCCAATTTTGCGGTAGTTAGTGCCTGTGCATCCTCCACCCATGCCGTAATGGAAGCCTTCAACTGGATTCGCCTGGGCAAGGCCGATATTATTCTTGCAGGTGGCAGTGAAGCAGTAGTCTGCGAAGCCGGCGTTGCCGGATTCAATGCCATGAAAGCCCTGAGTGAAAGAAATGACGATCCCAAAACTGCTTCCAGGCCTTTTGATAAAGACCGGGATGGCTTTGTTATGGGCGAAGGTGCAGGAATGCTGGTCCTGGAAGAACTGGACCATGCCCTTGCAAGGGGTGCAAAGATCTATTGTGAAATCGCAGGAGGAGGCGCAACTGCGGATGCGCATCATATTACCGCACCGCATCCTGAAGGTCTTGGAGCACTAAATGTAATGCGCCAGGCGCTTGAAGAAGCGGGTATGAAACCGGAAGACATTGACTATATCAATGTGCATGGTACATCTACACCATTGGGTGATATCTGCCGAAACCAAGGCGATCCTGAGTGTTTTTGGTGACCATGCTTATAACCTGAATATCAGCTCAACCAAATCAATGACCGGTCACCTGCTTGGCGCCGCTGGTGCCATTGAAGCCATTGCCTGTGTCTATGCAGTGGTAAACGATATTGTTCCTCCTACCATCAATCACTTTCACCGGATGATCCGGAACTGGACCCTAATCTGAATTTTACTTTCACTAAACCTCAGTCCAGAAAGGTAAATGCTGCATTAAGTAATACTTTCGGCTTTGGCGGTCATAATGCTTCAGTGATAGTGAAGAAATATGCTTAGCTCATACTGTGTGTAATTTTCATAACTTTAAGGCAGTAGCGAAAAAGTCATTCTAAATGAACATACGTGCATTTCTGGATCCAATACTTCAGGGTAAATAAAACCAAACAGGGCCTATTACAAGCAACTATGCAATGTGCTCGGCTTTGCGCCAGGGCAAATCAACCTGTACACCACTGCCCTGAGCCACAGATCCATAAAGGAACACGCCGATGAGAATAATGAAAGGCTTGAATATCTTGGAGACGCCGTACTCAGCGGTATTGTGGCAGATTATCTTTTTAAACGATATCCCTATAAGGGCGAAGGCTTCCTTACTGAAATGAGGAGTAAAATGGTGAACCGTCAAACACTGAATGAGGTAGCCATCAAGATGGGTCTCAAAAAAATCGCCTTATACAACAAAAGTGACGGTTCACTGAAAATCAGCCAGATCTTTGGCAATACCTTGGAAGCACTGGTAGGCGCAATTTATCTCGATAAAGGGTATGATAAAACAAAAAGCTGGATCTATCGAAGGATCGTCATTCCCCATATGTTTGTAGAAGACCTGGAAACACTTGAAATCAATCACAAGAACAAATTATACGGATGGGCCAATAAGAACGGCAAAGTCCTTGAATTTGAAACCCTTGAAGAAAAAATAGAAAACGGCAGGAGGCTTTTCCGTGTTGGCGCCGTGGTTGACGGGGAAGTCGTTTCGGAAGGCAAGGCGTATAACAAGAAAGATGCTTCCCAGATGGCTGCACAGATTGCCGTAGAAAAACTGGGTATTTCCCTTTGATTCAGGTCTCATCCGTTGATTACTTTTTACAAGTTGCTGGTTATCATGGTCCGTTAATATACAGATCTTTCCTGCTTGTTATTATCAATTACATTCACCATATTTGTCTTCCTCTTCCACTGAATACCATCCTCCATTTCCTTCATTTTTTTTATCGACCTATTTTATAGTCAATCCCCATATCCGCTAAAGATCAGTTTCCAATTCCGCTTTAATCTTTACGTATGAAGCTGATCCTCTCCCTGGTTTTTACCCTGGTGTCTATTATAAGTGTGGGCCAGACAACCATCGTGTCCGGTAGTTCCGGATCGTGGAACAATCCGGCCACCTGGGACCTTAACCGTTTACCGGCTGATGGCGATATCGTGGTCATAAATAACAGCAATGTGGTAAGCATACATGAGAATATTGTTATCAGCAATATTGTGCTCCGGATACAGGGAACAATACTGGTGAAAGACAATAAATCCCTGAAGATTGGCGGTAACGGGGTGATCAATGTGGTTACCGGTGGAAGGATAAATGCAGAGAACCGGTTGGCCGGATCAATGATCAGTATCGGTGGTGTGACAAAATTCAGGGGCAATAAGATTTATAATTCAGCCTGGGGTGAAGGTGTACTCAATGGCCTCGCCAATGCCAGCGCTTCAACAGGTGATATTGATTTCGGCGGTCCGGGTTTTGTAATGGGTGCACTTCCTGCAACATGGCAGGACCTGAATGTTTTTCGGACCAGTGATAACATGGTTCAGATGGTTTGGGTAACCAGCCACGAAACAGGAACCAGGATATTTGAAGTGGAACGTAGCGGCGAAAACCTTCAGTGGCAACGGATCGGGTCAATCAGTTCAACCGGTAACCAGGGCCAGTCGAACATCTACGATTTCGTTGATAGTAAACCCCTGGCCGGACTTAACTATTATCGCGTTCTTCAAAAGGATCCCGACGGAAAATCGAAATACACTTCAGTGAGGTTCATCTCCATCGGTAAAAATTTTGTTATCAGTGGATTTCCGAATCCCGCAATACATACTTACCGCGTGGATTTTTCCATATCACTAAGCTCACAGGTACAATTAAGAATGGTCAATGCTGAAGGGAAACTCATCATGCAGAAAACAGCAGGTAAGGGTAGCCGTTATATTGATCTGCCTGTCGCCACGCTTCGCACCGGAATATATTTCATCCAGTGTTCCACTGCAGATGGGAATATCTCCCTGCTGAAAATGGTGAGGTAATTCAACGGATTTCCTGGCCGATCTCCACCAGTACGCCGTTTTGTTTTGAAAATGGTGAGGTAATTCAACGGATTTCCTGGCAGATCTCCACCAGAACGCCGTTGGTTGTTTTTGGATGTACGAAGCAAACCAGTTTATTATCGGCGCCTGGTTTTGGCTGGTCAGACAGTAGTTGGAAGCCTTCTTTTTTCAGCCTGTCCATTTCTGCGTGTATATCCTCCACTTCAAAGGCAATATGGTGCAGTCCTTCGCCCTTTTTTTCAATAAACCTGGCGATTACGCCTCCAGGATCGGCACTTTCCAGCAGTTCAATCTTTGTTTCTCCTTTTTTCAGGAAGGCGGTGGTGACTTTTTCTGATTCTACTACCTCCACTTTATAACAATCTGAGCATAAAAGGTTTTCATAGAGGGAAATAGAGGTATTAAGGTCTTTAACGGCTATTCCGATATGTTCAATTCTAATCATCTGCTAAAGTTGGGTCGGCTAAGTTATGCCTAAAATGAATTCATTATCTTTGCAAGTGCCGCAAGTGGTACTTGGCGGCGTTAAACAGAATTACCGGGCCAATTATTTCCCGGTGCAAAAATCAGAAAACCAGGGTCAGCATATGAAACTTGAAACAGGGATATTCATCAGTGACAGGGCCAAAGAAAAGGTTGAACACCTTTTACAGGAGGAAGGCAGGAGTGAAGAACATTTCCTGAGGGTGAGTGTGGTCAGCGGCGGATGTTCAGGGCTCAGTTATAAAATGGATTTTGACAACCAGATAAAACCCACCGACCAGGTATTTGAAGACAAGGGAATGAAGATCGTAACCGATATGAAGAGTGTGTTGTACCTGTTTAATACCACCCTTGAATTTACAGAAGGACTGAATGGAAAAGGATTTCATTTCAGTAATCCAAATGCCAGCAGGACCTGTGCCTGTGGTGAAAGTTTTTCTGTGTAACAACCACCAAAAAATATTTATGGAACCCCGCGATTTTGCGGGGTTTATTATTTTACCTCCCTTGTAACTCATTCGCGAGCATTTTTCATATTTCACACATTTATGCGATTGTGGACAGTCCGTATACTTTAGATATTTGATCCGGAAATATTTAAAACTTGGATATATGACTACAGCAACATTAAAGAAGGCAAAACGGACTGGAATTATTTTGATGGCGGCATTTGTTCTCATCTCCTGTAAAAAAAATCCGGAGCCGCAACCGGAGACAGGAGGACCTTTAAAACTAACGGAATATGTTTCCGGCAGTGATTTTGTCAGGATCACCTATAACAATTCGGGTGAAATCCGCACTATAAGCCTGAGCAATGATGAATATTCGTCAGGGGGAGCAGTTACCTACGATGTCAGCCTTTTGCCAGGAAAGAAAATCAATGAACTGAATGGTAATAACGGTATCCGCATCAAGCCTGTTTACGACGGCAATAACATTGTAAAATCAATCGCCTATATGGGCAACAACAAGGCTTATGAAACAACATATGAATATGCAGACGGCCACCTTAGAAGTACGGTTATTTCATTGGTTGAGAATAATGTGGCCACGCCTATCATCAAGTTGCTCAGTTATTATGATGGTGCCGGTAATCCCACAACGATAGATACCTATTTAACGAATCCTTTCACAGGAGAAATGATAAACGCAGGCTTTGTGATAAATAGCTATGATAACAAAATCAATCCGTTTGCGGAATATAAAGACCTTATGCTGGTCCTGCTTCTCCCGGTGTCTCAAAATAACGTGACTATGGAATCATATTTTGATACAGATATAACGCCACAGGAAGTTATTGAGACGGAATACAGTTATAACAGCAAAGGGTTTCCAGTAACGGCGGTTATAAGTCAAACATCTCCCGGTAAAGAGCCGGCAAAGCGGATGGCAAAGTATACGTATAAGTAACGAATGAAGTAAAGATGGTTTTGGGTGGAGCTGTCCTCGGCGTTCCAGGGCTTTAAGGGTCCCGGAACGCCGGGGATTTTTTAGTCTTAATAAAAAAATCCCGCTGTTAAGCGGGATCTGGCAGTTGGTTTTAGTTGCCGAACGTTAGTATTTGGTAAAAGGAAGGGTGATCAATTCCTTGTTGTGGCGCAACATCACAAAGTACATTCCATTCCTCAGATTGCTCACCCTTATCTGGCAGGTAAAAGTATTAACAAAAGTCTTATAGACAACTAATCCATGTATATTGACAATTGACAATTCATATCTGCTGCGTAGGCCAGGAAAATAAATACTAACCTGGTCCCTCGCCGGATTTGGAAAAATCATCGCATTCCTCATTTCTATTGTTGCCTTCCTGACCAAAGAATATTCTTTTCGGTTGCCGGATTGAATACATAACCGGTAATAGTTGTCACCAGCCAACGGTTTATCATCAGTGATCTCATACCGGGCAAAATTTTTACCCGAAGAGGCAAATGAATCAATCCGTGTAAATAAACGCCCATCCTTACTTCTTTCAATAGAATATTGCAAACGTTCATTGTCTTCATCGGCCTGCCAGCCGAGGTGAACAACTTTACCCAGGGACCGGGCATTAAAATAAAGCAGGCGAAAGGGCAGGGGTTGAGCCGGAAGTGCAAAGCCCAGGGTAATGTCACGGAAGCCTGTTACCAGGGAGTCCGTCCCGATCCATCCAAAGGAACTGTTTATATTTTTTGATCCGGGCAATGGTATCCATCGCAGGTCATTTCCCTCAAGGGAATAAATAGCCGGAGCAAGTTCATAGGTATTTCCCGTTGGAACGCTGGCGGGCCTCACACTAAAAGAGATGTATCCGCCATAAAAATCATCTCCGTTGTTGGTTACAGTCCAATATTCAACAGGGCTTACCGATACCAATGGAGGAGAACAGGCTGTTTCAGGCGATGGCGCAGAATGATACATTGTTTCAAACAGGGCCATTCCCGGAAGTGGCTTTCTTATCTTCAGTGGTGCAAATATGTTGGAAGCTCCTATAGGGAAAGCCAGGCTGCCCGTATCGGAAGATTCTATAGACATCGGCCCTGATATAAAACTATTTTCCCATCCTGCATTTACCTGGCCATAGTTGTTTGCCGGACTTTTGATGGTCCTTCCCCCGAATATCAATTTTTTAACGCTATCTGTATGGATCTGGCCATTATACAACAGGAGTGAATCAGTACAATAAACGCGTTCCGACAGGGTAATGCCCCCGGCATTATTGACGCCCAGCGCAGATACGGTGTCGGGAAGTCCGGACCCGGTTCGCTGAGCTACCTGTGACTGGAATAGGTAGGCTGATTTTTTACTGAATTCACGAATGCCTGTCTGGATATTACCCGAATCTCCCGAGGCCTGAAGTCCGGCCGGACTTCCGCAGATGAGGGTGGCAAGGTCGGCCTGGGCAAATTTCCCCGGGCCGGAGATGATATATTGCCCGGTTTCGAGGACGCCATAATTGATGAATGCATTGGAGAGATTATCCAGCGTACAATTTCTATTCATGGTTAACCGCGATCCGGCGGTGATTTCCATAACCCTGAAATTAGCGTTCATGGAAATCTGTCCGGTCCCGGTCAGCAGCGCATTTTGGCCAGTGAATTTGAGGCTTCGCCCGGTACTTCCCGTGGTAACCGGAGCCAGGTTTAATCGGCCTTCAACCTGCAGGCTGCCACCGATAAGGATATCCGCGGTAAGGGTCGAAGAAAGCTGAACTCCCGTCTCAATAACCAGGTCTCCCCTGATCTGGAGATTTCCGGTTCCACTTCCACTATATGATTTGGTTCCACCAGCAGTAAGGGCTCGAAAACTGAGGGTGCCAAAGGTGTTGCTGGTAAGGGAGACGGTATAGCCTGCCAACCCCGGAACATCAAATTCAAAAACACCTTTTTCTGTTCCCGGAGCCGTGGATAGTTTATCGATCAATATCGCATTTCCACGGGCGGTCTGGTGAACATACCTTCCTCCGTCCATTATTTTTAATGATCCGGTCAGCAGGATCGGTGTACCGGAACCTGCTCCTGAAGCATTTCGAAGGATGCCATGGCTGCCAATGGTAATGGCGTCACCGGATCCCGACACCGTTAATGCCGGTGCCGCCGTATTTGTGACGGGCAGCAACAGGGTAACCAGGTCTTCCATTCCTCCAATAAAGAGACTATTTATTTCAATGTTGGTGTTTCCTGAAGGCAGTTCCACCAGGTAGGCGCCGGAGAAGTAGGTATTGTCGAGCACCACGTCATCAGAAGCTAAGGGAATGCCATCAGGGTACCAGTTCAGGTCATTATTCCATTGATTGTTGTTACCGCCGCCATCCCATTTTTTTTGCGCAAAACCCGTGATGAACGACCGAAATGAATAAGCACCACATGATCCAACACTTCATAACCCGCTTTAAAAGGCAAGTTAAATTGGATAGTAAATTGATGCATAGGTACTTTAGCCGGAAATTTGACGTTATTTTCCCCAGTTCCTGTAATCTTGCATTTTATAATTACTATGTGGGCAATCTGTAAAAAAGAATTAAGACAGTTTTTCAGTAGTCTGACCGGGTACATCGCCATTATTGTTTTTTTGTTATTGAACGGACTGTTCCTTTTTGTATTTCCTGATTCAAACCTCTTTGACTCGGGCTATGCCACGCTGGATACATTTTTTGAAATGGCTCCCTGGGTATTGTTATTACTGATCCCTGCCATCACGATGAGGAGTTTCTCCGAAGAATTCAAGGGGGGGACTTTTGAAATTCTGCAGACCAAACCACTGACCCATGGCCAGGTCATCCTGGGAAAATACATCGCTTCCCTGGTGATCGTCCTGATTGGTATACTGCCCACACTGATCTATGTGTATACCATCAGCAGTCTTTCTACCGGTGGTATTGATATGGGCGGCATTGCCGGGTCATATCTTGGACTTGTTCCTTCTTGCCGCAGTTTTTACGGCGATCGGCATTTGCTGCAGCAGTTTTACACAGAATGCCGTGGTGGCCTTCCTGTTAAGTGCCTTTGCCTGTTTTGCCGTATACAGCGCCTTTTCCGCCATCAGCAGGATACCTGCTTTTGAAGCCGGGGCCGATTACTATATCGGTATGCTGGGTATTGATGAACATTATAAAAGTATCAGCAGGGGTGTTATCGACAGCCGTGACCTGGTATATTTCTTTACCGTGGTGTTTTTCTTTCTATTTATCACCGCCAGAAACCTTGTGAAACGCTGATGCCCATGCTTAAACGTCTTCTTCATTCCCGATACGGATGGCTGATCCTTTTATTATTGCTGATCGGCATTAATTATATTTTTTCACAATTTCATTTCCGGGCAGACCTCACCGGGGAAAAAAGATATACCATCTCCGAGCCTACCAAAAAAATGCTGGGCGGACTGAAAGATAAGGTGAACATAACGGTACTAATGGCAGGTGACCTTCCTGCAGGATTCAAAAAACTTTCCAGGAGTACCGCTGATATGCTGGATGAATTCAGGGTGATCGGCGGTAATAATATCAGTTTCTCGTTCGAAAGGCCCGGCGACAGGCTCGACGATACCGCAAAGGCGTACTTATATGATTCGCTCCGTCGACTGGGCATCAACCCAACTAACGTAAAGGCACAAACGAAAGAAGGCGAGGGCGAAGACCAGCGGCTGGTTTTTCCCGGTGCAGTGATCAGTTATAAGGATCGTACGGTAGGGGTGGATTTTCTCCAGGGACAGAATTTCGAAGGCGGGCTCAGTTCATTGAATAATGCTGAAGCGTTACTTGAATATAAACTGGCCAGCAGCATCCATAAAATAACCCAGGATACCATTCCGCTGATCGGTTATCTTTCGGGTAACGGGGAGCCGCTTGATTACCGTGTGTATGACCTGATTGAAAATACCCTTCGGCCTAATTATGCCTTCAGGATCATCCCGATAGACAGCGTTGCTGCCATTCCACCGGTATTTAATGCTTTGATGATCGTTAAACCTATCCAGCGTTTTTCTGACCAGCAGAAAATGAAGATCGACCAGTATGTGATGCACGGGGGAAAGGTTATCTGGATGATCGATAATTTATATGCGAGCCTCGACAGCCTGCAACGCAGTGAGGGGCAGTTCATCGCCTTTGACCTCGGGTTGAATCTTGAAGATCTGCTGTTCAGGTATGGCGTCAGGATCAACCAGGACCTGGTGCAGGATCTGCAGAGCGACAAAATACCTTCAGTGATCGGTTCAACCGGGGATAAGCCTCAAATACAAACACTGCCCTGGCCATATTTTCCCTTGCTGAGAAATACGACCAATCATCCCATTGCCAAGAACCTTGATTATGTGGTGGCCGAATTTCCGCATTCCATCGATACCGTTAAAGCTGAAGGAATAAAGAAAACTGCACTGCTTTCAACGTCCCCTGACGCACGGATACTACATACTCCTGCGAGGGTGGAATGGGCGAGTATACGTAATGAGGAGGATTTGAAGACTTTCCAAAGTCCATACATACCGGTGGCCTACCTGCTGGAAGGAAATTTTACATCGCTTTATTCCAACCGAGTTTCGGGGGCGATGGCCGATTCATTTGCTGCGGCAGGCCAGCCTTTTCTGAATGCTACCAAAGAACCCGGCAGGATGATCGTGGTGGCCGACGGTGACCTGGCGTTAAATGCAGTATCCCAAACGGAAGGACCGCTTCCCATGGGCATGAATAAATACACGAAGCAGCAATATGCCAACCGTGAGTTCCTGCTGAATGCTGTGGAATACCTGGTTGACCAGTCGGGCCTCCTGGAAACCAGGGGAAAGGACTATACCCTGCGGTTACTGGATAAGGCAAAGTATGAGGATAGCAAAACAAGCTGGCAGTTACTGAATATTGTCCTTCCTATACTATTGGTGATACTGTTCATTGCCATTTACCAGTTTCTGCGAAGAAGAAAATACGGGAAGTAAATTAGATAATTTGGTAAGTGTGGGAAGTGTGAAAGTTGAAATGAGAAAATGAATGTGGAAATGTGAACGGAGATCATTACCATTTGTCATTACCGCATTAGCATTCCCACAATACCGCATTCCCAAATTATCACATTATATTTGCTGCCAAGCAAATATCTATGAACCCTACCCAGGTAACCTATCTCACATTTGGCGGAATACTTTTACTGGCACTGATTTTTGACCTGGGTATCCTTAGTAAAAAGGATTCTGCAGTCAGCATACGAAAGGCATTATGGCAAACTTTATTCTGGGTTGGTCTTTCCCTGGCCTTTTGCATTTTTCTTTGGTTTGAAAAGTCGCCCCTTGTTGCCACCAAATACTTCACGGCCTACCTGATGGAATGGTCACTGAGTGTCGACAATATCTTCGTCTTCATCCTGATCTTCACTTATTTTAAGGTGGAAGAAAATGATTCGGCCCGTGCGTTGCTGATCGGCATCCTGCTGGCCATTGTTTTCAGGATCATATTTATTGCAGTGGGTATTGAACTGATTGAAAGGTTTCACTGGATATTATACCTCTTTGGAATTTTCCTTTTGTATACGGGATATAAGCTGTTCACCAAAAAAGACGAGGCAGAATTTGACCCGGGGCAAAGCAAGATTTATAAATTCATGCAGTCCTTTTTCCGGCTTTCCGAACTGGAACCCAAGGGAAGATATTTTATCAACGTGCACGGTAAAGTTTTTATCACCACATTAATGGTGGTGGTGGTGATGCTGGCGGCGGTAGATATTGCTTTTGCACTGGATTCCATTCCCACCGTGGTTTCGCTGGTCAGGGAAAAGGCAGACGCACCCTTTACTTCGGATGATATCCTGGTGATCTATTCCTCCAATATCTTTGCCATCCTTGGTTTGCGTTCCCTTTTCTTTTTACTTAAAGGGGCGATTGATAAATTTGATTACCTGCAACAAGGCATTGCTATAGTGCTTATTTTTATTGGTATTAAGATGCTGATAGAATTTTTTGATATACGCATTTCCATTTTTATCTCCCTGGGCGTGATAGTAGCCTGTATCGCCGGATCTGTGTTTTATTCCATGCACCATGAAAGAAGGAAGATCGCCATGAAAAATCAACAGCAAAGCTGAAACCTATGCCGGTGTATCTTGTAAAGGATATCGCACGTATTGTCAATGGCCGGCAATTTGGAACATCAGACCTTCGCATTGATCATATCCTTACCGACAGCCGGAAAATATTATTTCCTTCAGGATCTGTTTTTTTTGCTATCGCCGGTTATCGCCGTGATGGCCATCTTTTTATTCCCGAAGCCTATGGCAGGGGGGTACGGTGTTTCATTGTTTCCCGTTTACCATTATCCGAAGACTACCCTGACGCTGTGTTTATCCTGGTGGAAGATCCATTGTCGGCCTTGCAGACACTGGTAGCCTTTCACCGTTCGGGTTTTCATTACCCGGTCATTGGCATTACGGGCAGTAATGGTAAAACCATTGTAAAGGAATGGCTCAATCACCTCCTGCAAACCTATTACCGGATCGTGAGAAGTCCTAAAAGTTACAATTCACAAATAGGTGTTCCATTGAGTGTTTGGCAGATGAATGAAGAAGCGCAACTGGGCATTTTTGAAGCGGGTATTTCCACTGTTGGTGAAATGGAAAAACTGGCCAGGATCATCAGGCCGGATATTGGAATTTTTACCAATATCGGTGATGCCCATAGCGAAGGGTTTACCAGTGTAAAGGAGAAGATCAGGGAAAAATTATCCCTTTTCTCCGAAAGCCGGGTACTGGTCTATTGCAGTGACTATGCTGAATTGAAAGAAGCTGCCAATGCCTTCGCTGCAGAAAGAAATATCCGCTTACTGTCATGGAGCCATCACCCCGGCGCCACAGTGCGGGTGCTGCATACGGAGACGTCGGGCATTAATTCGGTTATTCGTCTACGTTACCAATCCCGGGACCTGGAATATACCATTCCGTTTACCGGCCAGGCTGCGGTGGAAAACTCGATCACCTGCGCCGTGGTAATGCTGGAACTGGGCATCGATCCGGGGCTTATTCCGGCTGGCATGAAATCGCTGCCATCGCTGGCCATGAGACTGGAAATGAAGCATGGCATCAACGGTTGCACCATCATCAACGACAGTTATAGTGCCGATCTGAGCTCTCTCAAACTGGCGCTTGATTTCCTGGGGCAGCAGCAACAGGGCAGCAAGGTGGTCATCCTTTCAGATATACCCGAAAGTGGAATACCTGAAGACGAACGATACCTGCATATCGCCAGCATATTAAAACGCAGCCAGGTCAGCAGGATGATTGGCATCGGTCCGCTCATGGTCAAACATGCCACAGTATTCACTGCTGCAGGGCTGACCGCTGAAATGTTTATTTCCACAGGAGATTTTATCAGCCAGTTTCATCCCATGCAGTTCAAGGATGAAGTGGTATTGCTGAAAGGCGCGAGGGTTTTTGAATTTGAGCGGATCAACCAGTTGCTGGAAATGAAAACCCACCAGACGGTATTGTCGATCAATCTTTCCGCCATTAGTAATAACCTGAACGAGTACCGTAAATTTTTATCACCACATACCAGGATCATGGTAATGGTGAAGGCATTTTCTTACGGAAGCGGGAGTTATGAAATTGCCAGCCTTCTGCAATACCACAAAGTGGATTTCCTTGCAGTGGCATATGCTGATGAGGGTTCGGACCTGAGGAAGGCCGGGATAAGTTTACCAATCATGGTAATGAATCCCGAAGAGGCATCCTTTCCCGCCATTACCGGCTTTGATCTTCAACCTGAGATATTTTCATTCCAGTTACTACGGCAGTTTGGCGCTTTCCTTATTTCAGAGGGGATAACCGAGTATCCCATCCACCTTAAACTGGATACCGGGATGCACCGGCTGGGATTTGATCCGTCGGAACTTCCTTTATTGATGAACTACCTTAAAGGGAACAACCTTTTCCGTGTGATCAGTGTGTTTACCCACCTGGTAGGTAGCGAAGACCCAAAGGTGGATGCTTTTACCCGGCACCAGGCGGCTTCATTTAATAAAACCGCCAGCGACCTGGCGGCATTGCTGGGCTATTCATTTATCCGCCATATATCCAATACAGCGGCTATACACCGCCATCCGAACCTGCAACTGGATATGGTTAGGCTGGGCATTGGTCTCTACGGATCCGGCCCTGTGGCGGAAAACTTTCATTTACAGGAGGCCTCCGCCCTTACCACAACCATCGCACAGATACGGGAAGTAAAGGCGGGAGAAAGTGTGGGGTATAGCCGAAAAGGCGTGCTATCCAGGGACTCCAGGATAGCTACCATCAGGATCGGATATGCAGACGGGTATCCGAGATCACTTAGTAACGGGGTCGGAAAAGTGATGATCAGGGGTCAGCTTGTGCCGGTTGTTGGACTGATCTGCATGGATATGACCATGGTGGACGTCACAGATATTGCCGGTCTGCAGGAGGGTGAAGAGGTGCTGGTCTTTGGCAAAGGGCTTTCCGTCAGCGAACTGGCCAGGTGGGCGGGCACCATTCCTTACGATATCATGACCGGAATTTCCCAGCGGGTGAAGCGGGTATATTACGAGGAATAAGATTTTGCATATGCTTACCACGTGGTGGGGCCCATTATTAGTATATTTGTCCCTTAAAATTCGTTTGTGAAATTAAGGACCGCATTCTTGCTGGCGTTGCTGATACTATTCCTCGACCAGGTGCTGAAGATTTATATTAAGACTAATTATTATCTCGGTGAAGAGCATATCGCTATTTCCGGTATGAACTGGTTCCGTTTACATTTCATTGAAAATGAAGGAATGGCCTACGGTTGGAAGCTGGGGGGAGAATGGGGCAAACTGGCACTAACGCTTGTTCAGGCTGGTGGCAGTGATTTTCGGCACGTTTTATATCATACATATCGTCAGGCGTAAATACCACCCCGGATTTATCATCTGTGCCACGCTGATCTATGCTGGCGCCATCGGCAACCTGATCGACAGCCTTTTCTATGGCCTCCTTTTTGAAAATAGCGATCCGTTTACACAGAATATTGCCAGGTCTGCCATGCATAACGATTTTACCTCCGGTTACGCAGGATTTCTTCATGGTAAAGTGGTGGATATGCTGTATTTTCCTATAATAACAGATGCCATTGTTCCCTCCTGGGTGCCACTCTGGGGAGGCGAACCATTCGAATTTTTCAGGCCTGTTTTCAATATTGCAGATGCTTCCATTTCCATGGGGGTACTGATGATCCTCTTATTCCAGAAAAAGTTTTTTCCTCCGCGAGCAGACAATTATCCTACTGTCGAAACCAGCAGTGAAGTGAATGATGAAGTGCAGGTCCTGTAAAATTAAATACATAGCTTATGGGCAAGAATGCAATACTCATTGCTTCAGGTATGCTTGTCTTCCTGTTATCCTGTTCAAAGGAAGAAAGTATTGAAAATGGATCAAACCCCGGGGGAACTCCCGGCGGAGGCCTGGGAGATAACTGCAGGGTGAATAAAATTATTGCGGCAGATTCACTTACTGGGAAGGGTGAGTTTTCGCTGTTTACCATATTTAATTCGAGCAACCAGGCCACCAGGGTGGAAGCATACGATAGTATCAGTCTTTCCCTTGAAGCATCGGCTAACCTTATCTATAAGGGTGACACTGTAAGGGTAGGGCCCAACGAATACTTTGTCACCGATGCCAGCAAAAGGATCAGTAAATACTATTCCTTACTGGATCCTTCTGATCCTTCCAGTGATGAATACGTTTATAATTACAGTTATGATGCTGCAGGATACCTGAAGGAAAAAACCATTGCCCTTTCTGCCATTCCGGTTCCATTAGCCAAATTCGTTTATACGTGGACGGGAGGTAACCTGGTCAGGATAGAAGGTAATACGCTGATTCCTGGCAACAGCCAGAAAATACTGACAGCAGATATGACCTATGATGCCGGAAAAACAGCAAAGAATTTTATCCAGGTTATGCCCGATGCTTTTGAAACCTTCCTTTTTATCCTGGCAGTGGATATCGGAAAGAAGTCGGCCAATGTGATAAGGACCATCAGTATGACTACTTATGACAATGGTGCAGCAGCAGACACTTACAATACCACAATCAAAGACGTTAAGTTTTCTACTGACGGCTATATTACAGAATGGTATGCCCAGGGTGACAGCTTTGACGCCCTTGGTGTATTTAGCGGAAGAACGCTGTTCAAGTATACCTGTAACTAAAAAAACCCTCCGTGTGGAGGGTCTCTACAAGATGCGAGGTTGTGCTATCGCATTTGTTTCTGGGTATGGATCAAAGCACCCCGCACAAGGCGGAGCAGCAGGTACCGGAAGAACAGGTACAGTTTATTGCTTCATCAGTTTCACATTTTCACTTCCGTTTGCATACTGTACGGTTAGTATATAGATTCCTTTTTTCAATTCCTGCTGCACGGGAATACTACAGCTGAAAGTTCCCTTTTCAAAGACCTGTTGATTTCTCAGGATCGTCCTGCCATAGGTATCGGTTAGGATAAAAATAACTTTGCCTTTTTCGGGGATGCTGGCCTGCAGTGATATTGTATTGTTGAATGGATTAACCACTTTCCTGACCGACCATTGGGCATTTGCGGCCGGGCCAAACATTATGGTATTGCTGAATACCTGGCGTGTACCATCCACGAGCCTGATTCGGTAATAGGTATTGATGGATATTTTCCCGGGATCTTTCACATGATATTTTCCACTGTTCCCCGGTGATGCAACGCCTTTCAATTTTTGTATCACACTGAAATTTATTCCATCAGTGCTTTTCTCCACCTGCAATTCCATATCGGGTTGTTCATTCAGCGTTTCCCAGGATAACAATATTTCTTCACCCTGTCGTGACCCATGAAAATTCTGAATATCCGAGGGAAGGACAAAACAGTCCAGGATATTCAGTGTGGTCACATTGGCGATATCGGTATAGGAGCATCCTGCACTACTGAGGTTGCCAGGTGTTGTGGCCACAACTATCCTAAATCGTTTGCCACTATCGGAGGGACTGGTAATGAAGGGCGGATAGTTTGCAGTATACTCATACTGTCCGGCGGTAAACATCGGTGTAGCCACACCGGAAACGCCGGTGTTTGCCCAGGTGCTTCCGCCATCAGTACTGATCTGCCATTTATAATAATTGTAGTTGCTGAAATATGAACGTACTGTGGCGCCAAAATACGCAGGGTTATCAGCGCAACCTGTAAATACAGATGGTGTTACAGACAGATTCGGATAACATGTGGCAACGGCTATGTCATCCAGTGCCCAGTCGTTTCCTCCGCCACCGGGTGCATTATTAAAGAATTTCAGCGTAAAACTGGTCTGGGCAGGCCCGGTCAGGAAAGTAAAGCCTTTTTTAACCCACTGGCCGGTATAACGCACATTGCCCGTGGAATAGTAATCAAGCCCATCCACTTCAAAAGTTATGTTCGGGTAAACGCCTGATGAATCTGCAGTTCCGGGAGGTCCGGCCACTGTGGGAATGTACCCGGCACCACCGGTGGCACCCCGTCCGTTGGAATCACATCCGCATTTGGAGCAGATGTTCCGGATCCAGCAGGATATTTCGTAATAGGTGTTGGGGCATAGCCCCGAGATAGTATGCTGGAATGCAGAATCTATGCGGTAACTGGCATTTACCACCAGCATATAACCTCCGTTATTGTTGTTAACGGTGTCTGCTGCAGGATTTCCCAATGAGGGTACGGCAGCCCCGGTATGATCCCCAATGATATCCCATACGGAAAAGACCCGGTGCGAGGGCGTCGACAGGTCGGGTTTGGCCCAACCGTTTGACGTACTGTAATTGGTCAGTGTTGAGGTATTATTGGCGATACCGTACGTATAGTCGTTCGGCGTGTTGGTGGTAAAAATCTGGTAGGAATAGCTGGGGGGCACGTTTGCAGATGTTCCCCTGTTCCGTGGCTTACCGCTGCCAAAGCTTCCATTGAATTCGGTTCCCAGGGTATTCACCCCGGTCACATTCGGACACATACCCATATTGGTATATACCATTACCCTGTTGGAGGGAAATCCATAAATCACTTCAGGAGCAAGACCTGAACGATACGTCATATACCCGGCACCGATATTGATTACAGAACCCAGTGTTGCGGTTACCCTTACCTGGTAGCTGGCCACCATGATACAGGCGCTGTTATAAAAAGATGGTTTATGTGTATTCCGCAAGCGTCCTCTCCTGAAGGATCTTGCAGGTGCATCTGTCTGGTTGTAGCCGAGGTTGATCCTTACATTGGTGCCTGTAATCCATCCCTCGTCATCGGGAAGGGCATCAGTAAACTGTTTGTATATTTTACCCTCATTGGTAATGATCCTTATCGTGCCGGGAATGTAAGCAGTACCTGCGGGTATATTATCGGAGAAAGAACAACTATCTACCACGCCTGACCGAACTACGAAGGAAGCCCTTATCTCCAGGATATCACCTGGTTCGATTGTACCGCCATTCAGCCCTTTCGTCAGGTTTACATAACTTTTTCCAAAATCAATGGTCTGGCCGCCTGCATTTTCATGCAGCATGCAACAGACCATTGATATGAGTAAGAAGGGTAAAGATTTATTCATAGACAGGATTCTTTTCAGGGGTTGGACTGAAATCAAAATTAGTGCGACAAGTTTTCTAATGCAATCGTATTTCCCATGAAAAACTGCGAATGAAATACCGTAATTACACCGTATTATTTAGCGTACTCCATACCGTTATGTTGTTATTTGCCTGACAACCAATAGCTACAATTTGGCACACTAAAAACATCCTCATGCTATACTTTTAAAGGACGCAATTCGTTATTCATTATCAATCCAGCGCCTTGATGAAATATGTGTTAGCCTACTTATCGGGTATCTGCATACTCTATGCGGAACGTGCATCGGCACAGGGCGAACCCTTTACAAGGTCCATCATCAATACAAGATCAGCTTCACCGTTCCGGCTTGCACATCCATTTGAAATTATCTATGGGCCCGACAATTATCTCTATATCACGGAAAAGATAGGAAGGGTGATCAGGGTTGATCCGGTTACCGGCATAAGGCAGGTCTTGCTCAACATGATAAACAATGGGGTATACGTAACGGTTAGCCGTACCGGCGGAGGACCCACGCCGCCTGCAAACAGCATTGGCCAGGACGGCATGATGGGAATGGCGCTGCATCCCTCATTTCCTGCAGTGGATTCCATTTTCATTGCCTATACCAGTGCAGCGGGTTCCCTGAGGATTTCGAGGTTCAAATTTAACAATACGTCCACTCCGTCACTTACCAATGAAACCATACTGATATCAGGTTTGCCGGCCAATAATGACCATAGCAGCGGCAGGCTGATCATTGGCGCCGACGGCATGTTATACTATACCTGCGGGGACCGTGGCGCTAACCAGTTTGGCAATCGCTGCAGCCCTATTGTATCGCAGTTGTTACCAACGGCCGCTCAATTGTCTGCATCAGATTATACCAATTATTCCGGGAAGGTGTTGAGGATATGGCAGGGATGGAAGCATTCCGGCCGACAACCCGTTAATGGGTGGCATACGCAGTCATATTTATACCATGGGTCATAGAAATCCACAGGGACTTGTATGGCAGAAGAATCCCACCACCGGTTATACCGCTGTCACAAATACCACCGGCGGAAAATTATTCAGCAGTGAACATGGTCCCAGGACAGACGATGAAATTAATATCATCCAGGGAGGAAAAAATTACGGGTGGCCAAATATTGCAGGCTACCTCGACAATATCAATTATACCTATATCAACTGGTCAACGGCGTCTGGCAGCAATTGTTCCAGCACTCCGTATTCAGAAAGTACCATTCCCGGCGGTGCAACGGTCCTGGATGAAACAGATGTTCCGATAGCCAATTTCCAGCCGCCAATGAGTACGCTATACACTGATTGTGCTCCACTGCCCTTGTCCGTTTGTGATGCCGATGGAACGGACTGGATGAAATACCCGACCATTGCACCATCAAGCATTGATTTTTATCATGTTAACGGAGGTTATGGTATTCCGGGCTGGTATCCTTCCCTGCTCATCCCTACACTAAGAAGGGGAGTAGTATACAGGTATACGATGAATGCCACGATGGACGGATTTACCAGCGATTCAATTCCTTATTTCCGGACCTCAAACCGGTACAGGGATATTGCGATCAGCAGGGATGGAATGCGCATTTACCTGGTAACAGATTCCATCGGTCAAACCTCAGGCCCCAGCGGAAACGGAACAAGTGCATTGTCTGACCGTGGTGCTATTATTGAATATTATTATACCGGTGCTACACTTCCTGTAAAAGAAGTCCCTGTTACCCCTGTTAGCGTACCAGGCAACCGGATATTAGTCTACCCCAATCCCGCCCGGGAATGGCTGCACATTGATCTTGGCAACGGCATAAATGCACTTCCCGTGAATTACCGGCTTATTGATATGGCAGGAAGGATATTGTTGAAGGGCAGTTCAAGGGAAAAGAAAATCAATATCGAAACGAATGGTCTTGGCAGGGGAGTCTACCTGCTGACGATTGTCAATGCATTCGGACTTGAATTGAAAACAGAAAAAATTATCATCCAATAAAACCCATAATGAAGAACCTCATCATTGACCTGCCCCAAGGCGCCGCATCACCCATCAATTATATTTCGGTGCTTGCTTCGCTGGAAAACTACGCCATTCCTTCATCTCCATACCTGAGTGTGGAGGAGTTCGTTTCCCGTAAAATATACAACTGGTACAGGAACCTTACCCCGGTGAACCAGCGTGAAGATATTGCGTGGTATGCAAATTATGAGTAACCCGTTTATGCGATACAGTTAGTAAGAAGGGTCAGGATATTTTTCCCACCATGTCCCCCGGTTTAACCCATTCATCAAATTGCTCGGGCGTTAGGTAGCCCAGTTTCACCGCCATTTCTTTCAGTGTTGTGCCTTCCTTGTGCGCTTTTTGTGCAATTTCAGCAGCTTTGTAATAGCCGATTTTTGTATTCAGTGCAGTCACCAGCATCAGTGAATTGTTGACGTGTTTTCTGATATTCGCTTCGATGGGTTCAAGCCCGATAGCGCATTTATCATTAAAACTTACGCAACCATCACCGATCAGTCTTGCGCTATGCAGGAAATTATAGATCATGACGGGTTTAAACACATTGAGTTCAAAATGACCGGTGGCGCCGCCGATATTAATGGCTACATCATTTCCCATCACCTGGGCGGCGATCATGGTAAGCGCTTCGCATTGCGTTGGGTTTACCTTGCCGGGCATGATGGAAGAACCCGGTTCATTATCAGGAATAAAAATTTCGCCTATCCCACTGCGTGGGCCCGATGATAGCATTCGGATATCATTGGCGATTTTCATCAGGCTTACGGCCACTGTTTTCAGTGCGCCATGTGCTTCCACGATGGCATCATGGGCGGCAAGCGCTTCAAATTTATTTTCGGCAGTTACAAAAGGCAGTCCGGTGAGTTTAGCGATATGCCTTGCTACATTTTCAGAATAGCCATCCGGTGTGTTGATTCCTGTTCCTACAGCGGTTCCACCGAGCGCCAGTTCACTGAGATGGGCGAGGGTATTGCGAATTGCTCTCAGGCCATGATCGAGCTGCGATACATATCCGCTGAATTCCTGTCCAACCGTCAGTGGTGTGGCATCCATGAAATGTGTTCTTCCGATCTTCACAACCTTCATGAACTTCCGGCTTTTTTCCGCAAGTGTATTCCTCAATTTTTCAATCCCCGGAATGGTGGTCTCCATCAGCATTTTATAGGCTGCAATATGCATCGCTGTGGGAAAAGTATCGTTGGATGATTGTGATTTATTGACATCATCATTCGGATGAAGGAATTTTTCTTTATCGGTAAGTTGTCCGCCTTTTATCACATGCCCGCGATAAGCGATCACTTCATTCACATTCATATTGCTTTGCGTTCCGCTTCCGGTCTGCCATACTACCAGCGGGAAATAATCGTCCAGTTTTCCTTCCAGTATTTCATCACATACCTGGCCGATCAGGTCGGATTTTTCTTTTGGCAAAATGCCCGCATCGAGGTTGGTAAGTGCGGCTGCTTTTTTGAGGTAGGCAAATGCCCGGATAATTTCTTTCGGCATCCTGTTGATGTCCTGTGCGATCCTGAAATTATCGATACTGCGTTGCGTTTGTGCGCCGTAGTAAGCCTGGGCGGGAACATTAACTTCGCCCATGGTATCTTTTTCGATTCTGTATTCCATAAGGGACGAAGTTAATATGAAAATTTGCAATAGAGCAAGTGTGGAAATATGATCTTAGGCATATATCCGGTGAATAAAATCCCGGCCGCCTTATCAGTTTTTACGGAATGATGCCTTTCTTTTTTCCAGGAAAGCCGTGACGCCCTCCTTCATGTCTTCGGTGCCAAAACACTCACCAAAGAGCCTTGCTTCTTCATCGAAACCATTGACGTTATTGTTAAACGATGCATTTACCGCCGCAATAACACGGCTTATGGCGAAGGGGGATTTGGAGACGATAGTTTCCAATAGAATGATGGCCTGGGGTAACAGTTGGTCGGGCTCAAAAACATGGTTCACCAATCCGAGCTGTAATGCCTGCGCCGCATCTATCATGTTGGCCGACATCATCAGTTCCATGGCCTTTCCTTTGCCCACCAGCCGGGTCAGTCGTTGTGTTCCGCCATATCCCGGGATGATGCCCAGGTTAACTTCAGGCTGTCCGAATTTTGCATTGGTGGAAGCCACCCTGAAATGGCAGCTCATGGCCAATTCGCAGCCCCCGCCCAGGGCGAACCCGTTGACGGCGGCGATAACAGGTTTTGGGCAGTCTTCAATACGGGAAAAAATATCCTGGCCAATTTTCGCCAGTGCAGCACCCCTTTCGGGTGAAAGGCTGAGAAACTCACTGATATCAGCGCCTGCCACAAATGCCTTGGGACCTGAACCGGTCAGTATCACAGCATGGATACCTGGATTTCTGTATACATCGCTGAATGTTTCGCTGAGCTCCGTTAATACTGTTTTATTCAGCGCGTTCAGTTTTTCCGGGCGGTTGATCGTTACTGTTAGTATGCCATTGTCCAGCGAAGTCAGTAGTGTTTCCATAACTATATTAAAGTATGTAAATTATAATTTCCAAATTTGCACTTCCACATTTCCACACCAGCACACTATCACATTACATTGCGTCGGTTCACGCTGACCCATTCCTTAATATAAGCAGCAATGTCCTTCGTGTTTGTTCCCGGGTGAAAAAGTTTACCTACCCCCAGGGCATTCAGTTCATCCATATCCGGTTCAGGGATAATGCCTCCACCGGTAAGCAGAACATCGTCCAGTCCTTTTTCTTTCATCAGGGTGATCACCTTTGGAAACACCGTCATATGGGCGCCTGAAAGGATGCTGATGCCGATGGCATCCACATCTTCCTGGAGGGCAGCATTGACCACCATTTCAGGCGTTTGACGAAGGCCGGTATAAATCACCTCCATGCCTGCATCACGCAGCGCTGTGGCGATTACTTTGGCGCCCCGGTCATGGCCGTCGAGGCCAACCTTGGCCACCAGTACACGTATAGGTGCTGAAGGATTATCTGAAGGCGTATTCATCATATCGACAAATGTACAGTGAATTAAGATCAGGCGTTTCTTTAGCGGTAGTGATTCCGTTCATCGGCTTCACTTCATAAAATCAGTGACGGGAACTGGCTGATCCTTGCCATCGTTTCCTCTTTACCGAGAAATGCGGCAATATCAAAAACAGGCGGACCAAACTTTCCACCCACCAGCATCATCCTGAACAGAAATAAAAGTTCTCCTGCTTTAATATTTTTTGCAGCAGCGAGTTCTTTAAAGACGGTTTCGATAGATGAAGCTTCCCACGGTTGCAATGGCAGGAGTGCATTTATCAGTTCCTGGAAATATTTCCCTTTGTCATCATTCCATTTTCCTTTGACAGCCTCCTTATCCACTGTAGAAGGACGCACAAAAAAGAAAGAAGCCTGTCCAACAAAATCAGTCAGCAGGGTGCATCGCTCCTTAACCATTCCGATAACTGTCAACAGTTGTTCATCTGGAACACTGATTCCCGCTGAATGAAACTGGGCTTTCACGTCAGGCAGCAGTCGTGCCGACGAACTGCGTTTTATCCATTCATGGTTAAACCACTTGGCCTTTTCAAAATCGAATTTGGCGCCTCCCTTATGTACCCGGTCGATGGAAAATTTATCCACGAGATCATCAAGGGAAAATATTTCCTGTTCGCTGCCATCGTTCCATCCCAGGACGGCCAGCATGTTCAGGAAAGCTTCCGGAAGAAATCCTTTTTCCCTGAACCCTTCAGTCAGTTCTCCGGTTTTGGGATCTGTCCAGTTCATGGCAAATACTGGGAATCCGAGTTTATCGCCGTCCCGCTTACTCAGTTTTCCATGTCCGTCAGGTTTCAATATCAATGGCAGGTGGGCCCAGTTCGGCATATCTTTTTCCCAACCCAGGTATTTCCATAAAAGAATATGTGCGGGTGCAGAAGGAAGCCATTCTTCTCCCCTGAAGGCATGGGTGATTTTCATCAGGTAGTCATCCACCACTACTGCAAGGTGATAGGTAGGCATGCCATCGGCTTTGAGCAGTACTTTATCGTCTGACTGTGATGTCTGGAAACTTACTTCGCCCCTGATCATGTCGGTAAAATGAATCTCTTCATTTTCAGGCATGAGGATACGGATCACATAGGGGACATTATTGCTGATTAGTTCTTTTGTTTCTTCTTTGGACAGCGCCAGGGAGTTTTTCATTTTCAGCCTGATCCCTGCATCATATTGCGGTGAAGGGTTATGCGCTGATTTGAATTGGGTGCGCATATGTTCAAGGTCTTCCGGCGTATCAAAGGCATAGTAGGCATGACCGTTGTCCACCAGCTGGTGTGCATATTGCCGGTAAATTTCTTTTCTTTCACTCTGGCGGTAAGGGGCATAGGGGCCGCCTTTAGCCGGACTTTCATCCGGTTCCAGGGCAACCCAGGAAAGGCAATCGGTGATATATTTTTCAGCACCTTCTACAAAGCGGTTCTGATCTGTATCCTCGATGCGTAAAATAAATTCACCACCATGCTGACGGGCAAAAAGGTAATTGTATAAAACCGTTCTGACACCACCCAGATGCAGTCCGCCTGTTGGACTGGGAGCGAACCTTACACGTACATTTTTCATCGCGCAAAGATAAGAGTTCATCCCACCTAAGGTGAGGATTAGCTGCATTGGCGAATCGCGGATGACGGATTTGCGGATTCATAAGACATAGATCATATCTACACAATCCGTAAATTCGCAATCCGCTAATCCGCCAATTCTCTTTGCTAACTTTACTCTATGAGATACCTGGTAACAACTCCCTGGTGGCTGAGGATGTTTTATCCCGGATGTATCTGGGAAATGCCTGCTGAAGGAAATAAAGTCTACCTGACTTTTGACGATGGCCCTCATGAAATGGCCACGCCATTTGTACTGGATACACTAAAACAATATGATGCCAGGGCCAGTTTCTTCTGCATTGGTAAAAATGTAGTTGCCCATCCTGCAATTTACCGGCGAATCATTGAACACGGACATACGACCGGCAATCATACCTACCATCATCTCAATGGATGGAAAACAGACAATTCCGCATATTACCATGATATCAGCAACGCTGCGGAGTATATCCGTTCGGGTTATTTCAGGCCGCCGTATGGCCGCCTCCGGTTCTCACAGGTAAAGCACCTGAAGACCAACATGAACCTTCAGCCTGTGATGTGGTCTGTACTAAGTGGTGACTTTGACCAAAACATTTCCAATGAACAATGTACAGACAATGTGATCCGGAATATGCGTCCGGGAAGCATCATTGTTTTTCACGACAGTGCCAGGGCATTTGACAAAATCACCTATGCATTACCGAAAGTTATGGAAGAAATAAAAAAGCGGGGATGGGTAACCGAAAAACTGTAAAAAGGGGTCTGTAAAGTGCTGATTATGAAGTCTCAAATAAATTGGGCCTGGGTAGACACCCTGGCCCGTTTTTAATCCGTACCCTATGAAAACTGTGTCTAAGTTACAATTCTTTTTCTTATGTCCAAGTATTTTTTAGCGCAGGGAAATGACCCTGGAAACCCCGTTAACAGTGACGGTAGCGGTATTATCACAGTCCCCGTTTCCGAAGTCCAATACACCAACGGTATCGTTCACCCTAATATCCACCGTACCCTGGGAAATCCAGCGGCAGGTAAATGCTTTGACGAGCGGATTCACAATGGTGGCGCTCCATTTCTTACCGTTAGCATTTTCTCCATGCCTGCTGCCGGTAAACTGGTAGACATCATCTAACGGAAACAGGGGTGTTCCGTTACCTTCCACCTGTGTCATCACCCTGGCACCGCTCCAGGACCACCAGAAATTGGTCTTGATATTCTTCACCACGGCGTTTTCCACGGTACGGGTAAAACTTCTTTGGTTATCGCCGGGACGGGTTGAATTGAGGATGGTGTGTTTTCCAGCCACTGTAAAACTGTCGACCTGGTATCCCTCAAAAGTAGTAACGGCCTTGTTTCCGGGGATGTGGAGCGGACCGGAGTAAACGGTAATGATCTTGCCTTTCCGGAAATGTTCCCTTGCCACGCAACCGTCGCCAAAGTCAATAACCACCGTTTTTGGGAAAACGCCCCTTTCTTTTGGCGTAACCGTTACGGTAAAGCAGCGGGTTGTGGGTTCTGCAGTTGCCTGTCCGGTGAAAATACCAACACCTGAACTGCCATATATACCCAGGTCTTCCCCTGCGGTTGTTCCGTCGATGCCGGCCGTGTTATCAAAAACATCGTCAAAGGCCGACTCCAGGATGGTCTCACTAACTCCCGCTTCTACCACCAGGTCACTGGCTTCTTTTGTATTAGTGGTTTGAATGTCTTCCTTTTTACAGGAAACGGCAAAAAGCAAAAAGGCCAGGATGGGCAGGGCCACCAGGCCACGGACGGACGAATTCATTTTCATAAAGGGAGAGTTTATATAGTTAAAAAAGATAAAAACTTTTACAGCTTGCATTGATCAGACCGCCCAAAATGGGGAAGGTTTAACAGGCCGGCAGAATATTCCGATCTTTATACCATGGCTAATGCACAATGGATTGATACACACTGTCATTTATACGCTGAAGAATTTACCGGTGAAAGGCGCGACATGATGTCAAGGGCCAGGGAGGCCGGCGTGAGTACCTGTTATATGCCCAATGTAGACAAGTCGAGCATAGACGCCATGCTGGAAATGGAAACCGATTTTCCGGACCAGTGCATTGCCATGATGGGACTGCATCCCTGCTCAGTGAAAGAGGATTATGAAGACCAGCTGGAAGTAGTCCGCGACTGGCTATCAGTGAGAAAATTTGCCGCCGTTGGAGAGATAGGGCTTGACTTTTACTGGGACCTTACGCACACTGATGCTCAATACGACGCATTCCGGCGGCAATTAAACTGGTCATTGGAACACCAGTTACCGGTAGCCATTCATTCGCGGGAATCCCTGAGGCAATGTATTAATGTTGTAAGTGAGACCGGTGGAGGCAAAGTTCGGGGCATTTTTCATTGTTTTGGCGGAACGGTTGATGAGGCGCGGGAGATCATAGACCTTGGAATGTACCTCGGTATCGGGGGCATCCTCACTTTCAAGAACAGCGGACTCGCTGAAGTGATCAAAGAAGTGGGGCTCGACCGGGTGGTACTGGAAACCGACGCGCCCTATCTGGCTCCTGTTCCGTTCAGGGGGAAACGCAATGAACCTGCCTATCTTACCTATATAGCTTCCTTTCTTTCAGACGTTACCGGGAAAAAACTGGAGGAAATTTCTGCCCTCACCACCCGTAATGCATATGACATTTTTCATTGAACGGAATAGCGACGATTTTTTATAGTTTATCTGAAATTTTGCAGATATTCCAAGAATAAATTTACGGATGTCAATAGATCAGTCTGTTGTAAAGGGCAAGAAGCTTATTAATGAGTATGAACCCTCCCTGGAGCCTATCGACCGGTTCTCTGAAATAATATTCGGGCTGATTATGGTGCTTACTTTTACCTGTTCCCTCAGTGCGGCTTCATCAGGTAAGCAGGAAATCAGGACTATGCTATGGACCGCCGTCGGTTGTAACCTGGCCTGGGGTATCGTAGATGCGATGATGTTTCTGATGGGCAGGATGGTGGATAAGGCAGAGAAAGGGCAGATGATCAGAAAAATAAAAACTGCAAAAAGCAACCAGGAAATTGACCAGTCTGTAAAGGGTGCCATTCCACCCTTTATGGCCGACACGATTAGTACTAAACATATTCATGAACTTCATGATGCTGTACTAAAGATACCCGATCTGCCCGCGCGACCCTTTGTTTCAAAAAAAGAACTTCTTAATGCAGGAGTAATTTTTTTGCTGGTGTTCACCTCCACATTCCCTGTTATTATTCCGTTCTTTTTTTTACAGGATAACCCTATGATAGCTATCCGCGTATCAAATGGTATTGCGATACTGTTATTGTTTATCGGTGGATATGTCCTGGGCCGCAAGACCGGCTATCCAGCCTGGTTGTCGGGCCTGCTGTTCACTGTCATTGGCCTTGCATTGGTTTTTATGACCATTGCACTGGGGGGATAATTATATCGTTATGTTTAAAAAACTGATCACTTGCCTGATTGCCGGAATTACGGGCTTTTCTGTTTGCGGACAGGAATTGAAATCTGCTGAAGAGAAAAAGCCCGGGAAAAAATGGGACTTCAGTGCAACGGCCAACTTTTACTTTGTAGAGGATGATTTTTTTGTCTTGCCCGTTGCAACAGCAGACAGGGGCCGGCTTCACCTGGAAGCAAGGTATAATTACGAAGACAGGAATACCACTTCACTGTGGACCGGTATGAACTTTCATTTCGGTGAGTCTTTCACGACCGATGCCACCGTTATGGCCGGCGTGGTCTTTGGTAATTCGGACGGCGTTGCGCCGGGACTGGAACTAACGATGGGGTATAAACGCTTTGAATTGTATGCCGAAGGAGAATATTTTATCAGTACGGAAGACATCAATCTCAATTACGGGTATTTATGGACTGATCTTACGTATTCCCCAACGGAATGGCTGGCCTTAGGCATTTCCGGACAGCGTACCAGGCTTTACAGTACTTCGGTGGATGTTCAGCGGGGAATCCTGGCAGCTGTGTCCTATAAAAATGCCAATCTTTCCGCCTATTGGTATAATATCGGTATGGGCTCTTCCAGTTTTGCCATCCTCAGCCTCGGCTATAGTTTCTGACCTGCTTTATTTGCGGTAAAGGAACTCCAGCGCATTTAACATATAGACCAGCGGAGCGTTCCAGTTAATGGCAATTTCATTGGAGGCATAAGAACAATTTGCATCGACATAAGTAGTTTCTGGTTCAGAAAACGAGTATGTACATCCGTCCTGCTTGCCCGGATTTGGGCCCCCGGCAAGAAGTCCGGGTACCGGTTCATCAATACCATCGGCTACAGAAGGGCGGTGGTGGGGATCCATGGTGGAATGGGTTCCTGAACCGGTGAGAAAACAGTAACCCGTGGCATTCCGGCCCAGGATATAATCTGCATTACTGATTACGCCTTCAAGATATTTTTTATTCCTGGTCAGCAGGAATGCTTCCACGAGAAGTACTCCCTGGTTTGCCGCCACTGCATTGCTGCCCCAGACAAAATCTTTTGGCGATCCTCCGATCACGGTTTGAAATGCATTTGAATTCATATTCAACAGCAGGGAGTCGGCAAAATGAATAAGGCCGGCTTTCAGTTTGGTGACCAGCGGAATTGCCGCAGCAGGAAGATGTTTTTCGTTACGAACCAGGCTGTAATATCCTTCAAAACACACCTGTCCCCATGATGGCAGCGTAAGTGGTTTGTTAATGTAGCGGCTGATGGTATCCAGGAACTGTTTTTCTTTTGTGGAGATGTATAGTTCTGATGCAGCCCATGACCATTCATCCCACAAAGTATTGTCGCCATAGGCACCAGTGGTGATCTTTGGCTCAAATACCTTATTCAAGGCTCCCTGGTCATATATACTATTCGGATTCTTTACGGCCCATTGCCAGGCAAGGCGTGATGCTTTGCTGCAACTGTCAGACAATCCAGGCAACTGTTTATTAAATTTTCGAAGGATTCTTGATGATTGGGCGGTGACGGCCGCAAAATCAAGTGCAGCTGCGGTGCTTTTTTGCACTACATAACGGGGAAGGGTAGTGGCACCCGGCATCACCATGCCGTCGAAGTCGGCGTTCGTACATTTATGATACACCCCGCCGTCTGATGGATCCTGCATGGTCAGCATCCATCTCAGGTTATACAATATTTCATCAAGAATATCCGGCAGTGCATTGCCTGATTCCGGAATATGGGTTTGAAGTGAATCGAAGTAAGCGGGAAAATTTTCATAGGCAGAAAGCAGCGTGCCCATGGTTATGCCTGAATTCACAATATATTTATTATAGTCACCGGCATCATACCATCCCCCTGGTGAAGCTATTACAGTACCTGCCGGCCGGTTTGCGGAAGCAGCAGAAGGGTGAACAAGAACACGCTGGTCGGCATGACCTGCAGGCCTTGCCCATTTGCCGGCGTACAATGATTCCAATGGCATGGACACTCTTTGAAAATAATAACCTTTTAAGGATGAAACGGCTGAAGTATACAACGGGTGAGCGCTGATAGTAAATGGATAGGAAATGCCCACACCAGGTATATGCAGTTGGTAGGTACCGGTTTGGCGGATGCTGCTGAAATCCAGGGTACGACAAAATAGCGAGGAGTTTTTTGAAGCGACCATGGCACCAGGGCTGCCATGTGTAATCGTATCCTTTCCATTGGCACTCACGACAAAAAAAATGTCTGCCTTTGACTTACCGGTAAGAATGGCTTTTTTAGGAGCATCTGTAAAATAGCCTTCCTGGTTAATCCTGATATCAGGATTGGTCTGGGCATTTGCATATTGCAGGGCAAGGGAAAAGATCAACAGGAGGCGAAATATCATGAAGTATATTTAAGTAACAATATACTCAATAGATAACGGCCTTTTAGTTTTTAACCTCTTTTACTTTTTTATCACTCTGTTGAATACTGGGTTCATTTGTAGTGACCTCAACATTCTGTGTGGTTACGGCATAATGTGCCGGCTCGATCTCGGATCCATATCGCAGGGCCCAGGCCCTGGTAAATTCAGCCCCGAAATACAGGATGATCGAAGAGTAATACACCCAGACCAGCAAAATGACAATGGATCCTGCCGCGCCGAACGTAGTGCCCACATTGCTCTTGCTGATATAGAAAGAGATGGCAAACTTTCCGAGCATAAAAAGTAAGCGTTGTAAATGCGGCGCCTACGATCACATCCTTCCACCTGATCTCTGCATCGGGCAGCACTTTAAAAATAACGGAGAAGATCATGGTGACAACGGCAATGGTGATACTGATATTGATAATATAAAATAAGACGATGGAAATTCCCGGAAGCAGTTGCTGGAGTTTTGTGTTGAAACCTTCTATCATGGTATTAACAACGAGGGATACCAATAAGAGAAATCCCAATCCAACCACCACAGAAAAAGAAAGAAACCTGTTCTTTAAAAATTTCAACCATCCTTTTTTAGGTTTGGGTTTGATACCCCAGATGCTGTTGATGGAATCCTGTATCTCACTGAATATGGCGGTGGCACCAATCAGCAGGGTAATACCCCCGATGATAGCGGCGGATTTACTTTTGCCGGAAGCCGAGGCATTCTTAATGATATCCTGCAATTGAGCGGCGGTATCGGCACCAAAAAATCCCTGCAGCTGCGCATAGATCTTTCCTTCTATGGCTTCCCTGCCAAGAAAAATGCCGAATAGGGAAATAATGACAATCAGGAGTGGTGCAAGTGAGAACACCGTGCTGTAGGCAAGGGATCCGCTTAACTTGGGGATCTTATCGTCCCCAAATCGCGAAGCAGATTCTTTCAGCACCTGCCATGCTCCTTTAAATGATAAGTGTTTGTCTTGCATTTTCCGGATTAAAAAATTAGTTGTACCGCTGGACTGATCTTCTGGTTACTGTACTGCTTAATTTTAATGCCAGAAACCATTGGCTCACTTTACATACAGGCAAGGAAAAGGAATTGTTAAGCTCATGTTGTAGAAATTTTTACACAGGTTAAGTGCTTGAACTTCTCCGGGCAAAAGTCCGGGGAAATAAGATCTTGCACTAAATGCTATCAACAGATTAATAGTATTTTTATAGCCCATGAACAAGACAAACCTGCATAAGTTGCTGCTTATTGATGATGACCAGGATGATTGTATTTTTTTCAGGGATGTAGTGAACAAGATTGATCCTTCATTGGAGTTTGAATATATTACTTCAGTAAAGGGTGTTACGATAGAAAGGATATGTAACCACCAGGATATTATATTCCTGGACATCAATATGCCAGACAGAAACGGGTTTGAATTATTAAGGATCATCCGGGAGAAAGGCTATACGCTTCCGATCGTCATTTATTCTACTGCCAGTCACCGGAACATAGTGGAGAAGGCATACAGGGAAGGCGCAGATGTTTATTTTCCCAAACCCGACAGCATCAGATCGCTTGAAGATTCATTAAAGACCTTATTAAGTTTCGACTGGGATAATCCCGGATCCATCAGGGATGATTTTTACAGTAATGGCCATGGCAGGGTTTTCCGAATACATTAGTGACAAATAATTTCAGAAACTGCGGAATTATGGGTAAAACTTTTCTCGCTCAAAATTCTTATGACAGGTACGAGATTGCACTGGACGCTGCCGGGATTGGTATTTGGGATAGCGACCTGGTGAGTCAAAAAATTTTCTTTTCCGCTACTTCACATGAGTTATTCAATATACCACGGGAATCAGAGGTTTCCCTTGATGAACTTCTTTGCAGAATGCATCCGACAGACAGGATAAGGACAAGACAGAAATTGAGCGATTGCATGAACCCCGACATCCGTGCTCCCTATGAAAATGAGTATCGTATTATAGATCCGAAAGATGGACATGTGGTCAGGTGGGTTCGTTCCAGGGGGCGTGTATTTTTTTCCGAAGATGGAAGGGCCTGTCGGTTTACCGGAATTATCCAGGATATTACTGCAGAAATCAGGGCCAATGAAAAGGAACAGAAACTCCTGACACTGGTGGATAACAGTATTGAATTAATGTCCATCCTTGAATCCAACCAGCGAAATTCTTACCTCAATAAAGCAGGCATGGAGATGCTGGGATTTGACACTGTGGAACAGGTTTATGCAACCCCCATTTCAGAGCTACATACTCCGGAAGATCTTGAATTTGTAAAACAAAATGTTTTACCTGGGGTCATTAATGAAGGGCGATGGTCTGGCATAATGAACGTAAGGCACCTGAAGACCGGCGAGGTATTCCCGGTATATAATAATTCCATCCGTATTAGGGACAAGGTGACTGGCGAACCTATCGCCGTTGGCGCTGTAATGATGGATATGCGGCCGGTAATGGCCACACAGAAGGCGCTGTTCGACAGTGAAAGGAGTTTCAGGTCGATGGTCATGCAGGCCCCTGTAGGTATCTGCATCATGTATGGAAAGGAACTGGTATTTGAAGAAGTCAATGACTTATTTATTCAAATGGCAGGAGCAAGGAGGGATGAACTGGTCGGTAAGACCATTTACGAGGCAATGCCCGATATTGTTTCAGAAGGCTATGCAGATATATTATTGCGTGTCATGGAAACAGGGCAACCCTATTTTGGTAAAGAATTCGAGATCGTCCTGGACAAGGAGAGTAATAAATCCATTTATGTGGATTTCACTTTCCAACCGTTAAGGGATACTGATGGAGTAATCAAGCGGACCATTGTTCTGGCTATTGATGTTACTGATAAAATCATGGCAAGAAACAACCTGGAACAAAATGAAGCCGAGTTACAGAAAAGGGTTGCAGAACGAACGGCTGAACTTGAAAAAAAGAATAAGGAACTGGAGGAATTCAGTTATGTTTCGAGCCACGATCTGCAGGAGCCGATACGAAAAATTAAAATGTTCCGGGAAATCATCAGGGCCAATGATTATGACACGATGACGCCGATATCAAGGGAAAAATTTGATAAGATAGGCGAGTCGCTGGAAAGGCTGAGCAATTCGTTGCGCGACCTGTTGGATTTTGCCAGCCTCAATAAGGAAGAAAGGCAGGAACCTGTTGACCTGCACGAAATTCTGGAGGAAGTAAAGACAGACCTGGAACTTTTGATCGAACAAAAAAATGCAAAAATCATTACCGGTGCACTTCCAACGATCAATGCAGTTCCTCACCAGATGCACCAGCTTTTTTATAATTTATTGAACAATTCGATAAAGTTTTCGCAAGGTGATAAAGCCCCGGTAATACAAATCAGCTGTACCCTCTTACCCCCGGATAAACAAAAGGAATTCCCTGAATTGCATGCTGACCTCAGTTACTACGAAATTTGTGTTATTGATAATGGGATTGGATTTGAGCAGGACCAGGCGGAAAAGATTTTCGGACTTTTTCACCGTCTTCACTCCAAACAGGCCTATTCCGGAACCGGAATCGGGCTGGCCATGTGCAGGAAAATAATGGAAAAACACCAGGGTCATATATATGCTACGTCTGTTGAAGGGCAGGAAACCGTATTTCATATCCTGGTTCCGAGGTAGAGATATTTTTTCCTTTTTAAAACAATGCAAATGCAGCAGGTTATTGAATTTTTTTCCGGATTATTCAGTACTGACAGTTGGCCGCCCCGTTGGAGATGTGGCTATTGGTCTGATTTTCATGGATGGATGTACATTATCAGCGACCTGCTGATCTGGTTGTCCTACTTCCTTATCCCGGTGATTATCCTTCAATATATTTCCAGGAAGAAGGCAGTGCTGAAATTCAACAAGGCTTATATTTATTTTGCAGCTTTTATTTTGTTGTGTGGCACCACCCACTTCATTGATGCCCTGATGTTCTGGTATCCCATGTACCGGTTTAACGGCCTGGTGAGAATGCTGACGGCATCTGTGAGCCTGGCGACTGTTTATCACCTGGTGTTGATTCTCCCCCAGGCATTCAATTCTAAAACCAGCCTGGAGCTTGAAGCGGAAGTGCTTCGCAGGAAAGAGGCCGAACGCAAACTTGAAGAAGCCAATAATGGATTGGAAGCATTCGCCTATATGGTGTCTCATGACCTTAAAGAGCCATTAAGAAAAATCAACTATTTCACCACACAATTAAAAGCCCAGAATAAAGAAGTTTTTGATGAATCCAGCAGGACTTACTCTGAAAAGATCATCAACTACACCGACAGGATGCATCTTTTAATTGAAGATATTTTAAAGCTCAGTTTAATCGATGCAAATGTGGAATTAGTAAATGTGGATCTGAACAAACCCATAAAAAATGCACTGGATGTTCTTGAATTGCAGATTAAAGACCAGAATGCCGTCATAAAGATTGGATCGCTGCCCAATGTAAGGGGCAATGAAACTTACCTTTCCCAGTTATTTATCAATCTTATTGGCAATGCATTAAAATTCAATTCACGTGTGCCTTTCATTGAGATCAACGGAAAGATGAAAGATGGAATGGTTTGGATAACGGTAGCAGATAATGGTATAGGAATGGATCAATCTGAATCGGAAAGGATCTTTGATTCTTTTCACCGGTTAAATGCACATTCAGCCTACGAGGGCACGGGTATCGGCCTTTCCATAGTAAAGAAGATTGTGAAAGTGCATAAAGGAGAAATTTTTGCTGTAAGTAAACCCGGCCTGGGAACTACTTTCCATATAGGATTTAAGGCTTAGTATGAAAATGTGGACGGGTCAGGTGGGAACTGGACGCGGGAAAATATGTGTTCTCCTGTTCCAATAAGGGTAGAAGTGTGGCAGTGGATTTGGATGTGCAACCTGGTAAATTATATTTTAAACCCAGATTACAGGTTTGAAGTTTTACATGACGCCAAGGTAGTCAGTTGCGGTGCAACGCACCGTTGATTTTGGAAAGCCAGGCTGCCGTTTAAAGAAATGCCCCTGGCGGGGCTTTTCTTTGATTACTTGTTCTGGCGTATTTGATTTAAATGAACGACCGATTTTAACTAAAAATAGTTGCAGTATCCACGGCCTGGAAAAAGTGGGTAACCTTACCTTCTTTAAACGTCCAGATATGGGCAGCATTAGCTTTAAATCTTTTACCTGTTTGCTTGTATACGCCCTCATAAAATCCCTGCATTGCTACTTTATCGCCTGAGCCAAATATGTCAGTTATTGTTATAGCGAATCCATCATAAAATTCGGGTATTTTCATAAAAATATTCTTCACCACCTCTTCGGGACCGGTGTATATGCCTTCCCCTTCAACGTATGGAAAACTTTTGCATTGATGCCAGTTAATAGCGGGATCAAACATGGCTAAAACAGCCGGAACATTGCCTGTTGAAAAGTGTTGATAGCCTTCTTTCATTAATTCTACATTGGTCATGATTGGGTTGATTTTATTTTAGTATTGCGAGCGAATTTGATTCCTGTTAGTTTACAACATGGTAATTCAGGTCTGGTGAATATAGGGCAATTATAGTGGTAAAATAAAATAAGGCCTGGTGAACTTAAGGGTTTGGGTTGGGATTACCTGCGATGATCCCAGGTGGGGGGAATCAAAACATTTGAGTTGCGGTGCTTCGCACCTTACAATTTTCATTCATTCCGCTTCAGTAAGCAAGCTTACCTCGCGTCATAAATGAAAATTGCCCCAATTGGGGCAACTCAAATACTATTGCGGAGGAGAAGGGATTCGAACCCTTGATACCCTTTCGAATATACACACTTTCCAGGCGTGCCGGTTCAACCACTCCCGCACTCCTCCTGGTGGGCGGCAAAAATACAATCTTTCCTGAAATAACCCTAAATAACTGGTCCGGGACTTTAAGAGTGTGATCAGGGGCCGGTTAATATGTAGTACAGGCCGGCTTTACCTATTTTCGACGGGCGAACGGAGATCAATATTGACACAAATCATCTGTGTTTCATATTATTCAATTCATAAAATCATTCTAAAGCGATGGTTAATTTGCGAGTACAAATTATAGGATGGAAGCAACAGGAATTTTCCAGAAGCTGTGTACTTTCTTTATCATCAACAGCTTAATTTTCTATTCCGCAATAGCCCAGGAAAAACCTGCACAGAGTGCTGAGGAACTTGCAAAAAAGCTGGCCAACCCCATCGCCAACCTCATCAGCGTTCCCTTCCAGAGCAATTTTGATGCAGGAATAGGAAAGTTCAACGGATCAAAAATGGTGTTGAATATCCAGCCGGTTATTCCTATTGCCCTTAGCCCCAAATTGAATCTCATTACCCGATGGATACTTCCCATTGTATCACAGTATGATATTACCGGTGAGGGTACCAGCCAATCCGGTCTTGGTGATGCAGTGGTTACCGGATTTGTAAGTCCGGCCCAGAGTAATTTAACCTGGGGAATTGGTCCGGCTATACTGATTCCCACTGCATCAAATCAATACCTGGGAGGTAAAAAATGGGGCATTGGACCCTCAGTAGTGGTGCTGAAACAAATAGGTGGATGGACCATTGGCGGTTTGGCCAACCATATATTTTCAGTGGCGGGTGATGAAAACCGCAATGATATCAGTTCAACTTTTTTAAATCCCTTCTTCACGTATAACTGGAAGTCCGGTGCGGGGGTTGTGTTGAACACTGAATACACACACGACTGGGTCAATGAGGTAAACATATTTGTGCTCATGCCTACTTTGACCGCTGTTAGCAAATTCGGTTCCCAGACAGTCAGTTTTGCTCTCGCCCCACGAATTCATTTTGCACCTGAAACCAGGCCCAACTACGGCATTCGGGCGGCTGTCATCCTTGTTTTTCCAAAATGATATTTTTTAAATAGACATCCATATGATTTATCAAAAACTGCTAAGCGTTATCCTTCTGTTATCAGTACTCAGTTGTAAAAATGTTTCCAATCAAACCACATTTGCTGATGCCATTTACTATAATGGCGATATTATCACCATGGAAGGCGATAGTGCCAGCTATGCCGAAGCTGTTGCAGTTAAAGATGGTAAAATTGTTTTTGTTGGCACCAGGGCAGATGCTGAAGCCATGAAAGGCGATAGCACAGCAATGAATGATCTGCAGGGCAAAACCATGTTGCCCGGATTCATCGATCCGCATAGTCATTTTATGAGTTCGCTGGCCATGGGTTCACAGGCCAATTGCCAACCGGCACCTGCGGGTGAAGGAAACAGTGTGGAAGGAATTATTAAATCACTTCAGCAATTGAAGGCAGATAGAAAAATACCTGATGGCGTGATCATCACGGGATACGGATATGACGATAATGCGATGCCAAACGGTCGATTGTTGAACCGTGACGACCTGGATAAAGCCTTTCCGAATAACCCTGTGATCGTTATCCATGTATCGATGCATGGAGTGGTATTGAATTCGAAAGCCATGGAAAAATTCAATATCAGCTCCAAAACAAAAACAGTTGATGGAGGAATTATTGTCAGGAAGCCAGGTACAAATGAACCTTATGGCCTCATTATGGAAATGAATTTCCTGCCCATTTTTGCAGCAATGCCAAAATCGTCACCGGAGGAACAACTGGAGCAGTTAAAAGACGCACAAATGTTGTACGCGGCCGCCGGGAGTAACTACAGCACAGGAGGGAGCCACACATTTCGGAGAAGTGACTTTGCTGGAACGGGGCGCTAAAGAGAATAGATTATTTATTGATGTGATTTCCTATCCGTTGTTCACGGAAATGGATACCCTGTTTAAGATTCATCCTTCGGCAGATTTTGGTAAGTATAACAACCATTTTAAGCTGGGCGGCATCAAGATTACCATAGACGGTTCACCACAAGGCAGGACCGCATACTTCACTGGTCCTTATTTAACGGAAGGGCCAGGCGGACAAAAAAAGTGGTTTGGAGAACCTTCTTTCAGCCAGGAGATCGCCAATCAGCTGCTGAAGAGAATTTACGACGCAGGTCTGCAATGTATTTTTCACGCCAATGGCGATGCGGCTATTGATATGTGTTTAAAAGCGCATGAATATGCTTCAGGAGCTGATCCGAAAAAGGACAGAAGAACAACCATAATCCACGCACAGTTTGCCAGGAAAGACCAGCTGGATAAATTTGCTGATTATCATTTGATCCCATCCTTTTATACGGAACATACTTTTTTCTTTGCCGATTCGCATATCAAACTTCGCGGCTTGCAGCAGGCTTCTTCTATTAGTCCGATGAAATCAGCAATATCCAGGGGAATACATCCAACCAACCATACTGATTTCAATGTGGTTCCCATTGATCAGATGTTTGTCATCTGGTCAGCCGTGAATCGTATTTCAAGAAACGGAACTGTGATTGGCGCAGATGAAAAAGTTTCTCCTTACCAGGCATTACAGGCGATCACCAGTAATGTTGCCTACCAGTATTTTGAAGAAAATCAAAAAGGAACGATAACTACTGGAAAGTACGCCGACCTGGTGATCCTGGACAAGAATCCATTAAAGTCTGATCTCATGGCGATAAAGGATATTAAAGTGGCAGAAACCATCAAGGAGGGGAAGACTATTTATAAAAATTGAATTTAAGGAGTGCGAATACTTGAATTCAATGACGATGCCTGCAAATGGGAATAGTGTTTTACTTTCGCCTGCCGGAACATCCGCTGTAATTCATGGTCAAAACTTTTTTTGATTTTCTTCCATTCGCCGTTGGTATTGCTATCAGCCCTGTCCCTATTATTACCGTGATCCTGTCCCTTTTTTCTGCAAGGGCAAGATGGAACGGGCCCGCTTTCTTAATTGGCTGGATATTGGGTATTGCTGTGGTAGCTATACCGGTCATGGTGCTTACCGACATCAGCAATGTCTCAACTGATACGCCTCCTACTAAAATTGCCTCCATCATCAGGTTAATCCTGGGAACTGTGCTGCTCTTATCGGCAATTCAAAAATGGAGAAGCCGGCCTAAAAAAGGAGAGGCGGGAAGTATACCCAAATGGTTGCTGATGATTGATACAGTTTCACCCATAAAAGTTATGGGTGTGGGATTCTTTTTTGCAGACCTGACAAACCCGAAGAACACCGCACTAACCATTGCAGGAACACTTGTTATTGCACATTCGGGATTGCCGATGCCGGCTGCAATAGGATTGTTGATTGTTTTTTTACTGATCTCCAGTCTCGGTATTGCCATTCCTGTTTTTTATTACCTGGCCGGTGGCAAAGCAGCAAAGAGAATGCTGGACAGATGGAAGGCCTGGCTTATCGCCAATAACAGCACGGTAATGGCCACACTATTTCCTGGTGTTTGGGGCCGTCTTACTATACAACGGAATCAAAGGGCTACTTCCCGAGTGTTTTAGTAAGTAGTATTCTTAAACGACCTTATACAGCGGTGTTGCACTTCCAAATTTTCTTTGTACAAATCGTGCGGAATTACATCCAGTACCAAATGATAATAGTTTATGGTAGTTTCTTCCCAGGGTTTATCCTTGAATAGCCAATATCCCAGATCAAACGACCCCTGGTTTTCTTCATTCTCTACAAGCTTTTTAAGAAAGTCTCCATACACGCACTGGCATCCGAAATTTTTGTTCGACTTGCCCCTGTATGCACTATTCAATGTACCGTGGTAAACGGCTGACTTGACAGGATTTTCTTTTTCCCACAATAACAGTTTGGCATCCTGTCCTGTTTCCGGTTCTTTTGCCGGGCATTTATTAAAGTAGTTCCTGTTCAGGTGATCCTTGAGTTTGATCACATATATTTTCACCGTGAAGCTGCCTTCGTTGTCTTCCAACACCGTATCATTCACGTCCAGGTAAAGCGGGCTTCTACCTTCTGAAATAAAATAATACCCGGGAATATAATCGCGTAGCGTACCTTCTGTTACTACGGTGGAATCATATTCGGGAGTAAAGGGATTACTGTATTTGACGCCCATGTCACTAAAGATCTTTTTGCAGCTGATAGTTTTATTGTTTGTCAATACAACGAGACTGCCATGCGGTAAATCTTTGTACTTGAAATATCGTGCGAACATTATTTTTCCCGATAACAGTCCCGTAGCATCGGCATAACCGAGGTAATTGCCAACCTTGATCTGTCCCACTGCTTCAACAAACACATAGTCATTTACATCCAGGATGATTTTTGTATCAACGGGTCCATTTGTGTTTCCCCTGATGGTATATACCTGGCCCTTAACCAAATCCATGGGCGTTGTATAGGATACCTGGCAATGTACCGTATAAGCAGCCAGGCAACAAAGCAATAGACCAAACCGCTTTCTCATGACTTCATGTATTTGGAAAATTTATAATGATGATTATTCCAATATTTTGACCAGGATACAGGAAATATTATCCCGGCCACCTTTTTCCTTAGCCATCCTTACCAATGTCATACAATCCTCATGCTGATCAAGGGCTGCATCAATTTCTTCGTCACTAAGCTCACCGCTCAGTCCGTCAGTACATAACAATAAGACGTCATTATTAAACAGGCGGCTGGTATGGTTTTCAAAATCCATAAAAATTCTATCCGATCCGCCACCAAATGAATTGGCGATCTGGTTTACCGGAATGGCAGGGTCATTCATCATATTGCGCAGGGTATGGTCATGTGTCAACTGTGCCAGGACATTCCCCCTGTACCTGTATAACCTGCTGTCTCCGATATTGATAGAGTATATGTCTTCCTGGTAAAATAACAGGCCACAAAAGGTAGTACCCAGTCCGCGTGAATTTTCCCTTGTAGCTCCCAACATGTTGAGTTGTGCATGAATATCCTTCACCAGTGCATTGATGACATTTTGAACATCTTCCACAGTTAAATTTGCCGGTATAGTATCAATGAAAGCGGCCATTTCCCGCAGTACAAATTCACTGGCAACTTCTCCGGCATTATGGCCGCCCATGCCATCAGCAACGGCAAGCCAGCAGTTTTTTGATCCTGTAACAAATAATGTTTCTCCCGAACTGTCGCGGATCAATTGATCTACAACAAGGATCATGTCTTCGTTATTTGTGCGAACACTTCCTATATCCGAAACAGCTGAGACTTCCAGTTTCATAATCGTTGTGTTCCTGTATTCGAAATATTTTCTATTTGAACCACAAATTCCACGTTGGCAATGAGGATATAGCTTCTGTTTTCAACAGGTACAGGTATATTGACATTTGTTATGGCAATATTCTGCCAGTCCTTATTTGTTTTATGGTATTTTGTTCCATTGGAAGATCCAATATCACGAAAGGACCATCCATCGACCATATCATAATTAAAGACCAGGTGCTTTCCTGAAATGCCCGGGAAACCCGACAACTTTGATGCATATGGACCGGTAGTCCGGCCAAGTATATCACCACTGCTGATATCCAGTGTTAAGCCAAGATTTGTATTGACAAGCATCAGTCGTGGAACAGGGGAGTTTGACGTCGGTTGTGAGGTTGCGCCATTCGAATGTTGATTTGCAGATGTTGACTGCTGGTTATTTTGTTGTTGGGCCGATAAGTCGGAGTGTAGTGGAGATTTACCGGATATTGTTTCCTGGTCACTACTTTTTATGACCGTATTATTTTGAAGGTTATCTGTGCGTTGTGAAGCTAGAACTGGTTGCTGCGCCTGCTTTGGTCCTTGCGCTAACGAGTTCGGTTCCATCTTCATCACAGCATTTGCCCTGTCCGGTTCTTCCACATTCCAGGCATAGCATGATTTCTTTCCCACATTGATCGCAGAAAAAACTGTCATCTTCCACAAGGCCCTGGCAATATGCACATGAAATCATCATGAATAAGTTAAATTACTTTATTAAGCCGTTAACGGATATCTTCTGCAGTGATCTGCATAGGATCAAACTGTTCGCCTTTCCTGTTTAGTTCCACCAGGCGGGTCGACTGGTTTTGCAATATTTTTTCGAATTCATTTCTGACCGTTCGCCCATTGGCAAAGCGGTTGTTCTTGTTATGGTATATGTCTTCAAGTTTTTGGGTAACCCTTTCGTCTGCAGCCTCATTGATTTTAAGCCCTTCCCTGGATATCATACCCATCATTATTTTTCTTAACTCTTCAGGCGTATAATCTTCGAAATCTATCTTCCTGGTAAATCTTGAGTCCAGACCGGGATTACTGTTCAAAAATTCTTCCATCTCTTTTGAATATCCCGCGGCGATCACGATAAATTTACCCCGGTCATCCTCCATCCGCTTCAGTAATGTATCGATAGCTTCCTGCCCGAAACTGTTTTGTTTTTTGGCGAGTGTATAAGCTTCATCAATAAATAATACTCCGCCTATCGCTGAATCGATGATCTTGTTCGTATTGGCCGAAGTTTGTCCCACATATCCGGCAACAAGATCTTTGTCGGTGACTTCTATTAACTGCCCCTTCGACAGAATACCAAGGCCCTTGAATATTTTTGCAAGAATCCTGGCGACGGTGGTTTTACCCGTACCGGGATTCCCCGTAAATACAAAGTGCAGGTTGATATTGAGTTTTTTGCCCCCTGCAGCCGATCTTAGTTTCTCAGCTTCAAGAAAATTGATCTGCCTGGCTATTTCATTTTTTACAGTACCCAATCCCGTTAGGTTGTTCAGTTCAGCCAGGAGTTTTTCTGTGGTATCTGCCGACAAATCTGCAGATTCACCCGGTATGTCAGGATCAAGCAGCAACATGGGGTCAAATGTCTCCCCGTTTTTCCTGAGTTTTACCAGTCTCCTGGACTGTACCTGCATGATTTTTTCAAATTCATTTCTTACTGTTCGGCCATTGGCAAAGCGTTCGTCTTTATTGGCATATAACTGACCGAGCCAGGCGGAGAGTTTGGCATCTGCTGCATCTTCAATCCTGAGGCCTTCGTTACGAATCAGGGAAAGCATTATACTGTGCAGTTCGTCAGGATTGTAGTCTTCGAAGTTGATTTTTTTGGTAAACCTTGAATCAAGCCCTGGGTTTGTTTCCAGGAAATCCGCCATTTCCTTTGAATAGCCGGCAGCAATGACTATGAATTTACCACGATCGTCTTCCATACGTTTGAGCAATGTATCTATGGCCTCCTGTCCGAAACTGTTTTGTTTCTTAGCCAGCGTATAGGCTTCGTCAATAAAGAGGACGCCACCGATGGCGGAATCAATTACTTTATTGGTATTGGCAGAAGTCTGGCCCACATAGCCGGCCACAAGGTCTTTGTCTGTTACTTCTATCAGTTGTCCCTGTGACAGTACACCAAGTCCTTTGAAGATTTTGGCCAATATCCGTGCTACGGTTGTTTTGCCGGTTCCCGGATTTCCGGTGAAAACAAAATGAAGATTGATGTTCATTTTTTTTGCGCCGTGTTGCGAACGTATTTTTTCACCTTCCAGGAAATCTATCAACTGGCTGATCTCTGATTTTACTGAACCCAGGCCGGTGAGTTTGTTTAGTTCGTCCAACAGGATGTCCAGTCTCTGGGTAGACAAATCAGTTTCCTCTCCCGGAATGTCTGTGGCGAGGATCTGCATATTATATTCTGCGTCGGGATGCCGGGTGATTCTGGCCGCACGGTTGGAGAGAATGGATTCGTAGAAATTCCTGACTTCCCTTCCATTGCCAAATCCTTTGGACCTTTTTTCATAGAGGTCAGTAAATTTCTTTATGGCTTTCTGTTCGGCATCTTCCTGCAAAGTATAGCCTCCCTTCCGCAGGAATATTTTAAGAATGTCAAGTAACTGACCAGGTGTATAATCAGGAAGGTGGAAAAAATTATCCTTGACACGGGATTTCAACCCGGGGTTGGCATCAATAAAATTTTGCATTTCTTTCTGGTATCCTGCGGCAATCACTACAAACTTTCCCCTGTCATCCTCCATCCTTTTCATTAATGTGTCGATGGCTTCCTGTCCATACTTGTCCTGGTCGCCCTGTTTTAGGGTATAGGCTTCATCTACCAGCAATATTCCGCCCATGGCTTCATTGCAAAATTTCTGAACGAGAAGCGGGGTTTCGCCGATATATTGTCCAACGAGTTTACTCCTGTCCACATCAATTACATGGCCACTGGAAAGGATACCCGCAGATGCAAAAACATCACCCAGTTTTCGGGCAAGGGTAGTTTTTCCCGTTCCGGGATTTCCTGTAAGAACGATATGAGATCCGATACTGAGCTCCTGCCCGGTTTGCGCGGCATCTTTTGCCTGTATGCGAAACATATCCACCATTTTCCTGATAAAGTCCTTGACGCCGTCAAGACCCACGAAATCATCCAGTTCTTTAAGGATGTCATCGGCCGACTTGGTCTCAAAGATTTCTCCTTTGATATCGCTGGCAAGAATTGTTTTCGGGTTATCCTGGAAATCAGGATTCAGAAAATGTTCATTGATGATCTTATTGATTTCGCGTTGTACCAGGAAACCATTTTTCCCAATATCAGCTGCCATCTCGCTATTGTGCTGGTTCCGGAAAAGATATAAAAACCTCTTCTTTAATTTTTCAGCGGCTTCCGGCACAATGCTGAAGTTTTTTTCCTGCAAGAAAATCATCCCCAGTTCATACAATAGATCCACTGACATGTCGGGCAGATAGAATTTGAGATTAAAGCGACTGTTGACTTCTGGATTTTCTTCCAGGTATTTGGAAAAGCCGGCGGCTTTGGAAGCCAAAATGACAATGGGGTGCTCGGCTGTTTTTTCAAGCTCGGCATATAGCTTATCCATCGGCGTTATCTCCCCCGGCTTATAGCCATCGGGCACAAGCTGGTGGGCATTGTCAATAAATAAAATGCCATCCTTGGCCGACAATAAATTGGTCGTAAGGTTTTTCGAGAATTCATTGAACTCAACGGCTGAAATCGCTTTTATATCGGGCTTTGTAGTGATTCCATTTTTGAAATAGACTTTCGCCAACACATCCACCAGTTTATTCTTACCCGTACCCGTATTTCCCAGGAGGATCATGCTCAGGTTTTTCTTGTTGTACGGGAATCCCACTTTCTTCATATTCCGGGCAGCGATGATTTCGCGCTGGATCATGGTCTTCAGTTCTTTCAGTCCCACAATTCTTTCAAAGTCCGGTTCAAGTTGTAGCTGGCCGTTGGTTAGTGATATATTGACGGGTAATACTGCACCGCATTTTTTGCAGTACCTCGCGGATCTCCGGTTAGCTGTATGACATTGGGTACAATCCATCAGGGCTTATTGAAAATTCGACAATTCAGATTCGAGCTGTTCATGACTAATGAAAGTAATCCTTACGTATTCTTCAAACCATTCATTGTAGGTTTTACCTACGCTGCGATTTGTAGCTTTATGCAGTTCGGCATTTTTATCTGCCGCTGCTTTTTGTACGTATATATTATCCGGATCTTTTTTTATCCTGTTGAGTATCGGCAGGTATACCAGCCAGCCAATAAGTTTATGCAGCGGATCCCAGATAATGCCCAGGCCACTATATGGTGAACGGTTCCTGACATGCTTCCCATAAGCATTCAGCACAATCAAAATAACAACTGCGATAATGATGACCTGGTAGCTGTCAATGGTGCCTTTCTCAATGTATTGTCCGAAAAGGGAAAGGGCGAGCAAGGAGAAACCCAGCACCAGCAGGAATATCCTGTAAAAACTCTTGCCCTTGTCAAGGAAGTTAATTTTGCTATTGACCTGGTCTTTTACATATTTACTGAATTCTGATTCTATTAAACGGAGGTCTTTTTCTTTTTCCTGCTCATTGCTGTTTTCAATGACTTTCCTTTTGTGGTCAGTCAGCTGCTGCTCCATAGTCCAGTGCTTATAATAGGGCAGGTTCTTCACCATGTCCTTACTGATATATGCTGAAACTTGTTGCTGCAGTTTCAGGAAAGCGTCGGAATTTTTACTGACCTGTTGCAGGTCACTGTGAATTTCCTTCGAAATTTTATCGTTAAGAGAAGCCATAAGTTGAGTAGCAAATAGGGGAAATACCTTGCTCATCTCGCTGATCTTTTCGGTAACAGCTTCCAGGTTCTCAAGCGAAAAAACGGCAAGAGACCTTTTTTCATCTATATCACTCACCAGGGCTGTCCTGCTCTTTTCTACAAAGGCGTTGAGCTTCTCGGGATCATCTCCTACCACTTCTTTGATCTTGGGAAGTGCTTTTTGAATTATTTCGTATGGAGTATGATATTTTTCCAGCAACAGGTAGTCGAAGAGTATGATGAAGTCGGGATAATTGCATCCTTCATTTTCCAACAGGAATTCTGCTATCACCGGGAAATTGGATCGCTGGTAATATGTTAACCAGTAATTGGCTTCTTCCCGGTTTTTTTCCGCCTCGGGAGACCTGGTAAAGGCTGACAGCTCTTCTTTAAATATGGCATAAAAAGAATCTACATCAAAAGCCTCTTTATTGTTTATCCTGTATCCACCGAGTTTGAGGGCATACTTCAGGGTATCCAGGTTTTGATACGTTTTATTGCTTCTCCAATTATTTATTCCGGGACCAAGGTCACTGAAGTTGACGTCGAGCCAGACAGACAGTTTTGAATTTTTATTCAGTATGTCTTTTAATAACTGTTGTTGGGTATCTGTTCCTGCGGACATTAACTGCTGAACATTTTCAAAAACCTGCCCATTAAATTCAAGTTTGTTATCCTGCAGATCCAGGGTCACCAGGTGAAGCGCTTTTTCGGGATCCTGTTCACGGAAGTACTTCCTGAATTTGTCCGCCCTGTCCTGGTATCCTCTTGCTTCCAGGAACATATAGAACCTGGCCGATTTTTTCTGGAGGTCTTTCAGGTAATAGTCGGGGTGCTGCCCGATATGCCTGCCCAGTTCAAAGGGACTATATAATTCAACACCGTCGAAAGCGGTGAAGGGTCGGTCCTTATCCAGGATATAGATTGTTTTAGTAACGCCTGCATCGATATTTTCATCACTGGTATTGGGATATTCTTTTTCAATGATGTGATGAATTTCGCTGTACATATCTGCTGATCCCGTGCCTATCCATTCAAGAATGCTATGGGAATAAAGTTGTTTGGCTGCTTTCTGTGGATACTTTTCCATATGATAGGCCAGTTCCTTTGGATCTTCCACCAGGATGCCCTGCATCCGGTCAAACTCGTAGGTTTTGAATGTAGTTTCATGTGTACGGTAAAATAACTTAACCGGTTCACCATTCAACCATTTATTGATTTCATCATAACCCCATCGTTTCGGGGGCTCGGTAGTAATCAGTCCTTTAATAAGATTTTGGAGATCCTCATTCATGTCGCCCGGTATAAATACCCGCCCCTCACTTTTTATTCGCATGATATTAAATTCGGGTATTTGCTTAAATGGATCTTCTCCGATCCAGGCTTCCAGCAAACAAATGCCAAGGGCATAATAATCCACTTTTGCATCCAGCGTGGTGAGGTTATTGATATTGGTAAAAAGTTCGGGTGCTGCATATGTTGAAGTCCGGGCCACTGTGGTAACCCGATAACTCTCGCCCTGCTGCAATGGCGAAGCAATGCCAAAATCACCCAGCACTATTTCATCCCTGTTGCCTGTCCTGAAAAAAATGTTTGCCGGCTTAATATCGCGGTGAATTATGCCGTTTATATGGCAGGCATGGATCGCTTCATTTACCTGTCTAAGTAATCCTTTCAGCCGGCTGATATCCTTAAGCGGTATAACCTTGTCAAAGGTGCCACCGCTCATGTATTCATTAATTTCCCAGAACCTGTCGCCATAAAGTCCGAATTCCAAAGGGCTAAGCACATCTTTTCTCTGCAGGTTCTGCAATTTTCTGATCACTTCCTCTTTGGGCTTGTAGTTGGAGAAATAATATTTCAGGACAAATTTATTCCCGTCTCTTTCTGTTTCATATACTTCGGACTCTCCGGAACTTGCAATCAGGCTGTTAATGATATAATCATATCCTCCGAGCTTTATCGCATTGCCTGTGATGATGGGATGGGTGCCGGTTACAGGTGCTCCTGAACCAATGATGTTATTCTGCACCCTCACAGTTGTGGAACTGTCGGCCGATAAAATATTACGTGGATCATCAACTCTTTGCGTACTCATAAATGGTGTTTCTAGTGTTCGGAATATGCAGTGCCGTAGGTAGTGTATGTTTCAAATTGCCACTCTCCACCGAGATTTGGTTCACTGCATTCGTGTGGGGCAGCGTGAATCACCCCTGCAAAATTGCAGAGCCAGCCGGTCAGCCTTTTTTCTTTTGTTTTGACCAGTTCAGGAATCATTACTTTGATGGCAGTATAGAACATCCTGGCCGACTGGTTGTCGGTAAAAGTTTGTTGCTGCAGAAGGGCAATTTTCTTCATCAGTTCTAAATCTGCCGCGGAAGTATCCTGTTTTTGAATAATATTTTCCTGCTTTGCCGCCTTTTCAAGTGCTTCCGAGGCGTCGATGTTATTATTTTGAAAAGTGAATCCTGGGGTTTGGTTTTTGACATCTGTTGACTGATCAAATTGTTGCAGGTATGCTTTTAATGAATTCAGTTGATCAACTGATGATGTCTCTTTGTTTACAGCCTCTGAAGAAACCTCCCCGGCTTTCCTGCTTAGGGCAAACAGTTCTGCAAAAAGAGGGGATTGTTTCATTGCTTCCAGGTATGGCGCTGCCCTTTTCGAGACTGCTGTATTGCATGTTGGACAAAAATCGAAATGGGAGAATGTGTTACATGAAGGGCAGGTGATACCGAGAGGCGGGTTCCCGCATTCACGGCAGAATTTTTGTCCGGCCCTCACTTCTGTATAGCAAAAACAGCACTGCCCGTCTTTTAGCCATTGTCCGCAATGTTCACATATATCTGCTGTTGGCCTTACCGCATTTCCACAGGAAGGGCACTGGCACCCGGTATCCTGTTGGTCCTGTGCAGTTGACGCACGAGCCTGTTGTTTTTGCTGTTCCCGGTAAAACGGGTTTTCACTTCCGGCCATTTGTATAAATAGTTTAGTAATGGTTTGCAAACCTCAGATAGCGAAATACCACAGATGGATTAGTAAAAGGCGCCAGTAAAAGAGTATCGGATCTGAGACTTAGATAATAGCGGTTGATGATAAAAGAATTTTGGGGAACGGGATTAGGTTGATTTTTTTTTGTCTTTTTATTGGGCTGAACCTTATAGTAGGCATCCCGAACGGGATAATTCAGTGTCAGTATGCCGTTTTCGATACCAGGTTTATTTCCAAGGAGGTAGTGAGAAAATCCATTCTTAACTTTTCCCCATATGTCCTGGTCGCTGGCTGCAGTGCTGAGAATATAGGTTGAACTGTAATTATTCATCGGGAAGTCGGCAAACCGGTGTTTTAATTGTAAGCCATCAAGAACGATGGTGTCATTTCTGTTTATACCGGCAAAAGCGCCAACCGGCGCATTTTTAGTAACCGTTTCCATTTTGAACATCATGGCCGGGACCGAAAAATAAAAGCCTATAAGAATAATGGCTACCAGTCCATAGATCACCGTCCGGATATATATGGAGCGATACTTTAAGTCCGGTTCTCCCGTGAAGAAAAAGATGGCCTTGGCCAGGTAGAAAAATGGTAAAAGCAACAAGATAAGTGCTATTAAAATCGCGACCACCTGTTCCATCTGTGCAGTATTAGGGATATGAAATTGATTATAGAACCAGCCGAACAAGTTGAGGTTAAATCGGGGTAACCAATGGCTTTAGACCGATAGAGGATTGTAGCGTATCAGGGGCAGAAAAGTTAACTGGGTGGGGGACGTCGGTGTTTAAAATATTATAAAAACCGTTAATACAAGTATACAAAATAATATGGTTGAAATTTTATATTTAAAGTTATATTTTTAGGCAATGTTGATTTCCAAAAGCAAGGCCATTATAGTGCTTTGCTGGTTTTTGTGCAGTGTAATTCCCTATGATTCAAGTGCCCAGCTTTGCACAGGAAATCTCGGAGATCCTATCGTCAATATCAAGTTTGGCGGCGGTGGTTCCCCTTCCCTTCCACCGCCGGGAATTTTTCCTTATACCAGGGGCGGTGGGTGCCCGGCTTCCGGCAGTTTTTCCCTTGGTTCCCTCTTATTCGGCTGCGGTGCCAATACCTGGTTTTTATTGGCAGGTGATCATACCCGTGATGCACAGGGACAGTTTATGGTGGTGAATGCTTCGGGCACACCCGGTACTATTTACAGGGATACCATCAGTGGCCTCTGCGGAAGTACCAGTTACCAGTTTTCTGCCTTTGTGTCCAATGAAATGCAGAAGATAGCCTGTAATGGCAATCCTGTTTTGCCTGAGTTAACCTTTACGGCAAAAACAGAGACCGGCCAGGTCCTTGGGGTGTATAATACGGGAGGTATTTCATTAAAAAATCAACGGACCTGGGAGGAATTCGGTGTTTTTTTTACCACACCGCAGGTATTTACCAGGCTGGTACTGGAAATCACCTGCTTCGCTGCACCCGGCTGCGGCGCAGTATTTTCCATGGATGATATTACTTTACGACCCTGCGGACCAGTGGTTACCGCCAGTATGTTGGGTTTTAACAGTACTGTTATAGAATTGTGTGAAGGCGGGGCAAATCCATTAATACTGGATGCCAGTTACCAGGCAGGATTTGCTGACCCCGTAACCATCTGGCAGTTGAGCCGGGATACGGGAAGGACATGGTCAGATATACCCGGAGCTTCCGGTCCGCAATACACCCTTCCGAAGGGAAGCAATTATGGAGTCATAATTTATCGTTTAGCCGTTGCCGAAAGGACTAATTTTTCTTCATTAAAATGCAGGATCTTTTCCAATACCATCTGGGCAAATCTTCATCCCTTGCCGGCGCACCAGCCCACCGGTAACCTGGTGGGATGCCTGAATAAGGACCTTCCCCTGAAGGTGGAAACCGTTGCATCGAGGTATACCTGGACCGGCCCTAACGGCTTCCAGGTGACTGGCGTTTCAGGAGTGACCTTACCCAATGTTCAACTATCAGATGCCGGACTATATACCGTACTGATTGAATCTGAATATGGTTGCACCACGGTGGATTCTTTTAATATGGCCGTGTATCCTTCCACTACCATCCAGGTAACACCTTCCTATACCGTATGTGAAGGACAAACCATCAGCTTTGATGCTTCAGGGGGAAGCAGTTATCTCTGGTCGCCCGGTACAGGCCTGAGCAGCAGCACCGTTGCCAATCCGATGTTAACTCCGAAGGATTCCATTGTATATAAGGTAGTTACTACCAATCAGTTCGGCTGTAAGGATTCTGCCTATGTGGCAGTGAATGTGTATCGCAAGCCTGTTGCCAATGCGGGACCGGATATCAATATCATTCGTGGTGACACGGCGGTATTGAAAGGCTACGGAAGCGGGACAGCTGTGGTCTACAGCTGGACGCCAGTCCAATACATGAATAATGCACAGAGTTTCACGCCATCTGTATTCCCGCCCGAGGAAATTCAATATACCTTAAGGGTAACGTCAACGGTGGGTTGTGAAAACGCCGAAGATGCTGTTACAGTGAAGGTGTTTAATGACCTGTATATTCCGAATGCTTTTACACCAAATGATGACGGCACCAATGATATCTTCAGGATTTTTCCCATTGAAGGATACACGCTGAAAAATCTCAGCGTGTACAATCGATGGGGGAAAAGAATTTTCAAGACAACCGACCCATCCAAAGGCTGGGATGGAAGGATAGGGCAGGTGTTTCAACAGGCAGGAATATATGTCTATGTGCTGGAATGGAAAACTCCCGGCGGTAAAGAACTGTTTAAGAAAGGAACATTGCAACTGATCAGGTAAATTAATTCACTGCCCTATGACAATAGGCATTCCTTTCATTGATAAACATGGATTGCCATCAGTAGTGAAACCTCTTCAGAGAAATATTATTTAATCCCTGAAAGCCCTTGTGGCTTCTCTTTCCAAATCAGCATATTGTTCTTTTCCGGTACTAACTTTTACAAAGGAAATTGTTCCGCCTTTAAATTCACCCGGTGATTTATATTGTTTGCTTACCGGATCACCACTATCATAACCCACACACAAGTCCATCCCAACAAGGGTAAATTTACCTACCTGTGCTTTCATTGGACCCTGTGCAACTTCCTTGTCATTAATATACAATTTTGCGGTTCCAATTGATTCCCCATGTTCACCGGCTTTTTCTTTGTTGAACTCCATACCAAAAGTGTATTTGCCGGGTTTAAGCACAGCTGAAACCAATTGCTGTTCTGTGATACCAAGGAAATTATAGACATAATACAATTTGTGGTCTTTGATGAATAGGCTGTGACCGCCAAAACGTGAACCATGAGCAAAAATTACCCCGGATGCATTGGCATCTGTGATCTCCACATTGGCAACAATCTTGTATGATTTACCTCTGATATTTACCGCCACTGCTTCAGGTACAGCACTGGTATGCGGATAATAGGTGTAAATATCTCTTGGTTTTTCTTCTGTTGGACGCTCAATATTCAGAATGTTCAGTTGCTGAACGGTCATCCAGTGGTAAAGCAAAATTTTTTTTTGCTTCCTCATCATACAATTTTTTTAATGCTTCCAGTTTTTCAGGATTTTCTTTTGCCAGATCATTAGACTCTGAACGGTCAACATCCACATGGTACAGTTCCCATTTATCCTGATCAAATTTACCTTTACCTGTAAGCGGTGCATGAACAGCAACTGCTTTCCAGCCATCCTGCCAGATGGCACGGGTACCCAGCATGGTGTAATACTGAACATGTTTTTGTGTAGGATCATCCGGTTTGGCATCAAAGGAATACTTCATGGAAACACCTGATAAAGGATATTGCTCAACACCTTTGTAAACTTTTGGCATTTCCAAGCCGCATATTTCAAGAATGGTTGGAACAATATCAACTGCATGATGATATTGGTTACGAACTTCGCCACGTGCTTTAATACCTTTTGGCCATGAAATGACCAATGGGTCTGCAGTACCACCTGAATAATTTGAATAACGTTTAAACATTTTAAATGGAGTTGAAAAAGCAGCAGCCCATCCTGTAGGATAATGTTCATAAGTATTTGGACCACCCAATTCATCAATCAGTTTCATGTTTTCCGCCAATTCATCAGGATAACCATTAAAGAATTTATTTTCATTTACTGAACCATTCGGACTTCCTTCTCCTGAAGCACCATTATCGGCTGCATACATAATAATGGTATTTTCATACTGACCGGTTGCTTTCAGGTGATCAATGATACGGCCAATCTGTACATCGGTATATTCAGAGAATGCAGCATACACTTCACATAAACGGGAGAATAATTTCTTTTCATCAGGCGTTAAGTGATTCCCATGGACGTACAAAATCAGCAGGATTTGCCTGGTCTTCCGGCATTGGGTTAAATTCAGTCAGTTTGGTATCTTTTGGTAATATACCTTTTGCAATCATGCGGGGCAAAACCCATTTGCGATAGGCATCATATCCGTCATCAAATTTGCCTTTGTATTTGCAATATAATCTTTTGGAGCCTGGTGTGGAGCATGGTTGGCTCCCGGGCAATACCACATAAACCAGGGTTTTGAAGGATTGGCTGATTTTTGATCACTGATCATTTTGATAGCCTGGTCAGCAAGGTCTTTTGACAAGATGATATCCTTCTTCAGGCCCGTATGGTTGTTCAATGGCATGATTGTCTTCAGTCAGGTCAGGATAGAACTGATTTGTTTCTCCACCGATAAAACCATAAAAACGATCATAGCCCTGTTGTAGAGGCCATTGGCTTTTATTGGCACCGGCAGAAAGATCAGTTTCAGGAACATTGTGATCTTTTCCCAGCCAGAATGTACTCCATCCATTATCATTCAGTATCTGTGCCATGGTTGCTGCTTGCGGAGGCAACTGGCAACTATACCCGGGAAATCCATTGGCACCTTCGGTAATCGCACCCATACCATTCAGGTTATGGTTGCGGCCCGTATTGATACATGAACGGGTAGGTGAACAAAGTGCAACGGTATGCCACTGTGTATAGGTTAAGCCGTCGGCAGCCAGTTTATCCATGGTTGGCATATTGATTCTTCCACCGTATGGCGACCATGCAGCCAGACCGGTATCATCATAAAGAATGAAAAGAATGTTTGGTGATCCTTCCGGAGCTTTTTTACGGATGTAGGGAGTCCAGTCAGCTTTGGAATCACGGACATCAAGTTTGATGTCGCCTTTAAAAGTGGAGGATTCAGATGTTGCCGCTGTCGATGGTTCGGCTTTGCTCAGCCTGCTGGTTACAGCTAAGTACCGAACACAAACAGCACAAGAAATAATCCAATGGACAGGTAATTAATTTTTTTCATAACAATGAATAGGTAATTGAAAAACTGATGTTCAAGATAGGATTATGGAATCAAGGGAGAGCGGATATTAATACCAGAATTGTATTAACATCAGAAATTGAAACAAATCGCTATGGTTGAGTCTCCTTTCTACGGCCGAATAGTTCAGAAGGAGTCTTGCCGGTCCTTTTTTTGACGGCAGCGATAAAAGCCGCCCTTGAATTGAAGCCGGCCATTTTGCCCAATGCCTCAAGAGTATACTGGAAATATCCGGGGGATGATTTGAGTAAATCCTGGAGGTAGTCTACCCGGTATTCATTGATCAGCTCATTGAAGTTTTTACCATATTGCTGGTTGATAAATCCGGAAGCCTGGTGGGCAGGCAGGTTCATTTCTGCCGCCAGTTCTCCAATGGTATACCCGGATTTCAGGAACGGCTGGTTAACCCTGAAATGATTTTCCAGTGCCTCCTGGTAGGCCTTTCCCTGTGCCATACTCAGGGTATTTTTTTTCGGAACGGCAGGCTGGACGTTGTCAAATGTTGAGTTTTCCGCCTCACTTCTGGAAGGCTCCTGCAGCCAACCGGTAAGACCATACAAAATTGATGGCCTGAGCAACAGTGCAATGGTGACGAGTATAATGATTCCTGAAATTGTGTAGATAAAGGCTGAATTGAGACTACTACCCTGTTGGCTATTGATGATGAGGCCAATCACAATACTTATCCAGAATATTGACATTGCCGCAGTGAGGAAGATGAGCCAGGTAAAGGTACCCTTGTTTTGAGCAGATGTGATTGGCGGTTTAATGATTTTCTCTTTCCAGCGGATCAGCAAAATAATTTGTGCAATGACACATGCAATTCCAACCAGGATTCTCAGGTAAAGCATCATGCCATCAGGAAAAATTCCCTCAGGCTCAAGGGTGATCATTTTTTGATTGGTCAACACTTCCTTCAGAAACTCAACTTTTTCCGGGGCGGATTTACTGTAGAACGGGATAAGATTGAGTGGGTGCAACAATGCCGGAACAAAAAGCAGGAAATCCCAGCGTTTAAAACGGTACGACTGCTCTAGCACCGATCTGACATAGAGGTAGCAAAAAGGTGCAAAGCTGAAAGAAGCCCATCCAAACGCTCTCCATAAATGAGGAAATCGCAGGTAAAACGAGGTGACCATCAATCCATAATTCAGGCAAAGCACTGAAATGCAGGTCAGGAAACCCGCTAATAATCGTGATGAAAATGTATCGTTCTTGTTGACAAAAACTAAAATGCCGGAAACAATGAATCCAAGAATACTGGAGAAAAAAACGATGTTAAAATACCAGTCGGTGATTTGCATAAGTTCAGTAACAGGTCCCGGGTGAATACATGGCTGGCCTGGATGGCTGTTGCGAAGATAAAGTTTTAGGATCGGACTTCAATAGCCGGGGATGCAGCCAGACTATGGAAACAATTTAATAAAAAAGTGGCCAGCGCTATTTTCCGTTTTTTGACGTAAAAACGTATACATATACGGTGAGTAAAGCACAGGCGGCGACAGCAAACAACAGTATAAAAATTTCCACGAAGGAGTTGGTGCGGGGTTTCAGCATGTCAAATCGTTGGGTAATCGGATCATCCATAACAGGATATATCTTAAAACGCCTGTGTCAGCTGTTTTATTACCCGGGAACCCTATAATACAAACTTTGCAAATAAATCCTTCAGTGCCATGTCTGGCTCGGCGCAAAATCCTGAATGCACTTTAGAGCTTTGAACGATAGTGCTTCGCGTTGCGGTAAGCCATCTGAAACGGGACGCGATATCCAGCTTCCCGATAGGTCCGCTGTCTGCTGAACCGATGCTTACCTGTTCATAAGCTTTGAGGTAATCGGCAATCTCCGGAATGTCGAGCTGATCGGAAAAATGCGATAATTTATCTTCATTCACCTCGTACATCATCTTCAGGTATTTTAATGACTGTGCATAGAGGATTACGCCTACATTCAGGAATTCTTCGCGCTCTACACGCGGCACGATCCTGATAACGGCATATTCAAATAAATGCTTGTCTGGCATGCTTTGCTTCATTAATAAATATTGCAGAATGTGAGACCCTGTTAACGAGGAACTGGTAATACACTTCTCGTTTTTCTTCGGCATTATCCAATGAGGATTCGTCTACGAGCCAGGTATCCGGAATCAGTGAAACGACGGCCCTGATTTTTTGCGGGGTGAGGCTAAGCCTGAAACGCTGGTCCACTTCATCCAGCATTGAGGCCTGTGGCAACAACACATGATCCTTCACCTGGATAAAAGGTTTTTCCGATTGTGCTTGCCAGTTATCCCAGTTATGATGAAAGTAAAGAGAAGCGCCATGATCGATCAGCCAAAGATCGCGGTACCACATGAGCATATTGGTATTTCTTGCTGTACGGTCAACATTGGTGAGGAGGCAGTCGAGCCACACAATTTCTGAAGCCAGTTTTTCGTCAATTTTGTTGGCCACCGGATCAAATGTAATGGCGCGGGAAAGATAGTGCAGTGCCAGGTTCAGTCCTTCGCTCTTCTTTAGCAGGTCCTGGATTTCCTCATCAGGCTCCGTTCTTCCAAAGGCCGGGTCCACCCTGGCGAATACAATTTCGGGCACACGAAAACCCAGTGCCCTGGCAATCTCTCCGCCTACCAGCTCTGCAATAAGGGATTTGACGCCCTGTCCTGCACCACGGAATTTTAATACATACATGAACCCGTCATCAGCCTCTACAATGGCGGGCAGGGAGCCACCTTCGCGCAGGGGCGTAATATAACGGGTCACGTCCACCAACCTCAGGGCAGATACTGCATGATGCATATTCGCCGAAGGTAAGCAAACCGGAAGATGTCGGAAAAGCCTAGTTGTCGCTTTTGTAAAGGCCGATGAGTTCGCCAACGGCAATGATATGGTGGTGCATCATTTTTTCCAGCTTGAATTTATCGGTATCAGCAGGCAGTTCCAGTAAGGTGTCCAATGCATAGATCTTGAAAAAATAGCGATGGGTTCCGGATGGCGGACATGGACCGCCGTAATGATGCTGGTGATAATCATTGATGCCTTCATTACCGGGAATTTGATCTTCCTTCAACTGAAGTGTGGGGGCAATATTCCAAACCACCCAATGAACCCATGTCCCTTTTGGCGCATCCGGATCGTCAACGATCAGGGCAAAACTTCTGGTGCCTTCGGGTATATGGTCGATCTCCAGGGGTGGATTGACGTTACCGCCATTGTAACTGTATTTCGACGGTATCAATGCATTGTGCTTAAATGCCGGGCTGGTCAGTTTGATGTTGATGGATTGCAAAATGAAAGGTTTATATTAAAAATATATTTCCATTCTCTGGTCTCTAGTCTATATCACGGTACCTCAACCGGCGGATCTTCCAATGGTTCTTCTTCGGGAATGATCTCCGGTTCTTCTTCGGGAATGATTACCGGCTTTTCATCGGGAAGCTCAGGAGCTTCGGGAATTTTCACCGGGTCCACTTCCGGTTGATCCGGTGTTTTTGGAACCTCCTCGGGAATATCAGGATATTTCTTTTTGTCCATAGTGATCATTTTTAATTTGTTCAGACCGAAAGGATAATGTTTCCGGTACCTGCTGATGGTCAGCTTTTATATGTAACACAAACAAGGCTTTCGTTTTATCAAGCTATAAAAGCATCATACCCTAACGGCATTATGGAAGGAACGTCATGTCACCGTACTTTCAAAATGTGGATTATATACCACAAGCGCCAAATGCAACTGCAAATTACATTCAGGGGACACTATTAAATAAATGATATTCATCATTGTTTGAAGGAGATAATTCCCCTAATTTTTTGCCATATTTTATACTCCCTCCATCCGGCTCTCCGGATGATACTTATTTGCCGTTGAGTATTGATTTTTTACACCGATAAAATCAAATGCTAATGGATATCAATGAGAACAATGAGGTCAGTATCTCAGCAGGAAAAATTGTACTGAAGGGGAATCTCAGCATTCCCGAAAACTCCAAAGGCATAATCATTTTTTCACATGGCAGCGGAAGCAGCCGCAACAGCCCAAGAAACCAAAGGGTTGCCCGTTTTCTGCAGGAAAATAGTTTTGGCACTTTATTGCTCGACCTGTTAACACCGGAGGAAGACAAGGAATACCAGAACAGGTTTGATATTGACCTGTTGACGTCAAGGCTTTGCCAGGCTACTGAATGGCTGGAAGAGCAAAAGGATGCCAAGAACTGCAGTATCGGGTATTTCGGCGCGAGCACGGGTGCCGCTTCCGCCCTTAAAGCCGCCGCCCGTTTCCAGGAAATTGAAGCGGTGGTATGCCGCGGAGGCCGGCCCGACCTGGTGATGGATGACCTCCCCAAAGTGTCTGCCCCCACCTTATTCATTGTGGGTGGCCTGGATAAGGAAGTACTGTCTTTAAACCAGCAGGCATTTGATCAACTGGCCTGCACAAAAAGAATGGAAATCATTCCCGGTGCATCGCATTTATTTGAAGAACCCGGGAAAATGGATAAGGTTTCAGCACTTGCAGCAGACTGGTTCACACAACACTTGTTTCGAATGGCGGTATATTAACCTCAACAACATGTATTACGACAGAATAGATGCGGGCCTGATCCTGGCCAATAAGCTGATGGAATATAAAAATGTCCCGGGGGTTGTACTTGCCGTTCCCAGGGGCGGAGTGCCCATTGCTTATTATGTAGCGGTGCAGCTGGGGTATGACCTCGACCTTTTACTGACAAAAAAAATAGGCCATCCTCGTAACAGTGAGTATGCTATTGGGGCAGTCAGTCTGCATGACCGATATATTGTTCAACACGAAGGAGTGTCACATGAATATATTGAACAGGAAACATTAAGGATAAGGGAAACATTGAAAGAAATGTATGTAAAATTCATGGGTGATAAGGAGCCTTCGTCCATTGAAGACAAGACAGTCATTATTGTTGATGATGGTATCGCAACGGGTAATACTTTATTGAGTACCATCAGGATGTTGAAAAAAGGAAATCCATCCAAAATCGTTGTTGCGGTACCGGTAGCCTCAAGGCATGCTGTTGACAAGCTGGCCGGACTGGTAGATGAAATTGTTTGTCCGCTGATTCCTGATTCCTTTTATGGCGTCGGGACATTTTATAAAAATTTCGACCAGGTCAGTGATGAGGAAGTGATGATGTACCTGAACCGGTTCAATAATCTGAGAAAGGCAGTTTGATTTATCCTGTCAGACAGTCTTGCTTTTTGCCGTATTCCTTTTCCCTGCAAAATAAATTATGGCGCCAACCAATAGAATCACCAGGCCTGAAATACTTTCCACGGGCTTGTCCATCAGTGTGAACACCAGTACCCATGCATTAAATCCCAGAAAGATAAGTTGTGGAACGGGCTTCCAGGGCGTGGTGAATAATCCCTCTTCTTTATTGCTGATAAAAAGACTTGTAGCCACTGTCAGCGATGTCATCAGCTGAAGGACAAATCCTGCATACAATAAAACCTTTTCAAAGGAACCTGTCAGTGAAAGGAGGATACTGATGCCTGCATGTACCCAAAGTGCTTTTACAGGTATGCCATGGCTATTTACTGCCGACAATGGTTTCCACAGGGTATGGTCCTTTGCCATGGCCATCGTAACCCTTGGTCCAACCCACAGGTAGCTGCTGATGGTGGCAATCAACTGGACAGCAATAAAAAAGCTTACCCATTTGCCACCCTGTTCGCCAAAGAGATTACTGAAGGCTATATAGCTGACCTCTTCCCTTCCTTTCAGTGCATCTGCAGCGGCATGCTGGAGAAGCACCCAGTTGAAAAGAACATATAGTGTCATAACAATGAGCGTGCTCCTTATGAGTGCACGGGGAAGATTTTTAGCCGGATTATTGATTTCATCCGCAACATAGGCTGCCGCATTCCAGCCGGTGTAAGCATAGGCCACAAACACCATCGACACTGCAAAGCCGGGGCTGGTGATTTCATGCTTCCATCCGCTGCCATAGTCAAGCGCATTTGGAACGGCGGGATCATAGAGTATGCCTGCGCCAATCAATGCGACAATGAACATTATTTTGATCAGCGTGGAAAAATTCTGCAGCCTGCTGCTGTGTTTAATGGTTAGGCTATGCATCAACGTTATGATCGTGATCACTGCAATGGAAATCCACTGATGGTTTTGCAAACCAAAAGGGCTGAGGTACTTTGTAAAGGCGATGGCTGCCAGTGCAACAGGGGCGGAGAATCCCACGGTGAGCCCGGCCCAGGCCGACAAAAATCCCAGCATCGGATGAAAGACACGGGAAAGGAAGATATAGTCTCCCCCTGAGGATTTGAAGTGTGTGCCAAGTTCCGCATAGGCAAAAGCACCGCAGAGGGCAAGTATTCCACCTGCCAGCCATAGAAGCAGGATACTCCAGGTATTACCGACAGCAGAAAGCTGAAATCCCAGGCTGGTAAAAATGCCTGTGCCGATCATATTGGCAATGACGATGGAAGAGGCGGTCCAGATACCAATCTTACGAATCAACGGAGATATGTATTTGCATAAGCGTTATTAATATTAAAAACAGGAACATCTTTTTTTGTAACTTTTACTATTCCCTGCACAAAATAACTATTTATGAAAACAGCCTGCATGTCCTGGGTGATATTTATCTATTCATCTATACAAGCACAAACAACATTTTATAAAGTCTTTACCGGGAATATTATGGGTGCCGAGGCTGTGGCACATCTTCATATTTCAAGAGGGAATATTGGTGGTTACCTGTATTTGGTGAGGGATCCGCGTCCATTCGTCATTTATTCTGAGTCCAGTATATGGAGAAATGACAGTATGATAATTTATAGTTCGCGAAGCCACCAGATCAGTGTAAACATAACTGCGACGGGCAACCTCCAAAGAATCCAGGGAACAGCAGTAATGTATAAAGAAGAAAAGGAAATCAGGAAAGGGCAGATCTCCCTGCAGGAAGTGAAGGAACAGTATACTCCCCTTGAGTATTTCAGTACATCAGGGAACACATCATTGCCGGCAAATCTGAAGAATGCTTCAACATGTAGCTATAATGCTTCTGTAATATGGCCTGTTAAAGAGGATATGAGCCCGGTTGCCCTCAGCATCCGCAAGCTTGTAAATAATAAATTCAATTTGTCACCGGGTAAAGACCCGTCCGTATCGCTACCGGTAGTGCAGCAAAAGTTCCTGGCAGATTGGAAGAACAGTTATATAAAGGCTGGAGTCAAAGAAACCGAGAATATGGGATTGTCGCTTTCCCTTGATCAGGTTAACAGGCTGATGGTTTTATCCGAGTCTCAGCAGTTACTTACACTGGCATTTTATCATTATGAATTTGCCGGCGGAGCACATGGAAACTATGGTACAGAGGTAGTAACCTTCGACAAACGAAACGGTAAGCAGTTGTTGTTGACAGAGATTCTCACCCCCGCAGGAATTTCCGCTTTACCGGGGCTCCTGGCAAAAGCAGCGAAAGCGCAATTTGGCGTAACCGGGACCCAGACACTGGAACAGGCTGGCTTTTTCAAGAACTCCATACCTGTTACCAAAAACTTCTGGATTGATAATGCTGGCCTGGGATTCTGGTATAATCCATATGAGATCGGGCCCTTTGCATTTGGTGATATTGTACTCTTTATACCGCTGTCACAGTTATCGGCGTATATTCAACCGGCTTTTCTGAAAAAATAGTGTTGCGATTTTATTTATCACAAGGATAGGTTGTAAGGCTTGGCATGTTTGTTTATATATCAATTTATAAAGCTCCTTCGAGATGGAAATTCAGCCTACAGACAGTCCGCAGCACTGGAGACAGCGTCTTTTTACGATCATCTTTGAATCAGATACACCAGCCGGTAAACGCTTTGATGTTATTTTACTGGTATTGATCCTGTTCAGTATGGTGCTGGTTGTATTGCAAAGTATACCTGCCATTGAAGCCAGGTACAAGCTGATATTATATTATGCAGAATGGGTAATCACTATTTTATTTACGATTGAGTATATACTCCGGTTGCTGGCAGTGAAAAAGCCGCTAAAATATGCTGATAGTTTTTATGGCGTCATCGATTTGCTGTCTATCCTTCCATCTTACATAAGTATACTTTTTCCACAGGCACAATATCTTCTGGTCATCAGGAGCCTGCGGCTGATGAGAGTGTTCAGGATTTTTAAACTTGCGCGGTTTGTGACAGAGAGCATGTCCATTGTGCAGGCGATGAAAGCCAGTGCACGGCGCATAATGGTTTTCCTGGCCTTTGTCATGTTATTGTGCATCATACTGGGTTCGATGATGTATGCTATTGAAGGGCCTTTCAACCAAAAATTCGATAGTATCCCACAAAGCGTCTATTGGGCCATTGTTACCATTACCACCGTAGGATACGGTGATATTTCACCTGTAACACCATTAGGTAAAATGGTTGCTTCCCTGATTATGTTGCTCGGGTACGCAATTATAGCGGTACCAACAGGTATTGTTACTGTTGAATTGTCCAAGATGTCAACATCCCGTGTGGTGTCACAGGCCTGTCCCAGTTGTTCACGGGGAGGCCATGATGCTGACGCCAGTTACTGCAAATTTTGCGGTCATTCACTGACCTCCTGAACAAATTTCTGTTTCACAATTGTTTGCCGGATGCAGACCTTGTATTACATTACAGCTCCCAAAAAAAGTAATATGAAGTATGTTGTTCCGGCCTTTTGTTTAATATTCCTGGTGTTGACTGAACCCGTAAAATCGCAGACAAGGATGGTGGAGAAAATAGAAAAGACGGGGAATGAAATTGTTATCCCTTACGAAAAATATGTCTTATCAAATGGCCTGACCCTGATCATTCATGAAGACCACAGTGACCCTGTGGTGCATACGGATGTAACTTACCATGTGGGTTCTGCCCGGGAGGAAATCGGTAAATCGGGCTTTGCGCATTTTTTTGAACACATGATGTTCCAGGGAAGCGATAATGTGGCCGATGAGCAGCATTTTAAAATCGTATCTGATGCAGGTGGAACATCTTAACGGCAGTACCAACCGCGACCGCACCAATTACTATGAAACCGTTCCATCCAACCAGTTGGAGAAAATGCTTTGGCTGGAAGCAGACAGGATGGGCTTTCTGCTCGATGCTGTGACTCAGAAGAAATTTGAAATACAACGGTCGACTGTTAAAAATGAACGCGGTCAGAATTATGATAACAGGCCTTATGGACTGGCCGGTGAAAATTCAGCTAAAGCATTATATCCCTACGGTCATCCCTATTCATGGCTTACTATCGGCTACCTGGAAGACCTGAACAGAAGTGATGTCAATGACCTTAAGAATTTTTTCCTGAGATGGTATGGTCCCAATAATGCCGTGCTGACCGTAGGTGGAGATGTGAATCCGGCAGAGGTGGTAAAGCTGGCGGAAAAATATTTTGGTTCCATTCCACGTGGGCCGGAAGTGAGTAAAATGTCTGTTCCCCTTCCTGTACTGGATAAAGACAGGTATGTTTCTTATGTAGATAACTATGCCCGTGTGCCTTTGCTTTCCATAGTGTATCCCACCGTTCCCCTCTATCATAAGGATATGGGTGCACTTGCCTGCCTTTCTTCCGTCATTGGCCAGGGAAGAAATTCAGTGATGTACCAGCAACTGGTAAAAAAGCAACTGGCCCTGCAGGCTAATGGTTCCAGCAACCACTCTGAACTGGGTGGTGAATTCAGCTTTTCACTGGTTCCCATGCCAGGTAAATCCCTTGCACAGATGGACAGCCTGTTCAGGAATGCACTGGATTCCTTTGAAGCCCGGGGGGTAACGGAGGAAGATGTGGAAAAGTTTAAAGGTGCGATAGAGGCACAGCAGATCAATAGCCTGCAAAGCGTAGCAGGTAAGGTCTCCCAACTGGCCGCCTTCCAGACCTTTGCCGACAATCCCAACAAAATAGCGGACCTCATAAAAATGTATACGTCGGTTACCAAAGAAGACGTAATGAGGGTGTACAATGAGTACCTGAAAGGCAAACATGCTGTGGTCTTAAGTGTGTTACCCAAGGGACAGGAAAAAATGATTGCAGCTCCCGATAATTATACTGTTGATAAAGGCAATTATAAATCGCCTGACTATGGATACGCCGGACTAAAGTATACCAAGGCCAAGGACAATTTTGACCGCAGTAAAGTTCCGGCCAGCGGACCAAACCCCGTTGTAAAGGTCCCTGCGTTCTGGAAAAAGGAACTTCCGGGTGGCATTAAGATCATCGGGACGGAAAGCAATGAGATTCCCACCGTCACCTTAACCATCACCCTGCCCGGTGGCCACCTGCTAACGGCAAAGGATACCAGTAAAATAGGCCTTGCGAATTTTTCTGCCTTAATGATGAACGAGGACACTAAAAATTACACCGCTGAAAGAATGGCGGTGGAATTACAGAAACTGGGCAGTTCCATAAGCGTATCCAGCGGCTTTAATGGCACTACGTTCAATGTTCAGGCCCTAAAGAAGAATCTCGATAAAACGCTGGTGCTACTGGAAGAAAGGATTTTTCGACCCAATTTCACCGATGCAGCTTTTTCCAGGCTCCAGAAGCAAACCATTGAAGGGTTTAAGCAGTCAAAGGCCCAGCCTGCATTTTTAGCTTCACAGCATTTCGACAAGATCATTTACAATTCCGGCAATTTCCTCACGCTTAGCGAAAGTGGTACGGAACGCACCATCACAAATCTGACCATAAAAGATGTACAGGATTTTTATAATGAAAGCCTTACTTCCCAGGGTACCAAAGTTGTAGTAGTGGGTGATGTTACCGCAGCAGAAATAGTATCCAGGCTTGCCTTCCTGGAAAAATTGCCGAATAAAAAACTGGTGTTGCCAAAAGTGGATAATAAGCCCAGGGTTACCGATAAAACAGTGGTCTATCTTATTGATATTCCGAAGGCAGCACAGACTGAATTCAGGGTGGGTTATGCTACGGGAGTCAAATATGACGCCACGGGACCTTACTACCGGTCAAGGCTACTCAATTATACCCTGGGCGGAGATTTTAACAGCCGGCTGAATATTGAGCTCAGGGAAAATAAGGGCTGGACCTATGGCGCAAGGAGTTCTTTCAATAGCGATGAGTATTCAGGCGATTTTATCTTTTCTTCCGGTATAAGGGCCGATGCCACGGATAGTGCGCTGACTGATCTGCTTGGTGTAATAAAACAGTATGCTGCAAACGGGATAAAAGAAGATGAGCTCAAATTCATGAAGAATTCACTCGGGCAGCGTGATGCATTATCTTATGAAACTGGATTGCAGAAAGCCGGATTTATCCGCAGGATGCTTGACTATGACCTCCCGGCCAATTATGTAGAACAGCAGAACAAGATCCTTGCAGGTATCACCAAGGCTGAGATTGATGCGCTGGCCAAAAAATCCCTGAAGGCCGACCTGATGTTTGTTTTACTGGTAGGCGATAAAGCGAAGATCATTGATGGGGTTAAGAAAGCTGGATACCAGGTGATAGAGATGGATATCGATGGAAACATAAAATAAGATATCACAATAACTTCTCCAGTACCATGAATTCAAGGTGCTGGAGATGTTTTCCGGTAAGTCCGTCTTCCGGGAATGGCTTTCTTTCACCGGTATCTCTATATCCATGTCGAATGTACCATGGAATCAGGTCATCCCTTACAGAAATCACATTCATAAAAATACTACGACAGGATTGATTGATCGCGTGTTGTTCTGCCGCCAGCAATATTTTTTTACCGATGCCCTTACCCTGCTCAAGAGGTGACACGCTGAACATACCCAGGTATAAGCGGTCGCCCTTCTTCTGAAGATTCACACAGCCGATCAACTGGTTTTTTTCATTGGTATATTTCAATATGACGCTGCCGGGCTCACGGATAACGTCACGAAGATTATTTTCATCGGTCCGTTGTTCTCCTGCGATAAGGTGGGCTTCGGTGGTCCATCCTTTCCTGGACGATTCACCGCGATAAGCGCTATTCAATAATTGGACAATGGCAGGAATGTCATCTTCCGTTGCTATACATATTTCCGGGATCGTAAAATAATTCATATCTTATTTCCATGTCAGCATTCAATGTACGAAAAGATTATACACTGGAAGACGATTGTGTTTTACTGAGGCCGCTAACGGTAAACGACCTGGACAATCTTCTGCCATTTTCCCTGCATGAACCTGAAATCTGGAAATACTCTTTACTGCAGGGTGGTGGCGAGGAAAATATGAAGAACTATATTAAAATAGCTGTCGATGCCCGTGAGGCAGGAAATGAATATCCTTTTATTGTGTTTGATAAGAGAAAGGATTCTTATGCAGGCAGCACAAGGTTTTATGATATCCAGTTATTTCACAAAACCATGCAACTTGGGTATACCTGGTATGGAAAAGCATTCCAGGGAACCGGCCTTAACAAGCACTGCAAATACCTGTTGCTTGAATTTGCATTCGATGAACTGGGTATGGAAAGGGTGGAATTCAGGGCCGATAATAATAACCAGCGAAGTATTGCCGCTATGAAAAGTATTGGTTGCGTGGTGGAAGGTGTATTACGCAGTAACACGATCAAACATGATGGGACAAGGCGTGACAGCATAGTACTGAGTATCCTTCGCAATGAATGGCAGAACGGGGTTAAGAAAATGCTGAAAGGAAAATTATAGGTCTACATTTTTGAAAGCCGGGTAAATAATTCTTTTTGCTTTTCGTTGAGATTCGTGGGTAGCTTCACATTGTATGTAACATAAAGGTCCCCGAACTGACCTTCTTTTTTGTATACCGGAAAGCCTTTACCTTTTAGCCTGATTTTTAATCCGTTCTGCGTTTCGGGATTTACTTTAAGTTTTACCCTTCCTCCAAAAGTGTCTATCATCACTTCTCCGCCAAGCAACGCTGTGTACAGGTCAATGTCTGCCGTTATATGCAAATCGTTTCCATTGCGCTTAAATTTTTCATCCTCTTCAATCACAAAAGTAATATACAGATCTCCATGTGGGCCACCATTAATTCCCGGTGCACCATGTCCCACCAGCCTTATCGTCTGGCCGTTTTCAATTCCCGCCGGAATGGTGATCCTGATATTTTTATTGTTAACAGTGAGGGTTTGTTTGTGGGTAGTGTAGGCATCTTTTAATTGAAGGTGTAGTTCTGCGGTATAATCCTGTCCTTTAAAGCGCGCAGAAGATCTTCTGTTCCTCGACTCACCACCGCCGCCAAACAAGGATTCAAAAAAATCAGAGAAATCTCCACCGCCGAATTCTCCACCAAAACCCCCGCTTCCATAGTCACCGGGAAAACCGCCTGTCCGCGTGTTGCGGCCTCCTGCTTTAGCTTTTTCAAATTCTTCAGCATGATGCCAGTCCTTGCCATACTGGTCATATTTTTTTCTTTTTTCCGGATCACTCAGTACCTCATTGGCCTCGTTTACCTGTTGGAATTTGGCGTGTGCTTCCTTGTCATTTGGATTGGTATCCGGATGAAGTTTCCTGGCCAGTTTTCTGTAAGCATTTTTTATCTCCTGCTGGCTTGCTGTTTTATCAACTCCCAGAATCTTATAATAATCAATAAAATCCATACCCTAAATTTACGTGTTCTTTGCCTGCCCTGATCCTGGCAATATTTAATTTTAACGATACAGGCGGTTACGCGGTAACTTCCCAACTGTATGGAATACGATTATATTATCATTGGAGCTGGTTCAGCCGGGTGTGTTCTGGCTAACCGTTTATCGGCCAACCCGGGCCATTCAGTATTGTTACTGGAAGCAGGCAAGCCGGATACCAAACTGGAAATTGGCATCCCGGGTGCATACACCAAACTTAACAGAACGTCGGTCGACTGGTCCTTCTGGACCGAACCACAGGAGCACCTGGACTTTCGTAAAATATATATACCCAGGGGAAAGACCCTTGGGGGTAGCAGCAGTACCAATGCCATGGCATATGTTCGCGGCAACAGGGAGGATTATAATGAATGGGCGGCAGTGGGCAACAGGGGATGGGGATATGATGATGTACTTCCCTATTTCAAGCGCTCAGAGAACAACCTCCAGTTCGGTGAGCCCTGGCATGGAAAGACCGGTGAACTTTCTGTAGCCTTCGAAGGTCACCCGCGAACAATGGGGAAAGCGTTTATACAGGCCTGTGGGGAAAACGGCATACGTTATAATGAAGATTATAATGGTGCTGAACAGGAGGGTGCCTCCATGCTCCAGTTTACGATCAGGGGTAACCGAAGGCATAGTACGGCAGCGGCATTTTTGAAACCCGTAATGCACCGTAGGAATCTTACCGTAAGAACCGGCTGCCATGTCGGGCAAGATCATTTTGGAAGGGGGGATCGCAAGAGGTGTTGAAATATTATCAAGGCGCGGCGTTGAACGGGTAAATTGCGCGAAGGAAATTATACTTTCTGCAGGTGCATTTCAGAGCCCGCAATTACTGATGCTTTCCGGTATTGGAGATGAAAAGGAATTGGCTTCTTTTGGTATTGTTCCGAAACAACATCTGCCCGGGACGGGCAAGAACCTGCAGGACCATGTATGGAGTGGCGTCAGTGGGCTTGCTAATATCCCCACCGGGAATTCACTGATCCGCCCAGTAAATATGGCCAGGGCCCTGGTACAGCATCTCGTATTTAAAAACGGGCCGCTGAGTAACAGTCCGCTTGAAGCCAATGCCTTCCTGAAATCACGGCACGAACTGTTACGCCCGGATATACAGTTGCATTTTGCGCCGATAGGAATTTCAGGTGATTACAGCACGGATATTTATGATCTCAATACATTTTCCAGGAAAGATGGTTATGGCATACTGGTGATCCTGGTAAGGCCGGAGAGCCGGGGCTATGTTTCCTTACAATCAGCGGATCCATTGAAGGCGCCACTGATACAGCCAAACCTTCTTTCTGCCCCCGCCGATATGGAACTCATGGTAAAAGCCCTGCGTAAAGCCATTGATATCGGTCAGTCGGACCCCATGAAAAAATATTCTCCCGGCCGGCATCTGTTTCCCCGCCTTGCCGGTTTCTGATGAATCATTGCGGGAGCATATAAAAAAGAGTCTTGAAACCCTCTATCATCCAGTAGGCACCTGCAAGATGGGAAATGATGCGTTATCTGTTGTGGATGAAAGACTAAAAGTGCACGGTATTGCCGGACTAAGGGTTGCCGATGCCTCCATCATGCCAACCATCATCACGGGCAATACCAATGCAGCCTGCATCATGATTGGAGAAAAAGCCTCCGACATGGTAATGGAAGATGCATAAGGTATACTGATGCATATCATATATCATCTATGAGGTGTTGGGTACTTTTGTGACCAGGAGGTTTCTATGAAAACTCAGGGCATTACCCCCACCGATTCACTACTTCAGAAAGATCCCCGGATAAAACTCATCTCGGCAAGGATAAAAAAAGAGAAGGCAAGGCCAGATGCATTAATAGAAATTCTTCATACTGCGCAGAATGCCTATGGTTACCTGCCCCTTACCGTGATGAAATTTATTACCAGGGCACTTCATCTTCCACCTTCAAGGGTGTATTCAACGGCAACTTTCTATCATTTTTTTTCCCTTAAACCAAAAGGTGATCATACCTGCCTGGTCTGCACGGGAACGGCATGTTATGTGAAAGGAGCTCAGGCTATTTTGAACGGCCTTGAAAATCATTTTGGATTGTCGGCCGGACAAGTATCCAAAGACAATAAAATAGGCATACAGGTGGCAAGGTGTATTGGTGCCTGCGGACTGGCGCCGGTGGCCGTATTGGATGATGAAGTGCTGGGAAAAACAAATGAACGCCAGATCATAGAAGCACTGGAACAAAAACTGGTCAACATATGACACACCAGGAACTACAGGCGCAGATAGAAATCATCAGGGAGGGAAAATCCAATAACAAAAGGTCGGTTTGTGTGTGTTGCGGTGCGGGCTGCATATCCTCGGGATCTGAGGAGCTGTTGAAAAAACTTAAAGAGGAAATTTCGATAGCGGGAATGGATAAGGAATTGGAATTAATTCCCACCGGCTGTATGGGGCCATGTAACCAGGGACCGCTGGTAAAAATTTTACCGGATCATACCATTTACCAGAAAGTAAATACGCAGAATGTGCAAGGGTTGACTTCAACACCATATCGTGGAAGGAAAGCCCGTAGAGGACATGCTCATCTTTTCAGAGCCCGGTAAGAAATCGGTTATTGATTCCCGTGAGACACCTTTTTTTAAAAAGCAGCGAAAAATTGCGTTACAGGATTGCGGTACCATTAATCCTGAAGATATAGATGATTATTTAGTGCACGATGGTTATGTGGCTTTGATGAAAGTGTTGTTCCAGATGTCGCCGGAAGACGTAATTGCTGAAATCAAGCATAGCGGCATCAGGGGAAGGGGTGGTGCAGGTTATCCCACCGGGATGAAATGGGAAACGGTGTATAAGTATGTATCGGATCAGAAATATGTGATCTGTAATGGGGATGAGGGTGACCCGGGTGCGTTCATGGATCGCAGTGTACTGGAAGGAAACCCGCACAGGGTCCTGGAAGGCATGTGCATAGCGGGCTTTGCAGTGGGTGCCTCCAAAGGTTATGCATATATACGTGGTGAATATCCACTTGCCATAAAACGCATCGAACTTGCATTGAAACAGGCCCGTAAAATGGGTTTACTGGGAGAACATATCCTGGGAAGTAATTTTTCCTTTGATGTTGAAGTAAGGATTGGTGCAGGCGCCTTTGTTTGCGGTGAGGAAACAGCACTGATCGCTTCCATAGAAGGGAAGCGTGGCACGCCGAGGCCCAGGCCACCTTTCCCGGCAGAATCTGGTTTATGGGGTAAGCCAACGCTGATCAATAATGTGGAGACCTTTGCCGGTATTACACCGATCATTAATAATGGGGGGGAATGGTATAGCGAGATCGGAACACCTAAAAGCGCTGGTACAAAAGTTTTTGCCCTGGCAGGAAAAATTAAATATGCCGGCCTAATTGAAGTGCCGATGGGAACCACGCTGCGGGAAATTGTATTTGATATTGGCGGCGGCATGCAGGGTGATGCAGCTTTCAAGGCTGCACAGACAGGCGGCCCTTCCGGCGGATGCATTCCCGCCCAATACCTCGATGTAAAAATGGACTATGAAGCACTGATTAATCTTGGCTCCATCATGGGTTCAGGCGGATTAATCATTATGGATAAGACCTCAGACATGGTAGACGTGGCCAGGTATTTCATGGAATTCTGCATGGATGAAAGTTGCGGCAAATGTGTACCCTGCCGCGTGGGAACTAAAATGATGCATGATCTGCTGGAAAAGATCTGCACGGGAACGGCCAACAGGATAGACCTTGAAAGGCTGGAGGAACTTGCGGTGTATGTTAAGGATACCAGCCTTTGCGGGCTGGGTGCATCAGCGCCAAATCCATTCCTGAGTACGTTGAGGCATTTCAGGCAGGAATACGAAGACAAGATCATTGCTGAAAATTAAATCATGGCAACAGTAACTATATATATTGATGAAAGGAAACTGGAGGTTATACCAGGCTCCACAATTCTCGATGTTTGCAGGGAAAATGATATTCCGATTTTGACGATGTGTCACCTGGAGGGAGTTTCAGATGTAGGCGCCTGCAGGTTGTGCCTGGTGGAAGTGGAAGGGGTAAACAAATTGCAGTCTGCCTGCACGGCCAGGGTCTACGCTAATATGGTGATCCACACACAAACGGAAAGGATAAAACGATATCAGCGGATCACCACCGAATTATTTTTTGCAGAAAGAAACCATGTGTGTGCCGTTTGTATTGCAAACGGAAATTGTGAACTGCAGGAATTGGGATATGCTGTTGGCATGGATCATATCCGTTATCCTTATTTATTTCCGCACTGTGAAGTGGATACATCACATCCCTGGTTTGTCTTTGACCATAACCGTTGCATCATGTGTACGCGATGTGTGCGGGTATGCAGCGAGGTGGAGGGGGCATTTAACTGGGATGTAATGAACCGTGGATTTAATGTGAGGGTAATCTCTGACTTTAATACACCGTGGGGTGAATCTGAAACCTGCACTTCCTGCAGTAAATGCATGCATGCCTGTCCTACCGGTGCCATATGGTCGAAATCCAGTATACAGGGAGGCTTGAAAAAACATCCTGGAATGATGAAGGAGCTAATGGAGAAAAGAAAACTAAATGTAAACAGATGACAAGGCAAAAAATAGCCACTGTTTGGCTGGGAGGATGTTCCGGATGTCATATGTCGTTGCTCGACATTGATGAACGCATTCTTGACATTGCAAAACTGGCTGATATTGTAAAGTCTCCGATAGTTGACGCCAAGGAATTGCCTGAGGTGGATATCACACTGGTGGAAGGTTCAGTAACCAGTGATGAGCACTATAAGGAACTACTCCATATACGCAAACAATCAAGAATACTGGTAGCGCTGGGAGATTGTGCGGTAACAACAAATATTACGGGGATGAGAAATTATTTTTCACTGCAGGATGTCTTCAATACTTCTTATGTAGATGCTATCAGCAATGATAAAGCAGGTAATGTACCGGATCATCCGGCCCTGTTAAAGCTGAAGGATAAGGTTATGCCGCTGCACGAAGTGGTAAAAGTGGATGTAATGATACCGGGCTGCCCACCGGATGCAGATACTATTTTTTATGTACTGTTTGAACTCCTGAATAACAGGCAACCACAGCTCAATGCTGTAAAAAAACTGAAATATGGATAGCAGTCCAAATAAGACCATATTGATATCACCTGTCACCAGGATTGAGGGTCACGCAAAAATTACCATTCAATTAAATGACGAGGATGAAGTAGTTGAGGCTTTGTTTCATGTCAATGAGTTCAGGGGATTTGAGAAATTCTGTGAGGGAAGATTGTATACGGAGATGCCGGTCATTTCCCCGCGCATTTGCGGTATCTGCCCGGTCAGCCATGCCATTGCAAGCGTGAAAGCATGTGAAATGATCCAGGGAATCCGGCCTACTTATACGGGAAACCTGTTAAGGAAGCTGATGCACCTCGGACAGAATATCTCTTCTCATGCACTATCTTTTTTTCATCTCACAGCCCCTGACCTGTTGTTGGGGTACGACAGTGATATCAACAAGAGAAATATCCTCGGCATTGCCGAAAAGTATCCTGAGCTGGCAGTAAAGGGCATCAGGCTGAGAAAATTCGGGCAGGAAATCAGTGAACGCATTACCGGCAAGAAAATACATGCCATGGGAATAGCGCCTGGCGGAATATTATTTCCATTGAGCGAAAGTAACCGGAAGGCATTGCTGCATTGGATTCCCGAAGTAAAGGAAACGGTATTGCATGCCATACATTTGTTGAAAAAATTCCAGGATGAAAACCAGGAGATGATCTCCTCATTTGCCATTTCCCCGACAATGTACATGGGTACAGTTGGCAGCCGGGGTGAGCATGAATTATATGAGGGACGATTGCGATTTATCGATGCAGACGGCAACATTTTGCTGGATCAGTTTGATCCGGCCAGGTACCTGGAAGTGATCGCCGAGCGTTCCGTGAGTTGGTCTTACCTGAATTTTCCCTACTATAAACCTCTTGGATTCGATAAGGGTTGTTACCGGGTTGGCCCGCTTGCGAGGTTAAATGTAGCGTCCTTGATGAAGACAACTTTGGCGCAGAAAGAGTTTATACATTTTAAAGCCATCGGAAAGGGCAGGCCCGTACATGGAACTTTTTATTACCATTATGCGAGGCTTATTGAAACACTGGCCAGCGTGGAGGAATCGGAGATCATATTACATGATGCGGAGATTACTTCATCCCATATACAGTCACACGGACAATGGAACAATGCCGAAGGTATTGGCTGTGCCGAAGCACCGAGGGGTACCCTGTTTCATCATTACACTACGGATAGTACGGGTAAACTTTTAAAAGTGAACCTCCTCATCGCCACCGGTCAAAATAATCCCTCCATGAACCGGTCCATACTTGATGTGGCCAGGCAATATATTCATGGAAAGGAAATTGCCGAAGGAATGTTGAACCGCGTAGAGTCTGCTATAAGATGTTATGATCCCTGCCTGTCGTGTTCCACACATGCGGTGGGACAAATGCCCATGATCATTGAAGTAAGGGACGCTGAAGGCCTGATAATAAAAAGAATAGTTAGGGATTAATGTTCTTTAATCCACTGTTGTATCAATGTGACAGCTTTGTTTGCATTGGCTTCAGCATCGGCTGAAAGCCGTTCCCCAAAACCAAACTCATATCCTCTCACCCGGCACATGACAAGGTTTACTGCCGGCATGCCAGTGAGCTCGGCTAAAGAAATCAACAGCCCGGGGTTCATATGGTGTGTTGACGAACTTCCCGCATAAGCTTTGTTCAATGGAAAAATCTCTGCATCTTGTCCTTCTGAAGATGCATCAACAATGATAACATAATCATATTGCAAAAAGGTGTCGATTTGTTCAGGCTGCAACTGTTGCAGTGTTAATGTAGAGACACCGGCCATCTCCAGCAAGGCAATCTTATTACAGACGAATTCACCGATACCATCATCTGTTCGTATGGGATTTCCTATTCCTGCGATCAGTGTTTTTCCCGGCGTTTGACTATTCACCTGTTGATGCTTGAATATTTGTTGGAACCTTCTTAGTTTTTGTCATATGGTTTTCCCTGCTGTTCATTGGGTATTCATACTTATAAAAATATTTGACGGCAAAGTTTCCTTTTTTCAACCTGGTAATATATTTCATTTGCTTCTTATGGTGATTTTCCACAGCGAGGTATGACTGGTAATTGGATAAGATATTGGCCTGGCGGTCGAGAGAAACAGATCTAACCGCCTTGAATTTCCCTTCTGCCGAACTATAGGATACCCATTCACCCATATCTTTCCATGCAGGCAAAAGGTTGGTATCCTGGAATCTTTTTTTCAAAGGATTGCCGGAAAGGGCAAATTGTCTATTAAATATTCCGGGTTTGGACATCACCCAGCTCCTGGTGCCTAATACCGTAACGCCGTTCAGAGCGGCGCTCATCCTCATCATCAGTGAATCACCATTCATTTGTTGTTCCGGAAATTTATCTACAGCAGGCACAGAAAATGTTGCACCGCTGTAGCATGATCCAAGTCCTACTATCGTTTGCAGATCACAATATCCGGCAATCTGCTTAAGCTCTTTAACAATAATGGGGATCAAGGATGGTATTGTAATTGATCTCCGTATTTCCAACTTCTATCAATGAGATTCTCCTGCCATAATGGCCATGGCTGTCGATCCACAGGTTGCCAATGACCGCATTTTCTTTTTCTGCTATCCTGCTGATCCTGTCGCTTGCTTCCGACAGTGATGAAACAATGAGGAAATAGAATTTCTTTCCATGAAATAACCTGTTCAGGTGGGATTGAAGCTGGAAACTGTAGGATGCCCAGTCTATATAACGCACCTTGCTGGAGACAACGATATTGATTCTTTTCTGATTTTTTTTAATTGTAGTATCCTGCGCTGTGGTTGTAAAACAACAGCAAATGATGGCTAATAACGGTAAAAAAGCCACAGATTTTACCGGCAGGTGTAGTTGCATGCGTGAACTTTCGTGTTATTATTGCTAAAATAACACAAATCGCATGACAGCATTATCGTGAATGTTTCAATTGATCATTTCAATATATGGTTGGCCGTTCTCAAAGCGTAAGTCTACCCTGGTAGTAGTCCAGGATTTTCGTACGGAACAGGTATTCATATCTTACCTGGCTTAGATTAATGGTAGCCCTGTCGAGGTTATTCTTGGCCGTTAGATAATCCACTGAATTGATGGCACCCGTATTGAACCGGATTTCATTAGCGCGGAAGGACTCCTGGTAGCTGTTAAACTGTTCCAGGTAGGCCTTGTACCGGTTAAAGGATGCCGTCATATTTGCATAGGCCTGTTCAATATTCTGTTTTAACTGGAGTTCAATGTTTTGTTTTTCTGTTTCCGCTGTTTTCACATTAATCCTGGCCTGGTCAATCCTGTATTTGGTGCGCAGGTTATTAAACAGCGGAATGGCTGCCTGTACACCAAAGGAACTACCAACGTTGTTACCCATCTGGGTACCATAATTTATTTTCTCTGAACTGTAATTGGTTTGTGGGGAGATGACAGGATTTTTGATATTATTTACCAGCACATAATTTTCCGTGGTAACATCCGTAACACCTGTGGGATTATTTATCACCGCAGCACTGGAATAGTTGGAAAACAGGCTTCCATATAACCCGATCTGGGGATAAAATTGTGATTGTTCTACCTTAACTGCTTTTTCCGCACTCTTCACCCTTAGTTCTGAAGCTTCCACAATGGCGAGGTTTTTCTGCGCTACGGCATAAATCTCTTCAGGGTTCCCAGGATACATTTCGGCTGGGATCATGGTTTCATCCTTTTCCAGCTGAAGGGATTTGTTATACGGAATATTCAATAACTGGCATAATGTGAGCTTGGATATATCCAGTGAATTCAGTGCATTAATGATGGCCACCTGGTCGTTGGCCAGCTGCCCTTTAAGATCAGCAAGCAGGTATGGTCCCCTGGCGCCTTCTTTAACCAATACTTCAAGCCTGTTGACCTGCTCCTGTGATACCACGGCCTGGTTCCTGGTGTTGACAAGCAGGTCTTCATTGTTCAGTACCTGCAGGTAATTGAGGATTACATTCAGGGTCAGGGTTTCTTTTGCCTGCTGAAGTTCCTTCTTGCTGGCGTTATAAGCCAGTGTATTTTGCTTAATACTATTCTGTACCTGGAAGCCATTAAAAATGTTCCATTGCCCGTTTAGTCCAACATTGGAACCTGCCAGTTGCTGGTTAACATAGGTGTTGGTAAAGGGGTCAATGTTCCGACCATTGTTCCATCCATAGTTGAAAGTACCATTCAGGCTGGGCAGGAGATATGCTTTGGATTGCCTGCGTGCTATATCTGCCGTCTCCGTTCTTAATTCACTCTGTTTTACCTGGATATTATTTTTTATGGCAATATCCACTGCTTCTTTAAGGGTTAGCTTTGACGGTGCTGTTTGTGAAAATGCAGACCAGCTGATCACTGACAGCACGATTATCATAATACCCCTTCCCGGATTGTTCTTACGATTCATTGTTCCTCTTTTAATATTATTGAATGCTTCCATCAAGTAAGTTGACTACCCTTGATCCATATGTAGCATTTTTTTCTGAATGTGTTACCTGTACAATGGTTACGCCTTCCTTATTGAGTTTACTGAAGAGCTCCATGATTTCTTCCCCCTGGCGTGAATTGAGGTTTCCCGTTGGTTCATCTGCCAGGATAAGCTTTGGATTTACGATCAACGCCCTGGCAATGCCAACCAGTTGCTGCTGACCACCGGAAAGTTGTGATGGAAACAAATCTTTTTTCCCGACGATCTGGAAACGATCCAGCATGTCAGCCACCATGGCTTTCCGTTCTGAAGATTTCACGTCCTGGTACAATAGCGGTGTCTCTATATTCTCATATACGGTAAGTTCATCAATGAGATGGTATGCCTGGAATACAAATCCAACATATTTTTTGTACAAAGCCGAGCGTTGTTTTTCTTTCATCAGGTGTACGGCTTCACCCATAAAATAATGATATCCTTCAGAGGGCTCATCCAGCATACCCAGTATATTCAGCAGGGTGGATTTCCCGGAACCCGATGGCCCCATAATGGAAATGAACTCCCCCTCCCTGATATTCAGGTTTACATCCCGGAGGATATAGGTTTTCCCGCTGCCGACATTGTACCATTTAGAAATATTCTTTAATTCCAGCATGATGTGATTTATTCAATGAGATTATACGCTCTAAAATTCAGTGTACCTACTTTATTTTTTCAAAAAGTTATTTAAATATCCGCTTTTAGCCAGGTAGCCTTTTACGTCTTTGATATCCAGCATTTCCCTTATGGCCATTTTTTTATCCGTTGCATTTTTATAGTACCGCTCAGAAATTTTATACCCCATCCAATAACCCAGGTCATTTGGCCTCTTGTCTTTCCCGGAAACATGGTATAGCCAGTCGTCGTAATTTGTACTATCCATTACAGTTACAAATTCACGGCAAAGGGCTTCCTCATTCTTGTTACCATACTCCATGGCAACAGTATTGATGTTTTTTCCGGAAATCATTTCTCCAATAAAATCAGCTGTACCTTCTGTTAAGCTTTGTTGCAGCAAGGTCGGATTTTCAGGCCAGTTTTTCTGTTGGAAATGAATGAGTTCATGGGCAACAATATGCGGGATCTGTTGGATATTATTTTGCATTTCGGCGCCTATAAAAAGCCCGTCTTCATTAAAAGTTCCTCCGGAATTATATGCGCCAATAACAAAATATACCGGAGGGAATACCGCCTCAGAATAAATTTTCTTAAGGGTATGAAAATTGATCCGTGTAGCCGTTTCCGTTTCACTGATTTTTAATGTATTTGAACGGACGGCTTCATAATCCCTGCTTCTTTTTTTTACAACAGCATATAAGTTTTGAGCATTAACAATACGATGTGGCAAAAAACCTTTTACCCCTTTAGTCCCGGGGTCGATATAATATTTTCCAAAAGGATTTGTGCTGCTGTCATTCTTATACATGTCAAATGCCCTCCAGAAATTGGGAATATCACTGGTCACGAATAATGCACTGTCGGGGTGCTGTGTAAAATTTGCCTGTGCATGTATCCCCGGGGGAAACAAACACATCACCACAATAACCTGCAGAACATATCGCATAAAAGAAAAATATTGAATATCAGCACATCCTACTGCCTTAATAATGCCGGAATTGTAACGTGTTGATATCCAGTCAAATATAACTATAACCGGGTGATTTTATGTTCGAAAGCGGACATCCACTGTCCGGTATCGTACAGTATATTATTCCGTCTTCAGGCTCTGGACCGGGTTGGCGTTGGCGGCCTTGAAAGTCAGTATTCCCATAGTTGCCAGCGCAGCCACCAGCATCAGCAAACCACTGAAAAGGAAGACCCACCAGTTTATCGAAGTCCGGAAGACGAAGTTATCAAGCCAGGAATGCATCGCCCACCAGGCAAGCGGTGAGGCAATAACAAAAGCAAGGAAGATCAGTTTTATGAAATCTGTCGACAATAGTGTTATGATCTGCCGGATGCTGGCACCCAAGACCTTTCGAACCCCTATTTCCTTGGTCCGCAACCTCGTGGAATGCATTACCAGGCCCAATAGCCCGAGACAACTGATAAAGATGCAGAGCCCCGTTGCCCAGCTTAATAACTTCGATATATTCTTTTCTGAGGTATAAAATTTTGCTATATCCTCATCAAGAAAACTATAGCTGAAGTCATGCTCCGGGTAAACCTCTTTCCAGGCCGACTGCATTTTATTAATGGCCGATGTCCATTTTTCCGAGCGGTTCTCACCGGTAAATAGTTTGATATGAAATCTGTAGAGCCTTCTTTTCTCGTAGGAAAAAGACAACGGCTTTATTGGGTTGTGGGTCGACTGTGTATGGAAATCGGCCAGCACACCAACCACGGGTGTGGGTTCTTCATTTTTCAGTATGGATATACCTACCGCATCTGCCGGATTTTTGAAACCCAGGTATTCGGCAAAGTTTTTATTGATCAGTATTTCTTTGCCGGGTTCTGCTGTGGAAGAAGGATACCTTCCTGCTAATAATTTTATCTGGTAGAGGTCCAGGTACTCTGCGTCACCCGCTTTCACTTCCACCATGGTTTCATATTTCTTCTTTCCGTTGATATAACTCATGGTGGTGGTATTATAACCATTGGCCGCCGGAGCATTGCCCGCCAGCGCCACTTTCTGTATTTCCGGTATGGATTTAAGTTTTTGCAAGAACGCCTGCTTCTTTGCAGAATCCGGAGCATTCCATGGCACATTGATATTTATAATGGCTTCTTTATTGAAGCCCATATCCTTGTTAATGGAAAACCTGATCTGCTTCACCACGATGATGGTAGCAATAAGCAGGAACTGTGCGATCACAAACTGTGAAACTGTAAGCGTTTTTCTCAGCCATAAACGATGGTTGCTGCCGGTTCCCGCTGCATTACCCTTCATGACCTGTACAGGTTTGAAAGACGACAATACTAAAGAAGGATAGAACCCCGACAAGAGTGTCATGGTAATGACCAGCAGTATCATGAAAACAGCCATGGACGGATTTTCTGACAGTGACAGTTGGATTCCAGCCGGAATGAAATCGGCAAATAATTTCAGGATAAAGGGTGCGAGTACCAATGATAACACGGCAGCTATTGATGTTATTATCAATGTCTCGCCAAGGAACTGGTAGATAAGCCCTGACCTGGAACTCCCAAGTGTTTTACGGATCCCTATTTCACGGGCACGGCTACCTGATTGCGCAGTACTCAGGTTGATAAAATTGATACAGGCGAGTACCAGCAGGAATAATGCTACCAGTGATAAGCCGGCCAGGGTAGGCTTATGGGCGGTGTAACTGGTGAAGGTTCCGTAATCCTGGTTGAAATGAAGGTCTGACAATGGCTGGAGCTTATAAGCAACATCCATATCCTTTTCTTTGATATGGCGTTTCTGAACGGCGAGTAATTTTTTCTCCATCGCTTTCACCGTTTCTCCAGGTGACAGGCGGATAAATGCCTGGGAGGAAGAACTGACGCTGTTCCATTCATCCCACCCGTAATTTTCTTTTATGTTACTGGAAGGAATGGTGATATAGGAAAGAAAGGCTGTAAAAATAAAATCGGTAGATGCATCAATGTCTTTTATGACGCCTTTTATGGTCATGTTAATCGAGTCATCATAGACCAGTGTTTTCCCGATTATGGATGACATGTCTGCATTGGGGAAATACAGTTTGGCCTTTGATAAAGTGAGTACACAGATATTAGGTTCATTCAATACGGCCGGGCTTCCAGCCAGCCATTGATAAGGAATTATGTCGAAGTATTGTTCATCAGCAAAGATGATATCATTTTGTTTCCTAAATTCTTTAAAGGTTTCTGATCCGATGACCGGGACTTTCACTTTTATGTCATTGTTATACCGCTGAAAGCCGCTAACCTTTTCAATACCGGTAATTTCTTTTTTTATGGCGATGGGTAAGGGACTGGGCACGCCCTGGTTCTTAATAAGCTGACCGGGGAAATTAATCTGGGATACGATCCTGTATATTCTGTCACGGCCCGGTTCAAATTTGTCGAATCCCAGGTCATGGTCAACAATTAGATAAATGACAAGTGCGGCACTGATACCTATGGCCAGCCCTGAAATATTAATGAGAGAAAATATTTTATGTTTCCAGATACTGCGAAAACTAAGTTTAAAAAAATTGCTGATCATCAGGATTTGTATTGATTAACTGGCCGGTGTTTATTTAATTAACAGTTTTTCCGTACAGGCAGCATCTTTTACTGCATCGTTCCAGACACTCATACCGCCCTCCATATTGCTGACCTGCTTAAATCCGTTTTGCGTAAGCAGATAACTTGCCCTGGGACTTCGATGGCTATGAGAACAGTATACAATAATTTCTTTCTGCTTATATTTTGCCAGTTCAGCAATCCTGCTTTCAAGTTCCTGTACCGGGATATTGATTGCACCTTTTAACCTTCCGAAATTTTCCTGCGCTGTTCCATTGAATTCTTCAGGGGTACGAACATCGAGCAGTATGGTGCCCGGTTTTTTTGATAGTACGCTGCAAAGTGATTGAGGCGAAATATTCCTGAACGTTACGGTTGACCTGGGTACCAGTTTCATATGGCAGTGCATGCATTCACCAGGCTTATCATAGGTTGCATTGTCACAATCGCTGCCACAGGGCATGCACACAAAGGGATCTACAGGTAACGCGTTCCAGGAAATACCAGCAAGCGCCAGGACCACATAACTGAATAACCTTACCGTAATATTTTTTTTCATGATGTTATTATTCTGTACGTAAACTGTTTACCGGGTTGGCAGATGCTGCCTGGCGTATCTTAATGCCAATTGTGGCCAGGGCAATAACCAGCAGTAACAAAACACCCATCAGGTAACCTGGAACCGGATTTATCCTGAAGGCAAATGTATTGAGTAAAAAATAGCTGCATATAATACCCATCGGGAGACCGATCAGGCAGGCCAGGAGAAGCAACCGCAAAAAATTGCGGGACAGGTATAGAATGATCTGCGGGGTACTCGCACCGAGAATTTTCCGGATGCCTATTTCCTTTACCTGGCGGCGAATGATGAAGACTACGAGGCCAAGTAATCCAAGGCAGGCCACCACCAACGCCATAAATGCCACCACAGAAACCATGCTGCTCATATCTTTCATTTCAGCATATGCGTTTTTAAGGTCATCCTTAAAAAAGGTGTACGTGAAATCATGTGATTTGTCAATGCCACCCCATATTTTTTCTAACTGTGCCACAGTAGCCTGTGTATTGTTATGGCTGATCTTCACATATGCCATGCTAATATCACTTCGATTGTAGCGAAGCAGCAGCGGCTCTATATTATACACAAATGGCTTATAATGAAAATCCTTCACTACACCGGAGATTTGAAGTTGTAAACTGTCGCCCACCAGGATGGTCTTCCCGATAGCATTCAGCGGAGCACCAAGGCTGAATCGTTTGAGAAAGGTTTCATTTACTATTGCATAAATCTCCCGGTCAGCAGGAAGGTCGGGTGAGAAATTCTTTCCTGCAATAGTTTTTAACTGCAGGTTGGTCAGGAAGTTTTCATCAATGGTGTAGTCCCTTACCGTCATTTTTTCGTCATCTTCTTTTATCCTTATATCTGTTCCCCTGTCGCGCCATGTACCCATGGGATGTGAAATGCCGGAGACCAGTTCAACGCCGCTGTATTTTTCAATCGCCTGTTTGACTTTGTCGTAGGAGTTTCCCTGCAGATTAATATTGACGATATCCTCTTTATTAAATCCATATTCGGCATTCATGACATAGTTGATCTGCCGGTACATGTTGATCATGGCGATTACAAAAAGCAGGGCTGCTGAAAATTGTATCACCAGCAGTACCCTCCGGAAACCGAGTTTGGGTACCATGGATTTGCCCCCGATGTCTTTCAGTGCCTTTACAGGGTTCATGGCCGACAAAAAGAGTGCAGGTAAAATGCCCGAGGCTAGCCCTACCAATATGCTGAAAATAAAAAACAGCAGATACAGGATGACATCGCCATCCAGTGAGATGTCCATGGATTGAATCACCGTCAGCGAATAAAACCCGGGTTTAAGTATAAATGTATACAGCACCATGGCCAGTGCAAGAGATAATACAGAGGTTACAATGGCTTCCGTAAGGAATTGGAAAACCAGTTGCTTCCTCCTTGCGCCGGTGGCTTTCCGGATGCCTATTTCCCTGGAACGGCTAAGTGAACTGGCGAGGGACAAACTGTTGTAATTGAAACCGGCAGAAATGATCACCACCGCAGCCAGACCTACAAGGAATAATAATAATGGCAACGGGAGTGCCCTTCCCATGTTGTTGGATAAAATAGGGCCTGGGACAATTTTGTTCAATGGCTGGAGATAAAATCGATATCCTTTATCCCGGCTCTCCAATTCGAGCCTGGCATATTTGTCTTTAGCAATGGACGGATAATTCTTTTTCCAGTATTGCTGCCTGGCTCCTGTCTTTCAGCTTCAGGTAGGTGTAATTCATGTAATAATCATTCCAGTCATCCTCCCTTACACTTACAGACCCGGTCCGGATCAGCGTGGGCAGACTGCTATATGACGTGAGGGCATCGAATTCAAGGTGGGTTTTCCCTGATGGTTTTTTAATGACACCGGTGATCCTGAAATCTCCGAAGCCATGGTATTTAATGATTTCTCCAACGGGATTTTTCTTGCCAAAAAACCTTTCTGCGGTATTTTCTGTAATTACAATGGAATTGACCTCATTTAATGCTGCAGATGAATTTCCATACAGTAATGTATACCCGAAGATATCGAAGAACTGCGGTGTGGTCAGGAAACCGCTAAGGGAAAGGATTTTTCCATTGGCTTCTGCTTCGCCGTTCATTGCCCTCACCAAGTGGTGCCGATTTTTCTATATAGGTGTATTTGTTTTCTATTGTTTTAGCCAGCGCGAGGGGGCTTGAAGCATAGGCTTCCCTGCTGCCATTCTTTCTTAAGTGCCTCAGTGTTTACCCGGTATATTCTGTTCGCATCAGGATGAAAACTGTCGAATCCAAACTGATCCTTGAGGATGGTGATGATCAGCAGGCACAATGACATGCCCAGGGCAAGGCCGAAAATATTGATGAAGGAGAAAACTTTTTTATGTTTCAGGTTCCTTACTGCAATGATCAGGTAGTTCTTCAGCATACATTATATTTTATTCTGTACGTAAACTGTTGACCGGGTTGGCATTGGCGGCTTTAAGGGCTTGCAGGGATACGGAAAAAATGGCGATGATGATGGCAATAACAGCGGCAGATAACAACATCCACCAGCTGATCTGAATTCTAAAAGCAAAATCCTGCAGCCATTTCGATCCTGTATACCAGGCAATGGGAATCGCAATGATTATAGCGATCGATACCAGGATTAAAAATTCTTTCGACAGGAGTACTATGATTTCGGGTACACTTGCTCCCAAAACCTTCCTGATGCCAATTTCCTTTGTTCTCTGCATTGTGGTAAAGGCAGCAAGGGCAAAAAGGCCAAGGCAGGCAAGAAAAATGGCCAGTCCTGAAAACAAACTGAAAATTTGTGCTGTTCTCTGTTCGTTGGCATACATCGACGTATATTCTTCGTCGAGGAATTTATATTCAAAAGGCCGGTGTGGCACCCTCTCTTTCCAGAAGGACTCCAGGGTTTGAATGGTGGCAGGTAAATTATTTCCGTTCACCCTGGCGAAAATCTGATTGGTGAAACCAGGCCCAAGGAATATCACCAGCGGTCCAATATTTTCATGAAGGGATGAAAAATTAAAGTTTCTGACAACACCGCGGATGATTCCGGGTGATCCCTTACTGATTGTTTTTCCTATTGCTTCTTCGGGTGTCCATCCGAGCATTTCAATTGCCTTTTCATTCACGATAAAACTGTGCTGGTAATTTTTTGCATTGTCTGAAGTGTCCATAAGAAGCAGGTCAGACCGGTTGAAATCACGACCGGTAATTAATGTCATGCCCATGGTCGCAATAAAATCCAGGTCCACAGGAATTGCTGTTACAGAAATTTCTTTTTTCTCCCGTCCGTTCTCAGCAGTGATGCCATCTGACCATTCAATATAGGTGGGTGTCTCATAGGCTGCGCTGACATGGTTGATTCCCGGCAGCGCTGACAGTGACACTTTGAAGTCTTCGTAGTGGTCCAGTATCTTTTTGTCGGCAGGCATCACCAGGATATGGTCCTTGTCGTACCCAAGGTCTTTATTCCGGATATAACCCAACTGATTTGTTATGATGATGGTGGAGGCAATCAATACAACAGAAACAACAAACTGGAAAACGATCATTGTTTTTCTCAACATTCCGCCCGAGTTGGAAATTCGTGTGCCTGATTTTAATATCGTGCCCAACTTTGTTCCCGAAAGTACAAGTGCGGGATAAATACCGGAAACAACACCCACCAGCAGTGCGATGCCTGCAACCATAACCAATATGCCTGCATTGCCGAGTATGGAAATGCTTACCGAGAGGCCGGTAATGCTGTTAAAATACGGCAGGAGGAAAATACAAAGAATGGCAGATAACAATAATGCCACCATAGTAAGTATGAAAGATTCTCCCAGGAACTGAAACAGCAGCTGGTTTTTTTTTGCGCCAAGTACTTTCCGGATGCCAACTTCAACCGACCTTCCGCTCGACTGTGCTACAGCAAGGTTGGTATAGTTTACACAGGCGATGAGCATGATGAGAAAAGCAATTATCGTCATTACATACACCGAGGTGAGGTTCCCATTCGGTTCCAGTCCGGCCAGTGAAGAATACAGGTGTACGCTTAGTAAGGGTTCCAGGTGATGGGTGAGATAGCCCTTTTCTTCTGTAAACAGTTCTTTAGCCGAAACGTCTTTCATAAAAGCAGTGACCCGCTGTTGAACTGCGTTGATCTTATCGCTTCCCTGTAATAAGAGGTAGGTCACATAATTTGCAGTGAACCATTGTTCTTCCATTTTTGCGGCACCCAGATTCATAAAGGGCATCACCATGTCAAAGTGAATCTGGGAGTTGCCGGGAATGGAACCCGAAATTCCACTGACCACCATGTCTGGATTGTTAGCCACCTTGAGCGTTTTGCCAAGGGCATCCGCAGTGCCGAAATATTTAATGGCGGTCTGTTCCGAGATAACTACTTTTTCAGGAGCATCCAGGCAGTTGTTCCTGTCGCCCTGCAATAATGGAAATGAAAATATGCTGAAGAAGGAGGAATCTGCAAACAGAACATTATTCTCCGTGAATACTTTTTCACCAGCGGTAATGACCCGACTGCCCTTGATGGTACGGGTAAATGCTTCGATCTCGGGAAACTGCCGTTGAAATTCTGGACCCACTTTGGTTCCGGTAACCGCCACTTTGTTAACGGTTCCGCCGGCGCCGTATTCCATGGTGACCCTCACAATGCGATCTGCATTGTTATGGAAACGGTCAAAGCTCAGTTCATTCCATACATAAAACCCGATCAACAGGCAGGCCGTGATACCAATGGTAAGTCCCGCTATATTAACGGTACTGTATAACCGATGCCTTGCCAGATTCCGAAGGGCAATTTTAAAATAACTCTTCAGCATATTCCCATTTTAGACAGTTATTATTGTAATGTAAGGTTCACCCTTCCATCGCCTGAATTGATGGTAACTTTTGTACCACCGCCATTCAGTGTTCCTTTCATATAGTCTTCTCCGGTATCTCCACTGAAGTTTTTAAGGGTGCCTACTTTAACTTTGCCAGACAGGTCAAGCGTATAGCCTTTGTTTCCAGGGATCTGCAGATCTACCCTGCCTCCTGAATTATGCAGTTTTATATACTGGCCCGGTTCTGTGACCTGCACAGTAATATTACCCCCGCTGGTATGTGCTTCTACATCCCCGGAAATATTATCGAGGTTAACATTGCCGCCTGATGTGCCTGCATCGAGTTCTCCTTTAATACCATTGCCATGTACGTTGCCGCCGCTGGTAGTGGCGTGAATCTTCCCACTTAGTCCTTCAAGGTCCAAGGAACCGCCGGAGGTGGACAGGGTGATATCACCGGAGCATGATTCGGCAGTGATATGTCCTCCGCTGGTAGTCAGCCGGATATTCTCAGAAGAATTTTTGATCGTGATATGTCCGCCTGAAGTAGAGCCGTTTATTTTGCCCTTTAACTTGTCTAAATCCAGATGTCCTCCACTGGTAGAAAATTTCTGGCTTCCGGTAAGTCCTGTCAGTTCGATATGACCACCGCTGGTGCGCAGGTCGGTGGAAATTGCAGTGGGCATAAAGCAGGTGAAAGAAACAGATAATTGGTCGTTCCAGTTATTGTTCCTGTTTTTTCTTTTGGCGATGGCTTTGATGGTACCGCCAGACTCACTGATGGAGAGTTCATATTCTTCATCCAGTTTTTTTTGTATTTCGGCTTTTGACCAGTTCTTGTTATTGTTGGAAGGCGTTACATAGACTTCCACCTTTGCTTCACCACCTGTTCCGCCGGCAACGCTGATATGTCCGCCTGAAGTTTCTGCTTCAAAACTTTTAACGGAAGATGCGGGAAAGGTCTTGACCATGAAAGGCGTTGACTTGTCCTGGGCCGATGCAGTATGGATCAATGGTGCTGCAAGCAGGAAAAAAAGTATTTTTTTCATGTTTTCTGATTTACTGTGTAATGGTTATGGTTAATTGTTTATTCAGTTCTTAAATTTTTTACGGGGTTTGCAATGGCGGCCTTTATCGACTGGAAAGAAACAGTGACAATGGCGATCAGGATGATCAGCAAAAACGGTACAATAAACATGAGCATATTCATGGGTATCTGGAACGCATACTGATCGAGCCAGTTATCCAGCAGTTTCCAGGCTACGGGAATGGCAAAGATCCCTGCAATGATCACCAGTTTTATATAATCCCTTGAGGTCAGTAAAATGATCTGGTAGGTATCGGCACCCAGTACTTTCCGGATGCTGATTTCTTTTCTTCTTTTGGCAATGGTATATAAGGATAACCCGAACATGCCCAGTCCGGCTACCACAATGGCCAATGCGGTGAACCACCATAGGATGGCGGAAAATTGCCGGTCATTTTTATATTGTGCATCAAATCGTTCATCGAGAAAAGCATAATTAAAAGGGCTGTCGGGGAAGCGCGCCGACCATGTTGTTTTGATGGACGACAGCAGTTCAGGGTAATTTTCAGACTGAAGTTTAATGGAAAATACGTTACGATTGAGATCGGTTTCCGGATAGAAAACGATGGGATCGAAATTTGTTTTCAGTGATTCCTGGTGATAATCCTTCATTACACCAACAACAGTAAGTTTCAATTCGCCAGAATAAAGATCCTTATTGAGGATATCTTCCGGTTTATTAAAACCAAACACTTTTGCTGCAGTTTCATTCACGATGATACTGGCAGATGCACTGTTATCTGTGAGTGCCGAATCGGTGGAAAAATTCCTTCCGGCAAGCAACTGAAGTTGGTAGTTGGGAATAAAGTAATCATCTATTCCGAAGACCCTGCACCTTTTTTCTGCTGTTGATTTGCCCAGGGTAAAACTGCTTGAACCATTTACTTCCTGGCCTGGCACGCAGGTGGAGGTGGTCACGGAAACCACGGCTTTATTTCTCTTCAATTCATCGGTAAAGGCAGTAATGGAGGCTATCTTACTGCTGTCCAGGTTTACATTTTGAGTCAATATCAGGGTCTGTTCAATATTTACTCCAAGATCCCTGTTACTCATATAGATGAGTTGACGATAATAACCAATGGCACCGGTAATAAGTATTATCGCTGCCGTAAACTGCAGTATTACCAGTGATTTTCTCAATAAATGCTTATTGTTTCCCTGAACGCCATGATCATTTTTGAGTGCTTTAACCGGTTGGAAAGAAGACAGTATAAAGGCCGGATAGAATCCTGCGGCCAGTGTTCCAAGAACAAAGAAACCAAGGATATACAACCAGAAATTCATGCCCGTTGGCTGCAATACATCACCTGATTTTTCCAGGAGGCTGGCCATGTATGGCAGGAAGAAAAAATACAACAAAATGCCGATGACTACCGAAATCATATTAACGATCACAGATTCGGTGAGAAACTGGAATACCAGCTGCCTTCGGGATGCTCCTATCGCTTTGCGGATGCCCACTTCATGGGAGCGGTCCAGTGCACGGGCGGTAGACAGGTTAACATAATTGATCCAGGCAATGAGGATGATCAGGAAAGCCGCAATACCGAGGTATTTCAGATAGCCCAGGTTACCATTGCCCGGAAACTCATAATCATAAGTGGAACGCAGGTGGATATCACTAATGGGCTGGAGTGTAAAGTTCACCTGGAATCCTTTTTCCTTCATCAGCCTGCCCATATGGCTTTCTGCGAAGCCGGCCATCTTTTTTTGCAGTGCCTTTACATCCACACCGGGCTTCAATAAAATATAGGTGTAGTAATCCGACCAGGTCCAGCTGTTCTCCGCATCACTGCCGTTGGATTTTGCAATCTGTATATACTTGTCGTAATTAAACAACATCGCAAACTGAAGATGGGAGTTTGCCGGTAGGTCCTTCAGGATGCCGGTGACCACATAATCCTGGTTTTTGAAACGAATGGTTTTCTGCATCGGATCCTCATTGCCGAAGTATTTTTTTGCCGTAGACTCAGTTAATACCACCTCATCCAATTGCCTGAATACAGATTCCCGGTTACCTTTTATGAAAGGGAAAGAAAAAATATGGAAGAGTGATTTGTCGGCGTAAAATATTGCGCCCGTCTCCAGCAATTTGATTTCTCCCTGCGCCACTACACCGCCCTGGCGACGGAATCTTGCCATGGACTCCACTTCCGGGAAATCTTTCAACATAGCCGGTCCTGCGGCTGGAAACGTAAAGGCAAAGGTTTGTGCCTTTTCTCCTTTTTCAGAGATTTCCATGGGAAGCCTGTATATCCTGTCTTTTTTGGCCTGGAAATCTTCATAGCTGTATTCAAACCTCAGGTATGCGAGGATGAGTAAAAAAGCGGCGATACCGAGCGAAAGTCCAATAATATTTATGGCCGAAAAGGTCTTAATCTTCCAGAGATTTCGAATCCCGCTGTTAATATTATTCCTGATCATAAGCCTGGTATTTACTATAGACGCATGGTTTATAATAATGTTACATGTTCCCTTTATTCAGACCGTAAGCTGTTGGCAGGATTGGCTCCGGCTGCCTTTATGGCCTGGAAACTTACGGTGACCAGGGCGATAATGATAACGGTAATGGTTGCCAGTATAAACAATCCGGGGCCAATGGTGATACGGTACGGGTAATTCTCCAGCCATTTATTCATGGCCCACCATGCTGCGGGTATCGCTATTATGGCTGCAAGGATGGTGAGTTTCAGAAAATCGGCTGAAAGCATCCTGATCATCTCCGCGGCGGATGCGCCAAGAACTTTACGGATGCCGATCTCCTTGGTTCTTTTTTCGGCAGATAAAGTAGCCAGGCCAAACAGCCCGATGCAGGAAATAAAAATGGTGATAACAGCCGCAAAGGTCATGATCTGCTTCCATTTATTTTCCGCTTCGTACTGTTTCAGGTTCTGTTCATCCTTAAAGTCATACTGGTAGGGCTCAAAGGGATGTTGTTTCTTGACGACTGACTCTATATATTTTAACGTAGCGGAATTATTTTCCGGCCTTATTTTAATAATCAGGTGACCGTAACCGTAACGTGGATCCTTGATAAATAATTCAGGGCCGATCTTTTCTGTAAGCGCACCATAATGATAATCCTTTACTACGCCAACGACCTTGTATTTGCGGTTGTCATAAAAGAAATCAACTTCTTCCCCGATTCCTTCTTTCCATCCTGCGGCCTTTACAAAAGACTCATTGACCAGGATAGCCGTTGTGGAATCTGAGGGCATTTCCGGAGAAAAATTCCTGCCCTTGACAAGGGGAATCTGGTAGGTCGGTAAATACTGGTCATTGATGACCTGCATGGTGAATTCCATATCCTTGCCGCTGGCTTTGGCGATGGTTCCCCAGAAGCCGCGCTGACGTGCGCCAACATTTTCAATCGCGGGATTTTTTAAAAGTTCCTGCCGGATAAGATTTAGTTTGTCGGCGTTCATCCTTCCCGTTTCAATGGAAACGATGTTTTTATCATTGTATCCAAGATCCTGGTGGGTAAGGTAATTAAACTGTGAATAGATGGTCAGCGTGGCAATGATCAGGAAGGTGGCCAGTGTGAACTGAAGTATCACAAGGCCTTTGGCCAGGTAATTTTTGCCGGAAAACCTTAACCTGTTATACAATGTTTCCGCAGGATCAAATCTTGAAATGACGAGGGCAGGGTAGAAGCCTGCAAGAAAACCCGTAAACAGGAATAGTAAGAAATAGCCCAGCACAAGTTTTACATCAAACAGGTAGCTAAATGACAGCGCCTTATTGGAAAGCTCATTAAACACCGGGAGGACGAGGATCACCAGGACCATGGCAAAAATAAATGCACCCAGGCTGAGCAGGTAGGATTCGCCCAGGAACTGGAAGATCATCTGTTTTCTTTCCCCGCCGATCACTTTGCGAATACCGATTTCCTTGGCCCTTTTCATGGACCTTGCGATAGTCAGGTTGATAAAATTAATACAGGCTATAATCAGGATAAAAATGGCGATGGCGCTTAATATCCTGGAATACACCGGGTTGCTGGCATCTGTCAGTCCATTCTCAGAACGATAGTCGGTACTCAGGTGCATATCCAGCAACGGCTGTAATCCATAGATAAAACTTTCCTTGAAATTGTATTTCGCCCTTGCATCTTTGATCTGGTCCTTAGCATTGGCGTCATATACTTTGCTGAATTTCTCCTCAACTTTTTTAACATCGGCATTGGGATGCAGTACCACAAAAGTGTTCAGGAAAAAATTCAGCCATTCCTGGTCGCCTCCGTTGTTCCTGGTATTGAGCTTCATGGGAAGAAGCATCTGTATTTTTATGGAAGAATTCTGCGGGGATTTAGGCACGATACCGCTTACCGTGAAAGTCTCAAATTTTCTTTCTTCCCCGGTCGGTAATTCGATGGTTTTACCGATGGCGGAAGAGGTACCGAAAAATTTCTTTGCGACTTCCTCTGAAAGCACTACGGAATGAATATCGCTCAAGGCAGTTTTCGGATCACCTGCTTTTAAGGGGAAACTGAAGACGGAGAAAAAATTTTCATCCACATAGTTCCCTTCCTGCTGGAAGATTTCCGTGCCCACTTTTACCGCTGTCCTTTCAGACTGCACCCGTACAAAATCTTTTACCTCGGGGATCTCCCGCTTAAATGTGGGACCGGGCATCATACCGCTGATGCCATTGGTGCCGCTCACTTTACCGGTGGAATCAATACGTTTGTTTGTGATACGGTAGATATTTTCTGCATTTTTATGAAACCTGTCATAGCTCACTTCATCCTTGTTGTACAATATGATCAGCATACAACAGGCCAGGCCGATACTCAGCCCGGCAATATTGATCAGGCTGTATACACGGTTTCTCTTCAGGTTCCTTAACGCGATTTTCAGATAGTTGTAAAACATATTGCACTATTTATAATTTGATTATTCACTTCTTAACGACTTTGCCGGATTGGCGCCTGCTGCTTTTACAGCCTGGAAACTCACCGTGATTAATGATATGATGATTACGATGGATGTAGCCGTCACAAATAACCCGGGCCCGATAGAGATCCGGTAAGGATAATTTTCGAGCCAGCTGTTCATGGCCCACCATGCGGCGGGAATGGCAATGACAGCGGCTATAATGGTAAGTTTCAGGAAGTCAGACGACAGCATTCGCATCATTTCCACAGCCGAAGCGCCAAGCACTTTTCGAATGCCGATCTCTTTGGTCCTCTTTTCGGCAGATAAAGTCGCCAGTCCGAATAAACCGATACAGGAAATAAATATGGTGATCATCGCAGCAAAGGAGATGATCTGTTTCCATTTATTCTCCGCTTCGTACTGCTGAATATTTTCTTCGTCCTTGAATTTGTACTGGTAGGGTACGAAAGGATGAAATTTCTTCACCACGGATTCGATATACTTTAGTGTGGCCGAAGTGTTTTCCGGTTTGATCTTAATGATGAGCAAACCATAACTGTACATCGGGTCCATGATAAAGATCTGCGGACCGATTTTTTCGTTTAGTGAAGCAAAATGATGATCTTTTACAACCCCTACAATATTGTATTTCCTGTTGTCATAAAAGAAATCCAGTCTTCCTCCAAGGCCATCCGTTAATCCCGCTTCCCTGACAAATGTTTCATTCACCAAAATGGAAGACGTGGAATCTGTGGATAAACTTGAGGATAGATTTCTTCCCCTGGCAAGGGGTATTTCATAAGTGGAGAGATAATTAGTTTCAACGATCTCCAGTGCAAATCTCATTTCTTTTTCGCCTACACGTGCCCGGGTTCCCCATTGCCCCTGTTGCCTTGCCGCAACGTTCACAATGGAAGGATTTTTATGAAGCTCTTCTTTTATGAGATTAAGTTTGTCTGCTTTCATTGAACCTGTGGGTATGGTCACGATATTTTTGTCGTTATACCCGAGATCCTGTTGAGTAAGAAAATTAAATTGTGAATAGATGGTCAGGGTGGCAATGATCAGGAAGGTCGCCAACGTGAACTGCAGGATCACCAGGCTTTTTGCGAGATAATTTTTTCCTGAAAACCTCAGTCGATTGTATAATGTTTCGGCAGGGTCAAATTTTGAAATGACCAGGGCAGGGTAGAAGCCTGCAAGGAAACCGGTAACAATAAATAAAATAATATAGCCAAGGACCAGCTTCGCGTCCAGCAGGTAAGAAAATGACAATGCTTTATTGGCCAACTGATTAAAAACCGGCAATACCAGGAACACCAGCAACAAGGCAAACACAAAGGCGCCCAGTGTGAGCAGGTAGGATTCACCAAGGAATTGCATGATCATTTCTTTTCGTTCTCCACCAATGACTTTACGAATACCGATCTCTTTTGCTCTCTTTAGTGACCTTGCAATGGTGAGGTTAACAAAATTGATGCAGGCAATGATGAGGATAAAGGCAGCAATGGCACCAAGTATCCTGGAGTATAAAGGGTTGCTCGCATCAGCCAGGCCGTTTTCTGATTTGTAATCTGTGCTCAGGTGCATGTCGAGTAAAGGCTGTAATCCGTAGATGAAGCTTTCATTTAGATTGAAAGTTTTTTTGGCTTCAGCGATCTGTTCCCTGGCATTCGCATCATATACTTTTTGAAACTTGGATTCAACGGTCTTTATATCTGCTCCCGGTTGAAGAATCACAAAGGTATTCAGGTAGAAATTCAACCACAGCTGATCTCCTCCATTATCCCGCTGGCTAAGTTTCATGGGTAAGAGCATCGACAGTTTAATGGATGAATTTTGTGGCGACCTGGGAACTATGCCGCTGACCGTGAATACTTCAAAGGCGTTGTTTTCTCCGGTCGGCAATTCCAGTGTTTTGCCCATGGCATTGTTACTGCCAAAGAACTTTTTGGCTACTTCTTCCGATAATACCACCGAATGTATGTCTGACAGTGCTTTAGCCGGATCGCCCGCAATCATCGGAAAACTGAATACGGAGAAAAAGTTTTCATCCACCCGAAATACCTGCTGTTCAAAAACTTCAGTCCCCACTTTTACGGTTACCCTGTCGTCAGCCATCCTGACAAATTCTTTTACCTCGGGGACTTCTCTTTTAAAAACCGGGCCAGGCATCATCCCGGTAATTCCGCTGGTACTGCTGAGCTTTCCCGTGGAATCCAACTGTTGGGTGGTGATTCGATAGATATTGGCGGCATTCTTATGAAACCTGTCGTAGCTCACTTCATCTTTGTTGTATAGAATGATCAGCATGCAGCAGGCAAGGCCGATACTTAGTCCTGCAATATTGATCAGGCTGTATACCCTGTTCCTGTTCAGGTTTCGAAGGGCGATCTTGATATAATTATAAATCATACGCTACTTTTAAACTTATTCGATCATTCACTACGTAATACATTCACAGGGTTGGAAACGGCTGCTTTAATGGCCTGCGAACTCACTGTAATGATGGCAATAATCATCGCTGCCACTGCAGGCACACCGAACATCCACCACTGTATCGCCACTTTATATTCATAATCCTTCAGCCAGTTATTCATGAGCCACCAGGTCAATGGAAAGGCTATCAGGCAGGAAAGCGCAACGAGCTTGAGGAAATCGACCGATAACAATGTGGCCAGTTTCGTAACTGAGGCTCCAAGTATTTTCCTGATGCTGATTTCGCGGCTCCGCTTTTCTGCAGTATAAGCGGCCAGCCCGAAGAGCCCCAGGCAGGAAATAAAGATGGCCAGTCCGGCAAACAGGAAGGCCAGTTTCCCGATCAGTGATTCTGTTTTGAAAAGCTGGTTAAATTCATCATCAACAAATTTGTATTCGAACGGGCTGCCGGGATTGTAACTGGTGACCACTGTTTTTACTTTATCCAGTGCCGACTGGTAGTTCACGCCTTTCTTAAAGCGTACATTAACAAAGCCCGTATTTCTGCCTGTAGGATCGTTATACATGATCATCGGGGCAACAGAACCATAAATATTGTTGTACACAAAATCCTTAATGACACCGATCACCGTAAACCTGTCATTGTCGCGGTTAATGATTTCGCCGGCGGCATCAGCAGGATTCTTTGTGATGAGCCTTGCCATGGTTTCATTGATGATGATCGAATTTGAATCGGCAACACCATCGGTATGGAAATTCCTGCCCGACAATAATTTCATTCCCATCGTATTGATAAAATCGGGGGTCACCCAATCCATGCCAATCAATATTTCACTCTTCGGCACTTTGCCCTTCCATTCGTAATTACTGGAATTGCTACCTACCTGGAAGGCAGGGTTTGAATTCATGGAAACCGATTCCACTACACCCGTTTGTACCAGGTCATTTTGAACCGTACTGAATTTTGTTCCTTCTGATCCGTCATGCGAAGTGGTGATGAGCGACTGGTCAAAATAAATCAGGTTGTCTTTGTTTATGCCGAGTTCACGATTCTTTGTATGAATGATCTGCTGGTATATGATCAGCGTGGAAATGATCAGTGCGATAGAAATGACGAACTGGGCCACTACGAGTCCCTTTCGAATAAATGCTGCACCGGTAGCCTGGGATACCTTAAAACCCTTTAAAACGGTGATGGGATTGAAGGACGAAAGATAAAAGGCAGGATAGCTTCCTGCAATGAATCCGCAGATCAGCCCGATGGTAACCAATGCAAGAAGGTGGGTTGGACTAAACAGATCCAGTGTCATTTGTTTTTCCACCAGCTGGTTGAATGAAGGCAGCAGCACCATGGCAAGCAAAACGGCGATGGTGACCGCAATAAATGACATGATCAATGATTCCAGGATAAACTGGGTGATGAGCATTCTTTTCCCTGATCCGAGAACTTTTCGCACGCCTACTTCCCTTGCCCTCTGTTCGGATCTCGCGGTGGCGAGATTCATGAAATTGATACAGGCCAGCAGCATGATGATCCATGCAATGGTACTGAACAGGTTGACCTGTTTGATCCTTCCCCCGGTTTGTACTCCATTTACAAAATTGCTCCTAAGGCGCCAGTCATTGGCCGCAAGTAAAACCGGTCGCGCAATAATCTCGTTGTTATTTGCTTTCAGCCTGATAAAGCCGTCAAGTTTTTTGTTCAGTGCTTTTATATCTGTACCAGGCGCCACGGTGACAAATGTCTGGATGCCATTATTGCCCCATTCTTTCAGCCAATCATTTTGCTTGAAAAAGATATCAAAACTGGTTAGCCAGTCTAACTTTTCAAACCTGGTATTGGCCGGAAATGTTTTATATACGGCTGAGACAACATATTCCCTGTCATTGTTAAGTTTTATCGTTTGGCCGATAACGTTAGTGGAATTAAACATTTTCATGGCCATCCTTTCATTGAGCACTACGGAGTATAATTGATCAAAAGGCCTGGATGCATTTCCATAAATAAATTCGAAATTGAACATTTTGAAAAAGCTGGAATCCACCATCATGCCATCGGCATTAAGGGATTTCTCGCCTTTGGTCAATGGATTCCGTTGTCCCCAGGTAGCCCGCGCTGATGAAAGTATACCAGGCATATCCTTTGTAAGTGCAGGAGCCAGCAATCCGGGCGTTGCTCCAAACGTGAAGGTTTCTGCGTCATAGGTCTGGTTGGTCATGACCTGGTAGAGATTGTCTTTGTTTTTAAAGTAGTGATTGTAGGTAAGTTCATCTTCCACCCATAAAAAAATCAATGCGGCACAGGTAATGCCCACCGCGAGCCCGGCAATATTGAGCAGGCTGAAACTCTTTTTTTTCAAAAGGTTCCTGACGGTAAGTATGATATAATTTTTCAACATGGAATTATATTTACATGCTTTGATTATTCTGTTCTTAAACTATTAATGGGATTGGACACTGCGGATTTTATGGCCTGGAGGCTTACGGTAGCCACGGCAATAAAAATGGCAGCGGAGCCGGCAACAACAAATACCCACCATTCAATATTGGTTCTATAGGCAAAATCCTGCAGCCATTTATGCATACCCCACCATGCGATTGGTGTGGCAATGACTATGGACACAAGAACGAGCTTTATGAAGTCTTTCGATAACAGTCCGGCGATATCAGTGACACTGGCACCAAGCACTTTTCGAATCCCGATTTCCTTTATTCTTTGCCGCGCAGAAAATGCAGCCAGTCCGAATAATCCCAGGCAGGCAATAAAAATGGCGATCAGTGCTGCCGTGATGAAAATACTTCCAAGGTCCTGTTCTCTTTTGTACTGCTGATCATAGGACTCTTCAGCAAAAAAATATTCATATGGATTTCCGGGAAATGAGGTTTTATACAATTTTTCTATCGTGCTGATCTTTGACTGCATATTGGCCTGGTCTGTCTGGATGGTAAAATAGCCAAATGAGACCGAGGGTAAATAAATTACTGCTTCAATGGGCTGATGTAATGACAGGTGGTGGTAATCCTTTACCACACCCACGACTTCGTATGGTTCACCCCATAAAATTTTCTTGCCCGTTACAGGTTCGCCTTTTGTAAATCCGAGTTGTGCCGCGGCCTTTTCATTGATAATGACCTTTCTTGCATTATTCCAGCTTCTGTTGGCATCGTCCTGCGAGAAACTTTTTCCCTCTGAAAAGGCGATCTGGTAGGTATTGAAAAAATTCTCATCGGCAATAAACATGTTGTATTTTTTCTTCTCGTCACCGGGGTTTGCCGACTGCCGTGTGATACCTTCTGTTGAAAAATTGTAGCCCTGTCCGGGAATATTATTGGAGGCCGCCACTTTTTTGACGAAAGGCAGGTCCCTCAGCTGATTTTTGAAAACGAAATTCTTCTCGGCCTGGTTTTCACTTGATACGGTGGGTCCCTTGATTACAATCAACTGGTTTAGGTTCATTCCAAGGGATTCGGTTTTCATAAAAGACAACTGCTTATACAGGATGATCGTGGCGATGATAAAGACTATGGAGATAGAAAATTGAAATATTACCAGGCCCTTTCGAAGCGTAATACCCTTTCCCACTTTCCCGATCTTACCCCTGATGGTTGCAATGGGTTTATATGAACTCAATACAAAGGCCACGTATCCGCCTGATAAAAAGGAGCCGATAACAATCACGGCCACGGCCATCATCCAGAACCATCCAAAATTTAAGGCAGACAGCGACATTGTTTTTCCACTAAACATGTTGAATAATGGCTGGAGAAACTGCACCATAACCAACGCAATAATTACACTGATCAGGGTCAGAAAAATGGTTTCTGATAAATATTGTCCAACCAACTGTAACCTTGTTGCACCAAGCACTTTCCTTACACCGGATTCTTTGGCGCGCGTTAATGCCTGTACGGTAGACAGATTGATGTAGTTAACCCAGGCGATCAGCATGATCAATAATCCCACTACCATCAGCATGAATACCAGGGGAAGGCTGCCAAAAGTCTGGTAGGGATAGCTGAAGTCGGGCGCCAGGTGAAGATATTTCATGGGCTGAAAGATCACCTCACTGCCTTTGGCTTCAGGATTTATAGAAAGCATAAATGCAGTGATCTGTTTTGCCACACTGTTTCCATCCGCGTCTTTTTGCAACTGGCAATAGATATTGGTAAAGCCTGATTGTATGGTATTAGGATCCGCCCAGTCGTTACCATCCCTGTTGGCGGCTGATTCAAGGGTATGTATCGATAGAAAAACATTGCCTTTGATATCCGATTCCTGTGGCATATCCTGAATAACCGCGGCAATGGTATACGGAGTATTGCCAAACTGGTTACTTACGGTTACTGTTTTGCCGGCAACATCGGTGGCACCCAATAATTTCATCGCCATTTTTTCCGTTAATACCAGTGTGTTCGGCGATTTCAGGGAAGGATTTCCTTTAATTACGGGGAAACTGAATACGTTGAAAAAATTACTTTCTACATAAAGTATGCCTTCTTCGCGAAAGGATTTTATATCCTGGGTTCCTTCTGCGTAACTGATCACTCCTCCGCCAATACCGTCAGCCACACGGACCGATGCTTCGACTGAAGGAAATTTTTCCTTCACAATGGGAGCATATCCTGGCGGCAGGTAATAATTGGTGCCTTCTTTGGACGTGGAAGCGACCCTGTAAATCCTGTCGAAGTTTTTATGAAACCGGTTGGCGCCCCATTCAGAGGCAACAAATTCCATGATCAGTAGAAAAACTGCAATACCCAGGGCAAGGCCGGCAATATTGATCGTGGAAAATACTTTGTTTCTTATCACATTACGGAAGGCAATTTTATAGCGGTTGAACATGCTGGTATTTTTTCCTGGTTAGATGTGTTATTTAGTTTGATTATTTATTCTGTCCTGAGGCTTTTAACAGGGTTGGCCATGGCCGCTTTTACGGCCTGAAATCCTATCGTGAGTACGGCCAGCAACAATACCATCGCACTGGCTGCAGCAAATACCCACCAGTCGGTTTGAATCCTGAACGCATATCCTTCGAGCCATTTATTGCTGACATACCAGGAAACAGGAACGGCTATTACTGCAGCCACGATAACCAGCCTTACGTAATCTTTTACCAGTAGTCCGGTCAGATCATTTATTCCTGCCCCCAATACTTTCCTTATACCAATTTCCTTTACCCGCTGTTCCGCGGCAAAAACGGTGAGTCCGAATAATCCAAGGCATCCGACAAAAATGGTCAGCCCCGCGAATAATGATACGATATTGGCAATCCTCGTATCATTCTTATACACATCATTAATGGATTCATTGACAAAACTGAAATGGACGGGGACATCGGCCTCATACTTTTTATAGATGGATGTTATGCTGTTAATTGCTTCCCTTGTTTTTCCGGGAGCAGTTTTAACGAAGATGTTGAAATACCTGTCTTGCGGCTGGTAGCGAAAAATAAATGGCGCAATACTGTTATTCAACGGCTTGAAATGAAAGTCCTTTACCACACCGATAATGGTTCCTTCATTGCCCCAAAAAATGATTTTCCTGCCAATAACATTTTCTATGGTGGCACCCATTTGTTTCACTGCCGTTTCGTTGACAATGAAGGTGGCCGTATCATTTGTTTTTTGCAGAGAGAAATTTTGTCCGTTTATTAATTTTATGCCAAGTGTGGGAATGAAGTCAGGATCCACATTGGCCTGCGTGATCAGGAATTTTTCTTCAGGCTGCATGCCTTTCCATTCCAGGTAGGTGGAATTGTCGACGTTTACAAGCGACATCGTTGCAGGAGCTGCAGAGATGATGCTGCTTTGTTTTTGAAGGTCCTCTTTAAACAGGGCGGATGTATTTTTCAATGCACCGCCAAGCCTTACACTAATCAGTTGCTCTTTATCGAAGCCCAGGTCTTTTTCCTGGATATATTGTAACTGGCGATACATGAAAAATGTACAGATGATCAGCGTAACGGAAATGGCAAACTGGAATATGACGAGACCCTGGCGGAAATGCCGGCCCGACATTGGTTTGTTGCCCGACTTCATTACAGAAACAGGTTTAAAGGCAGATAAAACAAATGCCGGGTACATGCCTGCTATAATACCGATGACAATGATAAATATGGCGAAGATGCCAACAAAGAACAGGCCCGAAAGCTTAATATCCAGGGTATAACCTGATAATGTATACAGTAATGGCTGTGCAGCATTGATGATCAGCAATGCAATGACCCCGGAAATAACAGCAACGATTACAGATTCTACCAGGAACTGAAAGATCAGCTGCCCGCGTGAGGCTCCGGTGACCTTCCTTACGCCCACTTCCATCGACCTTTTAAGAGACCTTGCCGTAGACAGGTTGATAAAATTGATGCAGGCGATGATCAATAACAGCAATCCCACACCTGTGAATATATGGATGTACCGGATATTGCTACGCTTCCCCCAGTCGGTCTGAAAGTCAAAGACTGAACGGAGGTATTGGTCTTTTAACGACTGCAATTCCATTTTGTCCTTGGTCTCCGGATTGTATGCTGTGAGTTTATTCTCAAGTTTTGCTGCAAGCGATTTTGCATCTGCGTCTTTGTTGAGTAACAGGTAGGTATGGTAATTATTGCTGTTCCATTTGTTTGACCATTGATCTGTTTTAAAAAGGTAACTGACCGGCAACAGTACTTCGAACTGAATGCTGGAATTCACAGGAACATCGCGCGCAATTCCACTAAGCACAAAATCATCCTGGCCATTGAGGGTAAAAGTTTGTCCGAGTATATTAGCATCCTGGCGCCAGTCCTTTCCAAAGTATTTTACTGCCAGGCTTTCGGTGATAACAATGTTATTAGTGTTTTGAAGTGCCGTCGCGGCATTTCCTTTCAACAGGGGAAAATCGAAAATGGACAGGAAGCTGTTTTCTGTCATCAACACTCCATTGGCTTCTACATTTTTATTTCCATTCTTCAAAACACCACTCCAGTTTCCGATACGAACGGTTTGGCTGATTTCAGGGAAATCCTTTTCCAGCGCTGGCGCAAGCGGACCGGGAGTAACGGCTACATTATAGAGGGTACCTGCCTGGTCCTGTTTTTCAGTAATCCGGTAGATGCGGGAATAGTTTTTATGAAAAGCATCAAAATGCATTTCATTCCAGATATATATACAGATCACCAGGCAGCAGGCCATGCTCAGGGCAAGTCCGAGTATATTAACCGCAGAAAATACCTTGTTCCTGCGAATGTTTCTAATAGCGATCTTAATATTAAATCTTAGCATGGTGTTTCTTTTTCCGGTCTTTTATTTATTCCGATCTTAATGATTGTACAGGGTTAGCCAGTGCGGCTTTTATTGACTGGAAGCTCATGGTAACAATAGTGATGAGCAGTGCAATACCGGCGGCCTTTGCAAAAATGGTCCAGCTGATGTCAATGCGGTAGGCAAATCCCTGGAGCCATTGGTACATTACCCACCATCCGAGGGGTACGGCAAGTATGAATGCAATGGCCACCAGTTTTACAAAATCCCGCGATAAAAGTTGAATAATACCAGAAACACTTGATCCCAAAACTTTACGTATGCCGATTTCCCTGGTACGCTGTTCAGCAGTGAAGATGGTTAATCCGAATAAACCAAGGCATGCAATGAATATGGTAAGGCCGGCGAATATTGCGAGGATAAGGCCTGTTTTCCTTTCGGCACTATACGTGAGGTTGTAGCGTTCATCCAGGAAGGAATAGTTTAATGGTGCTTCCGTAGTAAAGGTTGCCCATTTTGATTTGACCGATGCCAATACACCGGCAATATCCCTGGTGTTTAATTTTAAGATAATGGTACTGGCGTTTTGGGAAAATACCATGACCAATGGTGTAATGGATTCATGCAGGGAACGAAAATGAAAATCCTTAACCACACCGATCACATGATAAACCTTTTTTGTACCGGTATTTTCGGGACTGACAAGGGTACGTCCAATGGCATTGTTTTCCCATCCGAATTGACGAACAGCAGTTTCGTTCAGGATGATGCCTAAAGAATCAGTGCCGTATGCGGTGGAAAAATTTCTGCCCTCAGCTATTTTTATTCCAAGGGTGGGGATATAGCCGGTATCCACATCATACCGGAGTGTCCTCGTATGTTTGTCCCTGTTGTCTTCAGGTTCAAGGAAAAAATTGTTGGAATAGGAGGGACCGGCAGGCACAAAGCCCGAAATGCTGGCATGTTTAATACGGGGGTCGCTGAGCAATTGCTGACGAAAACTGGATTCCTTATTTCCCAGCATCCAGGTATCCGAAATGATCATCACCTGGTCCTTATCGTAACCCAGTTCTTTATTCTGTATATATTTTAATTGCTGGTAGACTACCGTTGTTCCAACGATCAGGATAATGGAAATACAAAACTGGAATACCACCAGTCCGCTGCGAAGATTGATGCCGGATTTACCCGTAGTAAATTTGCCTTTAAGTACTGACACCGGTTTGAAAGCCGAAAGATAGAATGCAGGATAACTGCCCGCCACCAGTCCCACAAACAATCCAATGATGATCAGTGTCGGGATCAGCCATGAATTTGCAAACAGGGAAAATTCCAGCTGCTTTCCTGAAAGCTGGTTGAAGAAGGGGAGCATGAAGCCAACCAGTACAATGGCGAATATTAGTGAAATAAAAGTGATCAGCGTGGATTCAATCAGGAATTGTGACACCAGGGCCGGTTTCCCCGATCCCATTACCTTGCGAATACCAACCTCACGTGCACGCTTACTCGCACCAGCGGTAGACAGGTTCATGAAGTTGATACAGGCGATCAGCAGCATGAATATCGCGATGGCGCCGAAAATATATACGTATTGAATATTGCCGCCGGCTTCCATTTCATTGGTACATTCGGAATGAAGATGTATGGAAGTCAGTGGCTGCAGATAAAAGCCAAGCTTGTTACCCTTTTTTCTAAAGGCATCAAAATCCATCCCGAACGCCATGGCAAATTCAGGCCCCATATGTTTTTCCATGAAACTGGACAGTTTGCCTTCCAGCTTTTTATGATCGGTACCCGGCGCCAGTACCAGGTATGTGAAGTAGCCGGATTGCATCCAGGTATTTTTCCTGGCATCAGGAAATCCCGACATCGATGCCAGTATATCAAAATGGAAATGGGAATTCTCGGGTATCTTATCAAACAGCCCGGTTACGGTATATGTGGTCTTCTGATCTTTCCAGTAGATGGTTTTACCAATGGGGTTTTCTTTGCCGAAATATTTTTGTGCCGCAGCCAGGGATATAACGATGGAATTTGGTTGCAACAATGCAGAACGGGCATCACCCTTTATCAGTGGGATGGTAAATACCGACAGAAAGTTTGAATCAACAAAAGCAAATTTTTCATCCCTGAAGGTCTTTTCCCCGATAGACATTGCAGGTTTGCCAAAATCATACAACCGGGTGGCCTCCTGCACTTCAGGAAAGTCCGCTTTCATGGCCATGGCCACCGGCGGCATCACACTGGCTTCATTGATGACGGTATTGTTGAATGAACCATTGAATGCTACCCTTACAGTACGATCGGCTTTTTCATTGAACCTGTCATAGCTCAGTTCATGATATACAAAGAGCATGATAATAAGGCAGGTGGCAATACCAATGGCAAGCCCTGAAATATTGATTAAAGAGAAGGTTTTGTTCCTCATCAATTTTCTAAAACCCATGATGAAATAATTCCGGATCATATCGTCATATTTTATTCTGTTCTTAAACTTTTCACGGGGTTCGACCATGCTGCCTTTATGGCCTGGAGCCCTATCGTGATTCCGGCCACGACAATGGCAGAAAGCAGCGCGAAAATGAAGGTCCACGGACTGATATTTACCCGGTATTCAAAACCCTGCAGCCATTTCGTCATCAGTAATAAGGATACGGGGATCGCTACAATACCGGCTATAACGATCACGCGTAAGAAGTTTCTGCCAAGCAGCCATAGTATTTGTGAAACTGAAGCACCCAAAACCTTCCTGATGCCGATCTCCTTGATACGAAGCTGGATGGTATATGAAATCAGGCCCAGTAGTCCCATACAGGCGATGATGATGGCCAGTACAGAAAAAACGGTGAATATCTTCCGCGTAGTTGCTTCTGCTGCATACATTGCCGCAACATTCTCATCGAGGAATGAATAGTGGAAGGGAATATCACCGACAAATTTTTTCCATGATTTTTCAATGCCGGTGATCGCCGCCTGGTAGTTGGCCGCGTCTAGTTTCATTGCCATTGAAGGATCGTTCGGAGTAAGTTTCCTTACATGTGAAATAAATAATGGTGCAATTTTCTCATGGAGGTTCTGGAAATGGAAATCCTTTACCACGCCGATGACGGTATAAACATATTGATTGCCATCAGGCGCATTGAATGGTCCGTCATTTGTGGTAAGCCTGGCACCAATTGGATCGCCTTCAATGCCCATGGCTTTTACGGCACTTTCGTTAAGTACCAGGGACAAAGTATCCGTGGAAAATGATTTGGAAAAATAGCGTCCCTTGACAAGTTCCAATGATAATGTTTGCGCATAATTCTCATCTGTCAGCAAACCTCTTCCTGTATATGAATCCCTGGTGCCTTGTTTTTGGAATGATACGCCAAAGTAGTTGTTACCGCCCGGAAGAGATGAATTGCCACTTATGGTTTTAATGCCGGCAATTTTTAAAACTTCGTCTTTAAATGCGTCCCTGTTTTCTCTCAACAGATCAGTGCGTTCAACTACCAGTACCAGGTCTTTCTTATAACCAAGATTATTACCCGTCACATATTCCATCTGCTGGTTAACTACCAGGGTGCAAATAATCAGTATCACAGAGATCCCAAACTGGAAGACCACCAGGGCATTTCTCAGGCCAATACCGTGACGACCCGTTTGCAGCCTGCCTTTCAGTACAAAAATTGGTTTGAAAGATGAGAGCACAAAGGCGGGGTAAATACCTGCAAACAAACCGATCACCAGTGACATTAATATCATCAAAATAACAGGTAGTGGGGAAAAAATAATTGCGGGTGAAAGATGTTTATCGGTCAGGTTATTATACAATGGCATCAATGCCAACACCATTATAAGGGCAATCAGGAGGCTAATGAAACTGATCATGATTGACTCCACAAGAAACTGTGTGACCAGTGATCTTCGCTCTGAACCAAAGGTCTTGCGGATGCCAACTTCCCTTGCCCGTTCTGCCGACCTTGCGGTAGAGAGATTGATGAAATTGATACAGGCGATGACCAAAATGAAAATAGCGATCAATAAAAAGACCGATACTGCCCTTTCGTTCCCATTCGGCTTTAATTCGCCCTCCAGGTTAGACCCCAGGTGAATACCGGGGAGGGGTTGCAGAAAATAACGGTATCCGTTACCCGCAGATTTGAATTGATCGAATGTTTGCCCGAATGTTTTTTCAATTTCTCCAGACACATATTTTTCAATGATCAGGGGGAGTTTTGACTCAAGGGCGCTGCTGCTGCTGTTTTCTTTCAGGAGAAGATAGGTGTGTGCCGAAAAGTTGATATAGTTTTTCGGCGCATTCTGGAAGAAAGTATTACTGGAGATCAGCACATTGAAATCCATGTGTGAATTAGAAGGCCAGTCTTTAACAATGGCGGAAACAGTAAATGGATCTTCTTCCACTTTCAGTGTTTTGCCAATGGCCGACTGCACTCCGCCAAAATATTTTTTCGCCGTAGTTTCATTGAGTACTATGTTATTAGGCTTCTCCAATGCTGTAGTGAGGTTTCCCGCCAGGGGAGCGGCGGTAAATACACTGAAAAAATTGGAGTCGGCCAGCAGCACATTTTTTTCTTCGAAAAGTGTATCCCCGATTTTTATGAGGGTATTGCCACCTCCGTTATTAAAAACACGGGTACTTTGTTTTACTTCAGGGAACTCGGTATTGATGGCTTCGCCAATGGAGGCCGGGATAAAAGAATAAAATGTAGATCTGCCGGGATAGATCCTTTCTAATACAACCCTGTATACACGGTCCTTATTTTCATGGAAACTGTCGAAGCTTTTCTCGTCCCTGATAAACAACAACAGGAGAATGCAAACAGCCATACCTGTAGAAAGCCCGAATACATTAATGAGGGTGTTAGCTTTCCTTTTGGAAAGATTACGCCAGGCCATTTTCAGGAAATGATTTCTCATGTTGTCTGATTGTTTGGTGAATCGTAAATACGGACATAGGAATATCAGAAACAAAGGCAATGCCTTATTATAATTGGCTAATTATCAATGTGTTGGAATATGGCAGGGCCTGTCCGCTGTACGGTTTTGATACAGTCAGTGTACGGTTACGGCATGGGAAGTTTTTATTCCGTCCGTAAAGCCTTCACCGGGTTTTGCATAGCAGTCCTGATAGCCTGGAAACTTACTGTTGCCAGGGAGATCAGGAGGGCAATCAAACCGGCCGCCACAAAGACCCACCATCCCACGGAAATGCGGTAGGCATAATCCTGCAGCCACTGGTGGGTGAAATACCAGGCGATCGGGGAGGCAATCAGAATGGCAATAAGGACCAGTTTCAGGTATTCCTTTGAAAGCATCCCGGCGATGGCACCAACGGATGCTCCCAATACTTTGCGGATGCCGACTTCCCTGGTACGATTGATGGCTGAGAGCATCACCAGTCCGTACAATCCCAGGCAGGCGAGGAAAATAGAAAATCCTCCGGCCCATCCGATAATATTGCCCCAGCGCTTTTCTGATTTATAGAAACGGTCAATGTCTTCATCCAGGAAACTATATTGAAAGGGTATATTGGGTTCGAGGTTTTTCCAGGCAGATTCCATCGAAGCCAAAAGGCTGGAGGGGTCACCGGGCTGAATGCGTAACAGGTAAGTATAGGATGTATAGTCGGAGAACTGGTGAAACATCTGGGGTTTTACCTTTTCTTTCAGGGACCGGAAATTGAAATCCTTAATAACCCCAATAACTACGGGATTTTTTGATTCATCGGCTTCATTGTACCCCTTAAGTACTTGTCCCACCGCAGTTTCATTCGTCCAGCCAAAATCCTCGACCATTGCTTCATTCACAATGACCGACCTTACGGTATCATCAGTAATGCCGGGTTTAAAATTCCTGCCGGCAATGAGTTGAATACCCATTACCGGGATATAATTTGTATCGATGAAGTATTCAAAGACCTGTTTGTTTTTACCATAGTAATCAAAACCTGTCCTGCTCCAGCCTTTGCCTTCGCCAAGGCTGAGTTCTGCGCTGGCGATCGACCTGATACGAGGATCTTTTTGCATGGCCTGCCTGAACAAAGGATATAGTTTCCTGCTGTCAGTTTCCATGGCATTGACCACAACAATATTTTCTTTTTGAAAACCGGGATTTTTTCCGGTCATGAATTTTATCTGTTGGAGAATGATCGTTGTAGAAGCTATCAGCCCGATAGAAAGTACAAATTGTACCGTTACCAAAGACCTTGTAAAAAAGTTGGATCCGCCCACCCTGGTTTTTTGTTTCAGGACTTCTATCGGATTAAACCCGGACAATACCAGGGATGGATAGCTTCCGGCTATGAATCCAACGATCAGTGTCAGCAGGCAAAGCAACCAGAGCAGTTCCGGAAATTGTTGTAGGGAGAAGCTCAGTTCACGGCCGGATAGCTCATTGAAAAAAGGAAGTAGAAGTCCGGCCAATAATAAACCAATGATGGCAGACAAAACGCTCAGCAATACTGCTTCAGACAAAAACTGAAGCACCAGGCTGCTTTTGCTGCTGCCGATCACTTTACGGATACCGACCTCCCTTGATCGTCCAGCTGAACGGCCAATGGCAAGCGTGGTAAAATTAATACAGGCGATGATCAAAACGGCAGTGGCAATGCCCATCAGTATCCAGATATTTTTAGGATCGGTATTGCCGATATTGCCCCCCTGGACGAAAGCATCCGTATGCATTTTAAGTAAGGGCTGCATTCCATAGGTAAGCGGCGAACCCTTTCCTTTCCAGTACCCTCTTTCCCTGAGTTCCTTTTCATCGTCCGGGTTGTGTGCATTGTAAAAATCCTGGAGTTTCCGGCCATCACGATGAACCGAACTTCCAGGTGCTAATTGAATATAGGTCAGGTAAGATGAACGGTGCCAGTTGTTGACAGATCTTGAACCGCCTTTTGTAGTAGCGATGTAGTTATAATTGCCCAGGATCTCAAAGGAGATCGATGAATTTGACGGAATATTTTCTGATACACCGGTCACTAAAAAAGGTTCATAGTCATTTTCTGTTTTGATCTGGATCGTCTTGCCCACGGGATTCACATTGCCAAAGAGCTTATTGGCAGTTTTTTCCGTGAGCACCACATTGTGGAGATCCTTTAAAACATTTGCTGCATTGCCCATTTTAAGGGGAAAGCTGAAAACGGTGAAAAATTCGGGATCGGCAAAACTTACAGGAACCTGTACCACCTGGTCACCGGTTTTAATAAAGCTGCCTTTCCAGGCTTCCTGCATTCGTACATAATTTTTAACGCCGGGCAATTCCTGTTTCATCGCAGGCCCCAGTGGCATTGGCATGTATACGTCAGCAGAAGCCCCTTCGCTTCCCATGGGCTGAGACAACCTGTAAACACGATAAATATTATCTGAATCCTTATGAAAACGATCGAAGCTAAATTCATTGATCGCATATAACAGGATCAGGCTGAAACAGGCGATACCGATAGACAGGCTCAAAACATTTATGGCTGTCAACAGTTTTTGCCTGGCAAGATTCCTGGTGGCGATGGTAAAATAATGTTTCAGCATAGTATTTTTTTATTCGGTCCTTAAACTATTGACAGGATTTGACAGCGCCGCTTTAATGGCCTGAAGGCTTACCGTTACCAATGCGATGACTAATGCCGACACCCCGGCAAGAATGAATACCCACCAATGGATATCTATCCGGTAACTGAAATTCATCAGCCAGTTATTCAATGCCCACCATGCTATGGGAAATGCGACAACGGCGGCAATACAGATCAGCCAGATAAAGTCTTTCGATAAAAGCATCACAATGCTACTGACATCCGCGCCAAGCACCTTGCGGATACCTATTTCACGGGTTCGTCTTACTACTGCCAGCGTCACCAGTCCGAATAGCCCCATACAGGAAATGAAAATCGACAGGAGCGAGGCATACCTAACGATCTGGCCTAACCGCTGATCTTCCCTGTATTGGTTGTTCAGGGACTCATCGAGGAATCGATAATCAAAATCCTGGTTGGCAGCAACGGTTTTCCAGTTATTTTCTATTGAAGCCATTTGTTCTTTCAGGTTTCCCTTTCTCAGCCTTATGCTAATCCTGGGCTGCGTGGGAGAATTGAACGATATATCGTTGGCACTGCGAAACATCGTATCAGGGCGCATGACAATGGCCAGCGGTGCTATTTTATTGTGCAGTGTTTCGAAATGGAAATCCTTCACCACACCGATAACCGTCTGGGGGAACCTGCCAGGAAGTTTTTTGCCAATGGGGTCGTTCCATCCATATTCCCGTGCCATCGCTTCATTGATGATCATCGATCCATTGATATCTGCCGTATTATCGGAGGAGAAATTCCTGCCTTCCTTTATCTGCAGTTTCATCACTTTAATGAAATCCGTATCCACGGCATTCATCCGGAAATTGCGATATGTTTTTTTATCGTCCTCATATCCCATGTTAACCCATCCCGGTTCGGAAAAACTAAACAGTGAAACTGTACTGCCCACTACCTGGGGATTGGAAGCCAGTACATTTTTGAATTTTTCTGCCAGTGGACCAGCTTCCCCGCGTGGTTTATTGGTGGAAACGATGATGACATTTTCTTTTTCAAACCCGAGGTTTTTATTTTGAAGGTAATTCAACTGCTGCCCGATAACCATCGTCCCGATAATCATGATGATGGAGGCAATGAACTGCCCGGTGATCAGGCCCTTCCTGAAGAAGCCAATATTTACAGATGTCTGGATCCTGCTCTTCAGCACTTTTACCGGCTTAAAGCCCGACAATATAATGGCCGGATAGATACCTGCAATGAGACCTATTACGATAACCAGGGCAAATACAAAAAGTATATTAAATAAGTTGAATGAAATGGTAAGTTCTTTGTTGGCGATGCTGTTAAAGGGCCCGAGAAACAGAAAAGCAAGGCTGATGGCGATGATCAATGATATCAGCGTTATCAGCAACGCCTCTCCCCAGTACTGCCTGATCAATTGAATACGTTCTGCGCCCAGTACTTTCCTGATGCCTACTTCCATCGCCCTTGTAGCTGACCGCCCGATAGACAGGGTAACAAAATTGATGCAGGCGATGATGAGAATTAACAGACCGATGGTGCCGAGGATATAGGCGTAAGCCGGATCGCTGATAGGCAGATTACCTGCAGGTAGCGTTTTATCCAGGTGAATTTTCGTGATGGGCTGCAAGTGGATATTATATTGCCCCGGTTTATAATCATCTCCGGCAATTTTCTTCCCCACTTCCGGAACTTTCTTTTCAATGTCCATTCCTGTTTTTCCTTCTTTGGCGAGAAAATAGGTTTCCTCCACAACGTTTGTCCAGCCCCTCGTTCGCGCAGCTTCACTGAACAGGAAGGTTTCATTGCTATGTGGAATCAGCATGCCGAATTTTATGCTTGACTCCTGCGGAGGTTTTTTAGCAATTCCGGCAATGGTGAAAATCCGGCTTTCAGTGCCTAACTGAATTTCAAGACTCTTGCCGATGGCGGATTCATTTCCAAAATATTTGGTGGCGATGTCTTCTGTGACCACCATTGCATTGGCAGCATTTAACACCGTATTTGGATCACCCTTTATTAATGGAAAATCAAATATCCTGAAGAAGGTGGAATCCACCATGTTTATAGGTTCATTGAATTTATTTTGCTGGTATTGAACCAGGCTGTTGAAGGAATACACCCTGCTGAAGGACTCAATATCCGGGATATTCGCCTGGAAAACAGGTCCGAGCGGTATCGGCGTTACGGTATTAATGAATTCCTGGCCTTCATACTTTTCGTGTAGCCATGCACGGTATATCCGGTCTGCCTTGGTATGAAACTTGTCATAACTGAACTCACTCTTCACATAGACCATAATCAGCATGCAGCAGGCCATGCCAATAGCAAGCCCGGTGATATTAATGGCCGTATGTCCCTTATGGCGCATAAGGTATCTAATGGCAACTTTCAGGTAGTGGTTATTCATGACTTAATTTTCATTTTAGAGATTTATAGCCGGAAATATTCTTCATTCACTCCGCAGGGATTTTACCGGGTTGGCAATGGCTGCTTTTATGGCCTGGAAACTCACCGTTGCTATGGCAATCAGCAAGGCTACTATAGCCGCAATAATAAATACCCACCAGCTCATGTTGATGCGGTAGGCAAAATCCTGCAGCCACCTGTTTACCAATAAACCTGCTATCGCCCATGCAATGAGGATGGAAATAAAAACAAGCCGGATAAAGCTTCCGGACAGGAGGGCAGCCAGGCTTATTACACCTGCTCCCAACACTTTTCTGATCCCCACTTCCTTTGTTCTTCTTTCTGCAGAATAGGATGCCAGTCCAAACAGGCCAAGACAGGCGATGATAATGGCCAGGGCTGCCAGAACACCAATGATCTTGCTGACCTGGTTATCCGCACGATACATTTCTTCAAAATGCTGATCAAGAAATTTGTATTCAAATGGAATGTCAGGTACCAGTTTGGTCCCAGGTATCCCTGATCAACTGAATGGAAGCACCGGCATTTGCGCCATTAATTTTGACCGACATTTCTCCATAACCCCAGTCCTTCTGGTTGAAAATGCAAAGCGTTTCTATTTTATGATGAAGGGAATTGAAGTTAAAATCCTTTGCGATACCAATGATCCGTCCGGAAGAGTCGAGCCCGCCAAATCCAAACATCTTTCCAATAACTGATTCTACCGGGGCTTTGGGATCATCCTTCAATAATTCTCTTGCCAGTGATTCATTGATAATATAAGTACTGGCATTTTCGGATGCTTCACTGCTGAAGTTCTTTCCGGCAACAAGTTTGATATCATATAACCGGAGATAATCATGATCCACTACGATCTGTGATGATACCAGTTCCCTCACCGGACCATTGCCATGAAACCTGACCCCGGTCTGGTGCAGGTTATTTCCGAGACGTTGTTGTGAGGCTGTGACTCCCTTGATCAGCGTGCTTCCCAGCAGGGTCTGTTTGATCGTTTCAAAATTCTTGTTGGCCGTATTGTTTAATGGTATTACCATCACCTGTTCTTTGTTGAAACCAGGATCTTTATCCTGCATAAAGCGCAGTTGTCTCACGGCAAAAATGGTGGCGATGATGAGGAAAATGGCACCGCTGAACTGTGACACCACCAGCATATTCCTGAAAATACTTTTATTGTTACCAGGTACTACAGCGCTTTTTAACACGGCGACAGGCTGGAAAGAGGACAGGTAGGCAGCGGGATAGAGACCGGCAATGATTCCCACCAGTATGGTACATCCCAGCAGCAATGGAAATATCCAGCTGTTCGATAAAAGTGGAAGAGTGAGTGAACGCTCACTCAGTCTTGATACTGCAGGTAATAAGAGCAATGCAAGGCCGATGGCCAGCACGAGGGCAAGAGAAGCTATCAGTATAGATTCTACCAGGAACTGTATAGCCAATTGTTCCCGTTTTGCGCCTATTGATTTGCGAACGCCCACTTCCTTTGCCCTGCCTGCCGACTTTGCAGTGGACAGGTTCATGAAATTGATACAGGCAATAACCAGTACAATGAGACCGATAATGGAAAATATATATACATACTTCCGGTCAAACTTCTGGTGATTGATATAGTCGTGTGTTATATCGGTTGATGCAGCATGAACATCTTTCAGGGGTTGCAGGAAGAGTTCATAATATTTCCAGCCATCTTCTTGCATATGTCGTTTCAGGTAAGCAGGAAATTTTTTCTCCATGGATATCACATCCGTATTATCCTTGAGTTCAAGATAGGTGACCAGCCAGTTGCTGCCCCAGTTTTCCATATCCCTTGGCCTGTATATAGTACTGAAAGAAGACAGGGCATCAAATTGCATGTGGGAATTTCCGGGAATATTTTTCAGGATTCCGGTTACCGTGAAAGTGAGCGTATCCCGTCCGTAGCGAAGCACGGTTTTTCCCATCGGATCTTCTTTCCCAAATAATTTTTGTGCAGATTCTTCTGTTAATAATAGGCTATTGGGTTTTTCAAGTACCGTCTGGCGGTTGCCCCTTACCAGTTCAAAATTGAACATCTGAAGGAAGGTGGAATCAACATAGAATAGCGCAGGTAATACGATACGGTTCTCACCAACCCTCATATTCGCTTTTTCCGTGCGGCGCACTCTCGTAACATTCAGTACTTCCGGGAATTCCTGTTTCAAGGTTGGCGCCATGGGAAACATCGACAATGCCACATTCTGCGGTGCCACCATTCCTTCAAATTTTTGCACTTCATCGAGGCGGTAGATATTTTTGGTATGCATACCATCAAAACTCTTCTCATAGAATACAAATACCATGATCACAATACAGGCTGTCATGCCAATGGCTAATCCGAATATATTGATGGCAGAAAACACTTTGTTTTTCCAGAGGTTTCGCCAGGCAATGAGGAAATAATTTTTAATCATATTTTAGTTTTACCTGAATAATTTATTCACTCCTCAGCGCGGTTACCGGATTGGCCACCGCGATTTTAATGCTTTGAAAACTGATCGTAATTATGGCAATCAGTACTGCAACGGCCCCGGCAATTAAGAAAATCCACCAGCTGATATTTATCCTGTAGGCAAAATCCTGCAACCATTGCGTCATGATATAGCCAGCCACAGGAAAGGCCAGGACGGTTGCCACCAAAACTAGCTTGAGAAAGTCGCCCGATACCAAAACCGCGATCTGTTGTACGGATGCTCCCAGTACCTTACGTATCCCGATTTCCTTTGAACGCTGCATGGCCATAAATGTGGTCAGTCCAAGCAGTCCGAGGCAAGCGATCATAATCGCCATGGAAGTAAAGGCAAGAAGTAATCTCGACAGCCTGTCTTCTGCTTTATACAGGTTATTATAAGCATCATCCAGGAAAGCATATTCAAAGGGCTTTACCCTGTCGTATTTTTCAAAGCTGTTTTTCAGCCGGTCTAACACCGTTGGTATGTTCGAATGGGCATTGATCTTAACAAACAGGCATCCGCCTCTTTTCGCCCAACGTGAAACGCTGTCTGGATTATTATCGATCAATAATGCCAGTGCGGATATTTCATTCTGCAGGGAATAATAATTAAAATCCTTAAGGACACCGGCGACGGTAAACTGGTCATCAATTTTTTGATCTACCGGTTGATCGCCCAGGTTTAAATTTTTTACTGCCGTCTCGTTAACAACAGCCATGTTTTGCCTGGTATGATATAATGAGTCTGCCGGAGGCTGTTTCCATTGCAGGCCAAGTACCGACATGAAATTTTTATCCACCGTTAGTATGGGGAGAAATATCATTTTGTCGCTGTTTTTTGATTTCACACCCATCATATCATTGCCCTTATAAAGAGCAGTCTGTGAAGTGGCGACGGCCTGGATGGCAGGAATGGCTTGTATTTCCTGAGTAAATGAATGGTAGTGTTTCCCTATTTCAGGCGAAAAAGGGATCATCACAATGTTATCCTTCTGAACACCCGTATCTGCATACTTGATATACCTGATCTGGTTATTGATCACTATGCCACAGAAGATAAGAATGACGGAAATCGTAAACTGAAAAACAGTCAGGAACCTCCTTACGCTTAAGCCCCCGCTTTTTTTACTGAATCTGCCATACAACACTGCAGCAGGCTTAAAGGCGGATAATATTATGGAAGGATAAGTTGCAGAAAGGATAACAGTAAGGATGAACAGTGCAGAAAAATTCAGCAATATACCCGGGTTTTGCAGAAACGAAGCATCTACATTAATCTCGAGGAAACTGAAAAATGCCGGTTGAAGCGTTGAACAAATGATATAGGCCAGTATAAAGGCAATGGAAGTACATATTGCTGATTCAACAAAAAACTGCAGGGCAATTGATTTCCTGTACGCACCCATTACTTTCCTTACACCAATTTCTTTTGCGCGGGAAGAAGAACGGGCCGTTGAAAGGCTGATATAATTGATCAGCGCAAGCAGTAGTACCAGGGTGGCTACAAAAGGGAAAATTTTGAGGTATTTAATGCTGGCATAATCGCCATAATTGGCTTTCAGGTGAGTGTCTTCCAAAGGAATCGCATGAAAACTGGTTTTATGATCTTCCTCATTATTTCCTGCAGTAGCTTCAAACAGTTGGCCAAGTGTGTTTTCCAGGCTGGATATTTGTGCACCAGGTTTCAGGGCGAAGTAAGTTTTGAAGGAACCGTTTTCAACCGTTTGGGAAGATGTCAATGCTTTTTCTTCTTTAACTGAACCTAGGCTTGATAAGGAAGCGATAAAATCAAAGCCAATGCTTGAATTGGAAGGCGCATTTTCCGCTATTCCGGTAATGGTGAACGTGTAATCGTTGTTATAGGTGATCTGTTTCCCGACCGGATCCTGGTCCCCGAAATATTTATCGGCTGCCTTTTGTGAAATGACAACGGCAAAGGGATTTGATAGTACATTGTTTTTGTTGCCTTTTGTCAGCCTGAAAGAAAAAAAACTAAAGAAATTGCTGTCGGCGAAAAAGAAATTGTCTTCCGTAAATTTCCTGGAAGGAACTTCCGGGTTCTGCACCACGGTATTTCCTCCCTGCTGTTTATACCGAAGGAAGCTTTCAATGGTTGATTCCCTGTCTTTTGCCAGCGGGGCAGTCGCAAAACTCATTGATCCAATATTAATGGAATCAGTGCCCATCTTTATTTTTCCCTGTATCCAATAAATGTTTTTGGCATTATCATGGAAACTGTCATAACCTGATTCATGCAGGATATAGGTTATGATCAGCATGCAGGCGGCAAGGCCGATGGCCATACCGGTGATATTAATAAATGAGTAAACCCTGTTTTGTTTCAGGTTTCGCCAGGCTATTTTGAAATAGTTGTATAACATAGAATCATTTGCTATTGTTAACTATTCACTCCTCAATGCAGTTACCGGGTTGGCGATGGCGGCTTTAATGGCCTGGAAACTGATAGTGAGAAGTGCTATGAGCATGGCAGCAAGTCCGGCCACCGGAAATACCCACCATCCGATATCTACTTTGTACGCATAATCTGCCAGCCAGTTATCCATGGCCCACCAGGCAACGGGGAAGGCAATCAATGATGCGAGCAGGACGAGTTTGAGAAAGTCCCTGGAAAGCATCTGTACAATACCCGGAATGGATGCACCCAAAACTTTACGAATACCGATTTCTTTTGTCCTTTGCTCTGCCGTAAACGTGACCAGTCCGAATAATCCGAGGCATGAAATGAAGATGGCCAGGAAGGCAAAATATCGCGAGAGTTTGCTAACGGTATGTTCCGCCTTGTAATTCTTGGCGATTTCTTCGTCGGTGAAAAAATATTGGAAAGGAAAACCAGGATTAAATTGTTTCCATAATTTTTCCATGCTGGCAATTGCCTGCTTTGATTGCCCGGCCTTGGTTCGCACAATTACATTGCCCCAATAATTTCCCCAGCTTTTTTTATGCAGCCTGATGATCAGCGGCTCTATCGGAACATGCAGTGAGTTGTGATGGAAGTCTTTCATCAATCCGATGATCTTGCCCTTATCTCCCCACACCGTCAGTTCTTTTCCAACAGGATCCTTATAGCCGATCTTCCTTGCCGTTGCTTCATTGACCAGGTAATTCATGGAATCCATGCCGTAGTCAACTCCAAAATCCCTTCCTTCCAAAAGAACAATGCCCATGGTCTTTACATAGTCATAGGTCACCGGGTTGTTGGCAAAGAGTATCTGTTTGGTGGTATCCTTTCCCGGCCACAATACGCCCTGTGTTGAACTGCCCACTTCCAGCGGACTGCTTTGTGCACTGGTCACCGACTGAATTCCAGGTTGTTTTAACAGTTCTTCTTTAAACGTCATGAAATTTTTTCCGAGTTCACCTTCCAGTGGCATGTACAAGGAGATCTTCCCTTGCAAAACCGAGGTTTTTATTATGGATATAATCGATCTGGCGATAGACAACGATCATTCCCAGGATGAGAATGATGGACAATGCAAACTGGAACACCACCAGGCCCTTACGGAAATAGGTAGCCGCAGGTTTAAATTTCAGGCTGCCTTTTAAAACAACAATGGGTCGCAGCGAAGACATGAACAATGCAGGATAGGAACCGGCAATAAAACCGGTGACCACCATCAGGCCAAGAATGATCAGCCAGAAAGAATAATTGCTTACATCAAGAAAAAGTTTTTTCTCTGTAAGTTGATTAAAAGAAGGGAGTAAGAGGAAAACCAGCAATAAGGAAAGACAGATGGCCATGAAGGTTACCATCATCGATTCACCGATAAACTGCCCGATCAACTGCCGTTTACCGGCACCAATAACTTTCCGTACGCCGATTTCCCTTGCCCGCTTCAGGGAACGTGCGGTGGCCAGGTTCATAAAATTGATACAGGCAATCAGCAGGATGATGATCGCAACAATAGAAAATATCCTTACATAATCTATGCGTCCACCGATAAGTTTACCTCCATCCCAGTTTGAATACAGGTAAGATTCACCGTAATTCTGAAGGAATAATTCAACATTACTGTCCTTGTGTTTTGTTTTGATATAATTTTTAAGCTTGGCATTTACCTTATCCACGGAAGCGCCCGGTGCCAGTAAAACAAAAGCCCTTGGCCCGTTATTGTCCCACTCTTTTGCCCATTCGTTTTTCTTGAACCAAAGGGCATAATTCATCAGGAAATCGAATTTCAATGATGAGGCTTCAGGAATTTCTTCCAGTACGCCTGTCACCGTCACGTTTTCCTCATTATCGATCCTGATGGCCTTACCTATGGGATCCTGTCCTTTGAAATATTTATCCGCCAGCTTTTTCGAGATGACAATACCATCGGGATTCGCCAGTGCAGTGGCCGGATTTCCCCTGGACAGTTTAAAGGAAAACATACTCAGGAAATCCTTCTGTACAAATCTTCCCTTTTCTTTATCATAACTATTGCCGATCGTAAATACAGGTTCAGTTTCCCAAAGCATCTGGCTGGCCATCTGTATTTCAGGAATATCCTTTACCACATTCTCCGCAAAAATTCCGGGTGTTGAATTGAATGTAGAGATGTCGCCGGAATAATACTGGTTTTCCATTACCCGGAAAAGCCGCTTGTCGTGCTGATGAAATTTATCCTTCTGCATTTCATCTTTCAGCCAAAGCATAATAATGAGGCTGCAGGTCATGCCTAGAGCCAGCCCGGAAATATTGATGAATGAAAAAGTCTTATTCTTTAAAATATTCCGCCAGGCCGATTTTAAATAATTTCTAAACATAACCGGAAGTTTAAAAAGGACATTTCATTTTGGTGGAATGGCCTTGTGTATACTTGAAATCATTCTGTTCTCAAACTCTTCACCGGGTTGGCCATGGCTGCTTTTATCGCCTGGATGCAGATGGTAAACAAGGCAATGAATACCACAATACCTGCAGTTGCCCCATAGATCCACCAGCTGATATTAATGCGATATACGTATTGTTGCAACCAGTTTGTCATAAAATACACTGCCGGCGGTAGGGCAATAAGGATGGCAAGAATAATCAATGAAATGAACTGCCGGGAGACCATGGTGATGATATCCAATACGGATGCTCCCAACACTTTTCGTATCCCGATTTCCTTCGCTTTTTTCTCCACCGAGTAGGCTGTTAGTCCGAGTAATCCAAGGGCCGAAATAATGATCGCCACTAATGCAAACCAGTTCACTAATTTTCCGGCCTGGCTTTCGGTCCTGTATAGACGCTCATATTCCTTATCCTGGAAATTATAATCGAAGATGAAGCCTGGCGCCATTTTTAAATAGGCTGCTTCCAGGTTTTTCAGCGTTTCCGGTATACGATCTCCTTTCAGGCGTACATAATACAGCCAGGTCCATTCAGGTTTGCAGTTTATAATAACCGGAGCTATGGAATTTTGCAGGGATTCAAAATGAAAATCCTTCACCACGCCAATAATGGTTCCCTTTCCGGAATAGGTTTCCAGCGTCTGCCCCACAGGATCTTTTAACCCCATTCTTTTGACCGCTTCTTCATTGAGTAAGAAAGAAGCAGTGTCACTTTGCACCTCCCTTGAAAAACTACGCCCTTCTTTCAACTCAATGCCCATCGTCTTTATGATGTCATGGTCACCAGTAATAAAACTGAAGAAGATATCCTCTCCGCCGCTCTTGCCGGGCCAGCTTACTTCCGTTCCCCGGTTATTGGACATGGTAAATGTCATGGATGCCCTGGCAACGCTGGTAACGCCGGGTATTTTAAGAAATTCCTGTTTGGCAATATCATTCTTATTACCCTCTATATTATTGGAAAACCAAACCAGGTTTTCTTTTTCATAACCAAGTTTTTTACTGCTGATGTATTTGATTTGCTGTGAAACCACCAGTGTTCCAAGGATGAGCAGCACCGATACCGCAAACTGTGTGATCACCAATACCTTCCTGATAAAAATCGTATTGCCTGCCGTAATGCCCACCTTTGATTTTAGCACTTTTACCGGGCGAAAGGCTGATAAAATCCATGATGGATAACTTCCTGCAAGAATCCCGGTAACCAGGATAGTGCCGAAGAATACCGCCAGGTGGACCGGATCTGAAAAATCGATATCTATTTTGCGTCGTAACAGTTCATTAAATGAAGGCAGGATCATGATGACCAATACCAGTGCGATAATTCCGGAAAGAAGGGCCAGTAATAATGATTCGCTCATAAACTGGGCAATGAGCGATTTTTTGTTTGCACCCAAGCACTTTTCTTACGCCAACTTCTTTTGCCCTTCCGGTAGCGCTTGCAGTGGAAAGATTCATGAAATTGATACAGGCCAGGAATAAAATAAAAAAAGCAATCATTGCGAATAGCTTCACGTTCGCAATGCGACCTCCTCCTGCATATTTCCCGTTCTTAAAATCAAAGCGCAGGTACCAGTCTTCGAGATTCCAGAGAAACAGCTCTGTATTTTGTTGCTGATCCGTATAGCGCTGCATGAATAGCCTGAGGGATTTATTCAGCGAAGCCCTGTCTGTTCCCTCTTTGATCTTAACATAGGTGCGCATATTATTGGAAGACCAGTTTCCTTCTCCGCCCATATAGGTTAAATAATCCTGCACCGGCATCAGGTAGTCAAAGGTGAGCGTGGCATTTGGCGGTACGTCTTTGAAAACTCCTTCAACCAGGTAGGGGGCCGACTGTTCCACCATAATCTCTTTGCCAACCGGGTTGTCATTCCCGAAATATTTCTTCGCCAGTGTTTCTGAAAGCAGGATGGTATGGGGATTCTTCAATACCTCTTTACTGTTTCCTGCAAGGAGTGGAAAGCTGAAGATGTCGAGGAATTCACGGTCAACATATAAACCGTATTCACTGAATTTTTTTTCATCCTTCGACAATAACCTGATATCCCCCCATGAGCTTCTCGATGCATATTCAATCCCCGGAAGGTCTTTTACCAGTGATTTTGCCAGCAGAGAAGGAACTGCCGGAAAACTCGCTATGTCATTTCCGGTTTTCTTATTCACCATCACCGCAGCTATCCGGTCCTTATCCTTATGAAAACTATTATAGCTCAGTTCATTTTCAATCCATAGCATGATCAGGATAAAAACCGTGAGGCCAATTGCCAGGCCCGAAATATTGATCAGGCTGAACAACCTGTGTTTCCTGAGGTTCCTGGTGGCAATGGTGAAATAGTTAAACTTCATATGCAGGCGGTTATTTTTTTGATGGTTTATTCGCTTCTCAATGCCTTCACGGGGTTTGCCATGGCGGCTTTTATTGCCTGGAAACTCACGGTGAGAATGGTAATGATTAAGGCACCCGCAACGGCAACAGCGAATATCCACCAGTGTATTTCAGTACGATAATCGTATTTCTGTAACCACTGGTACATGCCATACCAGGCCAGCGGTATCGCCAGTATACAGGCAATCAACACCAGCATTACGAACTCTTTGGATAATAGCGCCCATAAATTGAGCATCGTGGCACCCACAACTTTACGGATGCCAATTTCCTTGGTGCGTTGTTCAGCAACAAAAGAGGCAAGTCCAAATAATCCCAGGCATGAGATCACAACGGCAAGGATGGCAAACACAGAAGCCAGCTTCCCAATCCTTTCTTCATCACCGAATTTGCGGGCAAAATCTTCATCTACAAACTTGAACTCAAAGGCAGTAGCAGGATCAAAATTCCTGAATACTTTTTCAATGGAAGCAAGGGCCTGGTTCGCTGAAAGTTTGGGATTGATTTTCATGATGAAAACATTTTCCTCTTCCATGGAAAGGTGATACATGGATGCGCGAACGGGTGCATAGGGTGATTGCACCAGCATATCCTTGACCACTCCGATCACTGTATAAGGTTTGTTTTCCCATTTGATCACACTGCCTACAGGATTTTTAAGGCCGATGAATTTAACGGCCGATTCATTCAATATAAATGCAAGGGAATCTGTCGCGTAGTCCCTGGAAAAATCGCGACCCTCTTTGATCTTCCATCCGATCACTTTGCCAAATTCATAAGTCACTCCGGAATTTGGAAAATCCACTGCCTGGTTGGGATCTTTTCCTTCCCAATCGAACCCGCCATTGGTATTGTATACGGCAGTGGTGGGACTGGTGGCTTCCGTTAATTCCACCACAAGGTTTTGCCTTTTTAATTCATCGCGTAATGCGTCAAATCTTTTATGAAGTGTACCGTTTGAGCTTAGTGTCACCAGGCTTCCTTTGTCATATCCGATGGGCCTGTTTTTGGCATGCTGGATTTGTTGGTACACAATGATGGTCCCGATGAACAACATGACCGAAACAGCAAACTGAAGCACTACCAATACTTTGCGGGGAACGGATGCATATCGCCCTGCCTGGAAAGTACCTTTCAATACTTTCACCGGTTGAAATGAAGACAGGTATAAGGCGGGATAGCTGCCGGCAACAATTCCGGTAAATATGCTGAAGCTAAGCCCCATGATCCAGAAGACGGGATATCGCCACAACAGCGATAGTTTTTTGTCGGCCAGCTCATTAAAGAAAGGCAGTGCAAGAAAAACGATGGCGATGGATAGTACGAAAGCGAGCAATACTACCAGGAAAGACTCACTGAAGAACTGTATGATCAGTTGCCATCTTGCTGAACCGATAGCTTTTCTGACACCCACTTCTTTCGCACGTTTTTCTGATCTTGCCGTGCTCAGGTTCATGAAATTGATACAGGCCAGCAGCAAGACAAAAAATCCGATAATACCAAACAGCCACACATATTGAATCCTGCCACCGATAATCTTTCCATTTTTGAAATCACTGTGGAGATGCCATTTGCTCATCGGGTGAAGAAAGACAACCGGGTTATACCTTCTTTCCTCTTTATCGAGCACATTATATTTGACCTTCGCGATTTTTGCCGACACTGTTTCCATATCGGCATTATCAGCAATCTGTGCAAAGGTTTGCGTAAAATTGCTTCCCCAGGGGTTCTCCATTTTTTGAATCCAGGGCGACTGGATTATATACAGATCCCAGGGCATGAAATAGGTTATATCACGAAAGGAACTGTTGTATGGAATGTCTTCATAAACACCTGTTACCTTAACGTCATATTTGTTATCTATCCTTAATGTTTTGTTGATGGGATCATCGTTTCCAAAAAATGCCTTGGCAACGGTGGCAGAAAGGATGATGGAATAGGGATCCTTGAGGCCATTCCTCGAACCTTTAAGCATTTTCAGGGAAAGCATGTCGGTCACCTGTGGTTCAAAAAACGAACCTGATTTCAACAGTTTCTTCTCACCAAGGGCAAGTGTATGCTGGAAATTCCAGGAAGATTGAAGTACGTATTTAAAATCACTTCCGTATTTATTCCTGATTTCACCAGCCATAACAGCAGGATTGGCTTCCTGTGTGCCGATTTCACCATTGAAATTCTGGTGTTGCATTACCTGGGCTATCCTGTCGTAGTGTTTAAAGTATTTATTGTAAGAAAGTTCATCCCAGATCCATAACCCGATCATGATGGCAACAGACATTCCGAGGGCCAGTCCCCCGATATTAATGGCACTGTATCCTTTGCTTTTGATGAGGTTACGCCATGCGACCCTGAAATAGTTTACAATCATGGTTTTTATTTAACTGTCGTTTTGATGGCCGCAATGTTGCAGCATTTATTGTTTTTGTATTTTTTATTTTATTCGCTCCTCAAAGCATTGACCGGATTTGAAGTTGCCGCCTTGATTGCCTGGAAACTCACGGTCAGCAATGCCACGCACAATGATGCCAGTCCGGCCACCACAAAGATCCACCAGCTGATACTTACCCTGTAGGCAAAGTCCTTCAGCCAGTTATGCATGGCATACCAGGCAACAGGGAATGCGATCAGTGCGGCGATCAACACCAGTAGTAAAAAGTCTTTGGATAATAAGGCAACGATACCGGGGATATCAGCCCCAAGTACTTTTCTTACACCGATTTCTTTAACACGTTGTGAAATGGTGAAGGCCGACAATCCGAACAGTCCCAGGCAGGCGATAAAAATGGCGATGCAGGCAAAGGCAGTAAAGATGTTACCCTGTCTTTGTTCCGCTTCGTAAAGCTTGTTGAAGTTTTCATCCAGGAAAGTATATTCATATGGAATATCAGGAATGAATTTCTTCCAGGTATTTTCAAGATGCGATAAGCTTTTATTGATACTGTTACCCGCAAATTTGATGGACATATTATTGTAATATGGATCTGGAGGGCGGAAACATCACCAATACAATGGGAACGATCGACTGGTGCATGCTTTCAAAATGAAAGTCTTTGATCACGCCGATGATGTGACCTCGTGTACCTCCATATTTGAAGTCCTTTCCAATGGCATTTTCAGCAGATTTCCAATCCAGCGCCTTGACTGCAGATTCGTTCAGGATATACCCTGCGGTGTCTGTACCAAAGTCTCTAGAAAAATTCCTGCCTGCCGCCATCTTGATTTCATAAGTGGGGATAAAGTCGTAATCGACAGATACAAATTTGATATCAGTGGTAGTGGGAACCATGGAGTCGCCGGAAAGGGTAGAAGCTCCCATATTATCCAGTAACCTTCCGGTGGGTATCCTGGAAGTCCTGGTAACATCTTTTATTTCAGGGGTAGACAGTAATTCGTTGCGGAACGATTCATATTTTTCATTCAGCGAATAGTTGTATGGAATCACTACGACCTTGTCCCTGTTAAATCCCAGCGACTTGCTTTGCAGATAATGCAACTGCTGGAAGACAATGGCCGTGGTGATGATCAGAATGATGGAAATAGCAAACTGGCTGACCACCAGTACTTTTCTGAAGGATACGGAACTGCCACCGATTTTGGTAAATCCCTTCAATGTTTTTACCGGTTTGAAAGACGACATGAAGACGGCCGGATAGATACCCGAAATTATACCGATGATGAAGGGTGAAAGGAATAGTATGGTCAGGATCTGCCAGGTGAAAAGAATATTGGCCTGGAGGTTTAATCCCGATACCTTGTTTAGCCATGCGATGGCAAAATACAATAAGCCACAGGCCAGTAGAATGGCTACCCATGTGAGCAGTACCGATTCACTGATGAATTGAAGGATAAGTTCCTTTTTGCTTGCACCAATCACTTTACGAATGCCTATTTCCCTGGCCCTCAAAACAGAGCGTGCGGTAGACAGGTTCATATAATTGATACTGGCGATCAGCAAAATGAACAGGGCGATAGCAGAGAAAATATATACCCGGCTCATATCACTGTTCGGTTCGGCTTCATAATCCGTATGCGAAAAAAGATGGATATCGGTGAGTTTCTGAATGCCGAGTTTGGTGAATTTACTGGGCTGCTTGCCAATATATTCCTGACCGGTCATTCGCTTGTCAACAAATTCGGGAAACCTTCTTACCATATTTTTAATGTCATAATGCGGAGGCATCAGCAAATAGGTAAAAAAGGAATTATTGCCCCAGTTGGTACGAAGGTTCCTTTCTCCATAGATGGTGGAATCCCTGAGTGTATTAAAAGAAACCAGCATACCCGGATGCAGGTGGGCATTGGAAGGAAAGGCTTTATAGATGCCGGTTACTTTTAATTCCAGCTGGTTATTGTAACGGATCGTCTTATCCATCGGATCTTCGTCACCGAAATATTTGCGGGCAGTTTCTTCTGTAAGCATGATCGAAAAGGGATCACGCAGCGCCGTTTTTGGATTTCCCTTGATCACCTTTACGGTGAATACATCAAAGAGATTCTCATCAGCAAAAAACACCTTTTGTTCATTGAACAGTTTTTCCTTGTAGCGAAGAGGTGTGATGCCATTGTCAAGCAGCCGGGTCATCTTTTCGATCTCCGGAAAATCAGTGGGCAGATAATATCCGAAAGGCGGAGATATGGTGCTTAGGGTAAGGCTGACCACACCATCCTGGTTATTAAAACTCCTCGTTATGCGATAAATGCGATCAGCATTTTTATTATACCGGTCATAACTGAGTTCATTCAGGATATAAGCCAGGATGAGCAGGCAGCAGGTTAAACCAATCGTTAAGCCAAAAAGATTAATACCGGAAATGAACTTGTACTTTACAAGGTTCCTGTAGGCGATTTTGAAATAATTTCTGATCATAACGATTGGTATTTATTAGTTAACCGTTGTACTTCACTATTCGCTTCGCAATGCTTTTACCGGGTTGGATACTGCAGCCCTGATGGCCTGGAAACTGATGGTGGCCAGTGCAATAATCAAGGCGATGACACCAGCCAGCAGGAATACCCACCATGGTATGCTGATACGGTAAGCAAAATCCTGCAACCAGGAATGCATGGCCCACCATGCCAGGGGGAATGCAATAACGGAAGAGACCAATACCAGTATGAGGAAATCTTTGGAAAGCATTTCCACAATATTATTGACGGAGGCGCCCAGTACTTTTCTTATTCCGATCTCTTTTATTCTTTGTTCTGCGGCATAGGTGGCGAGTCCGAATAAACCCATGCAGGCGATCATGATGGCGAGAATGGCAAAGGCCATGGCGAGTTTACCCGTCCTTTGTTCCGTGCGGTACATCTGGTCAAAGGAATCATCGAGGAAACGGTAACTGAACGGCATGCCGGCGGCCATTTTTTTCCAGGTTGATTCAACTTTGGAAACCAACGAATTTACATCGGCTGTATTGATCCGGAAAATGGCGAAATCCTGTGCTTCTTCTGAGGCGAAAACAAAGTGGTCCCACTTCCTGGCGTAAAGATTCAAAATGAAAATTTCTGACGACGCCGATAATAGTTAATGGTTTGAGTTGCACGGAGATCGTCGGAGTAATACAGTTTTTTTCCAATGGGATCTTCATATCCCAACAGCGCTGCCGTGGTTTCATTGATCATGGTGGCGCTGGAATCCGTTGGGAATTCTTTGGAGAAATTTCTTCCACTCACGAGTTCCATCCCCATTGTTTTCAAATAATCTTCATCCACATCCCAGGTTTGCATATTGATCCCTGTCTTGGAATCCATCACCGCTTCTTTCGAATAAGTATTGTCGCTCCTGGACGAATTTGCCACGGGGAGATAACTGCTCAGTGTAGCGCTGTTAATCCCGCTGTATCCTGCAATTTCATTTGAAAATACCTTTGCCTGCTGACCCAGGGCATCGATATTGTTGATGATCAGTACCTGGTTTTTGTTGTAGCCGAGTTTCCGGTTTTGTATATAATTAAGCTGGCTGTACACAATGATCGTGGCGATGATCAAAATGATTGTAGTAGAAAACTGGATAACCACCAATGTACTTCTCAGGCTGCTCTTTTTAAATCCTGAAGCAAGTTTGCCTTTCAGTACGGTAATGGGTTGGAAAGAAGAAAGGTAAAATGCCGGGTAGGAGCCTGCAATGACACCCACAGCAAGTGGTATTAACAAAAGGAACGGCAGGAATTTTTTATCGAACAGGTTTGATATTGCCAATGACTTATTGGATACGTCATTAAAAAATGGAAGAATGAGGAAGGTTATGCCGATAGCGATAAATAATGCAATAAATGAGACCAGTGTAGATTCTGTGAGGAACTGGCTGATCAGTGTTTTTCTTTCGGTTCCCAACACCTTCCTTATCCCTACTTCCTTTGCCCTGTTGGAAGAACGGGCAGTGGAAAGATTCATGAAATTAATACAGGCAATCAACAGTATAAACAGGGCGACTGCTGAAAAAATATATACATTTTGAATATCACCATTTGCCGCCAGTTCCGGAAAGCGTGCTGAATAGAGGTGAATTTTTGTCACGGGCATCAGGTGGTACTCAAGATAATTTCCGGCCTTTTCAAACTCATCCATACTTTTTATACTCATAAAAGCCTGGGCCTGGGGAAGTACATATTTACTGAGAATATCCTTGAAGCGGGATTTAAAAATCCCCGGATCAGTACCTGGCTGTAAAACAATATACGTAGTGAAATTGTGGCTGAGATAGTTGCCAAACTGGTAACTCGCATTGTCCATGGATAATAATATATCAAAATGGAAATGTGCATTGGTAGGCATATCCTTCATTACTGCGGTGATCTTGAAAGAAACCTTTTCATTGGTCTCCACTACTTTACCAATGACATCTTCAGTGCCAAAATATTTTCTTGCGGCTGTCTGGGAAACTACGCAGGTGTTCGGGTCATTAAGGGCAGTTTTGGGATTTCCACTGATCATCGGAAAAGTGAAAACATCAAAAAAAGTGGAATCTACATAGGCTATATTAGGCTCGTTAATAAACTCATTACCTTTTTTAATGAGCTTCCTGCCCTCTGAAGCATAGATGCGCGTAAACTGTTCTACCTGCGGATAGTCTCTTTTCAACGTGGCGCCCATCGGATCGGAGCTAACGGCAAGTTTCATGTCTGTGCCGCCGAATTTTATATCAGAATCAACACGATAAATCCTGTCGGCCTTTTCGTGAAATTTATCATAACTCAGTTCATCCCATACATACAATAAAATCAGCAGGCAGGTAGCCAGGCCAGCGGAAAGCCCGATGATATTGATAGCGGAATAACCTTTGTTTCTCCATAGGTTGCGAAAGGCCACTTTAATGTAGTTGCGTATCATAATTAATTTTGTTTTATTCTGTGCGTAGACTTTTAACCGGATTTGTTATGGCAATCTTGCTTGCCCTGGCTGAAATGATAAGTGCGATCAGCACCATCATCGACAGTGCCACTGCAGCAAAAGGAAGGAGGGTAAGGTTTATCCTGTATGCATAGTCGTTTAACCAGTTTTTCATCACCATAAATCCCAGTGGCCAGGCGATGGCATTGGCAATAACAAAAACGATGGCAAACTCTTTAGTGAACAGCATCACGATCTCTGTTACGGAAGCTCCCAAGACCTTTCGAATGCCAACTTCCTTGGTACGTTTAGTAATACTCTGCCCAACTATTCCTGCAACACCAAGGAGGACAATCACCATGGCGATGTTCCTCGTGGCCTGCTTATATACGTTTTTTATCATAAAACATTATTATTCCGTGCGTATACTCGGCACAGGATTTCGTGCCGCCGATTCATTTCTCACCTGCCAAATCGTTACCTGGCCAGTTTACCCCGGCCGTGTTCCTCCTCAGATATGTCTCTTTGGATCCTAAAACATTTTTTAAATAGTCTGCACAGGATCTATTCTGAACGTAAACTTTTTACGGGTTTAGTTATGGCTGCTGAAATGCTGTTAAGGCTTACTACAACCAGTGTCAACAGTAACATGGCCAGGCCCACAAATACAAATAACAAGATATTGATGTCAGTATGATAAGCATATTGCTGCAGCCATGAGTGCATAGCCCACCAGGTCACCGGAATGGCGATGAGTATGGCAATCCCGACAAGTTTCAGGAACTCTGTGGAGATCAGCACGAGGATCTGTTTAATGGAGGCGCCAAGGACTTTCCTTATGCCAATTTCACGGAATCTTTTTTCAATGGTAAAGGATGCAAGTCCGGCCAGACCAAGACAACAAATGAAAATGGCAAGTCCGGCAAAAATCCTGGTGACCTTGCTGATCAATACTTCGGTAGTAAATTTTTTGCCGAACTCGGTATCCACAAAGGAATATTCGAATGGCTGCGACGGCGTATAAGTTTTGAATATTGTTTCCAACCTGCTTACAGCAGCCTGCGGTTTAACGCCCTCGCGTAACCGAAGATGTAAGAATCCGCCTACATTGGGTCGATAAAGAACGAGTGTGGGATCAACAGGCTTGTAGGGAGACGACATAACCACATCACTGATTATCCCTGTAAGGGTATAGTCGCGGTCCTGGAACCTAAGTTTTGTGCCAATGGGATTTTTCAGCCCCATGGCTTTAACCGCTGATGCATTAAGGATCATGGAAGACGAATCTGCAGGTGAATCCCCGCTGAAATCACGGCCTTCAATAATTTTTACACCCATGGTCTGGCTGAAATCTCCCGATGTGGCCAATGCCGCCATCACCAGGTTAGATCCTTCCGGCTTACCGCTCCACGATGGCCCGGGAGTATAATTGTAAATATCTGTAATAGGGGAAGAGGTGCGGGTTATGGATTTCACCATACCCGTTTGCATCAGTGCAGATCTTATCGCTTCAAAATTCTTTACGGCTTCCGGTGAACCGGGAATCATTATCAGGTTATCAGGTTGGTAGCCGATATCCCGGTTTCGTACATGGCTGATCTGCTGGTAAACAATAATGGTGGCCGAGATTAAAATGATCGAAACAACAAATTGTCCAACAACCAGGATTTGTCTTGGCAGTACAGCGCTCTTTCCGGCAAGAAAAGTTCCTTTCAATACTTTAACGGGATTGAAAGATGACAGGTATAGTGCAGGATAACTGCCCGCTACCAGGCCGGTTGCGAAAATAATGGCCAGGGCTGCTATCCAGAACATTGGAAGATCAACCGGCAGGGTGAGATTTTTATTGACGAGTTGATTGAATAAAGGGAGCAGCATATATACCATGATAACGGATACTACAAAGGAGAGTAGTGCCAGAATAAATGATTCGATATAGAACTGCAACCGTAGCTGCCATTTGCCGGTTCCCAGCGTTTTACGGATGCCCACTTCCCTGGCCCGCTTTTCAGACCGGGCGGTAGAAAGGTTCATGAAATTAATGCAGGCAATCAGCAGGATAATAATGGCGATGATGATAAACATCTTTACATAGTCAATCATGCCACCCGTATTCCGACCGTCTTTAAAATCACTGTAGAGCCTCCATTTTTGCATGGGGTGTACAAAATATCCTGCATTGGAGCCCTTATTGTTTTCCTTGAAAATTGCGGTGACTTTTTCACTAATGGATTTGGCATCAGCACCAGGTCTGGCCAGTATAAAAACCTGTGTAAAACTGTTTTGCCAGTCATTGGCAAGGCTCTTCACAAAATCGGAAGACTGCTGAAAGGGCTGTACAAAATCAAACTGCAGTGTGGAATTTGCAGGAAGGTCTTCAATAACTGCAGTGACCTTTGCAGATTGTTCATTGTCGACCACAATGGTTTTCCCAACAGGATCCTCATCGCCAAATAATGCCTTTGCTGTTGATGCAGTAAGTACAATAGAGGAGGGATCTTCGATAGAATTGGAAAGTTGTCCCTTCAGCGGAGTGAGGGTGAAGACGTTAAAAAAATGGGGGCCGACAGTATACCCTGATTTCTTTATCCTTGTATTACCATTTGCCAATACCTGTGGCTGATTAAAGCCGGTAACGACGGCAGCTTCCACTTCGGGTATTTTCTCTTCTGCTTCCTTTGCAAGGGGGTATGCGATGGCATTGTCTGTATGAATCTCGTCGTTAAAATTCCGGTTGGCAAACACCTGGTAGATATCGGCCGAGCGGGGCTGAAAATTATTGTAGGAAAACTCATCCTGTACCCAGAGCATGATCAGCAGGGTGCAGGTCATACCAATGGCCAGGCCCATCAGGTTCACCAGTGTGAAACCCTTATTACGCAGCATATTCCTCCATGCCAGTTTAATATAATTCGTCAACATACAACTTGATTTTGCAGTGAATATTTCCGGTGCTTTTGTTATTATAAAGGCGAATGGTTATTCATTCCTTAATGCCCTGACCGGATTTACCAGTGCAGCTCTTAAGGCTTTAAATCCAACGGTGATCCAGGCAATCATTACCGAAACAATAATGGCGATAATGAAAATCCAGGCACTCATATTTATTTTAAAAACAAAATTATCCAGCCACAGATTCATGAAATACCATGCTGCAGGTGCAGCAACCAGGAAGGCAATGGCAATCAGTATGGTAAACTCTTTGGAGAACAGCATGACGATACTGCTGACCGATGCGCCCAGTACCTTGCGGATACCCACTTCCTTGGTTTTTTGCAAGGCCATGAAAGAAACCAGTCCGTATAGTCCAAGGCATGAAATGAGGATGGCCAGTACAGAAAAGAACTGGTATAGTTTTGTGAGTTGTGATTCCTGGCGGTAAAAATTCTTTATCGTGTCATCCATGAATTCGCTGGTGTTTACGTATTCGGGATAATATTTATCCCAGGTACGCTGAATCCTTTCCTGCACACCTGAAAGATCAGACGTGCTTAACTTGATATTTGTTACACCATAAAACCTGTTTCGGGAAAAAATAACCATCGGATTTATTTTTTCCCGAAGTGAATTAGCTTTAAAATCACGCACTACACCGACTATGGGTTTCCATCTTCCACCGCCTGTTTTAAGATTTTTTCCAATAGCGTCTTCAGGTTTCTTAAGACCCAGTTTCTGTACCATGGTTTCATTGATCACCATTTCCCTGGCAGTATCGGAAACACCAAACCCCCTGCCTGCTATAAATTGTAATCCGTAGGTCTTAAAATAATCGGCATCCGCCATCTTCAGGTAGACCTCGAACTTTTCATCCTCCCTTCCGTCAAAGGCAAAATTGGTGGACCAGTTATTGTCGGAAGAAGGCATATCGGAACTAAAACTCACAGACTCTATACCTTTCTGAGAGAGCAGGTCATTTTTGAATGCGTTTTGTCTTGAGATGACGGCACTATCCTGGTTGGTGACAAGCACCAGCACAGCTTCTTTTTTAAAACCGAGGTCTTCTTTCCTGATATAATTCATCTGGCTTATGGCGACGATGGTTCCGATGATCAGCATCTGGGAAATGGCAAATTGCAGTATCACCAGTCCGCGCCGTAATGAAATGCCGCCGACCTGTGCCGAACTGATCTTATTTTTCAGCGCCACAACAGGTTTGAAACCGGAGAGCACCAATGAAGGATAGAAGCCGGAGAACAGTGTAACAAGAATAAACAGTAAGGCGATAAAGGCCATCGACCGACCATCCAGGAAACTCAGTTTTTCAGGAAGATTGATGAACTGGTCGAGGTAGGGTATGCAGGCAAAGGCCAGTACGATACCGATCACCAGGGAAATAAAAACAATTACTGCTGTTTCGCCCATCATTTGTCCCATCAGCTGCCAGCGGTTTCCGCCCAACACTTTCCGCAAACCCACCTCTTTGGAACGGCTGATGGCCTGGGCGGTGGAAAGGTTAATAAAATTGATACTGGCCATAATGATGATGAGCACCCCGATAAGACTCAGTGTCCATAAGGTTGGCCTGCTGGTGATATGGTCGCCCAGGTTGCCAATACGATTGTCGAAGTGAACATCAGACAAGGGGCGGACAAAATGAGTGCGAATGGAACCGCTCTTACTGTCCTTATATTGTTCCCTGCTGAAGGCAAGGAGTTGTTTATTGACATATTCCGGAGTAACGTTAACGGGCAACCGCATATAGACCTGGAAATTACTGGTCAGGTTGCCCCAGTCGTTGCTGTAATAATATTGCCGGGAGTTGTTTTTTAAGGTAATAAATGAACTGATGACCCGCAGGGGAAAGTCGCTGTTCAGCGGAACATCATCGATCACCCCTTTTACCATCAGGTTGATCTTGTTATCCATTTTCACAAACTGGCCGTTGGCCTGTTGCCAGTTTCCAAAATATTTTTCGGCAATGGCCTTTGACAATACTACGGTATTGGGTTCTCCCAATACTGCGGGTGAACCATTCAGCCATTTGTAGCTGAATACATCAAACAACTCAGGTTCTGCAAAGAATACTCCTGTTTCTTCAATGTACTTTCCTTTGATATTGGCACTTAAAGAGTCGTTCCCTGTAACGGTGAACTGGCTTCCGTAACTGGCATATAGTGCTGCCACTTTAGCTTCGGGAAACTTTAACCTGATGACGTCAAGTGCAGGTCCGGGTACACCTGAGCTGAAATTTTCCTCATCCTTTGCCTTTTCAGATGTGACCGCCTGGTAAATCTGCTCATAAGCCGGCTGGAAGCGGTCATAGCTTAATTCATAACGGACCACAAGGAATAACAAAAGGCTGGCCGCGATTCCGATGGCCAGCCCTGTTATATTAATTAATGCATACCCCTTGTGCCTGGCTATATTCCTAAGTGCAATTTTGAAGTAATTGAATAGCATGTCTTTTCATTTGCACATTTTCGTATTTGTAAACCGTTTTACGCCATTATGTTTTCCATCACTGTCTGTCCGTCAAGCATCCGGATAATGCGGTGGCTGTACCTTGAATCATGTTCTGAGTGAGTGACCATGATAATGGTAGTGCCCTGCTCATTAAGATCAGTAAGGAGCTGCATTACTTCATTACCATTGGAGGAGTCAAGGTTACCGGTAGGTTCATCCGCAAGGATGAGTTTCGGATTATTGACTACGGCACGGGCCACGGCCACACGCTGTTGCTGACCACCGGACAACTGCTGCGGATAGTGATTGCGACGGTGCATGATCTGCATCTTGTCAAGTACTGCTTCCACCTTGGTTTTTCTGTCTGCAGATTTCACTCCTGTATAGATCAGGGGAAGTTCCACATTTTCAAATACGGTCAGCTCATCGATGAGGTTAAAACTCTGGAATACAAAACCGATATTATGTTTGCGTAAATCGGCACGCTGGCGCTCATTGAAATGGGCCACCTCAATTCCGTTAAACAGGAAACTTCCGGAATCTGGATCATCGAGTAGTCCGAGTATGTTCAGCAACGTGGATTTTCCGCAACCGGAAGGTCCCATTACCGCAACGAATTCTCCTTCTTTGACATCAAAGGATAATTTGTTGAGGGCCACTGTTTCCACTTCATCTGTGCGATAGATTTTCTCGAGGTCTTTGATCTTGATCATAAATTGTATTTGGAGTAGATGATTAAACAGGTTTACATAAAATGATAAAGGACGGATTCAAAAAGCAGTTTAACGCCTTTCTTTGCGGGCTTTTTCGCCAGGGGCAGGGGCGCTGTCACGGTAAACACTATCCTTTCCTTTGATCTGCGTTTTTTCATGAGTATTTACCCATGATCCCATGCTCAGGGCGATGACGATGGCTAACACAATTCTTGCTTTCATGACAAATGCTTTTGATTGTTTTGGGTGTTGTACCAGGTGAAAGGAGAGGTTGTTTTCGTGTAATCCTGCCTGTTATTTTTCCGTGCTGTTGTTTCATTGATCCTCTGCTTTCGCCTGGTACGTTGACCCGGCTTATTTTTTCAATACCAGTTCCTGCATGGTCCCATAGTTTTCATAACTGGAGGTGACCACTTTATCGCCCGGCTTTAATCCCTGGAGTACTTCATAGTAATCCGGGTTCTGTCCGCCTAATTGTATATCCGTTCTGTATGCTGTTTTACCGTTCTCGCTTACTTTGAAAATCCAGTTGCCACCGGTTTGCTGGTAGAATCCGCCCCTGGGGAGAAGCAGTGCCTGCTTTTCATCACTCAATGCCAGCCTGATCTGCAATGTCTGGCCCCTGCGTATGCCCTGTGGAACTTCCCCGGTAAATTCCATATCTACCTGGAATCTTCCATTCGTTACCTGCGTGAATACTTTCTTAATGGTGAGTGAATAATCCTTGCCGGCGAAAGTGAACTGTCCCATCAATCCTGTATATATCCTGGAGATATAATGTTCATCGATATCGACCCTTACTTTAAAACCATTGGTGGCATCTACCTGTCCGAGTCTTTCACCCTTATTTTTACTCTGTCCGATTTCCGCATCCAGCGAGGTGAGCTGCCCGTCGATCGGCGCCCTTACGATGAGGTCGCCTACTTTCCGGCGCATTACCTGGAGAGCATTTGGCTGTTCTGTCGAACGACTGTTTGGCCTGGTCAAGTTCCTGTTTTACGGAAACACTGTCCTGCTTAAGGATCTGCTCCTGCAGCTTCAGTCTTTTCACCTGGTATTCATAGGCTATTTCAGATTGTTTGAATTCCTGCGATCCGATCACCTTTTGTTCGTACAACTGCTTGTTGAGCTTGTACAAACGCTCTGCTTCCTTATAGGCATTGTCGGCATCCGCCATCTGGTTCAGTTTACCCACCGTATTCTGCTGTGCCGCATTCCGGGAAATCTGCATCTGCGTCAGCAGGTTGAATACTGAGGTCTCCTGGTTTACCAGGCTCAGTTCAAGGTCTGTGTTGGATAAGCGGAGGATGGGTTGTCCCTTCTTCATCATGGCGCCATCGTCAACATATTTTTCTTCCACCCTTCCGCCTTCCTGTGCATCGAGATAAATAGTGGTCAGTGGCATTACAATGCCATTCACCACCGTAAATTCCTTGAAAACACCATTTTTCACTTCACTGATCGTAATCCGTCTCCGTATCCACATTCAACTTGCTCTTGCCGGAAGTGAAATAATAACTGCCCAATATCAGGGCTACCAATGCTGTTACACCAACGATCGTCAGTATTTTCTTAGTTGTCCATTTCTTTTTTGCAATAACTCTGTCCACTTGTTTATTTTTTCTTCATACCCTGATGTGAAAGCCATGCCATAAACGTAAGGTATTGAAAATCAGTTAGTTAATAAGTTATTTCTGCAATACATGTTCGCTACTGATACAACCACTGTCCGCTTTTGATACAGTCATTTCTTTTATGTAAATTTTTATTGACAACAGCACCTAATTATGGTATAATTGCAGCACTGCAATGTTGCATGGCCGCGTATTTTTATTTATGATTCTTAAGAATGCTACGATCCTGGTGATTGACGATGATACGGATGTGCTGACCGCTGTGCGGTTATTACTCAAGACGGAAGTAAAGGAGGTGGTTACGGAGAAAAATCCTGAAAATATCCGGTATCACCTGGCGCGACAGCCTTTTGACGTGATCCTGCTCGACATGAATTTCACCAGTTCCCTGAACACGGGTAACGAAGGCTTTTACTGGCTGGGTAAACTGAAGGAGGCCGGTTCCGATGCTGCCGTGATCATGATCACGGCCTATGGCGACATTGACCTGGCCATACGTTCACTGAAGGAAGGGGCAGTAGACTTTGTAGTAAAGCCCTGGCATAATGAAAAGCTGATCAATACCATCCGTGAGGCCCTGAAGAAAAGGCATAACAGTAAATCCGGTGCAGCCCTGCCCGGAGAGGCAATATCCCAGTCAGTCCAGCCTGATCGGGGAATCAGAAGTGATGCGGAATATTTTTTTCAAGATCGATAAGATTGCTCCCACGGAGGCGAATATCCTCATACTCGGTGAAAATGGAACGGGTAAGGACCTGATTGCACTGGCATTGCACCAGCAATCGTTGCGGCGCGACCAGCCATTTGTAAAGGTAGATGTAGGCGCGCTGACGGAAAGCCTTTTTGAAAGTGAATTGTTCGGTCATAAAAAAGGTGCGTTTACGGATGCCCGTGAAGACAGGATGGGGAGGTTTGAAGCTGCTAATGGCGGCACCCTTTTCCTGGATGAAATTGGCAATATCTCCCTTCACCAGCAGGCTAAATTATTATCGGTGTTGCAAAACCGGCAGGTAACAAGACTTGGTTCCAACCAGCCCGTCCCCATCGATATCCGCCTGATCTGCGCCACCAATCTTCCCTTACAGGAACTTGCCAATGAAAACCGGTTCCGTAAAGACCTGATTTACCGGATCAACACGGTTGAGATCACCGTGCCGCCCTTACGTAAAAGAGAAGAAGATATCATATTGCTGGCGAAATATTTTGCAGGCATCTATGCCACAAAATATCTTAAACCTCCGGTGTCATTCAGTGAAACAGCATTGGAAAAATTAAGGACCTATCACTACCCGGGAAATGTGAGGGAGCTGCAGTATACCATTGAAAGGGCGCTTGATCATGGCCGATAGCGATACCCTTGACTGCGAGCGACCTTATTTTTTCTCCGCTCGAATCAACATCAAGGGATATGGAATCAGATGATGAACTGAAACTCAGTACCATCGAAAAAAATACCATTCTGCAGGGTCATTGAAAAAAATAATGGAAATATCACCAAGGCTGCCAAGGAACTGGGTCTTACAAGAACGGCCTTATACAGGAGATTGAGTAAATATGATATTTAAAAACTATCAGTGGCGAATCGTCAGCCGGGTACTGTTGCTTACTGGTCACACTGACCACGGCCGCATTTCTAGTTGTCAATAAGAAGTATATTTTTCTTACTGTGTTGCTGCCGGTAGTGATCTACCAGGTGATGGACATTTTTCAGGTTTCATGCAAAAAGCGCAGGACGAAGTGGATATGTTTGTTGAGTCTGTCCACTATCGTGACTTCTCCCGGTACTTTGATGTAAAGCATGCCCCCATCGAACTACAGCCCTTACGGAAAGGCTTCAACGAAATCAACAGTACATTCAAAGTCATCAGTACCGAAAGAGAAACACAATACCAGTATCTCCAGAAAATTCTTGAACTGGTTGACACAGGTATCTTGTCGTATGAAACAAAGACCGGTGAAGTGGCATGGATGAATGAATCCCTCAAACAAATGCTGCGGATTCCTTACCTGAAGACCATTCAGTCGATGGAGAAACGCGACCATGAACTGTATTCAGAAGTGGACGCCCTGAAGGCCCGGTGAAAATAAAGTGGTTTCCATCCACCGCGATAAGAACAACACTCAAGACACTGTTATCTGCCACAGCATTTCAGACAGACGGCCATATTTTTAAACTCATTGCTTTTCAGAATGTGAATGAAGCCCTTGATGAAAATGAATCAAAGGCCTGGCAAAAACTGCTGAGTGTGATGACGCATGAGATCATGAATTCTGTTGCGCCGATTTCCTCCCTTGCAGATACGTTAAAAAATCGATTGCAAAATGCGATGCAGCATTTTGACCAGCAGCCTTCCACGGTGGAAGACCTTGAACTGGGTATCAACACCATCAAACGCAGGAGTGAGGGCTTATTGAAATTTGCAGAAACCTACCGCAACCTTAATAAGATCACCATCACCAAACCTGAAGAAAGTATTTGTCAGGGACCTTTTCGAAAACCTGCATCACCTGATGCAGCCCACACTTGAAAATAAAAATATTGAACTGGAAATAATACTGAAAGATCCCAACCTCACCCTTGAAGTGGATACTAACCTGATTGAACAGGTGCTGATCAATCTACTGGTGAATGCCATTGAAGCAGTGAAAGATAGCGAGAGGCCAAGGATCATCCTGACAGGGTATGTGAACAGCATAAAAAAATCTGTGATCAGTATTGCCGATAACGGAACAGGTATGACTTCAGCCGTGATGGAAAATATTTTCATTCCTTTTTTCAGCACCAAAAAAACTGGAAGCGGTATAGGCCTGAGCCTATGCAAGCAAATCATGATGTTGCACAAGGGTAATATACAGGTGCAGTCGGAAGAAGGTAAAGGGACTGTCTTTCTCCTGCAATTCTGATCCCTTTCCAAATCCGATCGTTATCATTCTTCTGCCGACGAGGAAACAAAATCGCCAACACTAACAACGGTTTTGGTATCCGACTGTTTTTTATACACCATCCAGGATTCCATCAGGGTGTAAAATACCGCCATGATGATGGCGCCTTTAAACATGCCGGTAAAGCCCCAAGCCGACATTCCGCCTACAACACCAATAAATAACACAAGGATGGGCAGTTTGCCGCTTTTGCCGATCAGTATTGGTTTGACCACATTATCTACAACGATCAGAACAATCAATGCTATTAATGATATGATCCCCAGGTTGGTCTGGCCGGTTGAAAATTGCCAGATCGTCATGGGGATCCAGACCAGTATCGGACCCGCCTGGATAACGGCAAGGAAGAAAACGATTGCGGCAAATAATGGTGCCATGGAATTGCCTTCAATGGCAAATCCCACCCAGGTCAGCGCACCTTCAATGAAAGCGGTGCCCATAACGCCAATGGATACCCCCATGATCGCCTTGCCGGCAGAAGCGACAAGTGCACTGCCCCATTGGTCACCAACGATCCTGTTTACTATGCTGGTAAATTTAATCAGCACCTGTTCACCTTTGGACAATATTGCTGCCGTCACTATAATGCCTATGATCAGTTCAAAGGCAGCTCCTGTTATCCCAAGTCCGCCGGATATCAGTTTCCTGAAAATGGCTTTGATCTGGTCGTCATACAGGGCAATCGTGGAAGCATAATCGGCTGAAAAAGCAGCCCAGAAAGCTTTAACTTTTTCCTGTCCAAAAGGGAGCCTGGAAACCCATTCGGGCAGGGGAGGAACCCCATTGGTCTTGACATTTTCGTACCATACCTGCCCCTGGTGTATATAATTCCCGGCAGCATTGATCATAAATATGAACGGCAGGGCGATAATGGCAATGGCAAGTATGGCAAAAATGGCTGCTGCAAGACCCCTTTTATTATTCACCCAACGCACAAGTTTTTCAAACAAAGACGAAAAAGAAACGGAAAGGATAATGGCATAAGTGAATACACCAAGAAAAATTCCCATCAGTGAATAAAGGAGATAAAGAAAGACCAGGAAAATAATAAGCAAAAGGGCTTTCTCTATAAAGCTTTTGTCGGTAGTCGTTTCGATTGCTGGCATAATCAGTCAGTTGGATGAATCAGCGTAAAGGGATGCCAGCGAAAGGTAAGTATTTTCAACAACCTAAATAACCTGCCCTAATCAGTATTATCTGCGCAGTTAACGGTAAAATAAAGGGAGGTCTACCAGTTTTTCATCTGTTCCGGGATAACCCTTTCAAAATGTTCGGGTTTTTTGTTGCGCCAGTCGGGATCATATCCCACAAACCAGGAAAGCCATAATGTTCTCGACAATCGCATGAAGATTGGCTGGAGCAGGATCATCATAACGGCATTAACGCCTATCCAGATAAAGAAACGGTTGTCTTTCAGCGAAAAGCCGATGGTGAGCCACCACAATATTAGTGTTGCAACACTGAATCCAACGGTCAGTGCATAACTGACATATCCTGTTCCATAATAGAATCCCACTTCTATTTCCGTGGGTTGTCCGCAAACCGGGCATTGCTCATGCATTTTCATGGTGCTCTTGAGGTCGTAGGGTTGTTGGGAAACATAAATCTTTCCTACTCTGCACCTTGGGCATCTGTTATCGAGGACACTGATCAGGTAATTGGGTTTAGGATATTTGACCGCCGACTTTTCCATACTGCAAAAGTACAATAAATGCCATGAAGCCCTGGTGATATTGATCACCATCCGGCCTTACCAGCCATTGAGGCGATCAGAAAACCATGTTTATCGCAAATAAAATTGGTGAACTGGCCTGGATCGTATACTGTCGGGGAAATCACGGAACTCGAAAAATATCAACCGGAAATCTATTGGTCGAAAGCCTGCAGAAGGGTTTCCATTTTCATGCTGCGTGAACCCTTGATCAACAGGGTTGCATGTTGTGGTGGTGATGCCAGGAGCCAGTCCCTTACCTGGCCGGCATTGTCAAAATAACGAAACTGGTGTTTAACTTTTGCAAAGTCTCCGCCCGTGAGCAATACTTCCTTCCATGAAAATTTTTCCAGCAGCTGAACAATTTCCTGGTGTTCCGCGGCACTTTCCTCACCCAATTCCATCATTCCGCCGATACAGATATATTTTGCGGGATGATGCTGCCTGCTGAAATTCTCTATGGCAGCACGCATACTGGTGGGGTTGGCATTGTATGCGTCAAGTATAAAGGTATTGCTATTTTTTGTAAGCAGCTGTGACCTGCTGTTATTGGGCTGATAAGCTTCGATGGCAGTGCGGATCAATTGGGCCGGCACCTTGAAATATTCTCCCACGGTCACCGCCACAAGAATATTGGGAAGATTGTAGTCGCCAACGAGGTTGAGTGTGATCATTTCCAGATCGCAGTGCCGTTCGCATCTTCACTTTCAGAAATGGTTCGCCTCCACCACATTTCCAATGACCATCGGCTTCTTTTGTTCCATAGGTGACAACATGTTCAATGCCTTTGCTCATAGTACGGAAATAATCATAATCCCACATGACAAATGCAGTACCATGATGCGTGCGCAAATAATCAACAATTCGCCCTTACCTTTTCTCACGCCTTCGATACCGCCAAAACCTTCCAGGTGTGCCTTTCCGCAATTTGTGATGAGCCCGTGCGTAGGGAGTGTATAGCAACAATAACTTTCGATCTCTTTCTGGTGATTTGCACCCATTTCGATGACAGCGATATCTGTATCCCGGGGATACGGCAAGTATGGTCAGTGGCACACCGATATGATTATTCAGATTGCCGACGGTAGTGCTGACCTTATATTTAGCCGACAGCACTGCGTGGATGAGTTCTTTGGTAGTGGTTTTGCCGTTGCTTCCGGTAATGGCGAGAAAGGGGATAGGAAGATGTTTTCGATGATATAATGCAAGGTCCTGAAGAGTTTTCAGCGCATCAGGAACAAGAAAGACTCCTTCATCTTGTATACCGGGATCTTCGTCCACCACTACTGCCACTGCACCGGTTTTCAAAGCTTGTGCTGCGAAGGAGTTGCCGTTGAAATTGGGGCCTTTCAATGCGAAGAAGATTTCGCCTGCAACGAGTTTTCGGGTATCCGTTTGAATCAGCGGGTGCCGGAGATAGGTTTGGTAGAGCTTTTCGATCATGCAGCAAATATAAGCCAGGCTTATATTTGCTGCATGATCGAGAAGCTGATTGCGGACTCCTTCGTCAAAGACTTCGGCGGCCAGGGATTTCGGATCAATGAATCAATTATCTCATTTGCACTATCACATTTTTCACACTATCCACATTATCACATTAAAATAAAAACGCAATCAAAAAAAAGAGAGGCTTATGCTCCCTAATTTTTTTTAAGCGTTTTTATTTTTTCCTGCTGATTTTGTCTTTGCTTACTGAAGTGGTTACCATTCTTGAAACCATTACCTTCCTGGCTACCTACGCGATCCATCGCGCAACGGAAACCAACGGTAGAACTCGACTGGTCTTCTTCAAGGAATCGGCGTGTACCCGGGCTCAAGTAGTAAGGACGATCGTTCCAGCTACCACCTTTATATACCCTTGACTTATCGCTCACCAGTGTTGTTTTACCATAACCATAGTACACCTGTGAAGCAGAGTCACCATCCAAATAGTTGATCACATTACCGCGCTGGTAGTTACGGCGGGCTCTTGCTTTCTTCGTCAGTTACATTTACATATTTAACCTTACCAAGGCTGTCGCGCTCAAATTCGCCGTTGGCATTCTTATAGAGTTTCTTGAATTTATTACCACGGAAAGGATTGAAATCATCCACATCCATGTTAGACATCGGACGGTATACATCCGCAACCCACTCGTTCAACGTTACCAGACATATTGTACAGACCGAAACCGTTAGGAAGGAATGCTTCTATCGGACCAGGGATAGCGGCATTGTCGTTCAAACCACCAGCCACACCCATGTTGTCACCAGATCCTCTTTTAAAGTTCGCCATGAACTTACCCTGCCATGTTCCACTACGGGTCTCACGCAGTCCGTTCACATTGTTGCTCCAGGCATATACCTGCTTGTTCATGATCAACTCTTCACCACGCTTTCCTTCTTTTTTCTTAGGCTTCGGGTTTTGGTTGATATAACCATAAGCTGCATATTCCCATTCGGCTTCTGTTGGAAGGCGATAATCAGGAAGCAGGTATCCATCTTCAAACTTTACATAGTTACGCGGCCTGCCATTGGCATCCATCAAAGGATTTTTCTTTGGCTTGCCGGGTTGTGGAGAATACAGACCCAGGAGGTAAGATTTTGTAGTGAAGTTTTCTTCACCCTGTCCCTGGATTGTTTTCAGCTGGTTCTTATTGATGTATCCTTTTTCTGCAAGGATCAGCTCATTTACACGATTACTCCTCCAGATACAAAAGTCGCTGGCCTGCCTCCAGGTAACACCTACCACAGGGTAGTTGTTATAAGAAGGGTGACGGAAGTAATATTCCACCAAAGGTTCATTGGCGGCAAGCTCACTTCTCCACACCAGTGTGTCGGGTAATGCACCTTCCACTACTTTGGCAAACTGGGGATCATCAAATGCATTTTCCAGCCAGTATAAATATTCACGATAGTGCACGTTGGCAACTTCAGTACGATCTATCAGGAACGAAGAAACAGTTACGCGGCGGGGAACGTTGTTCCACTCTGCCATAACATCTTCTTCAGTGGCACCCATCGTAAAGGTACCGCCCTGGACAAACACAAGACCGGGACCGGTTTTCTGCTCCTTTTCTTTGGAGACATTGTAACCACCCATGTTCTTGTCATTGTAGTTCCATCCGGTAACAGAGGATTTTTCTTTTTTCTTACTGCCAAATAACCCGTTTTTACAAGAAGAGAAAAGGGATACGGCTGCAAGAAGCACAAAAAGGTTTTTCAAGCGTAACTTTTGCATTTTGCTGGATTTAGCTGATAGATAACGAGGGGCATCAAACAAATATTGTACCTGAACCCACTGAAAATTATAACACTGAGTTGCGAATTTATAGGATTTATGGTTATACGGCCCTGCCCGACTGCCTTATTTGTGTTTAGTAAATGCTAATTTTGAAAGGATGCCCAGGGAAATGCGAAATTGCCTATTGTTGATCGTTTTACTCGCAGCCTCAGCCCTTTGCAGGGCGCAACGTCAATATGCTTCTTCTTCAGTCCTTGCTTCAGGTAACTGGTATCGCCTTAATATTTCGTCCCGGGGAATCTATAAGGTCGATGCTTCCATGCTCAGTAACATGGGGATAACTATTCCATTTCCCTCCGGCTCATTGAGATTGTTTGGCAATGGCGGCCAGATGCTTCCTGAGGCCAATATCGTCCAACGAACAGACGACCTGAAAGAAAACGCCATCTGGCTGCAGGACGGTGGAGACGGAAGTTTTAATGCCGGGGACTATTTCCTGTTCTATGCCCCGGGGCCACAGCAATGGACCAGGGACCCCGTCACAGGACTCTATCGTTACCAGAAAAACCTGTACAGCGACAGCGCATCGTACTATATTAATATCTCGGGACAGGGAAGACGGATCAACCGCCAGCCAATAGCGGCACCCGGGACACCGGTCACCAGTTTTGACGACTATTACGTACATGAACTGGATACGGTTAACTTCCTCAGCAGCGGTAAGGAATGGTACGGCGAGGAGTTTGGAACAGGGCCAGGGCGCATAGGATCAAGGGATTTTACCGTGCCTGTGAACGGGCTGATCACCAATAGTCCGGTTACCGTTATTTCGGAAGTGATTGCGCGGGCGGTGGGACAAAGCAGCCGTTTCGAGGTGAAACTTAACAACGTGAAGGTCCATGAACATAGCCTGCCACCCTTGCCGGGGATGGCTTATGAGCCGGTGGCTACTTCGTCGACCCTCACCAATAACATTAGTCTTTCACAGCCTTCCATGGTAGTAGGATTCAGTTTCTTTCCGGGCAGTGTCAACGGCCAGGGATGGCTTAACCGGTTTGAACTCAACTTTCGCCGAAAACTGGATATGCTCGGAAATCCTCAGCTGAATTTCCGTGATAAGGAGTCTCTCGGTCCGGGAAGAACGGCCGAATTTATCATCGCCAATGCCGCTTCGGCCGCCCGGGTGTGGGATATCACCGATCCATCCCTGCCCGTGGAAATGGAAACGATCCGCGATGGCCAGTCGATCAGGTTCAGTAATGATTGTTCTGTATTGAGGGACTATATATCCTTCGATGAAAGCCGATTCCTGGTACCTGTCCCGGTGGGAAAGATTCCCAACCAGAATTTACACGGCGCCTCCCAGGTGCAATTCATTATTATAGCCCATCGATCCCTGCTGGCGGAAGCGGAACGACTGGGGCAATTTCACCGGCAGACTGAAAATTTATCATACCTGGTGGCCGATGCCGAGCAGGTATACAACGAATTTTCATCGGGATCTCCTGACCCTGCCGCACTGCGGGATTTCGTCAAGATGTTTTATGACCGTGCCGGAAACGATTCCATGCAAAGGCCAAGATACCTGTTGTTGTTTGGAGATGGATCCTTTGATTACCGGAACCGGATCATCGGCAATACCAACCTGGTACCGGCCTATGAAAGTCCTTTTTCACTTGATCCGCTCACCTCTTATACTTCCGATGATTTTTTTGGTTTGCTGGATGATGGGGATGATATTAACTCCATTACACCGGTCAGTTACCTGGATATAGGTATAGGGAGAATTCCGGCTGCATCGCCGGCAGAGGCGAAAAATTTCGTGGATAAGGCTATCGCCTACAAGAAAACCTTTGGTCCCTGGAGAAACCAGCTCAGCTTCGTGGCAGACGATGAGGACCAGAATCTTCACCTGCAGGATGCAGAAATCATTTCGGGTTCCGCCAGGTCGGTTGCCCCCACCTTCAATGAAGGTAAAATTTACCTTGACGCCTTCCCGCAGGAAAGCGGCAGCTCCGGAAGCCGCTATCCCAAGGTGAATGAAGCCATCAACCGAAGGATCTTTTCCGGGAACCTGGTATGGAACTACAATGGCCATGGCGGGAACCAACGGCTTGCACAGGAAGCTATCCTGGATATTGAAATGGTGAATGGGTGGACAAACGATCAGAAACTTCCCTTGTTTATTACGGCGACCTGCGATTTTGCGCCTTTTGATAATCCCCTGGTCAGTTCCATCGGAGAAAATATATTATTAAGGCCGAAGACCGGCGGCATTGCGATGATGACCACCACAAGGCTGGTATTCGCCTTTAGCAATCGTATCATCAATAATAATTATATCACCCACGCATTGCAGCGCAATGGCGATGGGAATTACCTTTCGCTGGGCGATGCCGTAAAGAGGAGCAAGAATTATACCTACCAGACCTCCAGTGATGTTTTGAATAACCGAAAATTTACACTGCTGGGTGATCCGGCAATGACCATCGGGTATCCCAAATATTCCATTCAGACCAATACCGTAAATGGCGTGGCAGTAACGGCGGGATCGGATACTTTAAAATCCCTGAACCGTTATACGGTTGCCGGTGAAGTAAGGGACCTGAACGGAATGCTGATGCAGGATTTTAATGGCACCATATATCCAACGGTCTTTGACAAAGAACAGCAGGTACCCACGCTGGGAAATGACCCAGGCAGTGTTCCCACCAACTTTACCCAGCAACAGAATATGGTGTATAACGGCAAGGCGAAAGTCCAAAACGGCAGGTTCACCTTTACATTCATCGTTCCAAAAGATATAGACTACAGGATCGGGAAGGGCAGGATAAGTTACTATGCCGATAATGGTATTGTGGATGCTGCCGGCCTGGAAGACCGGATTTATATCGGCGGTGCAGGGAACGGTGTAGCCGATGACGGCCAGGGTCCAACGATCAGGGCATGGCTAAACGATGAAAAATTTGTCAATGGCGGAATTGTCAACGAAACACCTGTTTTAGTCATTAATCTGAAAGATTCGTCCGGAATCAACACAGTTGGCACAGGAATTGGTCATGACATCACCGCCGTACTGGACAATAACAGCAATAAGGTTTTCATCCTTAACGATTTCTATGAAGCTGATACGGGGAGTTACCAGGGTGGCAAAGTAAGGTTTCCATTATCGACGCTGGAAGAAGGCTGGCATTCCCTTAAAATCAAGGCCTGGGATGTCTTCAATAATTCTTCAGAATACATTCTGGACTTCCGTGTGGTAAAGAAGCAGGAACTGATGCTCGATCATGTATTGAATTATCCTAATCCGTTCACTTCCAGGACCTCTTTCTGGTTTGAGCATAACCGCCCTTCAGAGGATCTGCAGGTAACGGTAAGGATCATGACAATTACTGGTAAAGTGGTGAAAACCATAGTTAAAACAATAAATTCACCCGGAAATCGTTCAAGTGAAACCGAGTGGGACGGCAGGGATGAATTTGGTGCAAAACTGGGAAGGGGCGTTTACCTCTACCAGTTACTGGTCCGGACCAGTGATGGTAAACAACAACAAAAACTGGAAAAACTGGTTATACTGTAATCCATTGAAAAATAACGTATTTTTGACCGCTCCAAATAGAATGAATGGCATAAACTCTACACTGATTTTCTGATCGTTTTACAAAAGCCAAACTTCAATTTTCATGAAAAATTTGACCAAGCAGTTAACTGCGTCTGCAGTGTGTATGATTTTTGCCATAGGAGCAGCGTTTTCGCAGACCAATACTGACCCGCTTAATGTAGTTACCACTGCAGTGCCATTCCTCCGGATATCCCCTGATGCCAGGGCCGGCGGTATGGGAGAACTGGCTACAGCAACATCCCCGGATGTAAATGCCCAGTTTTATAACCTGGCGAAATATCCATTTTCGACCAACAAGGCCGCTATAGGCGTAACCTATACACCATGGTTAAAAGACCTTGGTTTGAATGATGTTTACCTGGCTGCATTGTCGGGTTATTATAAGCTCGATGACCTTCAGGCTATATCTGTGGGCTTCAGGTATTTCAGCCTGGGTAATATCCAGTTTACCGATAACCTTGGAAATGACTTACAGTCATTCAGGCCCCGTGAGCTGGCCTTTGATGCAGGTTATTCCCGTAAACTTTCCGATAACCTCAGCCTTGGTGTAGGCTTACGGTATATTTATTCCAATCTTGCCGGGGGAACTTCCATTAATGGTGTTTCCTATAAGGCCGGTACTGCTGTTTCAGGCGATATCGGTATATATTATTCCAGGCTCGATGAGTCCGGAAGCGGATGGAATTTCGGCGGTGCGCTAACCAACCTGGGTTCTAAAATCGGGTATACCGATGATCCCACACAAAAAGACTTCATACCTGCCAACTTCTCTATCGGTGCCGTATATACGAAAACATTTAACGAGGTAAATAAAGTGTCCTTCGGCCTTGACGTCAATAAGCTGCTGGTACCTACGCCACCAGCTTTGGGAGATTCAGCCGGACTGGCGAAATATCATGAAACAGGTGTGGTGGAAAGCTGGTTTACCTCATGGACCGATGCTCCGGGAGGTTTCAGCGAAGAGTGGAAAGAGTTCTATTTATCCGTAGGTGCCGAATACTGGTACAATGACCAGTTCGCGTTCCGCACCGGGTATTTTTATGAGAATCCATACAAGGGCAACCGCCAGTATTTCACTGTAGGTGCCAGTATAAAATACAATATGTTCGGGCTGAATTTTTCTTACCTCCTTCCCACCGGCAATGGTGTAAACAGGAATCCGCTTTCAAATACCCTTCGTTTCGGACTGGTATTTGATTTCGGTGCAGGTAATGAGACGGAATAGAACAGAAGACGCTAAGAAGGCAAAGACGCAAAGTTTAAATGCAACATAATTGATAGACGCAGGGAGATTTCCCTGCGTCTTTTTTTACATTACCTTAGAGGCCTGTATGTATAGAATAGGATCTGGCGTAGACTATCATCAACTAACGGAAGGCAGGGACCTGTGGATAGGCGGAATTAAAATACCGCATCATAAAGGTGCTAAGGGGCATAGTGATGCAGACGTTTTACTTCATGCGATCTGCGATGCCTTGCTTGGTGCTCTTTGCCTTGGAGATATTGGTGTACATTTTCCGGATACCAGCAATGAATTTAAAAATATCGACAGCAAGATCCTGTTGAAAAGAAGCTTTGACCTGGTCAGGGCTGAAGGCTATAAGATAGTCAACATCGACTCTACACTATGCCTTGAAGAACCCAAAATAAAAACCTATGTACCTGCCATGCAGGAAGTGATCGCAGGCATTGTGGAACTTACCGCAAAAGATGTTTCGATTAAAGCCACCACTACAGAAAAAATGGGTTTTGTGGGCCGGCAGGAAGGACTTGTTGCCTACGCGACAGTCTTGCTGATGCATTCCGCAGCATAGTATGCTTTCACTATTATATGCGATCCTTACATCATTTCCATATTTGTGGTTTTATTGAGCTATTAACGTATTAATCCCCCTATTCCAGTTAATTTTGTAGCATGTCGGAAGTTCGGATAAAGATTATTAATGAGTCTGATCACCCTTTACCCGGCTATGCCACAGCGGGTGCTTCGGGTATGGATTTGCGTGCATTCATCGATCAGGATGTATTATTAAAGCCCATGGAGAGGGCACTGATCCCAACCGGATTGCGCATTGAGATGCCCCAGGGATATGAAGCCCAGGTAAGGCCGAGGAGCGGACTGGCGATAAAAAATGGCATAACCTGCCTAAACACGCCGGGTACTATTGATGCTGATTATCGTGGTGAAATAAAGGTGATCCTGATCAATCTCTCAGGAGAACAGCAGGAGATCAGGAATGGAGACAGAATTGCGCAGCTGGTTGTTCAGAAAGTGGAAAGAGTTGAATGGATGTTGACGGAGCAGATTTCCGAAACACAAAGAAGCAATGGTGGGTTTGGACATACAGGAAAAAAATAAAAGAAATCCAATGATGAAATATCTGATGACCCTGGCAGTACTGGTCATACTCGTGTCTTCCTGTCGTTCTACAAGGAAAATCTCTACGGCCATGAGTAAAAAGGACAGTACCACGGTCACTATTAATCCGGCTGAAAATGATTCGGCTAAAAAAGTGGAAACGGCGCTGGAGAAGATTAAAAACAGTCATATCGACTTCAATACTTTTTCGGCCCAGATGAAGATCGATTATGCAGACAGCAGGGACAAGAAATATGATGTGAATGCCTTTGTGAGAATGAAAAAAGACAGCGTGATCTGGATATCGATCAATGCGATCCTGGGTATTGAAGCCTTCAGGGTAATGATTACCCCCGATACGGTAAGCGTACTGGATAAAATCAACAAGACCATACAATACCACAGTTTTGATTTTTTACGCGAGATGACCAATCTCCCGGTCAACTTTACCATTTTACAGGACCTCATTATTGGTAACCCCGTGTTCCTGGACTCAAATATTGTAGCCTACACGGAGAATGAAACCTTTACTTCCCTGACGGCCTTGGGAAGTTTTTTTAAGAATTTTGCCACCTTCTATAATCCTGACCTGTTATTGCAAAGGAGCAAACTGGATGATGTGGATGTTATGAAAAGCCGCACCGCCGACCTTAGTTACCAGGACTATGAAGACAACGGGAACAAGAAGTTTTCAACCAAACGAAAAATTTCCATCGCCTATAAGACCAAACTCGATATAGCGCTTGAATTTAAAAAGGTGGAGTTTGGGGCTGAACAGAATTATCCGTTTTCGGTCCCTGCAAAATATAAATTGAAGTAATTTTAACAGGTCACATAAAATATTGATTTACCATAGCGTTAATAATCTTTTATCCCTTCCGTTTGTCAAATCCAAAATGTATTCCGGCATGAAGAAAGTATTCCTTTACCTGGTAGCTTGTATAATAGCGGTTGGCGGCATGGGCCAGTCAAGGGAAGAATTGGAGAAAAGACGCAAGGAAATACAGGAAGAGATCGCCCAGTTACAAAGGAACCAGAGTGCCATTCAGAAAGACAAGAAGGCCAGCCTTGGCCAGTTATCAATGATCCAGAGCAAGATCAGGAAAAGGTATGCGGTCATCAACAATATCAATGACCAGGTGAGGCTGATCGACAATAATATCTTCACCAATAACAGGGAAATATTCAGGCTTAAAAAGCAGCTTGACACATTAAGGCAGCAATATGCCAACACTATTGTTTATGCTTACCAGAACAGGAGCAGTTATGATATGATCAATTTCATTTTTTCTGCTACAAGTTTTAATGATGCCATTCGTCGTGTTTCGTATCTGAAAAGTTATCGGGGATACCGCGAAGAGCAGGTGGCGAATATCAATAAGACCAACAAATTGCTGGAACAACGCATTAATACACTTGTCGGAGAGCAAGAAAGAAAAAAGCCAGGTACTTCAGATCCAGACGAAAGAGATGCGTACCCTTGAGGATGAGAAAAAGGAGCAAAGCAGCTTTGTGGTAAAGCTCAAGGCCCGTGAAAAAGAATTACAAAAGGAGATGGCAGCAAAGAAAAGGCTGGACAGGAATCTGCAGAATGCGATTGCCGCCATTGTAAAGCGTGAAATTGAAAACGCCAGGCGCAGGGCGGAGGAGGAAGCCCGGAAAGCCGCAGCTGTTGCCAAGGCTAATGAAAGCAAAACCACAACATCACCGGCTACCACAACTAAAAACGGCACCGACAGCACGTAAGAGTAATGTGCTGGAAAATACCCCCGAGGTAACCAAGGTATCCGTCAATTTCGAGTCCAATAAGCGCAATTTGCCCTGGCCTGTGGATAAGGGAAGTATCAGTTCACCTTTCGGGAAACGAAAGATCGAAGGTACTTCGCTGATAGAGGATAATATTGGCGTAACCATCGCCACCCTGGAAGGAACCAATGTAAAAGCAGTTTTTGAAGGTATTGTGTCGGCTATTTATGATGTGGCCGGTAGCCAGACGGTGACGATCAAACACGGAAAGTACTTTACCACCTACTATAATTTGTCGACCGTTTCAGTGAATAAAGGACAGGAAGTGAAAATGGGGCAGTCGATTGGCAAGGCAGGCGTTAACGATGATGGTGATGGCGAGATCCTCTTCGTTGTCAATATCGAAAGCAGGTTTATGGACCCGGAACAATGGCTGAAATCAAGGTAAAGGTTAATGTGGTAATTTCTTAGTGCGATAGTGTGGAGAAAATGAGGAAATTGTACATTACATGTGAAAATATCATTAACCTTCGCGTAGCTACTTCTTTAACGTTCGAACTGGAAATTACATCACCACACTCAGCAGGAATTTCTCGTATAGTTTTTCGTACTGCGGAATAATATTATGTATATCGAATTTTGAGGCCTGTAATTTGGCTTCTGCCTTAAAACTATTCAGCCGTTCATCGTCCTTTAATATATCCAGTGCATACTTGCTCATGGCTTCAACGTCGCCAACGTTCGCCATATAACCGCATTTTCCCTGGATGATAATTTCCGGAAGTCCGCCTGCATTTGTAGTAATTACCGGTGTACCTGCTGCCATAGCTTCCAATGCAGCCAGTCCGAAACTTTCATATTCTGAAGGAAGGAGGAAAAGGTCTGAAATTGCAAAGATCTCTTCGATATCCTGTTGCTTGCCTACAAAGCGGATATCGTCACAGATACCCAGGTCCCTGCTAAGTTCTTCTATCATCGGCCTTTCCGGCCCGTCGCCCACCAGCAGCAGTTTCGATGGAATTTGTTTTTTGACACGGTCAAAAATATGGATGACGTCAGCAACTCTTTTGATCTTACGGAAATTGGAAGCATGTACAAGGATCCTTTCACCATCGGGTGCCAGCACTTTTCTAAATGCATCTATCGGCTTTCTGTCGAACCGCGAAACATCCACGAAATTATAGATCACCTGGATTTCCTTTTCAATGGTAAATGTATCGTAGGTTTCCTGGCGCAGGTTATTGGATACAGCTGTTATAGCGTCGCTCTGGTTAATGGAAAATGCCACCACCGGGGCATAGGTCTTATCTTTTCCTACCAGTGTGATGTCAGTGCCATGCAGTGTGGTGATCACCGGAATATGCTTTCCTTCTTCTTTCAATATCTGTTTAGCCATATACGCGGCAGCTGCATGGGGAATTGCATAATGCACATGCAACAGGTCCAGGTCATTGTTCCTGATCACATCCACCATTGTACTGGCAAGCGCTGTTTCATAAGGCGGGTAGTCGAATAAGGGATATGTTGGCACCCGTACTTCATGGTAGAAGATATTTGCGCTGAATCCGGTTAGTCGTACAGGTTGCTGGTAGGTGATAAAATGGATGTTATGTCCTTTGTCGGCCAGTGCTTTTCCAAGTTCTGTTGCCAGGACACCGCTACCACCAAATGTGGGATAGCATACTATTCCTATATTCATGAGCAAAATTGGTTATAACGAAGATAAACATTCCGCACTGTAAAGAGTTTATCTCCATGAATATGTCGGAAAGTCTCAAATCTTCATTCATCTGTTAAAGTTTACCTAACATTTCCTATTTTACACGCATAATCAATCATATGCGGAAAATTCTGACGTGGATTTTTGTCATTGGGATCATTGTACTGGGCGCCTGGTTTTATTGGAGGTTTTACTATGTTTTTGGTGAAGGTGCTAAATCAGGTGAGTTGAACTATGTTGTTAAGAAGGGATATGTTTTCAAGACCTGGGAGGGTAAGCTGATACAATCGGGACTAAGATCAAAAGCCGCCAATACGGTACAGTCGTATGATTTTGATTTTTCCGTTACCGATGAAAAAATTGCCAATATATTGCTCACCAGCGAGGGAAAGATCTTCAACCTCCATTATAAAGAATATATGGGAGCGCTGCCCTGGAGGGGTTACAGCAATTACGTGGTAGACAGTATTATTTCCATAACCGATATTAACCATTGATTGAAAAGATGAGAAAAGTATACATGGCAGCTCTTTCCGGGCTGCTTCTTTCATTTGCAGCCGTGGCACAAAAAAATGATACCCTGATCATGAAAAGGATATCGGATGATATCATGAGCAGGGGAGCTGCATACGAAAACCTGAGGTTTATCTGCAAAAAGATCGGTCCCCGACTTTCCGGTTCTGCCGGGGGCGCCAAAGCAGTGCAGGAAACGGCGCGCATGATGAGGGAGATGGGCGCAGACACTGTTTTCCTGCAGGAATGTATGGTTCCGCACTGGGTAAGGGGCGAAAAGGAAACGGCCAGGCTGATCCTGGCTAACGGCAAGGAATATCCCCTGAAGGCAGCTGCACTGGGCAATTCAGTGGGTACGCCTGCTTCAGGGATCAGGGCTAATGTTATAGAAGTACGGTCATTTGATGATTTGGAGAGAGTGAAACAAAATGTCAAGGGCAATATTGTTTTCTATAATTACCCGATGGATCCAACATTTATCCGCACTTTCCAGGCGTACGGAGCCGCGGGGATTTACCGCGGCAATGGTCCGAGTATGGCGGCCAAATATGGAGCAGTAGGCGTTATTATCAGGTCCCTCGCGTCTAACCCTGATGATCACCCGCATACGGGCTCAACCAGGTATGTTGATTCACTGCCTAAAATTCCTGCCATTGCCATCAGTACCAATGATGCTGATTATCTCAGCAATGCGCTGAAAAAGAGAATGGTTTCCCAGGTATTTTTCAAGACCAGTTGCAAGATGCTGCCTGATGTGCTTTCCCATAATGTAGTGGGAGAGATCAGGGGTTCTGAATTTCCTGATGAAATATTAACCGTTGGCGGGCATATCGACAGCTGGGACCTTGCTGAAGGTGCACATGATGATGGTGCAGGATGTGTTCAGAGTATGGAAGTCATCCGGGCGTTTAAAGCCCTTGGCATAAAACCCAAAAGAACCATCAGGGTGGTCATGTTCCAGAATGAGGAGAATGGATTAAGGGGAGGAACCAAATATGCTGAACTGGCCAAGGCTGACCAGCGTAAATATATTTTCGCCCTTGAATCTGATGCCGGCGGTTTCACCCCGCGGGGGTTTGGGGTGAGCGGAACAGACAAGCAGAAATCAACACTCAAATCCTGGGCACCATTGTTTTATCCTTATGGCATCAGTGAAATTACCGATGGCGGCGGAGGCGCTGATATCGGGCCATTAAGGCCGCTGGGTACAGCGATGGCAGGATTAAGCCCGGATTCACAGCGCTACTTCGATATCCACCATGCGGAAACGGATGTTTTTGAAGCCGTCAGCCGCCGCGAACTGCACCTGGGCGCCACCGTTATGGCGCAACTCATCTACCTTGTTTCAGAATATGGCCTTTAGTCCCGCTCTGCGGGACAATGTGCAAATTTTCAAATGTGCAGATGTGCAAATGGAATGAGTGAATTCATTTCTACATTTGACCGATACATTTGATTGCGCAATTGACGTGTGAATTGACATGCGGGTTGACTGCGAATTAACATGCGCCGTTGTTACCTGCCATTTTTTAGACTGACTCTGCTATGAATAAGATTTATATACTTACTGCGACACTTTTTTTGGCTTTTTCATTTGCAAAAGGACAAAATCTTTTCCCTGAAAAATTCAATGATTGTGGTTTAGCCCAATTTTGCCTTGACTGTGGAGATACAAAAGGAGTTTATGATGGAGACCTGAATAGTTTCTTTGCTGAAAAATTTCAATCAAAAAGTTTAAAGAATATTGAAGGAACTGTTTTGGTACAGGTATTAATCGACACAACAGGGAAACAATGTGTAATTAGTATGGCAAATAAAGCCAAAGGCAAAATTTCAAAACTCGACCTTCGTAATATTATCAATTCAATGACAGGCTGGAAACCAGCAATTAGTAATGGTAAGCCAGAAAATGTTTCTATAACATTACGGTTTGACTTCGCAGTCGAAAAATTCAACATTTCATATGACAGGTTCGATCCTAATGCTGTAACAAATATGAAATCAGTAGGCGAATCTGAAGTAACCAATAAAACTTCCAATTCAAAAATTTTAAAAAATGAATTTGAAGTGTATACAACACAAAATTCAGTCGTTCCGTGGGATATGACAAGGGCAATTTCTATAGACACAAATAACGTTGTTTGGTTGGGGACGGATAATGGAATTGTAAAAATTGAGAATAACAAGTTTAGTGTTATTAATTCTAAAAATTCGGCTCTTAGGGCAATTCGAAATCAGACTGAAATAATGAATTCAGATGTAGATATTTTTAACAATAAATGGTTCAGTGACGGCTATACAACATATATGTACGATGGTGTCAATTGGAAGATATTTGATTCTCTCAACTCTCCCACAAAATGGACAACAGGTATCTACGCAGATAAATTAGGAAACGTTTGGTTTTCAGGTTTTCATGGATTAATAAAATTTGATGGTAAAGTTTGGAGCGTATTGGACACTTCAAATTCAAGCCTGCCATCAAATCGAGTTATGGGAGTTTTCGTGGACAGTAAAAAAAGGTTATGGATTGGCACAGATAAAGGCAACATTAGAATTGACGGCAATTCTATTGAAAACTTTAAAACGACAGATAACCCACTAAAGACTTCTACCCTCTCTAAAGGGTATGAGGATAAAACTGGAAATATTTGGTTTTCTCTTTACGAAAAATTTCCACAGACTAAAGGATTTGCAAAATATTCTTCCGAAGGCGAATGGACAATAATAAACACCGACAACTCCAAAATGCCAAGAAACGATGTTCTTGACTTTGCAATAAATGAAAACTCAAATACAATTTGGTTTAGCATCAATAGAGTTGGTATATCACAATTTGATGGTAAGAATTGGGCAACTTTTTCACCAGAAAACTCTAAAGTTCCGAGTACCTACATCCAAAGCATTGCAGTCGACAAAGATGGGAATGTATGGTGTGCAACTTTTGGAGGGTTATTAAAGATTATTCCACAGTAATGTAACTTGTGACTGATAAAAAAAGGCAGATAACATAGGCTTGCCGCAACTTGGGCTTCTGGAATAGTCCACTTGCTGATATGCTTATACGCCATTGACCTGCACATTTCTTCTACACATTAGATTTGCACAATTCATTAGTGCATTTGATATGCACATTTTTGCAACTTGAACCGCAATAGCAGGATCTTCACATTTTACCTGCGCATTTTCTTCAAAATGCGGCAATAAGGAAGATCACCGTCTTCTTGTGGAGTTCGGGAATATTTTTTTTCCATTCCGATACACTCATCGTGCGTATCGACTCTTCCTTGCCGGTAATATCAACGGCCACGCATAACCGTGTTTTTGGATTCAGGGTGCTGGTAATGGACTGGAAGACCTGGTTATTTCGGTAAGGTGTTTCTATAAAAATTTGTGTGGCTTTATCGCGCAGGGAAACAGCTTCAAGATCCCTTAATGCCTTGAGTCGCTTGCCCGTATCGATGGGCAGGTAACCGACAAAACTGAATTTCTGCCCGTTCATGCCACTGGCCATCAATGCCAGCAGGATGGAACTGGGTCCAACCAGCGGGTGAACCATAACCTGTAAATCCTGCGCAAGGGCAATCAGTTCCTGTCCTGGGTCAGCCACACCTGGGCATCCTGCTTCACTGATGATACCGATCTGCCGGTTATCCTTTACTGCCGACCTGAATTGCGTGGCGGCATCTTTGGATTGGATCAGGTGCCACTGGTAATCGTCGATCACCATTTCCCTCCATATTTTTTTCAGGAATCGACGTGCTGAACGTTCGTCTTCCACAAAAAACACCTGGCATTGTTTAACGGCCTGCAGGATGGAAGGGGAGAGGCTGTCCAGTGCGTCTTCTGCTATCGGGCAAGGAATAAGGAAAACCCTGGAGTTGCTCATGCCAGTGAATAGTATGTTTTATTTTCATTGATACTGATGGTGGCGGCGATCACTGCATAACTTGGTGCGAGCACCCAGCCAATGCCGATCAGGCCATGCATCAGGTAAAAGACCAGCCCGTTTCCAATGGCCAGTCCTTTATGTTTCCCGATAAACTCAATGCTTTGCTGCGGGGTAAGATTGTTTCTTTCGAAACTGTAATCCAGCATGGAAAATCCGTAGTAATAGCATTCAACAAAAAGGGCCAGGATGGGCGTGGCCCAACCAATAATGGGAACGAAGGAAAGAATGAGAATTGAAATCGTGTAAACGGTTTGCCATAAGGTATTTCGAACGGCGAGTCGTATACCCCTGAATATGTCCTTCGTAAGTTGTTTCATACTGAAAGGGAAATCCCTTCCGTCTATGATGGACTGCGTCTTTTCACTAAGAAAGGCAAAAATCGGTGAACCTAAAATCAGCCAGATATATTTGAAAAGGGAAAAATAGAAGAACATGAGGATCATCCATAAAATTATGCCGGCAACGGTGAAGAAGAAACCCAGCCATGAATTTTCCAGTTTCTGTATCCATTCGCGGATACCGATAACATTGGTGAGATATTCGATTACGCCGGTGGCAGTTTTACCAAAAAAGTACATGCTGACCATGAACAGCAGGGCATAGGTAATACCCGGAATAAGGATCCATTTCCAGAGTTTATTATTGCGGATAAACTCATGGGCCTTTCCATAGGATTGAATCGCTATTACAATTTCTTTAAGCAAGCATTACGTATTTTACACTTCTCTTTTCAAACATAATGAATTTGCGGCGTACATCGGAGAAACTTAACAGGGCGTTTTATGAAAGGCAGGATACTTTGTTGGTGGCAAGGGAACTGCTGGGCAAACTGATCATCACCCGTTTTGGCGGAGAGGAAACCATTGGAAGGATAGTGGAAACAGAGGCCTATTGCGGAATAACCGATCGCGCATCGCATGCCTATAATAACAGGCGTACCGTCAGGACCGAAATCATGTATCGACGGGGTGGCATCGCGTATGTATATCTGTGTTATGGTATTCATCACTTATTTAATGTTGTTACCAATGTTGAAGATACGCCTCATGCTGTACTGATCAGGGCCATTGAACCCGTAGCCGGAATGACTGCCATATTGAAACGCACGGGCCGGTCACGGTGGGAGAAAAGTATCGGATCAGGACCTGGTAACGTGACAAAGGCATTAGGAATACAAACCCTGCATTCGGGCATGAGCCTGCAGGATGAAAATCTATATCTTGCGCAGGATGATTTTGCTGTAGCTGAAACGAATGTTATTGCTACGCCCAGGATTGGAGTGGAATATGCCGGGGAAGACGCTTTGCTTCCATACCGTTTTGTTATTGCAGGTCATCCGCAGGTTAGCGCCAAATCGTTTACGTCAAAATTTATTCAACCTTGACTATTTCCATCCCCAATGCAGTCACGAGACAACGAATTGCACTGTTCTCAGGACTTCTCTTATTTTTTCTTGCCTGGTTCGTTAACCCGCTTCACCTCGATACTAATGCATGCCGCGTCATTGCTGTAGCCCTGTTGATGATTACCTGGTGGATCACGGAAGCATTACCCATGCCTGCCGTAGCACTGATCCCCATTGTGATGTTTCCCCTTATGGGTATTGCCACCATCAGTGCAACCGCCGCTCCCTATGCCAATGAAGTGATTTTTCTTTTTATGGGTGGATTTATGATCGGACTCGGAATCGAAAAATGGAACCTGCATAAAAGAATTGCCCTTTCCATTGTAAAAGTTACAGGCACCAGCGGAGACCGTATCATCCTTGGATTTATCCTGGCCACAGGATTTATCAGCATGTGGCTGAGCAATACCGCCACTACCATGATGATGTTCCCGATCGCTATCTCCGTGATCAGGGTCATCGGTAATGGGAACGACAGCAGGGGTATGAGGAATTTTTCACTCTGCCTGATGCTGGCCATCGCCTATTCATCGAATTTTGGTGGTATTGCCACCATTATCGGCACACCACCGAATGTGGCCTATGTTTCCTATATCAGCAAAAAATTCAATTACGAGATATCGTTTTTCGACTGGATGATGATCTGTCTGCCCATATCCATTTTACTTATGATGTCCCTGTACGTAGTTACCGTAAAATTCCTGTTTCCCAACAGGCTGTCGTCAAGCCTTGAAATGCAGAACCTGATCAGGACCGAGCTGCGGGACCTGGGGCCGGTCTCGGTGCCGGAAAAAAGGGTGCTGGCCATTTTCGTATGTACGGCACTGTTATGGATCACCCGTGACCTGATCAACGGATTGAATGTTATTAAGATCGATGACAATATGATCGCCATATTCGGCGCACTGCTGATGTTTGTGATCCCTTCCGGCAAAGAGGGTACGAGGTTGCTTGACTGGTCTGATACAAAGAACATGGCCTGGGGAATATTACTATTATTTGGTGGGGGAATCACCCTGGCCAGCGCCATGGAGAAGGCCGGACTGATGGAAATGCTGGGCAACTGGATCGCCTCTTTTTCAGGTTCCAATGTGCTGGTGTTGCTGATCGTGGTCACCACAGTTTCCATTTTTATCAGCGAAGTAATGAGCAATATTGCACAGGTTATTGTGTTTGCACCCGTGGTGACGAGCATTGCCCAGGCAGCCGGGATCAATCCGTTTGTTCTTGGAATTGCCATGACCCTTGCCGCCAGCTGTGCGTCCATGATGCCCATGGGTACCCCACCGAATGCCATCGTATTTGCCAGCGGTCATATCAGGATACAGCAGATGATGAGGGCCGGTTTTGTAATGAATATTATGGCGATCGTTCTGATTGTATTATTCTGTTACTTTGTGCTGCCGTCATTACTGTATATAAACAAATAGAGGGCAAAGATCCCCTGCGTCTTCATATTTGGCCTTCTCCGCGTCTCCTGACTTTCTAAAATTTCGGACAGTTATATTTTTTCAGGGAAGGGTCACCGGGTTTGTTGACATAGATCAGGGAGATTTCTGTTCCGCCCCGGGTATTGGACGCAGTGCGTAATGAAGAACTGTTCAGGTCATAAGTAAATCCGAACCGGAAATTGGCAACTTCCAGCCCGAGATAGGGAATGATGGCATCATTAACCCGATACCAGAGGCCGGTGTATAAGGCGGTCGGACTCTCGTCCTCACCGTTAAGGTTAAACGAAACTGCGCCGCCCAGTACGGTCTCTGAAGCCCCGGCCTGGCGCTGATGTATGATAGATCCGTGCAGCATTTTATCCACGCCTATGGGCTTGTAACCTCCACCCTGGAGGGTAAGCCTTGGTTCCACATAAAATTTTCCTCCTGTAAATGATTCCTGCGGACGGTTAACATGATACAGTGAAGCGCCGAAGTAAAAATTATCAAATCCGTTGGTGGTTCCTGTATACAGTAATCCTACATTCAGGTCAAAATAACTGACATTGACATTGGTGTTGTTAAACACTTCAGAAGTGACGCCGGTAAAACCCAGTGAAGTAAGTTCATCCTCAAAGTCGGCCATCGTAACATCAAGCCTCTTATTGGTATACACACCCTGGAAACCGATAGCCAGCTGGTGGTATCCATTTTCATCCAGCCCTTTGCTATAGGCGGTGGAAATACCGATATAGTTATTTCGAAGGATTTTATTTCCACTCTGGTCCGACAGTCCAAGGATTCCCACACCCCAGGTGTCAAATTCAGGCAAACGATTGGCCAGTATCGGCATATCCAGGGAAGCCGTGGCGGTGGTGAAAGCGTTGTTGATGGTAGGCCATTGGTTGCGGTAATTGGCAGCCAGCCTGAAAGTTCCGTCAATTTTACCGGTCAGGGCCGGGTTCAGCGTCATTGGCGAAGCATAGAATTGGGAAAAATGCGGATCCTGTGCAGCTACTACATTAAACAGGAGGGAACTCACTAAGGTAATCAGGATCTTATTCTTCATTCGTCGTCCTTCGGATAAACAAAATACAACTATTTCTCTTATGGTATTTCAAGAACGCAGATTCCCCTGTAAAGATTGTAATTGATAGTGTTAAGACTGTTGTTTTGTTCCAAAAGCGAGGTCGCCGGCATCGCCAAGACCCGGTACAATATATCCCTTGGCCGTAAGTTCGTCATCAATATCACCACACCATATCGTCACATTGGGTTCCTCCCTTCTAACATATTCTATGCCAACTGTGCAGGCGATGGCAGTCACAATATGAATTGCCTTGGGGGTCCCTTCTTCCTTCAGGAAATGAATGGTTTTGACCAGCGATGAACCGGTGGCCAGCATGGGGTCACTGATGATCAGGATACGGTTATCCAGGTCAGGACTGGAAATATATTCAAGGCTGATCTCAAACGATCCGTCACGATGATGTTTTCTATAGGCAGAAATAAAGGCATTGTCGGCACGGTCAAATACATTCAGCATTCCCTGGTGAAGGGGTAGTCCGGCGCGGAGAATAGTGGCCAGGACCGGCTGCTCTTTTATTGTCCGGCAGACGGAGCTGCCCAACGGCGTCTGGATTTCTGTATCCTGGTATTCAAGCGTCTTACTGATTTCATATGCGGCGACCTCGCCGATTCTTTCCAGGTTACGACGGAACCTCATCCTGTCGGTCTGCACACTGGTGTCTCTTAGTTCGCTGATCCAGTTGCAAAGGATAGAATTTTTATCACTAAGATTGATAACCATAGAATGTTCTAATTTCGACCCTGTTAAACAAGGTCGGTGAAAAGGAAGATTGTCCTGAATTTGGGCGACAAGATATGACAGAGCGGCCGCAAAACCTACAACATGTTATACCGGGTCATCGGAATAATGAGCGGAAGTTCTTTGGACGGACTGGATATTGCCTTCGTTGAATTGCATGCGAAATCCGGAAAATGGGATTTTGATTTTATCGCTGCCGAAACGGTTGCCTATCCTCCTGAGTGGGAAGAAAAACTCCGGCAGGCTATTCACCTTGATGCAAAAAACTACCTGCTCCTGCATTCCGCATATGGTCACTATATCGGCAAAGCGGTCAGGGCTTTTATTGACCGGCATAGCCTGGCCTATAAAGTGGCCCTGGTAAGTTCACATGGTCATACCACATTTCACCTTCCACCCGATATGACCGCCCAACTTGGAGAAGGCGCGGCTATTGCGGCTGAAACAGGATTGCCCGTAGTGACTGATCTTCGGGCACTGGACCTGGCCCTGGGCGGACAGGGTGCGCCTATTGTCCCTATGGGAGAAAAACTCCTCTGGAGCGATTACCAGTTCTTCCTCAACCTGGGGGGTATCGCAAATATCTCGGTGAATCATCCTTCGGAGTATATTGCTTATGATGTTTGTCCGGCTAACCGTGTACTCAACATGATCACGGCAAAAAAAGGAATCGCCTTTGACGATGGCGGCAGGATGGCGGCTTCAGGAAATATCAACGCGGAAGTATTAGATACGCTTAATGTGCTGGGTTATTACGGTATGGCATACCCGAAATCACTGGCCAATGATTTTGGTACTGACACTGTTTTCCCCTTGCTGGAACTTGGAAATATGAAGGATGAAGATGCGCTGCGCACGTTCACAGAGCATATTGCTGTCCAGGTATCTGCTGAGGTCGAAAAGCATCTTCCCCGGCTCGGACTTCCAAATTCAAGGATGCTGGTAACGGGTGGAGGCGCCTTCAACCTGTTTTTAATGGAAAGACTCCGTTATCATCTTGAACCGATGCGGGTTGAAGTGGTTATTCCGGATGCCAACCTGGTCAATTATAAGGAGGCCCTGATCATGGCCCTGCTGGGCGTACTGAGATGGAGGGACGAGCCCACTACATTGTCTACCGTAACGGGAGCTTCAAAGGATGGTACTGGTGGTGCCATCTGGTCCGGGGCATGATGAATATCATCTGCCGGCGCAGCAAATAATATGGGCATTTTAGCTAGTTTGTGCCCATGGGTTCAGGCACAGAAAATCCCGCTATAACAACCATAAGAAAAAACGCCCTGGATTATCTGTATCACCAGGGTTCTGAAGCCGAAGTGATGGAATTTAAGCGGCTTCAGCATGATTTTGTACCCCAGTTTGAAGCCGTTTTCCCGCATCATGGTGCGCCCAAGACGGTTGTTATCATACCCAGCCTGACGCTTGACCAGGACATCCTTTCAAAAGTTCGCGGCCACGTATTTTATGAAGAACGGATGCTCTGCCTGATGATGCTGTTGCGCATGCCCAGGACACATATTACTTATGTAACGAGTGTTCCCATCGATCCTATCATCATTGATTATTACCTGCATCTTTTGCCGGGCATTACGGGTTACCATGCACGGCAACGGTTAACCCTGCTCAGCTGTTATGACGCGTCATCCAAATCATTAACAGAAAAGATCCTGGAAAGGCCAAGGCTGATAGAAAGGATACGGCGAAGCATACCCGAAGGACATCTTGCCCATCTTTCCTGTTTTAACGTGACAAGGTATGAAAGAAGCTTGTCGGTGAAACTTGGCATACCAATTTACGGTTGCGATCCGGACCTGTATTTCCTGGGGACAAAAAGCAAGAGCAGGGAATTGTTCCGGGATTGCGGGATAAGTACGCCTGATGGCTATGAAAACCTGCGTGATGAAACCGATGTAATTGACGCACTCGCGAAATTAAAAACAGACCATCCTCTATTGAAAAGGGCGGTGATCAAGATGGACGATGGTTTTTCAGGAGAAGGCAATGCTATGTTTCAGTTCAGTGATCCCCTAAAGGGTGTTGCCTTACGTAGATGGATAAACGATAATTTACCGGCTATAAAATGCGTCGCTGACGACCTCAGCTATGAGAGTTTCATGACAAAATTTACCAGCATGAACGGCATAGTAGAAGAATTCATAGAAGGCGCGGTGAAATCTTCGCCCTCTGTACAATGCCGGGTTAACCCATTGGGCAGGGTCGATGTGATATCCACCCACGACCAGATTCTTGGTGGAGAATCCGGACAGGTATTCATGGGCGCACGTTTTCCGGCAAACCCTGATTATTCGGTGGAGATTGCGGGAATGGGACTGTCGGTAGCGGAAAAACTCCGGGATTATGGTGCCCTTGGAAGATTTTCAGTGGATTTCCTTTCTGTGAAAGAGAAGAATGCATGGAAGCATTATGCCATCGAGATCAACCTTCGGAAGGGCGGGACCACACATCCTTTTTTGATGTTGCAGTTCCTCACAGACGGGGTGTACGAAGCCGGTTCAGGAAAGTATATTATGCCGAATGGCCAGAGCAGGGCCTATTATGCCACGGATAATCTCCGAAGTGAACGATACCGTGGTTTCACTCCACATGACCTCATCGAAATTGCTATCTGTAATGGGCTTCATTATGAATCAACTTCCCAGGAGGGGGTGATGTTCCACCTCATAGGGGCACTTTCCCAATACGGTAAACTGGGCGTGGTTTGCATCGGGAAAGACCAGGCGGCCGTTGACCGGATCTATCACCACACTGTCAAAGTGCTTGATGAAGCCAAGAGTTGAGGGTTGAGGGTTGAGAGTTGAGAGTTGAGGGTTGAGGGTTGAGGGTGACTGTTGACAGTTGAAGGTTTAATGAACGACCATGTCTGTAAAATAGTAAGGAATTTCAGAGGGCAACGTTAACTATCAACCCGCAACCGCTAACCCCCAACCCTCAACCCTCAACCCCCAACCCCCAACCCTCACCCCCAACCCCAACCCCCAACCCTCAACCCTACCTGTATCATACATTTTCCTGCTCCACATCATTGCTTTAGGCCCTGAGCAGAAATACCTTAACAGCACTAAATTATTTGCCATGAAACATATGCTAATACTCTTAATGCTTTCATTGGCGCTTCCGTCATTTGCGCAAAAATGGGCAGCCGATTTTGATTTCGTAGACAATTGTGTCTGCGGTTTATCACTGGTCAAAAAAGACGGTAAATATGGATATGTTGATAAAGCCGGAACCGTTGTAGTTCCCCTGCAATTTGCCGAAGCACTTCAATATAATGAAGGTTATGCTGCGGTTAGGAAAGGGGCTAACTGGCAGTACCTCGACAGTACCGGTAAAGCGATAACTGATCCCATTTACGCAGATGCAATGTCATTCCACGACGGTCTGGCTGCTGTAAAAACAAAGGAAGGATGGGGATATATTGATTATACCGGCAAGTATGTAATCCCGGTTCAGTACGATCAGGCCAGGGGATTCTTTGAAGGTATGGCTGCAGTATCCAATGCAAAAGGCGCCTGGGGCTATATTGACACCAAGGGAAACATTGTTATCGGCTACCAGTACAGTTTTGCAGATAATTTCGAAAACGGGGAAGCCCGGGTAATGAAAGGCGACAAAGTGATCATGATCAACAAGGCCAATAAGTATGTGAAAGAATATTGAGTTAATGCTGTTTTGCGGTGATGTGGTGGTGCGGGATATTCCCGCGTTGCCGCATTACCGCATTAGTGCAAACTCATCGCCATCAAAAATTCCGCGGTCGCTAAGTTTCACATGCGGGATGACCAGTAAGGCCATAAACGACAGTGTCATGAAGGGAGAACGTAATGTGCTGCCTGCATCTTTTGCAGCTTTGTCGATGATACTGTAGAGCTCCGCCACTTTGTAACCATCATCGCTGCTCATCAGTCCGCCTACGGGTAAGGGCAGCACCATTTCAAGATTATCTTTTATACAGGAGACTCCTCCCTTGTTATTGATGATCATATTAATGGCCTTTAACAGGCTTTCATCATCCACGCCCACCGCTACTATATTATGTGAATCATGGGCAACGGAAGACGCTATGGCACCCTGCTTCAATCCAAAATTTTTTATAAAGCCGATTGCCGGTGGAGCGTCATGATAACGGTTCACCACCACTATTTTTAATACATCTGCGGCAGTATCAGAAACCCGGAAGCCGTTTTCTGTTTTTGGTTGCAGGAATAGTTTATTGGTGATGAGCTGACCGTCAAGTGCTTCAATGACTGGAAGCAGGTAAGGGCCATCGGCCTTACATTCAATATCAGCAAATGATTTTGTTGAACAGTCGAACCTGTTAAGGGTTATATTTTCCATTGGAGGCTCTATCAGTGACCTCCCTTTTTCGGCCACCGGCTGTCCATCGATAAAGGTCTGTTGTACGGAAAAATTTTCCAGGTCATCAACAAGGATAAAATCAGCGGGATCTTCCAACCTCAACATGCCGCAATCCAGCTGATAATGGATCACCGGGTTGATACAGGCTGCCTGCAACACATTAAAGACATCCATACCATTTTTTACAGCCCTGGCACAGAGCAGGTTGATATGCCCGGCCACCAGTTCATCCGGATGTTTATCATCACTGCCAAACATTACCATACCGGGGAATCGGTCAATGAGCGGATACAGGGCCTCAAAATTTCTTGCGGCACTGCCTTCCCGGATGATGATCTTCATGCCATATTGCAATTTGTCAAGGGCCTCTTCCAGTGTAAAGCATTCGTGGTCGGTGGAAATTCCCCGGGCAATATACCTGGCTGCCATATCTCCCCTTAACCCGGGTGCATGGCCATCAACAGGTTTACCCATTTCCTTTGCAGCGGCAATTTTTTCTAAAACTTCGGGGTCTCCCTGCAACGCTCCGGGAAAATTCATCATCTCACTGAGGTATTTGATCCGGGGGTTTTCGAGGAGTTTTCTGACGGCCTGGCTGTTGAGGCTCGCCCCTGCCGTTTCAAAAACAGTAGCAGGAACACAACTGGGCGCACCAAAATAGAATTTAAAAGGAGTATTAAGGCCGTTGCTAACCATGAATTCCACGCCTTCTACACCGCAGACATTGGCAATTTCGTGCGGGTCGCTGACGGTTGCCACCGTGCCATGAGTGACGGCAATGCGGGCGAATTGCGCAGGGATGAGCATGGAACTCTCAATATGAACGTGTGCATCGATAAAACCGGGAAGGAGGTAGGGCAGGGAAGGATCTTCCGCGTCATTAAGAATGGAAACCGATCGGATCTGGTGATCAAATCCAACCCTGGCTGCAAATATCTTCTTATTGGGAATATCAGTAAAATTGGCGATCAGCCACTGCAGCATATGCGTGGTTTTTGACCAAAGGTATAAGTTAACACATAAAAGGAAGGAAAGGATTGTAACTCTGGCATATATTTGGCGACCAATAGACCAGGCAGAGACCATCCCGTTCCCATTACAACAGCTATAAACTTAAACACATGAAACGCTTTTTGTTCAGTGCACTCATGATGATCTGTGCAGGCACCGCAATGTCGCAGACGGTTGACGAGGTGATCGGTAAATATGTAGACGCCATTGGAGGGAAGGAGAAACTGGCCAGCCTGCAATCACTGTATATGGAGACCGTTTCTGTTATGCAGAATGGTAATGAGATGACTGCCAAAATGTGGAAGGTGAATAATAAGCTGGTACGCCGCGAGATGAATTTTGGCATGGGTTCGATGACGTCGGTGATCACAGAAAAGGAAGGATGGAACTCGAATCCCCGTAATGGTAACAAATTTGAACCCGTAACGCCGGAAGCCCTGGCCATGCAGCAGGCTGAAATGGATTGCGCAGGACCGCTGGTAGATTATAAGGCAAAAGGACATACTGCTGAATTGCTCGGCAAGGAAGCCGTTGAGGGCACCGAATGTTATAAAGTAAAACTCAGCCTGAAGAGCGGCCGTGACCTCACCTATTATATCGATACCAAGAACTACTATATCATCCGGATGAAAACGAAAGCCGGTGGTATGGGCGGACAAAGACCCGGTGGTGGTGGCGGTAACCCGGATGCTGAACTGATCATTGATTATTCAGATTACCGTAAAACACCGGAAGGCTATGTGTTTCCTTATGCCACCACAAGGGTGGGAATGGGCTCCGCTACCAATGTTGAAAAAATTGAAGTCAACAAACCTGTTGATCCCAAATTGTATAAAGCCGAATAAAATCTTTTAAAATAAAAAAACAAGTATGAAACGGAACAGTATCATTGGCCTATTTATGACAGCCCTGATGTTTACAGGTACGGTACAGGCGCAAACGGTAGACGAAGTGGTCAATAAGTATATCGACGCTATTGGCGGAAAGGATAACTGGAAAAAGGTGAATACCATGAAAATGGAAGCAAGCCTGAGTATCCAGGGTATGGATATCCCGATCAATATTTACCAGATCAATAATAAAGCTTTCAGGCAGGACTTCACCGCCATGAACATGACGGGATACACCATCCTGAACAACGACAGTGGCTGGAGCTTTAACCCCCTGCAGGGACAAACAAAGCCCGAACCGCTGCCGGCTGACCAGCTTGCCGCCCAGAAAGACCAGTTGGATATCCAGGGTGAAATGATTGATTTCAAAGAAAAGGGCCATAAAATTGAACTCCTGGGTAAGGAGGATATTGATGGAACCGAAGCCTTAAAATTGAAACTCACCAGGAAAAGCGGTTCTGAAGCAGTCTATTTCATTGATCCGAAAACTTATTATGTTATCCGCGTGGTGTCTAAAATGAAAATCAACGGACAGGATATTGAACAAATTTCCAACCTGAGCAATTATACCAAGTTGCCGGAAGGAATTTTGGTTCCTTTTACGATGGAGAGCAGCGGCGCACCTGCACCTGTCACCATTAAAAAAGTGGAAGTGAACCCCGTGCTGGACCAGAGTCTTTTTATTGCCAAATAGTATTTCAGAAATAACAGAAAACCCCGATAAAAGGGGTTTTCTCATTTATACCAAAACCAAAGCTATGAGATTATTTATTTTGATGTCATTCCTGGTGACATCTTCCTCAGCCTTTGCTCAAACTGCGGTAAACTCAGCTACTTTCGGCGCTATGGAAGCCAGGCAACTCGGTCCGGGTACCATGAGCGGAAGGATATCAGCCATCGAAGGCGTGAACGATGAAAATGGTAAAACCATTTATGTTGGAACAGCCGGTGGCGGTATCTGGAAATCCACCAATGCAGGCGCTTCGTTTAAACCCATTTTTGATAAGTATTGCCAGTCCATTGGCGCCATCGCCATTGATCAGAAAAATCCCAAAATCATCTATGCGGGTACCGGGGAAAGCAATATGCGTAATTCAGTTTCGATCGGAGATGGATTGTATAAATCGAATGATGCGGGTGACAACTGGACAAAAACCGGCGGGCTAGACAGTACGGAACATATTTCCAAAATCGTCATTGATCCTGTTAACCCCGACATCCTTTATGTAGCGGCACCCGGTCCGCTCTGGTCGGATAGCAGTCACCGTGGGTTATATAAATCCACCGATGCGGGAAAGACCTTTGAAAAGATTTTATATATCAATGATAAAGCAGGTTGTGCAGATGTTTCCATCGACCCCAAAAATTCCAATATTATTTACGCAACTACATGGGAATTCAGGCGACTTCCATATTTATTCAATTCAGGCGGACACGGGAGTGGTATATGGAAAAGTACTGACGCGGGCAAAACATGGAAGGAACTGAAAAACGGATTGCCGCCAAAACCTTTTGGCCGTGTTGCACTGGCCCTGGCGCCTTCTGCTCCGAAAAACCTGCTGGCCATTGTTGAATCTTCCAATACGGGTTTATATATTTCTTCAGACGGCGGAGAAACCTGGAAGCAACAGAGTGCATCACTCAATGTGGTGTCAAGGCCATTTTATTTCAGCACGCTGGTGGTGGATCCTTTTGATCCCAAACGCGTTTATCGTCCGGCTTATTCGTTCTCATTTTCCAATGACGGCGGATATTCATTTGCAGAAGCCAGTGGTGAAGGTGGCTGGGTGCACAGTGATCATCATGCACTGTGGATCAATCCGAAGAACAACAGCCATATGTGGCTTGGTACAGACGGAGGCGTTTACCTGAGTCTCGACAAGGGCAATACCTGGACGTTTAACGGAGGGCTGCCCGTAGGACAGTTTTACCATGTGGCCGTTGACAATAAAAAGCCTTATAACGTTTATGGCGGATTACAGGATAATGGCAGCTGGATGGCTCCTTCTTCCGCTCCCGGAGGCGTTAAGAATTCAGACTGGAGTGCAATCTATGGTGGCGATGGCTTCTGGGTAATTCCTGATCCTAATGACCCCAATATCGCTTATGCCGAATCACAGGGTGGAGATGTAAACAGGATCGACACCAGGACATTTAAAAGCGTTTGTATCAGGCCGCAACCAACTGCCGCTGAAGAAAAACTCAGGTGGAACTGGAATACACCGATCGCAACCGGAAAGGCAAACAAGAAAAATATTTATACGGGTGCTCAATATGTCTACAGATCAACCGACCAGGGCCGGACATGGACCAAAATATCTCCTGATCTAACGACCAACGATAAACGAAAACAGGAGCAGGAGAACAGCGGTGGTCTAAGTGCCGATAATACGTCAGCAGAAAATCATTGTACCATATTTACCATTGCCGAATCACCGCTGGATGAAAACCTGGTGTGGGTAGGAACAGACGATGGCAATCTGCAGTACACGCTGGATGGCGGTAAAACCTGGACAAATGTTGCTAAAAATTATGCACTCAGCGGAATTCCGGCACAAACCTGGGTGAGCAGTATTGAACCTTCACAGTTCGACAAGAATGTGGTGTATGCCACTTTTGATAACCACATGTATGGTGATCATAAAACCTATGTGGGAAGATCCGCCGATATGGGTAAAACATGGACCATGTTCAAGAGTGATGAATTTACCGGATTTGCCCATAAAATTAAGGAAGACCCGAAAATAAAGGACCTTCTTTTCGTAGGAACCGAAATGGGTTTGTTTTCCAGCTATTGATGGTGGAAAAAACTGGTTCCGGATGAAAAATAATATTCCCTGGTATGCACTGGTAAGAGATATACAGATACATCCTGAAACCAATGACCTGGTATTGGCAACGCACGGAAGGGGAATTATTATCGTAGACGATATTTCTTCGATGAGGAATATGAGTGCAGAAGTGTTGGATAAGGACGTCTATCTTTTTGAGACCAAACCGATGGTGCTGACTACCGGAAATTTTGGTAGTACCGGTTTCCCGGTACTATCTGCACCCAACGGTCCTTCCCTGCCGTCCATCCAATATTATATCAAGGAGAGGTTGTCATCTGGTGATGTGAAAGTGGAAGTGTATGACGGCGCAGGCAAACTGGTGCAGTCTATTCCCGCCACCAAACGCAAAGGCATCAACAGGATTTACTGGAACATGCGGATGAAGCCGCCGAAGACCGCTGCCGGTGGTACAAAACTGGATTACGGCGCTGCTGTGGCACCACAGATCATGCCGGGAGACTATACCCTCAAACTGAAGGTGGCGGATAAAGAATACCAGCAACCCATCAAGGTAGTGCATGATCCTTCATCACCATTTACACTGGCTGATCGTGAACTGCAACACAAGACAGCAATGGACCTGTATGCCATGCACGAACAACTGGCAAAAAATGTGGCTGATATTGCTGAGAAGCAGAAGATGCTGAAAGACAATATGGACAAGGTAAAAGATGCCAAAGTGAAAAAGCAGATGCAGGAATACTATGATAAGCTGGAGACACTTCGGGCAGAACTGATACCGACCAAAACAACTTCAATCTTTGCTGATGAAGAACGGTTAAGGGAAAATATCACCCAGGTGTATGCTTCTGTTTGTAACACTGAAGCAGCGCCTAATAACCTTCAGCTGGAAAGGGTAAAATCCCTGCAGCAGAAAGTTAATGAAGCCGACCAGAAGAATGCTGCGATCAGCAAGCAATATGAGGAACGCATCAGGTCAGCTTTGGTTAAACAAGGACTGATAAAAGAAAATGTGAAGATGTGAGAATGTGAGGATGTGAATTTGATAGTTAACCGTATTTGAATTTCTGCAGTTGGTCGTACGCGGTCAGCTGCAGAATTTTTTTATGCAGGTCCTCGGGGCGGAAAGGTTTGGGAATAAATTCGGTAAATCCTTTTCTTAGCAAATCGGCCTGCATATCATCATATACCGCCGCAGTAAATGCAACAATGGGTATCTCCATTGTCGAGCTTACGGATATGGGCAACCGCTTCCGAGCCGTCCATTTCCGGCATTTCAAGGTCTATCAGCAGGAGGTCATATTTATTCTTTTTGAACAATTCAACGGCTTCCACTCCATTTACTGCTTCATCCACCACCAGTTTCCATTTTTGCAAAAACCGTTTGGCCACGAGCATGTTGATCGGGTTATCTTCCGCCAGCAATATCCTTAATCCGGAAAGTCCGGTAAGTTCTTTCAGTGATGCTTCATTCACATAGGCCTTCTTTGCAGTTACTTTAAAATCGATGGAGAAATAAAAGCTGCTGCCTTTGCCTTCCTCGCTTTCGACCTGTAATTCGCCACCCATTTTTTCAACGATATATTTGCTGATCGCCAGTCCAAGCCCGGTACCACCGTATTTCCTGGTGGTTTCCGTATCCGCCTGGGTAAAACTGTCGAACACCTGTTTTAGTTTATTGGCTGGAATACCGATACCGGTATCGGTTACGCAGAAATAGACCAGTACGTTCTGGCTCTTCCGGCTTTCGGCCCTGGCCGTTACCGTTATCTTGCCTTCCTTGGTGAATTTCTTTGCATTCGACAGCAGGTTATTCAGCACCTGTTGAAGTCTTGTCTGGTCACCATTGATCTCAACATTCAACACCGGGTCAATCTCTGTTTCCAGTTTCATGGCATTGCTGTTGACCGTATTAAAAGGGGCAACTACTTTTTGGAGGAACTCGCTGAGATTAAAGGAAACATTTTCCAGTTCCATCTTCCCGGCTTCCAGTTTGCTGAGATCAAGGATATCATTCACCAGCTGTAGCATGTGTTCAGAGGAATTTTTGCAGTACATCAAAGTATTCCCTTTGCGATTCGATGTATTCTTCCTGCAGCAGGATATTGGACGTGCCGATGATCGCATTTAAAGGCGTGCGGAGTTCATGGCTCATATTGCTGAGGAATCTCGACTTTGACCTTTGCTGCTTTTTCGGCTTTTTCCTTTGCCTTGATAATTTCAAATTCGGCCACCTTGATTTCCGTAATATCCAGGATACTGATTTTGCAGTACAGCTGGTTCTGGTGATTAAAAGGCACCATATTCACATAGGCGTAAAAGAGGCTGTCGTCATTTTTTTCAAAGTCCATATTGCCATACCATGGTGATCCCTTGATAAAGCCGTTGGATTTGATACTACTGATCCGGTCGCGCATTTGTTTGCCAAGCAGTGTTTCTACCGGAACCTGTAAAAGGGTTTTTTTGAAATCATGCCGGAACACTTCCAGTGCCCTTTTATTGCAATCGGTGATCACGAGGTCGGCCACACGAACAATAAAAACGGCATCCAGGGAGGTATCATAGATGGTATCTGACAACATCTTTTCCTCCAATATCTTGTCCTCATGGTTTTCCAGCGTTTTCAGGATCAGGTAGGCGAACACGGTGGTCAGCAACAGGGCGATCGCCAGGTTGGTACTGAACAGGCCGCTGTAGAGGTCCTGGGGAATATTCTGAAGGGTATTCTGGTAGGGTGCAAGAATGAAAATGAACGCTGTGGTCAGCAGGGTCACAACACTGGTGAGAATCACCTCGTTAAGGTTTCTTTTCAGGTCTATCACGAAGATCAGGGCAAGTAAGAGGGGAAAGAACAGGAGGTACTGACCTGATCTCAGTCCTTCCACATAGCTTACGCAGAATAGGTAAAGATTGATGGTAATGATACCCAGTTTCTTGGAACCCTCCAGGTGGCCGTCCTTATTCATATAGTACGCCACGGTAAGCAGGAATGTGCCGGCAAGGTTTACTACGGCACTCACATACAGTTCATTGGCCAGGTTGAAAAGGCAGTTGATCAGGCAGATACCGAGGCAGAAACTGAGGAAAAGGTTGAGCCTGATAATGCTTTTCTCCGCTTCACGGCTGGTTGATTCCTCAATTCCGGATCTTAAAATACTTTTTGGGAAAGATACTATACCGTCTAAAATGTTCGTTCTCATACCTGTGCCCTTGTTTTCAGTAATGCCGGAAGGGATTCACTGTTAACGCAATGCTCACCCGAAAATTGTGATTATGAACAAGGAAGAAATCCAATATGTCTATTCCGGCCGTTTTGATGCGGTATTCCTGGACGAAATGTATGCCGGTGATATTCAAACCGCTGCAGAGATATTTGAATCTTCACTGAACCACCTCCTGGCTGTTGTTGATGAAGCAGGTACCCATTACCGTAATGGAGAAGTGGAACCGCTGAGAAAGTACTTCCATAAGATAAAGCCGCTTTATGGTTATGTTGGCCTGCTGAAAGTGCAGGCAAAAGTGCAGCATTTTGAAGATGCCTGTACTGCAACTGTATCGGTTAAAGACCTGGAAAAACCATTTAATGAATTATTGATATTACTGGGTGAGTCCAATAATATCATACGCCAGGAACTGATCAGAATGAAAATGTACCTTAATGTAAGAGCCTGATGAAATATTCCAGTATCATAGTTGAAGACCTCCAGCCGGCAGCGGATTTTTTACGGAAATTCTGTGAGCGCAGCGGCATCGTTGATGTACAGGCGCATTTCCTGAACGGCGAAGAAGCATTGGTATACCTTTCGGAGAACCTGGTAGACCTTATTTTTCTCGACGTGGAAATGCCTGGTATCACAGGCTTCCAGCTGATGGACCAACTGGTTTACCAGCCACAGGTCATCCTCACCACATCCAAAACGGAATACGCTTTTAGCGCATTTGAATATAATGTCACTGATTTTTTGAGGAAACCCTTCACCTACCAGCGTTTCCTGGAGGCTGTACAGAAGGTGGAAGTCAAAAAGCAACAGGAAGATTCAACCGCTACAGATCACATTTTCATCAAGGTCAACGGCAAACTGATCAGGTTGAAAAATGAAGAGATACTGTATATCGAAAGCATGGGCGATTACGTAAAGTTTGTGACGGCCGACAAAAAGTACATAACCCACAATACCATCAAGAATCTTGAGACAAAGGTGGACGGACAGAAATTCCTGAAGGTCCATCGCTCATATATCGTTAACCTGGCGTCTATCGATGATATCCAGGAAAACACCCTGTATATCAGGGGAAACCATATCCCCATCAGCAAGGCACACAAATCCAAAGTGATGCAGAAAATCAATATCATCTGATATTCCTGTACATCAGTCTTTTTTATTGTTCTATTCTTCTGGGGCTAAAGGAATTGCACAGGCACGTTTTTCATTCATCGAACATTCTATTCCAAACATCGAAGATTTCTGTCTTGTCGTCGAATTAATTTGAAACAATCTTTTTTTCAAACCATCTTTGTATTGTCATAACGATGAAATGGTTTTTACCTGAATCATTTCTCCCTACGAAAACTGAGCCCGATTTTTAACCGTACCCGAATCCAAACTTGTGAAAGCCCGACCCAGACCTTTGAGAAATACCATGAATCCGATCCTTTAAAAAATCAGGAAAAGATCCAGTTCCCCGGGGAAGCTTTTGCAACCTGGAAACATTGAAAAGGTTAGAATCTTGATTACCCATTGAAAACCGACGCATTCATCACACACCCTCTGACCTCTTTCAAATGATTTGCCCACGCTCCGGTGTGGGCTTTTTTTTACACCACTGTCAGCGATAGGCTATTTCAACGATCGCTTCCGTTCCGTTTCCCATTTTTTCCTACCTTCCGATCCAATTAACTGAATATGAGAAAAACAGTACTGTTCATGATACTGCTGGCCTTTGTATGCCAGTCCATCGCACAAAAAAAGAAAGCTCCGGTAACTGCAACACCGGTGTCAGCCTCCGCAGATTCTATATTGCTTTCCAATGTAAAATACAGGCTGGTAGGGCCCTTCCGGGGTGGTAGGAGCGGCGCGGCCACGGGTTCTTACACCAATCGCAATACCTTTTATTTCGGTGCCACCGGCGGCGGCGTCTGGAAAACCACAGACGGCGGAAGTAACTGGGCAAATATCTCCGATAAATACTTCGGCAGTACAATTGGCGCTGTTGCTGTAGCTCCTTCCAATGAAGGCATAATCTATGTAGGCGAAGGAGAGAATACCATGAGGGGCAATGTGAGTGAAGGGCTCAATGGTATGTGGCGTAGTGATGATGGCGGCAAATCATGGCGTAACATCGGGCTAAAGGATGGAAGGCATATTATACGTATCGTAATCCATCCAAGAAACCCAGACATCGTATGGGTTGCGGTAATGGGGCATCTGTTTGGACCAAACGAAGAAAGGGGAGTTTTTAAAACTACCGATGGTGGCAGGAACTGGAAAAAAGTGCTCTATGTCAATAACCAGACGGGCGCATCTGACCTTGTTATGGAACCAGGTAATCCCGGTGTTTTGTATGCCGGAACATGGAGGGTAATCAGGACTCCTCACAGCCTTGAAAGCGGCGGGGATGGAAGCGGTATCTGGAAAAGTACCGACGGTGGTGAAACATGGAAGAATATTTCTGCTTCCAAGGGATTGCCCAAGGGCGTATGGGGCATCACCGGTATTGCCGTGGCACCTTCCAATACCGACAAAATTTATACTATCATAGAAAATGCCAATGGCGGATTGTTTGTGAGCACCAATGGTGGAGAAAGCTGGACCCTGACCAGCAGTGATAATAATATTCGTCAGCGGGCATGGTATTATTCCAAAGTATTTGTTGATCCGAAAAATGAAAATCTTGTCTATTGTCCCAATGTTAATTTCATGATCAGCAGGGACGGTGGCAAAACCTTTACCAGCGTTCGCACGCCACATGGTGACCACCATGATCTCTGGATAGATCCCGAAGATGGTAAGCGGATGATTGTTGCCGACGACGGTGGTGCACAGGTAAGTTTTGACGGAGGAAACAACTGGAGTACTTATGAAAACCAGCCTACGGCGCAGTTCTACAGGGTGTCTACCGACAATTCATTTCCTTATCGCATACTCGGTGCTCAACAGGATAATTCAACGGTGAGGATAAAATCAAGTACATACGGGAACGCTATCTCTACGGAAGACTGGCAGTCTACTGCCGGTTCGGAGAGTGGTTATGTAGTTGCGGATCCACAGAATCCTGAAATTGTATATGGAGGAAATTATGGAGGATACCTTTCCCGGCTTGATCACAGCACCGGCGAAAACAGGGCGATATCCGTATGGCCCGATAATCCTATGGGTGCAGGAGCGGATGTTCTTAAATTCCGGTTCCAATGGAACTTCCCGATCTTCTTTTCACCACATAATCCCAAGCGACTCTATTGCGCGGGTAATGCATTGTTCGTAACCGAAAATGAAGGCGCAAGCTGGGAACAGATATCGCCTGACCTGACTACCAATGATAAGTCTAAACAGGCTTCCAGTGGTGGTCCGATCACCAAAGACAACACCTCGGTGGAGTATTACTGTACCATATTCACGGCTGCAGAAAGTATCCTTGAAAAAGATCTGTTATGGACCGGAAGTGATGACGGGCTTATACACGTGAGCCGTGACGGAGGTAAAAACTGGGAAAACGTTACACCGAAAGATTGCCCGAAATTAATGATGTGGAATGCTATCGAGACAGATCCATTTACTAAAGGAACTGCATATGTCACCGGTACACGGTATAAACTGGATGATTTCACACCATATATTTATAAGACCACTGATTACGGTAAAACATGGAAACTCATTACCAATGGTATAAATAAACTGCATTTCACCAGGGTGATGCGTGCCGATCACAAACGCCAGGGCCTGTTGTATGCAGGGACAGAATATGGAATGTACATCAGTTATAATGATGGTGCCAGTTGGAAGCCCTTCCAGTTAAACCTGCCCATAGTGCCGATTACAGACCTTACGATTAAAAACAATGATCTTGTTGTGGCCACGCAGGGAAGGGCATTCTGGGTGATCGATGACCTGTCGAGGGTACAGCAGATGAATCCTGACATACTATCTTCCAACCTGAAAGTATATGATGTAAATCCATCCTACAGGATGATGGGAAACCGGTATGCAGCATTTTTTAATACGCCGAGAAATGCCGGCACAAATCCTGCAAGGGGCGCCGTAATCAATTATTACGCTAAAAACGTAACAGATTCCACCAAGGCAAAAATTTCCATTCTCGACAAGAATAAAAAACTGATCAATACTTATGCAACAGACAGCAAGGACAATAAGCTGGAAGTATCCAAAGGGATGAACAGTTTTAACTGGAACCTGCAGTATCCTGAAGCGGAAAGAATCGACGGAATGATTTTGTGGAATGGTGTTCCCGGTCCCATACTGGCTCCTCCTGGAAATTATTTTGCAAAGATTATCGTGGGCAGTGATTCAGCAGAAGTGCCTTTCACGATACTTGCTGATCCCAATTACAAAATAACACAGGAAGATTATGATGCACAGTTTGCATATCTGAAACAGGTGCAGGATAAATTCAATGAGACACAGAAGGGCATCAGGGATATTCGCGCTCTGCGTACACAGATCAATGATTTCAGTGCAAGGCAGGGCAAGGACATACCAAAGGAAGTGAAAGCAAAATGCGATAGTATAAACAAACAACTCACCGCGATTGAAGAAAAGTTGTACCAGACAAAATCAAAAAGCAGCCAGGATGTGCTGAATTTTCCGATTCGTCTGAACGACAAACTGAGTGGTTTGTTCGATGCAGCCAATAGCGGAAATATGGCACCAAGCAAGCAGGTAAAGGAAGTTTATGCCGACCTGGCGGCACAGTGTGATATCGAATTAAACAAGTTAAAAAACATCGTAAATACTGACGTTCAACAGCTTAACCAGCTGATCAGGGAAAAATCCCTGCCCGTAATAGGGGTAAAAAAAGATTGATCAGAGGTAGATTTACGGTATGCCGTTTTATATAATTGGCACAATTTTGAAGGCTGAATGTATGTCCATTCAGCCTTCTTTCATTAAAATCCGTACTTATGAAAAAGACATTCGCTATTGATTTCGCTTTCAGTGTATTGTTGATCCTGGCGTTCTACTTTTTCTTTATAATGATTTCGCAGGGATAGCATTTTTACACTTTAATATTTCTGACACCGGTATTTCCGCCTCCGTCAAGAGTAAGGTTTACCGGTGTATTTGTTTTCCAGTTTCCCCTGGTGAAATCAGGAACATCCATTGACCGTGCCCGTGAGGCAACAGATTTTTCACTGAGAATTCCCACAGCGCTCCATGTGGCTGCATCATAAACATCCTGGTCAAGAGGCAATCCATTTCTCAGGCAGTCGATCAGTCTCCAGTCCATTATAAAATCCATCCCGCCATGTCCGCCCACTTCTTTTGCTATAGTTCCAATATGCTTAACGATCGGTGGTGAATACTGGTCATATAATTTCTGCAGTTCTTCAGGTTTGATCCAGGAGTGTCCAAAGGCGATGCGCTCCGGGGAAGGCCACTTTGAAGCCGCACCTTTTGTGCCGCTCAGCACGTGTATCCTTGAATAAGGCCTGGGTGAGGATACATCATGCTGCACCATGATGGTTTTTCCCTTATGGGTGCGTATTGTTGTTGTATTCATATTGCCACGGTAGTTTTTCCCTACATATTCTTTGAAGAAATCATCCGTAGCCGCCAGTTCCCTGGCCATATTTCCCATAGTGAAATCATTGGAACTTACGCTGACGAGATAATCCATCTGGTCTCCCCTGTTGATGTTCATGCATTGTGCAATTGGACCGAGTCCATGGGTAGGGTAGAGGTTGCCGTTACGCTTTGCATTTTCCTTTAACCGCCACATGTCTGCATATGCTTTCTTATTAAACATCCAGTCCTTGCTCAGGTCATGTATATACGCTCCCTCTCCATGAATGACTTCACCGAACATGCCGTTCCTGGCCATGTTCAGGGTGAGCAGTTCAAAAAAATCGTAGCAGCAGTTTTCCAGCATCATGCAATGCTTCTTTGTTTTTTCGGAAGTCTCCACCAACTGCCAGCATTCATCAATGGTGATTGCTGCCGGAACTTCAATGGCTGCGTGCTTACCGTTTTTCATCGCATACACGGCAATTCTTGTATGCAGGTGCCAGGGGGTTGGCGTATAAACAAGATCAATATCCTTGCTTTCACACAAAGCCTTCCATCCATCCTCACCACTATAACTCCTGGCTTTGGGCCTGTTCATTTTAGTAAGTGTCTGTTGGGATTTCTCCACCCTGTCCGGATATTTATCGCATAATGCAACAATTTCAGCGCCGTCGATAAAGCTCAGTCGCTCCACTGCATCTGAACCCCTTTGTCCGAGCCCAATCACAGCGATGCGAACCGTGTCTATTTTCGGTGCCGCATAACCGCACATGTTAAAGGTTGAGGGTTGAGGGTTGGCCGCCTTCGCTTCGCTATGTTGGCCGGTGAGGGTTGACGGTTGTGCAATTGCTTCAACACCGGTGGCGAGTGCACCGGCTCCGAGGGTAATATTGCGTAAAAATTTTCTCCTGTTGGTAGACATCGTTATTGTTTTATGGGAAAAGGCTAATTTACGCTTTACCAGTTATTAAATCACAGTCAACCCATAAATCTGGATATTGATTTACTACCTCGCAAAATTTATTATGACGCCGGCTTTATGGCTGTATTTCAGGCGTTCATTTTTTCTCCATCCGGAAAAGATTCCGGCCCGTGGCCCTGTGATCATTATCGCCAATCATGCTGCGTCCTTCCTGGATGCAATGATCATGGGGGTGAAATTGCGCAGGCCCATTCATTACTATGTTCGCAGTGATATATTCAGGGGACGTTTTGCAAGGTTTATTTTCCAACAGCTTCATATGATCCCTATTTATAGCAGGGAGAAAGACAAAACCGAACTTCATCGCAATGCAGACAGTTTTAATATCGGGGAAGAAGTGCTTCGGAAAGGAGGCCTTCTGCTTATTTTCCCGGAAGGTAACAGCAGGATTGAAAAAAATCTTTTGCCATTAAAGAAAGGCGTTTCCCGGATTGCATTGCAGGCCCTCGAAAAAAATATGGATGACTCCGTAGTGATTGTACCTATAGGCATTCACTACAGTCGGCATGCCTTCCGTTCAGATCTTTTGTTAACTACCGGAGACCCGGTGCCTATTCACCAATACCGTCAACTGTACGCAGATCAGCCTGCAAAGGCTGTCACCATGTTAACTGAGGAACTTGAAGGGCATTTTGAAAAGGTTGTCTTGTATGTTGATCAGCCGGAAAGAACCGCGGCGGTGGAAAACTCCCTGGGCATGCTGGATAATCAACGGCGAAATACATTTGCCGCATCCGATTTTGAACAACAAAAACAGCTGTGCCGGCATATCAGCAACCTTAGTGATCAATCATTCACCCTGCTGGAGCAGAAACAATCAGCTTATATTTCTTCTCTTGCAGTTTATGGTGTTCATGATAAATCTTTTTCAGGAGTGCCCGTCATGACCATTCCACCCATTATACTGGTACTGTTTTTTCCTGTTTTTACAGCAGGCGTCATGCTTAATGTATGGCCTTATTTAGCCGGAAGGAAAGTAGCCGATAAGAAGGTGACCAGGATAGATTTTTATACCAGTGTCCAGGTAGCCGTTTCAGCTATTTGTTTTGTGGCATGGATGCTTTTCTGGCTGGGACTGGCCTGGATATTTAATTCAGTGCTGATGGCCGGTATATTTTTATCGGCACCACTATTGGCCTGGTTTGCGTTGTGGTGGTCTGACAGGTACCGCGACTGGATATGGCAACAACAATTTAAAAAACTGCAAAGGGATGAACCATCAAGAGTTCAGGCATTAGAAGCCTTGCGACAGGAAATTCTTCAGTACTGACGGATCATTCTTCATTTTCATCCTTACCCTTTTTGGCAATCCGGAAAATAAAGAAAATGCAAATGGCTGCAGCAACAAAACCCACAGATCCGTAAACGATATAACTGAATGGCATAATAGTAATTCTACATTAAAGATTACACCAATAGTTCGATTTACATACTATTGCGATCATTTTATTTTGGCATTGATATCACTCCTTGAATACATGGAGTTTAGAAATCGTCATCCAACAGGTCAGGTCTTTTTTCCCTGGTACGAATAATCGCCTGTTCATGTCTCCATTCATCAATTTTCTTTGGATCACCGCTGAGTAGTATATCTGGAACTTTCTCTCCATGCCATTCGGCGGGTCTTGTATATACGGGTGGTGCAAGAAGATTGTCCTGGAAGGAATCAAAAAGTGCAGAGGTTTCATCGTTTAATACACCGGGCAGTAATCGTCCTATGGCATCTGTAAGTACTGCTGCGGCTAATTCGCCACCACTCAGCACATAATCTCCAATAGAGATTTCCATGGTAATGTACTTATCCCGTATACGCTGGTCGATACCCTTATAATGACCGCAAATCATCAGGAGGTTATCCTTCAACGAAAGTTTATTGGCAATGCGCTGATTGAGCCGTTCACCGTCAGGTGTCAGGTATATGATCTCATCGAAAGAACGCTCTGCTGAAAGTTCTTCTATGGCTTTTGATAATGGTTCCGGCATCATCACCATGCCTGCGCCTCCGCCAAACTGGTAATCATCCACCTGTCCATATTCATTTACCGCCCATTTACGGAGGTGATGAAGTTCCACTTTCAACAAGCCCTTATCCTGCGCCCTTTTCATGATGGAATGTTGAAGCGGACTTTCCAGTAATTCAGGAACAACGGTAATGATATCGATATGCATGATAATGTGCTAAGATATGATGTTGCAATTTTTACCGGCTACTCCATGAAATCGTCAAGCTCCCTGCGGTCTTTTTTTGTGGGCCTGCCGATTTTGGTCTGCCGTTTCCCGCTGTAGAATACGGCTGCCTGGAATTCCAGCCGTTGTTTTTCTTCTTCAGGGGTGATGTCTGCATAATATTTTATGGCTTCCTGGTATTGTACGCGATGATCAAGCAGGCCTGTCACCTTAATCACCCATCTGCGTTTCTCTGTTTTAATTTCATATTCGTCTCCAATTACGATATGGCGTGCTGGCTTTACGGAGGTCCCCTGCATTTTTACCTTTCCCTTATCGCAGGCGTCAGCAGCCTGTGACCTTGTTTTAAAAATGCGGATCGCCCACAGGTATTTATCCAGCCTCAGTTTTTCCTTTTCTGCCATTTCGGCTGCAATTTAGCAATTAAATATCACCGGGATATTCAGATCCAGTGATCAATAGATACGATAATACTCTGTAGTAATCCTGGGCTTCCTGGTTGTTGACTGGTCATTGTCGATCCCAATGATAATATAATCGTAGTTCTTCAGGGTATCAGCGCTTACCGGGCCGGTCCCAAAGTCGACTATGGCCTTTGTATACCCCTGTGTCTTCAGTTCATACAAAAGCGTTGTACCCAGCAGGTTTCCGGAAGAAAAATATCGCTTATTACCGACCATCATATCGGTAAATTTTTTCGAACTCCAGTTGAGTTGGGGATCACGTTCCTCATAAGCGATAATATTCCGGTTAAAGAGGAAAAGAAGTCCAGCCTGGCAGATCAGTAAAATAATGACCAAAGAAACTGCAGGAATTTTTTTCACCTGTGTAGCGAAAGGGGCAACGGCGAGGAACGGCAAAATGAAACCATAATAGGCAAAAGTCCTGGGAAATGGAATCACTGATTGTGCCAGGAGAAAAACGGGTGGCGCTATTAAAAAAATAAAGAAAAGGCTGGCGATAAATCTTTGCCTGCTGATTAGCGCATACACAAATGATGGCAGTAACATCAGCAATATCAGCCACCAGGGCAACTGGGTCAATTCATTCAGTGTTTGTTGCAGGAACGAAGGAAGCCTGTTGATTACTTCAGCCCGGTCAATTGGCTTAACCCAGGGATTGCTGGTTAATGCAGCCAGCCCGTTGACAATAATGACTGGCAGGTATAGAATGACGGTGACAATGGAAACAATGGCATTGGTAATGAATTGCTTTTTCAGGTTCGGCCTGTTATATACCAGGATGATCAGGTTCAACGTGAGAAATGGATACAGGAAAGAAGGCATCGTGTAGAATCCCAGAATGGAAGAAACTCCGAACCATACCCAGTTGTCGACGTTATCCCGGTTGTTGATAATGCCCAGGGTGTTGTAAAAGGCAGATATGAAAAGGAGGTTCACCAGGGCATAGCCCCTTGACTGGTAGCTGTAATAAAATACCAGGAAAACCATTGATGCCAGCGAAGTAACGATCATCGCTACACGATCATTATAATATTTCAGGAGCAACCTGTAGCAAAGCATCCATGTAACTGCAGATACCAGCAGGGATGGCAGCCGGAGCCTGAATTCCGTATCGCCGAAAGGCAACAGGATGCTGAAGTTTGTCAACAGTGAATGAAGAATATGATTATTTGGCTCAGGGTAAAAGGACATGGAAGAAAAGATGCTCCTTGAGGTAAAATAAATGTAGGTTAATCCTTCATCGTAACAAATCGGCATCACAATGGCGTAATAGAATATTCCCGCAACAGGAATGATCATGAGGTATTTATTTTCCGAATGCACTGTGGTCAGCAGCAGTGTCTTCAGGAACCGGAACAATTGCGAAATGTATGATGCCAGCAACTGGTAGAGTATATTGAACTTCCACGAGATCAATAACATCAGGGCGATCACTGCAATTAGGAACAGTTGTATATAGCGGAACCGCTGGCCCGGAATCAACAAGGAGATTTCACTGCTGCTTTTCCTGGTATTGATAATGGAGGTTATAAATTCAATACTTCCCTGGTAGCCTTTATACCAGGTAGCCGCCAGCGTTATAATAATAAGGGCTGTTACGCCCAGCATGAGGATTCTGAAGATTGTCCTGGTCATATTCCTTATTGATTAAAGAGACCATACTTGACGATACAGTAGAGGGCCCTGAAACCGTCTTTCCAACCTATTTTTTTCCCTTCCTCATAGGTCCGGCCGTAATAGGAAATACCCACTTCATAGATCCTGATCTTTGGGATACGCGATACTTTGATAGTGACTTCCGGCTCAAAGCCGAAACGTTTTTCCTTTAACCGTACCGACTGAAGCATTGCGGTATTGAATAGTTTGTAACATGTCTCCATGTCCGTAAGATTGAGGTTTGAAAACATATTGCAAAAAGCAGTAAGAAATTTATTTCCAATTGTATGCCAGAAGAAAAGTACACGATGTGGTGATCCGCCCATGAATCTGGAACCATATACTACATCGGCAAAACCGGTCACAACGGGCTTTAGCAGGTCATTGTACTCATTGGGGTCATATTCCAGGTCGGCATCCTGGATCACCGTGAATTCACCCGTTGCCTTTGCGATGCCCGTATGCAGGGCAGCACCCTTTCCCATATTTACTTCATGTTTCAGGTATATGATCCGCAGCGAGGGCCATGACGACATGTATTGCCGGATGGAATTTTCAGTGTGATCAGTAGAACAGTCATTGACAATGATCACTTCCTTGTCGATATTGTGATTCAGGTTCGTTTCCCTTATTTTATCGAGGATACGATGGATCGTATCACCTTCATTGTATGCCGGTATAACGATCGATAGTGTGCTTATGTACATCAAATGAAAACTGTTTGCCAGGATTAAGGAACTGGAAAATAGCCAATATTTCCCAACCATTCCAGGTATTCATGTTGAATACGCCAGCTATAACGATACCATATTCGATGATATTGCTGTCTGGCCCTGAACAGGTTACAGGATTGATCCTCCGCTGCCACTGGCATTTATTTTTGGACTACATTTATCCAAAAGGCGTCAGTATGCGGATATTAAAATTAGTTTTCTTACTAACCCTGTTATCTGCCAAAATCGAGGCCCAGAAGCTACCTGAAATTACCTGGCTTCCCGATGGTATCAGCTTTGTGCAACTGGTTGACGGGCAGTTGATCAGCCAGAACCTCCGGACCGGTGAAGAACAGGTGTATGTGTCGAAAAGACAACTGACACCCGCATCAGAACAAGCGGCCATCACACCTGAAAAGTTTTCTATTTCAGCGAATGGAAAGTGGGTAATGATCTTTACGCATTCTGCCAAAGTATGGCGCTGGAATACCAGGGGAGATTACTGGCTACTGAACCTTGAAACCAATGTACTGCGGAAAGTGGGTAAGAAGCGAATGGCACAATCACTGATGTTTGCCAAACTTTCTCCCGATGCATCCAAAGTGGCCTATGTGAGCGGGAAGAACATTTATGTGGAAGACATAGCCACCGGCGTGGAGAAAGCGCTTACCGTAAATGGAAAGGATAAAGTAATTAACGGAACCTTCGACTGGGCTTACGAGGAGGAATTTTTTTGCAGGGATGGATTCAGGTGGAGCCCCGATAGTAAGAGTATTGCTTACTGGCAGATCGATGCTACCGGCACGAGGGATTTCTATATGCTCAATAATACAGATTCGGTATATCCGCGTATTATCTCCTTTGAGTATCCTAAAGTTGGCCAGCCGATTTCTTCTGCCAGGATAGGGATAGTCGGTGTTTCGGGGGGTGCTACAACGTGGATGAATATACCCGGTAATCCAAAAGATCATTACCTGGTCAGGATGGAGTGGGCAGCTTCCCCGGAGGAGGTGATTGTTCAGCAGCTCGACCGGAAACAGCAGCAGTCCAAAATATTTCTATGTCAACGAAAAACGGGATCGGCTAAAGAGATCTACAAAGAAAGTGATAAGGCATGGATCGATATCCTGTCTTTATGGGACGAAGATTATTCCTACGGTGGATGGGAATGGCTGAACAATGGAAAGGAATTTATCTGGGCTTCGGAAAAAGACGGATGGCGGCATGTTTACAGGGAAGCACGTGATGGCAGGTCTGAAACATTGATCACCCGCGGCGATTTTGATGTCATTGATATTGTAAAGGTAGACGAGAAGGGCGGCTACCTGTATTATATGGCATCGCCTTCAAATGCCACGCAAAAATACCTCTACCGGTCAGGCCTAAACGGAAATTCTGCCGCAGAAAGAATTAGTCCGGCCACACAGCCGGGAACCCATAATTACCGGCTTTCTCCCAATGCTGACCTGGCCTTTCATTCTTTTTCCAATTATTATACGCCCACTGTGCTGGAATGGGTCAGCCTGCCTGGCCACGAGGGGCTGGGCGGACAAAACCGCGTTGCCGATGCCATTAAAAGTTCAGACAAAGAGGCAACAGGAATCGAATTCTTTACGGTGAGGACCAGGGAGGGCGTGGAAATGGATGCCTGGATGCAAAAGCCAAAGCACCTGGATAAGACGAAAAAGTACCCCGTAGTCTTTTACGTTTATACGGAACCGTGGGGGCAGGAGGTTCGTGATGTGTATGGCGTTACCAACAACAAATTATATAGCGGAGACATGGCAGAGGATGGATATATCTATATCTGCATGGATAATCGCGGCACCCCGGCTCCAAAGGGCAGGGAATGGAGGAAGTCCATTTACCGGAAGATCGGGATGATTAATATTAATGACCAGGCTAAGGGGGCAGAAGAGATCCTCAGGTGGAGTTTTGTGGATACTTCTCGAATCGCTGTATGGGGATGGAGTGGCGGTGGCACCGCCACGCTTAATCTTATGTTTCAATATCCCGGTATCTACAAAACAGGGATTGGCATTGCAGCCGTTGCCAGTCAGCTGACCTATGACAATATTTACCAGGAACGATATATGGGTAATCCCGCCGAAACGATGAATGATTACGTAAAGGGATCACCGGTGACGTATGCGAAAAACCTGGTTGGTAACCTGTTGTATATTCATGGGACGGGTGACGACAATGTGCATTACCAGAATGCTGAAATTCTGCTCAATGAATTGATCCGTTATAACCGGCAGTTTCAGTTTATGGCTTATCCCAACAGGACACATAATATTAATGAAGGCGAAGGAACAGACCTTCACCTGAAGACTTTGTATACTGAGTATCTGAAGAAGTATTGTCCGCCGGGAGCAAGATGAAAGGTAATGGGATGGTGCGATAATGCGGAATGTGACCACATTATCGCATTATCGCATTCTCACATTACGATTTCATACTTCCATAATGTTTATGGAAGAAGGGAATCGTTTCTATTCCCTTATAAAAATTAAAGAGGTCAAATTTTTCATTGGGCGAATGCAAGTTGTCGCTGTCGAGCCCAAATCCCATAAAGACGATTTTTATACCAAGTTCTTTTTCGAATAATGCGCAGATGGGAATGGAGCCACCACCTCTCACCGGAACGGGTTCTTTACCAAATGTATCCTTGATGGCGGCCGCTGCAGCTTTATAGGCCGGGGAATCGATAGGTGTCATATAAGGTTCACCGCCATGATGTTCAGTTGCTTTAACCGTAACGCCAGGGGGAGCGATTTTTTTAAAGTAATTCAGTAACAGTTCAGTGGATTTTGTGCTGGACTGGTTAGGGACCAGCCTTGCTGATATTTTGGCAAATGCTTTTGAGGGAAGAACAGTTTTTGCTCCTTCGCCGGTATATCCTCCCCAGATGCCATTTAATTCGAGTGTGGGCCTGATACCGGTGCGTTCAATGGTACTATAGCCTTTTTCTCCCCACAATTCGGCGACACCAAGATCCTTTTTATATTCTTCTTCATTGAACGGGGCGGCAGCCATCTTTTTTCTTTCTTCCGGCGTTGCTTCTACCACGTCGTCGTAAAAACCAGGGATGGTAATATGGTTGTTTTCATCATGGCAGGAAGCGATCATTTTTGCCAGCATGGTAACAGGATTTGCCACGGCGCCTCCATAAACCCCACTGTGAAGGTCACGGTTTGGTCCCGTTACTTCCACTTCAATATAACTTAAACCGCGCACCCCGATATCCATGGAAGGGGTATCCATTCCCAGCATCGAGGTATCACTGATCAGCACTACATCGGCCTTCAATTGCTCCTTATTGGATGACACAAATTTTCCGAGGTTGGGCGAACCAACTTCTTCTTCTCCTTCAATACAGAATTTAATATTGGTCTGGAGGGTATTGGTTTTCACCATTGTTTCCAGGGCTTTCACATGCATATAAAACTGGCCCTTATCGTCACATGCTCCACGGGCATATATTTTGCCGTTTTTGATGACGGGCTCAAATGGTCCACTGTTCCATAATTCAAGGGGATCCGGTGGTTGTACGTCGTAGTGACCGTATACAAGAACGGTAGGTTTGGCGGAGTCAATGATTTTTTCACCATAAACGATAGGGTGGCCGTCTGTGGGAATAATTTCCACGAGGTCGGCACCTGCTTCCAGCAAACGTTGTTTTACGGCTTCAGCGCACTTCACCATATCATTTTTATGTTCCGTCCTGGCGCTTACGGAGGGAATCCTGAGGAGTTCAAGCAATTCGTTTAAAAACCTTTCCTTGTTTTTTTCCTGGTAATCTTTCCAAACTTGCATGTTGAATGGTTTAGACGGCGAATATACGCCTTAGGAGATTGTTGATTAATGATTACGGTTTGCGGACTTGTCCACCGAAGCTGAAGCGAAGGTGGATTGCGGATTATGGCCTCCTTCGTCAAAGACTTCGGCGGCCAGTGACTTGTCCACCGAAGCTTACGCCAAAGCCTTAACCTACGCAAATGCTTCGGCTGATAAATCGGCGAGGCGGAAGCTTTAGCGAAGCTGGATTACGAATTACGGATTGCGGATTGAACCATTTGCTTGCGTTCGCCAAGGCCCTGATGATCGCAAAGGGTAAATAGGGAGTACGAATTGCCGATGTCGGATTTTACGACAAGTAGGCAAGGCGGGAGCATTTGGAGTAAACCAACGTAATTACCTCATTTCTACTTTCACATTTCCCACACTAATCAATTTCCCAATTAAAGTGGGTACTGATGCGGTACAAAGCGCCGCATCAGTACCCACTTTAATTGGCTCAGCCTTTGCCGGAACCTTCTACTCAAATGTTAGTCGGACTGGCAAAGGCTGATATATGACTTGCAATTCGTTGCAAAGATAAAGGGAACGCTGCTTTATCTTTTGTTAATGAAACATAAAAATCATGTGAAGTAAAATTTTTTTTAAATGCAGAAATTATTACTTCGACACCAGTTTCATCCAAATGACCTGGCTTCCGAATATCACCACATAAAGAACAGACAATCCCAACAGGATAAATTTCAATGAAGCAAAAGCGGCCGTGAGAAAAGTAGTCACTCCATTATACATATTCATATAGGCGGATAACATCAGTATATTTTCCAGTACGTCAAAGATGCCTGCAATAAGGCTGAAGAAAGCCAGCAGCACGCCCAATTTAGCGGGGGTCGACTGCAACCTTACCGAAATGCTTCCGCAAAGGGTATAAAATAATAACACGTAAAAGGGAATGAAAATAAAATCGATGAGCACATTGTTCCGTACGGTTTTTAACAGTCCATCATTATTCCATTCCCATAACAGGTGTTTTGTTGTATGTACAGTACCGGCCATTTCAAGGGAGACAATTCCTTTGTCCGCATACGGCCTGATGAGCTCACTACCCTGGAACCTCAGCGCAATAAACAGGAGGAGTGTTCCAAAAAGCAGGAATAATATGATGCGGATATTGATCAAGGGAAAAATAATTAAATGGCAGCGTATCTTTTTTGGACATACTCCCAGTTGACCACCTTCCACCAGTTGTCAATATAATCTGCACGCTTGTTCTGGTATTTCAGGTAATAGGCATGTTCCCAGACATCGAGACCCAGGATAGGAAAGCCCTTGATGTCTGAAATGTCCATTAATGGATTGTCCTGGTTGGGTGTTGAACCGATATGCAGTTTTTTCTGCGCATCTGCATATAGCCATGCCCATCCGCTGCCAAACCTGGTTTTTGCAGCGTCTGAAAAGAGTGATTTAAAGTTTGCAAAGGAATTGAACTGCGCTTCAATATCAGTCAGCAGCTGGCCTGAAGGACTGCCTTCTCCATTTGGCTTCATCGACTGCCAGAACATTTCATGGTTAAAATGGCCGCCCCCGTTATTCCTGACCTTGGCAGAAAATTTGGAAACAGTGGCGAGGATTTGTTCCACTGATGCTTTATCACTGATCCCCTCAGCCTTTACGGCATCTTTCAGGTTAGTAGAATATGCTGCTGCGTGTTTGGTATAATGGATCTCCATTGTTTTGGCATCGATTACAGGCTCCAGGGAATCATACCTGTAAGGGAGGGCCTGTTGGTCGAGCGAAGTGGCAAACGGACCTGATACGGTCTTTTTTGAACCACTGCAGGAGGCCATTGAACCCACAGATCCTGCTGCGGCAACAGCCAGTCCGGCTTTGGAAATATGCCCGATAAATTTTCTCCTTTGCATGTAAAATGGTTTCGATAAAGTTAGGTAAAAAGAAGAAGATTATTTTTTGATCATGGTCCGCAGCTTGCGGAAAAACCGGTAATAAGATTCCTGGTTGAATAACTGTGAATCGTGCATGGCTTTGTAAGTGAAGAAAAACCCGATGGGGATCAAAATCAGGGTCGACAGCCACATACCGATCAACGGTGTGGTGACACTGTTTTCGGCAAACTTACTGCCAAACATATTCAGCAGGTGAAAGATCAGGAAGAATATCACGGCGATCACCAGTGGCATTCCGAGACCACCCTTTCGGATAATGGATCCCAGGGGTGCGCCGATAAAAAACAGTACCATGCATGCAAAGGAAAGGGCAAACTTTCGGTGCCATTCAACAAGATGATGCACCAGGTTCGACCGGTTCTGTTCATAATCCGCATTGATCAGGTCAACCGAAGATTTGATGAGCCCGGCTTTTTCCATTGCACGGTTATAGGTGAGGGTGAGTACGGAATCGGGCAGCAGTTGTTTATAGGAACGGATGCTGTCGGGCAGGGTAATTTTCCCGGCCGTCCAGCCACTGTCAATGGATTTGCCCGAAACAAGGAAATTCATCGCTTCCCGCCTCATTCTGGATTCGGTATTATTGAACATCAGCCGGCTGATAGAATCGGAAGCCTTATTGAGTTGCTTTACATTCAGCATCTGCCAGTTTGTTTTGAAAGCGCTGTCGGGTGTTTTCAGTAATTCAAAACTACTCAGGTCAAAAACTTTTTTGTAGTCTTTAAAACCGAGCCGTATGAAATCAGTCTCTTTTGTATTAAATGGTCCGCGTTCCTGGTATCGCCATCCATTTTGCAGGTAGAATTCCAGGAATTTTTTATCCTTGCTCACGCTCATCCTTCCACTTTCCGCGACAATGATATTATCCTGCATCCGGTAATCGTTTTCATAGATCACGATATCGTAAATGCCATTGCCGTCCTTATCCTTTCTCCCTACTTTAATGGCATAATTGGGAAGCTTGTCGTAAAAGATACCCTCCTTAATATCAAATGCAGGTTTGGCCACCCGGATATCATAAAGCATCGTGGTAAATTTCAGGTTGGCCACAGGGATGATATAATTGGCCAGGATAAAGGCAAAACCGCAGATAAATGCCGTGACCACAATAAGGGGCCTCATGAAGCGAAGCAACGGTATGCCGGAAGACTTGATAGCGACCAGTTCAAAACTCTCGCCCAGGTTGCCGAAGGTCATGATGGACGACAACAATACTGCCAGCGGAAGCGCCAGGGGGATCATGGTCACACTAACATAGCTGGTTAAACGAAGTATGGTGAGGGTCTCCAGGCCTTTTCCCACCAGATCATCAAGGTATTTCCAGAAGAACTGCATCACCAGCACAAAAAGGGTGATAAAGAAGGTGGCCACAAAGGGTCCGATAAAGGCTTTAAGAATAAGTTTATCAAGCTTTTTAAACACAGTGGCAGGTTGACTTTTCCAGGAGAAGACATTCCAAATATGGTAACTTTACTCTCATGGACAGCGCAAAATTAAGGCTTTCAGAAGAGGAACTCAGGTTAGTGAATGATCCCGGAATCATTTTAACAAAGAATGCCATCATCGCAAAGGTATATGAGCTGTTTGGCCTGCTCGCGGCGGATTTCAGGGCAAAGACCATCCTTCCCGGTGAAGTGGCCGGCATTGCTCCAAAGATCGCAAGGGGAGAAAATTATCATGGATTACCTTATGTAATACTCGACTATCCCCGGTATTTCAGCACTGCAGATGTTTTGGCCATACGATGTTTTTTCTGGTGGGGAAATTTTTTCAGCATCACGCTTCATCTCAAAGGATTGTACAGGGAAATGAGTTCTGCTGTCATAATGCAACAATATGAAACACTGTCGGCAGCCGGTTATTCACTGGCTATATCCGATGATGAATGGCATCATCATTTCGGAGACGACAATTATCGCAGTATCTCATCCATGGACGAACACGAATTTCGGTTATACCTGGTCACGACATCCCTATATAAAGATTGCACGCAGGTTTCCATTCTCCTCATGGGAGAATATGTATGAACTGTTTGATAAAGCCTGTATGGAGAATTGAGGTCTGTTAATTTCCCAGCCGGTGAAATAGATCATTCACCTGGAAGTCCCAAAGTCTTTTCTGATCGGGTATTTCTTTCTTCTCTGCAAAATCGCGAATCAACAGGATGGTCTGGTTGGATACCTCTGCTTTTTCGATGCGGAATTCGAAATACTCGTTCTTGGGTGCGTGTAGCCAGTGAAATCGGATAAATTTATCGACTTCCATTTCAAGCACCTGTGCTTTGTCGGTTGTTCCATTCCAGGTAAAGCTGAATACCTGGTCGCGCTCATCTACTTTATCGGCGAACCACTCCTGCAATCCGGCAGGAGTTGAAAGAAACTCATATAGTATGGAGGGTGAACATCTTACAGAATATTCCAGTGTAAATAATTGTTTACTCATCAGATTCTTCAGTTATATCGGCTGAATGTTTTTCAGGTTGTTGCAATAATAGAAAAATAAAACTACCATCAAAATATTTTTTTAGCAGCGGCACGGTGTTGACTTTCCTCATCATATACTGTATAAAGTACACAACCCTGGATTAACCTACTTACAATCAGTGCCTTATGATAAATTAATTTTTGAAAATAGAGCCCTAATTCCTTAAATTGGTCTAAAGCAATATCCTACGTAAAAACACGTTTATACAGCATATAATCCGTACAGGCATAAAGACGGCAATTTTACCCTTTAAATGTCTTTGCTTATGAGCATGCGCCAACTTAAGATCTCGAAATCGATTACCAACAGGGAATCACAGAGTCTTGAGAAATACCTGCAGGAAATTGGAAAAGTTGACCTTATTACTCCGGAGGAAGAGGTTCAACTGGCTATTCGTATTAAACAAGGTGACCTTCGGGCACTGGACCGACTCACCAAGGCTAACCTGCGTTTTGTGGTTTCCGTGGCCAAACAGTACCAGAACCAGGGACTTTCGCTTCCCGACCTGATCAATGAAGGTAACCTCGGACTGATCAAGGCGGCACAACGTTTTGATGAAACCAGGGGTTTTAAATTTATTTCTTATGCAGTATGGTGGATCAGGCAGAGCATTCTGCAATCACTGGCGGAACAATCCCGGATTGTGAGGCTGCCACTGAATAAAGTTGGACTTACCAACCGTATCAATAAGGCTTTCCAGCAGTTGGAACAGGAATATGAACGTGAACCTTCTGCGGAGGAACTGGCAGAAATGCTGGAACTCGATACAGACGAAGTGACGGCTACGCTGAGCATGTCTTCCAGGCATGTCAGCATGGATTCGCCGATATCAGAAGGGGAAGACAGCACCTTGATCGATGTGATGGCAAATCCCAACTCTGAGAGCGCTGATGAACAGATTGATCATATTGACTCCCTTAAACTGGAGATCGAAAGATCCTTAAATACACTCACCGAAAGGCAGCAGGAAGTGATCCGTTTCTTTTTTGGCATCGGCATCGACCATCCCATGAGCCTCGAAGATATCGGTGAAAGGTTTAATCTTACCCGGGAAAGGGTAAGGCAGATAAAGGACAAAGCCATCACCAAATTGCGCAATGCATCGCGCAGTAAACTATTAAGAAGTTACCTCGGAACATAATTCTACTTTTTGTTTTCGTATTTTTGTCAACTCATTAAAGTGAACATCTTGATGTTCACTTTTTTTATTGGGCAGGAAAACAGCAAATTATGTTTGAAAATTTAAGTGACAGACTCGATTCGGCCTTTAAGCAACTCAAGGGCCAGGGGCGTATCAATGAACTCAACATTGCCAATACGGTAAAAGAAATACGCCGTGCATTGGTTGATGCGGACGTGAACTTTAAGATTGCCAAAGAATTTACCGATAAAGTAAAGGAGAAGGCGATCGGTGAAAAAGTGCTCACTGCAGTAAGTCCGGGCCAGCTGATGGTCAAGATCGTGAAGGATGAACTGGCCGAACTGATGGGTGGTACCGAAAGCAGTTTCAACATCACCGGTGCCCCGGCGATCATACTGGTAGCAGGTTTGCAGGGTAGTGGTAAAACCACCTTCAGTGGCAAACTGGCCAATTACTTAAAATCAAAAGGAAAGTCGCCCTTGCTGGTGGCTGGTGACGTATATCGCCCTGCGGCCATTGATCAGCTGAAAGTGCTGGGTGAACAGATCAATGTGGATGTGTACAGTGAGCCCGACAATAAAAATCCTGTACAGATTGCGCTGAATGCGATAAAAGAAGCTAAAGCAAAGAACAAGAATGTCGTGATCATTGATACAGCCGGCCGTCTCGCCATCGATGAAGTGATGATGAATGAAGTCGCCGAAATCAAGAAAGCACTGAATCCCCAGGAGATCCTTTTTGTGGTGGATTCAATGACCGGACAGGATGCGGTGAATACGGCCAAGGCATTCAATGACCGCCTTGATTTTTCAGGAGTGGTGCTGACCAAACTCGATGGTGATACCAGGGGTGGTGCGGCATTGTCGATCAAATATACAGTCCAGAAGCCCATTAAATTTGTCAGCAGCGGTGAGAAACTGGATACCCTGGATGTTTTTTATCCGGAGAGGATGGCACAGCGTATCCTGGGCATGGGTGATATCACCACGCTTGTCGAGAAGGCACAGGAACAGTACGATGAGGAACAGGCAAGGAAACTGGAAAAGAAAATCCGGAAAAATCAGTTTGATTTCCAGGATTTTCTGGACCAGCTCCAGCAGATCAAAAAAATGGGTAACCTGAAAGACCTTATGGCCATGATTCCCGGCGTGGGAAAAGCCATGAAGGATATTGATATCAGCGACGATGCCTTCAAAGGTGTTGAAGCCATCATTAAATCGATGACGCCTTATGAGAGGTCAAATCCCGATACCATTGATGGCAGCCGTAAAAAACGGATTGCTTCAGGCTCGGGGAAAGATATTTCTGAGGTAAATCAATTCATGAAGCAGTTCGAACAAATGAGGCAAATGATGAAGAGTATGAATAAAATGCCGATGGGCGGTAAATTTGGCCTTGGAAGGAATTAAATTATTCGGAAATCCTTTGTACATTTGTTTTGTAGAGTAGCGCGGGATTTTTATCTTCGCACACTTATCAGAAAAACACTATTTATTAACAACCCACAAAAAATTTCTATTTTTTATGGCTGTAAAAATCAGACTCCAACGACACGGGAGTAAAAAACGACCCTTTTATTTTATCGTAGTAGCCGATGCGCGTGCGCCAAGAGATGGTAAATTCATCCAGAAAATCGGTACTTACAACCCGCTCACTGTTCCTGCCACCATTCAGATCGATCGCCAGAAGGCATTGGAATGGCTCCACAAAGGAGCTCAGCCAACGGATACCGTTCGCAGGATTCTTTCTTACAAAGGTGTACTGTTCCTCAAGCATCTGCTGAGGGGTGTTGGCCTTGGATTATTCGATGAGGCTACAGCCATGCAGAAATTCCAGGTTTGGCATGAAGAGCATGAAACCAAGATCAGGAAGAGGCAGGAAGATGCCGCCAAGGAACGCAGGAATTCCCGCAGGGGGGCACCGATTCGCAGACCTGAGCGCAGGCCGGAATAACATTTTGCGCTTTGCGTAAATTGATTGCGGACTTGTCCGCCGTAGCTTTAGCGAAGGTGGATTGCGAATTAGCGGATTCTTAAGAATACGGTTTAATAACAATCAATCTCATTCATAAAACCCGGAATTTATTCCGGGTTTTTTTGTGGAATAAACTTCGGAATTTTGTCTATGCCGAATTATATAAATATCGGAAAGCTAGTGGCCACTTTTGGCGTGAAGGGTGAAATGATCCTGAAGCATAACCTTGGAAAAAAAACTGCCCTTAAGGGGCTGGAGGTTTTTTTTATAGAGGAGCTGCCCGGATCCTTCCTGCCTTATTTTCCTGCATTGCTGAAAATAAAATCTGAATCAGAAATCTATGTGCAGGTGGAAGGAATCGACAGCAAGGAAAAGGCTTCGGCTTTCTTGCAACAACAGGTATGGGTAACCGAAACTGAATTTAAGAAATATGCTGCCGCAACTGCCCCGATAGCCTTGCTGGGATATGTTGCCCATGACAAGGGAAAGGCCCTGGGCGAAGTGCTCGAGGTCATTGAACAGCCGCACCAGGTGATGTGCCGGATACAGTTCGGAAAGCATGATGATATCCTTATCCCGATCAATGAACAAAGCCTGCTGAAAGTGGATAAGAAAAATAAAAAACTGATGCTCGATCTGCCGGATGGGTTGATCGAGGCGCAGATATAGGATTACGGATTGCGGATTACGAATTACGGATTCTTCGGTTCGACTGATTTACAGAATCCGCAATCCGCAATCCGTAATCCGCAATTAAATGAAATGCATGTCTACCTTATTGCACACTTCGACCTCGATGCATTTTTCGTTTCAGTGGAATGCATCAATGACCCTTCCCTGAAGGGTAAACCGCTTATCGTGGGTGGCAGCCGCGACAGGGGAGTGGTGGCCGCCTGCAGTTATGAGGCACGCAAATTTGGAGTGCATTCAGCCATGCCGATGAAAAAAGCTCTTCAGCTATGCCCACAGGCAGTATTATTAAAAGGCAGCAGGTCTGACTACAGTAAATATTCCAGGATGGTGACCCAGATCATTTCAGACCGCGCACCCTTGTTTGAAAAAGCTTCCATTGATGAGTTCTATATCGATATCAGCGGCATGGAAAAATATTATAAACCCTATGAATGGACCATAAACCTCCGCGAAGAAATTATCCGCGAGACGGGGCTTAATATTTCTTTCGGCCTGGGTGTTAATAAAATGATCGCCAAAATTGCCACCGACGAAGCCAAACCCAATGGCTACCTGATTGTTCCGCCGGGAAAAGAGATGGAATTCCTGGCGCCACTGAAAGTCAACAAGATTCCCGGCGTGGGTGAACATACCTACCGGGCATTGCTGGATATGGGCATCGAATATATCCGGGATATCACCAATACTGATCCTTTACTACTGGAAAACCGCCTGGGAAAATACGGACTGGAACTGGTTCAGAAGGCAAAGGGTATTCATCATGGAATTGTGGAACCTTACCACGAAGCAAAATCGGTATCAACAGAAAATACTTTCGATGAAAATACCGGTGACATGGAATTTCTCATGAGTGAACTGGTGAGAATGACGGAAAAAGTGGCTTTTGAATTAAGGGATGATAATAAAACTGCGGGTGTTATAGCTGTTAAAATTCGTTATCCCGATTTTGAAACAACGTCAAGGCAGACCACCATACCGTATACATTTTACGACGACGAGCTGATTCCTGTTGCCAAAGATCTCTTCCACAAATTGTATCGCAAGGGTGAAAAAATCAGGTTGCTTGGAGTGAGGTTAAGTGAACTCACCAGCCATGCAGTACAAACAAACCTTTTCAGTGACAAGGAAAAAAAATCCGGACTGTACAAGGCCATCGATTCAGTGAAGAATAAATTCGGAAAGGGTTCAATTACGAAGGGAGGAGCGATGGGTTGAGGGTTGAGGGTTGAGGGTTGAGAGTTGAGAGTTGAGAGTTGAGTAAATGACAAAAAAAGAGGCTGAATATTCAACCTCTTAAATTTTTAAAGTAACTCTCAACCCTCAACACTCAACCCTCAACTACTTATTCGGTTGCGGAGTGTAACGCAAATAAGGCTTCACAATATTCAGTCCTTTCGGGAATTTTTTGATGGCGTCTTCTGTACTGACTGCAGGCACTACAATAACATCTTCACCTTCCTTCCAGTCGGCCGGAGTGGCCACACTATAATTGGCAGTCAATTGCAAAGAATCAATAACCCTGAGTACTTCCACGAAATTCCTTCCGGTGGATGCAGGATAAGTGATCATCAGTTTAATCTTCTTATCGGGTCCGATGATAAACAATGAACGGACAGTTGCAGTTTCCGATGCATTGGGATGAATCATGTCATACAGGTCAGAAACTTTACGGTCTGCGTCCGAAATAATCGGGAAGTTCACATTGGTATGCTGTGTTTCATTGATATCATTCACCCAACCGGTATGCCTGTCCAGTGTATCAACACTCAACGCCAGCACCTTCACGTTCCTTTTACGGAATTCTTCTGCCAATTGCGCCGTCTTGCCCAGTTCGGTGGTACATACCGGTGTATAATCAGCAGGATGAGAAAACAATACTCCCCAGCCATCACCCAGGTATTCATACAAATCAATTTCACCTATGCTGGTTTGTGCCTTAAAATTGGGGGCGATATCGCCTAATCGTAGTGCCATATGTTTTTATTTTAGAATGACAAATATAGTAAAGTCTACCTATTTGGTAGGATGAATTTTTACCTTTTTTAACTGTTGAAGAACGGCTGACATATCCTTTGGCAATTCAGCCTCCAGGGCAACAGTTTTCCCCTGCTGGTCGGTAAAGGCCAGTTTCCAGGAATGAAGGGCAAGGCGACTGAGTAAGGGCCGTTCTTCATCTTCCTGCTTTGACAGTTTGTAATTTCTTTTGATCCTCGACAGCAGTACAGGATCTTCTGTTCCATACAATGCATCACATACAATGGGATGACCCATATCCTGCATATGCACCCTTATCTGGTGGGTTCTTCCGGTCTCTATCCTGAATTCCACCAGGCTGTATAATCCGAAACTTTCCCGGACACGGTAATGGGTAATGGAATTCTTGCCCTTGCGGTATACCATCATTTTGCCCTTTACCGTAAAATGTGGGGCGATGGGTTTGTCGATGGTTCCTTCGTCCAGTGGTAGTGTTCCGTGGACCATACCCAGGTATGTTTTCTCCACTTTTCTGTCCTCAAAAATGCCGGAATAATATCGATGGGCTTCTGCATTCTTTGCGAAGATGATCAGGCCGCTGGTATCTCTGTCTAACCGGTGAATAACAAAGATTTCCCCGAATTCGTCCTTCAGCATTTTTTTCAGGGAGGGAAGTTGTTCATCGAAACGATCCGGCACGGATAATAATCCCGACGGTTTATTTACCGCTACCAGGTCATTATCCTCGAAAACAATATATTTTTTTATGATGCTCATTCCTTACACTAATCTCCTTCTTCAAACTTTTTGGTTGTTTTTTTCTTTACGAGTGTTACAGCACTGGCTGGCTTCCTTCCACTATTGCTTTTGGGAACCGTTTTCCCGGTAGCACCTTTTCCAAAGGACCTGGAGTCATCATTTTTCCGGTTTTCGGTACTATTTTTTTGATAGGGCTTTATTGCATTTGGCCTGTCATCATTTTTCCGGTATGGCCTTGCAGGATTTACTTCCTTACTGTTTTTTTGATAGGGCTTTACTGCATTTGGCCTGTCATTATTTTTCCTGTATGGCTTTTCTGCATTGTCAACACTGCGAATACCGCTTTCGTTTTTCCGGGGTTTTGTCAGCCTGTGTTTTTTGTGAGATCCATCGACGGCTTTTTTAATGTTGGCTTTTTCCTGTTTTTTAAAGCCTGGTTTTTTCAACTGAATTTCCTCGCGGACAATCTCATCTGCCGCTTCATTTTCTGCCAGCCGGGTATTTTTCTTCTCCCTGTCTTTACGTATGATTTCATCAGCCTCTTTATCGTCGCTGATCCTCTGTTTTTTTACATTGTCTTTAAAAACGGAAATATTCAGATACTTGAGCGTGCGGACCTCTTTTTCATTCAGGTAACGCCATTTGCTGCGATCAACATTTTTCTTGGTAAGCCCGGCAAACATAACGCGGTCAAGATTCCTGACATCATACCCGAGGTGTTCAAATATTCTCCTGACGATCCGGTTTCTTCCGCTATGAATTTCGATGCCGATCACCGATTTGTCTTTTGCGTCTGCGTAAGCAATAACATCCGCGCGGATGAATCCGTCTTCGAGTTCAATACCGGCAGCCACCTGTTCCATATCTTTTTTTGTCAGCGGCTTATCCAGCTTCACCTCATATATTTTCTTGATTTCATTGGAAGGATGGGAAAGTTTCTGGGTGAGCTCACCGTCATTGGTAAGGATCAATACACCCGTAGTGTTCCTGTCGAGCCTGCCAATCGGAAAAACCCTTTCCTTTGTCGCCCCCGTGATCAGTTCCAGTACGGTCTTCCTTCCTTCAGGATCGGATGAAGTGGTGAGGTAATCCTTTGGTTTGTTCAGCAGTATATACACCAGGTTTTTAGCCAGGTAAATTTGTTTTCCATTCACCGTGATCTCATCCTTATCGGTTACCTTAAAACCCGGTTCTACGATCAGTTCACCATTCACTTTTACCTTTCCTTCCTTTACCAATACCGCAGCTTCCCTTCTTGCACAAACACCTGAATGGGCAATAAATTTATTGAGGGGCATCTCCTCATGGGTGATTTTTTTCTTGATCAATATAGGTTGCGGTGCTTCTTTTGGAAGCCGGATTCTTTTCTTTTGGATTTCTATGGCTTCTGAGCGCTCTTTTTTCCATTTTTTCTTTTCCTGCTTGAATTGCTCCTTGATAGCGCTATTCTTTTTGGTGGGATAGAATTTGTCGAAGTTGTCTGTCTTTTTTTTCATAAAATGCAGTTGACTGATGTCCGGGCTGTTAATTAATCTCTACTGTTTTGATAATACTTCCAAAGAATTCTCCCATTCCATTTGCACATCTTCAAATTTGCAAATTTGCACATTATTTGTTGGCCAGTTGCCCACAAGCTGCATCAATGTCCTTTCCGCGGCTTCTTCTCAATCTTGCATTCACTTTATGCCTTTCCAGGTATTCCATAAAAGCGGCAACTTTTTCTTCGGTAGGTTTTTCGAACTTGGCAAAGTCTATCGGATTGTACTCAATGATATTAACAAGATCCGCGGGAACCTGGCGATATATTTTGATCAGTTCATCCGCATCGGCAATCGAATCATTAAAATCTTTAAAGAGAATGTATTCCAGGGTGATCTCATTCTTCGTCTTCCGGTAAAAATAATTCAGCGCATCAATCAATGAAGCCAGGTTATTGGATTCGTTGATGGGCATGATCTCGTTTCTTTTTATGTCGTTGGCTGCGTGGAGGGAAACGGCCAGTTTAAACCTCACTTCGTCGTCACCCAGCTGGCGGATCATTTTTGAAACCCCGGCGGTGGATACGGTAATTCTCCGGGGACTCATACCCAGTCCGTCCGGAGCGCTGATGCGTTCAATGGCTTTAAGTACATTACTGTAGTTTAGCAATGGCTCACCCATTCCCATAAAGACGATGTTGCTGAGTTTCTTGCCGTTTACTTTTTCGGCCTGTTGATTAATTAACACCACTTCGTCAACGATCTCATCGAAATCCAGGTTTCTTTTACGGGGAATATATCCCGTTGCACAAAATTTACAGCTCAGGCTGCAGCCGATTTGAGATGACACGCAGGCCGTCATCCTGGATTCAGTAGGAATCATGACGCCTTCCACCATATGACCTTCCCTGGTCCTGAACCTCGATTTGATGGTGCCATCTGCACTATGCTGGGTGGTGTCGACCGTAAGCGCCGGAAGGGTAAAGGATGCGTTTAGTTTTTCCCTGAGGACCTTTGAGAGGTTGGTCATTTGATCAAAACTATGGGCATGTTTATGCCACAACCATTCCCATACCTGTTTGGCCCGGAATTTTGGTTCGCCAATGCTTTCAAAGAACCTGTTCAGTTCTTCAAGGCTTATATGACGTATGTTTCGCTGAGTCGCTACGTTCATGTGGCAAAAGTACGTTTTTAATGGGCAGCCGGACGGAAGACGTCACCTTCTTCCGGAAAGGGCCCTTGGTGGCAGGCACAGGCCTGTGTTGGAAATGAACATAGTATATTTGGCCCCATGAAAGATGTGTTTGTCATTGATGCCCTTCGTACACCCGTTGGAAAGTATGGAGGGATACTTTCAACCGTGCGCCCGGATAACCTCCTGGCACTGGTGATCCGTGAATTGGTGGGGCGGTTTCCGGGCCTCGACCCGGCAAAGATCGAAGAAGTCATTGCAGGGGATGCCAACCAGGCAGGTGAGGATAACCGTAATGTTGCCCGGATGGCGGTGCTATTGGCAGGACTCCCGGTTTCAGTGGCCGGGGCAACGGTGAACCGCTTATGCGCCAGTGGTCTCGAAGCGATCATGTCGGCCTCCAGGTCCATTGCCTGTGGCGATGGGGAAATATATATTGCATCGGGTGTGGAGAGCATGACCCGGGCGCCTTTTGTAATGCCCAAATCGGATGAAGGCTTTAGTCGCAGGGCTGAAATCTTTGACACCACGCTCGGCTGGAGATTCATTAATCCGGAACTGAGCGAGAAGCACCATCCCTATTCCATGGGAGAAACAGCAGAGAATGTTGCCCGCCAGTGGAAGATCAGCAGGGAGGAGCAGGACAGGTTTGCCCTTCATTCACAGGAAAAGTATTTTGCCGCAAAAGCCGCCGGAAAATGGGAAGATGAAATTGTACCGGTGACCAATAAAAATGGTGTGGCGAAAGATGATGAACACCCCAGGAACACCACCCTGGAAAAACTTGCACAGCTAAAACCAGCCTTTGCCAAAGACGGGACCGTGACGGCAGGAAATTCCTCCGGCATCAATGACGGAGCTGCCGCCATATTGCTGGCCGGCGAAGTGGCTGTAAAAGAGTATGGGTGGAAACCCATGGCAAGGATTGTATCGATGGCTGTTGCAGGCGTTGACCCTGCGATAATGGGCATCGGGCCGGTGCCGGCGGTAAGAAAGGCTTTACAACGGGCCGGATTAAAAATAGCAGATATCGGTCTCGTGGAACTCAACGAGGCCTTCGCTTCACAGTCACTGGCATGCATACACGATTTATCTTTAGACCCTTCACTGGTAAATGTTAATGGTGGCGCCATTGCTATCGGCCATCCATTGGGTTGTTCGGGGGTGAGGATTTCCACCACACTGTTGCATGAAATGAAAAGGCGCGGTGTTCGATACGGCCTGGCCACAATGTGTGTTGGCGTGGGGCAGGGAGCGGCGGTGGTGTATGAGTTGGGTGGTTGAGGGTTGAGGGTTTAAGTGCAAACCCTCAACCCTCAACTCTTTCGCGAGATCATCAAACCCCACACTCATCTGCATACCGGTAGCGAGGTTTTTGATTACCGCGGTTTTGGTATTCACTTCTTCTGAACCGATGATAACGGCAAAGGGTATGCGTTTTTTCTCCGCGTATTTAAACTGCTTGTCGAATTTTGATTTTTCATGGTAGAGTTCGCAGGCTATCCCTTTTTCACGGAGTGTATTCATCAGCATAAAAGCCTGTTTACTCTCCGCTTCACCCAATTGAAAAATAAGGCGCGGGTGCCTTCTGCAATATTCTCCGGCATCAGGCCCAGTTCTTCCATCACGTCATAGATCCGGTCGACTCCGAAAGAAATGCCAACGCCGGGAATGCCTTTCACGCCGAACAATCCGGTAAGGTCATCATACCTTCCGCCGCCGCCGATGCTTCCCATCTGCACGTCTTTTGCCTTTACTTCGAAAATGGTGCCTGTATAATAGTTCAGCCCGCGGGCCAGGGTAAAATCTATTGTTACGTTCGACGCATTTCCCGGAAGGTTTTCCTTTAGATAGTCGAGGATATATTTTATTTCGTCAAGTCCCTTGCGTCCTTCGGCGTCCTGTCCCAGCAGCTCATCGGCCTGCTGCCATTTTTCTTCATCGGTTCCTGTAATAGCCAGGTAACGGCTGATAAGGTTTACCTGGTCGGCATCAAGACCTTTCTGCATCAGCTCTTCCTGAACTTTTTCCAGTCCAATTTTATCCAGTTTGTCTATGGCCACGGTAATATCGGTGAGCTGTTCGGCACCTCCGCAGAGATTTGCCAGCGCTGCCAGGATCTTCCGGTTGTTGATCCGTATGTCTACGGGTATTCTTAACCGTTGGAAAGCGAGGCTGTACAGGGAAGCCAGTTCCACTTCGTTCATCAATGAGTAACTGCCTACAATGTCTGCGTCACACTGGTAAAACTCGCGGTATCGTCCTTTCTGGGGCCTGTCGGCCCGCCATACCGGCTGCACCTGGTATCTTTTGAAGGGAAAATGCAACTGGCCATGGTTCATCGCCACATACCGGGCAAAGGGAATGGTGAGGTCATACCGAAGGGCTCTTTCGGTAATGCCTTTGACATTTTTACCCGACAGTACCTGTTCAAAATCCTGCCTCGCCTGAACCTGTTTGGCCGGATTATCCAGTCCGTTATTAAGGATGCGGAAAATCAGTTTATCCCCTTCATTTCCATATTTGCCCATGAGTGTCTCCAGGTTCTCCATGGCGGGAGTTTCCAGGGGTTCGAAGCCGTAGACTTCAAAAATTTCGCGCAATGTGCCGAGGATATAATTTCTTTTCCTGACGGTGTCGGCAGAAAAATCACGGGTGCCTTGTGGAATGGAAGGTTTCATATGTAGATGGTGCAAGATATGCAGGGATAGTGAAGTTTACCGGGAAAGTGGCTGAGAAAGGGTGCGGGGACTGTTGCCGGAGTATTTCAGGATGATCTGTTCGCAAGCCTGGTCGATCATCCGGTAGACTTCATGGTATCCCGGTTCGGGGCCATACCATGGATCAGGTACGTCGATGTTTTTTCCCGGAAACAATTCATTCATCAGCAGGTCAACCTTTCCGCCCAAATTATTCTTCCCTGCGATCCATTCCATTTCTTCGATGACTTCCTGCGCCATGGCGTAGATTTTATCGTATTGCAGCAGGTCGTTTTTGCTGAATTTGCGGCAGCGCTGGTGGCTGATATCGATCCCGTTCATGAGGGCAACTTTTTGAGAAAGCCGGTGGGGGGCCTCACCTACATGGTAACCGTTAGTGCCGGCACTGTCAACGATCCAGTTAAGTCCGCGCTGCTTTACATGGTATTGAAGTATTCCCTCTGCAAGCGGACTGCGACAGATATTGCCCAGGCAAACCATCAGTATTTTCATGCTCGCAAAGATATGGAACTTCGGTGTGGGTGATAGACTGCCGGGCAGCGATACTACTGTTAGTGACACAAAATTTCCTGCCTGAGGGTTTTGGAATTTGCTTATCTTGCTCTCCCCCATATATGCAGCAGATGACCCGGCAGGAATTTGAACAGCAACAACAAAAAAATCAGTCAAGGATAAGGGCCATCTATGCATTTACCATGGGTATCTTACTAACCCTGTTAGGTTTGCTGTTGATATTTTACAGGAAGCTTGGCTTTGAGTTTGATATTGATCCGTTATATGCCGGAATTTTCGGGGGGGTATGTATCCTCTATGGAATGTTCAGGATTTGGCGCGGTTATAAAAGCAATTAGGACAGGAATGAAGTTTTATTATTACAAGAAGATGTTACGGGGGTTATTGCCCTTTTTAATAATGGGGACCGTTATGGTTCCAATGCATGGTTGCAAGGGGGTGGATGATAAACAGGCTGCACCGGAAAGTATGAAATCGGGCATCATCCATATCAGTGTGGATGAGTCTTTCAGGCCGATCATAGATTCACAGATCAAGGTTTTCCTTGCGCAGAATCCTGAAGCCCAGATCATTGCCCATTATAAGCCTGAGGCAGAGTGTATGAAAGACCTCAGTATTGACAGTATACGCATGGTGATTGTGACCCGCGGACTGAGTGAAGAAGAAGTTAATTTATTTAACGACCGGCTGGGATATGCACCCATCTATGGCATTATTGCATCTGATGCAATAGCCGTAGTGGTCAATAATAGCGCAAAAGATTCGCTTTTTTCATTAAGCGATATCCGTGGAATGTTGAGTGGAACCAGTGGTTATCATTATAAACTGGTCATGGATGGCAATAAGGCCACCAGCACCGTGAGGTTTATGATTGATTCCGTCCTGAAAGGGCAGCCTTTTTCTGCAAATGTTCAGGCTGCAGCAACAAGTGAGGGAGTAATTGATTATGTTGCAAAAAATACCGATGCCATCGGATTTGTGGGAGTGAGTTGGATCGGTAACCCTGAAGATACAGCCCAGTTAAGTTTTTTAAATAACGTTAAAATTGCCAATCTTCAATGCCGTGGCTGCGAAGAAGAAGCTTATGTTAAACCCTACCAGGCCAATATCGTATTAAAGCGATACCCGATGGTACGGGGTTTGTACTATATATTAAAGGAAAATTATCCGGGCCTGGGAAAAGGGTTTACCAGTTTCCTGGGCAACCAGAAAGGGCAACTGATCTTTAAAAGGGCTTACCTGGCCCCGGCCAAGATGGCGCTCCAGGTCAGGCACGTGGATATGGAAGAAACAGATTTGTGAATCATAGAGAAATCATTGACTATTAATCGTTTTTACAATTACTAAAAAATAGGGTTCATGACAAAAATCAAACTCGGCATTGTAGCTGTGATATTGCTGATGAGCAACCTGGTTTTTGCCCAATCAGTACAGGATGGCAAAAAATTCCTTTATTATCAGCGCTATAACAGTGCAAAGGAGACTTTGGAAAAGGTTGTTGCAGCTAATCCAGGTAATGCTGAGGCACTTTACTGGCTTGGCCAGGTGTATATCGACCTTGGACAACCTGAAAAGGCAAAAGAAGTTTACCGAAAGGGACTGGAAGCTGCCGGCAGTAATCCATTACTGTTAGTGGGTATGGGCCATGTTGAACTGATCGAAGGCAAGGCCAATGAAGGCCGCCAGCGGTTTGAAACAGCACTGAGCCTGACCAAATCAAAGGACGTGGCTGTGCTTAATGCCATCGGCCATGCCAACGTTGACAAAAAATATGGCGATGCGGATTATGCCATTGATAAACTAAACCAGGCCATTGCCATCAAGGGAATGAAGGAGCCGGATGTTTACATCAACCTTGGTGACGCCTATCGAAAGAAAAATGACGGCGGCGCATCTGTAAAGTCCTACCTGAATGCATTGACGGTTGATCCCAAATATGCGGAGGCAAAATACCGTGTTGGTAAAATCTACCTGACCCAGGGGAAAGACCAGGAAGATCTGTTCGTGAAGTATTTTAATGAGGCCATTGCTGATGACCCTAATTATGGCCCCGCTTATTATGACCTTTACGGTTATTATTTCTTCCGGGATGTCAATAAGTCAAAAGAATATTTCAATAAGTATAAGCCATTGGCTGATAAAGGCCCGGCGCTGGATTATGAAGAAGCCAGCCTCCTCTTTGCCAGTGGTGATAACAAAGGCGCCATCGCCAAGGCAGACCAGTTGCTGGCCGCCCAGGGAGAAAATGCTGATGCACGTCTCTACAGGCTGAAGAGTTACAGCTACGACAAACTGGGTGACTCCACGAATGCCATCCATAATATGGAGACCTTTATCAGTAAGGCAAAGGAAGAACAGATCGTTTCCGACAACTTCCTCCTGGCAGCATCACTGGCTGCTAAATTCCCTGAAAAGCAGGCAAGGTTCGATGAGTATATTAAAATGGCGATCCAGATGGATACCAGTGCCAAAGGCAAAGTGGAAACCGCCAGGAAAGCTATTGATATCTTTAAACGCATTCCCAACCAGCAAAAAGTGGCCGAATGGTCATTGGCCCTGCTGAATATGATCGTGCCCGCACCAACCAAAGTGGATATTTACAATGCAGGGTTCGAAAACTTTAAAGCAGGAAACTACCTGGTGGCCGATAGTGTATTTGATATTTATAAGTCGAAGTATCCTGATGAAGTTTACGGCCATTATTGGAGCTTCAGGTCGCTCTCTGTTGTGGATTCCACCATGGAGCAGGGACTGGCGATTGCCGACTGCCAGCGATTCGTTGAACTGGCCGAAGCAGATAAGGTGAAGAATAAATCTACCCTGATCACTGCGTACGGATATCTGGCCGGTTATAATGCCAACGTTAAGAAGGATTTCCCCACGGCAATTACCTACCTCGACAAGATCATAGAAATAGATCCTGCGAATGCTGATGCAGCAAAGAATAAGGAGATCTTGCAAAAGGCAATAGGGAAGGGCACGCCCAAGCCCGCTGGTAAGACAGGTGGAAAACCTTTATAGAGACTAGAGACAGAGAAATATAATTATGAGGGGTTGAACTTTGTTCAGCCCCTTTTTAATGGACATATGCTCCCGGCTCAACCAGGTCTCTCGTCTCGTCTCTCGTCTCTAGTCTGATCTCGCCTCTAGTCTCCAATCGGCCTGGTTATTTTTTAAATTGTAATTCCCCTCCACTACCTTAAATTTGCCCGCGTAATACATATCCCTCATGAACCTGTTGTATTTACTGCAATCGCCCACTCTTGACGGGGTAAATAGTGCAAATAATTATTTCCCTATCGGCGTTCAGCTCCTGTTCGCAATAGTATTTGTAGTGGGAATGATGATGCTGACCCACTCGCTCGGACCAAAAAGGCATACCTCCGATAAATTACAGACTTTTGAAAGCGGTATAGAGCAGCAGGGTAATGCCCGGCAGCCCATGGCCATCAAGTATTTCCTGGTTGCCATCCTGTTTGTGCTGTTTGACGTGGAAGTCATCTTTTTTTATCCTTATGCGGTGAATTTCAGGGCCCTTGGATGGAACGGATTTCTTGCGGTGATCTTGTTTGTGGCATTGTTCCTGGCAGGCTTTATCTATATCATAAAAAAAGGTGCGCTGACACTGGGAAGACTGATAAAATATTGTGATCATTTGGCGATGAGCAAACATGTCTTCCGGTATAACGTTATATAGAGTATTCTATTAAAAGCATTTATTATGTCGAGACCGGTTCGTTTTAATATAAAAGAAAAAGATAGCCTTGACCGGGGTATCAATATGGTGGATTCGCCCGAAGGGTTTACGGGGGAAGGTTTTTTTGCAACCTCGCTGGACAAAGTGGTTGGACTGGCCCGAAAGAATTCCATCTGGCCGCTTCCGTTTGCCACTTCCTGCTGCGGCATTGAATTCATGGCAACCATGGGTTCCCACTATGATCTTGCCCGGTTTGGTTCTGAACGTGTTGGCTTTTCACCCCGGCAATGCGATCTGCTGATGGTAATGGGAACCATTGCTAAGAAAATGGGCCCGGTCGTTAAACAGGTTTACCTGCAAATGGCAGAACCCCGCTGGGTATTGGCCAGTGGGAGCCTGTGCTTCCAGTGGAGGAATTTTTGATACCTATTCAGTATTGCAGGGAATCGACCAGGTTAGTCCCGGTGGATGTATATGTTCCCGGTTGTCCGCCCCGTCCCGAAGCGATCATTGATGGTTTTATGAAGATTCAGGAACTGGTGCACAATGAAAGCCTGAGGCAGGAGAAACAGCGATAAGTATAAACTGTTGCTGGAGAGCTTATGGAATACAGTAACAATGTGAGAATGTGCAGGTGTGCAAATGTGCAAATGCAAATGAAATAGGAATGACGAATGAAATAATAAAAGAGCAAACTCACGGAAAAATTTGGTGACCAGCTCACCGAATGGGAAGAACCTTATGGCATGCTGACGTTTACAGCGCCGAAGGACCTCAACCTGAAAGTGATGACATTTCCTGTTTGATGAACCGTCACTGAATTTCAGGTTCCTTACGGACCTTACTGCGGTTCATTATCCCGACCGGAAAGGAGAAGAACTGGCCGTGGTATATCACCTTCACAACCTGGTGGACAATATAAGGATGCAGGATTAAAGTATTTACCCCTGTGGCACAGCCTGATGTGTATACAGCCACCGGTCATTTTTTCCAGTGCCAACTGGATGGAAAGGGAAACCTATGATTTCTTACGGGGTAAATTTTGTGGGTCATCCTGACCTGAGGAGGATATTGAATGTGGATGAAATGGATTATTTCCCGATGAGAAAGGAATTTCCGTTGGAAGACCAGACAAGGATTGATAAAGATGATGAAATGTTTGGCCGGTAAGCAGACAGGTTTACATTAACTATCGAAGACTATGTCAGATCATAGTAACATACGACTGCCGGAAGGTTCCATAGAAAAAACCACGACAACACTTAACCTGGGTCCTACACACCCGGCAACACATGGTGTATTCCAGAATATCCTGGAACTTGACGGAGAAAGAATTGTAAAAACAGAGCCAACCGTAGGATATATCCACCGGGCATTTGAAAAAATCGCTGAACGCAGGCCCTATTACCAGATCACCCCACTGACAGACCGGTTGAATTATTGTTCGTCTCCCATCAATAATATGGGATGGCACCTGACCTGCGAAAAATTACTCGGTGTTAAAACACCAAAGCGGGTTGATTATCTCCGGATCATCATCATGGAACTGGCCCGTATTTCAGATCACCTCATCTGCAATTCCATTGTAGGTGTTGATACAGGTGCCTATACAGGCTTTCTTTATGTGATGCAATACCGGGAACTGATTTATGAAATCTATGAAGAGGTCTGCGGATCGAGGCTCACTACCAATATCGGCCGTATCGGCGGATTTGAAAGAAATTTTACCAATACAGCCTTTCGAGAAAATAGAAAAATTCCTGGATGAATATCCCCGTGTATTGCGAGAATTTGAAAACCTGTTCACCCGCAACCGGATATTTATTGAACGTACCCAGGGTGTGGGCGGAATTTCTGCAGAACGTGCATTGAATTATGGATTTACAGGCCCCAATCTTCGTGCTACCGGTGTGGATTATGATGTGAGGGTGCACAGCCCTTACTCTTCATACGAGGATATTGATTTCGCTATTCCTGTAGGAACCACTGGTGATAATTATGATCGTTACCAGGTGCGGAATGGAGAGATGTGGGAGTCACTCAAGATCATCCAGCAGGCTTACCGAAAAGTGCAGGAGTTTAAAGGAGCGGAGGCGGATGTGTATCATGCGGATCTTCCTGACTATTATCTTCCTGAAAAGGAGTTAGTGTATACCAAGATGGAAGCGCTGATCTATCACTTTAAAATCGTGATGGGGGAAACAGATATTCCTGCGGGTGAAGTTTATATGAGTGTGGAAGGAGGAAATGGTGAACTTGGATTTTACCTGATCAGCGATGGTGGAAGAGCACCTTACCGGCTCCATTTCAGAAGGCCATGTTTTGTCTATTACCAGGCCTATCCGGAAGTGGTAAAAGGAAGTATGCTGAGTGATGCCATTGTAACATTGAGCAGTTTCAACCTGATTGCGGGAGAAATGGACGCGTAAAATTTTGGCGGAGCCAAAATTTTAATGTGGGAATTGGGAAGTGTGGAAAATGTGGAAATGCAAATGAGAGAATTTTCATTGCGCATTTTGAAATTCAGATTTTGAAATCCGCATTTGAGATTCGCATTGAGATCGTTTTGAGATTCACATTCCCAAATTCAGATTCAGGGATTCGTATTTCAAATTCAGGTTTCAAATTCACATTGACTGATTAAATAGATAAAGCTGAACAACCAAAATTATTCATGATAAAGTTTTCGGAGGAAAATCAGAAAGAAGCGGAAAGGATCATCGCCCGTTATCCCGAAGGGAAACAGAAAAGCGCCCTGCTTCCGCTGCTTCACCTTGCACAGGAAGAGTTCGGCGGATGGCTCAGTCCCGAAGCCATGGATTATGTGGCTTCCATCCTTCGCATCGAACCTATTGAGGTATATGAAGTGGCTACTTTCTACAGCATGTATAACCTTCAGCCTGTGGGACGATATGTGTTTGAAGTCTGCCAGACCGGTCCCTGCATGCTCCGGGGCAGCGACGAACTGATTGCACACATTAAAAATCGTTTAGCCATCGGCGTTGGTGAAACAACCGCTGATGGTCTGTTCACCCTTAAAACCGTGGAATGCCTGGGCGCCTGCGGCTATGCGCCGATGATGCAAATGGGTAAACATTATCGCGAACACCTGACTCCTGAAAAAATAGACAATATCATAGAGGACTGCAGGCGAAATGCCGTTAAAAACAATTGATATGAAATATTTATTCACCATCTGTATTGTATTTCTTGCCATGGCCTGCAACCATGCGGAAAAACATGCGGAACAGGTGACGGATAAGGCGACAGATACAACGGCATCTGCAGCAGATACTACCTCAATAATCGCTGAGCCCGCGATTACCGTTGAACATTATGCCGGCATTATTCCCTGCGCCGACTGTACAGGAATTGAAACGGAAATCGACTTAAAGTCGGATAATACGTACATGGTACATTCCATATACCTGGGCAGGAAATCAACGGGTGCCGGTTCAAATGAATTCAGTGAGAACGGTACATGGATGAAGCATGGTGCTGATACCATCCATTTGGCCAATCGCAAGAATGGACCGTCCATGTATATACGGACAGATTCTTCACTGGTGCAGCTCGACATGAAGGGAAATATGATTACGGGTAAACTGGCCGATAAATATATTTTAAAGAAGAAATGAAATTCATCATCATGAGGGCCCTCACCGGCACTCTGATAAAATGATCAGCATAAAAAATGGGTAGAAAATTATTACTTGAAAAGGCGCATGTTGAAGGGATCAGGTATTTTGATACCTATCGCCGGGAAGGTGGCTATCGCAGTGTGGAGAAGGCATTAAAGACCATGACCCCGGACCAGGTTACCGAAGAGGTGAAAAAGAGCGGTTTGAGGGGACGTGGTGGTGCCGGTTTTCCTGCAGGTATGAAATGGAGATTTCTTGCCAAACCCGAAGGTGTTCCACGTCACCTGGTATGCAATGCCGATGAATCAGAACCCGGAACATTCAAGGACCGCTACCTGATGGAATTCATTCCGCACCTGCTGATCGAAGGCCTGGTAGTATCATCATATGCATTGGGAAGCAATAATACATATATGTATATCCGTGGTGAATATGCCTGGATTGTAGATATCCTCGAACAGGCCATAGCAGAAGCAAAGAACAATGGATTCCTTGGAAAAAATATCCAGGGATCGGGATTTGATTGTGAGATTCATGTCCAGCGTGGTGCTGGTGCATATATCTGTGGTGAAGAAACAGCATTGCTCGAATCCCTCGAAGGTAAACGCGGTAACCCCCGTATCAAACCACCTTTCCCTGCGGTTAAAGGTATATGGGACAGGCCGACGGTGGTCAACAATGTGGAGACCATTGCTGCAGTTGTTCCGATCATTAATGACGGTGGAGAAGAATATGCCAAGATCGGCATCGGAAAATCAACCGGTACCAAACTCATTTCTGCCTGCGGTAATATCAATAAGCCCGGAGTATATGAAATTGACATGACGATTTCCGTTGAAGAATTTATTTACAGTGATGAATACTGTGGAGGCATAGCCAATGGAAAAAGACTAAAGGCCTGCATTCCCGGCGGATCATCGGTTCCTATACTTCCTGCCAACCTATTATTGAAAACAGCGAAGGGCGAAACAAGGATGATGACCTATGAAAGCCTTGCAGATGGTGGATTTGCCACCGGGTCGATGATGGGATCGGGTGGTTTTATTGTGCTGGATGAAGACCAGTGTGTGGTGCGACATACACTTACACTCGCCAGGTTTTATCGTCATGAAAGTTGCGGACAGTGTTCTCCCTGCAGGGAAGGAACAGGATGGATGGAGAAGATCCTGCACAATATTGAATACGGAAAAGGAAAATGAGAGATATTGACCTGCTTTGGGATATACAGCGTAAGATTGAAGGAAATACCATTTGTCCGCTGGGTGATGCAGCAGCATGGCCCGTTGCAGCTGCGATCCGGCATTTCCGTGATGAGTTTGAATGGCATGTAGAGAATCCGGATGAGTCCCAGAAAAGAAATTTCGGGCTTGGCGCATTATGCAGAACCCAGGGAAGTTGTCATGAGCATTGAAATGCATTAATGGTAAACTGACATTTGAAAAATACATTATGGCAGAAGAAAAGAAATTATTTAAGGTCACCATCGACAACATCACCATTGAAGTGGAGCCGGGCACAAGTATCCTGCAGGCTGCACGTATGATGGGTGGTGATGTGGCGCCTCCGGCCATGTGCTTATTACACCAAACTGAAAGGCAGTGGTGGTAAATGCCGTACCTGCCTGGTGGAAGTGAGCAAGGGTAGTGCAGCAGATCCAAGGCCAATGCCCAAACTGGTGGCCAGTTGCCGTACCAATGTAATGGATGGAATGGAAGTAAAAAATATCACCAGTGAAAAGGTGATCGATGCAAGGAAAGGCGTGGTGGAATTTCTGTTGATTAATCATCCGCTGGATTGCCCGATCTGCGACCAGGCCGGTGAATGTCACCTGCAGGACCTTGGCTATGAGCATGGTGCCGAAGGCAACACGTTACGAATTCAAGAGAAGAACATTTGAGAAACATGACCTCGGTCCTTATATTCAGTTGCACATGACCCGGTGCATACTTTGTTACCGTTGTGTGTATGTGGCCGACCAGATTACAGAATAAAAGGGTGCATGGTATATTATCTCGTGGTGATCATTCCGAGATCGCGACCTATATTGAAAAATCGCTCGACAATGATTTTATCGGCAACGTGATCGATGTTTGCCCGGTTGGTGCACTGACCGACAGAACCTTCCGGTTTCAAAAACAGGGTATGGTTTACCAAACCGGTAGATGCACATCGTGATTGTCCTACCTGTTGTGGAAAAGTTACCCTGTGGCAGCGTGGTGATGAAGTACTTCAGGGTTACCGCAAGAAAAGATGAATGGGGTGAAGTGAAAGACTGGATCTGCAATACCTGCAGGTTTGAGAAGAAAAATACCAGTGACTGGGTGATTGAAGGCCCGACGCATATCAACCGTCATTCCGTTATCTCACAGGGACATTATGTGGGCGTGCATAAGCCAAAAGAAACCTTCTCTGCCGTTCATGGGGGCCGTCAGCCGAAACTGCTGATGGATATCCATTCGGTCAGTGAAGTGAATAAACCCGAAGTTGATCTAAGTGAGATACCCGGACCCGCACATTCCTCCGATTTTGAAACAAAGGAAAAAGCTTTAAACCAACCGAAGCCATGATGCTAGCTTTCGACTATGCATTTCTGTTAGAGAAGTTCTCGCTGATTGTAGTGGTCATTATGGGATCATTGGTAATTGCGATGTATTCCACCTGGGCCGAAAGAAAGGTTGCCGCTGTGATCCAGGACAGGATAGGTCCAAACCGGGCCGGTCCCTTTGGCTTGTTACAACCTGTTGCGGATGGGATGAAACTATTCTTGAAGGAAGAGATCATTCCCCTCACTTCCAATAAATGGCTCTTTATACTGGGTCCCTGTATGGCGATGTTAACCGCCATGATGACCGGCGCGGTAATGCCATGGGGAAACAAACTTGAAATTTTTGGTCGTGAAGTTGGACTGCAGATTGCAGACATCAATATCGGCATTCTATATGTGTTTGGTGTAGTGAGTATGGGTGTTTATGGCATCATGATCGGAGGATGGGCATCGAACAATAAGTTTTCACTGATTGCCGCAGTAAGGGGAGCATCACAGATCATTTCCTATGAACTGGCGATGGGACTTTCCCTGATTGCCCTGCTGATGTTATCAGGTTCGCTGAGTATGAAGACCATTGTTGAACAGCAGGTATCCAGCGGCGTTTGGAATGTGGTGTACCAGCCGGTGGGCTTCCTGATCTTCCTGATCTGTGCATTTGCAGAATGTAACAGGACGCCTTTTGACCTTCCGGAAGCGGAGAATGAACTGAACTTTGGTTATCACCAGGAGTATTCGTCCATGAAGCTTGGATTTTATCTGTTCGCGGAGTATATCAATATGTTTATCAGCAGTGCCATTGTTGCGACGCTTTTTTTCGGCGGGTACGATATACCGTTTGTGAATGAAGCGAAACTGGCAGAAAGCTGGGGAACAAACGTTGTGACGACGCTGGGTACATTTGCCTTATTACTGAAAGTGGCATTTTTCCTTTTCTTTTTCATGTGGGTAAGGTGGACGATTCCACGGTTCCGTTATGACCAGTTGATGGACCTGGGATGGAAAAAACTGATACCGCTGGCGTTGATCAATATGGTGGTGACGGGTGGATTGATTTTGTGGCTGAACAAATGATGATCAGCAAAGTGAAAAGTAAATCGTGAAGTCGGGTAATTAAATTGGGAGATCGGCAAACAAAAAATATTTTTGCAACCATTAATAAACCGGCAGCTTAATCAGGCTCGGGAAATGGTCCCGGACATTGGAACAAATAAAAGCTGTTTATTATGCAGACATTAACCAACAGAGCGAAAGTCCTTGAACAAAAGCCCATGAGTTTTGGCGAAAGGCTTTACCTGCCAGCGATCCTGAAGGGTATGGGCATTACGTTCAGCCATATATTCAAAAGAAAGGCAACGATCAGTTATCCTGAAGAAAAGAGGCCTTTCAGCCCTGTATTCAGGGGACTGCATATTCTGAATCGCGATGAAGAGGGAAGGGAACGCTGCACTGCCTGCGGATTATGTGCAGTGGCTTGTCCGGCTGAAGCCATCACCATGGAAGCAGCTGAACGCATGCCACAGGAGGAACATTTGTATCGTGAAGAAAAATATGCTGCAAGGTATGAAATCAATATGCTGCGTTGTATTTTTTGCGGATTATGTGAAGAAGCCTGTCCGAAAGATGCCATCTATCTTACGGAAACCTTTACACCGGCAAATTTTACGCGTGAGAGTTTTATTTATGGTAAGCCTGACCTGCTGATCCCGGATCCCAAAGCTGAATCCGGATGATTTTGCAAAGGCACAGGGAAAACTGGAAGAGCGCAAACAAAACATAAAAGCGACCAAAACCGATAAAAACTGACATGGGAATAACGGAAATTCTATTCTGGTTTCTTACCGCATTGGCCATCCTCAGTGCGCTGATGGTGGTTTTCAGTAAAAACCCGGTCCACAGTGTGCTCTGGCTTATTGCTGTATTCTTTGCCATTTCCGGTCATTATATCATACTTAATGCGCAGTTTCTTGCCATCGTTAACCTGATTGTATATGCAGGTGCCATCATGGTGCTGTTCCTTTTTGTGATCATGCTGATGAACCTGAATTCGGATACTGAACCTCAGAAAAACAGGTGGATGAAAATGGCAGGGGTAGTTGCAGGAGGTTCACTGATGCTGGTGATCATTGCGGCATTGAAGGATACGGAAATGAAATACCAGGTGGCCCAGGTGAAGGATGGCAATATAGGCCTGATTCAGAATTTGGGAATGGTGTTGTTCAAGGATTATGTGCTGCCGTTTGAAATAAGCAGTGTGTTGTTTTTGAGTGCGATGGTGGGGGCGGTGGTGATAGGGAAAAAGGACTGAAATAGATTAAGGCTTCGTAAGATTCGGCGGCAGATTCCACCGAAGCTTTAGCGAAGGTGATTACGGATTGCGGAACTAGTGAATTACATTAACACATTTCATTATCGCATTATCGCAATAGACAATTATAAAATTATATACGTTGCCAATTAACTATTACATATTCCTGGCCGTTGCCCTGTTCAGCATCGGCGTGATGGGGGTACTCACGCGGAGGAATGCCATCATTGTATTCATGTGTATTGAACTCATGCTGAATGCGGTGAACCTGTTGCTGGTGGCATTTTCGAAAATGCATTATGCGGGGGCGGTAGCCATGAACCCTTCCACCACTGCAGGGTCAGATGCACAGCTGTTCGTATTTTTTATTATGGTGGTTGCGGCTGCAGAAGTGAGTGTGGGGCTGGCCATTATTGTAATGATGTACCGGAATATACATTCCGTTGATATAAACTTTTTGAATAGATTGAAGCACTAGGTGTTTGGTGTACAACATCCATCCATCCACTGCTTGTAAACCGACAACCAAAACATGACTAAATTTATTTACCTGGTCCCGCTGTTTCCGCTGATCGGATTTCTGATCAACGGGTTGGGCCGGAATTATCTTTCAAAATCACTCACCGGATTTTTCGGTACGGGGTCTGTGCTGGCTTCATTTATACTGAGCGTACTCATTTTCCTCGAAGTCAAAACTCCGGGCTTCAGTGCTTCGCAGGTCAGGCTTTTTGATTTTATCAATACGGCCAAACTGAATATTCCGTTTACTTTCCAGGTCGACCAGTTATCGACCCTCTTCCTGCTGATCATTACCGGTGTAGGTTTCCTGATCCATTTGTATTCCACTTCTTACATGAATGAGGAGACAGCTCCGCATTATGCACGATATTTTGCTTACCTGAACCTCTTCATTTTTTCCATGCTGCTGCTTGTCCTTGGAGCAAATTTCGTGATCATGTTCATCGGATGGGAAGGTGTGGGATTATGTTCCTACCTGCTCATCGGTTACTGGTTTAAGAATGGTGATTATAATAATGCCGCCAAAAAGGCATTTGTGATGAACCGGATTGGTGACCTTGGTTTCTTACTGGCGATCTTCTGGATGATCGGACAATATGGGACCACCGGTTTTACCGAAGTTTTTGCCAAAGCTGGCGACACCGCACCAGCAGTGCTTACCGGGATAACCTTGTTGTTATTTGTTGGTGCAACCGGTAAATCTGCACAGATTCCCTTATATACCTGGTTGCCGGATGCCATGGCAGGTCCGACCCCGGTTTCTGCACTGATCCATGCCGCTACCATGGTCACGGCAGGTATCTATATGATTGCGAGGAGTAATATTCTTTATACCCTTGCTCCCGTCACCCCAATGATCGTAGCAGTCATTGGACTGGCAACTGCCCTGCTTGCGGCAACCATCGCCATAAAGCAAAATGATATCAAAAAAGTGTTGGCATATTCCACGGTGAGCCAGCTGGGCTTGATGTTTCTCGGGCTGGGCGTAGGCGCATATACCGGTGCAGTGTTTCATGTAATGACACATGCATTTTTCAAGGCTTTGTTATTCCTTGGTGCAGGTAGTGTGATACATGCCATGCATCACGAACAGGATATCAGGAATATGGGCGGATTGAAAAAATACTTACCGGTTACGCATATTACTTTCCTGATAGGATGTGTTGCCATTGCAGGTATTCCGCCCTTTTCAGGATTCTTTTCAAAGGATGAAATCCTTACCGGTGTTTTTGCACACAGCCCCGTATTATATTTTATCGGTGCTTTCAGCGCATTGCTGACGGCATTTTATATGTTCCGTTTATATGCGATGACCTTCCTTGGAAAATTCCGTGGAACACATGAACAGGAACATCATCTTCATGAATCACCATCGGCCATGACCATCCCGTTGATGATCCTGGCGGTACTTGCCATTGTTGCCGGTTTCCTCGGTATTCCCGAACTGTTTGCGAAAGATGCACACTGGCTGAGCAGTTTCCTCGCACCTGTATTTGCAGAATCCACAGTGCACCAGGAAGCACATACTGTTGCCCATTCCACCGAATGGATGCTGATGGGAGGAACTGTGGTATTTATCCTGATCATCGTATTCTATGCAATGAGGACTTATAGCCGTTACGAAAAAACCGGCGCGGAGAGCACAGGTTTTGCGAGGGTACTGGAAAACAAATGGTATGTAGACGAAATATATGATGCGGTTATCAATAAACCACTTAAAGGATTTTCCCTATTCCTCAACAACGTCGTAGAACGGTCAGGGATAGACGGAATTGTAAATGGAGTAGGACGATTCGTGCAGTATAGCGGAAGGCAGTTGAGGTGGTTACAAAGCGGACAGGTAGGATCATATATCCTGATCATGGTGGTGGCCACTGTGGTATTTTTTATCATTCAGTTATTAGAAAAGTAAACAGCAGTAAATAACAGGTATGTTCGTTGCGTTCGACAATTTCCCCGCATTGCTGATATGGCTGCCGTTGATCGGCGGACTTGTCTGCTTTTTCCTTAAAGATCAGCGTACGGTAAAAGCATGGTCATTACTGTCTTCCCTGCTGACCCTTGTGCTGATGCTGGCCAGCCTGCTGTATACAGACCAGAAACATTATGAACTGAATAGTGTGAGTTATGTCTGGATGCCTGAGATCGGCAGCAGCTTTGCACTAATGCTCGACGGAATGAGCAGGATACTATGCCTGCTGACAGCCTTTTCCTTTCCCATCATTTTTACGGCCACTTACAGTACGGAATATAAAAACGCCCATTCTTTCTATGGCCTGATGTTATTGACGCAGTGCGGGCTGATGGGTGTATTTATGTCGATGGATGCACTGGTATTTTATTTCTTCTGGGAACTCGCCCTTATCCCCGCGTATTTCCTGGCATCACAGTGGGGTGGGGAGAAAAGGATCCAGGCCGCATTTAAATTCTTTATTTACACGTTTGCCGGATCATTGTTTTTGCTGATCGGCATTATCTATATCTACCTGCACACAGCAAACCAGAGTTTTTCACTGGTTACCTTTTATAATACCACTTTAACGGCCAAAGACCAGGCCTGGCTGTTCTGGTTTTTCTTCATAGCCTTTGCGATCAAGATGCCAATTTTTCCTTTCCATACCTGGCAACCGGATGTGTACGAACAATCCCCAACGGCAGTTACGATGGTATTAAGCGGTGTGATGGTGAAAATGGGTGTTTTTGCACTGATGCGCTGGCTACTGGTGTTATTCCCCGATGCAGTGAAACAGTATGATAATATATTGATTGGCCTCGCCGTAGTGGGAATGCTCTATGCTTCCTGCATAGCGATGGTACAGGACGACCTAAAGCGACTTGTTGCGTATTCATCCATCGCACATATCGGGCTAATGGCAGCCGCTGTATTCGCCATGAATGAACAGGGATTGCAGGGAGTGATGATACAGATGTTCAACCACGGCATTAATATCATCGGCATGTGGATCGTGGTTTACCTGATCGAGAAGCAGACAGGGATCAGGAAAATATCGCAACTGGGCGGACTGGCACAGCAGGCGCCGATTCTGGCGATCATGCTGGTGGTGATCGCGCTGGCAAATATCGCCTTACCACTTACCAATGCCTTTGTAGGTGAATTTCTCATGTTCAGCAGCCTGTTCAAATTCAATCCATGGTATGCGGGTGCGGCAGGAATCAGTATCATACTATCGGCCGTGTATACCCTGAATATGATTAAGAATGTTTTCTATGGCAACCTGAACCAGGTCACTTCCGCTTTTCGCGAGATCAGGGTGTATGAAAGATTTGTGCTTGCGGTGATCGTGGTAATGATTTTTTTAGCGGGTGTTTATCCCGCTCCGATGTTTGACCTGGTTAAGGTATCCACTGATGTGATCATGAGCAGGATTACCGGTAAATAATTTTTTGAAGCACAATTATGAATGCAATCATTTTATCAGCAGTATGGGGAGTGGTGATGATGTATTCAGGAGTGGTCCTGAAAAAGAAATCATCTGCCAAGATAGTCGCTGTTATTGGCATGTTACTGCTGATCATTGTCAACTGGCTGGAATTTGCGGGTCTGCCACTGGTTATCATCAACACCAGGGGCATGTTACAGTTCGGTACATTCGGGCTGCTCTTCAATACCGTCGCTTATGTATCCACGTTAGTATATTTCCTGTTGTCGGGCTCCGACATGGAAGATGTTGGCAAAAATGTTTATGATTATTTTGCCCTGATATTTTTTGTGCTCTGTGGTGTGGCGATCGTGTCCTCATTCCAGAGCCTGCTGATGCTGTTTATCGGGATAGAAATTATTTCCATCCCGTTATATATCCTTGCAGGCAGTGACAAGAAAAACCTAAAGAGTAATGAAGCGTCACTGAAGTATTTCCTGATGGGATCATTCTCCACCGGCCTGATGCTGATGGGCATTGCTTTGCTTTACGGGGCGTCGGGATCATTTTATATGGGGGCGATGAATATTGGATTGAGCGAATTATCACCCATTATGGCATTGGGAATCGTGCTGATGATGGTGTCGATGGCTTTTAAAGCTTCGGCGGCGCCATTCCATTTCTGGACACCGGATGTATACGATGGTTCACCAACGGTGTTCACTTCTTTTATGGCAACAGTAGTAAAGGCTGCTGTATTTATTGCCTTTCTACGGTTGTTTGAAAATGCTTTCGGCAAGATGCATGGTCACTGGCAACTGCTGGCGGCGATCATCACTGCGGTTACGCTGATCATCGGCAATCTGACCGCTGTTTTCCAGCACAGTGTAAAACGGATGCTGGCATATTCTTCCATTGCGCAGGCGGGTTTTATGATGCTGGCCTTGTTTTCCATGAATGGCATGGGTAAACAGGGTCTGCTCCTTTATACGGCGGCATACAGCCTGGCCACCATCGGCTTATTTGCTGTTTTAGTGAAGATGAAGGATTATACCTATGAGGGCTTTAACGGGCTTGGAAAACATGAACCCGTGCTGGCCATCACCAGTACCATTTTCCTGTTGTCACTGGCAGGTATTCCGCTCACTGCAGGATTTTTCTCCAAATATTACATGCTGATCGGCGCCGTAAAAGACGGCCATATGTTCTGGCTGGTGATCGTTGGTATTATTTGCGCTGCCATCAGTGTTTATTACTATTTCAGGGTGATACAGTCGATGTATTTCCGGGAAGCCGAAAACCCCGGCATCGTAGTCTCCAAAACCTTCAAAGCCATCCTGGTGGCAACTGCGGTCATGATCATTATCCTGGGTATCAAACCCGGGCTGCTTTTGAACTTGCTGAATGTTTAATCCCTTTCAGAGGATTGCGGATTGCGAATTACGGATTGCGGATTCCCTATAGTTTCACAACACTTTGGTATTCGCTGATATTCCTTGCTAAAGCCATACACCAGTCCGAAATCCGTTAATCCGCAATCCGTAATCCGCCAATCCTTTTTTCAGGCCTTTCTCCCCTGTATTGGCCATATTACCACATTAGCGAATTATAACGTCAGCATTCCGTATTTTTATCGCATGAAATTCTGGGATACGTTCGTTCTGGCTCTTAATACAGTGCGTTCTCACCGGCTTAGAACCGGCATCACCGTCGCGATAATAGCTTTTGGAATCATGGCCCTGGTCGGTATTATTACCGCGATTGAAGCCATGAATGCGAGTTTGAGGGAGAGTTTCTCGACCATGGGTGCCAATGCTTTCAGCATACGTTTTCGCGAAAGACGGGTAAGGATAGGCGACGGGGGAAGCGACATCCAGAAGCAGGACAAACGGCAAAAAAAAGTCAAGAAATCAAATACCGGCAGGATCATTACGTATGAACAGGCACTGGCGTTCAAGCAGCGTTATGAATACCCGGCAAAAGTGTCCATCGGCTTGAATGGCCCAAGAAGCCAGGTGGTATTTTTTGGCAGTCAAAAGACCAATCCCACGGTCACCATCAGTGGCGGTGATGAAAATTATCTCCTGCTAAACGGTTATGAAATTGAATTCGGGCGCGACCTGAACCGCCTGGATGTGGAAAGCGGAAGGAACGTTTGTGTTATAGGCAGTGATGTGGCCAAGAAATTCTGGGGCGACAGGAAGGATCGTGCGCTGGAAAAAATTATCAGGGTAGGCAGTAATAAATACCGCGTGATCGGAGTGGCAAAAGAAAAAGGATCCAGTGCTTTCCTGCGGTTAGACAATGTGATCATCACCGGTTTTAAAAATGTAAGGCGGCTGTACACAAATTCCAACCAGTCTTTCGCGCTGGCTGTAATGGTGACAGATTTTAAACAAATGGATGATGCGATAGGAGAGGCGGAAGGAACCTTCAGGCCTATCAGGAACCTCACTATCTCTGAAGAGAATAATTTTTATGTCGATAAGAGCGACAGTATTGCCGAAACCTTCATCAAACTTCTCGGCACTATCTCGGCAGCTGCGGGAGCGATAGGATTCATTACCCTCATGGGTGCCGCTATCGGATTGATGAACATCATGCTGGTGGCTGTTTCTGAACGGACCAGGGAAGTTGGACTCATAAAGGCACTCGGCGGTACCAAGGGCAGTATACGCAGGCAGTTCCTCTATGAATCCATTATCATCAGCCTGATGGGCGCCACCATTGGTATCCTGCTGGGTGTGATCGTTGGAAACGGTGTTGGTGCATTGCTCGAAACTGGTTTTCTTATTCCCTGGAAGATCATGGGCGGCGGTATCCTGGTATGTTCATTAGTTGGTTTAATTGCCGGATTATATCCTGCCTGGAAGGCCAGCAATCTCGATCCGATAGTTGCTCTAAGGTACGAATAGATACAAATTAGATTACGGATTGCGGATTACGGATTACGGATTGAATAGTCATTAATTTGATAGTTAGTAAAAAAAGAGGTTGAATTTTATCAACCTCTTTTGTATTTAAAGAATCCGTAATCCGCAATCCGTAATCCGCAATCGCTAACTAGCGAGGATTGAGCGCCTGCCTGATCCTTTCAGCAATATCCTGGATATGATAACGGCTCATATTATCAGCATAGGCAGAAGATGCTGCCAGCAGTTCTGTCCTCAGCTGGTTGAGATTGGCCCGTGCGACAGAACTGATATCATTTCTTTTGACATCCGGCCCAAAACTCAGTGTAAGTCCGGGAAGATTGATGGCCGATGAAGTGGTAGGATTCACCAGGCTGATCATCTTTTCGACATACCCCTTCTGCAAATTTCTGCGACGCAGTTCAATTTTAGCCCTGGTCGGAATTTCACTGAAGATGCCCTTTTTCAGGTCATTGAAGTATTCATCAATACTATAATTATTTTCATAGCGGGCCGACATAGATACCATCCTGCCCAGTCTTGATGTAGACAGTAAATTGTTCAACATATTATCCTGCAGTGTACCTACAAGATCAGAAGACGGACTACTGAACTTATTCAGGATATTCTTATCAAGTAACCAGGAAGGTGTTTCGAACAATTGTTTTTGCAGGAAACTGAGGGCTTCCTTCTGGGTCGCTTTCGGCACAACATCGAAAACATCACCGGCCTGTTCCACACTCTTTGAGGTTTCATAATATCCCCCGATATTACGGGCCACATGGTTCATGTAGCGGTTGTATTGTCCAACCAGTGAATTGTACATCTCCTGTAAATTCTCATACCTGTCGGCCTCCTCTTTCGTCCATTCAGGGAGATTGGTCATGATCCGCTTCAGGTTTTTTATTCCGTAATCACTGGCCTTCATGGCATTATCGCCCAGGTCCTCACTCTGGGTGCGGGGGTCTGCCACATTGCCGAACTCATAAGACCCAAACCAGATCCTCGGATTGGCTGCGAGTCTTTCATTATATTTTTTACTGAGTAACTTCTTTTTTTCTTCTTCGTCCTTACCCGGCACATACCCGTAGCCCCATTCAATCGCCCATTTGTCGTAGTCGCCGATCCTTGGAAATAAGCCGGCGCGACTGATTTTGTCTTCAGGCTGGGCTACATAATTGAAACGGGCATAGTCCATAATGGAAGCGGTATGACCGTTAGCTTCCACCCATGCCTTATCCCTGAGTTTTTCCACAGGTGTTTTGCTGCTGGAACCCATATTATGACGAAGTCCGAGGGTATGTCCGACTTCATGGGAAGACACAAAGCGGATCAGACTGCCCATGAGCTCATCATCAAACTTCATCTTCCTTGCACCGGGATCCACTGCACCGGCCTGGACAAAGTACCAGTCGTGCAGCAGTTCCATTACATTATGATACCATCCGATATGGCTTTCAATGATCTCACCGCTGCGTGGATCATGGGCATTAGGGCCGTAGGCATTTTGTATGTCGGAAGCAAAATACCTGATCACGGAAAAGCGGGCATCTTCAAGGCTCATCGAACTGTCATTTTCAGGCCATTCTTTAGCCATGATGGCATTCTTGAACCCGGCCTTTTCAAAGGCCACCTGCCAGTCGTTCACACCCTGGATCAGGTAGGGCCTCCATTTCTTGGGCGTTGCGGGATCGATATAATAAATGATGGGTTTAACGGGTTCCACCAACTGGCCCGACTTCCATTTCTCCATGTCTTCGGGTTTGGGTTCCAGTTTCCATCGAACTATAAAATTAGATTCTTCCACTTTCTGCTGGTCGTCTGAATAAACGCTATAATCATCTGCAAAGAAACCTATGCGTGGATCATAATCCCTTTTTTCGGAAGGTGTCTTTGGGAGAAGGATAAACGAAGTATTCAGTTCGATGGTGATCGCTCCTGCGGCATTGGCGGCGGGAAGGGAAGAGGACGGGAAAGGAGAGGGAGTGGATAGCCCGATGGACGGTGAAGAGCTGAACGTCTTAACGGTACGGACTTCGGTATTGATCGGGATAGCTCCGGATGCTTTCGATATAGGAACGGTCAGAAGCCAGGCTTCCGAGGTTCAGCCTTCTTTTCGCCCCGGCGTTAAGGGAAACAGGCAGGTTATCACCCTTGAAATAGTCTGTGATATCCACCACTACACCACTGGAATCACGTGAGAACGCTTTTACGTCCATGGCCGATGCGATCGGGTCAACATTTGAGTTCCTTACGGCTTTATAAATAGGCTGGGTGGAATCGTTGGCTACGCTGATCACGGTGATCACCCGGGTAAATACTTTATTATCAGGTCCCTTTTCAAACCGGATCACCTGCTGGTTGGCAAGTTCACCTCCATAAACACCGCCGCCGCCGGCCACTTTGGAAAACCTGGTGATGGCCATGATATCCCTTCCCATGATGGAATCGGGGATCTCGAAATAATACTTATCGTCAACTTTATGGACGATAAACAGTCCCTTCATGGTTTTAGCCTTATCGGTGATCACGTCCTTGAAGGCCTTAGGGCCTGATTTGGAGGAGATTGGGGAGGGGCTTCCACTGGCTGGTGGCACAGGGATTGCATTGGTTGCAGGAACGGGTTGTTTAGGGTCGGGTTTTCGTTGCGCAGCTGCGTCTGTCATACAGAGCAGGAATAACAGTCCAAGCGGGAAAACTTGCTTCACAATCAGGGCAGTTCGCATTTGTTGAAATTTTTAGGGGTCGAATATAATGATTAAGCGTTCGTTGGTGGCCGGTTGATCAGTTTATATTATCAGTGGTGCAGGCAGAGGTCAGATGGGTATAACGCATCTTTTCCGGAAAGGATCAGCAAATTAAGCTCTTTTTGAAATTTTATTTATAATTTGACACATCTATTATCCGGTAATCCATCCTACTTTACTGCATTCTGATATTGTCTCTGGGTTTGATGATTTTTTTTTAGAAAACTTACTATATTGTGTTCCCGCTGAAAATTTTTCACAAAGTCATCTGATTTATCAAATATTTTTTTCAGTAGAATTGTAAGATCATAATCACCAAAACGAACATTTAAAAATTAAAATCAAAAAGTCATGGCTGAGACAAAACCAACTGCAACAGCGAAAGCGACTACGTCAGTGCAACCGAAAAAAAGCAGTAACATTATTTCTATCGCAGCTCCTATCGTCTGTATCATTGTAGGATATGCTATCTGGAGATTCGGTTTAGGAAATTCCGGCAGGTTTTTCAAAGCCAGATCCTAGTGGTGGTTTCTGGCCTTCACACATGGGACCTAAAGGTGCATTCTACAGGATGTACGAGGGAGGTATCATCGTTCCGTTGCTGATCGGATGTTTGCTTATGGTGATCACTTTTTCCATTGAAAGGTATGCTGACTATTTCGAAAGCTTCAGGAAGCGGATCAGTTTCAGAATTTATCCGCAAGGTGCAATATCACCTGGCCAATAAAAATGTTGACGCGGCCCTGGCAGAGTGCGACAAACAAAGAGGCAGTGTAGGTAATGTAATGAAAGCCGGATTGCGCAAGTACAAAGAGATGATCTCCAACACTGAATACAACACGGAACAAAAAGTCGCTGGCCATCCAGAAGGAAGTGGAAGAAGCCACCGCCCTGGAACTGCCCATGTTGCAGAAGAACCTTGTATTCCTGTCGACCCTAACCTCGCTGGGTACACTGATCGCCCTGCTGGGTACGGTAATCGGTATGATCAAATCATTCTCTTCCCTTGGTGAAGAAGGTGGTGCCGGTGCAGCCAGCCAGCTGGCCGTTGGTATTTCTGAGGCCCTGTATAATACAGCCCTTGGTATCGCTACTTCATCCCTTGCGTTGATTATGTATAACATATTCACTACCAAGATCGACGGTATCACTTATGGTATTGACGAATCAGGTTTCACGCTGACACAGAGCTTTGCATCTCTGTACAAGTAAAAATGGGATTGGTGATATGGAATATTGCCGGTCATGCATCTTAACTAAATATTCAAAACTGAAGTAATCATGCCAAGTGTCAAAATTAAAGAAGCACGCCCCGGAAAATGACATGACCCCGATGGTGGACGTGGCATTCCTGATCCTGGCATTTCTTCATGCTGGCGACCAAGTTTAAGCCTGAAGAACGCTGTAGAAGTAAAAACTCCGAGTTCGGTTTCTTCGGATGTGGTGCCTGAAAAAGACGTATTCACCGTGTCGGTGGATAAGGAAGGAAGGGCATTTGTGGCCATGGATAATCCGGAATTCCGCCAGGTACTGATTGATAACCTGAATAAAACCAGGAACCTTGGGCTGGCACCAGGGAAATGAAGGCCTTCATCAATGCACCCAGTGTGGGTGTGCCATTTGCCCAATTGAAGTCATTACTGGCGTATGGATCCCGGAACAACAGAAAAACAGTGAAACAACCCGGTATCCCGGTAGCGATTCCCTGGAGGAGAATTGTATTATCTGGGTCAGGGATGCACTCGTGGCTTATTCAGGGAAGAAAACTGAACCTCCTGATCAAGGCGGATAATAATACCAAATACCCGGCGTTCAAGAACGTTCTGAATGCCTTCAAGAAGAAATGATCAGAATAAATTTTTGCTGATCACTGCACCTGAAGATGCACCTGCGGGTACTCCGTTACATGTAACCCGCCAGAAACAGGTCGAGCGCCTAAAAGTAATTTCGATAACAGAACTAAATTATTAGATATGGCAAGTTTAGAAGGCGGCGGTGGCGATGAAGGCGGCCACAAAAAAGGGCCAGGTGTAAAGAAAGCGAAAAAACTCTCCACCCGGGTCGACATGACTCCGATGGTGGATCTTGGTTTCCTGTTGATCACCTTTTTCATTTTTACCACTACAATCGCATTCGCCTACGGCGATGAAACTGTTCCTGCCTAAGGACGTAGATAAACCCGAAGAGCAGAACAAGGTTAAAGAATCAGGAGCATTTACCATCCTGCTGGGTGAAAGCGACCAGATGTATTTTATTACGAAGGTCTTGATCCTACCCAGTTGAAAGCGACCACATTTCAAGGGTATCAGGGATGAAATCCTGCGTAAGAAAAAATCCACCAATCCTGAAGACCTCGTAATGATCATCAAGCCTTCAGAAGAAGCTACCTATAAGAATACGGTGGATATCCTGGATGAGATGACCATCGCTGAGATTAAACGGTATGCGATGGTGGACATCACCGCAGATGAATTTGCACTGGTAAAAGCAACAGAGGCAGCCAATAAATAATTCAGTGACTGTTAGCTGTGGAATCGCTTCCATGGCTGCATCTTATAGATTAAAACCATTAACAATGGATGTAAATAAAATACTTAGTACTGACCTGCTTGACCTCATCTTCGAGGGAAGGAATAAGGAGTACGGTGCTTATGAGCTCCGTAAACAATATAACAGGAGGCTTACCAAGGCGCTGGTGATAACGTTTGGCGGATTGCTCCTGATCTTCCTTACATCCTTCCTGGTGAATGCCGCCAAGGAAAGGAATAAGGGAGAGGTACAGGTTCAGGAAGTTCAACTGACGGATATCCAGCAGGAAGAAAAGAATGAGCCACCACCGCCTCCTCCTCCAAAACCACCAGAGCCACCAAAAGTGGAGATGGCAAAATTCACACCTCCCAAGGTGGTGAAGGATGAAGAAGTAAAGGAAGAAGAGAAACCACCGGAAGTTGAAAAACTCGAGGATACCAAGATCGGTACAGCCAACCAGGAAGGTACCAAAGACGAGGGTATCGTTGCTCCCCCGGTGCAGGAAGGTGGTGTAGTAGAAGCTCCTAAAACGGACGATGAAGATAAGGTCTTCCAGAAAGTGGAGATCGATGCTGAATTCCCCGGTGGTAATGCCAGCTGGACCAAATACGTAACCCGCGAGATCGAGCGTAATATGGACGAACTGCAGGAAGACGGGAAATCCGGAACTGTAGTGGTACTCTTCATCGTTGACAAGGAAGGTGCTGTATCAGAAGTACGTGCACTGCCATGTTCTGAAGCCGGAGTAACCTCCTGCCTCGGCCCTGGTACCAAACTCGCTGAAGTTGCTGTATCCGCGATCAAGAAGGGACCAAAATGGAAGCCCGCTGTGCAGAACGGACGTAACGTTAAAGCCTATAGACGTCAGCCTGTAACATTCAGACTTGAGGAAGAGTAAGATCGCTTCGCGATAATTGGGAAATGTGGTTAGTGTGAAGATGTGATTAATGGAATTTGAAAATAGTAAGACGCAGGGATTAATTTCTCTGCGTCTTTTTTGTGAGACAGGAGACGCAAAGAATTTTATGACGCAGGGAAATCTCTTTGCGTCTTTTTTTTCGTCCTGCATTTCGTTTCGGCTTTGCGTCGATATATGGATTTCCTACTCAATAACGTCTTAGTATAAACGAAACCATGGCTGCCATTCATGAGACTCCCGCAACGGGCAGGTATGCCCATAAAAAAGCCCATATCGACATGACACCCATGGTTGACCTTGGGTTCCTGCTGATCACATTCTTCATTTTCACGACCCGTATCAATGATCCGAAAGCCCTGAAGTATAATGAACCCGCAGATGGTGATCCGATGCCGGTAAAATGCTCCACCACAATTACATTGCGGCTGCAATCAGCAGACAGCATTGGATATGTTGAATGCGTCAACGGAAAGGAAATGCCAGTGCGGTTTCTAAAACCCGGCCCCGAAAAAGGACTCAGACAACTATTGGTTGAAAAACAAAAGTTCGTTCGTTCATTTTCCGGAGATGCCAGGGATCTCTTCGTTATTATCCGCCCGCAGCCCGAATGCAGTTACCAGGTATTGATTGACGTTATTGATGAAATGACGATTAATGAGGTGACCCGGTATACAATAGCAGACTAGAGACTGGAGGCTAGGGACTAGAAATTTTTTTCTAGTCTCTCATCTCTAGTCTCTTTGCAGTCTGTCGGCTTCCTTTGTGTCTCTGCCTTCTCCGCGTCTTTTCCTCTGCGTCTCCGCCTTCTCCGCGTCTCTTGTACTCTTATCTTTGCATCATGTACACCAGCTGGGACGATACCATTGTAGCTTTAGCCACAGCCCATGGCGTTAGTGCCATCGGGGTGATCAGGCTTAGTGGCAGCAAGGCCATCGAAATAGTGGATAGCTTGTTTCCATCAAAGAATCTGTCCATCCAGCCAGGGTATACCCTGCATGTTGGCTTGCTGAAAGATGGTAACACAGTGCTGGATGAAGTAGTGATCGCCATTTTCCACGGGCCAAAATCCTATACCGGTGAGGATGTAGTGGAAATTTCCACACACGGTTCACCATTTATACAGGAGCAGGTGATCAATGCCTGTGTTGCAAAAGGGGCCCGACTGGCGAAGGCAGGAGAATTTACCCAACGTGCTTTTTTAAAAGGAAAACTTGACCTGACACAGGCGGAAGCAGTTGCCGATCTCATTGCTTCCAATTCTTCAGCTTCCCAGCAAACGGCATTGAAAAATATCCGTGGCGGATTTTCGGAAGTTTTAAAACAGCTTCGTGATAAACTCATCACTTTTTCCGCGCTCATTGAACTGGAACTTGACTTTTCACAGGAGGATGTTGAATTCGCGGATCGCAGCAAGTTCTATGAACTGGTTTTCCAGCTCGATAAAACGGTTAATGAACTGATCCAGTCGTTCAGGCTGGGCAATGTGATTAAGAACGGCGTCAATGCAGCCATCGTTGGCAAACCTAATGCAGGTAAATCAACCCTGCTCAACACGCTGTTAAACGAAAACCGGGCCATTGTGAGCGAGATCGCCGGAACCACCCGTGACACTATTGAAGAAGTTATAAATATTGATGGTATACTGTTCCGGCTGATTGATACTGCAGGTATACGTGAGGGCAAGGATGCAATAGAAGTTATCGGCGTAGAGCGGAGCCGTGAAAAAATGAAGGGCGCAGATATTGTCCTGTACCTTTTTGATGCGGAGGGTGAAACGAAGGACGAGCTCGAAGCAGCCATTGCCCAGCTGAGTAACATCAATCCCAATTACATGTTGATCGGCAATAAGGCAGATATCATAGGAGAGGAATGGGCCACTCGAAAATATGACGGGATCGATGCCTTATATATTTCTGCAAAAACGCATCATCATATTGACCTGCTCAAGGAGCGACTGGTGGATAAAGTGCTGCAAGGCAAGATAAATACGGAAAGCACGATTGTGACCAATGCCCGCCATTATCATTCCCTGTTACAGGTGCAGAAATCACTTGCCGATATCCGCATCGGGCTTGACGCACAATTATCCGGCGACCTGCTGGCACTCGACATCCGCCGCTGCCTATACTACCTGGGAGAAATCACCGGCGAGATCACCAACGAAGACCAACTCGATTATATTTTCAGTAAGTTCTGTATCGGAAAGTAACCGATATAAATAAGGCAATACTTAAAACATAGTAAATACCATTCAAGCCCTATTTATAGGGCTTTTTTCATCAGATTAGGTATGGGACTACTTCCCGATATACAAAAACAAAGGTAACACAATCAAAAATGCAATAAATCGTTTAATGTAGAGTGATCATGCAGCATGTTTCACATCCTGCAAATCAAAGGGTTACGATACTGCTTAGTTAAAATGATGTAACAATTATGAAAAAAAATAGTATTTATTTATTCATACTGTGCTGGCTGCTGGCGATGAATTCATTTGCCCAGCAAAAAGATATTACGGGCATGTGGTATGGGCAAATAACTATTATCGACACACAAACTGTCAGCCTTCCTTACGAGATTGCAGTAAGCGAAGAAAAAGGAAAATTGATTGGATATTCAAGAATTGTTTTTCATGCTAATGGAAAAGATGAAGCCGGCGTACAAAATATCAGCGTCAGGCGCGAGGGTGACAAGATCATAATGGAAGATGAAGGCTTTATCGAACATAATTTCTCGGTTAATCCTAAAAAACGGGTAAAGAAAACAATGATTGTTGAGCTCACAACTACGGATAGCGAAATGATACTGGAAGGTTCATGGAGTACTAACGACACCCGTAACTACATGGTGTATAAAGGTATTGTTTTGCTAAAAAGAAAGATTGATTTCAAAAAACTGGAATTGTTTAAGAGCCTGGATACTTTAAACCTGGTTTCCAAATTATCATTTAAAGACATGCCGGAAACAATAGCCGTTGTTGCTGTTACCGAACCGGTTGAAAAAAAGCCAGAACCGTTACCTGTGGTTTCGGTGCCGGCGCCGGCTCCTAAGTCATTGAGCGTAACAAAAAACACACCACCATCAACAGTTAAAATATCGTCCCCGCCAAAACAAAAGGAATTGCAGATGGATACTTTGGCAAAGTCAAACATGAAGCCAGTTGTGAAACCTGCAACTGTGGCACCAAAACCTGCTCCAGTTGTAATCACTGCAGTTGCGCCAAAACAGGAGCAAAGAACGCCTTCTCCACCGAAACCTGAAGCGGAGAAAAAGCCCGTGGTAGTTGCTGTTCAGCCACAACCTAAACCTGCTCCTCCTGTTACGATAGTGGCACCATCTATTGCACAAGGTGCTGTTGAAATTGAAAAACGTTTTACAAAATCTGATCAGTCATTTTATTTTGAAACAGACAGTTTGTTGCTTACGCTGTATGATAATGGTCAAGTGGATGGCGATACGGTGACGGTACTAATGAACGGCAATATTATTTTATCAAAAGTGGGTCTTACTACAAAGGCAAATAGCAAAACTATTTATATCCCGTCTAATATGGATTCTGTAAATCTGGTGATGTATGCCGAAAGCCTTGGCGAAATACCACCTAACACGGGCCTGATGGTGGTGACTGATGGTGAAAAAAGATACGATGTTCGCTTTAGTGCTGATTTGAAAACAAATTCCGGGATTGTATTTCGGAGAAAAGGAAAAGAATGAATAGTTCCCTATTGGTACCTCATATCACATAGATAATAATAATCAATCATTATCTTTTTTGTATCGGAAAGTGACCCCGATTTTATATTTTCTATGTTCCATTTTTATTCTCTTCCCACAACAGATGGTTAGCCACAGCCCTTATCTGTGCAAAGCTATATGCATTATTCAGCATCGTTCGTATTTCACTGTGTTTTTTATCAGTGTTAGAAGTGAGGTATTCGGAAACTATTTTTACAGTGGTTTCGTCAGCAAAGGCATCTACTTTTATTTCACCTGTTTTAATAAATTCAGTAAGATGCCCTTCTATAGTGCTTGCCGCAAGGCTTCTTTCTTTGGCAATGGTGTCAATATCTTTTCCTTCTTTATATAACTGTATGGAGATAAGGGCGGAAGGAATCTTGCCTATCAGCCTTTTCTGCTTTTGGCTCTTTCCGTTGCCGTTTGGGATTGACTGATTTTAGTTCAATATTAGTTTCAAGATCGTGTTTAGTGCAGTAATCCTGGACCATTTCCAGAATGTCATCGCCATATTTTTCTGCTTTGGCTTTGCCAAATCCGCTTATTAGCTGAAGGTGCTGTTTTGTTTCGGGGAGATAGGTTGCAATTTCTTTCAGACTGTTGTTGTTGGCAACAAGATAAATAGGAAGGTCCTGTTCGTTGCAGGTTTTGTCTCGCCAGGATTTTAAATCAAAAAATAATCCTGGGTTTGGAATATCAGAAGCCGGCGTTATTTTTTTATTGGCGGCATAGCTGCTGATATGTATTCGCGGAATGCTGAGGTTGAGTTTATGTTTTAAATATCCCGTAATACAAAACGGTACATTGCAGTATTGTATGCCATGTATGATCTTTATCAATGCCGTCATGGTTTCAAGCAAAGCTTCATCAACCGCTGTTGCAGTTTCCCGATGTTCCGTAATAAGCGGATGTTGCTGCAACTGCCGCTTGATATTTTCAAGCGAGGGTAAAAAATATGCGGACGCCGCCTGTATTCTTTGTTGCAACTGTTCATTGTTTTCAATCACAGGATTATCTCTCATCATTTGTTTCACCTGCGATAAAAATTTTTCGGCAGTAGATTTGTGTTTCCTCATCTCTTCCAGATACTGCTCCGTCCATTCGGCAGCGTTGTCGTTGAGTTTGTTTTTATTGTTTTCTACGGCATTTTTTAAAATAACAATGTTTTTTTCTGCTTCTTCAAGTAAGAATATTTCGCTCAGTACCTGCAAGGTAAATGTCTGCCTTGCACCCTGAAACCTTTCAGCCAATGACCCCTTTGGCGCCAACGCTCGCTGACCTTCCACCACTTTTTGATTACTATGGATCGCAAAGGGTGGAATCTTTGACAACAGCACAATCCCCTCAAGTGACGTGCAGCGGCTCAGCGCTACATACACCTGCCCACTGCTGAAAGAAGAAGCGGCATCGATCATTACCTTTTCAAAAGTAAGTCCCTGGCTTTTGTGAATAGTAATGGCCCAGGCCATCCGCAATGGATACTGGATAAACCTGCCTAATACTTTTTGTTCTAATTTTTCATCTGATCGGTTGAGCGTATATTTCGTATTCTCCCATGTTTCTTCAAATACCTCAATTTCATCACCATCGCAGTTTACTGTTATCTTATCAGTACTGAGAGAAGACACAATGCCGATCTTTCCGTTAAAATATTTTTTTGTAACCGGATCATTTTTAATGAACATCACTTGCATGCCTTCTTTCAGGATCAACTCAGCTTCGGCCGGATAAAGATTTTCGGGAAATTCGTCTTCTATTCTTGCTTTATAAATGAATGAGGGAGTATCCAGTTTATTCCGTTTTGCAAAATTGATACTATCTGCCTGGTTGTTGTGGGAAGTGAGCGTAATGTATTTATCCTCTATGGCCGGCTGAAAATCCGGAATGAAACGACGGTTCAATGCATCAAAATCTTCTTTCTCCATGAGATTATTGCGTACTTTATTCAGGAGAGATACAAAACTTTCTTCTTTCTGGCGGTAGATTTTGTTTAGTTCCATCAGCAGCGGCATTTGTTCTTTTACCGCTTTGCTGTCAAAGAAAAATGGAGATTCATAATAATTTGCCAGTAATTCGTCCCACTCATTTCTTGTGACAACTGGAGGCAACTGGTATAGATCCCCGATAAACAGTACCTGTATTCCACCAAACGGGTCCGAGTGATTTCTCCTTACACTTCTTAAAATGGCATCAATGGCATCCAGCACATCGCATCGGACCATACTGATCTCATCTATTACCAACAATTCTATCTTGCGGAGCAACTGTATCCGCTGCTTTTGATAACGGATTTTGCTCAGCAATTCCTGTCTATTATTGTCTGTCGGTAAAAAAGGATGAAATGGCAATTGAAACAGGCTATGCAGTGTAACGCCACCTGCATTGACGGCCGCTACACCTGTTGGTGCAGCCACCACCATGTTTTTGGAAGAATGTTCAACAAGGTATTTTAAAAAAGTTGTTTTACCCGTGCCTGCTTTGCCGGTTAGAAAAATACTTTCATTCGTTTCTGTTATGAAGCGATAAGCCAGGTCAAATATTTCGTTTCTTTCTACACTCGCCATAAACTTTATTTGCAACGTGTTGCAAGATTTTCACCCGTTTCGTTTTGATCCTGGGTTAACACGCTAAATTGATCGTTTATATTTGGGGATCGTTTTTGCAAAATTAGCGATTATGTCAGTCTTTGTGCCTGTGTATTTCACGTTAGAATTATGTTTATATACCTTTCATTGAATTACCAGAGCTGCTTGTACTTTTTGGAATAAATACTAATCTTACCACCGCGATCAAAGAAGAAGGCTCTAAACAAGATGAGTTTTACTTGTACGAAATTGGAGTGGTAAGTCCTGTTTCATCCGTTCATTTATAACTTGATTTAATTGTGGGCAGATGCGCCCTGGACTGAATTGTATTCCAACTTGCATGTGAGAAAGCAGGGGTGGTTAATCAGGTTAGATCATTCATTCGTCAATATAATTCTGCGATAAGAGAAGAGGGATGGCTCTCCGGAATCTTTGACTTCAAGAATGATATGTAACTCCCTGCCTTTCTCCAGCAGTGGCATCGTAAAATCGAATCTTTCATTATTAGCGGAATTGAAATTCAATTTACTTGAAAACTCGCCGACCTCCTTGTAGATAAACCAATGATAGCTAAGGGCATCGCCATCAGGATCTTTGCTACCGGCTGCGGAGAGTTGTACCTTTTCTCCTGCTTTAATAATTCCCCGGGCTAACGACTTCCCTTCGTTTGAATTCAACGTGATTACCGGATTGTGATTAGCTTTCTTAAAATCAGCCCTGATATTCCAATCCATCCTAACTGCAAAGTCGTTTTGAAAGGCCTCTCTCCATCTCCAGATTGTTGCCTGGTTGGACGTGGCTTTACTACCATCAGGCAGTGTTATTTCGTCCTGCGTACGCACTGAGCTTGTCCAGATCTTTCCTGATTCCGCGTATGAGTGATACAGCTCATAGCTTCCACCCCATCCACCGTAAGAAGGACTGTTGTACCATCCGAGACCGTTATTTATTAGACCAAGAAATGAAGGTGTATCACCTTCCATGATGTAGTCAAATGGAAGATAATTCGCTCCGAGAGGGCCATGATCTTTACGAATGTTTTCTGATAGCCATGGATTATCGACAAGATAAAATTGAAAGAATGGTCCATTTTTATACCATCTATCTCCAGAAATGCCTGTCCACGTTGCCCTATAATATTCCAACCATGAATCGCCCGCACTTGGATCTACAACGTAGAAAATTTCCGGGAAAGTGTTTCGAATCCAACGACCCGAAAAATCCTGATCTGAAATCGAGTAGACCTTAATACGGGAAACGAAATTTTTCAGTTCATTCTCGCTCCTTGTATCGCGTATTTTCCACAGCGCCTGCGCCAAACAATTTGCTCCTCCCCATACACTTACCCACAATGGTCTCTCATCTGCTTTATCAACTGCTTTGATCAACAGATCTGACCCCGAAGAATTTTTTTCTTTACCTACACCATCCATGCTGTACAAAGGAAGATGCTCCGCCGTAATGCTTTGTAAATACTCCACTGTAGGAAATCCTTGAGCATGTTTCACCAGGTTCGTTCTTACTGCACCGTAATCTGCGATCAGCTTGTCAATCTTGTCTTTTCTTACTTTGGTCCTCAGGTGTGTGGATGTTGTTGCCACTATCCCTTCTATATCGTATTCATTTGAGTAAACTAAAAACCGCACCAATGACTCCTGATCATCTGGCTCATTTGTAATGTCTGTTAACACGAATACTCTCTGCTTGACCGGTTGTTGTTTAATTTTTCAGCAGAATTATTGCCTAATGACTGCACAAACAATTATGGAAAGGCTACATTTCAATGACCTGCTTTATCAGGAGCACTTATTTTTATACAATAAATGTTGCTAAGCAGATTGGCACTACGTATCAGCATTAGAATCTTTCCGGATGAGAAATCCTAAGCCGATAAAAAATATTCCTGTTTACAGCCTTGTCAGCCTGTCTGGTAACACAGGCATCCCCGATGTTTCATTTAAAGAACACCAGATTTCCAACCCTGATTTATTGATCAATATCCCATATCGCAGTAATTATTTTGGAATAGGTATTTGCGTGGCCGGTGAAACAACTCTTCAGGCAAACCTTGAGACCTTTACCGTTGAAAAGAATTGTGTAATTGCGATGTCACCCCCGGTGATAAAACAATGGGGAAAAATGTCGGAGGATTATAAGACCTATACAGTATTATTTACTAAGGATTTATTTGTAAGAAACAACGGTGGCAACATTTTCCTGGATGGCTTTGCTTTTTTTGAACCCAATGCCAGGCATGTGTGGCCGGTGAGCAAACAACAAACGAAGAAAATTCGTTCCTTATTAAAGGATATACAACGAAGGTTAAACTCTGTTCACCCGTACAGAACCGAAATAGCGAAAAGCCTTATCACCATATTACTTTTTGAAATAGCAGCAATGTATAATAATGCTGCATTTCCTGTATCCTATAAGCAAACGAGGAGCGAACAATTGGTTGCTGATTTTAAAAAACTGATGTGCACTCATTTTCATAAGGAGAGAAGTGTTTCGTTCTATGCCAAACTGTTGTTTGTAACCCCCAGGCATCTTACGGAAGTGGTAAAAAAGGAAACAGGAAGGCCTGCAAAAGAATGGATTGATGAATTAATTATTTTAGAGTCAAAAGTCTTATTGCAGGATCCGTCTGTTTCCATAGCAGCTATTGCCGACGCGCTGAATTTTGCCGATCAATCTGTTTTTGGTAAATTTTTCAAAAATCTGACCGGCCTGTCTCCTTTAGCATACAGGCAAAAAGGGTAATTATCTGCAATCCTACTTTTTGACCAATCGTTCCAACCTTTTACCCTTTTATATTTTTTAAATGCGGTGCAATATGCATTGTAAGTATAAAAAGGCTGTAAACCTAACAATTTACTATAGTTATTTATGAAACTACAGTTAATTACAATAGCCGCTTGCATCGGCTTTATTTTATTTGGTGGTTGTGAAAACAGCAGCAGACCTGTTGAAACATCATCTATTCAATTGGTAAAAGATGAACTGGAAATAAGGGCATTGGCAGAAAAGTTCAGCGATGCAGCTAACAGAAAGGATAGCGCATTATTTCAATCCCTGTGGGCCAAAGAGGCAGTTTGGAGTATTGGCCCACCGATCAATGTTGAATTTAAGGGCAAAGAGAATATGGGGTCATCTGTTACGCGTATGTTGGGGTTGTGGGATTTTTTTGTTCAGTTGTCAGGGCCTGGTGTTGTTAAGTATCAATGGGGATAAGGCCACTGCAAGATTTTATGTAAATGAAATTGCCCGGAAAGCCGATGATAAATCAGGCAATTATAACTTGTCAATGTACGAAGACGAGTTGATAAAGGAAGATGGTAGATGGGTATTTTTGAAAAGGACATATCATACCATTTACCAGGAAGCGCCTGATTATAAGGGATTGATTCAACAACTGCCGGCCTTAAAGTAGCGGGTTATGCATAAAAAAATTAAGTATATAACGGAGAAAACTTTTAAGTTGAATACGATGGGGTTAAACTCAGTAGACATGTTTCAACAAGAGTTTGACTTTGAGCCTTTTTTGGTGTTCACTGAGTTTCACATGGACAGGGCAGTCTTTGGCCCTCATCCGCATGCCGGTGTTTCTGTGATGACGTATATGTTGCCAGGCAGTAAAGGGTCGTTCCTTAACAGGGATAGCTTTGGGGACCACAGTATTATTGAACCGGGGGGCATACATGTAACACAAACCGGGAAGGGAATCTACCATGATGAGGTTCCCACAATTGCCGGTGTTGACTGCCACGGCTTTCAGATATGGATTAACCATGCAGATAAAGACAGGTTCGTGGAGCCGAAGGCATTTCATGCTTTTGCGAAAGACGTTCCTGAATATAAAAGCGACACCGCACTGGTAAGAGTGGTGCAGGGTAAATACAAGGGCCTCGCTTCGCCCATTGAACTCGTTACCAAAACAACCTTATTTGATGTAACACTTCAGCCAAATGGAACTATTGAATTTGATTCAGAAGCAATGGCTTTTGTTTACCTGATGGCCGGCGGTATTTTTATTGATGATAAAAACATCAGCAGCATAGCTATGGTGACCTTTGAAAAAACCGGAAGTAAGGTGACTGTGCGCTCAGGGGCCGCTATGTCAAAATTTATGTTCGCTACCGGCACGCCGCATAACGAGCCGATTGTGTTTGGCGGACCTTTTGTTATGACGACAAACGAACAAATGAAACTTACACAACAAAGGCTGCGGAATGGCGAAATGGGTCAACTGGCTGCCTAATAAATGGTAAGCTAAGGACTTCCTGGTTTAATTATTTTCTGATTTCTTTTTAAGTGCAGAAAGCCATACATCATGCAACTTCTTAAGTTTGTTGCGCTGAAAGGTTTTTTCAAAAAATGTGAGCCATCCATTCTGCGACTCATCAGTTATTACTTTACAGCCTCCATTGTTATCAGGTATTAACAACCATACATGATAGCCCCGTATGCTCTTCTTCTTCACTTTCCCAAGCCAATAATTTATTTGTTTCAAATTGCATGATAGTGGATTCAAATCTTAAACCCATTGTCTTCCACTTAAAAACAGTACTGGCAGTTAAAAAAGTATCTTCGTCATCCTGCTTGCATCATGTGAAAAAAATGATATGGAGACACCTGACCTATTAACATTAATAGTAAAGCCGTCTTTTCCTCTTTTAAATTGAATGAACAGACCCTTCAAACCTATATCAATAGCAATAAGAGAGAAATAAAGATGGAAATTAAGCACAGTGCGGACGCAAAGCTGTTGAAACCTACTTTTGATGTTACTCCGGGCTATTCAGTGTATGCCAACGGCAAGTTACAAGTGTCTGGGGCTTCAACGATCGATTTGACGCGGCCCGTGACCTACTCATTAAGTAATGGCCAAAACGATTCATCTTCATGGAATGTCGTGATAACTCCCCTGGGTTGCAAAATTGTGATTGATGCCTCCCATGACGGGGGCGTGTGGTGGTTCCCACAATCCAATGCTACAGGATATGATGCAGTGAAACCTCACCAGGGTCAGGCTTTCGCAAACCTTCTTCGAGCAAAAGGTTTTGAAGTGACGGAATTAGGTCGCGACGAAGTTCACGAAGAAATGTTCTTCGGTAATTATATCGTTATCAGGGTTGCAGGATTTGAACCTTATACCTCAAATGAAATCGCAGTTTCACAAAGATCTGATAAGCCGCGGAATGAACCTTGCCTTTTTTACGGATCACAAGAAAACAATGGGTAGATGAATTAGGCGATTTTCTTGGATTAAAGTTTGAAGGAGCAGCAAATGGCGTTATCAATAATTTTTCCTCTCATGAAATCAACGCGAACATCAACGCATTCTCATTTATTGCAGGGTCAGTGCTTACCAATGCCGACGGAAATCCAAATATCCAAATCCTGGGATGGTTGAGGCACCAGGATTATGCAGATCTTAATTTTAATGGAATTCAAGATGCTGATGAGCCAACCGCGCCGCCGGTAATGGGAATATTAAATTACCCAAAATCCAAAGTGTTTTTTATTGGCGACACCAATGGCCTTGAAGTACAACCTCAGCCTTTCATTGATAACCTCATTAAGTGGATGGGCCAATGTGTATTGGATTGAGTTTTACCGAACATTTTTATAATTGAAATTTATTCTTTGGAATGTAAAGCTGTTCCGGATGTCAAACGGGCAACACAATAACAAATTCACTGCCCTTTCCTAATTCGGACATGACCTCGATGGAACCGCCATGTGCTTTCACTATATCGTAACTCACCGACAAACCCAGTCCTGTGCCCTGTCCGGTGGGTTTTGTGCTGAAGAAAGGATGAAAGATTTTGTCTTTTATTTTTTCCGGAATTCCGCTGCCATTGTCTTTAACCTTGATCTGTATTTTCCCGTCGAGTTCTTTGGTTGAAACAGCAACAGTTGGTTCATAACCGGGAATATTCTCTTTTGCTTTATCACCGACCGCATGAAAGGCATTAGTGACAAGATTTAGAATAACCCTGCCCATGTCTTGTGAAACTATATCTGCTTTTGGCAGGGATGGATCAAAATCTGTCTCGGTCTTTGCATTAAAGAATTTGTCTTTCGCACGGATCCCGTGGTATGCGAGACGTAAATATTCTTCACAAAGCGCATTGATGTCCGTCAATTCTTTTTGACCTGCACTGATGCGGGAATGTTGTAACATACTTTTTACAATCGCGTCGGCTCTTTTGCCATGGTGATGTATCTTTTCTTCGTTTTCCTTAATGATTTTAGCGATAACTTTTACTTCGTTGATATTCCCTTTACTGATTTCTGTTTCTAATTCGCCGATCAACTCATTATTCACTTCTGAAAAATTATTGACGAAGTTTAATGGGTTTTGTATCTCATGGGCAATGCCCGCGGTGAGTTCGCCCAGCGAGGCCATTTTTTCGGACTGCACCAGTTGGGCCTGGGCGGATCTTAGTTCCAAATAAGCTTTCTCGATTTTTTGATTGGCTTTTTGTTTTTGACGGTTATTGTGCAATAACAATCCCGCAGTGATAAGGATAAGCGCCAATACCACCAGCGTGATGATCAGAAAAGCCTGTTGAATTTTTTGTTGCTGGCTCAGCTGTGTGATCTGTGCCTGCTTTTTCTCCAGGTCATTGTTGTACTTAAGTACAGCAGTCCTGTTCCTGATCTCTTTATTTAACATGCTGTCCCGGTAATTTGTAAACTCCAGGTGATATTTATACGCTTTTGTAAAATCCTTTTTATCTGCATAGGCATTTGCCAGCGCTTCCGAATTATCCCGCATTCCTTCTATACTCCCGGTTTTAGTGGCCATCTGCAATCCCGGTAAAGCATGGGAAATCGCACTATCCGGTAAACCTTTTTTGAGGTAGGCTCGCGCAAGCATGCCATGAATCCATGCAATCTGGTAACTATCTTCATACTGCTTTGCTAAATCCAGTGCTTTTAATCCATATTCAAAAGCAAGTGGAAGGTTATTGATCCGGGTATACACATCGGCAAGGTTTCCTTCATTGGTATACCTTACAAGTACCGAGCTATCGCTCTTCATCGACTGTGTATAGGCTTCAATGGCTTTGCTGTAATTTCCGGTAAGCCGGTACACTTCCCCGGTAGTATTTAGCAGTCCGGATGTCTGGTCACCAACGCCAAGTTTCTTGGCCGCAACACCGGCTTTCTGATAGTAGAGAAGCGCATTGTCGTATTCGCCGAGCGAGAGGTATAAATTGCCCAGACTATAGGATACCCAGTAAAATGCATAAGAAGAATTGGTCTTTTCCGCAGATTCATTTGCCTTGAGTAAGTACTGCATGGCAAGAGGGATAATTGCTCAGGTTGTATTGATACAAATCGGCAATAACAGACTGGCACAATGCAAGTCGTTCGTAATACGCTGACTTTTCAAATACATTTTCTGCTTTTAGCAAATAATCAAGGGCTGTCTTTTCCCCGTTAAAATTCAATTTATTTCCATACCTGTAAAATACATGCCCCGTCAATCCGGGGTCATTCAGTTGTTTTGCCAGCTTATCAGCCTCGCGAAGCACGGAATCAGCTTTGGCTGCATTACCCTGTAACGTAAAAAAGTATCCCATGTTGGCCAAAGCATATCCCTCACCAAGCGGATAATGAATGGCTTTTGAGATGGCCAATGCTTCTTCACCGAATTTTGTCCTTTCATCCAGGGATTGAAATGAATAGCTGGAGAGATCCAGCAGCATGTTTACTCGAACAGTATCCTGCTGTGGATGTTTGTTCAGTTCCTTTTTTAATTGCGGTATCGTTCTCTCCTGTGCCATAGCTGTAAACAGCCATGTCGACAGCAACAGGAAAAGGGTTGTTTTTTTCATTTGCCGATCATAATTGTTTTGTAACCGGTATTCGTTATATAATGAGAAACAAATATACTTTTTGTGGCCAAATATTGCCAACCGGGGGGATACAGCAGCTAAGCAATCTTTTGCTAACTTGCTATCTGTCGGGTGTAATCACTATTCAAACTCATACAAATGAAATTTAGCCTCTTTGCATTGCTTTTTATGCTCACAGTAAGCCTTACCTCTTTTGGCCAGGCAAAGCAACCTGAACATCAGTCGGCGGTTGCAGAAAAAGGACTTATCAAAGTATCCGTCATGTACCCTTTTGCAGAAGGCAAAACATTCGATATGGGATATTACGAAACTAAGCACATGCCAATGGTCGCAGGATACCTGGGTTCAAATTTAGTAAAATACACCATTGAAAAAGGTATCGCCAGCGGCATTCCAAACCAGCCAATGCCTTATATGGCCATCGGAACATTTTATGTAAAAAGCCTTGCAGATTACCAGGCGGCCATTGGTCCGAACAGGGATGCAATAAGGGCCGACTTCGCCAATTACACCAATATATCTCCGGTTATCCTGGTTAGTGAGGTGGTGCGATAACCTGCCATAACCAATTCCAAAAGCAAATTTCAGATTATCGGCGCTGAAGGCAGTCTTCGCAACGATTTGTATTTGTGCAGATTTGACACTGTAAAGATAAACTGGTCAGTAGTCGACAATGTATCTGATTCCATTTCCATTGTTCAGCCTTTTATTTTTCAGTGCGAGGGGCAGGGCGATCACATAAACGAAAGTTCCATCAATTGCTTCTCCCAGTTTTATAACATGTCTATCCAAAGTAATTCAGTTAAAACCATTCTCTTTCAGCCCATTTACTATTATATCTCAAAGGAACACCATTGAACGGTTTAATAGGATGGTCATATTCATTAGCGAACTGTTGTTTACAAATACGTCGTGATCCGGAACTTATACTTAACTATTACACCCATGAAATGTTTCCTGTTTTTCCGTTTGATGCTGTAAGGGATCTATTACCTCAAAGTGTGCCATCATACCGGCGGCGTGATGTTCAATGATATGACAGTGATACATCCATCTGCCAGGGCGGTTATCGGGCATCCAGGCTATTTTGATCCTCGATCTTGGTTTTAGGTTATATGTATCTTTCCAGGCTTTATACGCTGGCGCTTTACCATTTTCTTCCAACACCTGGAAAAAGAAACCATGTAAGTGAAACGGGTGATCCATGAAGCTGGTGTTGGATACTTCCCACACCTGCAGATCGCCTACCATCACCGGTTTATCCGTTCCATGCATTTCATTGTTGACCCTGAAATCGATGACATGCTTAAGGCTGGGGTCAACGGATAATTTTACTTTACGCGTGACTTCAGCATCCTGCGGTGCCAGCCATTGTATTTCCGCGAGCTTTTCAGGCACCGCTGCGATAGATGGTTTTCTTTCCAATACCTTCACCGTAGCATATTTTTGCAGCTTTGCTTTAAGCATAGTCATACGGTTGTAAGGCAATGCGTTTATGGCAAAATCATCCCCTTCCTCAAAAGGCCCAACAACAATATCGAAGCGTTCACCCGGGGTTATTAATAATTCAGTTTCCGTTCTGGCATATTCCAACAAACCGCCATCTGTGGCGATGATTTTAAAAGGTTTGCCATCGAGACTTAATGTAAAATACCTGGCACTGGCTGCATTCACAATCCTCCACCGCTCCACCTGGCCTGCATGCATTGTCATCACCAGGGATTCTTTTCCGTTAACGAGGTTAGTGCTGCCTTCCCTGCCATCATGCCGTTCAATCCAGCGGCCAACAGGTCCATGCTGTTGGAATTCATTGTTGACTGGTAAGTTTCATATCATCCATAACAAGTATTCTCTCGTTATCCACAACGGGATCAGTATCATCTTCAATGACAATACCGCCGTACATGCCCCTTTCCATCTGTACTGTTTCATTCTGGTGCGAATGATACCAGAATGTTCCGGCATCAGGCACTATAAAACGGTACTCAAAACTTTCACCGGGCAGTATAGGCTGTTGTACTTCACCTGTACCATCCATGGTGGCGGGAAGCCTGATGCCATGCCAGTGGACCATCGTTGGTTCAGGTAAATTATTCTTGACCCGCACCACTAATGTATCTCCCTTATTTGCCCTCAATACCGGACCGGGTACCTGTTGGTTAAATCCCCAGGCGGTAATATTTTTTCCGGGTTTGATTTCCCAGGTAAATTCGCTGGCGGCCAGGTCGTATTCAACAATTTTATTTTCCTGTTTCATGGCTGTTGATTTAAGTCAAAAATAGTACAGCCTCCATGTCTTCGACGGACAGGATAATGTCAAAAACGGACAAAAAAAATATTGATAAATGGGCAGCATTGACGTAGAAAAGGACCAGGGTATTATTGGTAAACAATCCTTTTTATATATCTTATCAGGATTATTGTAACACATATGGAGCCCACCGGCAATGAGAAAGGGGGTACCCTTTACCGCAATTATGTTTTGGTGATGCTGACCCTGGTCTATGTCTTCAATTTTGTAGACAGGCAACTCCTGGTTATCCTCCAGGAGTCGATCAAAAAAGAATTACAACTTTCCGATACACAGCTGGGCATGCTCTCTGGTTTCACTTTTGCCATTTTTTATGTGACGATGGGTATTCCCATTGCGCGGTTGGCAGATAAAGGAAACCGGAGAAACATTATAGCTGTATCCCTGAGTTTGTGGAGCCTGATGACGGCCTTCTCCGGCCTGGCCCGGAATTTCGTTCAGTTATTACTCGCCCGTATCGGGGTGGGTGTTGGGGAAGCTGGTGGAAGTCCGCCTGCCCATGCCATGATTTCCGATTACTTCCCGCCGGGAAAACGGGCCACTGCACTTTCCATTTATTCGATGGGGATTTATTTCGGGATACTGGTGGGATTTTTGATGGGTGGCTATTTAAACCAACAGCTTGGATGGAGAACGGCATTTTTTGTATTGGGCACCCCCGGAATACTTTTTTCACTGCTGTTTTATGCAACAGTAAGAGAACCCCGGAGAGGCGCAACCGATGTAAACAAAATAGTAACAGAAGACCCCCGCTCCTTAAAAGAAGTATTGAAACTATTGTATTCAAAAAAGGCTTTTGTCTTGCTGTCATTGGCAGCTGGTTTACACACTTTTTGTGTGTATGGTCTTTCTAACTGGGCGCCCTCTTTTTTAGCGAGGCTGCATGGAATGAAACCATCGCAGATTGGTATTTCCCTGGGTTTGATTTTTGGCCTCGGAGGCGCAGCAGGCACTTTGGCCGGTGGGTTCCTGACGGATTTTTTCGGAAAAACGGATAAACGGAATTACCTGAAGATCCCGGCCTATGCCATTCTTCTATCCATTCCCTTTGCGGCCGGGGCAATTTTTTTAAAGGATTGTAATTATGCGCTGCTCTGTTTATCCGGGTGTTCATTTTTATACAGCATATACCTGGGTCCTTCTATCGCTGTTTCCCATAGCCTGGTTCCTGCATCATTACGGTCCATTTCTTCTGCGATGTTGTTCTTTGTCATCAATCTCGTCGGACTCGGCCTGGGGCCGCTGTTTGTTGGTATGATCAGCGATTTACTAGCCCCATCCATGGGCGCGGAATCACTCCGTTGGGCTATGTCGATCGTAATGATAGTGAGTATGGTCTCCCTTATACTTTACCTTATTTCCGCAAAAAAACTGGCCGGCGATTTATCACGGAAAAACTAAACAGGCCAGGGTAGTGCTTTTTTCCGGTTATACGCATGCAACAAATAATCTCGCATGGTGTCTTTTTGTAGTGCAAGGGAATGTCTGCATGTACATGATGAACCGGTAATTCAAATGTTATGTTCAAAAATTATATCAAACTCGCCTGGAGAAATATTTTAAAGGATAAAGGATATTCATTTATAAACATAGTCGGACTGGCTACGGGAATGGCTGTAGCTATGATCATCGGTCTATGGATTTATGATGAAGTGGGTGCCAACAGGCATTTTAAAAATCATGACAGTGTTTACCAGGTGATGATGAACCAGACTTTTGATGGCGTTCGCGGATCGCAGACGGCGCTTCCGTATCCCATTGGGGAAGAACTGAAGGCCAAATATCCTGACTTAAAATCGGTAGTGATGTGTGACTGGGGAGGATCCCGTTCCCTCATTTATGGTGAAAAGAAAATCAGCAAGACAGGCCATTTTATTGGCGAGGATGCGGTGGACATGTTTTCTTTGAAAATTCTTGCCGGCAGTAAGGATCCTTTGCATGACCCTTATTCCATTGTGCTGACAGACGAAACAGCGAAAATACTTTTTGGAAAAGAAAACCCCATTGGTAAAGCGATAAAGCTGGACAATGAAACGAGTTTAAAAGTTACTGCGGTTGTTGAAAAGCAACCAAAGAACAGTTCTCTGAAGTTCGACTATTTACTTCCTTTTCATTTGAACGAGACCATATACCCATGGATCAAGCAATTCCATAAGACGAATTGGGGAAACAACTCCTGGCAGGCCTATGTTCAGTTAAAGGATAATGCAAATCCTGCGGCTGTAAACGCGAAAGTAAAGAATGTTGTCCTCTCTCACTTTTCCGATGACAATACCTTAAAACATGTCATCCCGGAAGTATTTCTTCATCCCATGTCAAAATGGAGATTGTACAGTGATTTTGAAAATGGGAAGAACACAGGAGGATTTATAAAATATGTACGGATGTTCGGCATCCTTGGCTTTATTGTGTTACTGATCGCCTGTATCAATTTCATGAACCTGAGTACGGCGCGCTCTGAAAAAAGGTCGAGGGAAGTAGGTGTGCGTAAGGCGGTTGGTTCAGGAAGAAGGCAATTGATCAGCCAGTTTTTAAGCGAATCCCTATTGACCTCCGCTATTGGATTACTGGTGGCAATGGCGATGGCATTCTTCACGCTGCCCTATATCAACAAGCTCACGGATAAGGATATGAGCCTGCAAATCAGCAGCCCGGTATTTTGGATCACGATGATACTGTTCACTATTCTGACGGGACTTCTGGCGGGAAGCTACCCTGCATTCTATCTCTCTTCATTTAATCCTGTAAAAGTACTCAAGGGAAATTTTAAAGCCGGTAAAAGCAGTTCCCTGCCACGTAAAATCCTTGTCGTTATCCAGTTTGTGTGTTCAGTGATATTGATGATCGGAACGATCGTAGTAAACCGGCAGATACAATTCGGAAAGAACCAGCCGATCGGTTTTAACAATAAAGGATTGATTACCGTCAATTGGTCGGCTGACATAGCAAAGAATTTTGACGTGATAAAAGAAGAATTAGTGAATTCACGTGCAGTGGAATCAATCAGCCAAAGCAGTTCTCCTCCCACAGAGATCTATAGCAACAATAATGGCTGGGAGTGGGAAGGTAGTATGCCGGTTGACAAAACAGTAGTATTCGCGACTATCGCCACTACCTATGATTACACCAGGACCCTCGGCATTAAACTGCTCGAAGGCAGGGATTTTTCAAAAGACTTTGCAGATTCAAACGGAGTTATTTTAAACCAGTCTGCAGTGAAACGTATGCAACTTAAGAATCCGGTTGGAACAAGGCTGAAATGGAACGATAAGCCGATGATCGTTCTGGGAGTAATACCGGATATACAAATGGAGTCTCCTTATCGTCCCGTTTCCCCGCTAACGATTATTTTCGATAAGGATTGGGTCGGAAATTTGAACATCAGGATCAACCCCAATATGGCAGCGTCAAAGGCTATCGGCCTTATAAAACCGGTCTTTGATAAATATAATCCTGCATATCCGTTTGAATACAAATTCGCCGACGAACAATATGCAAAGAAATTTAATTATGAGGAGTTGGTGGGAAACCTTGCCACGATAGTTGCCATACTGGCTATTTTTATCTCCTGCCTTGGACTTTTCGGTCTGGCTTCGTTTACTGCCGAGCAGCGGGTGAAGGAAATTGGTGTGAGGAAAGTACTTGGCGCAAGTGTTTTCGATTTGTGGCAGTTACTCTCAAAGGATTTTGTGTACCTGGTATTGATCGCCTGTTTAATCGCCAGTCCGGTTGCCTGGTATTGCATGAATGAATGGCTGAAAACATATCAATTTAAAACAACCATAGGAATCGGAATTTTTATTTGGGTCTTGGGGGCTGCCATGGCCATCACATTAATTACCGTTAGTTTCCAGGCCATCAAAGCAGCGATGGAAAATCCTGTTAAAAGCCTGAGGACCGAATAGTCCATTCCGGGGTCATCCATTTGAACGATTCCCCCGGAAAGCATTTTCTCGAAAATGGTCATTATACCAATATTATTTTTTGCCGATTCGATAAAGTTTTCCCTGGTCGGTGATAGTATATAATGCTCCGTCGGTTCCTTCGGTGATGTCACGGAACCTTTGTTTTTCATCCGACCAAAAGTCGCTCTTCGCCAATGACTTTATTATTTTCTATCACCAAACGGCAAACATGCATGCCGCTTAAAGAAGAAATGAACAGGTTGTTTTTCCATTCAGCAATCTGCCTGCCGTCATAAAATGTAATTCCACTGGGTGAGATCACCGGATCCCAATAATAAACTGGCTGCTCAAGACCTGGTTTTTGCTGGATTCCTTCGCCAACTTTTCCTCCGCCATATTCAATTCCATAAGTGATCACGGGCCAGCCATAATTCTTACCGGGTTCTATCCTGTTAACTTCATCACCACCCCTCGGGACCAAACTCCGCTTCCCACAGATCGCCCGTAACCGGGTGAATGGCTAAACCCTGTACATTGCGATGTCCGTATGAATATACTTCGGGCCTTGCATTGGCCTTACCGGTAAATGGATTACCTGGCGCCGGTGCACCGTCCGTGGTGATGCGAATAACCTTACCCAACCCGGAATTCGGATCCTGTGCCTGCTTTGCCTGGTTGTATCGCTCGCCTGTACTTAGGAAAAGATTGCCGTCTTTGGTAAACACCACCCGTCCACCGAAATGTGCTCCACCTTTATGGGCAGGCTTGGCCTGGTAGATAACCGTAACATTTTCAAAACTTTTTTCATCTGATGACAACTTGCCCTTGGCCACCGATGTTAGGTTTTCATCACCAACGGGCTCTGAAAAAGCCCAATAGACCATCCTGTTATTTGAAAAATCTCCATCGAGGCATATACCCAGCAAACCTCCCTGGCCATCGGAAAATACTTTGGGAACACCCTTGATGGGTTCACCAATATTTCCGGAAGCAGTAACAATCCTTATATTTCCCAATAGTTCTGTAACAATGAACCTGCCGTCTGGCAAAGACGCAATACCCCAGGGACGACGTAATGAAGAAGTGATGACCTTTCCCTCATAGGCAGATTTGGTGACCACTGCGCCAATACGGGTTTGGCCAGCGAAGGCCGGTTTATAATCTGAGTTAGGCTTCTGGGATTCTACTGATGAGGAGTTTTGCGCGTTTGTGCTAACAGGGGTAACTGCACAAAGCACTCCGACGATAAATACGGTAACAACTTTTTTCATTTGATAAATCTAGATGAAAATTGGAAAACGAAAATTGTTTTAGACATTCCGTAACACTTATGGGAATCACCGTTACAATGACTCTTTGGTACCTGGTTAATGCCGGTGTGCCCTTGTCGGTCACTTTCAGGATAAAATGGATCGTTTTTTCACTGTCAACCACGGGTGCCGTCACGGGCAGGTCATACAGGTTTGGAGAATAGGGCCGAAGGCTTACATTGCCATCATATGTACCCGCTTCACGATATTGAAACCACAGGTAACTTATGGAATCGCCATCAGGATCCGTAGTGCCGTTGGCGTTCAGGTGGAATTGTTGTCCTGACCTTACCGTGAAATGGTCCGCGTGGGCAAGTTTGGGTACAGGAGGATGATTACATTCTCCAAATGCTTTGGTGGTCCACAGCATGCGGGCAGCAAAGTCATTCTGGAATTCGGTACGCCAGCGCCAGATGGTTTCCCTGTTCCCGGTGTAGGATTTTTTATCAAGGGTAGATACAATCGAATCATTGGCGTTCGTCCATATGGGCCTGGTTTCCGGTTCGTCCTTGGGCCAGTTTTCCCTTCTGAAGATACCTTGGTTGGAATCTTCAAATTTGGGAAGATAGAGCTCGTACCGTCCTCCCCATCCTCCATAGTTTGGATGCTCGGGATTATTGAGTCCGTTGATGAGCAGGTTTAAAAAAGCGGGCGTATCACCTTCCATGCCATAGGCTACATCAGGATAGGCAGCACCCAGGGGTCCGTGTCCCTGTTGAATATTTTTTGCCAGCCATTCATTGGATACGGCTTCCGCGTCAGAGCCAGGCAATGGAAAAGCAATACCCAGCCAGGTGGCCTTCGAATAATTATAACCGGGAGTTACAATGTAGAATATGCCAGGAAAGTTTTTTCTGATCCATGGACCTGAATCATCCTGGTCAGATATCGTGTACACACGTAATTTTTTGTACATTTTTTCCGCTGCTTCAACTGACCTGGTGTTTTTGATTTTCCACAATGCCTGGGCCAAAGTATTTGGTCCGCCCCACACAGAAATCCATACAGGACGGTCGTCGGTTTTTTCAAGTACGCCGACAATCCAGTTCGACCCTTCGGAATCTTTTCCCTCACCTACGCCCTGCATGCCATAGGTTGCCAGTCCTTTTTTAACCTTCATTTTCAGTGCATCCCTTGTTGGATAACCGGGTTCATGCTTTAGCAGTGTGGGTTGCACTTTTCCGTAAGCATCAAGCACCTTCGCAATGCTCTCTGGCGCCACCCTTTCTTTCTGGTGGATGGATGTAGTGGCAATAAGCCCTTCCACATCAAACTGGTTGCTATATAACAGGAATCGTATCAGCGATTGTGTGTCATCAGGATCGGCCTCGATATCTGTCAAAACAACCACACGGGGTTTTTTAGCGGATTGTGAAAATACCAGGAACGGAACGCAAAAAGTCAATAAGCATAACGTCAGCTTTACGATTCTTGATGGTAGTATGGTCATAAGAGCTTGTTTTTGAGTAAAGTCGCTTTGAATATAGATTATCAAGGTATCCTTACATGTAGGTTAAATTGATTCCAGTGAAAGTCCTTTTATTCCCTTCTGAAATTAAACTATTTGATGCAAAAAGGCTTATTGAAATAACTCCAACACGGGCATGTAATAGCCAGTACCGCGTATGAAAATGTAGGTTTAAAATATTATTTGGGGAAATACGTATTAAAGGTGGCACCCTTACCTTCCTGTGATGTCGCCACTATAAATCCTGCATGGTTCTCCATTACTTTTTTGACAATTGCCAGGCCGATACCGCTGCCGGAATATTCATGTCGTTGTTGTAACCGGTGAAAGACTTCAAATATCTTTTTTGAGCTTTCAGAGGAGAAACCAATCCCGTTATCCTGGAAACTTATTTCATAATATTTTTTTCCCTGTTCTACCAGATTATTGATTTGTGGGTACGGAACTTCACGGGAAGAAACGCTAAATATTAGTTTTTCATTTTGCTTTGAAAACTTCAGTGAGTTCGACATAATATTTTGAAACAACTGGTAGAGCTGGTGTTTTATTCCTTTTATTGTCGGTAGATGATCTGAAACTATTGTCGCTTGTTTTTCATTGATAAGCACTTCCAGTTCATTTTGTACGACCTCGAATATTTCATTAAGGTTGATTTCTTCAAAAACATTTTCGGTCGACAATTCAGAATATTTAATCAGGTCTTCCATGAGCATCTGCATTCTCACGGCACTATCTTCAATTTTTTGGGAGAATTGCAATATTTGCTCGATTGACATGCCCGCCTCGCGTTGCCTTGCAGAAAACACCCGGATTTTACGGATGGGCTCCTTTAAATCATGACTCACTACATAAGCATAAGATGAAAGTTCCCTGTTTAGATTTTCCAGTACTTTGTTCTTCTGCTGTAATTCGCGGGCTACTGCCTCCAGGGCATCCTCTGCCGCCTTTCTTTCTGTAAGATCGCGGGTAACTTTTGAATAGCCGATAAGCTCCTGTGCATCATTATGAAGCGCAGTGATCACCACGCTTCCCCAGAACCGGCTGCCGTCTTTTCTTACGCGCCAGCCTTCGCTTGCTGCCCGTCCGTTCATTTCGGCTTCTTTCAGCAGGTTATCCGGTATATGCTTTTCAAGATCTTCTGGCTGGTAAAATTTTTTAAAGCTTTTCCCTATAATTTCGGAAGCTTCGTAACCCTTAAGTATAGCCGCACCCGTGTTCCAGTTCTGAACAATTCCTTCCTTGTCCAATAGCAAAATAGCATAATCCCGGACCTCGGTAACCATTCTATGGTACTTTTGCTCACTTGTCTTTAATGCTTCAATGTGACGTTTTAACTGTTCAATGTACTGGTCATGTGTATCTCCGGGCTTATGACCGGGAATGCTATTGTTGTGTTCTGGATAGCCAGATATTTTATCAACCAGATCCATATGTATACCGCCGGGATTTAATGGGGATGAATCGAAACCTTAGTAGACATTACCTGGATAAAAGGTAACAACGACTACTGAAAATATCATGCCCGCCTTAACGTAGTGACATCCGTAGACAATACTACTCAAATACAGAGGGAATATTCCCGCTTTCCTTAAATTGCTGAATCTTAGATATACCCTTTATGAAATATGCAACAATAGTGAGCCGGAGCCTCCTTGGATTCCTTTTCCTGGTATTCGGGCTGGATTATTTCCTGCATTTTATTCCCTATCAGCCCATGCACACCGGCAAGGCAGCCGCTTTAAAGGCCGGACTGATGGGTACCGGTTATATATACCCGATGATGAAAATCATCCAGGTTGCCGGAGGCGCATCTTTATTGTTGAATCGATACGCGCCTTTTTCCGCCGTTGTACTGTTTCCGATCAGCCTGAATGTCTTATTGTTTCATACCATCCTGGTGCCTTCCGGCTGGTTGATGGGCGTTTTCCTGGTCGTGCCTAACCTGTTCCTTGGATATGCTTATCGTGAGTATTATAAGGGTATGTTTGTAAAGAAACCACAGGTATGAAGTTATTCTTGAAATTTACTGCTATTGTAGAAGCCCTTACGGGAATCCTCCTGGTGCTGGTGCCTGGGAGGGTAGTGTCTGTCCTCTTTGGAACTGAGCTGACCGACAAAACAGGGATTATTTTAGCGATGCTTGCCGGGGTTGCCATCTTCTCACTGTCATTGATCTGTTGGCTTTTAGCAGAACAGGATGCAGCATTGGCTGCAGTTCAGGCTTTACTGGTGTACAATGTTACAGTAACGTTCATTTTGCTTTACGGTAAATTTGCTTTCGGAATTCAGGGATGGGTATTGTGGTTAATTATTATTTTTCATGGAGTGCAATCTCTTCAGAGCCTGCGGTTTCTCAGGAAGAAAGTTTATGTTTCTGATGCTATAAAATAGTTCAGGTTGTGTCATTCTACATCGGCTGAAGGAAAAAGTTCCTGGAATTGTAGCAAGTGGGGGTGGCCGCTCATCGAACCCCTGCCGTCTTTTACATTAGTTTCTTATTGCCTGGAACCACCCTGTGATAACGGCTTTTGTACATTGGTATTAGGATATACCGGATAGGGAGGATAACTGCTCTTGTACACACCGATGCTTCCGGAAATGGAAAAGGTTCTTTCATCGTTGATATACATCAGGCCCATTTCAAATTTGGAATACATGGCAAAACCATTGCTGTTGAAACGGCTGTTGCCTCCGCTATATTTATAGCCGTTCGAATTGACGAATGCCTGGTTAAAACTGGTAAAAGCAGGGGCAGCCTCAACACCCGCGAATGCATATAGATTGTTTGTTAAGCGGCGATTAAGTTGGAGCCCCACCGGAACAGAAAGAACGGTTCCGCTTCCACCATTAAAGTAGCCATAACTGGCAGAAATACCCGCATATTTATGGAGTGACCATTTCTTACCTCGATAACTGCTGTCGGAGATGGAAGGGTAATGAGTCAGATCATTCCTTTGAGAATAATTCATGCCACCCGGGAGCAATGGTGTTTGCGCCTTCAATGAGACCGAAGTAATTACAACAAGGAAAATTAATAGTACACGCATCCTGTCCGGATTAGGCTATAAAAGTACGGTTTCCGGCCACATAAATACTATAAACTGGCGGAATTAACAACCAGGACTATTATAGCGGGCTGTTCTGAAAATACTCCCCGGTGACGCTGAATCGCCATGGATAATACTTATCCTGCGAATGTATGCGGTAAGCTGGTATTAACTGTTACTGTCAATAAACACTTTACGATATGACACAAGTCATTATTTAAGACGGACCCAGGAGTGAAATTCGGCCATACATTTTCGTTACAAGTGACTCAAAGAAGAAATATTCTCGTTATGACCGGATCATTACGTTTATCACTTCGTTATAGCGAAAAATTTAAATGCGTGGAACTGTTTTGAATTACCGACAAAAGAACTTATATGAAGCATAATCTTTTCATGTTGTCCATACTGTTATTAACAATGCAGGTTGTGTATAGTCAGCCCCCGGTGGCAAAGCCTGAAGGCCGACGGCCCAATATTGTTGTCATTCTTGCAGACGATATGGGCTATTCAGATATGGGTTCGTTCGGCAGTGAGATCAAGACGCCGAACATGGACGCGCTGGCGATGAATGGAACGCGTTTCACGAATTTCTATACGCATGCCAGTTGTTCGCCATCCCGGGCGACGCTGTTATCCGGGGTTGATGTCCATTTCAATGGCCTCGGCGCTATGGACGAATGGACCTCACCCAACCAGATGGGTAAACCGGGATACGAAGGAAACCTGAACGACAAGGTGGTTACCCTGCCTCAATTGCTGAAAGATGCCGGTTATCATACCTATATGGTAGGGAAATGGCACCTTGGAAAATCGCCGGATAAAATCCCGGCGGCCCGCGGTTTCGAGCGTGATTTCTCTTTGCTGGACGGAATGGGAAGTTACTGGGACATGACCAATATGTCTGCCCTTGTGCCCAATTCTTTGTTTACTGAAGACGGCAAGTATCTCACGAAGCTTCCTAAAAATTATTACGCTACTAAAACCTATACGGATAAACTGATCAGTTTTATCGACGGCAATCATGCTGACGGCAAACCTTTCTTTGCCTATGTTTCGCACCAGGCTCCGCATGATCCATATCACCTGCCACGTGATTGGAGGAACAGGCATGTGGGGCAATATGATTTCGGATGGGATATGCTCAGGCAGCAGCGGCTGAAACGGCAAAAAGAACTGGGCATTGTCAATGACTCAACTACCCTCGCCGAACGAATGTGGTTCGTGCCCGAATATTCCCTCCTCGCCCCCGCCACCAGGGCTGTTTTGGGCAAAAAAATGGAGCTCTATGCCGGACTGGTGGAGAATCTGGATTTTCATATCGGCCGTTTGATTAATCATTTAAAAGAAATTGGGGAGTACGAAAACACCATCTTTATCATATTTGGCGATAACGGAGCTGAAGGAAACGATCTGGGCGCCATGATTGCCGGAACCCCCGGCACAAGAGACTACCTGTATTTTGCAGCGAAGTGGTCGAATAATAATCCGAATGCATGGGGCGATCCCGGTTCTTATGTAGGCTATGGTCCCGGCTGGGCCCAGGTTTCGATGACACCCTTCAGCCAGTATAAAGGCTTGCTGTCAGATGGTGGTATTCGAAATGCTTTGATTGTAAGCGGTCCGGTCAACAGACTTCCAAAAGGAGGAATCAATCGTGACCTGATGTTTATCGGAGACATTATGCCTACCATGCTTGAGGTAGCAGGCGCTACCTATCCCAAAACATACGGGGGTAAAGAGATGCCGCCACTCATCGGCAAATCATGGATACCCGTACTTTCCGGGCAGGCAACATCACCGCGCACCGAAAAGGATTACCTGGCCTGGGAGCTTTTTGGCAATCGTGCATTGCGGCAGGGCGATTGGAAAATTCGTTGGGAATTAATTCCATTGGGTAAATCTGATTGGGAATTATTCAACATTGCAAAAGACCCGGCCGAGCAGAATGACCTTGCTTCTGCACATCCTGACAAACTGAAGGAAATGCTGCTGCTATGGGAAGACTATGTAAAGCAATACAACGTCATTCTTCCTACCCGTTCTCCTTTTGAAGCGTTATATGACCAACTGCCGCCACGGTTCCCTGTGCTGGCAGGATACCCGCCACTCAGTTACAAGAGACAGTACACCCCTCCCAAAGAACTAATGACTGCTCCTAAGAAATAAAGAAGAATTTATTATGAGAAAATATTTATCAGTTATGACTCCTACCCGTATAATGAATCCAGTAGTCATTGTCATCATGCTGACGCTCAGTTTACCAGGTATTACTCATGCCCAGGGAGACGGTGCAAGATTTTATTGGAAAGGCCTGAACGGAACGAATGCTGTTCCGGTGATAGGATCCTCCCTCAGTGGTAATGCAAACCCAATGGATCCTTCCAATAGAGTAGTTCCCGGCGCTGAATTCAATGCCACGATGGCTATGGCAGGATATGCAAGGGTTTTGCCGGTGTTAAAACGTTCCGCATTTGTATCCGTCATCGTCCCGATGGGCAGGGTATCCAGTAATGTCACCGTTAACCAGGTAAGCACCACTACCACAGCAAGAGGATATGGAGATCCAATGTTACAGTTTAATATGAATCTTATTGGCCCGAAAGCTATCATGAATATCCCGGACATGCTTAGGTATAAACCCGGATTTTCCGTTGATATTGTCAGCAGCCTCGCCATCCCGATTGGGGAATATAATAATGAAAGTCCGCTTAATATCGGGCAAAACAGGTGGTATGGTCGGGTAGGCTTTCCTGTTGTATGGCAGATCGGTTCCTGGGTTCCCGGCAAGCGCACAACATTGGAGTTTCTTCCTGCCGTCTGGCTATTTGGAAACAACAATGATTTTGTTGGAAAAACAATGAAGACCGATCCGATGTACCAGCTTGAGGCACACGTTACGAGAGATTTTTCAGAAGGCTTATGGGGATCCATCGACCTTATTTCCTATTCAGGTGGCAAAGCCACCGTTGACGGTGTGGAGGGAAGTAGCCTGAATAACCTGGGACTCGGTGCCACACTCGGATACCATATAAATGATAACATGCAAATGACGGTTTCATACTCTTCAACGGTTAATGATAAAAATCCGGAAGACCTTAAAATAGATGGTTTTCGCGTCACCCTTATTTATGGATGGCATTCGTTGATTGAAGGAATGAAAAGATTAAAAAGTAATGAGTAAGAAATTTAACCATGAACCGGTAACACCGGCAGCAGAATAATAAATTCGGTATACTCATCCTCCTTTGAAATCACATGGAAAGATCCCTGGTTGGCTTTGATAATATCGTAGCTCAATGAAAGCCCAAGGCCCGTGCCCTGCCCCGCAGGTTTGGTGGTAAAGAAGGGCTGAAAGATTTTCTCCTGGACCTTATCAGGAATACCCACGCCGTTGTCCCTTACTTTAAGTTCGATTTTATCGCCAAGGTTTTTAGTGGTAACAGTAACCATTGGAACATAATCCTGGCCGGACCTGTTGCGTTTTTCTGCAACGGCATAAAAGGCATTATTGTATAGATTCAGCATCACAACGCCAATTTCCTGGGGAACCAGGTTCATCCTGTCAATTGTAGGGTCGAAATGCGTTTCCAGTTCCGCATAGAAATTTTTATCCCTGCCCTGGATGACCGTGAAAGCAAGGTTAAGATATTCTTCAGCAAGGGCATTAATGTCGGTGAGTTCCTTATGACCGGTACTGTGTTTGGAGTGTTGCAGCATTCCCTTTACAATGGCATCAGCACGTTTGCCGTGGTGATTGATCTTATCCATGTTCTGCATCAGGTCCGTGGTTATTTCCTTAACCTCTGCCATATTTCCCTTCTCTATTTCAGCACGCAGGTCACTCAGCAATTCTTTATTGACTTCAGAAAAATTGTTCACAAAGTTTAACGGGTTTTGTATCTCATGGGCGATTCCCGCAGTCAGTTCTCCCAGTGAAGCCATCTTTTCTGATTGTATCAGTTGTGTTTGTGTGGTCTTTAAGGTAACGATGGTATTTTCCAGCATCTCGGTACGGTGTTTTACCATACCCTCCAGTTTCTCTTTTTCAGCACGAAGGCTTCTTTCCCTGTATTTGCTGAAAGCCCTGAGCATCCACAAGAATAATAACGCGTATATAGTGTATGCCCACCAGGTGCGCCATAGAGGAGGCAGCACTTTAAATGCATAGATCACCGGTTCACTCCAGACACCTTCAGGACTCTGTGCTTTTACCAGGAAACGATAACTGCCTTCATAGATGTGTCCGAAACCCGCCGATGTTTCAATTGAAGGCGGACTCCACTTATTATCATATCCTTCAAGCATGTACTGGTATCTTACCAGGTGATTCTTACCCGTTTCAATGGCATTAAAATCAAAACTGATATTATTGAACTCATAGGGCAGCACTAATTCTTCCGGTACAGGATTCCATTTGGAGACTGCTTTGAAAGACAGTTTGCTGAATTGTGCACGCATGGAATCTCTTTCACTGTCCGTTAATAACCTTCCGAAAGTGATGATCTCTTCTGATATATTCCGGGGACCGTTGGAACTGTCACTGTTTTGGGGCAAGAGGTCGCTCCAGCTGATTTTTTCATTATTTATTTTAATGCTGTTGATGAAAACTTTTGGCGGATTGAAATTCCTGGAGGAAATATTTTTCGGATCAAACCTGACTACCCCTGTTTTGTCGGATCCCGTGCAGATCCAGATAATTCCACCCTTGTCGATGAACATTGCCCCGGGGCCCGAGTTAACATCCTTTACAGGATAGCCCGTTTTGGTACTGTAGGTATTACCTGCCTTCCATTTGTTCAGCTTTCCGTTATCATTTTTTACTTCAATAAATTCACACATGCCGGCATTGGTACCGATGTATAATTTCTGGTCGCTTACCTGAAGAATCTGTGAAATAAAATTATGGGGCAGGCCTTCTTTCGTGGTATAGGATTCAAACAATGGCCCGGTAAATACTTCCTTCTTCCGCATCTTTTCATCAAATTGCTGAAGATCTGATTTGTGCAACAGGCTTAGTCCATTTTGGGTACCAAACCAGAGATCACCTGAACGGTCTTCCGTGATCGCCCAGATGGCGTTATCCGCGAGTCCCTGTGCTACAGTATAATTGGTAAAGCTATGGCCATCGAACTTACTTACTCCTCCGCCAAGAGTGCCAAACCAGAGATTGCCTTCGCTGTCTTCCAGTATACTAAAGACAACATTATTGGCCAGGCCCTGTTCCGTGGTATAAATCGTTAAACGCTTTCCATCATACTTACAAACTCCGCCACCGGAAGTCCCAAACCACAGGTTTCCATTTTTATCCTCAACGATTCTAAAAATAGTATTGTTGGGTAAACCCTGCGTAGCGTTATAATTAGTGAAAGTTTTTCCGTTGAATTTACTTAAACCATGCCGGTAGGTTCCGAACCAGAGATTGCCCTTGCCGTCTTTAGCGATACTGTACACTTCATTATGCACCAGGCCCTGTGACGTCGTAAAATTGGTAAAGCTTTTTCCGTCATATTTACTTACCCCGCCGCCGTTGGTTCCGAACCAAAGGTTGCCTGTTGAATCCTGTACAATGCTATAGACAACATTGTTGGGCAGGCCCTGTGCCGTAGTATAATTGGAAATACTTTTGCCGGCATACTTACTGATTCCTCCGCCAAAACTGCCAAACCAGATATTGCCTTTTTCATCTTCTGTTATACAGGTTACCCTGTTATTGGCCAATCCCTGGTCGGTGGTGTAACTGGTAAAAGATTTACCATCATATTTGCTGACACCTTTATTTGTGCCCATCCAGATATTACCTGATCTGTCTTCTGCAAGGGCCCAGACGGTGTTATCCGACAAGCCCTGGCTGTTGGAATAGTTGGTGAAATTTTTACCATCGTATTTACTGATTCCGCCTCCCATTGTCCCGATCCATAAATTTCCATATTTATCCATCAGGATATTCCGGACATTGTTGTTGGCAAGCCCCTGGGCAGTGTTAAAATTGGTAAAGGTATTGCCATCGTACTTACTGATTCCGCCTCCTCTTGTACCCATCCACAGGTTGCCTTTTCTGTCTTCTTCAATATCGCTGACATAATCGTTACCGAGTCCGTCTGCGGTACTGAAACTGGCAAAGCTTTTTCCATCATACCTGCTGATTCCGCCTCCATTGGTACCAAACCAGATATTTCCCTTACTGTCTTCGATGATGCAATACACCACATTATGCGCGAGTCCCTGTGCTGTGGTATAGTTGGTGAAGGTCCTGCCATCATACCTGCTTACTCCGCCGCCATCAGTGCCTACCCACAGGTTGCCTTTGCTGTCTTGCATAATACACCAGATCAGGTTGTAGGCCAGCCCGTTTGCCGTGGTATAATGCGTAAAATTTTTTCCGTCATATTTATTGATGCCGCCCCCGTTCGTTCCAAACCAAAGATTACCCAAGTTGTCTTTATAACTGCAGTAGATCTCATCCAGGCTCAATCCCTCATCCGTTGTATACGTCGTAAAAAGTCCTCTTCCCTGTGCATCTGCAGCAATGGGGAGATTGGTAATATGGTCTTTCAGGTTATAGGTAACAGGTGCACTTAGCTGAATGACGGTGGAATCTCCCGGGATTCTAAGGATACCGGTGCCGGATAGGGGAACTTTGATAACAGCGGGTGGAGGCACATTCTCCAATAATACCTGCCTGGCCTGGCTGCTGTCAGGAAGATCAGCCATCAACTGAACTGCAGGGTAGGGGATAGTATCCTGAAAGGATGCTGATTTTTTAGACGATCCGGGGCTTTGTGAACAGGACGCAAGGAACACCAGTAAACAACAGATTACGGCAATCCTGCTAATCTTCCCGACGGGCTTTTTTTTTTGATGTTCACTATCGCATGTAAAGCAAAGGGTGCAGGCATTCATCGAACTTTATGGGTGGAAGGTAACCGGTGAATCGTTGCAGGAAAGATAATGAAACATTCCATGTCCTGTTATATTCTGTCCATAAGTTTCAAAACAGGTCCAAACTTTATTCACCGGGTATTAACGATGTCTTTATCCCAGCGTCAAATAAAATTGAAATTTACAGATTTTATATATATTAGATTTTGAGGCCGGTGATATTAGGCATTTATCATATGTCTGGTAGAAAACCGGTGCACCTTTTATTTATTTAATAAATATTTTTTTATGGCAAAAGCAAAAAAAGCCGCTCCTAAAAAAGCCGCAAAGAAGGCAGCTCCCAAGAAAGCCGCTCCCAAAAAAGCTGCGAAAAAAGCCGCTCCTAAAAAGGCTGCAAAAAAGGCCGCTAAAAAAGGGCCGAAATTAGGCGGTCATCCGAATCAAGGCGACTAATTCTGAAGGGAAAATACATCATCCTCCAAAATGAAGATATAACCCTAACCTAAAGCACTGATAATGGGGGATGGAAAAAATATTAACCCTGGAAAGAAGTAAAAAGCGGGATAGAACCCGCTTTTTATTTGGGCGTTATGATCATTTAGAGGACCTGCTTTTTACTTTCTTCCTGGTTTGGGCGTTAACCAGCGCCTTTAAACTTTTCACCTTCATTCTTGAAGGTGTTTTGCGGGCGGTCAGAAATTTTTCATCAAATATGGCGTAGGCTTCATCTGCATATTTCAGGTAAAATTCCCAGGACATGCTTTCTTCCTTTCCGAAAGTGATCACCCTTAGTTCTTTTTCATTATAGCCTGTCGCCAGCAATGCGTGGCTGAACCAAAGCTTTCGCCTTGCATCCCCCGGTGATACTTTTTTTATGACGGTCCATCTTTTGTTTTCCTGCCATTGTTTTTCTACGGACCGGGGAATATTAATGCCTATATAGCATCCGCCGTACAGGTAGATGACCCTTTTTAATTCTTCAATTTTTTTCTTTTTGTGGGTGAAAGTCAGTTTGGCATAGGCCACAATTTTGTGACCGTCAATTCCCTTCTTTCGCCAGTGGTTCAACACCTTTACAGCTTCGAGGGGTTTACCGCCCTCATCAAGGATCGCCTTGATGGATTTGCCGCCCTTATTGGGTTTAATGAGCCTGCTGTAATCTTCAATAATCTTTTTTACACCCGGCCTGTATATTCTTGGAGCCTTGTAAGACTTCCAGATCATTATGGCATATGCGGCTGTTACAAACGTACAGTTATTAAGTTTCAGGTTACCATAATCGCCCCAGTTATGGTTCGGTTTTATCCTGCTTCCCCAGTCATAACGTAATGGAATATCTGTTTCCCTGTCCGGCGCATTGATAACATCCCTTAACTTCAATGTTCGTTTATCGTGCTTATAGCAAATCCTTCCTGAAGGTATTTTCGAAGAGGCAACTTTATCCTTGATCATAGTTTGGTTTATAGCATTGCCGTATCTTCAACAACTTATCTTGTAAATGAAAAGATACGCCTATTATGTCTTTTTATGAATCCCTGATGTTTTTTAATACTTTCACTTGCCAGTTCCGGATTACTCATTTAAATAAACATAAACGAATATGGTATACCTCGCAAATTCAGGCAGGTACGATAAGATGGAATATCGCAGGTGCGGTAACAGCGGATTAAAACTGCCGGCGGTTTCCCTTGGACTGTGGCATAACTTCGGGCATATCGACAAGCTCGAGAATGCCCGTAATATTTTATTCACTGCCTTTGACAATGGCATAACCCATTTTGACCTGGCCAACAATTATGGCCCTCCCGCAGGATCGGCAGAAGAAAATTTTGGTAAGATCTTCAAAGAGAATTTTCTGCCTTATCGTGATGAACTGGTGATTTCTTCAAAAGCGGGCTGGGGAATGTGGCCGGGACCTTATGGTGACTGGGGTTCAAAAAAATACCTGGTGGCCAGCCTGGACCAGAGCCTTCGGAGGATGGGACTGGAGTATGTTGATATTTTTTATCATCATCGTCCTGATCCTGAAACACCCCTGGAAGAAACCATGGCAACACTCGACCTGATGGTACGCCAGGGCAAAGCACTTTATGTAGGCATATCAAGTTATCAGCCCGAAGAATCTGCAAAAGCCTTTAAGATCCTGCAACAATTAGGTACGCCATGTTTGATCCATCAGCCTAAATATTCCATGTTTGACCGATGGGTCGAAAACGGTTTGCTGGATGTATTGGAGAACAATGGAGTGGGCTGTATTCCATTCTCTCCACTGGCACAGGGGTTATTGTCGAACAAGTATCTGCAAGGCATACCCGAAGGTTCTAGAGCGGCAAGCCACCGTGGTAATGGAGCGATTGATGAAGACCAGGTCAGTGATGAAAAAATAAATAAAGTGCGACAGTTGAATGAACTTGCCGAAGAGCGAGGGCAAAACCTTGCCCAGATGGCGCTTGCCTGGATATTAAAAGACAAACGGATCAGCTCTGTATTAATCGGTGTAAGCAGGCCGGAGCAGGTGTTGGATTCCCTTCGCTGCCTCGACAATTATTCTTTTTCACAGGAGGAACTCGACCGGATCAATGCCATATTGAAATAATATGATAGTTATGTTGGATAAAAAATACTTCAGTTTTTTTCTGTTCTTCATGGCAATGGATGTTCATGTGGTGGCACAACAAAGTGTGAAATCATTTATCCCGGCTGATTACAAAGGGAGGCCGTTTGTGGATACATTCCATCGTGGTGGCCCACAGGTGATACCGGGTAAGCTGGAATTGGCGTTATATGACTTTGGAGGAGAAGGTGTAGCCTTTCATGATCTTGAAATGGAAAACAGGGGCAGCGGAGGACTTAACCTGGAACCCAATCATCAGCGTCCCCATGCCACTCCGTATGAATGGGGTTTCAGAAAAAATGAAGCGGTGGACCTGTCTTATACCAAGGACTTTGCAGATTTTAATCACACGAAGAATTACTATGTACCTGAGGTTAACCAGTTATATGTTGGCTGGACGGAAAATAACGAATGGCTGAACTACACTGTGGATGTCAAAGTGCCCGGAACTTTCAGAATAGATGCATTATATGCCAACAACGACACTACCATTACCTTTGACATCGATCGAAAGCCGGCGAGTACATGTACACTGCCTATAAATACCGGCAGTTATCATACCTGGAATAAAGCTGAAATCGGTTCCATTACTTTTACCGAAGCCGGACTTCATCTGCTGACCTTTCATTATAACAAAGGCAATAACTTCGCATGGTTTGAATTTACCCTGGTGGATAACAGGCAAAAATAATTATGAGGAAGATGGCCTTTATAGTTACCGGTGTATCGGGCTGTGGTAAATCCACGGTGGGTGAGGCCCTGGCTAAAGAATTAGGCGCTTCGTTTTATGATGGCGATCAATTCCATCCTGCTTCAAATATTGCAAAAATGAGTTCCGGAATTCCATTAACGGACGAGGACAGGTATCCATTTCTAAAAGCCATCAATGCATTTATAAGAGAAAAACTATCCACTGAAACCGTTGTCATTACATGTTCTGCGTTGAAAGAAAAGTACAGGGAAATATTATCGGAGGCTATCGACCCATCTCAACTGGTATGGATTCACCTCCAGGGTAGTTATGATCTTATCTATAACCGGATGATGAAAAGGCAGGGGCATTTCATGAGCGCAGCAATGTTGCGTTCCCAGTTTGATACTTACGAAGCGCCGAAGCAGGGAATCATAGTTAATATTGACCAGGGCCTGGATGAGATGATTGCGCAGATAAAGAATACATTAAAAGTTACTAAATTGCCATAGTCCTGAAGTCTTACTTTTAGCATATTTGAGGCGTTTACAGCTTAATCTTTGCGGCGATGCCACCTGTATCGATTGAGGACCTGAAAAATGTTGTAGCCCTGCAGGGCCTGCCTGACGAACATCTGCAGTGGATATTGGACCATTCCAGGTATGTTGAATTCCATGATGGCGAAATCGTTGGAAAGTATGGACAGCCTGCAGAATGGATGTGGATTTTGCTGTCTGGCAAAATCGTTTTTTACATGTATTTAAACGGACGGCAGGTTTACTATTTCACTTTTGAAAATAATCAGAACACGGGTGGCGTTGGCGGACTGCTGCCATATTCCCGCATGAAAACCTACCCCGGCTATTCTTATGCATTTGGAGAATTAAAGGTGCTGGGCATCAACAAATCCGATTTTTCAGAAATGGAACGCCTTAACCCCGAATTTATCCAAAGGCTTATCGGTTACATGACGGAACGTGCGAAAGCTTTTGCCACCACACAATTGCAACATGAAAAAGTGAATGCCCTGGGTAATCTCGCTGCCGGTATTGCCCATGAAATGAATAACCCGGCCTCTGCCATACGCGGTATATCTGACGAGCTCGCCAGGAGGCTCGATCGCAATTTTGAACTCACCCGTAAATTGTTGTATTGCAGTATTACCCCGGAACACCTGCAAAATATTCACCAGCTTGTCGGGAAAAAAGACCAGGCTTCAGCGCCTGTTGCCAAACTCACCACATTACAGGAGATGGAGAGGGAAGACCAGATCGAAGACTGGCTGGAAGCTAATGGCATCAAGCAAAGAGAAACAGCAGAGACTTTTGCAGAATACGGCTTTACGATGGATGAACTGGAATATTTACGAAAAGACCTCGGGCCTTCTGCATTTTCAGAAGTTGTGCCATGGCTCGAAAACCTCATCAGTTCAAAAAAAATTATCGGGGACCTGGGTGAAGCTTCAGACCGCATTTCCAATCTCGTGGCTTCCATCAAAAGTCATGTGCATATGGATCGCACCAATGACCTGCAACCCACAGATGTGCAAAAGGATATTGAGAACACGCTGACCCTGCTGGGTTTCAAACTGAGGGAAAAAAATATCGAGGTCAAAAAAATTTTCCATCCCGACCTGCCCAATATTCCTGCTTACGTTGGCGAGCTTAACCAGGTATGGACCAACCTGATCGACAATGCCATTTTTGCAATGGAAAAAAACGGAAGGCTTACCATCGAAACATCCAGGAACGAAAAAAGTATTTTTGTTTCCATTACCGACAGCGGTCCGGGTATTCCAAAGGATATCCTGCCCCGTATATTCGATCCTTTTTTTACCACCAAGAAGGTAGGCGAAGGATCGGGGATCGGACTGGATACTGTCAACCGTATTATAAGAAATCATAGCGGCGAAATAAAGGTGACCTCCGAACCCGGCAGAACACAGTTTCTTCTGTGCCTGCCAGTAGAACAGAAAGAACAAACAAAACATTTCTATTAGCTATGAAACTTCCTTACATCATTATTATTGATGACGATTTACAGGTGCTGCGTGCAATACAACGCGATATCAGGAATGAATACCGGGATGAATATAAAATTGCGGCAACAGAGTCGGCCAACGAAGCGCTTGAACTGATCAAAGAACTTAAGCTTCGCAATGAAGCCGTTGCCCTGTTTATATCTGACCAGCGAATGCCGGAAATGGAGGGTGTGGCTTTTCTCGAACTGGCCAATGAGATCTTTCCGGACGCCAAAAAAGTTTTGCTCACTGCTTATTCTGATATTGATGCCGCCATTAAAGCCATCAATTCCGTAAAGCTCGATTATTATTTATTGAAGCCCTGGCATCCGGCTGAAGAGAAACTTTTTCCCGTCGTCAATGACCTGCTGGATCAATGGCATGCACAATACAAACCAGACCTTGATGCAATGAGGATTGTGGGCTATCAATGGTCGCCCAAATCGCACAGGCTTAAAGAGTTTCTTTCCGGAAACCTCGTGCCTTATGTATGGCTGGATATAGAAAACAATCCGGAAGCAGAAAAATACCTCTCCATTGCAAATGCCAAAGTGAATGAACTGCCGCTGGTGGTATTCAAAGACGGGGCTGTTATGGCGGATCCGGAACTGACGGCATTGGCTGAAAAGGTGGGCCTTCACCAAAAAGCCAGCCGGGAAATGTATGATGTACTGATCATCGGTGCTGGTCCGGCCGGTCTTGCAGCTTCCGTTTACGGATCATGCGAGGGATTGAAAACACTGCTGATTGAGAAGGTCAATCCAGGCGGACAAGCCAGCAGCAGTGCCAGGATTGAGAACTATCTTGGCTTTCCCAATGGTCTGTCCGGCGCTGATCTCACACGCAGGGCCATTACACAGACGATACGATTTGGCACGGAAGTCCTGACGCCACAGGAAGTCAAAAAAATTACCATCAGTGATGGGTATAAGATCACGGAACTGATGGACGGATCAATTGTTCACAGTAAGGCCATTGTCATTTCCACCGGTGTTGCGTATAAAAAACTGGAATTACCGGGTATGGAAAATTTTACAGGTGCCGGAGTGTATTATGGTTCGGCGTCTGTGGAAGCAAATGCCTGCAGGAACGAAGATATTTATATTGTCGGTGGTGGAAATTCCGCCTGCCAGGCAGCTATGTATATGAGTAAGTTTGCAAAAAAGGTCTACATCGTTATCAGGAAGGATTCGCTTTCTCAAACAGCAGCCAATTACCTCGTAGAAAATATTCACAATACCCAAAATATAGAGGTCCTTACCAATACCGATGTGATCTGTTGTTCCGGTTCCACTGTACTGGAAAAAATCACCCTGCGAAATGATATTACCGGTGAAGAAAAATCAGTACCCGCAAAAGCTTTGTTTATATATATCGGCTTTCACCCGGGAACATCATGGCTTAATGACCTCTTGTTCACAGATGAGAAAGGATTTATATTATCAGGAACAGATGTCATGAAACACAAATCCTTTAACAGTTCCTGGAAATTAAAACGGGATCCCTATCTGCCCGAAACCAATATTCCCGGAATCTTTGCTTCAGGCGACGTCAGGTTTGGCGCCATTACGGGTATTTCCTCCGCAGTGGGAGAAGGAGCGATGGCGATCCGATTTGTAAGAAAGTATTTACAGGAAATGTAAGTGACCTTACCTGCCGTTAGCGCGAAGTACCACGATATCCTTTTTGATCTGGTCGTCAAAAGTTTTCTTAACGATATAATGCCATTGACGGTCAGGTACATCTACAAAGAATATGTCACCCAGTTTATGATTTTTTACCCCTTCCTGTAATTCTTTGGGTACGGTTTCTTCACCGAAGAACCAACCTGTGTCGCCACGGGTGGTATTGCCGTCCATGGTATACTGATCGGAAAGCTGTTCAAAATTTGCACCCTCGGAAAGTTTTTTCACGATGATCTTTTTCAGGCTGTCAATTTCCGATACAGAGAGGGAGGAGCCATCAAGAAAAATATAGCTGGCCCTGTACTGGACAGATTCGTTGGCTTCCATTACCTTATAAGTGACATAACCGACAGAAAAAATATCACCCTTTTTTTGTTTCAATAAGCGTTTGTCGATAAGTGTGGTGTCTTTCCCGTAACTGAGGTTTAAAATGGTGGGTTTAAGTGGCGCATTGGCGTCAATGAATTTCTGTGCCTGTGCCATGGTTTCGATCTTTAGAAATTGCTCCCTGACGGTGGGTTGGGCCATAGCCGGCACCATAAAAAGCATGAATAAACCTGCGATAATGTATTTCATAAATTATATTTTGTCCTATGCACTAAAAAAAGGCATTAATGGTAATATTAATGCCCGGTACATCCGGCTGAAGGTAAGATTTTTTACATTATTCGGGGGCTTCCGTTGAATCGGGAAAACCAACTTTAACGGATTATTTTTCAATGGTATTGGCCCGGAATGAGATTCTGTATCAACTTTTTGCGACTTTGTGTTGGTATGAAAAAGAAAATTGATCTCAAACTGTTTAAAGCTATTGTTATTGCCATACTTTTTCTTACTCCTGCGATAGGTTTTGCACAGAAATCGAACAGGGGCAAAAGCGCACAAGTAACACCGGGGCTAAATGCTTACTCATTTAATGATCTCCTTTTAGCACGGGAAAAACGCGATAATCAACAGCTGTTCACCATGTTTAACCTGATGGACTGGTGTGCATCGCAAAAAATTGTTGCTGTGGACCTTACCGGTTATTACTTCCCGGGATACCCTGAAGTGCCGTCTGATGAATACATTCAACAAATCAGGGCAAAAGCAAAGGAACTCGGCCTGGTCCTCAGTGGTACTGGTATCCGGAACAATTTTGCCAATCCCGATCCGGCAGCGAGGGCGGCTGATGTGGCACTGGCGAAAAAATGGATAGAGGTGGCTTCCAAACTGGGAGTGCCGGTATTAAGGTTGTTTGCCGGTGAAATTCCAAAAGGGTATGAAAACAAGTGGGATGAAGTGGCAGGATGGATGATCGAGTGCTATAAGGAATGTGCTGCCTATGGTGAGAAATTCGGCGTTAAAATTGGCATCCAGAATCACGGTGATATGCTCCAGACTGCTGACCAGTGTAAGAAGGTATTGACGGCAGTCAATAGTAAATGGGCTGGCCTGATCCTTGACACCGGCAACTTTAAAACAGCCGATCCGTACGTGGATATAGAAGCCATGGTGCCCTATACCATTAACTGGCAGATCAAGGAAAGTGTATTCGGCCTGGAGAGTACGGTTAAAACCGACTATCTGCGACTGGTTAAGATTATAAAGAAAACAGGATATAAAGGATATCTCCCAGTAGAAACGCTTCTGGTCAGGGGAAGGCCATACGATCCGTTTACACTGGTGCCGCAGATGATCAGGGAGTTACAGGCAGCTATAGACGAAGTGTATAAATAATCAGGTACAATGCACTGATTCACGGTAAATCGCTGTTAGTATCATTGAGCACTGATGAACCGGTAGCCCACACCGGATTCAGTAAGCAGGAATTTCGGAACATTGGGGTCGGCTTCAATTTTTTTCCTGATCTGAGCTATGAATACGCGTAAATATTGCGACTGGTTGATATAACCGGGCCCCCAAATGGCGCGTAAGAGGAACTGGTGCGTTAACACCTTTCCTTCATTTTTTACCAGCAGTGCAAGTAAACTGTATTCGGTAGAGGTAAGTTTTACCAACTGGCCATCTTTCTTAACGGTTCTTGTATTGAGATCTATTTCCAGGTCTTCAAAGCTCAATACAGATTCCTTTTCTTCTGCATTGGTATTGCGTAAAACGGAACGTATTCGCGCCAGCAGTTCACCGGTTCGGAATGGCTTGGAGAGGTAATCATTTGCCCCGTTGTCAAGTGCGCCGACAATATCTTCTTCATTTTTCTGGACCGACAAAATAATAATGGGATTGGTATACCACTGGCGAAGACTTTTTAAAACATGGTGTCCGCTCTGGTCAGGCAGTCCGAGGTCAAGAAGAATAAGTTCCGGCGGATGGTTTGAAGCCATGATCAATCCTTCTTTGGCAGAAACTGCCATCTTTACCGCATAACCATTGCTTTGCAAAGTGATCTCCAGCAATTTCCGCATTTGCGGTTCATCATCAATAATGAGTATTTCAGCCTTACTCACTGGATCGAAATTTTTGAATGATGAATTTTGACCGGCAGTGAAATGGAAAAGCTGGAGCCCCTGCCATTCGTAGTGTCCAGTTCCACCGTACCATTGAGTGCTTCGGTGAAGCCTTTCACAATAGAAAGGCCAAGTCCTGATCCCGAAGTTTTTGGATTTTTCGTGCGGCTGAATTTATCAAACACGTCCTTACTGTCGATACCCGTAAATCCTTTACCATTATCCTCAATCAAAATATCCAAAAGGTCGGCGTGTTGATTCACGGTAATGCTTATGCTGCAATCTGGAGAAGTATGTATAGCAGCATTATTCAGCAGGTTATACATGATCTGGTCAAGCATCCCTTTATCAATGCTGCACAGCGGCAGATATTCATTGATGCTGATATTGATCTTTCTCCTGGTGCTGTTTTCTTCTACCCGCTTCACCACGTCATACACCAGTTCAACAACATCACACCAGTCGTACTTGGGTTTGATATGCCCTGATTCAAGACGTGAAATATTCAGCAGGTTTTCGACCTGTTGGTTTAATCGAAGCGATGCCTTTGATATTTCTGACAGTAACTGGTTCCTGTTGTCATCACTAAGATGAGTATTGGATTGCAGGTTATCGGTGGCGCCGATAATTGCGGCGATTGGCGTCCTGAGTTCATGGGATAATGAATTCAGTATGGTATTATACAGTTTCACACTGTTTGCCCTTTCCTCTCTTAACCTGGCAGCTTTTTCTATCTGCCTGATCTTGTACGAGAGTACGCCGTTGATCATTGCGATGATAAAATACATCGTCAGCAGGATAGTATCTTCTGTATTGGATACGTGCAGCGTAAAGCGGGGAGGAATAAAAAATACATCCCATATCAATGCGCTCAGTGCGGCTGAAAGCAACACGGGAAAGATATCAAATACCACTGCCAGCATGGAAACCGTAAGCAGCAGGATAAATGCAGCTACACGGTATCCCATCAGGCCCGACAACAAAAAGCAGACACCTGAAACAATGACGATACTGGCAATGCTGTAAAGGTATTGCCGGCTTTTAGGTAATGTATTGAATATCAGTTTATTCATCCTTGTTACTGAAACACAAAGTTAATTGTTATGCTGTTGCTACGGGGAGTTTGTGGGATAAGGCATAAAGATATTATAAGGATTTCCGGCGATACGCACTGCCGGTTGCAGGCCGGTAATACTTTTGCGTTGCAAATACCCATACATGTCGTCACATAACCGCGTCTCTGTTGCCGGTCTGTTAATTGCCCTCGGAATTATTTATGGTGATATAGGAACATCTCCCCTCTATGTATTAAACGCCATCATCAGCGGAAAAACCATTACAGAGGAACTGATCATTGGATCGCTGTCGCTGATCATCTGGACGCTAACACTGCAGACCACGGTCAAATATGTGATCCTCACCCTACAGGCAGATAATAAGGGGGAAGGCGGGATATTCTCCCTTTTTGCACTGGTAAGAAGAAGGAAGAAATGGCTGGTGATCCCGGCCATGCTGGGAGGAGCCGCACTGCTTGCAGACGGCATGATCACACCACCCATTTCTGTTACATCCGCCATAGAGGGACTAAAGCAGGTACCCGCACTCCACCATATCAGCCAGTGGACCGTCATTTACATTGTTATTGGTATTCTCTCGGTGTTGTTTTTTATTCAGCAATTCGGAACAGCATTTATAGGAAAATTTTTCGGTCCCATAATGACCGTATGGTTCATTATGCTGGCCGCACTGGGCGTCTTCCATTTATTTGACGACCTCAGTATCGTGCGGGCTTTCAATCCCTACTATGGTTTTAAGCTCCTCGTCACATACCCAAAAGGTTTTTATCTGCTGGGAGGAGTTTTTCTATGTACTACAGGTGCAGAAGCCTTATACTCTGACCTCGGCCATTGCGGTAAATGGAATATCAGGTATTCCTGGATCTTTGTCAAGTCATGTCTTATCCTTAATTATCTCGGGCAGGGAGCATGGCTCCTGAGGCATCATTCCGGACAGAAGATCACTTCAGAACTCATTGAATCAGGTTTTAATCCTTTTTACGGCGTTATGCCACAATGGTTCCTTTTTCCGGGAATAGCCATCGCAACTGCCGCGACCATTATTGCCAGCCAGGCCCTGATCTCAGGATCATTTACCCTCGTAAGTGAAGCCATGCGATTAAACCTATGGCCTAAATTGAAACTCAATTACCCCACGGAAGCCAAGGGTCAGTTATTTGTTCCGGCAGCCAATTTACTATTGTATTTCGGATGCATTGGTATCCTGTTGTATTTCCGGAAGGCCTCAAATATGGAAGCCGCTTATGGACTGGCCATTACCGTTACCATGATTGCAACGTCGATCCTGTTTGCGAATTTCCTGGTCATTCACCGGCGAAAACCAGTGCTGATCTATCTCTACCTTGCGGTATACTTTACTATTGAATTCAGTTTCTTCTATGCCAACCTGGAAAAATTTCCCCATGGCGGTTTTGTGACATTGATTATCGGCGGGTTGTTGTTTATAGTCATGTACGACTGGTACCGTGCAAGGAAGATAAAGAACCGGTATATTGAGTTTGTAAGGCTTGACCACTATGTGCCGCAGATCCAGGAACTCAGTTATGACCAGTCGGTCCCGAAATACGCCACCCACCTGGTATTTCTCACCTCGGCCGATAATCCCAAGGAAATTGAGCACAAGATCATTTATTCCATTCTCAACAGGAAGCCCAAGCGTGCAGACATTTACTGGTTTGTTCATGTGGATACCGTAGATGATCCGTATACTTCGGAGTATAGTGTGATCAATGTGATTCCGAATGATATCATCAGGGTGGAACTAAAGCTCGGGTTCCGTGTACAACCACGCATAAACCTGTTGTTCAGGAAAGTAGTGGAAGACCTCGTAGAAAATAGGGAAGTGAATATTACCAGCCGGTACGACAGCCTGCATCGCAGCAATATTGTGGGTGATTTCACCTTTATCGTCATGGAAAAATACCTCAGCCACGACAATGAACTTCCATTCTTCGAACGACTGATCATGAGGCTACATTTTGCCATTAAAGAAATTTCTCTTTCAGAAGAAAAAGGCTTTGGACTTGATCCCAGTTATGTAGTAGTGGAGAAGTTTCCGCTGATCGTGTCACCGGCGCCAAAACTCAGGCTCAAAAGGATTTCAGATGTATGACTCTGACCTGCCCCGGTTAACTTATTTTTACCTTCAGTGTTGACCAGTTGCTGAAAATAGCGGACATTGGGATTATTTGAATTGACAAATCAATGCGCGTAAGAAAAGCGTAAAAACCTAATCGACAAGCAACCTCTGCATTTAAAAAATAATGTTTTTATTAATCACCGAGGATGAAAAAATTTCTGGACGATAATTTTTTACTGTCAAACCCCACTGCTGAACGCCTCTATCATGACTACGCGAAGAAGATGCCCATTATCGACTATCATAATCACCTGCCCCCGGATCAAATCGCTGCAGATAAAAACTTCGATAATATTACACAGGCCTGGCTAAATGGTGATCATTATAAGTGGAGGGCAATGCGCGCCAATGGAGTGAATGAGGAATACATTACAGGCTCAGCAACGGACTATGAAAAATTTGAAGCCTGGGCTGCCACAGTTCCCTATACGTTAAGAAATCCTTTATATCACTGGACCCATCTTGAACTCAAACGCTATTTCGATATCGATGAGGTACTAAATAAGGATTCTGCAAAGTCGATATATGACGAAGCTTCCGCCAAACTCAGATCAAATGATTTTAAAGTGCGGGGCCTGTTGGAGAAAATGGATGTAAGGGTACTTTGCACAACTGATGATCCTATAGACCATCTTGAACACCATCGGAAAATCCGGAATGATAACTGGAAAGTAAAAGTGCTGCCCGCGTTCAGGCCTGACAAGGCAATGAATGTTGATCAATCCAAAGCATTCAATGCATACCTGGGCCAGCTTGAAAAAGCAGCGGATAAATCTATCGGGACCTTCAACGATTACCTGTCGGCCTTGAAGATCAGGCACGACTATTTTGCGACCAATCAATGCAGGGTAAGCGACCATGGCCTGGAACAGATCTATGCCGAGGAATATACGGTTGCTGAAATTTCGGTAATTTTTGACCGGATCAGGTCGGGCCAGGAATTAACGTTTGCGGATAACCGAAAATTTAAGTCTGCCATGCTGGTGTATTTTGCGGAATGGGATCATGAGAAAGGATTTGTGCAACAATACCACCTCGGTGCCTTGCGTAACAATAACAGCAGGATGCTGCACAAACTTGGTGCTGATACGGGCTGGGATAGCATTGGCGATTTTCCCCAGGCTCTGGCGTTGTCAAGATTCCTGGATCGCCTCGACAGGGAAAATAAATTATCCAAAACCATCCTTTATAATCTGAATCCTGCATATAACGAGGTATTTGCCGCCATGATCGGAAATTTCAATGACGGGACTGCTGCGGGTAAAATTCAATGGGGTTCCGCCTGGTGGTTTATGGATCAGAAGGACGGGATGACCAGGCAAATCAATACCCTAAGTAATATGGGATTGCTCAGCAGGTTTATCGGCATGCTCACAGACAGTCGAAGTTTTCTTTCCTTCCCCCGCCACGAATATTTCAGGCGCTTGCTCTGCAATTTATTTGGGGAAGACATAGAAAAAGGAGAGTTGCCGGCAGATATGGATTGGACCGGTAAAGTTATCCAGGACATCTGCTATACCAATGCCCGGAACTATTTTAACTGGGAGGATACAGGGGTAGGATTATAGCGATGATACGATTGTTTATTATTGTTGCGCCCCCCAGGTTTTTACTGCAGGTTGATAGTGTATAAATCAAAATAATGTTAATGCCTTAATACCAATGATTTATATATATAATTTCGTACTTTTAAAACTGGCATGTATATTGAATTTTATTCATCCATCCACTATTCTTCCAAAGGCTAACCTATTACCCGTTACACTTTAGAAAGCTTGAGCTTTTTTTTAAAAGCGAAATGGTATGTACTTCCCCTAAATCCGGCAATATTCCTTCAGTTACACAAAACGACAGATTCAATCTGTTCTCACCGGTGAACTGAATAGAATCTGTTTGAAAAAGGGAACAGATGTCATGTCATTAGAACTTTCAAACTCTATTTATGTTGGCTGTTGAACACCTGGAAATACAAAATGAATTGAATAAAGTGGCGATCAGGCTCCAGTTGCAAAAAATTTTATTGGATCCTATTTTTTCGAGGTCACATATATTGCAACGGTTTCTGAAATTTATTGTCGAGGAAACCCTTGCGGACAGGACAAACTGCCTCAAAGAGTATACCATCGGTGTAAAGGTATTGGACAAGCCTACTGACTTTAATCCCCAATCCACTTCTATCGTCAGGATCCATGCAGTCCGGCTACGTAAGGCATTAGAAAACTATTATGTCAACAGAGGTGGTAAGGATGAAGTGAGGATCACTCTCCCTGCAGGTCATTACTTTCCGGTATTCATGAAGATTGATGGTGCCAAGAGCCGCACCAGGATGAAAAGTGATGGACGCAATGAAAGTCAAGTTTCAAATTCCCATCCTTCATTGGTGGTAGCTGTAATACCTTTTTATTTAAGTCATGAAGGCAACCAGTTGAAGCCGTTTACTGACGGACTGGGCGCCCTTCTATCGAATAGCCTGATGGAATCGGGCACTGCTTCAGTAATATCCTACTTTTCAACACGCAGGATGGCAGAACAGTATTTAGACATTAGGGAATTAGCCAAAAAGGTGGATGCTAAATATGTTTTTACCGGTGATGTACAATTGTTACAGGGTAAAATCAGGATTTCTGTTCAACTGGTCAGGGCCGAAAATGCTTGCCTGGAATGGTTTCAGGCCATTGAATCGAAATTTTCATCCGAAAAAGCCTTTGACCTTCAACACCAGTTAGTTCAGCAGTTAATGACCTCGGTCGTTGATAAGACTCGTGCCCTGCAGGAGTCAGAGACAAGGAAGGCAATGATGGCAGTAGCCTGAAACTCCTGACCAACCAATATGGCAGTTAAAAACTATAAGTAAGTCCAACCACTATACCATAATCAAACTTCCTGTTGGTGGTAACCGGTGGCTGATTGTCGTAGTTGGTATAAAAACCAAGATTAAGTTTCAGGTCATCGATCAGTTCCCAGTTGATATCAAGTTCTCCATCATTCCTGATCCTTCCCTGTTGGGCTATACCAAAAAAAACAGACTGGTACAGGTCAATATCAATCTCGGGTTTCGTAAACCTGAAGAAATTAAACTGGACCTGGACAAAGGCTTCTGATAATAAGCCGGAGGATTCATTTTCAGTACTAAGTTCCTGGTTCAGTACCATTCCGGCTCTCGCCCATGCATAGGTAAATCGATTCGTCAAGAATTTATTTCCAAGCCCAAGTCCTTCCTGGTAACGTCTTTTTAATCCCAGTTCCAGGTTACGCTGGTAAACAAGGAATGCAGTCACAAATGTTCTTGGCGTGAAATAATAATTGTATTTAAGGCTCACATCTTCCCTGTCACGCGTCATTGCGCTGTCGGTCACCGTATAGATACCTGAAAAATTAAAATTGGCTTCCTGTTTCAAAGAAGAATAATTCAGGCTTCCATCAAAATTCAACCGCCCGAAATTACTTGACCTGGTATAACTATATCCTATTCCCAGGTTACCTGAAAATCTTTGCAGGAAGGTCTGGTCAAAAGGATAGAGGTTGGAAATATCAAGTACGGAGATACGGTTTGTGTCTCCCAACTGAATCACATTTATTATAAAAGGATCGGGGTCTTCGGTCAACACCCCAAAAATTAGTTTGTCTTGCACGGTTTCGATCCTGAATATTTTTGTCCTGGCCTCAATTCTCCTGATCTTTCTCAGTTGTACGGTGATGTCATTGGCATCGTCAGGGTCAAAAGTCAATACACCAAGCTTCACCTTTTTCAATTCGCCAATCAACATGGAGCCATTGGTAAAATAAATCGTATCCTTTACCGCCTGGGCTCTTATCGTTGCCCAGCCAGTCAGCAGGAAAATAATAAAGGTGAGGCGCTTCACTATGACCGACATCGTTTAAAATTAATCATACCCTGCCGCTAATGTGTTGGTTCCTGCTGATTTCTAATCAAACTCATGATCCGGAACTATACTTAACCGTTAAATATAACCCCCTTAGCATCTGCCAGCATTAATAGACCGGCACGAAAATACAGTTTAAGCCGATATGCGATGAGGTTCATGGATAAAGGAAACCCCGGTCAGTTTTTTTATCGCGACAATCCTTTACCTTTTCAGCGCATGAAATGCGTTCATGGCAATTCCCCTTGTTCATATGATGAAGGCAATCACGGATATTTTTCAACAACATACTGAACTTGCAGTATTCCTTACGCTTGCCCTGGGTTTTTTCATAGGGCGGTTAAGGATTGGTTCATTCCGGTTAGGGGAAATGCTGGGCTGCCTCTTTGCCGGTATGATCATCGGCCAGATGGATATAGAGATACCACCCGTGGTTAAGATCATTTTCTTTGATCTCTTTTTGTTTGCCACGGGTTATAAAGTGGGACCCCAGTTTTTTTACGGGCTTAAGAAAGATGCTATTCCCCAGCTTATCCTTACCGTCATCATCTGCACTTCATGCCTGTTGTCGGCGTATTTTATATCGCAGTTTATGGGTTATGATACCGGAACTGCTGCCGGACTCCTCGCTGGTGCTTTTTCCGAATCAACGGTTATCGGAACCGCCACTGACGCGATACAGAAGCTGGACCTGCCGCAAGAGGTAAGGCAGGGCCTCGTCAACAATATCCCCGTGGCTTACGCAGTCACCTATCTTGTGGGAACCACTGCAAATGTCTGGTTCCTGTCGAACCTTGCGCCTAAACTGCTCGGCATCGATCTCAGAAAAGAAAGCAAAACCTTATCACTCAAAATTTCCGGAACAGAAGATGTCACAGATGAAATCAACCTGGCTTACAAGGAATGGCAAATCCGTGCTTTCCGGGTAATAGACGGCCGGCTGGCTGGAAAAACGGTATCGGAGATTGAAAACATAAGGCCGGGAGTACGCATCATTGTCGAACGTGTGCGAAAAAACGGGATGCTCATGGACCCATCGCCTGCACTGGTTATTGAAGAGGGCGATATTATTGCGGTGGCTGCGAGGAGCCACGCTATTGTTGACTATTCAACTGAGGCTGTCCAGGAAGTGGCAGATAAGGAACTGATGGAATTCCCGATGGAGAAAATGAAAATCGTAGTGACCCGTAAAGGCATATCCGGTTTGTCACTGCAACGCATAGCCGAAAAATATGGCCAGGGCATCATGTTGGAAAAACTCATCAGGGGCGGACAGGAAATGCCTTTTGAACCGGGAACAATTGTGCGCGACGGAGATATCCTTAACGTTTTCGGCCGTAAATCAGACATTGAACGTACCTCATTACAGATTGGATATAAAGAAGTTTCCAGTTTTGATACGGACATCATTTTTGTTGCCACCGCAATTCTGCTGGGCGGTTTAATCGGCCTGTTGTCAGTGAAGATCGGGGGTATCGCCATTACGCTAAGTACCAGCGGGGGTGCACTGCTGATGGGGCTCATCTTTGGTTGGCTTCACTCAAAAACGCCTGCCTACGGGCGTGTTCCGGAAGCGGCACTGTGGATTTTTGATACCCTTGGGTTAGCGGTATTCCTGGGCATTATAGGAATTGCTGCCGGACCTACTTTTATTTCCGGTCTTCAGAAAACCGGGTTTGGGATCATTCCAGCCGGTCTCATTGTATCTATCCTGCCGCATATCATCGGCCTCTTTGCAGGACGCTACATATTGAAAATAAACCCCGTGATTTTATTGGGTGCACAGTCGGGAGCCGGAACTACCACCACAGCATTAAAAGCAATACAGGACGCAGCAGGAAGTAAACTACCGGTGCTGGGATATACCATTCCTTATGCGCTGGGAAATATTCTACTGACTGCCTGGGGGCCTGTAATTGTATCGCTGATGAACAGATAATATCGTGCTATGGAAAACAATCATAAGAAGTCACTTTTGCAGCAACTGGTTCCCATCACCGGTTGGATAAGAAGCTACCAGGGATCATGGTTAAAATGGGATCTTGTTGCAGGCGTTACCCTGGCTTCTTTTGTACTGCCGGAATCAATGGCCTATGCTACCCTGGCCGGATTGCCTGCGCATGCCGGTATCTATTGTGTACTTGTCAGCGGTTTGTTTTTTGCTTTTTTCACTTCCTCTAAACATGTTGCCGTAGGGCCTACATCATCCATTTCTTTAATGGTAGGTTCCACTGTAGCTGTGCTCTCAGGCGGAGATCCGCAGAAATGGATAGCCATTGCCGGTATGGCTGCACTTGCCGTTGCCGCCATCTGCCTGGTTGCCTGGATATTCAGATTAAGTTCGATGGTAAACTTTATCAGCGACAGCATACTTGTTGGCTTTAAAGCTGGGGCAGCATTATCCATTATGGCCACTCAATTGCCCAAAATATTCGGACTTGAAGGGAGCAGTGGTAATTTTTTCGAGCGTATCACGCAACTGGTACCCCAGCTTCCTGAAACGCATTGGCCCGTTTTTATTTTTGGTATAGCGGCTTTGTTCATCATGATTGCAGGAGATCATTTTTTTCCCGGCAAACCCGTGTCACTGGCGGTTGTAGTGCTATCAATCGTATTGATCAGTTTTTCAGGACTGTCATCCATGGGGTTTCATGTTACCGGGGAAATCCCCAGCGGACTTCCTTCCTTCGGAAAGCCTTTATTAAAACTCAGTGACGTTGATGGCATCATGGAACTTGCCTTCGCCTGTTTTTTGATGGGCTATATTGAAACTGTCTCCGCAAGCCGCACCATGGCCATGAAGCATAATTATTCCATCGATCCAAGGCAGGAACTGCTATCCATGGGAGCGGCCAACCTGGGAACGGCTTTTTTCAACGGGTATATTGTGGCAGGAGGTCTCTCACAGTCTACCGTAAACGAAAAATCAGGGGCCAAGACGCCACTCTCACTGATTATTTGTTCGGTTTCCCTGGCCATTATCCTGTTATTCTTTACCAACCTGCTGACCAATCTTCCTGAAGTAATCCTGGCAGCGATCGTGCTGCATGCAGTAACCGGCCTGATCAAGATCAAAGAATTAAAACGGATATTCCAACTCAGCAAAATGGAATTTACCATTGCAATGTTTGCGCTGGCCGGTGTATTAGTTTTTGGAATACTTAAAGGGCGTTATCCTGTCGGTAATTTTATCGCTCCTGTTTATCATCAGAAAAGCCGCAAATCCGAATGTGGCCGTATTGGGGCGAATAGGGAACAAGGCAGCATTTTCGGATATTGCCAGGCATCCTGATAATATACAGAATTCCCGGACTGCTCATCATGAGGGTGGAATCTTCCATATTATACTTTAATTCCGAAGATATCTCTCCGCAAAATTACTGGAGGCAGTAGCTAAACGTTATCCCGATCTCCGGGAAGTGGTGCTTGATCTTTCGGCATCCCCTTATGTAGATGTCGCCGGTATCCAAGATGTTATTACAAGTTGCCAGCGATCTTGAACAAAAGGGTATATCGTTAAAACTGGCGGATGTACTTTCCGAAGTAAGGGACATTCTTCGTCAGCAGAATATGGAAAAAATTATCGGCCCAATTCAACGGACATCCAATCTTGCAGAAGTGGTGAATGAATTTGAACAACATAAGAACTAAATGCAATAACTATTATGCTTATGAAGAACAGCAATGACCAGCAGTTTCTCAATGCAGGCCGAAGCCTGGCTGACGAGATAAGGGATTCACACAAGGCCATGTCGGACCTCTGGCAGGGGATCACCAGTTTTTCTCCACTGACCAATTGCGTTACCGTGTATGGTTCTGCGCGGTTTCATGAAGGCCACAGGTATTATGAATTGGCCAGGGCCATAGGAAAAGAACTTGCCCAGAACGGGTTTACCGTGATGACCGGCGGCGGACCGGGAATTATGGAAGCGGCCAATCGTGGCGCAAAGGAAGGAGGTGGTATATCAGTAGGATGTAATATCAAGTTGCCCTTCGAACAGAAATTAAATCCTTACGTTGACCACAAAGTGGAGTTTGAATTTTTCTTTACACGCAAAGTAATACTCCGCAAAAATTCGGTTGCCTATGTGCTCATGCCAGGTGGATTCGGAACGATGGATGAAATATTTGAAGTGCTCACACTGATCCAGACCGGTAAACTTCCTCCTAGACCGGTTGTCTGTTTGGGGTCCGACTACTGGAGCCATTTGCAAACCTTTATTCGTAACACGCTTCTTGAGAGTGGCGCAATTTCAGCAAAGGACCTCGAACTTGCCTATCTTACCGATGACCCTGCCGATGCAGTGAAGTACATAATGCATAAAATGAAAAGTCAGCAACCTGTTCACCCTGATCAATCAGACATGAGTTAAACAGGGATCTCAAAAAAGCGACTTCAATTATGGCACAAAGTATCAGTATATCGGCCGGCAAGCCTCATCCACTGGGCTCTGCCATGCATAATAGCGGGGTGAACTTCAGCCTCTTCAGTAAACACGCAAGTTCTGTGGATCTTTTATTTTTTGATACTGCTGAAGATATCCACCCATCGCAGATCATTCCACTTGATGCCGCCACGCATAGAACATACTTTTACTGGCATGTCTTCATCCATGGCATTAAACCGGGGCAATTATATGCTTATCGCGTTCACGGCCCGGATGATCCCGGAAACGGCCATCGGTTCGATGCACGGAATGTTTTACTTGATCCCTATGCAAAATCGGTATCCGTTCCCGTTAGTTATAAACGGAATACCGATGGTGCCGCAATGAAAAGCGTTGTGGTGGATACACGGGGATACGATTGGGAAGGAGAGAGCGCCATCAGGCGACCCTTTTCCCAGACTATCATCTATGAAATGCATGTTGGCGGATTTACGAAAAATCCCGATTCGGGGGTCGATGAAAAACTTCGCGGCACCTATAAAGGCGTCATTGAAAAAATTCCCTACCTGGCTGACCTCGGCATAACAGCAGTTGAATTGCTTCCGGTATTTCAGTTTGATCCACAGGATTGCCCTGAAGGGAAAGTGAATTATTGGGGGTACAGTCCCGTTTCTTTCTTCGCACCCCATCATGGCTATGGAACCACGGATGACCCGCTGCAAACATTATATGAATTCAGGGATATGGTCCGTGCTTTTCATAAAGCCGGAATAGAAGTAATCCTGGACGTAGTATTTAATCATACTGCCGAAGGAAATGAAAAAGGCCCCTCTTTTTGTTACCGTGGAATTGATAACAGCATCTACTATATCCTTGAAGAAAACAAGTCTTATTATTCCAATTATTCCGGCACGGGTAATACGCTCAATGCCAATCAGCCCATAGTACGCCGGATGATCATAGACAGCCTTCATTTTTGGGTAACCGAAATGCACATTGACGGTTTCAGGTTCGACCTTGCGTCGATATTGTCGAGGGATGAAAAGGGCAACTGTCTTCAGAACCCGCCGATACTTTGGGATATTGAAACGGATCCTGTATTGGCAGGCGTCAAGCTGATTGCGGAAGCGTGGGACGCAGCCGGATTGTACCAGGTGGGATCCTTTGCCGGAGATAACTGGAAAGAATGGAATGGCATATTCAGGGACGATGTACGGTCATTCGTAAAAGGTGATCCGGGGGTAATATCAAAACTCGTCACCCGGCTTGTGGGAAGCCCTGATATTTATAACAAGAAGGAGCGCGAACCCGAGCAAAGCATAAATTTTGTTACCTGTCATGATGGTTTTACACTGAATGACCTGGTAAGTTATAATCAGAAGCATAATGAGGCCAACGGCGAAGAGAATCGGGATGGCAATAACGATAACCATAGTTGGAACTGTGGCATTGAAGGCCCGGCATCAGATGCTGCAATAGAATTGCTGCGTAACCGGCAGGTGAAAAATTTTCTTACGCTCATACTCATTTCCATCGGTGCTCCGATGATACTGATGGGAGATGAGGTCCGGCGGACACAAATGGGAAATAATAATGCCTATTGCCAGGATAATGAGTTAAGCTGGTTCAAATGGTCTGACCTTGAAAAACACAGCGACATACATCGTTTTGTAAAGCTGCTAATCGGGATCAGGCTGCATCGCGATGCCTCTCAACCAGCAAACCAGATGTCCCTCAACCAGCTACTGGGAAAAAACCTGATCACATGGCATGGAACCTCCCTTCATCAACCCGACTGGTCTGAGCACTCCAGGACAATTGCTTTCCAGGTCACATCCATAAGCGGCAAGATGCAGTTTTATTACATCCTCAACGCTTATTATGAAAATCTTGATTTTCAACTTCCGGCTGTTGATGAATTGCACCCATGGCACAGGATGGTAGACACGTCTCTTGAATCTCCGGATGATATCAGTCTTTGGGAATCAGCCATGGCAATCAGGCAAAATACTTATCATGTTAAATCCCACTCCATCGTAATACTTGCGCGATTGAATTAACGGTAAAATTAGCATTGAGAAAATCGCGGTATTTATCCTGAAGAGGGAAAGCCTTAATTTTAATGTTTAATAGTCATTAACAAGGAAAACATCTTGCGATGGAGTTGAAGCTCAGGTTAGGTAAACGATTTGTTATCCTGGTCGGCCTTTTCTTCGCTGCACAAATAGCAGTTGCACAATATTCGCAACTGGAGGTGAAACAAGACAGCGTTCCAAAATACCCATACAAATTTCCCATCTGGGGGGATAAGGCTGCGGCAAAGGGATTTAATATTCCCTATCCGGCCGGTATTATGTTGAACTCTTTCATTGGTAAATCCAGCATCCTGATCAGCGATCTTCAATTGGGATTCGAAAATGCAAATAATGATATACCGCTGACCCCTGTAGAAATCATTGAGTTCGGGAAGAATACGGCTACTGTAAAAAATATTAACCTGAGGCCTGACCTGTATATTTTTCCTTTCTGGGACCTGTATGGAATCCTTGGTTATACTGAAGGGAAAACATCCGTAAACCTCACAGCGCCTGTTGCCTTCAGTACTTCAGCAGAATTTAAAGGGTTTACTTATGGATTCGGTTCCACTTTTGCCGGTGGGGTTGGAAAGTATTTTGTTGTGGCTGATTTCAACTGGCAGTGGAGTAAACTGGATATCCTGGATAAACCGGCCAGCTCAAATATCATGTCGTACAGGATCGGGCGATCTTTTCCTTTTCAACAGAATAAGCAATCCAATGTTGCCTTCTGGGCAGGCGCAATGCGAATGAATATTGGCAGCAAAACAGAGGGAAGTGTAAAACTCAGTGACGTTATACCACAGTCGGTCTGGGATAGAAAAGACCAGTTTGTCCAGGGTTATTATGACTGGTACAATAACCTCGGCAGTTCACTGGAAGATATTAAAAAGAAACAGGTTGCTGACAAGATACTGACGCCTATCGTGGAAAGTATCGATGCAAAGGATGGAAGCGGGACCGTTAGCTACGCACTGTCAAAAAGACCCACGCATAAGTGGAACATGATTGTAGGCGGACAATACCAGATGAATAAGCACTGGCAGTTCCGCACGGAGATCGGATTTTTTGGCGAACGTACCCAGGGCCTGTTATCCGCTAATTACCGGTTTGGATTGTAATACTGTTATTGTTCCTTGTTTTTTCCTGCGCCCACGGGAATGCTGACCAAAGCCTGGAACACACCATTTCGTTGTGTTCCTTCATTGAGTTTGTCGATATCGGTGAGCCCCACGTAATAACGGATACCAACCGACATGGAATTTTTCCTCTTGCTCAGTCTTTGGTTAAGTCCCAAAGCAAGGCCAACATCAAACCGTGTGATCTGGTCAGTGATATCATTTTCATAGCTGAGGTCACCAGCCTCAAATTCATCTTTTGCCTTGGTCCTTAGTCCGATTTGTGGTCCGGCTTCAGCAAAGAAAGATTTGCCTATCCGGTATCTTACCAATATCGGGACAGCAATGTTTTTTACTTTCCTGGTGATGTTTGCCTGCATGAACAAACTGTCCAGGACCTGGTCTTCAAGACTATAAAATGGCAGACGATCAACTCCCGTGGGAAATTTTGGATTGGCCTCGGGATGAATAAACCACCGGTCGTTTATCCTGATATTAAAATACAGGCCCAGGGCAAGACCTGTTTTGTAATTTGTTCCCTGGTAACCCTGGATATTGCTGGCGTTCAGGCCTCCCGTCAATCCAAATTCAAGATTTCCTGAATTCAACTTGTCACCGAATAGCAATGCAATAAGCACCTGGCTCCTGCCCTGTAAGCCACAAAGGCTAATGAGCAATACGGCCAGAAAAGTGATCAGTTTATTGTGCCTGCGTATCATATCATTCTTATTAAGCCAGTAAAAAGCCAGGCCATTGCTGACCTGGCTATGCTTAAACTAGGTTTTCCAGGAATCAATAGTCAATAAATATCTTCTGAATCTCATCAAGTTTTTTTGTTTTCAGCAGGGCCACTGATAAGAGTACCCTGGATTTCTGCGGATTGAGATTATAGGAGGCAACAAGTCCGAGTTCATCATCATTACATTCAACATTACGGCCTACCGTACCTGTGGCCACCCTTGTACTGCGAACAACCACAACGCCTTTTTTACTGGCACGTGCACATGCATCCAGGGCTACCTTCGGCATATTGCCATTGCCAACGCCTGCGATGACGATTCCTTTTGCACCACGTTCAACGGATGCGTCTATTAAATCAGCAGGCATGTCAACATCGGCATATATAATATCGACGCGAGGTAAGGCGGTAACACCTTCAACAGAAAATTCAGATTTCAATCCAAATTTCTGATCAGGATAGCGATACCAGTCATTAATTCCGTAGGCTGATGTTCCGATAAGTCCGCGAATAGGTGACATGAAAGTCTGTACCGCAGTGGTGCTTACTTTGGTAAGGGTCTGTGCAGAATGGATCCAGTCGTTCATTACCAGGAGAACACCACGGCCCTTTGCATTTGGATCGCCGGCTACGGCTACGGCATTGTAAAGGTTCAGCGGTCCATCAGCACTAACGGCAGTGGATGGACGCATGGAACCCACCAGTACAACAGGCATATCTGTTTTCACGACAAGGTTGAGAAAATAGGCTGTTTCTTCCATGGTATCAGTACCGTGGGTAATGACGATACCATTTACTTTTTTTGTAGCGGCAAGTTCATTGATCCTCCTGGCAAGTTTCATCATGATATCGAAACTCATGTCCTGGGATCCTACGTTGGAGATTTGCTCACCTTTTATGGTAGCCAGTTTTGTAATCCCCGGAACAGCATTGATCATGGCGTCAATGGTTACCTGCCCGGAAGTGTATCCCGATTGTGTACCTGAGGCTGCTGCACCGGCAATGGTACCTCCGGTAGCCAGGATGGTTACATTGGGAAGTTCTTTGGTCTGCGCAAATGCAAATACACTTACAAAGAGAAGAATAATTGATAGTGATAACCTGCACCGCTGTATTGCTGATTTCATATTGTTTATTTTAGTTGTTGTGAGTTTATTTTTGACCCGTCATTGTTGCGGGATCAAGCAATTTTTTTATCTGGTCTTCTGTTAACAGTTTCTTTTCACGGATCAGCTCAAGTATACCCTTTCCCGATTGCAATGCTTCCTTGGCAAGTTCGGTGGTTTTTTCATAACCAAGCACCGGGTTCAGTGCAGTAACAATACCCACACTTCTCTCGATATAATTTTTAAGTACTTTATCATTGGCAGTGATGCCGTCAATACACTGTTTACGGAAGAGAGGCAGAGATTTATACAACAGTCCCTGCGATTCCATAATCGCGATGGCTTCTACCGGTTCGTAGGCATTTAGCTGTAGCAAACCGGAATGTGCGGCCATCGTTACCGTCAGGTCATTGCCGATCACTTTAAAGCAGATCTCATTCATCAGTTCAGGCATTACCGGATTGACCTTGCCGGGCATGATGGATGATCCCGGTTGCAGTGCAGGAAGGTTGATTTCAAAAATTCCGGTACGTGGACCTGATGCCAGGAAGATCAGGTCACTGCTGATTTTGGACAAAGCGATAGCATAGCTCTTTAATGCTGATGAATACACTACAAATCCCTGCTGGCTGCTGGTGGCGGCAATCAGGTCCTTACTCATCACGATGGGTTTACCGGTAATCTTTGCGAGTTGTACCGCACATTTTTCAGCATAACCCGGTGTAGCGGTAATACCGGTACCTATCGCTGTGGCACCCATGTTTTGTTCACAAAGGAATGATTCACTTTTTTTCAGTGCGGCAATTTCCGCATCCAGCTGGTTCCCGAAAGCATGAAACTCCTGTCCCAGGGTCATTGGCACGGCATCCTGTCCTTCAGTGCGTCCCATTTTCAACAGGCTGTTGAACTCATTTCCTTTTTTATGGAAGGAAGCAGAGAGCGCTTCGGCTTCTTTTACCAGTTTATCATTATGCAGCAGTAAGGCAACTTTTATGGCCGTCGGGTATACGTCATTGGTAGACTGTCCCATATTCAGGTCATCATGTGGCTCAATAAACTGGTATTCGCCTTTTTTATGCCCGCTCATTTCGAGAGCAATATTGGCCAGCACTTCATTGGCATTCATATTTGCAGATGTACCTGCACCACCCTGGTAAAGATCAACAAGGAACTGATCGTGATATTTTCCATCCATTACAGCCTGGCAGGCCTTTTCAATGGCATCGAGTTTTTCTTTTTTTAGTCTGCCCGTTTCAGCATTTGCCCTTGCAGCAGCCAGTTTAACCATGGCATAGGCTTTTACATAATCAGGATAGAAGTTGGTAGCCATGCCGCTGACCTGGAAATTTTCAAGCGCCCGTGCCGTCTGTACCCCATAATATGCATTTGCAGGAATTTGCTTTTCACCCAGCAGGTCCTTTTCAGTCCGGGTTTGTGTGTTCGCACTGAATCCCGTAAGGATTGCGGATGTAATCACTATACCAGTGATGATCTTTTTCATATGTATTAAATTTTCAATTTTATAGCAGAAACTTTTGCAGTATTAATCCGGCAATGACCGCAGCGATGGTGGTTACAATACCGGGTAACATGAAACTATGATTAAGGACGTACTTACCGATGCGGGTTGTACCGGTCCGGTCAAACTGTATTGCTGTCAGCAATGTTGGATAACCCGGAACAAAAAAATGGCCATTCACTGCGGGAAATATCCCCACAAGGTAGGCAGGTGTCATTCCGAGAGAAAGTCCCAGTGGCATTAATGCCTTGGTAGTGGCAGCCTGGCTGAAAAGCAGTATGCTAAGGGTAAACAGGGCAACGGCGAATGACCATGGATAGTTTCTTACCATCTCTCCCAGGGTATCTTTAATGACTGCATAATTATGGTCCATAAAAGTGCTGCTCATCCACACTACTCCAAAAACAGCAATGGTGGCCTGTCCGGCCGATGCAAACAAACTGGCCTTGGTCACCTGTGCCGCAGTAGTATTCGCCAGCAGGATAATTAATCCGGCAGCGGCCAGCATGACGATCATGATCATGGAAGGCATCTGTAACTGACCTGCTGCATTGACGGCAAAACCCGGCTGGAAATTTTCTGTCTTGGAAAATTCCGGAAGCAGGGCAGGAAAGGATCCCAGCAAAACAACACCAAGTACGGCTAATCCAAAGATGGCCACGGATTTAGTGGCCCCGGGTTTCAAAGTTTCTGCCGGGTTTTGGGATTCATTGCTGTCGAGGTTTTTGGCAAAAACAGGATCTTTCATTCTTTCCAGGAATTCCGGATCCTTGTCGAGCTCTTTGCCTCTTTTTAAAACAAAAAGAATCCCCACAATTACACCAATCAGTGTGGAAGGAATACAAACCAGGAGTATATCTGCAAGTTTAACGCCGCTTGCAGTAAGTACCGTGAGCAACGCAGCAGTTGCCGCCGACACCGGGCTGGCAGTGATACCCATATGCGCAGCAGTTACACTCATACTCAAAGCGCGCTCGGGACGGATCCTTTTTTTAATCGCCACTTCAGCGATAATCGGCATTATGGAATAGGAAATATGGGCAGTGCCGGCAAACAGGGTAAAGAAATACGTGACCAGTGGTCCGAGAATGGTGATCTGTTCGGGATGTCGGCGAAGCAATTTCCCGGCAATATTGACCAGCCAGTCCATTCCCCCCGCAGCCTGCAGGGCCGCCGCCGCAGTAACCACACTAAGAATGATCAGCATTACTTCAAGGGGAGGATCGGAGGGCTGCATCCTGAAAATAAAGATCAGCAATAACAAGCCGATCATTCCCATGACACCCAGGCCAATTCCTGACATACGGGCACCCATAAAAATACAGACCAAGACTATTGCCAGCTGGATGAAAATCATTACACGTTAATTATTACCGTAAGGTCTGTAATGATAGGGAATAATACACTGATTTAGCTCAGTTTATAGCCTGCTATTTAACGGTAAAATGACTTATTCCTCCGGGTAATGACTTTTCTTATTGGGCTTTCATGATTTTGGTTCTTCTTGAACTGTTCTCATCCTGTATTTCCAGTATATATATTCCTGCAACAAGTCCGCTCAACTGATCAATCACAAAACTGTTTTCACCCGTTGAAGCGATTTCATTTTTTGAAAAGACCACCTGGCCTTTCATGTCGAGGATGCGGATAATAATGTTTTGCCTGGTAGCAAAACGGCTGCCGACAATCATCTTATTAGTTACTGGATTAGGAGATACGGAAATGTATTCTTCCGGTCTCAGCCCTGCGTTTATCTTCAGCACAAATGAATACCTCGCGCTGCCATCCTTGTCGGTCATTTTCAAGCGGTAATAATTAAACCCTTTTACCGGGGCCTCATCGAGGTAGGAATATTCATTTTGGAGCGCTCCGTTTTTCGCGGCTATCCTGCCGATGGATTTGAAATTAATGCCATTGGTGCTTCTTTCCAGCAGAAAATAATCCACACTGTTTTCTGCTTCGGTGACCCACCTCAGCAGGTGATTCCTGTCTTCGTCAGGCTTCCCTGAAAAACTTTTCAATACCAGCGGCAGCGGCGCAGAGGTGCATTGAGGGTAGATGTCTGAATAGTCTATGGCCGACAATCCTGCTGCATCAGTAACGGTTAACCTTACCTGCCAATGGTAGTCATCACCATTACATCCAATTCTTGAAATCAGTGTGGATGCTGTGTTGCCAAAGACGGCTGGTTCAGTATGGCTGTGGTTATTGTGTTTTAATGTTGTTTGCCATTCGTAAGTCAATTGTGCACCCGTATGCTCAGCGTCAGTTACCGTTGCATCCAGTGAATACAGGGTGTCGGGCCCGATTTTGTAAAACGAATTCTTCACCGGGCTGGTAATATTGGCCACGGGAGGGGTATTATTCACAGAGACGATGATGGATTCGGTAGCGGTAGCATTTTGCTGGTCCGTAATGGTCAGGGTTACGGTAAAGGGAGTTGGTGCACTGGTGGGTGCCGTAAAAATATGTGTGGGGTTAGCCTCATTACTCACTGGTGAGCCATCGCCGAAATTCCAGGAATAATTGAGGGGAAAACCTTCAGGGTCATAAGAATAACTGCTCTGGAAGGCAACGGTAAGCGGGGAACTGCCATAATTCATGGCTTCATTTAGAATAATAACCGGTGGCTGATTGCCCCCATAAGAAATTCTTTTCACTGCAACGGGTACCGCAGGAGAACCAGCTCCCATGTCCACAACGATCAGGCTGCCGTCAAGGGGATTCTCTGTTATGCTGACAACGGAACCAAATCCACTGGCGAAATTAGTCACTGATTCAAGCTCGCTGGCATTTTTCATTTTTACATTCTTGATGTATTTTCCGCCAAGGTCACTCATAAAGTAACTGTCTTTATATTGAACCGGAAAATTACTGCCATAGTACCATGTTCCGCCCACCACGCAATTACCACGGTATGGGGTACCCGAAACTCCAGATTGGGCAGATCCAAGCTGCGCGATCCTCAATTCATTGCCCACAAAATACCGGATCCTTGCACTATCGACACCGTGTTTCCAGTCAATGGCAGGAGTGTTGTGAAAGAAGCGGTTGTCATTGCCGCTGCTGATGGCAACGGAAGAATTGCAGGGATTATAAAGCGTACGGATGTTATCAGCCGTTGCCTGTTTTATGAGCTGTTGAAAATTGAAATATTGTAATGTGCATCCGTTGACCCCGTAGAGCGGATTGGCCTCGTCGCGGTTTGCCGTAAAATTTGCCGTTGTGGAATAAGTGGGATGATACTTGTATCCTTCAAATATCGGCCATCCGCAATTGGTGGCGGCTTCCTTGATGATGTTCAGCTCTTCAAAAGAAGTATGACCCACGTCACCGAGATAAACTTCGCCGATATCACCGGTCAGCATATTGGTTGATCCTGTATTGGGACGAATCGTAAAGCGAAACGGATTACGAAATCCCATTGCCCATACCCTTGACCTCGGCGCCCTTGGAAATGCGGGATCATAAAATGGATTACTGGGTATACCATCACCGGTTACCGGGTTAATCCGAAGCAATTTCCCATTCAGGCAGTCAATTAACTGTGACCGGTAACCGCCAACATTTTCTTTTGTTTTGAGAATTCCATCGGACAGTGCCTGCACGTAGTAAGTGTTTACATCATTGCCTTTGTCTAATGAATTATAATTGGCTCCGTCTCCGGCAGATATCAATAAACTTCCATCGGCAGCGAAATGCAGGGATCCCACACCATGCGATTCGTGTAATATCGGGATTCCCGTGCTGATGGTTTCACCGATCAATATGGTTCTTGTATTTACATCAGCCTCTAGTCCGTTTGCCGTGGTGACCGTCTTATACCTCGTCACCCTTCCGATCGTTGCGGCGTAATAGGTATTTGTTGATGCATTGTAGGAAGGCGTCCCGAAATTAATAAGATGATGGCGATCCACTACATACAGTACATAGATCAGTCCATTGGTATCGAAGTTTGGATCTAATGCAAACCCCAGCATTCCATGATCCCGCCAGTCGCCCACTTCAGGCGAGATATTTAATACCGGTGTGGTTTGTTTGGTGTACACCTTCGTAGTATTGTTCCAGTTGCACAGGTAAACCCTTCCGCCCTTTTCCCATACAAACAGCCTGGTGCCGCTGTTATCAAATGCCGTTCCTACCGGAGATACCCAACCGCTTCCAACAGTGGTACTGGAGAAGCCCGTGGGCAGGGTTGTCTGGCTTTGCGTATTCGATGCAAAAAGAAAAAGTAACGACAACAAATAAAACCGTACGGAAGTCTTTACTATACAGGGCATATCATTTCTTTTAATAACAATGAATTGCTATTTCATAGAAAGAAAATATTTGGATTTGAAACGACGGGAAGGTTTCCCGTGGTGAAGGGATATCAGAGGGACTTAAGAAATTTTACGAGGATGGGATTCAGGGTTGTTGTAAACGGGTATAAAACTAGCTATTTTTTCCAGAATTCCTAAGTGAATAGGCTGCCGTATTACAGTGAATTCAAAAGACACCTGTATACCAATAAGTTAATCAACGTTAATTGGTTCATTTTTCATACAATGAAACTTACCGTTCATCCTCCGATAGTCCATACTGCAATTTTTTAACTTTTAACGTACACCTTAACGGTTCATTTTTGGCGTGCTGCTGACATGAGTACCCAAAAACTAACAATTAAACCTGCTTAATGATCCACCGGTTTTCAGTGATGTGTTTTTTATTGATTATAGGCATCAGCGCCGGTTATAGTCAGACCCCTTCGCCAAGGAAATTACCCGCCATCCGAAATACAGGTAAAATAAAGATCGATGGCCTGCTGAAAGACTCTGCCTGGGCATCGGCGGCAAAGATGGACAGCCTGGTAGAATTCAGGCCGAAAGTGGGCGCCGTGGAAGAATACGGTGTTCGCACCGAAGCATACCTGATGTATGATGATGAAGGAATATACTTTGGCGGGTATGTCCATGAGCGATCAAAAGACAGTATATCCTATGAACTTAAGGGGCGAGACGGTTTTGGCATGAACGATTATGTAGGGATCATTTTCGATACCTATAAAGACAAGCTGAACGGGTTTGAGTATTTTGTAACACCGCTGAATGAGCAATGGGATGCAAAAATGTCTCCCGGAAATGATCAGAACGGGGGAGAGGATTTCAGCTGGAACGGCGTTTGGACCAGTGGTGCGGTGATTCATGCCGATGGATGGAGTTTTGAAATGTTTATTCCTTATGCTGCCATAAGGTTCGGTAAGGATAACGTACAGGAGTGGGGATTGAATATTACGAGGAGAAGGCGGAAAACGGAACAGCAATACACATGGAACCCTATAGATCCCAATGTTAACGGGTTTCTTACGCAGGAGGGAAGCTGGACGGGCATTACCAACATCAAACCTCCGGTGAGGCTTCAATTCTCTCCGTATTTTTCGGTCTATGCCAATCATTATCCGGTGAACCAGCCGGGACAGAAAAATTTAACGAGCCAGGTAAATGGAGGAATGGACATCAAGTATGGTATCAGCCAGGCATTTACCCTCGATATGACCCTCATTCCTGACTTCGGGCAGGTGCAAAGCGACAACCAGGTGTTGAATCTCACCCCCTTTGAGGTGCAGTTTAACGAATACAGGTCTTTTTTCACCGAGGGCACCGAACTATTCAGCAAAGGGAACCTGTTCTATTCACGCAGGATAGGCGGAACACCGCTACATCAATATGACGTATATGATCACCTTGGTACTAACGAAACGGTAGTCAGTAATCCAAATACATCAAAACTGCTGAATGCTACCAAAATTTCGGGGCGAACCCAGAAAGGCCTTGGTATTGGTTACCTGAATGCGATCACCCGTCCCCAACATGCGGTGATCGAAGACAATAATTCAAAGGAACAGCGGGAGTATATGACGGATCCGCTAACAAATTATAACATCCTTGTCCTGGATCAGACGATGAAAAATAATTCCAGCATTTCCCTGGTGAATACAAACGTACTACGCAGCGGGCCAGATTACGATGCCAATGTAACCGCTGGTCTGTTCAATTTCAATGATAAAAAAAATACCTGGAACCTGGGAGGAAAGGTAGCCGTAAGCCAGTTGTTCGGCTATGAAGCCAATGGCAAGAATAATACGGGCTTTAGTCACCGCGTCAATTTTGGAAAAACAAGCGGGAAATTCAGTTTCGATGTTTACCAGGAAGCCTCGGATACGAAATACACCCATAATGACATGGGGTATTTTACCAATAATAATTTCCTTAACCATGGAGGTTATGCGGGATACCGGTGGACCGAACCAAAGGGATTTTACAACCGTGTGTTTTTGAACTTCAATGCCAACATCAGCCATCTTTACACCCAGATTGGAACACTCGAACCAAAATTCCAAAGCGGAGATTTTAATACCAATGTAAATGTGCAGATGAAAAAACTGCACTGGTTCGGCTTGTTTATGGGTTTTCGGGCCATGCAGAATGATTTTTATGAACCCAGGACCACGGGATATTTTTTTAAACGCGGTAAAAGCCTGGCAGCAGGTGGTTGGTTTGAAAGTAACCAGGCGAAGAAATATTCATTTGCCATTGAAACATTTGCCCGCCGGTTTATTGAATTCTATGATATGACGGCGATCGATTTTTTTCTTTACCAGCAATTCCGTGTCAATAAAAAATTTTCCCTGACCTGGCGTCTTTCCATGCAGCCCAGGTATAACAGTATGGGATATGCTGCTACCGATGCTGCCAATATTTATTTTGGCAGGCGCAAGGTGAAAACCTTTGAAAACACCCTGGATGCCAAATACAGTTTCAATAACAAAATGGGCATTACGTTCAGGATGAGGCATTATCAGAGTTCGGTCAGGAATAACAAATACTTTACCCTTGTACAATCATCGGGATTGCTGATTCCCACTTCCGATTTCACCGGGAATGCCGACCAGAATGCTAATTTTTTCAATATTGACATGGTATATACCTGGCAGTTTGCCCCCGGAAGTTTCTTAAATATTGTATGGAAAAATGCCATCAGTGATTTCAGTGACCAGGTGGAGGACAACTATTTTACGAATATCAATGATGTCATGAAACTGAACCAGAATAATAATCTATCGCTCAAGGTCATATTCTTCCTCGATTACCTGACCATTAAGAAGAAGTTTAAGAAATAAGATTTACCGAAACAATGTATTGGGTTCAATGAGCCAACTATCGGATTCGAACCGACGGCCCTTTCATTACGAATGAAATGCTCTACCAGCTGAGCTAAGTTGGCTTACAGAGGATATAAATGTACAGCCCCTTTTTAATTTCTACCACAAATTTTATGGTATTATTAAAAAGGGGCTGTAGTGTATAAACTAACTGACTGATCTTATAGTACCATCAGTTTTTTAACTGTCCTTTCGCTGCCATCAACCTGTATCACTACAAAGTATGATCCTTTTCTTAGTCCGCCTACTTTGATGTTTCGTATAGCGGTATAAGTTGATTTATCAAATACCTCAGTGTATACTGGCACTCCCTTAACATCATACAATGTAATCGTTGAACGACCCTTTGTTTCCGAGGTCACGGTAATGTAATACATTGTTTACCGCCGGATTCGGATAAAGCTTGATATCAAGGATTTCCCTTCTTGATGACGGCTTCTTGACATATATGGTTACGGCCTTCACGTCGATTGCACTGTCATCATCCATAACCTCGAGGGCAAACTGGTAGGTACCTGGTGACAGGTTAGACACCACTGTATTTGCACTGTCTGGTGAAAGGATCTTGTAATCTGAAGGTCCGCTCACATAACTCCATTTGTATGAAGTAATGGCACCATCTGCGTCAAATGAACTGCTTCCTTCCAACAAGGTGTTCTTGGTGGTAATTGTGGTGGAATCAAAACTGGTCATTGCGCGTGGTTTCCTGACAGTTTTGGTTACGTTAACGTTTACCCTGTCTGTTGAAGACTTGCCTCCATTATCAGTAACCATTAATTCAATAGTGTAAGTACCCTTCCTGTTGGCTGAAAAGCCCGGTGTTGGTGATGTTGAATTGGAAATGGTTGAACCGGAAGGTCCGGATATCAGTTTCCATTCCCATTTGGTAATGGTGCCGTCAGGATCATAGCTTTGTGTTCCGTTCAAACTTGTACTGTTTGCATCAGGAATATTAAAGCTTCGATCACTACCTGCATTACATACCGGTGGCTGATCCGGTGTCGGTACCGGTGCTGTTGCATTGTATACGGTAATCTGTACATCATCAGCTGCAGTGGCTCCGCCATTATCGGTAACGGTAAGCCTGTATACATAAGTACCTGCTGTGGTCATTCCGCTGATACCTGTTGAGGCCATCGTTGGAGAACCTATTGCACCACCTGCCGGACCTGAAACTTTAGTCCAGGTATATGTGTAAATCGTTCCGTCCGGATCTGTGCCACTACCATTCAATGTTGTACTGCTGGTAGGCAATGTTAATGTCTGATCTGCGCCTGCATTTGCCGTTGGCGCCTGGTTTGGAGCAGGTGCAGGTGCACTATTCACAACAACGGATACATCATCAGTTCCGGTTGCTCCTCCATTATCGGTAACCGTAAGCCTGAACACATAGGTGCCTGCAGTAGTCATTCCGGTGATACCGGTTGATGCCGTTGCGGGTGAACCGATGGCTCCGCCTGCCGGTCCGGAAACCTTGGTCCAGGCATAAGATGCGATGCTTCCATCGGTATCCGTGCCGGAACCTGTTAAGGTTACAGAACTGGTGGGCAGTGTTATCGTTTGATTCGCTCCGGCATTGGCCGTTGGGGCCACATTAGCCGGTGGAGCGCTGTTGACAATAATAGATACGTCATCAGTTCCGGTTGCGCCTGCAGTTATCGGTAACAGTAAGCCTGAACACATAGGTGCCTGCAGTAGTCATTCCGGTGATACCGGTTGACGCCGTTGCGGGTGAACCGATGGCTCCGCCTGCCGGTCCGGAAACCTTGGTCCATGCATAGGATGCGATGCTTCCATCGGTATCCGTGCCGGAACCAGTTAAGGTTACAGAACTGGTGGGCAGCGTTATCGTTTGATTCGCTCCGGCATTGGCCGTTGGGGCCACATTAGCCGGTGGAGCGCTGTTGACAATAATAGATACGTCATCAGTTCCTGTTGCGCCTGCAGTTATCGGTAACAGTAAGCCTGAACACATAAGTTCCTGCAGTGGTCATTCCGGTGATACCGGTTGATGCCGTTGCCGGTGAACCGATGGCTCCGCCTGCCGGTCCGGAAACCTTGGTCCATGCATAGGATGCGATGCTTCCATCGGTATCCGTGCCGGAACCGGTTAAGGTTACGGAACTGGTGGGCAGCGTTATCGTTTGATTGGCTCCGGCATTGGCCGTTGGGGCCACATTAGCCGGTGGAGCGCTGTTGACAATAATGGATACATCATCAGTTCCGGTTGCGCCTGCATTATCGGTAACAGTAAGCCTGAACACATAGGTGCCTGCAGTGGTCATTCCGGTGATACCGGTTGACGCCGTTGCCGGTGAACCGATGGCTCCGCCTGCCGGTCCGGAAACCTTGGTCCATGCATAAGATGCGATGCTTCCATCGGTATCCGTGCCGGAACCGGTTAAGGTTACAGAACTGGTGGGCAGTGTTATCGTTTGATTGGCTCCGGCATTGGCCGTTGGGGCCACATTAGCCGGGGGAGCGCTGTTGACAATAATAGATACGTCATCGGTTCCGGTTGCGCCGGAGTTATCGGTAACAGTAAGCCTGAACACATAGGTGCCTGCCGTGGTCATTCCGGTGATACCGGTTGATGCCGTTGCGGGTGAACCGATGGCTCCGCCTGCCGGTCCGGAAACCTTGGTCCATGCATAGGATGCGATGCTTCCATCGGTATCCGTGCCGGAACCGGTTAAGGTTACAGAACTGGTGGGCAGTGTTATCGTTTGATTGGCTCCGGCATTGGCCGTTGGGGCCACATTAGCCGGGGGAGCGCTGTTGACAATGATTTGTACATCATTTGTTGCTGTTGCACCACCATTATCGGTTACGGTAAGGCGGTAAACATAAGTTCCTGCTGAAGTCAGGCCGTTAATCGCGGTGGAAGCCGTGGCCGGGGAAGCGATTGTTCCTACGGCAGGTCCGGAGACCTTCGCCCAGGAGTAACTGGCGATCGTTCCATCCGGGTCGGTACCACTACCATTCAGCGTTACACTGCTGGTGGGCAGGGTAATGGTCTGGTCAGGGCCGGCATTCGCTGTTGGTGCCGCGTTTGGGGCGTTATTGACGATGATCTGGACATCATTGGTTCCTGTTAAACCAAGATTATCGGTCACGGTAAGCCGGTAAACATATGTACCAGCGGTTGTCAGGCCGGTGATATTTGTTGAGGCGGCATTTGGTGTCGCAATGGCACCGCCCGCCGGGCCGGAAACTTTTGTCCAGGCATAAGAGGCAATCGTACCATCAGGATCCGTTCCTGATCCGGTTAATGAAACGCTGCTGGTGGGCAGGGTAATCGTCTGGTCTGCACCAGCGTTTGCTGTTGGCGCCACGTTTCCCCCGCTGCCCGCAGATTCGGCATAACCTTTATCGGGAGCTGCACCATTATAAGGCAGACCTACATTTATACCCGCATCTATCATTGCAGAGCCGGCAGCCAGGGTATAATTGGTTCCTCCAACAAATCCCGGAACCACTGTGGTATTGCCGGAATTCACATATCCGGAACCCGGTGTTAGGCCCTGCTGGAACAGCACACCGTTGTTGCCATTCTGGTAATAATTGTTGTTCTGAATTTTCAGGTTGGTAAACCTATTGACACCCCAGATAGAAATAGCTTCTGCACTGGCTCCAACCAAAATATTATTAATGATTTCATTATTGGCTCCTGTTCCTCCTGAAGTAGAACCATCAAATTCAATCAACCTCAGCGGTTTATAACTTGGGTTGCCGGTAAGGGTATTGTTGTAGATTTTGTTATTATCAAAAAGGCCATTATTGGCGTCATTCTGAATCATAATAGCTCCGCCATTGCCTTCCTGCCAGCCGATATTGGAAATCAGGTTATTCCTGATGATATTGTTTTTGAAAGGATCACCTGTACGGCCGCTATGTAAAATACCAATGGAATAGTCTGTAATGACGTTTCTTTCGATGATGATGTCTTCTGAGTAAAATTCCAGCTGAATAGCGGGTGTCCAGTGACCTGAATTAGGGGTCCCTAAATCAAAAGTATTGTCATGTATCCAGGCTCCATAGGGTTGGGCACCAGCGTAGTTTCTGCCGCCAGTAGGATTCAAACCTGAACGTGTCTCATTCCAGTCGATGGACCCACCAAAGAATTGGCAATTATAAACTTCTATGCCGTATTGCTGATAACCTTCCCATGCGAAAGTCCATCCGCCTTGTCCCATATAACCACCTACTAATGGTATTTTTCTCACTACATTATTGTAGAATTTCATATTCCTCAATGCTCCATTAGCATAATATTTAATAGGCCAGCCATTATCTCCTAAAGCTCTTTCATTTTGTTGAAAGAGATTATTATATACAAGCATGTCTTGCTGACCACCCCATTGCATACCACCAGTTCCATAATTACCATCGTAAAATGTAGCACAATTGGTGAGAATATTATCGTGAAACTTGTTTCCTACACAGAAAGCAGCATTAGTAGGAAAACTAGAAGGGTATCCAGCACCATCTGTAAAAATCACGCCATTGTCAAAGAATCCGGTAATAGTACAGTTTCTGATAGTGACATTTTCCCTTGCTGTTACACGAATACCTCCCCATGAAGGATGATTAGATTCAGAAACATATCGTACCATCAAATTTTAAATTGGCTACATACTGGTTTCCGGGTGTGGAACTTCCGGAAGCAGATTCCAGAAGTAGTACCCAACCGTTTACACCACCTAAGGTGCTTTGAATCACAGAGGTAACGCCTTCGCCTTCAAGACTTACGCCAACAGCCAGGTTAGATGTTTGGGTTTCAACGTAAGTTCCGGGATTGACATGAATGATGTCCCCGGCTGTTCTGACGGTAGAAGTGGCTTTATACAGCGTTCTCCATGGGGAAGCACTGGTACCGTTTCCGGTAGCATCATTTCCTGTGGTGCTGATATAGTAAATAGTGGCTTGGGTGAATAACGTACAAAGAACCGCACAGAGAACTAGTAATGTTCTTTTCATAGAGATTGGTTTTGGAGGATATTGGTAATTACTCGCACATTTTGTTTAAACAATGCAAAAAATTCTGTTCATCTCTCATCTTATCAGAATCTTCACATTTTTCTTCATGGGAACAAATACTATGCCATGCCTCTAAAAATCCGTTAAAATATAACAACTGTTAATAACCTGTTGGAAATCAGGATGGTGGCGGAAATTTCCCCATAGAAGCTTTTTTATCAGTGATTTATCTTGTTTGGTCCTGCGATTCCCCAAAAGATGTGGAAGTTGTAGAATTTGGGAGAAAAGTTGGTTGTGGCAAGGTAAATTCTTCTGGAACAGTAGTATATGCGATGAAAGAATAAAAGGAGTTACAAAAAATTAATGTAGAGCTATGAATCTGGAAAATAATCTTCCGGTTTTTATCTCCTCTTCGGCCATGAAATTGAAATCCTGCACATGAATTATAAAGGTCAGTGCGCCTGATATAGCGGTGGTGCGAAACATAATGCCAATAAGGGCAGGAGCTAAAATGATTAAATTCAATGAAGTAGAAATTACCACGTCAAAATTTGTGTGGTGGCTATTGCATTTTACTTTGAAGTTGTATAATATTGTAGTAAATTTACGATCTGAAAATAGCAACTGGTTTCCCCCAGCTTACCAATAAACGAACCACCATCCTTGTCAAACCACGATAGATCATTGTTCGTTTGAAACCACACAACCTTGCCAAACTTTAATATTTCAACCCCCAAACCGGAAAATATGGGAACTAGGTTTCTATTGTTTACAATATCGATATGCCTGATCGTATTCGCGTCATGCACCTCCCCAAAGAAAATAACTTATTTCCAGGGACCCGATGCGGCCTCATTCCCGGTTATTCATGATACCATCGAAGCGCCCATACAGAAAGAATGATATTCTCGATATCCAGATAAGCAGTCTTAATAAAGCAGCCTCTGAGGATTTCAACCAGGACCAGGAGGGTAAGGAAAATGTTGGATACCTGGTGGGTCCGGATGGAGATATTCATATGCCCATCCTGGGTAATATACATGCTGCCGGCCTTACCAAAACACAATTAAAGGAAAAGATCACAAAATCGATCCTGGAAAAAGCATTACTGCTCGATCCGATAGTAGATATCAGGTATATGAATTTTGAGGTCACCGTTCTTGGAGAAGTGGCTAAACCAGCTGTGATTCAAATTCCCAGTGAACAGGTCAGCATTCCCAAAGCACTTGGCCTTGCCGGTGATCTTACGATATATGGAAGAAGGGAAAATGTGATGTTGATCCGCGAAGAAAAAGGTGTCAGGAAAACCACAAGGATCAACCTAAATTCTGTGGAGACGCTTAACTCCCCGTTCTATTACCTTAAACCCAATGATATCATTTATGTTGAACCCAACAAATCCAAAATTGCATCCACTGACAGGGCCCTGATCCTGTTACCGCTGATATTAAGCACATTATCTATAGTACTGATCGTGATAACATTATTTCAGAATTGATTGCAGCGTTATGGAACTGAATAACACTTTGACAGCTGAGGAAAAGGAAAGTAATATCGGACAGCAACTGGTATCAAAATACCTTACGTACTGGCCGTTGTTTGTGGTATTCATTATCCTGTCCATCGCCGCCGCTTTTGTGTACCTGCGGTATGCAACCCCTATTTATGAAGCTTCAGCCACACTGATTATCAAGGACGACAGCAAAGGTGGAAACGATGATGCACAACTCAACCAGTTATTGAACCTTGTGTCTTCCAAGAAAAATGTAGAAAATGAAATAGAAGTTTTGAAGTCCAGGGGACTGATGGAGAAAGTGGTAAAGGAACTTCGCTTATACGCCCCCGTTGCACAGGAAGGTAAGGTTAAATCTGGCGACGGATATATTTTATCTCCCATTGTCATTGAAGTCCAGCATCTTGACTCACTGGTTGAATTTGAAAAAATAAACTTCAGCTACGACAAAAAAAACCAGGTCGTTACCCTTGAAGATGAATACAAATACCCGTTGAATCAATACGTCAATACGCCTTATGGCACCTTGATGTTCAAGCCTAACAAGTATTATTTTGCTTCAAAGTCCAACGTACAACGACCATTATATTTCAGCCTGGTAAGTCCGGAAGGTATGGCCATTGCTTATATCAAGCAACTTGAAGTGATACCCAACAAGCAGTCGGCCATGGTTGATGTAAGCATTAAGGATCCTGTGCCGCAACGTGCCGTCGATATTATCAACCAGCTCATCACTACCTATAACCAGGTCTCCATCAAGGAAAAAAATACGGCTGCCCGAAATTCACTGGAATTTATCAATGAGCAATTATCCCAGATATCCCATGAACTGGATTCCATAGAAAGCAGGGTGCAGATGTATAAATCAGGCAAGGGTGCAGTGGATATCGGCGGACAGGGAACGCGTTATCTTGCCAATGTAAGTGATAACGACCAGCGTCTTGCAGACATTAACCTCCAGTTGTCGATCATAACAGAAATTGAAAAATTTGTCGCCAATAATCAGCGTGGCGATCTGCTGGCTCCTTCAACACTGGGCCTTAAAGATGAATCACTTGGATTATTACTGAAACAACTTCAGAATACGGAAATTGAATATGCCAAACTGAATAAAACGGTGGGCGGCAATAATCCTAACCTGCTGGCGCTTGGTGAGCAGGTGAAAAAACTCCGCGCAGCCATCATTGAGAATATTCAAAGCCAGAAACAAAGCCTGGCGGCATCCAGGCAAAGCATTGCATCTACTAACAGCGGATACAACACCATGCTATCCACAGTGCCGCAAAAAGAAAAGCAATTGCTGGAAATTTCCCGTGAACAGATTACAAAGAACAATCAGTACCAGTTCCTCCTTCAGAAAAAACAGGAGGCAGAAATGTCCCTTGCCTCTGTTGTCTCCAACAGCAGGATCGTTGACAGGGCGCTGGTAGGCAAGGATCCCGTAAGCCCGAAAAAAATGAAGATTTACCTGCTGGCCGTTATTGCCGCCATGGGTATGGGGGTCGGACTGATCACGGCAAGGGATATGCTGACCACAAAAATCAAGTACCGCACGGATATTGAAAAAATGGTATCGATTCCCATCATCGGTGAAGTGGCATATACCAAAACCGATACGCCACTGGTCATTGAAAAAGGAACACGGAGTTTTGTTGCGGAAGAATTCAGGAAACTGAGGATAGCACTTCCTTACCTGGGAATAAACAGCCATAACCGGAAACTGCTCGTAACCTCCAGTATCTCAGGAGAAGGCAAGAGTTTTATTGCGTCCAACCTTGCGGTAACCATGTCGCTGATCGGGAAAAGGGTAGTGCTCGTGGATATGGATCTTAATAAACCCACGCAGTCAGATATCCTTGATGTGCATTATGAGTATGGTGTTTCTGAATTTCTCCGGGGTGAAAAAGAACCTGAGGAAATCATTAATAAAATAGATTACCTCGACAATATGTATTTCATCTCTGCAGGCCACCTTGCCTGACAGCCCTACGGAAATACTCGCATCAGGTAAGATTAAGTCGCTGATAGACTACCTCGACAGTCACTTCGACCTCGTGGTGATCGATACATCTCCTGCATTGCTGGTGACCGATGCCTATATCATTTCCGGAATGTGTGATGCTACGTTATACGTGATCAGGCATGATTATTCACCCAAACTGATGGTTAAAAGGATCGATGAGACCTTCCAGGTCAATCCGTTAAACAATCCTGCCATCGTTTTCAATGGTGTGAAGTCGAGGGGCGTTTTGAAAAGTACCTATGGATATGGTTATCACTATGTTTATGACAATAAATATGGCAACCAGAAAAAAAGCAATAAAAGCACGAAAAACAAGCGGGCTTCGTTATAGGTAAAGTATTGATAAAGTTTTATAGTCTCAATCTCACCGTATTATAAAAAATACTGTGACTGAGGTGGCGAAGCTTTGCTAACCATCACCAGATCAGTAAAATAGAAAAACACCTGTCTATATGCCACCTATTCTCCAATATCCGATTTACCGAATGTTTCAACGTATTATTTCATAGTTCAGGAAGTCGGATCCTTGTCTATCCCCACCTGATTGCCTGTATAACGGCAATATTCAACTAAACTCCAATTCCCGATTTATTTTAAAAACCAGTGGACCTGAAGTTCACACTGCCGGCAAAACAGCCTGGTTGCTCATCAGATTTTGTAATTGTCTCAACCGCTGAAAAAACAAATGATGCTAATGACTTACAGAGGAAATCAACCTGCGCAATGAGAAGTAGTATCACAGTTGCTTTAGGTTATCTGTCCGATAAACTTAATAAAGGTCACCAGCGTAGTGTTAAGGCTAAAAAAAATATTCTTGCTGCTTTCATTTTTAAAGGCAGCAGTATTGCGATAAGCCTGATACTTGTGCCGCTTACCATTCATTATGTGAACCCTACCCAGTATGGCATATGGCTTACGCTAAGTTCCATAATAGGATGGTTTGGATTTTTTGATATCGGTTTTGGTCATGGACTCCGTAATAAACTCACTGAAGCCATAGCCAATAAAAAATATAAACTGTCGAGGATATATATAAGCACAACCTATGCCATATTATCATTGATCATAGGCATTTTTTTATTATTCTTTTTTGTGGTCAATCCATTTATCAATTGGTCAGCCATCCTGAATGCTGATCCTTCGATGGGAAAAGAACTGGGCATACTGGCATTAATCGTATTCACATTTTTTTGCCTTCAGTTTGTACTTCAGTTAATCACCACAGTACTAACTGCAGACCAGCAACCCGGTTTCGGCTCGATCTTTAATTTTATTGGCAATGTGGTTTCACTGGCAGTGATCTTCATACTGACCAAAACAACATCAGGTAACCTGTTATACCTGGGTATAGTACTCGGACTGACCCCGGTGCTGGTCCTTGCTTTGTCGAGCCTCTGGTTTTATACGCATTCCTACCGCCATTTTGCACCCTCAGTGAAAATGGTAAGGTTCAGTTTGATAGGAAATATTTTCAACCTCGGCCTGAAATTTTTTATGCTGCAGATCGCAGGATTACTTTTATATGAAAGCAGTAATATCATTATTGCGCAACTTTTCGGTCCTGCCAAGGTGACCACATATAACATTGCCTATAAGTACTTCAGCATTATTCCGATGGTTTTCGCCATTATCATGTTACCGTTTTGGAGCGCTTTTACCAAGGCATGGGTGGAAAAAGACATTGAGTGGATAAAAAATGCCATCAGGAAGCTCCAGATGTTCTGGCTCGGACTGGCCATTACAGCAATTGCCATGCTCACGGTATCCAACCTTGTATACAGGCTGTGGGTGGGGAATGATATCATTGTTCCGCTAGGCCTTTCTGCAGCCATCGCCGCATATGTTATCGTTAATTCCTGGAATACGATCTATTCCCAGTTCCTCAATGGGGTGGGAAAAGTAAAACTTCAACTTTACTATGGTGTGGGCGGAGCCCTGTTAAATATACCGTTGGCAGTTTTCATGGGATATCGTTTTGGAATTGCCGGAGTTATTTTTTCAAGTGTCCTGCTGACCAGCGTTAATATGGTATGCGGATATATCCAGTATAACAAAATCATTAATAATACAGCCACCGGGATATGGGCAAAATAATCCATTCCGACAGACGCATATAAAGTATGGCAAAGATTGTACAGATACAGTTTTCCATTGAGTCAGGAGCGCGATCAGCCATCCGGTTGCAGAATGCGTTCCAGGCAGCGGATATTGGGTCTGATATCATTTCACTGCAGACAAGCTCGCACGAAATGAAAAACGTGTCTCTTCCTGGGAAAAAAGGAAAGGCTCAGGTCCAGGCTCGACGAGAAACTTCAGGGTGCCCTGGTAAAGTATAATAAAAAAGATTTTGGATTGTTCTCATACCCGATCCTTGGATCAGATATTTCGAAGCATCCACTAATACAAAAGGCGGATATTATTTATATACACTGGGCATTGGGAGGCTTTCTCAATTTCAACAGTTTTGACAAGATCGCGGCACTGGGAAAGCCGGTTATCATTAGTGCTGCACGATATGTGGTTGTTTACCGGCGGCTGTCATTACAGTTTCAGTTGCGATAAATACCGGACAGGTTGCAAAAACTGTCAGATGTTTTCGGGCAATAATGAAAATGATTATTCAGCCAGGGGTTTCCGTAAAAAATTGAAGTTTTATTCAAAGTATAAAAACTTATTTTTTGTTGCGCCAAGCAAGTGGATGTATAACTGTGCAAAGGAGGCTTTTTTAACAAAGGATAAATCCGTTTTTTATATTCCGAATGTTCTTGATACCAGGTTGTTCAAACCATTTGACAAGAAAATCGCAAAACAGATATTGGACCTTGACGAGTCCAGGCCGGTTATTGCTTTTGGTGCAGTGTCTGTAGACAGCCCATATAAGGGATGGAAACACCTTGAGGAAGCAATGGTTCATTTAGCTAAAGACAGCCGGTACAACGACTTGCAGGTTTTGATATTCGGAAGCGGTGCCAACGACAGGATATCGAAAAGTATTCCATTCAAGACCAAGTTTATGGGATTCCTTAGAGATGAGTATTCCACAATGCTGGCATATAACGCTGCTGATGTTTTTATAGTTCCATCACTTGCAGATAACCAGCCCACTACAGTGCAGGAAAGTTTGTGTTGCGGCACACCGGTAGTAGGATTTAATATAGGCGGGATTCCTGATATGGTAAGCCATAACAGTAACGGTTATTTAGCCAGGTATATGGACTCTGAAGACATTTGCAATGGGATCAGGTATTGCCTGGAACAACAAATGAAAGGCTATATGCTTCCACAATTTGAGCCTTCACTAATCGTACAAAAACATATGGAACTATATGATTTTATCTCAAAACAGGCCATGAATTAAACATCAAACAATAATTATTAAAGCACAAACAAAAACCAATGATAGTATTAGGCGTTCATAAAGGACATGATTCCTCAGCAGCAATTGTAGTAGACGGCAAGGTCATCGCAGATGTCCAGGAAGAAAGATTTTCCAGGGTTAAACATTCAGCGAACACCCCGTTGAAATCAATTGATTTTTGTTTGAAACAGGCAGGACTAAAGGATATCAATGAAGTGGACTATATCAGTTCTTCATGGGAATCTGCTCCTAAGGAGTTAAGCGCCATATTTGACCTGGATGGTTCCAGGACAGAAGATTTCGCCATTCAGCTGGGTAAGAAAATATTCGGTAAGTCATCAGAGACCTATAAGTTAAGGTTGCCGATATTCTATCCAAATTATAAGCTGAAGGACAAGTCTAAATTCAGGAACAATAACCACCACCTGGCACATGCTGCCAGTGCCTATTTCACCCGTAAGAATAACGAAAAGACGCTAATCTTTACCATCGATGGTGCCGGTGATGAAATCTGCACCTCTATATGGATGGGTGAAGGAAATAAGATTGAATTGCTGAAGAGTTACTATCGTGAAGCATCCATCGGCTGGGCCTATAGTGTGGTAACAGAAGGACTGCACTGGATACATGGAGATGGTGAAGGGAAGACCATGGGACTGGCACCTTATGGAGACTATACCAAGTGCATGGGCGTATTGGATAAGTATTTCCCGGTTTTTGAAAATGAGAACCTGGTTCGCAAATCATCTCTTGGAGAATGTTTCTTCTGGTCGGAAAGCGGATCCAACCAGTTCCATTTCGAGGAAGCCTGTGAAGTGGAGAAACTGATTGCGCAATACGGCCGGGAAGACATCGCCGCAGAAGCGCAACGCAAACTGGAAGAATGTATCATGAACCTGGTGTTCGGATGGATCAAAAAAACAGGCGTAAAGAATATTGCTTTGTCAGGCGGTGTAATGCTGAATGTTAAACTGAACCAGCGTATGTGGAATAACCGGGGAGACCTGATCGTTGATCAGCACGTGTATCCTAATCCCGGCGATTCGGGACTTGCTGTTGGCGCCGCATTGCTTGAGTATTACAGGCATAATGATTTCCATGGATATGACTTCAACCACCTGTACCTCGGCCCCGAGTATAGCAACGAAGAAATTGAAGCTATCCTGAAGATTCGTAAATTGAATTACACCTACCTGGAGAATCCTTCATTGAAGGCAGCTGAGCTTCTGGCTGAAAATAAAATCATTGCATGGTTCCAGGGAAGGATGGAAAGCGGTCCGAGAGCTTTGGGCAACAGGTCTATACTAATGAGCCCATTGAAAGCGGAAAATAAAGACGTTATCAATGCATGGGTAAAATTCAGGGAAGGGTTCAGGCCATTCTGTCCCTCACTGACCTATGAAAGCAGGGATACGTACTTAAAGGATTACAAAGACGAGTTTTTCATGATCACTTCTTATGAGTGTAAAGAAGAAAAAAGAAGCGCCATTCCTGCTGTTGTACACGTTGACGGAACATTGCGGCCGCAAATGGTACAAAAGGAAACCAATCCCAGGTATTGGGAACTGATCAATGAATTTGGAAAACTCACCGGCGAAAGTATTGTACTGAATTCATCCTTCAATGTAATGGGTGAGTCCATTGTGAACAATCCCAAAGAGGCGATAAGGTGTTTTTATGATTCAGGAATTGATGCCTTGTTCATAGGTAATTATTATGTCTCAAAGTAACCTGATGACTTATCGGCGCCCCCGTATAAAAAAACAGGGGGATAGCCTGATAGCTGTATCGAAGAAAACAGTAACGGGCCTGAACATATTCTGGTATGGATTTATCATTTATACCACTTTCTTCGGGTTGTCTACTATCTCAGATGCATTTGTCAGCGCATCCATTTGCCAGGGTTTCCAAATCATAGGATTGGGACTATGTATTGTTGGAGGAGCGATGACTTTCAGGTTCAAATTTGATGATAAGTACTTAAGCATCGTGTTTGGATTGTTCATGGCCTATTCCATGATTATTGTGTTGCGCGGTGGTGAGTATGATATGAATACCATTAAAAAAATGTTGTTCAGTGTAGGCCTTGGTGCCTTGCCATATTTTACTCCGCTGGTGATGTTATGGCCGCGAAATTTTCAGGTCTATAGAACAATGTTTACAATGCTGCTGGTCTCCGGCGTACTATTTATACTTTTTACCGCCGTGTTTTGGAACATTGCGCATAATCCCAACAGGCTCAGCCTGGCAAGCCAGTCCTTTGCCGATGTTTTCATTTCACTGTTGGCCATACCACTGTGTTATATATTCCTTACATACATGTATCACCAGAAAGGCAAACAGGGTTTCGGCCTGGGTAAGAAAAATCTTTTTGCCATACTGGTTACGCTCCTGGCATTATACATTGCGATCTACCGCGCACGACGTGGTTCTATTTTTATCATTGGAAGCACAATGGCAGTTGCGGGAATGCTGTACTTTATCTTTTCCAAAAACAGGGTGATGACGATATTCATGGCGATCCTGGTGTTCAGTGGCAGTGCCTTATTTTTTATTGGCCGGCAGATGCCATCAATGTTCAGCTTTGTCATGGAACGCGGAAACGAAGATACCCGGTCGGGCGTTGAACAGTATATGTCGGCCGACATGTCGGGAATGGACTGGATCATCGGAAAAGGCATTCACGGAGAATATTTCTGTCCCATCGTTATAACCGTGGATGATTCCAGCGGATACCGGGATGTAATTGAAACAGGTTTTCTGCAAATACTCCTGAAAGGCGGTTATACGAGTCTTATTTTATTGCTGATGATCCTTTTACCAGCAATCCACAGGGGAATTTTTAAATCGCGGAACTTATTATCAAAAGCTTCGGCTGTATACATACTGTTATGGCTGGCCGCTTGTTATCCTTCGGTAGTGGTAGGTTTTACCTTCCATTATATCGTGCTATGGGTGGCCGTTGGTATTTGTTATTCTGAACAGATACGGAGTCTTCCCGACAGTACCATAAAATATTACCTGCAGAAATGACATCCGGTCAAAACATATCGCTCAATGGTAAATACCCTAAGGTGCTGATAGTTGGGCAAACATTCAATAAACGGAGTGGTGGTGGCATCACCATGTCGAACCTTTTTGCCGGATGGCCCAAAGACAGGATTGCCGTTGCCAGCAACGAGAATCTTAGCGCGGGTATGGATGCTTCAGTATGCCAGAAATATTACCAGCTTGGCTATAACAGTAAACTGCATCCTTTCCCGCTGAATCTCATCTTGCCGAAGATTCAATGCGGACCATTGAAAATCAATGGCAGCGAAGTGGAGCCTGATCCCGTAACGGCTGAACAGTCGGGGCGGTATACTGCCATCTATGATAAGTTACGCCGGGGTCTGCATTTTACGGGATTGTACAATGCATTATACAGGCTAAAGATCACGCCGGAGTTTTCTTCCTGGCTAAAGGAATATAACCCGGATATAATTTATTCACAGTTGTCGACCCTGGAATTGATCAGGCTGGTCAATGATATACAGGTGGAAACGGAAAAGCCTGTGGCTATTCATATGATGGACGACTGGCCGATGACGATTGACAAACCGGGGCTGATGCATGCCTACTGGAAAAAAACAATTGATGAGGAATTCAGGGCATTGATCAATAAATCTTCCATCTTATTATCCATCAGCCAGGAAATGTCTGACGAGTATAAAAAAAGATATGGAAGGGAGTTCACGGCTTTTCATAATCCGATTGACATTAATTTCTGGAAAAGCCGGCAGCGTACCAATTATGCATTAAAGAATGATCCTACAATATTATACGCCGGCCGTATTGGCACCGGTATTCAGGAATCACTGGAATCCACTGCGAAAGCAATCGAAAAAGTAAACCAACAACTCGGCACCTCCATTAAGTTTGTATTGCAGACAGAATCCAGGCCTGCCTGGACAGCCAATTATCCCTGCGTTGAGCATCGTTCACAGGTTCCTTATGCAGATTTGCCGGGTGTTTTCAGCAATGCGGATATCCTGGTGCTGCCATATGATTTTTCAGAAGAGTCTGTCAGGTTCATACAATTTTCCATGCCTACAAAGGCGCCTGAATATATGGTTAGCGGAACACCTGTTTTGGTATGTGCGCCGGCGCAAACGGCGATTGTGAAGAATGCAGAAAGAAATAAGTGGGCAAAGATTGTTACCGAGAACAGCACAGAGAAACTGTCGTCAGCCATCGCTGACCTGATACAAAATAAGTCAGTGCGGGAAGAGACAGCAAGAAATGCCATTGCCTTTTCGGAAAGCAGTTTTAATGCGGAAAAAGTGCGCATGTCTTTCCAGCGGGCCCTTGCTGCACTGAATAATTAATTATTATAAAAGATCAACTATTAAACCTATATTTTTTAAACAGCAATTATGAAAAAGAACACTGCTTTAGTATGCGGCGCTGGCGGATTCATCGGAAGTCATCTTGTCAAGAGATTAAAACGGGATGGCTACTGGGTGCGTGGCGTTGATTTGAAGTATCCTGAATTTTCACCAACTGCAGCCGATGAGTTTATCATTGGAGATTTAACAGATCCGGGACTGTGCAAGTTAATCATGCAGGGACAGATCGATGAAGTTTACCAGCTGGCTGCCGATATGGGTGGGGCGGGCTATATATTCACCGGCGAGAATGACGCCAATGTGATGCACAATTCTGCTACCATCAACCTGAATATCCTTGACGCCATGCATAAAGCCGGTGTTAAGAAGGTCTTCTATTCTTCTTCTGCATGTATGTACCCGGAATACAACCAGCTTGATCCCGATAACCCAAAATGCAGCGAGGAATCAGCTTATCCTGCTGCACCCGATAGCGAGTATGGCTGGGAAAAATTATTCAGTGAGCGGTTGTACCTGGCATACCAGAGAAACCATGGTATTGAAGCACATATCGGCCGTTTCCATAATATTTTCGGACCGGAGGGAACCTGGAGGGGTGGAAAGGAAAAGTCACCGGCGGCGCTTTGCCGTAAAGTTGCGGAAGCAGACAGTGGTGGATCCATAGAAGTATGGGGAGACGGAAAACAAACCCGATCCTTCCTGTATATCGATGAGTGTATAGAGGGCATCCTGAAACTGACGCATTCTGATTTCAGCGGACCGGTAAATATCGGATCCGATGAAATGATCTCCATTAATAACCTGGCCGAAATGGTGATCGGGATTTCCGGTAAGATCATCAGCATCAGGAACATTGACGGCCCGCTGGGTGTCAGGGGAAGAAATTCTGACAACAGGCTGATCAAGGAAAAACTGCACTGGGCGCCTTCTGCCCCCCTGGTTGACGGTATCACCAAGACATATGCATGGATTTCAAAGCAGGTGGTCAAAAACACCGTCAAATAAATTTATTTTGCAGCGCCGGCAATGACCGGTGATCAACCGACAACCATGATGAAGTTTATACAAGCACATTTTATCTCCCGTAAAATCTCGAAAAAAGAAGCTTCGGATACCGGGATGGCAATGACCCTTATCTGCCTGCTGCTGGGTTATTTCACCAAAAACAATATGTATTATGTAGCGGCTATCCCGGTACTGGTGATGACTATGGCATTTCCCCTTTTTTATTATCCTGTTGCCATATTGTGGTTTGGCCTCACGGCCATATTGGGCGAAGTGGTATCAAAAGTACTGCTTACCGTGGTGTATGTAGTTATATTAATGCCCATTGGAATCATCAGGCGGATGATGGGAAAGGATGCCATGCTGCTGAAAATTTTCAAAAAAGACAGTTCTTCGGTTATGGTTGTCCGTAATCATGATTTTGTTGCTGATGATATTGTCAACCCTTTTTAACAAACTTTAATCTCCTGTTATGGAATTTTTACGTGAATTGTGGGCCTTTTTAAAAGTGCGCAAAAAATTCTGGTTGCTGCCCCTGATCATTGTGCTGCTGATATTCGGCGTACTCATTGTTCTTTCTGCCGGTTCTGCAATTGCGCCCTTTATTTACACACTTTTCTAATTAAATCAATCTGCATTGGCAACATTTATTTTAGGTATTTCAGCGTATTATCATGATAGCGCTGCGGCCATCGTCTGCGATGGTGAGATCATTGCCGCTGCGCATGAAGAGCGCTTCACAAGGAAGAAACATGACTCCAATTTTCCCGAACATGCCGTACGTTATGTATTGAATGAGGCGGGGATAGAATTCAAGGATCTTGCTGCGGTGGCATTTTATGACAAACCCTTTATCAAATTTGAAAGGTTACTCGAAACATATCATGCATTCACCCCAAAGGGATTGTTCAGCTTTCTTACTGCCGTCCCGGTATGGATCAAGGAGAAACTTTTCATGAAGAAGATGCTGAGGGATGAATTCGAGAAATTCGGCCATGCAAAGATTCCGCTGTTGTTTCCGGAACACCACCTTTCGCATGGGGCCAGTGCATTCTATCCTTCACCGTTTGAAGACGCTGCTATCCTGACCATTGACGGGGTGGGGGAATGGGCTACTACCACCATCGGGCATGGTAAAGGAAGTGGAATAAAAATGTTGAGAGAACTGCATTTCCCCCATTCGCTCGGGTTATTGTATTCGGCCTTTACCTATTACACTGGTTTTACGGTAAACAGCGGCGAATATAAACTGATGGGTCTCGCTCCTTACGGAAATCCTGAAGCTGAGCAGACCAAAAGATTTAAGGAGATTACCCTGAAAGAACTCGTGGACGTGCGTGAAGACGGATCCCTGTTGCTGAATATGAAATACTTCGACTACGCGACAGGGTTAAAAATGACGAATAACGAAGGATGGACGCGGCTCTTCGGGATCCCTCCACGAAACCCTGAATCTGAAATTACACAGGACTATATGAATATGGCCCTGGCCATCCAGCAGATCACCGAAGAGATTGTTATAAAACTTGCAAGGACGGCAAAGCAACTCACCAACAGTGATTACCTGGTGATGGCGGGCGGTGTGGCACTGAATAGCGTTGCCAACGGCAAGCTGCTGAAGGAAGGCATATTTAAAGATATATGGATTCAGCCCGCATCAGGTGATGCCGGTGGCGCTCTCGGCGCGGCTTACCTGGGATGGTACCTGTGGAAAGGTGAAAAAAGGCAGATCGATAAAAATGTTGCCGATGCAATGAAAGGCGCCTACCTGGGTCCTGAATACGATGATAAAGACATCTTGGGGACCGTGCGTAAATATGGAGCCAAGTATGACTATTATGATGATTATAATGCCCTGACAAAAACAGTGGCGTCAAAACTGGCAGAAGGAAATGTGGTTGGCTGGTTCCAGGGAAGAATGGAATACGGACCGAGGGCATTGGGCTCCCGCAGCATTCTCGGAGACGCAAGAAACCCCGAGATGCAAAAGAAGATGAACCTGAAGATTAAATACAGGGAAGGCTTCAGGCCGTTTGCACCTTCAGTGCTCGAAGAAGATATCAAAGAATATTTCGACCTCGACAGGCCATCGCCCTATATGTTATTGGTCATTCCTGTTCAGAAAAACCATATCAAACCGCTTCCGGAAAATTACCATAAGATGGAATTGTATGACCGGCTATACCACCTGCGATCCGACATTCCTTCGGTGACACACGTAGACTATTCAGCGCGCATACAAAGTGTGAGTAAAAAAACAAATCCAAGGTACTGGGGACTGATCAGTGAATTTAAACAGCAGACAGGTTACGGACTGCTGGTAAATTCCAGCTTTAATGTGAGGGGTGAACCAATAGTATGTACCCCGGATGATGCGTTCCGTTGCTTTATGCGTACAGAGATGGATTACCTGGTTGTCGGCAATTTTGTCTTCGATAAAACAAAACAGGATAAGCTGGTTAACGATACGAACTGGAAAGAAGAATTCAAGCTGGATTAAAAATTGATATGGAAGAGAAAGTCGCGCTGAAAATGCCCACCTCGAAACAGGTTAAGTTCATCTTGTTTACACTGATTTTTTTGTCAGTGATGATCGTCATCCTTTTTGAGCTGGGTTTATATATTGTGAAATATGAATCACACTATTCGCGGATGCAACATTTCTCTACCACCCAGGCCAACTGGTGGACCTGTGACAGTGTCAATGGACCGAGATACGTAAAGGGAATGGCAGGCGCAGAGGATTCAACCTTCCTGAAAAATGAATCCTGGTACTATCACCGGTTGAAGATTGTAAATAGCCAGGGTTATCACGACAAAGATGAATTTACTGATATTCCCGCGGGTAGTGACTCAATCAGGATATTGGTGGCGGGCGACAGTTTTACCTGGGGTGCGTCTTCGGATGTGGACAGTTCATATGTAGAGGTCATGGAAAGGGACCTTGCAAAAGAACGACCTGCCCTGGTGTGGAATACAGGGATCCCCGGGACCGGTACCAATCATGCTATATTCACCACCAGGAAATTTCTGCCTTTACAGAAATCAAATATTGTGGTGTTAGGATTTTATACCGGCAATGATTTCTCAGATAACCTGATTCCTTTCAACAGGATGATTTTTACGGAACAGGCATCATGTTATAATCTTTGGGATTACGACAGGCAATTCAGGCCTTTCGAAATTTCTACAAGTGAAGCTGTAAAAAAGGCCACAGGAACCTACCCGGAAGATGAACTTACCTTTGGTAAGAAATTTTTGGCGAAAAGCAGGTTTTTTTCTTTTGTGTCCGATATGATGACTAAGGTGATGAACCGTTTCAGTGGAAATAAAAAGAAAGTGACTGAACAGGAATATGTGATGACGTCAAAATACCTGGAAGAACTGAATAACTATACAAAGGCCAATAATGCTGAACTTGTGGTGATGGTGATTCCTACCGTCCTTGACCTGAAGCAAAAAGGGCCTTACTATGAGCATGCCATCAGTATATTGAAAGATCTTGCTATCCCGTATGTTGAAACTACTGATCTCTATTCAGAAAAAGACTATGTAAATAATGTCAACGGCCACTGGAATAACCGTGGTCATATACTTGCAGGCCATGCCCTCAGCAATTATTTACTGAAGCGTATCCACAGTAAGTAATTATCCGTGCTCATTAAAAACTTCTATTTGTGAATGTATTGTTGGTTGATGCCGTAGATTTCCCATACGGCGGCGCACATAGTGTGCATTGTAGCCTATTGGTTAAAGGATTAAGGGAAAACAACATGAATGCATCTCTTATTATTCCTTACGGCAGGAAAAGGGAAGCAGCGTCTGCAAATAAAAGAAAGTATGGCCATTTTGACGGCATACCTTATGTGTTTGTCAGGTATAGCCGTAATATAAAAAAATCACTTCGGTTCCTCGACATTTATATCGGCGCGGTTCATACTGCGTTCATGATATACCGGAGGAAAAAAAAGGGAAAGCTTGACGCAGTTATATTGGGTGGAATTGTAGATATCCTCCGCGACAGCCCAATCATTCTGGTATGTGCCCTTTTCAGGATACCGATTTATTTCTGGATGGTGGAAAAAGCGTCGCTTAGCGGTGATTTCCGGGGAATAGTGGGGCGGATAAATGGATGGAGCCAGCAACTCACGGAGAGATACCTTCCATCCTTTGCAACGGGAATGATTGTTATTTCAACAAACCTGAAACAGCATTACCTGAAACACCTGCCTGAGGCTAAAGTAATGATCAGCCCAATCCTGGTGACTGATAACACACAAAAGGCTGCCTATAACGCGACACTGGAAAACACCAAACAACAGATCCTGCAATCCCTTGCCGGAAAACGGTTACTGGTTTACAGCGGTTCATTTGGTGAGAAGGACGGGATCTATTTTCTGATCGATGCGTTTGACATCATCATGAAATCGTTCCCTGAAACAATATTTGTCATGACCGGCAAGAATCCAAATGATGACGTGATGGAGGAAATAAAAAGTTACATTAAAAATAAAGGGCTGGATAAGAATATTCGGCTGGTGGGATTTGTCAACTCAAATGAACTGATCAGTTATAATATGCTTGCAGATGTACTATTAGCCTGCCGGTCAAGCAGCGCTTTTGCCAATCATGGATTTCCCTGGAAACTGGGAGAGTATTGCATGACGGAAAGGCCTATAGTAGCTACACTGGTGAGTGATATAGAGAACTATTTTGTAAATAACCATGACCTGTTTATTGTGGAGCCCGATCAGCCGGAAGCCATCGCCCAAAAGGTTATCGGCATTTTTAATCACTATGATAATGCCGTGGAAGTGGCCAGGAGAGGAAAGCAGAAAGCCCTTAGTGTTTTCGGATATCATGAGAAGGCTGGTGAACTCGCAGCATTTATAAAGATGAACAATGCTGCCAGAAACTAAATTATTTACTCCGGGGAAGGAAAGGATATGAGTAAGGGAATTGTGCTGATTACTTCACCCAGTCTTGATACAAAATATAATGTCAGTGGTATTTCTTCTGTTACCAATTTTATTATTCAGCATAATCCTGAATTTACATACCAGCATTTTGAATTGGGAAGAAAGGATAGTGAGAAAAGAGGTATTGCCTGGCTGATTAAAATGGTACGCACCACGATGACGTGGATCTCCGTGGTCAGTTCGAAGAGAATAACCCTGGTGCATTTTAATTTTGCTTTTTCCAAACCCTCAGTCATAAGGGATGTACCGCTGATCCTTTATGCTAAACTGATCGGAAAAAAAATGGTGATCCATGTCCATGGTGGAGAATACCTTTTAAAAAAGGCTCCGCCATATTGGATGAATACATTATTGAAAGGCGTTTTTAGTGCCGGGACCCCGGTGATGGTATTGAGCCCATTGGAAAAAAATGTCTTGGCTGGACTTTACCCGGCCAAAAAGATCACCATTTTGCCCAATTGTGTTGATCTTTCCGCTGCTGAAAAAGTTCACCGTGAGTACCCTGCCTCGCCCAAACTTAACCTGTTATTCCTGGGAAGGATCCATGCCGACAAAGGCATTGAATACATTTATAAGGCTTTGACCATTCTTAGGGACAAAAGTGTTCCTTTCCGGTTTTTTATGGCAGGTACCGGGCCGCAGGAAAAAGAATATATCGACAAATTTTCCGTTCTCCTGGGCCCTGATTTCAAATTTTGCGGTGTGGTTTCAGGAGAGGTAAAAAACTCATTATTAGCAAGTTGCGATATTTTTCTTCTGCCCTCCTTATACGAGGGACTTCCCATGGCCCTGCTGGAAAGTATGTCGTTCGGGCTTGTGCCCGTGGTAACGGATATCGGATCGATCGGTACTGTTGTTAAGCATGGCGAAAACGGCATTATGCTGGGTGATGCTCCAGCGCAGGAAATAGTTCTGGCCGTGGAGCGGTTAGGTAATGGAAACGGCGTTTTGCAGCAATTAAGTAGTCGTGCCAGGGAGCATATATTTCGTCATTTTGATCCTAAAAAATATATTTTTTGTTTGAATGAAATTTATGATATTGCGTGACGAATCAATCCTTAGAAAAGTATCTGGCTGGCTCCCTTAGTATTTGTTTTTACCTTTACCTGTAACCGCAATAAGAAGAGTATAGTTGATTATTAATAACCTGAAATTCCAGGACCGGTATTTCAGATCATTATTAGCATCAATAGTATCCTGCCTGGGTAAGAGCAATAGCATATTTCGTCCGACCCTTATGTAATCTCAGACTATCCGTTTTTAGTTTCAATCCGGCTCCGTAATGGCTTACCAACCCTGAGCTATACGGGCATAATTTAGCCATCCCTAAACCCAGCCAACGTGGTTACCAAAGTTGCAAAGAAGGAAATTATCAATTTCCCTGTTTCTACCGGCAAGTACGGTATGTTCATAGAAGAGATAACAGCAATGGCCAGACTAAAGAAGTCTTCCGCTGTTTATTTCGCTAATGTGCATATGTATATTGAAGCTTATAAGAACAAAAGCTTCATGGAGAATATCAGTAATGCTGATATTGTTACTGCCGACGGCCAGCCAATTGCCTGGATCCTGAGGCTTCTTTATGGCATCAGGCAAGACCGTGTAGCAGGCATGGACGTACTGCCAGACTTACTGAAAGTCATGGATAAAGAAGGGTTGCCCGTATATTTCTATGGTGGAACACAGGAAATGCTGGATATGACATCAGAGTATATCAGGAAGAAATATCCTACACTGAAAATTGCCGGATTATTCAGCCCGCCATTCAGACCCCTTACAGAAATGGAAGAGCTGATTATCATTGAAAAAATAAATGCCGCAGCTCCCGCTATTATTTTTGTGGTACTGGGTTGTCCGCAGCAGGAGAAATTTATTGCAAGGATGAAGGGAAGGATAAATGGGGTAATGCTTGGAATTGGAGGAGCACTTCCGGTGACCATTGGCATGCAAAAGAGAGCTCCTGTCTGGATGCGTAAAAACGGACTGGAGTGGCTTTACAGGCTCTATAAAGAACCCGCAAGATTATACAAGCGTTATGTCACTACCAATAGCCTGTTTTTGTGGATTATGTGTAAAGAATTAATCAGGGTGAAACTTAGTCCTGCAGCTCCGGAAGAAACACCGGCACCGGCAAGAACGGTTAATAAATATTCAGCAAAAGTGAAAGACAAGCAACTGTTGAATTGAGTATTGTTGTTAAGAAGATAATAGCTTCTATTATCCTGTTCCTGGTTTTCCATGATGGTTTTGCGGAAACTTTTTATATCAGTCCCGAAGGGAATGATAGTTCCGGAAACGGCAGCAAAATCAATCCATGGCGATCGTTATACAAGGCTACTTCAGCCGTTACCCGGCCAGGGGATATCATCCACGTTTTAGCAGGGATTTTTAAAGAAAAGAGTAGTTGTTACCTCGCAGCAGGCGTAAGCCTGGAAGGCGAGGGGAAAACATCCATTCTTCAAAGTACATTTAATGATGAATGGATACCCATTCTTTCTGTACGAAGTGAAGAAGGCACAAATGGCCGGCAACATATTTCCGGTTTAACCTTCGACGGACAAAATCTTTTCACATCATGGGCCATTATTGTGGCGGGAAGGAGTAATGTAAGCATACACCATTGCTACATAAAGGATTTCAGGGACAGGGGGGTTATTTTCAGCGGCAGAACAGACAACGAAGAACTGCCTCCCACCCAGTATTCGAAAGGCAACTCCTTTCATGATAACACACTTACAAATTGTGCAGCCTACAATATCAATGGAAACATTTACGGAAGGGGTGGTCTGAATATTGGCGGACAGGATAGCATGCTGATCTATAATAATATTATCACCCAGGATGGCAGGCCCGATGGATACAATGGTTTTCCTATCAAGTATACCAATAATGGATATTTGAAGGGGATAAAATTGTATCATAATACCATTACAAAAAAACCTTTTGCCGGAAAATACGGAGGAGATAACGGGTGGGATTTTGCCATCGAATTATGGAATGTTGAGGGTGGAGTAGAGATTTTTGATAATGTGATCCAGGGCGCTACAGATATCGTAATCTCCAAAAAGGGAAAGTACCCCTATGGTGTATGGTTCCATGATAATGCTGTTTCACAAAAAAAGGTGAGCAAATTTTATGAAAGCGGGATCATTTTTGAGTTCTCCAACGAGGGCGTAATTATCGAAAACAATGTATTCACCAATATATCGGGTGGCGTACTTTTTTATGCCCAGAAAAACTCAGTATTGACGAATATACAGGTGCACAAAAATATTTTTAAAAACCTGGGCAGGGAAGACGGACCCGGTAATAACAGTAAGGGGATTTTGTTTGACTATGGGGATGTGAAAAAGGGGGAAACTCCCTTTGTAGCAAGAGACATATCGATTACAGGCAACAAGTTTTTTCCTGCAAAAAATCTTGAACCCATGTTCGGGATTGAAATTACGGGACATAAGAAAATCAACAACCTCGAGATCAGGGAGAATAGTTTTTCAAATTTTTCGACTGCCTGCATTTCGATAGATCCGGCAGGAGCCGTCGATTCCCTGTACTTCACAGGAAACCTGCTGAAAGGAAACGGTAATAATAATGACCCGTTATTCATGAATGGAAGGCCTGTTAATTATATTAATGAAAGAAATACTGCAGATAAAAGCAACGTCGGATCTGCAGTTTCCTTTTCATTAAAAAACAAGTCGCTGGTAAGGTCTTTATATTATGAGTTAAGGCAGATGAACAATATGCTTATTTTGTCCATGTTTTTATTGGTGCCCGCTTTCTTATTTACGATATTCTTTAACAGCCTGGGGTTTTTATTCGGCATTGTCAGCCTGACAATGATGACAACCATATTTTCTGAGCAAAAATTATATGGGATGTCCGCCGTTTGCATCTTTCTCATTATTATAAATGCATACGGTTGGCAATTATGGAAGGAAAAAAGTGAAGCCTTCGTTCCACTCCTCTCCAAAAAGACCTGGATTCCGGCATCCTTATTATTATTGATATCTTTTGGTCTGTTCTATACGATACATTTAAATGCAAGTGCTTATTTTTCCGCAGGCTACCGGTCAACAACCGACAGTCTTGCCATTGCTTTATCGATTTCATCATTGTGGCTTACCGTAAAAAAGCAACCCTGGAGCTGGATATTATGGATGGTTGCTGCTGTAGTGTCAGGCTCCGGATTTGTCAGCAAAGGCTACCTGGTTCCGGCATTTTTTACTGTTTTCATCTTCCTGGCTGCTGCACTTGGCTTATTTCTCTGGAACAGCACCAAGTCCCCGTTTAAGCCTTCCACATAGAAATCTTTCATATTTGAAAAATATTGATGCACAATGCCGGATTTCTCCGGCATTTTTTTTACCAGTCCATATCACCATAACTATGTACATATCAATGTTTTACTAACGGGTAAGCGTAATGTTAAATCCGCTGATATATGCAATCAGGCAGGCTTTTTGACGTTTAAGGATAACAAAATTCAATTCTCTATGAAAAGGATCTATGCAATAAGCATTTTATCGACCCTGGTTTTCTCGATGGCGATTTTCAGCTGTTCAAAGGACGATAACAACGTTACCACACCAACGCCTGATGAGAACAATGCGGTTGAACTGACTAAGGTTAAGGTAAATACGGATGCTTTTTTTGATGATGTGTCCATGGAATTACTGACGGTCAATACAGAAGCCGGACTAACATCGCAGCCCTCCACGGTGCAGGGATGTGCAACGATAACAATTTCATCCACCGATCCCAATGTATGGCCGAAAACGGTAACCATCGATTATGGCACTGCAGGCTGCACAGGAGTAAATGGTTACGTGAAAAAAGGGATGATCATTTATACCCTCAACAAGAAATTATCAGTCACAGGCGCCATATTAAATGCTTCCTTTGACAATTTCACCGTAAACGGTTATAAGTTGGAAGGAATTTACAGCATTACCAATAACGGTTCGGCCAATGGCCTCAATGCCAGCATAAAACTGGCCGGTGGAAAGGTGACCTATCCTGATGGTAAATTTTATACCAAGGAAACAAACACCACCTGGATACAATCAGCAGGTGTATCCACCATCACAATTCTTGACGACGAATTTGACGTTACCGGTACTGGTACCATTACGTCTTCAACAGGAAATGTACTCACTGCCGCCACTAATGGAAATCTTCACCGGACAGTGGTATGTACCAATACTGTTTCGGGATTGCTGAATCTTACCTTTAATAATATTTCAGGAACACTTGACTTTGGTGCAGGTACCTGTGATAAATCCGCAGTACTGACTGTTGCCGGGAAAACTTATCCTGTTATTCTTCCATAACCAAAAATATTTTGGAAAGTAAACAAGGGGGGCATATGTCCCCCTTTGTCATATCTTACAGGCCTGCAACATTTTTCACGGGCATATATGGGTTTCGTAAAGTTTGGATCAGTGATCACCTTTTTGCTTTTCCTGTATCCTGTTCTTCATGCGCAGGAACAATCCGCAGAAGCAAAGAATTCAGTTTTCGCTGAATATGTTTTAGAAGGACCTGCCTATTCAATTAATTACGAAAGGATCTTCGCCAGTTCAATTTCTCTCCATTATTATTTCAGGGCAGGATTTTCGGCGGTAAAAGATAAAATGGCCTTACCGCTGGGCGCTGGTGTGTTTACCGGGAATCAATATCATCATGCAGACTTTGGGCTAATGGTCACACCGCTGGTGGAAAAGAAGGAGGTATATGGTGGAGGAACAGACAATGATACCTTCATTTACCTGTTTCCCGGGGCGGGATACAGGTTTCAGAAACCCGCGGGCGGTTTGCATTTCCGGGTTATGGCAGGGCCGGCCATCATACTTGATCCTGCCGAAGGTGATTTCTGGAATATGGATCCCAAACTAAGGTTCTCCTTTAGTATTGGCGCAGGGTATAGTTTTTAGCTGGTCCTCAGCGCCTGCTTTGAAGAACTTTGATATAGTTGGCCCTTTCATAGGCTGTTGGATCGGAGATATGCTGCTGGCTTAATATACCCTTGAAACTGTTAATGGTATCAAACTCCATCGTATCCATCCATCTCTTCAGGTTTAGTGTCATCGCTTTCAGGTGTTTGATCCCGTGCTTATATAATGCAGACGCCGTCATGGCCACGTCTGCACCGGCAAGGATATATTTAATGACTTCATTGGCAGATTGTACACCCGTTGTTGCGGCGAGGGAAATGGGAACGCGGCCATACAACATGGCGATCCAAAGCAGTGGCAGCCTGATTTCGTTGGATTCACTGTACTGCAGATTGGAAACAATTTTCAGTTCGCTGATGTCAAAATCAGGCTGGTAAAAGCGGTTAAACAAAACAAGTCCGTCGGCCCCGCATTTCTGGAGCCTGGAAGCCATATTGCCAAATGAACTGAAATAAGGATTTAATTTTACGGCGACCGGAATTTTGACTGTGTTGCGGATCTCGGTAACAATGTTCAGGTAGCGGTGTTCCACTTCAGAAGAGGAGACGTGTATGTCACCTGGAATAAAAAAGATATTCACTTCCAGGCCGTCGGCCCCAGCCTGTTCGATCTGGCGGGAATATTCTATCCAGCCTTCAGTGGTGATGCCGTTCAGGCTGGCGATGACGGGAATATCAACACACCTTTTCGCCTGCATGATTTTTTCAAGGTAGTCTTCTGCACCTGTAGCATAATCATCCAGGCTGGGAAAAAAGCCTGAGGCTTCTGCAAACATTTCGCTGGTGGAAGTCATCACCGATGCATATTTGGCCTCTTCTTTCCTGATCTGCTCTTCAAAAAGAGAGAATAGTACAACGGCGCCCGCACCGTTTTCTTCCATCTCGGCGATATTATGAATATCCTCTGACAGTGTTGATGCGGATACTATTATCGGCGAAACAAGATCAATACCCATGTAGTTTGTACGAAGATCCATATCGTTTATATTTTCTGTTAAGCAACCGGTACAAATTCACTGGCTGGAAGTGTGGCCAGTTCCTCATAATTCTTCCACCTCAGGTTCACCACTTCCTGGGCAAGTTTCATCAGCTTTTCTGCCTCTTCGGGATGTGTGCGGGTGAGTACCTTATACCTCAATTCATTGATAGGCATAATCCCTCAGCGCAATCGTTGGTCTTGGTGAATCAAGTACGAATGGATTTTGTTTTTTCTTTCTCAGTACAGGATTGTACCTCAATAGCGGCCAGTATCCACTGATGTACTGCTTTATGTTGCTGATCAAGCCCGTCCTTCAGGTCGTAACCATGGGCAATGCAATGACTGTAGGCCAGGATAAGTGAAGGTCCGTCGTATGCTTCGGCTTCTCGCATGGCCAGCAGGGTCTGCTGCGGATTCGCACCAAAGGCAACCCTTGCCACGTATACGTTACCGTAAGAAATGGCCTGCATGGCCAGGTCTTTTTTCCCGACCCTTTTTCCTGCTGCTGCAAATTTTGCCGTGGCCGCAGTAGGTGTTGCTTTGGAAGTCTGTCCGCCGGTATTGGAATACACTTCTGTATCCAGCACCAGTATATTCACATTTCTCCCGGATGCGAGAACATGATCAAGTCCGCCATAACCGATATCATAAGCCCATCCGTCACCACCCACCAGCCATACGCTCCGGTTCACAAGGTGGTCAGTCAGGGAAAGCAGTTGTCGCGCCTTGTCACTGTCCATAACCTCAAGTCTGTCTTTTAATTCGGCTTACCCGTTTACGTTGGTCTATGATTTCCGATTCATGAACCTGTGATGCATTGAGAATTGCATCTGACAATGACTTGTCTATTCCCGGCAACTCAGCCAGCAGGCCCCGAGCCACTTCCTTGTGTTTATCATTACTGATCCGCATTCCCAGTCCGAATTCGGCATTGTCCTCGAACAATGAGTTAGACCATGCCGGCCCACGACCATCCTTGTTTTTGGCCCATGGGGTAGTGGGAAGATTGCCGCCGTAAATGGAAGAGCAGCCCGTTGCATTGGCCACCAGCAGGCGGTCGCCGTAAAGTTGTGAAAGAAGTTTCAGATAAGGTGTCTCACCACATCCTGCACATGCACCGGAGAATTCAAAGAGCGGTTCCAGGAACTGTGCGCCATGAACAGTGGAGAAATCAATACCCGAACGGTCGTTCCAGCTGATATTTTCAAAGAATCGGATATTTTCTTTTTCCCTTTCGAGAATGGGTTCTTTTTCTTCCATATTGATAGCCTTCCGGCTGCGGTCGGCGGTGTTGATAGCCGGACAAACCTCCACACAAAGATTGCACCCGGTGCAGTCTTCGAGATAAACCTGGAGGGTATATTTTGTTTCCGGGAATCCGCGCGAATTGATCGGCGCAGATGGAAATCCTTCAGGTGCTTTTTTGAGGTTATCTTCATGGTAGAACTTGGCGCGGATCACGCTGTGCGGACAAACATATGCACAGTTACCGCACTGTATACAGGTTTCGGGATCCCATACGGGCACCAGGTCAGAGATATTTCTTTTCTCCCATTTGGTAGTGGCACTTGGATACGTACCATCAACCGGCATCATGCTTACCGGCAAGATCATCACCATGCCCGACCATCATTTTGGCCGTGATATTTTTTACAAAATCAGGTGCAAGATCTGAGACAACATCAGTAAGGGATACACGCTGGCCATTTACCAGCTGTTTTGGTATTTACTTCATACAAGTGCTCAAGTGTGGCATCCACAGCTTTGAAGTTCTGCTCTATTACTGCCTTGCCTTTCTTGTAGTAAGTTTTTTCGATGGTTTTTTTAATTTCTTCAATGGCTTCCTCACGGGGTAGTACACCCGATAATGCAAAGAAACAGGTTTGCATGATGGTATTGATCCGTCCGCTCATACCTGTATCCCTGGCAACCGTGGTAGCATCGATAACATAAAACTTAAGTTTTTTCTCGAGGATCATCTGCTGTGCTGCTTCGGGCAGTTTATCCCAGACTTCATTTTTATCATAGGCGCTGTTGAGCAGGAAGGTAGCGCCTGTTTTGGCAAACTCCAGCATTTCCACTTTAAAGAGGAAGTTGAACTGGTGGCAGGCGATAAAATCAGCCTGGCTGATAAGGTAAGGTGCACGAATGGGTTTTGGACCGAATCTCAGGTGAGATACGGTTCGTGCTCCCGATTTTTTTGAATCATACACAAAATATCCCTGCGCATACAATGGCGTGTTCTCACCAATGATCTTGATGCTGTTTTTATTGGCGCCTACGGTACCATCGGCACCGAGTCCGAAAAACAATCCCTGTCTCCATTCAGATTCATCCAGGATAAAGGACGGGTCATATTCAAGGCTGGTATGCGATACATCATCATTGATGCCCATGGTAAAATGATTTTTTGGCCTTGTCTTTTTTTAATTCATCAAACACGGCTTTCACCATGGCAGGCGTAAATTCTTTGGAAGATAAGCCCGTAGCGGCCACCAATAATGTTGGGCATTGAATTGATGGTACCAGACTGCATTCCTTCCACCAATGCGGAGAGAATATCCTGGTATAATGGTTCGCCGGATGCGCCAGGTTCTTTGGTTCGGTCAAGTACTGCAATGGACTTCACCGTTGCAGGTATCGCTTTCAATAAATGTTCAACAGAGAATGGCCTGTACAACCGAACCATGATCACCCCTGTTTTTTCACCTTTGGCATTCAGGAATGCTGCAGTCTCCTCGGCCGTCTCACCGCCTGAACCCATAATAATGATCAGCCTGTCGGCATCTGCTGCGCCATAATATTCAAACAACTGGTAACTGCGTCCGGTGATGTTGGCAAACTGTTTCATTGCATCTTCCACAATAACCGGGGTAACGGCGTAATAGGGATTAACGGTCTCCCTGCCCTGGAAATAAACATCAGGATTTTGGGCAGTGCCACGGATAAACGGATGGTCGGGACTTAAGGCCCTGTTGCGATGCGCAGAATACGAGCTAATCAGGAATCATCTGCCCTGATCTGGTCTTCTGCGAATCAATTCAAGTTTATTGACTTCGTGTGAAGTTCGGAATCCATCAAAGAAATGAACAAAGGGTATGCGTGACCGTAAGGTAGCCGCCTGGGCGATCAGTGCAAAGTCATGCGCTTCCTGTATGCTTGCGGAACTCAGCATGGCAAAACCCGTTGTGCGGGCAGCCATTACATCCTGGTGATCACCGAATATGGATAGACCCTGTGCAGCGAGTGATCGTCGCGGCAACATGAAAAACTGCGGGTGTCAGTTCACCGGCAATTTTGTACATATTGGGCAACATCAGCATAAGTCCCTGCGAAGCAGTAAATGTTGTAGTGAGGGCTCCGGTCTGTAATGCGCCATGTACGGTTCCGGCGGCTCCCCCTTCACTTTGCATTTCAATTACATCCGGTACATTTCCCCAGATATTTTTTATTCCCTTGGCGCTCCACTCATCGGCGAGTTCCGCCATGGTAGAGGAAGGTGTGATAGGGTAGATGGCACAGACCTCGTTTACACGATATGCAATATAGGCCGCAGCTTCATTGCCATCCAGGGTGGCTATTATAGGTTGTTTACTTGACATCAGGATTGGCTTTTGAAGGTTCGGGAATCATTTCGATGGCGTGGCAGGGACACTGTTCATAACATACGGCGCAACCGGTGCATAGGTTAAGGTCGAACCGGTAGCCTTTGCCCGGCCCCAGTTTGATAATGGCATCTTCCGGGCAGGCGCCAAAGCATCCATCACATTCAAAGCAGTTTCCGCAACTGAGACAACGTTGTGCTTCGTACCTGGCTTCTTTTTCCGTGAAGCCGGAAATCACTTCGTCAAAACTGCGGATAGCGACCCATGGCACAAGCCTGGGCTGCTCCATCTGTGGTGCTTCCGTTTTATACCACATATGCAATCGCCGGAAACCGGCAGTGGGAGGTTTCACAGGCTTTTGAAAAGCTTCACCATTAACATATGCGTTAATATATTTTGCAGCTTTTTTTCCATGGCCAATGGCGATGGTAGCGCTGCGGGTTTCACCGGGAAGCATATCACCGCCTCCAAAGACGCCTGGTTCTCCGGTCATTCTTTCGGCATTGATCACCAGTGTTCCGTCTTCCTTGACGGCAATGCCCTCACAGGTCCGTAGATAACCGGTATCGGCTTCCTGTATCAATGCATTGATCATGGAATCGGCTTTCATAACTTCCAGTTCACCCGTTCCCACCGCTTTCCCCTTTTCCACCTTCATTTTTTCAAGGGTGAAGTGTTTTTTCTCCACTGCGTGTATCCTTCTGAGGAACTGTATTTCAACTCCTTCAGAAAGTGCATCATCGGCTTCATAATCATAGGCCGGCATCAGTTTCCGGTCGCCGGGAAAAAGCACAATGGCTTCGGCGCCGATCCTTTTTACAATGCGGGCTATATACATAGCAAGTTTTCCGCCCCCGTATATAATAACGGTCTCGCCTAAACGAAGTGGAATTTCTTTCGAGGCTTCACGAAGGAATTTAAAAGCATCATAAGTGGTAATCGATGTATCGATATCCATTTGTTCTGCATTAATCAGTTGTGCACCCGTGGAAAGATATACGGCATCGAAGGCCCCCCTGATCTTTTCTGCCTGGAGGTCCGTAATTTTTTTATTGAGATGGATGGTAATGCCCATTTCCAGGATCCGGTTGATTTCTGCATCCAGTATATTCCTGGGTAAGCGATATGCGGGGATACCTGTCCTCATTAACCCTCCTGCAGCCGGACCCGCTTCAAATATTTCCACGGTATGACCCTGCCTGCATAGGTGATACGCTGCCGAAAGTCCGCCAGGCCCTGCGCCTACCACCATGATCCGTTTACCGGTTGGTTTTACTTCCCTTTTTATGCTCCAGCCATTTTCTATCGCAAGGTCACCGATATACCTTTCAACGGCGTGGATGCTGACGGTGGTGTCAATATGATTTCTGTTACATCCTGTTTCGCAGGCTTTAACACATATCCTTCCCATGATAGCCGGAAATGGATTGTCTTCCACCAATTGCTGAAAGGCTTCGTGATAATCACCTGCCTGTGCATGAGACATCCAGGCCTGGATGTTTTCTCCGGCCGGACAAGCGCTGTTGCAGGGAGGCATAAAGTCCATATAAACAGGACGTCGAAAGCGCATTGGTCCGGTTCCTTCGGCATGGCCGGTAAGGTCAACTGGTTTGGTAATATCCGTATTCGCCATTATATCAGTTTTTGTAATAGCCTGAAGAAAAATGCCGCAGGCGCATTATATATCAATACTAAAAGTAGGATGGAGGGCTACCCCGCACTGTGATCAATTTCAGTCGGGTCAATGATATCCATCAGTATGTCAGCGCCGGAGACTGTCGGGTAGTGGAAATGCACGGTGACCCCGGTGACCTGAGGACCGGTGACAAAGGTTACAGTAGCAGTGGCGTCTGCTGTTTAATTTTACCAACGATACTTATAAAATACCGGTATGTTCAAACTATTTAAAAACTTATTTCCAAAACCCGTTGATTTTGCCTTACTGCTTCAACAAGGCGCCATGATCGTTGATGTGCGGAGTCCGACTGAATTTTCTTCAGGCCATATTGAAGGGTCAAAAAATATTCCGCTCGACCAGTTCCAGGGGCGGATGGCATCATTGAAAAAGCAAGCCAAACCGGTCATTACGGTCTGTCGGAGTGGTAATCGCAGCCGCGTTGCGAAATCAATGCTGACCGCTATGGGTATTGAAGCCTACAATGGCGGGGCCTGGCATAACCTGGATAAAAAACTGCATCAATCCTGAAAAGACTGGCCGAAAGTTCATTGCACAACGACTTTATCTATTTCCCTGAGCCTGGCCGTAAAATGCCGGAGTACTGGTGCCTCATAGGTTATTTCAAGGCCTTTGATCATTTCTTTTTTATGGAAAACATCAATGATTACTTCAGCTACATAGTCGATATGACTTTGTGTATATACCCTTCGCGGAATCGCCAGCCTCACCAGTTCCATCATGGAAGGAATAAGTTTTCCTTCTGCGTCATATTTTCCAAACATAAGTGAACCAATCTCAACGCTCCTGATCCCGGCCTCGAGATATAAGGCCGCAACAAGTGCCTGTCCCGGATATTGGTCAACTGGAATATGCGGCAACATGGCCTTTGCGTCAATATAAACGGCATGGCCGCCTGCTGGTTTCATTACCGGTATGCCCGCGGCAATCAATTTTTCCGCCAGGTATTCAATACTTCGTATGCGATAATGCAGGTAGTGCTGGTCCATCACTTCTTCAAGACCGATGGCAATGGCTTCAAGGTCCCGCCCTGCGAGTCCCCCATAAGTGGGAAACCCTTCGGTAATGATCAACAGGTTACGGCATTGCTGTGCAAGCACTTCATTATGCATCGCAATGAAACCACCGATATTGGCGAATGCATCCTTCTTTGCACTCATCGTGCAACCGTCAGCATAAGAGAATAACTCCCTGGCGATTTTACGGATCGGAACATTGGCAAATTCTTTTTCCCGTTGCTGGATGAAATAACAATTTTCAGCAAAACGGCAGGCATCAATGAACAGTGGGATATTATTTTTTTTGCAAACAGCATGCACGGCCCTGATATTCTCCATGCTCACCGGTTGTCCGCCACCTGAATTATTGGTCACCGTGATCATGACCATCGAAATATTACCCGACTTTTTTTCTTCGACAAATTGCTCCAGCGCCCTTACATCCATATTTCCCTTGAATGGTGCAGTCTTGCCTGGTATCTTGCCATCCGCACATAGTAAGTCTATGCCATCCGCACCGCTGAATTCTATATTGGCACGGGTAGTGTCAAACAGGGTATTGCTGAGAATGTATTTGCCTTTTCCTCCCATTACCGAGAACAGTATTTTTTCCGAGGCTCGTCCCTGGTGGGTGGGGATTACCACCGGCATACCCGTAATGTCCTGTATTGTTCTTTCAAAGCGGAAGAAACTGCTGCTCCCTGCATAGGATTCATCACCCATCATGATGCCGGCCCATTGAGCACTGCTCATAGCACTTGTACCGCTGTCGGTCAGCAGGTCAATGATCACATCTTCCGCCCTGATCAGGAAAGGATTGAAATATGCTTTTTGAAGAATATCAATCCGCTGTTCCCGGGTGGTAAAATAAATAGGCTCTACCGATTTGATCTTAAATGGCTCGATGATCGTTTTCATGGTAATAACTTTGACGTTGAGCCCGCAGTTTACGACAGTCAGCAAACTCATTGCATGACTAAAATCATGTTATAATAAAAGTAAATAAATACTTTTATTGTTTTTTGCACGTATCTTTGTGGCATCATATTCTAAATACACTCATATGCACAACGAAAAAATGACCGCCGACAGTTTCCCATTTGGTGCCAGCTATGCTGCTATGGAAACTGGAGGAAACGCTCGGACAAATAGCTGCCACAGATTTAAGAAAGGTGGAAGTCTTCAAGAAATACGGCCTGGATTTTTGTTGTGGCGGCAAACAGACCGTGAAAGAAGCCTGTGAAAAAAAAGGCCTTGACCTGCAAAAGATTGAAGCTGAACTAATGATGGCCGGTTCAAATCCTGTGACCCGGCCTTTACCCTATAACGAATGGACGCCGGAATTTCTTTGTGATTTTATTGTCAATACCCATCACCGGTATGTATCCAAAACCTTGCCCGACCTTTTAGGTTATGCAAAAAAAGTGAGCCGGGTCCACGGTGAACATCATCCTGAATTATTGCGGATCTATCAGCTGGTCCAGGAAATCAATGACGAAATGACCGCCCACATGATGAAGGAAGAAAAGATCCTGTTTCCTTTTATAAAGAAATTATTTTCAACATCACAGGATCACCAGCCGCTTCAGCCAGCTGCATTTGGTACGGTGCAGAACCCGGTGGCCATGATGGAATCAGAGCATGAAGATGTAGGTGGCAAGATGGCTGAAATAAGGTTACTGACAAGTGATTACGCTTTACCTGAAGGTGCATGCGGAAGTTATAGTGTACTGTACAGGTTATTGAAGGAATTTGAAGAAGACCTCCATATCCATGTACACCTGGAAAATAATATTCTTTTTCCCCGTGCAATAGCATTGGAAAAAGAAATATTTTCAGCGTAATAAATATGCTTAGTCATACTTGCAAGACAGCAATCAGGGCAGTAATTTTCCTCGCATCGAAAACGGACCAGGGTACGAAGTCAGGAATCATGGAGATTGCAGCCGTCATAGATGCCAGCGAACATACTGTGGGTAAATTACTGCAGGTGTTGGTGAAGCATAACGTGATCAACAGCACAAAGGGCCCCTCCGGAGGATTTTATATCAGTGCATCCCAAAAACGTCAGCCCATTATTAATATCGTGGAAGCCATTGATGGAAAGGACTTGTTTAAGGAATGCGGACTGGGATTGTCGAAGTGCTCATCCCGCCATCCCTGCCCGATCCATAATGATTATAAAACGGTCAGGGACCTTTTTGAAAATATATGCCATGAGAAAACCATCGCTGATTTAGGCGGCCCTGTGAACCAGGGCCTGACCTATCTCGTGGGTTAGTTTGGGTGGAATAAGGAATTTATTGCGTAAACTGCGGATGAATAAATTTCCACACATGCGGAATCCACTCCGATACCCGTTTATCGGGTCCTGTCAATATACGTTCTTTATATTCCTCCTCTTTTCTATTTCCTGTTCCACAGCCGTTAAAAAGGAAGAACCTGTCCCCGAACCCATCAGTGCCGAACGAATGCATGATGCCGCAAACGCATTGCGCGGACTCGATATTTTCGAGGGACTTGAAATAAAGGTGGTGGCCACTGAACCAATGCTCAGGAATCCCACCAATATCGACGTGGATGAAAGGGGCCGGATCTGGGTGACCGAAGCCTATAATTACCGGCCCGGTATCAACGGCAATCCTACTAATCCGGAAGGTGACCGGATCATTATACTGCAGGACAATAACGGTGATGGTATCGCCGATACTTCAAAAATATTTTACCAGGGGCCCGAAGTCAATGCGCCACTGGGAATATGTATACTGGGAAATCGTGTGCTGATTTCACAGAGTCCGTATGTATGGTCTTTTTATGACGACAATGGAGACGATAAGGCCGATAGAAAAGAAATACTGTTCCAGGGTATTGGCGGCGAACAGCACGATCATGGTATCCACACATTTACTTTCGGTCCCGATGGAAAATTGTACTTCAATTTTGGCAATGAAGGGAAAACGCTGAGGGACAAAAATAATAAACCCGTGATGGACCAGGACGGCGATGAAATCGGTCCAAAAAAATATACACAGGGAATGGTGTTCCGTTGCGATCCGGATGGCAGCCATGTGGAATGCCTCGGACAAAATTTCAGAAATCCCTATGAAGTTGCCGTAGACAGTTACGGCACATTGTGGCAATCCGATAATGATGATGACGGCAACCGTGGTGTCCGTATCAATTATGTAATGGAGTATGGAAATTATGGGTTTAAGGACGAGGTTACCGGTGAAAGCTGGTCATCGGCCCGCACCAATATGGAAGATTCCATTCCTTACCGCCACTGGCACCTGAATGACCCGGGAGTCATTCCCAATGTGCTGCAAACCGGTGCAGGTTCACCAACAGGAATGGTGATCTATGAAGGGACCCTGCTACCGGAAAAATTTCACGGGCTGATGATCCATTGCGATGCAGGACCTAATGTGGTGCGCGCTTACCCGGTCACTAAAAAAGGTGCAGGGTATGGTGCAGATACCATCAATATACTGAAAGGGAAAAGGGATCAATGGTTCAGGCCGGCAGATGTGTGTGTTGCGCCTGACGGATCACTGATCATTGCCGACTGGTACGATCCAGGTGTTGGCGGACATGCTGCAGGAGACCAAATGAAGGGAAGGATTTACCGGGTTGCTCCCAAAGATTCCGCCTATAAAATACCTGTGCAGGATTACAGTACGGTTACCGGTGCCATAAATGCATTGCAAAGCCCGAACCTCTCGGTACGTTACCATGCCTGGACAAGCTTACAGGAAAAAGGGCTCACCGCTGTTCCGGAACTGGAGAAGCTTTGGAAGACAGGCTCTGATTCCAGGATGAGGGCAAGGGCTTTCTGGATACTCACCAAAATGCCCGGAGGTTCACCATCAAAATACATTAATGAAGCACTGCACGATGCCAATCCCAATATCCGCATTCTCGCCCTTCGTGCCTCCAGGGAACTACATATGGATATCCCGGGAATTGTAACGCAATTATCGGCCGACAGGGATAAACAGGTGTTAAGGGAATGTGCCATTGCCCTGAGACATCTTGGAAGTCCCTCCACACCACAACTCTGGACCACCCTGGCGATGTCACATAATGGTGCCGACAGATGGTATCTTGAAGCACTGGGCATTGGGGCCGACCGGCAATGGGATGCATTCTTCAAGGCCTGGCTGCAGCGGGTACCCGATCCAAAAGCCACACCGGCATCAAGGGATATCGTCTGGCGTTCGCGTACCGACCTGGCACTACCATACCTGGCGGCACTGGCATCAGATAAAAATGTGCCGGTAAATGACAGGCTCCGGTATTTCCGTGCTTTTGATTTTCATAAGGGCAATGCAAAATCACCCTACCTGCTTAAAATGATCAGTGACAATGCTGATCACGATATGCAGCTAAATAAACTCGTCCTCCATGCACTTGACCAGAAAACAGTCGAAAACTCACCGGTTGCGAAAAAAGCCTTAAAGGAAGTCATTATAACGGTAAGGGGTACACGTGAATACCTTGACCTGGTAAACCGTTACCGCATCAGTTCGGAACGGCCGGAGTTACTGAAAATGGCTGTGGAAAAAAACCAGGAAGAAACCGGCAGGGATGCTGCGGGACTTTTACTGGAACTGGGCGGCAAAGAAATGGTGAACCAGGTATTGAATGGTAAAGACAGTGCAGGTTCAGTGGCGTTAATGAATGCCCTCGGCGGCGTCGGCAGCAAAGCGTCCATTGATTTGTTGCAGGAATATGCTTTGTCGGGCCGCCACACCATGCCCATGCGTAAAATTGCCGCATCGAAAATTGGAAGAAGTTGGGGCGGGGAGGAGAGGGTACTGGAAATATTGAAAAACAAAAAAGTTCCTAAGGACCTTATACCGGATGTAGTGTTGGGTGTTAGCCAGGCGTGGAGAGGATCAGTGCGGAGTGAAGCTGCATCATACCTGGAAGGCAGCACAGGGGTGAAGGAAAGAAAAGTGCCCGGTATAAACGAATTGAGGGCGATGGCGGGTGATCCTGTCAATGGTAAAACAGTTTTTATGAATGCCTGTGCATTATGTCACCAGGTAAATAACGAAGGCTATGACTTTGGCCCGAAACTTGGTGAAATCGGTACCAAGTTATCAAAGGATGGTTTATGGGAAGCTATACTTCATCCTTCCGCGGGAATCAGTTTCGGTTATGAAGGATGGAACCTGAAAATGAAGGATGGCACCCTGTACTCCGGCATTGTCAGCAGTAAAACGGAAACCGATATTGACCTCAAATTACCGGGAGGAATGAAAAAGCAGATCAAGACATCTGACCTCAGTTCGATAACCCCGATGAAGGGATCGATGATGCCTGAAGGACTATATAAAACCATGAAGGACCAGGACATCGCCGACCTGCTGGAATATATGTCGGGATTGGTAAAGCACTAACAATGAGGACAGTAGCGCAAACTATTGACAGTAATGCTACAATTGATAACAATGAATTCGATGTAAATGAATGAACCGGACCGGCAATTCCGGGAAAAAATGGTATTTTCCATGACATTGTGAATGATTTTTTTTGATTCCGGATGGGTAATGGGTAAGTTTTTTTATAGTCTCGTATTCTTAGTCAGTTTTTCGTTTTGCTGTTATCATGTAGTGGGCCAGAAATTGCCTGTGGTATTTCATGTGATCAGTAGAAATCCTGATGCCATAACTGACCTCCAGATCATCAATGCAGTGAATGATCTGAACCAGGCTTTTGCCCATACAGGTATTTATGCCGGCGGACCGGGCGCCAATACAGGCATCAGTTTTTGCCTTGCACAGGTAGATCCCAATGGCGGAATCACGAATGGCATCACCAGGACCTTATCTGATCTCGGCGATATGGACCAGGATATTGAGAATATCAGGCTCAAGGACCTGGCCTTGTGGGATCCCAGTCAGTATTGCAATATCTGGCTGGTAGACAGTATCCGTGAAGAAATTTATCCCGCTTTTAATTGTGGTACCTGGAGCAGGCTGAAAGAAGGCGGTTATGCGACAGCGTTATCCACCCGGCCGGAACTGGATGGCATTGTCAGCACGGGCTTCGGGCAATTGCTGGCGCATGAAATGGGACATTACCTGAGCCTGAAACATACTTTTTCACTTGGGGACTGTAGTAACAATAATTGCAGTGTGGATGGTGACGGTGTTTGTGACACACCACCTTCCAGCACATTTGGTACCTGCGTTGTACAAAATTCCTGTTCATCAGATACACTATCGGGTTTTGCTGTTGATGTGCCTGACCTCAACCAGAATTTCATGTGTTACAGTACCTGCAGGAATATGTTTACGGAAGGCCAGGCACAAAAGATGCGCGATTTTCTTAACGGTCCGAGGAGCAGTCTGTTGCAACAGGATAAATGCAACAAGCCCTGCAATGAAAATATACTGGCAGGATTCACCAGGGACAACTGGTACCCTGTGCCCGGAACTACCATAAACTTTACCGGCACATCTACTGGAGGTTCTGTGTATGAGTGGACAGTAAACGGGGCAGTGGCTGGAACAGGGCCCAATCTTAGTTTTACCTTTCCTTCCAATGGAAAATACAATGTTACCCTTAAAGTCAGTAACGGTACCGGATGCTTTGCATCATACACGGATTTTGTGATCGTAGACTGTGGTACAATGGCAAGATTTTATCCGGATAAAAGAATCATTGCTTCCAAAGCGGGCATTGAACGCGATAGTATACTGTTTAAAAACAGGTCCAGGAATGCCAGTGCTTATCGATGGATGATGAGTAATGACCAGGGTATGACCGAAAGAGAAGTCAGCAATGCCTATGACCTGAATTATGTTTTTGACGAACCGGGGTTGTATGCAGTCAGGCTGATTGCCACAAACGGGGCCTGTTCTGATACTACGGAGAAATTTACCTTTCCTGTTGTTGATCCAACAGTTGACGGATATGTAGGACTCAGTGCAGTGGAATGTTTTCAGCAGACAAAAATCACTCTTTCCCTCACCATTTGCAACAGTGGCTATGCTCCCATTCCTTCAGGAACACCAGTCAGTTTTTATGATGCGGATCCCCGGACAGGAAATGCAACAAGGCTGGATACAGTATTTATCATGCCCGATACTGTTGAGGGATTCTGCTGCAGCATTGCATACACGCTTGTAGTAGATGTAAAAAGACTGGGCCTGAATACAGTATATGCGGTGTTTAATGACAATGGGAATTCATCTCCATGGAGATTACCCAATACTTCACTGCCGGAAAAATCCTATGACAACAATATCACCGCTGCATCCGGATTCCAGTTCAAGGTTTCCATTGTACCTCCGGCTGTCCAACTGGCTCCTGGCGATACCATCACCCTTCAGGCAACGAATAATGTGGGAACCATTGCAGTTTATGACTGGAGTCCATCTACTTATATAAGTTGCACAAGTTGCGCTACCCCGACATTTACCGCGGTATTGAAGGGCGATACCCGGCAAAGATTTATCGGCACCAGTGGATATGGTTGTATCGACAGTGCATTTTCAGATATAAAAGTTCCACCTGCAGATGACTTTACTGTACAGATAGATACCGTCATCTGCTCCGGCGGCGACAGCCTGAATGCAAGATTTACCATTTGTAACCTGTTTTCAAAAGGAATTATTCCCAGGGGACTTAAAGTGAGTTTTTATGATAAGAATCCCACACTTCCAAATGCGGAGTTGCTAAGCCCGGTGTTTGCAGTAGCTGCTGACCAGGGACAGGGTTGTTTCTCGTTTAGCCACACAGTAAAAGGCACAGGTGAAATGGAAATTTTTGCAGTGGTAAATGACAAAGGAACTCCTCCCCATACACTGCCCAATGATAGCATAGCAGAGGAAAAAAATTATGCGAATAATGTAACCAGTTTCATATACAGGCCGGATGCTGTTGTTATCCATCCTTCGGACACTACCGTTTTCCCTTTACAAAATGTGACGCTGAATATTGTCTCACCATCCACAAGCGGATCAGCGATCACCTGGTTACCTGATCCGAAATACACCCTGAGTTGTACAGACTGCAGTACTCCTGTTGTGCAGGTTAAAGATAGTGCGTTGGTAAAAGTGCAGATGGTCAACAGCCTTGGCTGCGTGATCAGGGGCGGGGCGAAGATTAATGTTTTTCCGCCTGACATGACGATCAACATCACTGAAACAAAATGCTATACCAATAATAAGACACTGGTCCGGTTCGGTATATGTATGAATAACAGCTACCAGAATATTTACAAGGGAATTCCCGTGACCTTTTATGATGGTGACCCGTTATCCGGTAATGCGGCTATTCTGGACAACTCATTTATTACGCCGGGCAGCGCAGGAAATTGCGATACTTTTTCTGCCGTCATTACCACACCCACCAGGGGTTCAGTATTTGCTGCCGTAAATTATCTCGGCGGAACTGCGGCCATGCCAGGCGTTGTATTTAATGAAACGGATTATACAAATAACTGGGACGATACTGTTGTGGTGCCTTTTACCGTACAACTAGTTCCCTCAGACACTACAATTACAAGGAACGGATCTGTTCAGTTATCTGCCACTGTCAGTGGAGGACAGCAGCGATCTGTTACATGGACCCCTTCCAATTATCTTTCCTGCATCAATTGTAATGATCCTGTGGCCAAACCGCCTTTTACACAGCAGTATATTGTCAGTGCCAGGAATGAAAACTCCTGCATTGCCACAGATACAGCCATGATCAGGACATATACAGAAGGCAGGGTGAATATTCCTAATGCGTTTACTCCAAATGGTGACGGGAGGAATGATGTATTTTATATTTTGGGCAACCAGGATATTTCGATGATCAGTGACTTCGCGGTATATGACCGGTATGGACAAAAAGTATTTGGTATTTCCGGCGCTCCTGCCAACAACCCGGTGTATGGTTGGAACGGAAAAGTAAATGGTAAAACCGGCGCTGCGGGAACCTATGTGTATGCTGTCACCATTGTATTCCGGGATGGCTCAAAAGAAATGTTCAAGGGAACCATTACCCTGATACACTGATCCTGTGTTCCAGTGACTTTTGTTACCTGTCGATTGAGCATATTTTACCAACTTTGGAATTTCCATGAATATCACGCCGGATACAACAGACAAAATTTCCGAACGAAGCTTACGTTGGTTCAACCGGATCCTGAGATGGTCCCTCGGTATACTATTTTTATGGGCCGGCATACAGTATTATGATGACGGTGCCTGGCCTGCATTATTTTTTGGATCCTTACTGATCGTCACCGGTTTTCTCCGGCCACGCAGGTGTATTGATGATCAATGTGAGGTTGAATAATAAATTTTTCCCGCCGGTTTTGCAATACCATGTTTATGGTATTTTTCATAATTTTTCAGGGGTTATCTTTAGTTCATCAATTGCTTTTTTCTTACTCACTCCATTCATGCTGCAGGTTGACATTGTGATAGTAATCCAAAAACAATGCATATATGAAAAAAAATGAACCAGCCCCAAGAAGGGAATTTCTAAGTACAATCGCTGCGGGCGCCATGACGATGGGAATGTTATCGATAACACCGAAGGTGAAGGCATTACCGGGCTTTGCAGAAAGCCCTGGCAGTGACCTGGAAGAATGGTTTAAATTAACAGGAAAACACCGGATGGTTTTTGACGTCCCAAATCCAAACAGTTTGTATCCTTTTGCCTGGCCCAGGGTCTTTTTAATGACCAATGAAATGACCGGGACACCTGCAAAGGAAAACAATGTCATCGTGGTGCTTCGTCATTCTGCCATTCCATATGCTTTTGAAGACAGGCTCTGGGAAAAATATAACCTGGGTGAGTTTTTTAAGGCAGAAGATCCGCTATCAAAGAAACCAGCCACACGTAATCCTTTCAATAAACCCAAAGCGGGTGACTTTAAAGTCCCCGGAGTAGGTCCGGTCCAGATAGGCATCAATGAACTCCAGGATGCCGGAGTGAAGTTCTGTGTTTGCGAGATGGCTATCACTGTAAACAGCGCTGCACTGGGTGAAAAAATAAATAAGGACGCTAAAGAGATCAGAAAGGAATGGATGGAAGGACTGCTTCCGGGTATCCAGACTGTTCCTTCAGGGATCTGGGCAATCGGCAGGGCGCAGGAGAATGGCTGTGGCTATGTGTTTGCCGGATAACAGATTTTTTGCTGTAAGTCTTTATATGCCTTCCCATTAGGATATGTATGGATTAAGGGTTATCTTTTAGTAAAGTATTTTTAACGCTTTGTCCAACATTTTCAGCCCATATTTCAGGGTATGGTGCGGGGTTGCTGTTATTTATCTGCTTTTCATTTCCGCTGTAGCTGCACAACCCTTCGGCATTAAAAAGTACACCATTAATGATGGTTTACCGGATGCCTACATTTTACATATCTACCAGGATTCCAATGGATTTTTATGGATCGGAACGGCCAACGGTCTCAGCAGGTTTGATGGAAAAGAATTTGTGAATTACAATGTTGCAGACGGCCTTCCTGATGAATATGTCAATGCTGTGATTGAAGACCGATACCATCGGCTATGGGTAGGAACGAGGAGAGGCATTGCACAAATGAAAGGCGGAAAACTGACCAGGTATCCCACCAGTGACAGCCTTACTATCGGATTTGTTTTTGGCATCAGGGAAATGGCCAGTGGGCAGATATGGGGATTAACCGATAAGGGGATTTATGAATTCAACAATGACCATTGGGAAAAAATCCACTTATATAACGGATTGGAAAATATTCATTGCCGGAACCTTGTTGAAACGGGCGAAGGGATGATTGTAAATTATGGCGATTACCTGGTCAGCAGAAAAAATAACACCGCTGAAATTCTGGAAAAGCATACGGGCGACTGGCCATATTATAATGTTATCAGTCAGCTGGATAACAAATGTTATGTAAGTACCCGCAAAGGCCTGTTCCAGATTGATGATGGCCGTTTCTATCCTCTTTTCAGAAATTTTCTTGAAGGTAAAACCATCCTGCATTATTTTAATGACAGCCACAGGCGCACATGGATATCACTGATCAATGATGGTTTATTTGTTTCTCGTCCGAATGATACATCCCGTATTGAACAACATATAGCGCTCGGTTCTAACCTTATCTCACAGGTTTTTGAAGACAGGGCGGGAATTATCTGGATTGCTACCAGTGAAGGCCTGGTTCGTGCCGAACCAAGGAATTACCTGGTGCTTGACAGTATTGAAGGGAGACCTGCCAGGTATCTCCGGAACCTGGTTCGAAGTGCAAACGGTCAAATGCTGGTGTCTGCTGAAAAAGAGGGCCTGGTCACGCTTACCCAGGGAAAGCTGAACAGGTATACACCGAAGGGTTCAGCAGCGGTGATTCAATCATTTGCCAATTCCATCGTGGATGGCTATTGTATGGACCGGGATAACACCCTTTGGATGGTCACCAGGAGGGGAAAATTGTTTACCCTCCGAAATGACTTCCTGGAAGAAAAAAAGTTTGGATCATTGGGGAGTTTTGGCGGAATGAATGATATCACCTACAATGGGAAGCTGGATTGCTTTTTCATTTCCAGCGATACCCTCTATGAAGGAAACCGTTTGGGATTCCGGACTTTCCTTGCACAAAATACGCGCAGCCATATCCTGTTTCCCCTAAAACTTGAATCATTTTCCAACGGTATAACGTTAGTGGGTACCCGAAATGGAGAAGCATGGATGATAGATTCTGCCAGGAACGCCTGGCCATACAGCAGTACGCTTAACATACCGTCGAATACCAGCCAGGTAAATTTTTATAAGGAAAATGAGCGCCGTTTCTGGGTGTCGTTCAGTGGTGGACTGAAAAGATATCACTGGAATGGTAAAGACATTCCGGTGGAAGACATGGAGATTAGTGAAGAAAATGGATTGTCCAATAATTCAGTGTATTCCGTTGCGTTTGACGGCAAAGGGAGATTATGGGCAGTGACGGCATCGGGAATTGTTACCATTGAATTTGCCAGGGATGAAAAAAATTTCTACATAAGAAAATGGAATGATGCGGATGGCATCACACCTGAAAACCTCCATGGGGCAAATACAGGTATGGATGACTTCGGCAACATGTGGGTACAGCTGGTCGACAGGCTATACATATTTTCTTCAGGCAATATTCATTTGCAAAGGGAATCACCGGAAGTGGTGATCACCAATGTTCAGCTCAGCCTGCAGCAAACCAACTGGAAACTGTACACTGATTCCCTCCTGGGATATATGCAGATACCTTTCAGGCCCGTATTGCCGGCCGGACTGAACAGCCTGGGTATTTTTTACAAGGGAATTTCTTTCAGGGATTATAGCGGACTCGAATATTCTTACCGGCTCAATGGCGACAGCAGTTCATGGAGCGCAGGGCAGAAGAATGGATTTATTTCGTTTGTGGGGCTGCCTCCCGGGAAATACCAGTTCATGGTAAAGGTAAAAGACTCAAATAACGGATGGAGCAGGCCGGCGGAATTTTCATTTGAGATTTTAAAACCCTTCTGGCAGCGTTGGTGGTTTATTTTGCTATTGCTTTTTCTTACCGGCTACCTGGTATTTGCACTTTTCCAGTTCAGGCTGCATGAAAAACTTGTTGTGCTGAACGTAAGGCAAAAACTCCATCGCGATCTTCACGATGACATCGGCGCTACCCTGAGCAGTATTAAAGTGTATACGGAGGTGTTACAGGATGATCCGGGTAACAGTATCATTATAGGGCTCATCAGGGAAAATGCAGAAGATATGATCAGTCAGCTTGAGCTGATCGCCTGGGCCACCAACCCTCAAAACGACAGTTTTAAAAGCCTTTGCGAACTGATGAAAAAATATGCGATACCTGCGTGTTATGCCAAAAAGATCGATTTTGATTTTCGAACGGATTCCATCCAGTCGCAGTTGATCATTCCGGGCAATGTCAGGAAAAATCTCTTCCTGGTATTCAAGGAGGCGATCAATAATATCCTTAAATATTCAGAAGCCACTGCCTGCAAGGCCGAAATGGTGATCAGGAACCATAAGTTTATACTGGAGATATCAGACAATGGTAAAGGAATGAAAAAAGAAGAGAGGGATCATGGATATGGAATGCAGAATATGCACAAACGGGCTGAAGAACTGAAGGGAACGCTGGACCTGATCACTGCTCCGGGTATGGGCGTTACCATCAGGATGGTTATTCCGTTTCCTTTTAAAATACCATATACATGGGATGAAAGGGGAAAGGAATATCAGTAGATTTGATTTGTATACAAAAATGATCCTAGTTGCTATTATAGAAGATAACCTGCAATACCGCACAACGATTTCCATCATTCTGCAACTGGATGAAAATATTAAACTGTTGCATAAAGGCGGTAACTGTGAGGAAGTGCTGCCTTTATTTGAAACAGAGCCTCCTGATGTGGTATTGATGGACATTGACCTTCCGGGCATCAGCGGGATCCAGGGTGTATGGAATATAAAGAAGAAATGGCCCGACATAAAAGTACTGATGCTTACTGTATTTGAGGACGAAGGAAAAATTTTCGGCGCCATCAAGGCAGGAGCCAACGGGTACCTGTTGAAAAAGGACAATCCACAGCACATCCTCAATGCCATCAAAGCCGTACACCAGGGTGAGAGCCCGATGAATGGAATGATTGCCGCCAAGGTGCTCGACTATTTCCAGCATCAGCCATCGTCAGGAGAGACGCTGCTCGATAGCAGTTTAACAGAAAGGGAGAAGGGTATTTTACAATTGCTGATCAAGGGACTCAGCTATAAAGAAATTGCCGGATCCATCTTTATCTCCACCGAAACACTGAACTCACATATCAAAAACATCTACCGGAAGCTTAATGTGCATTCACGCAGTGAGCTCGCAGCCAGGTACAGGAGGACATAGGGAAGAAAAGACGCAGGGAAGGCTATGACGCAGAGGGGTATTCATGTGTCTTGGCGTCTTTGCCTTCTTTGCGTCGTATGTTCCCTATATCGTTAATGGATACCTGCAGGCAATGGAGGCGGTTTTGTTGTTTTTAACAAGGCATTATCCTTGTTTTACCATCGTGCCAAATAGTTGTGAATTATCCAAACAGTTGGATGTTTTTGCCCTAAATGACTTAGATTTGCGCCTGATCGCCTGGTTAGAAGTTATTAACATTCATTATCAGGCTTAAATCCTGATTATGGCAAAAGTTAGTTTTAGTAACCACGGACAAGTATTTTATACCACACTCAAAAAAGCCGTCGACCAGTATTTCACGGAGAATAATATTAAGAAAACCGGAGACTGGCGTTTGTATATTAAGGCAGTTGTCTTTATTCCCCTGGCAGTTTTAATGTATTTCTTTTTTCTTTACGGAACGTATTCCGCTTTTGCCGGAATAATGCTGTCAATAGGATTCGGACTTGTATTGTCCTGTATCGCTTTTAATGTAATGCACGATGCCAACCACGGCAGTTTCAGTACTAAAAAATGGGTAAATGAACTGATGGGATATACCATGAATATCCTTGGTTCGGATGCCTATATATGGAAAATGAAACATAATATCCTGCACCATACCTATACCAATGTGGACGGACTGGATGATGATATGTCGAAAAGCCCGATCCTCAGGATGAGCCCCACACAGCGATGGGTGCCGGCACACCGGTTTCAGTATATCTACATGTTCCTGATCTATTCTGTCAGCACCATTCTTTGGGTGTTCCTGACAGATATGGCAAAATATTTTACCAGGAAGATCATTGTTACCGAAATGAAACTTACGGCTAAGGAGCATATCATTTTCTGGGTCAGCAAAGTCTTTTATGTAGCCGTTTACATGGTCATCCCTGCAGTGATACTGGGCTGGCAGACATGGCTGGTGGGTTACCTGGTAATGAATGTCACCATGGGCATCACCTTTGCTTTTGTATTTCAGACAGCACATATTGTGGAAAAGACTGATTTTGAAAAAGCCGAAGAAAAGCCAAGGACCATTGAATATGAGTGGGCCATTCATGAACTAAAAACAACGGCCAATTTTGCCATGAAAAATAAGATTGTTTCATGGTTTGTAGGCGGACTGAACTTCCAGGTTGAACATCACCTGTTCACCAGGGTTAGTCACGTGCATTATCCGGCCATTAGTAAAATTGTGAAAGCTCATTGTGAACAGTTTAATGTCCCTTATCATTACTACAATACAATGACCGGGGCAGTTATGGTCTCACATAATGCTGATGAAACAGCTTGGAAATGAAGAAGTACCGGTGAAAAACGCTGACCGGAATGAACTTGCGGCATAATTCGGAAAAAAACACTATCTTTGTTCCCTCGCTCTTAGCTGACTAGATTTCTTTCACAAGCTCATCCGGTCATAAGGATGAGACTTTACAGCCAGCACTTCAAATTACACAAACCATTACGGTGGCTGGTACTATTTAATTATTAAAACAAATTATGCAATTTGACCAACTTGGCCTTATTGAGCCGATTCTTAAAGCCCTGAAATCCGAAGGTTACACTACCCCAACCCCCATCCAACAGCAAGCGATTCCCATTGTTTTAAAAGGAAATGATCTTATAGGATGTGCGCAGACCGGCACAGGAAAAACCGCAGCATTTGCCATCCCCGTTTTACAATTACTCCACGAGAGGAACCAAAACAAGGGATTTAAGCATATCAGGACACTGATCCTTACACCCACGCGTGAACTGGCCATCCAGATAGATGACAGTTTTGCCGCTTACGGAAAACACACCGGGTTAAAACATGACGTTATTTACGGTGGTGTATCACAACATACCCAGACGCTTGCCTTGCGCAACGGAACTGATATACTGATAGCTACACCGGGACGACTGCTGGACCTCATGAACCAGGGATATGTACACCTTGATCACCTGGAAATTTTCATCCTGGATGAAGCAGACAGGATGCTCGATATGGGTTTTATCCAGGACGTTAAAAAATTGATTCGCGTACTGCCGGAAGAAAAACAAACACTGTTATTTTCAGCAACCATGCCGCCCGAGATCGCCAAACTTGCGGCTACCCTGATGAAGAGCCCGGTACGTATACAGGTAACGCCTGTTTCATCAACGGCGGAAAAAATTGAACAATCCATTTATATGGTTAACAAGCGCGATAAATTGTCGTTGCTGGTTCACCTGGTAAGAAATGGAGGATTGGATCGTATTCTCGTATTTACCCGTACCAAACACGGCGCAGATAAAATTGCCAAAGGATTGAAAGCCGAGCATATCAATGCTGCAGCCATTCATGGAGACAAATCACAGTCCGCAAGGCAGCATGCCCTGCAGACCTTTAAAAGCGGAAGGCTGAGAATACTTGTTGCAACAGATATTGCCGCCAGGGGTATTGACATCGATGACCTAACCCATGTGGTGAACTTCGACCTGCCGAACGTTCCTGAGACCTATGTCCACAGGATCGGCCGTACCGGAAGGGCGAGCAACAGTGGGATCGCCTTATCGTTTTGCGATCATGAAGAAAGGGCATACCTGAGTGACATCAGGAAACTGACTGCACAACCGATTCCCGTTGTAGAAGATCATCCATATAAAATGGATACTTCTGATTTCAGGCAGGGAAGGGTAAACAAACCTTCTTCAAATGGCAACCGTTCACAACCTTTGCCTGCAAATCGCCAGCAGGGTGTTGTCGCAAACCGCACACAACCAAGAAAGCGGATTTACAGTGCTTCACTACGTGTGGCCAGTAATAACGGTTAATTATTTATCATATAAAAACTACATAATATGAACATCGAAGAAATCGAGAATTTCTTGAAGAAAAAAACATCACCGGACAGTAACTATGTGAAAATCCAGTTTAAAAAAAGGGATGCCATCTATGGATTATTTGTTGAAGGGAATGATTATGCTGACCTGAAGTCGAAGAATTTCTGGCGCATTGTTTCAAAGACTCACCTCGATGAATACCAGAAGTCAAAAAATATTGGCCTGGCTAAAATTTTCAGTGGTTCAGAGTTTTCAAGACTTACTTTGGCCAAAGAAACAGTTGAGTAATATCCTGCAAGGGATGTAGCCTTCTGCCGTGATATCCGATCTGCGCAAAAACCTGTCCTCCCTTCATGTTTATGAAGCCGGGCATAAAAAGAACAAACCCAAAGAAGATGGTCGTGTGGATCACTTCAGACCCTATTAATTAGTTTTATGAGTACTTATTTTTCGAAAATTATCAAAACTGAAGATCGTAACCGTGAGTTTAACTTCAGGCAACTGGCCAATGGCACAGATGTTCGCTACAGTATCGATGTTCCGGACGAAAAAGGCAACCGTATTACTTTCAGTATGTACAGGAATGCTGAAGGAAACTGGAAAACCTCTGCGCAGATCCTGCCGATATGGATACATAATGCAGAAACGGCATTAGGTGTAGCCATAGAAGAGTTCAGGAATACTGAAATGAATATCGGCAAGGCCAAGTAATTCTCGGTCAGCCGTTCACCAGGTTAAAAACACCTTGCAATACAACAGACAAGGCAAAGAGGGAACTATACATTTTTCCCTTTTTGCCTTGTACTTTTACAGGGCATTCCGCGTTATTGTGATGATGTATGAAAAAAGCCTCCGTCATAGCCATCATACTCTGTGTCTGCAGCCTGGCTTCCTTCAGGTTCGAAACCGGATACCGCAGCTTCTACCTTGAAGAGATCACTCATTTTAAAAAAGAACAACAGGGACTATTACAACGAATCGGATCTGCAACATTAAGTTCTGATGCTGGAAGGGATTCGATCAGGCGGGCCATTCATCAAGAAAGGATATCCCTGAAAAAAATCGATTTCTGGTTGCGTTACCTGGAGCCGATTGTCCAGAAACACGTAAACGGTCCGCTGCCGGTGGAATGGGAAACAGAAGTGTTTGAGAAATTTGAAAAACCCTACCGCAGGACCGGTGCCGGCCTGACCATCGCTGAACAGTATCTTGACGAGCCCGATATTTCAAGGGATTCATTGCAGCAACTCATCCGCATGGCGGTAACGGCCATGGATACCTATACTGCTGACTCCATCACCACGCTGCTGAATACACCTGCCCATTTGTTTTTTGCCAACAGGCTCTTTCTCCTCAACCTGGCGGCGATCTACACCACGGGATTTGAATGCCCCGACAGTTCCCGCGTGATCCCCGAACTAAAAGGGATGCTTCCTGCTGTCAGGAACATTTACCTGCATTACAATTCCACCTTTTCCTCAACCGCACTTACCCGAGCATACCTGCAACAGTATGACAGGATGGTAAACTTTACCAACTCGCAGACCGGACATGTTTTCATCTTTCGACCGGTATACTTTTATACGAGATTATGTAAATCCCCTTTTTTCCCTTAACCAGGAGATGATCAGGAATTATAAAGTGTATTCCGGCAGCTATAATGATTTTGCCCTTAATGATAAAGCTGTTTCCATCTTTGATAAATCCCTTTATAAGGCGCAGACGACCAAAGGCATATTTTCATTTGTAGAAGATTCATCCATCCTTAAGGAAATCCGAAGCATTGGAAAATTGTTATTTTATGACCCCATACTATCGGGTAACAATAAACGAAGTTGTGCATCCTGCCATAATCCTACCGGTTATTTTACGGATACGTCAAGAGTGACCCCCCTGGCATTTGATTTCAAGGGTACGCTCCCACGAAATGCTCCCAGCCTGATCAATGCCGCATATAATCATTTATTGATGCTGGATGGCAAGGAACTTACCCTTCAGTCGCAGGCCCATACTGTAATGACGAACCCGGTTGAAATGAACAGCATCACCGGTGATATTGTCAAAAAAGTTATGGAGTGCAGGCAGTATGCCGAGTCATTCAGGAAATTGCTGCCGCTGACACCTGAGGAAAACCAGGTGGGCATTGATCATATCATATCTGCCCTCACTTTTTACTACAGCAGTTTTAACGGGTATGCCGCGCCTTTTGATGATGCCATGAACAAGGTTACAGATGCTGCGCCGGGAGTGAAGAATGGCTTTAATATCTTTATGAGCAAGGCACAGTGTGGCACCTGCCATTTCACGCCCTTATTTAATGGTGTGAAACCACCATATGTAGGTTCGGAATTTGAGGTGCTGGGCGTGCCCGCGGATACCGCATTTACAACAGTCAGTGCAGATTCCGGTCGGTACCTGGTAAATCCGGCTCCCGAAACCCTCAGGGCATTTCGTACGGGCTCCATAAGGAACTCCAGCCATACGGCACCGTATATGCATAATGGCGTATTCCGGACAATGGATGAGGTCATTGATTTCTATGACAAGGGCGGCGGTGCCGGCAGAAAATTAAAGGTCGATAATCAAACCCTTGAATCAGCGCCATTGTTATTAACTGCGTCGGAAAAAGCAGATCTTGTATCATTCCTGAAATCCCTTGATGAAAATATTATCTTTGAGAATCCGCCGGCTTCATTGCCAGGCTCATCAGCAAAATCGTTGAACAAAAGAAAAGTAGGTGGGGAATATTGAATTTGCAGACATGAATAAATCCTTCTTCAATATACTGCTTTGTTGTCTGATCCTCTGCGCCTGCGGGAGCCAGAAAAAATCTCAGTCGGCCTTACAGGAACAAAAAGAAACAACTACTCCCGACGATATCGTCATTTCACCGGACATCGGCCCTGCCGTCCGCGAAATTCAGATACAATGGTTTGAAAAAGGGAAGGCTTTGTATAAAGTTCATTGCGGCGACTGCCATGGAATATTTACCAAAGGCAAAGACGGCATACCCAACTTCACACAAATACAGATCGACAACTATAACGCCAATGCCCTGGCCAATCCGGAACAGCATACCGCCATCCGTACCATGAGTACCGAACAGTTCAATTACGTGATGACCTTTCTGCGGTTACGCAAAATCAAGCAGGCAGCTCCCTGACTATACTTCGTTTGAGATGATTTCAATCAGTTGATGATCTGCAGATAAATTTACCTTTGCAGTTAATCGATGCATATGAGACTCTTCTTACTGCTTTTCTTTTTTGTTTCACAGACTTCCCTGGCCCAGCATTATACCATCTCATCTCCTGATCGCCGTCTGACCTTACAGTTCAGCCTGGATAACGCCGGCACTGCCATCTATTCACTGCAATTAGCGGGGAAGCAGGTAGTGGGCAATAGCCGTATGGGTGTTTCCATAAAGGACGATCCCGGATTTACTAACGGCCTGATGGTGACGAAGGTGGATTCTGCTGTAAAGGATGAACAGTGGACAACCGTATGGGGTGAAGAGAAAACCATCCGTAACCAGTATACACAACTGGGCATTGACCTCCAACAAAAAGAAGGCAGGAAACTGGGGATAAGAATAGTATTCAGGTTGTTTAATGCCGGCCTGGGTTTCCGGTATGAATTTCCCGCCCAGCCCTCGCTACAGTATTTTGTTGTAACCAATGAATCAACACAGTTCAACCTGGGCGCTGATCATAAGGCATTCTGGATTCCCGGTGATTATGATACCAATGAATATCCTTATACAGAAAGTCGCTTAAGTGAAGTGGATGCAGTGGGAAAGGGCAATGCAACAGAAATCTCCACCCGTACCGTTATTGCAAAAAATGCAGTGCAGACACCGCTGATGATGAAAGCCGACAACGGGTTGTATATCAATATTCACGAAGCCGCCCTGAAAGAATATCCTGCCATGGATCTCATGGTTGATGCTGCCGCAGGATATGTGCTGACCACACAATTGGTGCCCGATGCTTTTGGCAATAAGGCGTATAAAAAAACACCTTCCCAAACACCATGGAGGGTGATCAATGTAAGCAGCAAAGCCACCGATATCCTGGCGTCAAGGATCATACTCAACCTCAATGAACCTTCCGTGATAACGAATACGTCATGGATCAAGCCACAGAAGTTTGTAGGTGTATGGTGGGAAATGCATGTAGGTAAAGCGACATGGGACTATGCAGGCACGCAGAATGCGTCCAATGCTTCTGCCCAGGAAATGAAGCCCAGCGGTAAACACGGAGCCAATACAGCGAATGTAAAAAGGTATATAGATTTTGCCGCTAAAAATGGTATTGATGGAGTATTGGTGGAAGGATGGAATACCGGGTGGGAAGACTGGTTTGGAAAATGGAAGGAAGACGTTTTTGATTTTGTAACACCATATCCTGATTTCAATGTAAGTGAACTAAGGGATTATGCGAAGGCAAAAAATGTTAAGATCATCATGCACCATGAAACTTCGGGTGCGGTTACCAGTTATGAACGCTGGATGGATTCGGCCTTCCGTTTTATGAAGAATAATGGTTATGACGCAGTGAAAACAGGTTACGTGGGAAGAATCATCCCGAGAGGGGAATGGCATGATGGCGCATGGATGGTAGACCATTACCTGAGGGTGGTCAAAAAAGCAGCAAGCTACCAGATCATGGTTGACGCGCATGAATCCGTACGGCTCACCGGTATGCATCGAACCTATCCTAACTGGATGGCTTCGGAAGCCGCCAGGGGTAATGAATTTAATGCCTGGAGTGTGGGCAACCCGCCGGCACACGAAACCATTCTTCCCTTCACCAGGTTAATGGGTGGCCCGATGGATTACACGCCTGGCATCTTTGAGACACAAATGAATATTTATGACTCATCGAAAAAAGAAATGGTGCATACCACACTGGCAAAACAACTGGCGCTGTATGTAACCATGTACAGTCCGATCCAGATGGCGGCAGATTTACCTGAGAATTATGAAAAATACCCGGATGCATTTCAGTTTATAAAAGATGTTGCCGTTGACTGGGACAGTACCGTTTACCTTGCTGCTGAACCGGGCGACTACCTTACCATTGCCAGGAAAAAAAGGAACGGGCCCGACTGGTTCATTGGTGCGATCACCGATGAGTCTGCAAGAAGCAGTTCCATCAAACTGGATTTCCTTATGCCGGGAAAATCTTACGAAGCCACTATTTACCAGGATGGTAAAAATGCCGACTGGAAAACAAATCCAAAACAATACCTGGTCACCAAACAAAAAGTGAACAACAGTACCGTGTTGCAACTTAAGCTCGCCCCCGGAGGAGGAACGGCGATTCACTTAAAAGCACTATAACACACGGTAAAATTTCAGGAATTATTGTCGGGCAAATATTCAAACTCAGTTGCTTTTTCAAAAGGCAATTGCAGGTAGGCAATTGACCTGACAAAAGATTTCTTTGACGATATCATCTCCCTTTCAATATTCAGCAGGGTAGAGGCTTCAAACTCTTCCAGGGTTTCTTTTAACAGGTGTTCCCGGATTATTTCATTTTGTTTACGCTGGTGGTCGAAGGCTTCATTCATCAGCACGGTAAGTTTAGTTACCAGCATTTCTCCGTCGGAAATATCCAGGACTTTCGACAGATTATCGCGATAGACTTTCCAGTCATTCTGCAGGTTAATATAAAAGTTGTGCAGTTCATCCTTGGCTGATTCCCTGAGTTCATTAATATTATGGTGAACGTCTTTTACTGATTTGGCCGCATGTATGGTATTGCGCAGGCTTTCCATATATTGGTTCACTTTTATGTGCTCGGCTTTATCGAGTTCTTCCATCTGTAACCGGAGAATATAGTCCAGTAATTCACCTTCGGAAAGTTTCAAACGGTTATATTCCTGCGTAGTACTGCCTGTGACACGGGTAAAACTTTTTACGTTACTAAAAAAATTCTGTGGAGGATCTTTCAGGTCAAGCACCTTGTCATGAAATTCTACGGTCTTTTGCAACAGCCTCGCACACTCTTCTTTTATTACATCAGGGGCCAGGTTGGCAGCGGCAGGAAGGTGATCACTGATGTAAGAATCTTTATTTTCATCTTTTGTAAAACGATTTTCCAGCCATCGCGAAAATATATTGAGGAATGGTATGAAGATGGCAATCGTCAGTAAATTAATAAGGCTTTGAAAAAACGCAAGTCCGATCAGTGGATCTTTTATGCCGACGACCTCTTTAATAAAGCTGATCAACCATGGAAGAAAGGCAAAGGCGATTACCGTGGTGGCAATATTAAAATAGAAGTTCCCGAAGGCTGCGCGTTTTTTATTTCCGGTACCATTAATTCCAGAGATCAGTGTTTTCATTGCCGTTCCCACTTCAGATCCAATGACTATAGAAGCGGCAGCGGGAAATGAAATTACATTGGCATTAAGCGCCGTCAGTGTTATGGCCATCGTGGCTGAACTGGTCTGGACCAGCGATGTGACAAGCAATCCAACAAAAACAAAAACAATATTGTGGTAACTGGCAAACTGTGATATGTCAATATTTTTGACCATGACTTCGGCCGTTTCCTTCATCATGCCAAGGCCAAAGAACAACATGGACAGGGCCAAAAGCAACCTGAAACTGTTGTAAATATTTCTTCTCGACTGGAAGAAAAACATTCCGATCATACTGATGGCAAGACCTGGCATTGCCAGGCTTTCAATATCCAGTTTGAATCCAATGGTGGCAATAATCCATCCCACCATAGTAGACCCCAGGTTGGAGCCCATAATAACAGCCAGGGCATTTTTAAATGGAATAATGCCTGCTTCCACAAAACCAAGCGTGATGAGTTGTACAATGGAGGAACTTTGCAGCAGGGCCGTAATGATCGCGCCGCCAAGAATGGCATTCCCGGTTGAGGTGGTATAACGTCGAAGAAATTTTTTAAAAGAACGACCCGCAAATTTGGTAAGGACGCGGTCCAGTACCTGAAGTCCGTAGAGAAAAAATCCTATTCCCGCCAGGAATTTCCAAATAGAGAAGCTGCTCATTGATACCAGGGTTAAGCGGTATGAATGTAAGCAGGAATAGCGGTTTAATGAGGTAATTTTTCAGCAGATCCTGGGCAATTGCTCGCCGGTAAGGTAGGTCACGACCCGTCTTCCCCCGATGATACTTTGCATGATCACTTTATGGGGATGCTCATCTGTAACTTTTCCGATTATGGCAGCATTCCGGCCTTCCGGTTCATTGCGCAGGACATCCAGGAGATCAGCCGCAATGCCTTCCTCCACGATCGCGATGAATATCCCTTCATTGGCTACATAGAGAGGATCCAGTCCGAGCATTTCACAGGCGCCTTCGACCCTTTCATCAAGCGGTATACTTTTCTCATCAATAAAATATCCCTTGTCCGTTAGTCCGGCAACTTCATTCAGCACCGACGCCACACCACCCCGGGTTGGATCACGCATGAAATGGATGCGGTCGCCGAAAAGGTCAAATAGTTTTTGGGTGACATGGTTCAGGTTGGTGGTATCACTGAGGATATCCGTTTCAAATTCCAGGCCTTTTCGTTTACTCATTACCGATACTCCATGGTTGGCTATTTCTCCGCTGCAGATGATTCGGTCGCCTGTGGTGATCCGGTTATGGTGTATGCGGGCAGCAGGATGGATGGGGCCTATTCCAGTAGTATTGATGAAAATTCCATCCCCTTTACCTCTTTCCACTACTTTGGTATCGCCCGTAACAATTTGTACGCCTGCCTTTGCAGCGGCGTCCCTGACGCCGTTGAGGATCTTCCAGAAATCTTCGATGGCCAGGCCTTCTTCAATGATGAAAGAAAGTGTAAGGTATTTGGCCATGGCTCCGCACATCGCAAGATCATTGACGGTGCCGTGAACGGCCAGTTCACCAATATTGCTGCCCGGGAAAAATATCGGTGAGATCACATAACTGTCGGTGCTCATGGCCACCGGACCCGATAATTCAAAACATGCCCCATCGTGTTGCTGGTTCAATTTGTCATTTTTGAGCAGGGCAAAAACACCTGACTCCAAAAGCCTGTGCGTAAGCAATCCACCACTTCCATGACCAAGGGTGATAATATCAAAATCGAATTTTGGCATAGGGCAGGTTGGTGCTGATATATTTATGGCTGTTGCATTCATGGTATAAGTTCAGGTCAGTACAATTAATGGTTCGATGTCTTCCTGTGGCTGATGATAATGATAGTAGGCCGCACATGCACCTTCACTGCTTACCATTGGCGCACCAATGGGATGTTCGGGTTTACAGCCTTTCCCGAAATGCGGACAATGAAATGGCTTTTTCAGGCCCCGCATGATCTCTCCCGAAATACATCCGTTATCGGGGTCAGGTTTGGTGGGTGACAGTGTAAATTTCAGCCTGGCATTAAATCGCTTGTATTTATTATTGACTTCATAACCGCTCATCGGAATTTCCCCTATGCCTCTCCAGCTTCTGTCGCCCGTGTCAAACACTTCAGCGATGGTTTCCTTTGCTGCAGGATTTCCTGTTTCCAGTACACTTCTGGCATATTGATTTTCCACTTTGCAACTGCCGGATTCGAGCTGGTTAACGGCCATTAAAATTCCCTGTAAGAGGTCTACGGGTTCAAACCCTGTTACTACAATAGGCGTTCTGTATTTTTCAGCAATCGGGTAGTATTCTTCAATGCCCATAATTGTACACACATGACCTGCCGCCAGGAATGCATTGATCCTGTTCGATGGATCGGAGAGGATCGCTTCCATTGCGGGCGGTACCAGCACATGTGACGCCAGCACACTATAGTTGGTAAGTTGCAGTTTATCCGCATGAATGATACTAAGTGCATTGGCGGGTGCAGTGGTCTCAAATCCTACCGCAAAAAACACCACTTCCCTTGACGGATTGTTTTTTGCCAGTTGAACAGCTTCCAGTGGAGAATACAGGATCCTGACATCCGCTCCTTCTGCCTTTGCTTCCAGCAGGCTCTTTGAAGAACCGGGAACCCTGAGCATATCACCGAAAGAACAAAGGATCACTTCTTTCCGGTAGCTGAGTTCAATGGCCTCATCAATAATGTGCAGTGGAGTTACGCATACCGGGCAGCCAGGACCATGTACCATGGTAATTTCAGGAGGTAACATATCCAGGATACCGTTTTTCACGAGGCTATGGGTCTGCCCTCCACAGATCTCCATAATGGTCCAGTGGTGCGTGGTGATCCTGTGAAGTTCGTCAAGGTATTGCTTCACCAGCTTCGGGTCCCTGTATTCAGTCAGGAATTTCATTGGCAGGTATATTTAGTTCTTCCACTTCACCCATTTCTTTGAGATAGGAAAAAGTCTTATGGGCTTCTTCCTCATCTACAATGCTGATGGCCACACCCACATGTACCAACACGTATTCCCCGATGCCGGCATCGGGTACCATGCATAGGTTAACGTCTTTCATGATGCCCCCGAAAGAAACTTTTCCATAACGAAATGTTTCATCGAGCTGTGCAGTAATGGATATTATTTTACCAGGTATGGCTAAACACATTGGGTTGAGGGTTGAGAGTTAATAGTTGAGAGTTGTTTTACTTTAGCCGTATTCAGGTATTCAATATTTGCATAAGCCAGTTGCCCGAAGGAAATGCATTCATCATTGGGCGAAAGTTGTTTATGGAAATAAAGCTCATGGTCATTTCCAGCTTCACGAATCAAAAGGTCTACCAGTAATGAATTCTGAAAAACACCGCCGCTGAACGCAATTTTGCGGGCATGGAATTCCTCTGCAAGGGAACGGACCAGCATGGCCAGCGTACAGTGCGCCTTATAGGAAATGTATCCGGGGTCCACATTGCTGTTCACCTCTTCGAGGATTTCGCTGACCATTGTTTTATAACTAATGCTACCCGTTTCTTTCTCAATGTTCATGTTGTATGTTGCAGTGGGATGATGCATATATTTCAATGCAGCTGCTTCTAATTTCATTGCGGCTTCGCCTTCATAGGTATTATGATGACAGATCCCGGTAATGGAAGCGATGCCGTCAAGAAATCTGCCCATGCTGGAGGTCAACAGTTCCGGTTTGTTTCGAAGTAATTTCCGGTAGTACTGCCATTGCATTTCAGTAAACTTGTCTTTGTGTACTTCCGGATTATCAGTGATGGCTACTGCGGAAATACGCGGCTCGCGTGACATTTTATCTCCCAGCCAGGAAGGAAAATATTCAAGATGGGCCACTCTTTCCATTTTATTGCCATCAAACAGAAAGCATTCACTTCCCCATATCTGCCCATCTTCCCCGTACCCCGTGCCATCCCAGATGATGCCGAGTACCGGCACTGTTGTTTCCATCAGGTTGTTTTCGGCCAGCACGGCAGCAAAATGTGCTTTATGATGCTGAACTAAATGGCAGGAAATATTTTTTTCTTTGGCCATGATGGCGGCCTCCTGCGATACCATATATCCAGGATGGCTGTCCGCAAGTATATTGTCGGGTGTGAATTTCAGCAACCCGGTAAGGTGTCTCATGGTTTCTTTGTAAGCAATTTGTCCTTCGAAATATTCCTGGTTCCCCAGGAACTGGCTGATATAACATTGTTCACCATCGAGCAGGGCGAAGCTTGATTTCAATTCTGCGCCTGCGGCCAGCCAGCTTCCTTTGAGCGAAAACCGGTGCGGAAAATAATTAGGTGCATAACCCCTTGACCGCCGGATCATGATCGGCTGATGGCTGATGGAACTGAATTGTATCACACTGTCGTCCTGTGGTACAACAATATCCCTTTCATATACCACGAAGAGATCAGCAATGCCGGTCAGCAGTTCGAGCGCGTCTTCATCATGATATAAAATTGGCGAGCCGCTGATATTTGCGCTTGTGGCGATCAGCGGTTTATTGTACCTGGAGGCAATGAGTTCCAGCAATGGCGTATACGGAAGCATCACACCAATTTTAGCCAGTCCGGGTGCAATGAGGTCGTGGCAGATGCGATAATTCTTCTTTTCCCGCAGCCTGCAAAGTACAATAGGCGCTGCCGTTCCGGCCAGGGCCGCTATTTCTTCCGCGTTCAACACCACATCGTCTGATGCTGCCTCAACCGTAGGATACATCACGGCAAACGGTTTACCGGGCCGGTGCTTTCTTTCCCTGAGCATCGCAATGGACATGCGGTTAGCCGCATCCGTTAGCAGCAGGTAGCCCCCGATGCCTTTCACTGCGATGATCTTGCCATCTTCCAGGCTTTCATTGATGATGGTCAGCACACAATCATAGTCGTCACAGATGGTTTGACCATCGGCATTCTGGACAGACATGGTGATTCCGCAACGGGAACAGGAATTGGTCTGGCTGTAATACCTGGGATTCCTCGGATCATGATATTCTTCCTTGCAATGCCAGCACATGGTATAGGGCTCCATGGTAGTGAACTCGCGGTCGTACGGAAGTTGGCGGATAATAGAGTATCTCGGTCCGCATTCCGTACACGTAATAAACGGATAATGGTATCTTGGATTTCGTGGATCATGCAATTCTGACCTGCATTGCGGACAAATGCCAAAGTCGGGGGTCACCATCATATTGGGCTGATGATGGTGTTCGCTGTGAATGATCCGGAAATCACTGAATTCAACGGCGGGAACTTCTTCCATGGTCTTACTGGCAATAATGGCGTTGGCGGGGGGATGCGTAATGATCTCGCGGTAAAATTGTACTGCCTTTTCCATACTGGTGGAAATCAGGATATGCACTCCGTCATACGTATTATTTATCCAGCCATTGATGCCCATCCTTTCCGCGAGACGGTATACATGGGGCCTGAAGCCTACGCCCTGTACAAGTCCGCCGATATGGATATGCCAGGTCATAGGATTGCGGATTCCGGATTACGGATTGCGGATTCTGCCAACGGCGCAACATTGTTATAAATCCACTGGTACCATTCATTCATCCCATCTCCTTTTAGTGCAGAGACTTCAATAAATTCCAGTGCAGGATTTACCATTAATGCATTCTTTGCGGAAGGCATCAAGGTCAAAAGGCACATAAGGCAGAAGGTCGGTTTTATTGATGATGCAAAGCTGTGCGCTTTGGAACATGTCGGGGTATTTCAGGGGTTTGTCATCTCCCTCGGTTACGGAGGCGATCACCACGCGTTTGTTTTCTCCGAGGTCAAACATTGCCGGACATACGAGGTTGCCTACATTCTCAATAAACATGACTGCATTTTCCCGGGGCTTCATATGTTGTATCGCATGCAATACCATATGCGCATCCAGGTGACATCCTTTGCCGGTATTGATCTGCACTACAGGTGTGCCGGTGGCGTGTATCCTGTCTGCATCCCTTGTGCTCTGCTGATCACCTTCTATCACATAGCATGACAAAACATTTTTCTGTTCCAGTAATGTTTTTTCCAGCAGGCTGGTTTTACCTGATCCCGGTGAACTGACCAGGTTAAGGGCGAAAATATTTTTAGCCTCAAAATATCCGCGGTTTCTCTGTGCCAGCAGGTTATTCTGGTAGAGGATATCTTTCTCTACTTCCACCACGGTTTTTTTGTCTGTATGCGGATGGTCTAAATCATTGGCGGATTGGCGGATTGACGAATTGTCGGATTGCAGGTTATTTACATGATCTTGAGGATCATGGAGGGTTGTTGTTCCGTTACTATCGCAGCCGCAGGTTGCACACATAGCTTTTCATTTAAACCAAGGTTAAAAAATAATATTACGGATTACGGATTGCGGATTTCGGATTGTACGTCAAAGACAAACAGTTTCAATTATAGTACAGCAACTGTGAATAGTCAATCCGCAATCCGCAATTCGCAATCCGCAATCCCTAACGTAAGCGTCTTAACTTTCATTTCTTTCCCGCTGATGACCTGTATAAGGTGCTCTCCGCAGTTCGGGCAGGGGTCGTAATACTGTTGCATGGAAAATTCCGTTTCGCAGTCGAGGCATCTTCCTATACCCGGAATCCTGTTGATAATTCTTTCAGTTCCGTCAAGGATGGTGTTTTTTACCGCCTGGTCCCAGGCAAATTCAAAACTGCTCATTTCCACCCCGCTCAGTTCCCCGATATCCAGCACAATTTCTTCCACTTTAACGGCATCTCTTTCCGCAGCTTCCAAACTGGCCAGTTCAATGATGCCCATCACAAGTGACAGTTCATGCATGGTTACAGTTTACCTGCTTTGCGACGGAAATACCTGACCCCATACCAGCATAGGAATACCACTGCAGGCAATGTGATCACCATATGCACCGGCCTGGTGAAATAATGAATAATCGTAAATCCATGCCCGCCTTCATCACCCTCGTGCCCCGGGTGGGCCATGGTAAATAAAGGAAGACTAACGGTAATGAATAAGCTAAATAGTGCGGCCCTGAGCGTTTTCATGCATTGTATTTGATCTCAATGTTAAATTTTAAATGTGTAAGGGACTATGATCAGGGTCATTGTATTTTACTGACAGGGATCAGCATCCGTGGATGTATTAATCATTAACCTTGCTGGTCATTTCTCTCCACCACATCCAACCACAGTGTATGCTACAACTCAACGATCTGCGACAGCCTACTTATTATGAAGAGGTTGTACGGAAAGGCTATTCACGCCGCGACTTTATGAAGTTCTGTTCCATGATGGCGGCTTATCTGGGCCTTGAATCCACGGCTGTGGCGCAGGTGGCTAAAGCCCTCGAAACCAGCAAAAGGTTGCCAGTCATCTGGCTGCATTTCCAGGAATGTACCTGCTGCAGTGAAAGTTTTATCCGTTCATCCCATCCGCTCGTGGCAGATATCCTGCTCGACCAGATTTCACTGGATTATACGGAAACGCTTATGGCAGCTTCGGGCCACCAGGCGGAAGCAGCCATGAAAAATACCATGGAAAAATACAAGGGTGAATATATTTTGTGCGTGGAAGGCAGTGTTCCTACGGCTGCTGACGGTGTGTACTGCATGATCGGTGGCAAAACATCGATGCAGATTCTCGAAGAGGCTGCCGCCGGGGCAAAGGCCATCATCGCCTGGGGATCCTGTGCTTCTAATGGTTGCGTACAGTCGGCCCAACCCAATCCCACAAAAGCAACACCGATCCATAAACTGATCAGTGGAAAACCGGTGATCAAAGTGCCGGGCTGTCCGCCTATTGGTGAAGTGATGGCTGGCGTCATTGTTCATGTGGTCACTTTTGGCCGGTTGCCTGAGCTGGACAACCTGGGCAGGCCGAAGGCATTCTACAGCAAGCGCGTTCACGACACCTGCTATCGCCGTCCATTTTATGATGCCGGATTGTATGTGGAAACTTTCGACGACGAAAATGCAAAAAAAGGATACTGCCTGTATAAAGTGGGATGCAAAGGGCCATCGACCTACAATGCCTGTGGTGTTACCAAATGGAATAATGGCACTTCATTCCCGATCCAGTGCGGTCATGGATGTTTCGGATGCAGCGAAGAAAATTTCTGGGATAATGGAAGGATATATGAAAGAGCAGCTGCATTCCCTGGCTTTGGTATTGAGATGACGGCAGATACAGTGTTGGCAAGGTTGCACTGGGTGTAACTGCTGCTGCCATTGCCGGTCATGCCATCATGACCAATGTGAGAAAAAGCAAACTTATCCATAACCTGGAAAAGGAAGGCATGCAAAGCGAGCAGGACCTGAAAGATATTTAACCAGCATAACCCACCTTTATGAGTCAGCGAATTGTCGTTGATCCCGTCACCCGGATTGAAGGACATCTCCGGGTAGAAGCCGAAATAGAAAACGGAAAAATTAAGGATGCCTTCAGCAGCGGTACCATGGTACGACTGCTGGAAGAAATTTTGAAAGGCCGTGATCCAAGAGATGCCTGGGCTTTTGTGGGAAGGGTTTGCGGCGTTTGCACATCAGTTCACTCGCTCACTTCGGTGCGTGCTGTTGAAGATGCGCTGGATATTGTAATTCCGCCCAATGCGGAAACGGTCAGGAACATCATGTTCTGTGCACAATACATGCATGACCACGTGGTCCACTTTTATCACCTGCATGCCATGGACTGGGTAGATGTGGTCGATGCCTTAAAAGCTGATCCCAAAAAGACTTCTGAACTGGCACAAAGCATATCCCCACTGGCCCAAAAGTTCACCGGGTTATTTTGCCGATATCCAGAAACGCATTGGAAAATTTGTGGAAAGCGGTCAGCTCGGGATTTTTGCCAACGGATACTGGGGACACACCGCCTATAAACTTCCTTCAGAAGTAAACCTGATCGGACTGGCGCACTACCTGGAAGCCCTGGAATGGCAAAAAGAAATTGTCAAGGTCCATACCATATTCGGCGGAAAGAATCCCCATCCCAATTACCTGGTGGGTGGTATGGCCTGTGCCATCACGCTGGATGATGTAAGTGGTATCAATGCAGAACGACTGAGTTATGTAAAGCAATTGTTACAGGATGGTAAACGCTTTATTGAGCAGGTCTATATCCCGGACCTCATGGCCATTGCCTCTTTTTATAAAGACTGGGGAGCCATCGGGGGCGGACTGGGTAATTACATGGTATACGGAGATCTCGGCACCAATGGCTACCGCGATCCGAAATCGTACAAATTTCCTTCCGGTGTTATTATGAACAAGGATATCAGTAAAGTGCTGGAGGTTGACCTGAGAAAAGACGATGAAGTGCAGGAATTTATTAATCACAGCTGGTACGAATATAAAGGCGGCGATCAACAGGGACTGCATCCATGGAAGGGCGAAAGCAAAATAAAATACAGCGGACCAAAACCTCCGTTTGAACATCTCGATACCACGCAGAAATATTCCTATCTGAAAACGCCAAGGTGGAAAGGCAATGCGATGGAAGTGGGACCACTTGCACGAGTGCTCGTTGGATATGCCAGGGGAAGGGAAGATTTCAAGGCAGTGGTCGACAAGGCGCTGACCGACTTACAGGTACCCGTAACCGCACTTTTTTCGACCCTGGGACGAACGGCTGCACGCGGGCTGGAAAGTGTTCTTGTTGCACAATGGGCGATGGAGTTTTTTGACACGCTGATCAGCAATATCAAGAACGGCGATACCCGGATGGCAGATATGAAACGGTTCGAGCCCAGTACCTGGCCAAAGACGGCGTTGGGGGTTGGACATTCAGAAGCGCCGAGGGGAGCACTGGCGCATTGGATTAATATAGAAGACGAAAAGATTGCCAATTACCAGCTGGTGGTACCCACAACATGGAATGCATCGCCAAGGGATGGAAATGGAAAACAGTCTGCTTATGAAGCAGCATTAATGGATACTCCCGTTGCGGATGTAAATGCAGCCGCTGGAAATTATTAAGGACGATCCATTCCTTCGATCCATGCCTTGCCTGTGCCGTACACCTGTATGATGAAAATGGAAAACATATTAGCAGGATCAGTGTGGTAGGGGATTGAAATAGATTACGGATTGCGGATTGCGGATTACGGATTAGCTCCACCCTCAACCCTCAACCCTCAACTGCTCAACTAACTATAATGTCAACAACAGCTCTGCCTCCGAAAGTCCACAGACTCCGCCGCGTATATGTGTGGGAACTGCCGGTAAGGATTTACCACTGGCTGAATGCGCTGGTCATCATAGTGCTGATCATAACGGGTTTCCTGATGGGAAATCCACTGGCATTGCAGAGCAGCAAGGAAGCAGCGGAACAGTTTACCATGGGCTATATCAGGACCATTCATTTTATTGCCGCCTACCTGTTCTTTTTCAATTTCCTGTTCAGGATATACTGGGGCTTTACCGGGAATAAATATTCGGGATGGAAAAATTTCATTCCGACGAACAAAAAATTCTTTACCGAAATGTGGCAGGTGTTCAAGATGGATATCCTCATGCTCAAAGGAAAGGAACACCTGAGCGTAGGCCACAATACCATGGCCGGATTTATTTATTTTTTTACTTTCATCGCCTTCCTGGTTCAATGCCTGACAGGCTTTGGCTTATATGCCTCCATGAGTGATTTCTGGTTTGCTAAATTATTTGCCTGGGTCCCTGCCGTAACCGGTGGTGATATCGTTCTCCGGCAGATCCATCATTGGGCAATGTGGGTATTTATCCTGTTTACCGTTATTCATGTGTACCTGGTATTTTATCACGACTATGTGGAAGGCCGCGGCGAGATCAGCAGCATGGGTGGTGGATGGAAGTTTATTGAAGAGGAAGTTTTTGAAGGCCAGGAAAATAAGGATCAGAAGTCATGAAAAACGATACGCTGATATTGGGCATTGGAAATTACCTGATGCGGGATGAAGGTACAGGAGTGCATTTTATTCATTTCCTCGAAAAAAATCCACTGCCATTTGCTGTGGATATACTTGATGGCGGCACGGGCGGATTTCACTTGCTGGAATATTTTGAAACGTACCCAAAAATAATCATCGTTGATGCCACACTGGACGGCCAGCCTGCAGGCACCATTCAGTGTATACGGCCCCGTTATGCTGTTGATTTCCCCAAAGCGATGAGTACCCATGATATCGGGCTAAAGGACCTGGTGTCAGTATTGCAAATCCTTGGAAAAATGCCGGAAATTATCCTGTTTACGGTTTCTGTCGATTCCATCCAGGAACAGGGAACTGAATCTACATACTGAAATCGAAAGTGTTTTTCCGCAACTCCGGAATATGATCAGCATTTTATTGGCGAAAAGACAATATCCTGAAGAATCTGCTGCCCTGGAAACCCCCATGGACCGTTTTTAATTTCCATCCTGCAACCCTTCCCAAACAAAGAAGGGGAATGCAAAAGCATTCCCTTTTTTTATTTTTACCCAACCTGCGGCACCTGGTTATGCGTATATTAAAAAAACAATGCTCATGCGGTACATCCTGATTTCGGCTTTTTGTATGGCGTTTTTCAGCAGTTGCCAGAAAGATGATTCACAGGAACCTGCACAGTCGGTCTTATCGGACCAATTACTAAAAAAAGCGGTGTATAGCTGGCCCGACGGACAAACCGCCTGGGATTTCAACTACAATGCAGACGACAAGTTGCTGGGTGTCTTGATAACAGATCTGAGAACGGGAAAGACGGATAAAAAGGAATTTCTTCGTGATAACCAAAACAGGATTGCCCGGATCGCCATAACCGGAAACGGCGTACAGACTTTAAGGGATATTGTCTATTCCGGGAGTTCCGCCAATACCATTTTATATTCATCAGGTATTTCCGGGGCTTTGCGGGATAGTATCGTTTATTCTTATGACGCAGCCGGACTGGTCTCCGCAATCAATATGTATGGCAACAGGAAAAACGACGGTACCATCACCGCCACACTGAATCTGTTGGTAAAAAAGACTTTTACGTATACTGCCGGCGGTAACCTGGAGAATATATTTGTCTATACCGACCATGACAGTAATGGAAGTTTTACCCTTAATTTTAATTACCAGTTCAGCTATGATACGCAGACCAACCCATTGTATTCTCCAGTTGATGCTGCGGCCCTGATAGATGATTTCTGGTATTTGATTGCCTCCCCGAACAATGTTGTCCGTCATGTAAATAAGTACGGTGTTCAGTATCCAAGGGAAGACGACGACATCAACTATACCTATACTTATACCACCCGGGGATTTCCCCAGGCTTGCAATTATTCCCTTGGGGATACAAAGGTCAAAATCGATTATTATTATTGAAGTATCAATAGATGGTTTTGTAACACAATTATTTTGGCAGAGCTGCAGGAGATTATATCGGGTTGCATACAGCAAAACCGGGCAAGCCAGGAAAAACTGTACAAATTGTACTATCCTGCGCTTTTCCTGTTATGCAAAAAATATTTTCCGGAAAACCATCAGTCGCTGACCGTATTGAATGATGGCATGATGAAGGTCTACCGGAACATTTCAACATTCGATCCTGCTAAAGGAACGCTGTTCAACTGGATGTATACGATCATCAGTAACGAATGTTTCTCTGCCATCCGTTCTGCTAAACTTATCCCGTTTATGGAATTCAATGATGATGTGGTTGTTCCTGCCGTTGCTAACCTGTGGACAGACCTCGAATGGAAGGATCGTTACCAGTTACTGGATATACTTACGCCGGCCACCAGGATTGTTGCTGCCATGTTTTACCTCGAAGGATATTCCATTAAGGAAATTGCTGAGGGTACCGGGAGCAGCCAGGGGACAATAAAATGGCACCTGAGCGAAAGCAGGAAAAAACTGAAACCCGTCCTGGAGAAAATGTATTCATTAAAACAGTGATCGTGAAAAAAAAGAGAACGGATAAGGCTAATATAGACTATTCAGTCGCAGGGGAAATTCCGCCTGTGGAGATGGCCTGGGCCGATATGAAGAAGAGGCTGGATGATGAAATGCCGGTTGCGTCAAATTTTTGGTGGGCATCCGGGCTGGCGCTTTTGCTGATTTCCGGGCTTTGGTTGTATACCTTTTTATATCGGGACCTGCCTGCCGGAACATCCGTTAGGCCTGCCGGCCATGTCAATACAACAAACAGCAAAAATTTACCAGGAATTCAGCATGCAGTAGAGGCAGGTGCTGAACAGGACCAAACGCGGGCTAAAAATGCGGATGACCAGTTCACCATAGCTGATGCTTCCAACAATACTAATGCACTGCGTCTTGGTATAACGGAAAAGAATAAACGAAAAAATGGTCGTCAATATAGTAACTCGGATCCCTGCAATCAATAAAGAAAATCAACCGGTGGCAACTACAGGATCGGTTACATCAGAAAACGCTACTAACCAGCCGGGCAGTCCCGGGCTTACGGATCAGCCCGCTGCAGATTCAACCGGCGATATCGGGTTAAAAGAGAACAACGGGGCAGCATCAAAAGCAGCTGCTGCTGCAGCCATTCCTGTGGAGGACCCGCCCTACAAAATCAAATGGAGCACGGGACTGCAATGGAACCTGCCCATTGCTTTCCAGGGGCCAGCTGTATATTTTGCGGGACCTTCTGCCAAATCCCAGCCCTTTCGTTTACTGTTTCCTGCGCTATGGTTTGGCGTTGAAGAAGAAAAGCAATCCATGGTGTTCACCATACATCCGTTTGCCACAGGCATTTCCAATGCAGGTGTCGTAAAGCAGACCGATTACTGGGTTGATTCGCTCACACTGAAGTCGGAAAAGGAAAACCTCACCAAGACCTTCGGTTTTTCTTTCGAGTTTGATTATGCCAGGAAACTGCAGGGAAAATGGTGGGCGGGTGTCGGCATAAGGGGAAGCATATGGAAGAAGGCATTGGTGAAAAAAGAAGTGGTCACTTCCACGGGGGCATATGTTTCGGATCCTTCACCTGTTAAGCAATCGGAAACGGTGCTGTCCCCGCTCGATGATTATGGTAAGCAGAATATGAATACGATCCAGGTTGGTCCCGTGATGCAGGTCATTTATCAAAAGCCTTCCTGGCAATCCGGATTTCAATTACATTATGCGCTGCCATCCCTGGTAAAGGAGAGTAATCAAAACGGTTTGCGTGCTGAAATCTTTATGCGCCTGCCGATATTGAAGCGGGGCCGTTAGTGACATTTCGTTTTTGTTTAGTTAGTATATTTAGCGGATGAAACGATTTTCCCTTCTGCTTGTCACGATTTGCCTTGCCTTTACTGTTATTGCCCAGGATACTAAGATGAATGCATTTGTAGATGCATTAATGAAGAAGATGACCCTGGAGGAAAAGATCGGGCAATTGAACCTTCCATCCATTGGCTTTGATGTTACCGGTCCCATCCTTTCACAGGATGTGGAGGGCAAAATCCGGAAAGGGCTTGTGGGCGGGGTATTCAACACGTTTACTCCGACTGCCGTAAAAAAATTGCAGGAAATTGCCGTTACGCAAACCCGGATGAAAATTCCTTTATTGTTCGGGTATGACGTCATACACGGACATCGTACCATATTCCCGATATCATTAGGATTGTCGGCTTCATGGGACCTGGAACTGATAGAAAAAACGGCCAGGGCTGCTGCAGAAGAAGCAACAGCAGACGGACTGAACTGGGTCTTTTCCCCGATGGTAGATATTGCCCGTGATCCGCGCTGGGGCAGGGTGAGTGAAGGAGCGGGAGAGGATGTTTACCTGGGTTCAAAGATCGCCGAGGCCATGGTCCGTGGTTACCAGGGAAAGGACCTTGCCGCCAATAATACGGTGTTGGCCTGTATCAAACACTTTGCCTTGTATGGCGGCTCTGAAGCGGGAAGGGATTATAATACCGTAGACATGAGCCGGCTGCGGATGTATAATGAATACCTGCCGCCCTATCGTGCAGCGGTGAAAGCAGGGGCTGGATCTATCATGTCGTCATTTAACGAGGTGGATGGTATCCCGGCTTCGGGAAATAAATGGCTGCTGACCACTTTACTTAGAAAAGATTGGGGATTCGACGGATTGATCACATCAGACTATACATCGATCAACGAAATGATCAATCATGGTATGGGTGACGAAAAGATGGTAGGGGCATTATCGTTGAATGCAGGAATGAATATGGATATGGTGGGAGAGATTTTTATAAGGCACGGCGCAGAACTGGTAAAAACCGGAAAGGTTTCGGTTGCCCAGGTGGATATGGCCTGCCGCAAAGTGCTTGAAGCAAAATACAAACTGGGATTATTTGATGATCCATACCGTTATGTAAGTGAAGAACGTAACAAGCAGCAGATCATGAGTGCCGACAAACTGCTGCTCAGCAAGGAAGCGGCCATAAAAAGTTTTGTGTTGCTGAAAAATGATAATATCCTTCCGCTTAGCGGTGAAAAAAAGGTTGCCTTTATCGGGCCGCTGGTTAAAAATCAACGGGACCTCATCGGCAGCTGGAGTGGCGCGGGCGACTGGAAAAAAGCCATTAGTGTATGGGACGCCGTTAGTAAGCGGGTAACTGCAGCGCCTGTTACTTATGCAAAGGGATGTAATATTACGGACGACAGCAACATCATAAAAAAGCTCAATCCGCATGACGCCCAGATTGTGGCAGATGCCAAATCTCCTCAGCAACTGATTGACGAGGCTGTTGCAGTGGCCAACGCTGCAGACGTTGTGGTGGCGATACTTGGTGAGCCTTTCGGTATGACCGGGGAGGCGGCCAGCAGGAGCAATATCCAGTTGCTGGATAACCAGCAGGCCCTGCTTAAGGCTTTAAAGGCCACCGGGAAACCGATTGTGCTGGTGCTGATGAATGGAAGGCCGCTGGCGCTGGAATGGGAATCCAAAAACTGTGCTGCCATCCTGGAAGCCTGGTACCCTGGTACCATGGCGGGAGCGGCTGTCAATGAAGTACTTTATGGCGACGCTTCACCACAGGGTAAGCTGAGCATGACCTTCCCTGTTTCGGTTGGACAGGTGCCGGTATATTACAACCACAAGAACACCGGAAGACCTTTTGATGCCAACCAGAAGTATACGACCAAATACCTCGATGCTCCGAACGAACCATTGTATCCCTTTGGTTACGGTCTGGGATACACGAAATTTACTTATGGCGACATCAGCCTGGATAAAAAAACAAAAACTGCCGCTGAAGCAATTTCCGCCTCTATAACGGTAACGAATAGCGGCAGCCGGGAGGGGACGGAAACCGTACAACTTTATATCCGCGACAGGGTGGGAAGTATTGCCAGGCCGGTTAAAGAACTCAAAGGTTTCCAGAAGGTCACCCTCAAACCGGGTGAAAGTAAAACCGTCACCTTCCGCATTACGCAGACCGACCTGTCCTTTTATAACAGTGACCTGAAATGGGTAGCCGAACCGGGGGATTTTGATGTGATGATCGGCGGAAATTCACAGGACGTAAAGACAAGTTCCTTTACCCTGAAGTAAGTGAAAATTACAGGAATCTGACAATACCTGTTACCGGCGGCGGCAGGGAATTCCATTTTTTCAGTAACTTGGTTGTGCTCAAACACGATTAAAACTACTGCATGAATTCCCTCAAAACATTGATGCTCGTTATGGGCATGACGCTCTCCGTTTTTGCCTTCGCACAGGTAAAGACCATTACCGGTAAAATCACCGACGCTTCCGGAAAGCCAGTCTCCAATGCCACCATAAAAGTTAAAGGCAAGGGGGCAGGTGTTTCTACTGGCAGCGACGGAACTTTCTCCATTTCTGCTGCACCAGGTGATGTCATTGAAATCACCACCGTTGGCTTTCAATCCCGGTCAGTGACCGTAGGGGCAGACAATGAGCTAAACCTTTCGCTGGAAGCGTCCGAAACCACTTTACAGGATGTGGTAGTGACGGGAACCCGGGGTACCGGCCGTGTCAAAACCGAAACCCCTGTTCCGGTGGATGTGGTTAACATAGGGCAGGCAGCATTGCCCACTGCAAGAATGGATGTTACCTCCATCCTGAATTTCACCGTTCCCTCATTTAATTACAATAAGCAATCAGGATCGGATGGCGCGGATCATATTGACCTGGCTACGCTTCGCGGGTTGGGCCCGGATCAGACCCTTGTGCTGGTAAATGGAAAAAGACGACACCAGACGGCTTTCGTTGCTGTTTTCGGAACTCGTGGAAGAGGTAATTCGGGTACTGATCTTTCCGCAATTCCCGTTGGCTCCATCGACAGGGTGGAAGTATTGCGGGATGGCGCTTCTGCACAATATGGTTCTGATGCCATTGCCGGCGTAATCAATATCATCACCAAAAAAACAACCGGGAAATTTACGGGTAACCTGGGATGGAGCAGTTACCTCGACAGTAAATATAATCCCGCAGAAAAGAACGGCCTGGATGGCCAGTATATTTATGAAAACAAACTTGATGGCAATGCATTTTCGTTTAACGGAAACTATGGAGTCGCCATTGGTAAGGGTGGATTTTTAAATATAACGGGTAACTATATCACCCAGGGAAAAACGTACCGACAGGTCCTGGAAACAGACGAGACGAAATCAGATTACCTGCCAACCAATATATACCGCAGGGCCCATGGTGACGGTTCACTGGACGGAGGCGGGGGATTTCTCAATATGGAGATTCCCGTAAGCGGTAATACGAAATTTTATGCCTTCGGCGGATTGAATTATAAAGCTTCGGATGCCTACGCATTTACCAGGAATTTTTCAGCAAGACCCGAAAGATTTCCAACAGATGCGAATGGGAACCTGATTTTTGTTCCTTCCATTATGAAAACGGTTGCTGATCCCGATACATTCTTTAATCCTCATATACAGACACATATCCTTGATGGATCCCTGGCTGCGGGTGTAAAGGGAACAACCGGTGGTAACTGGGACTGGGACGTCAGCAATTCCCTGGGATATAACAATTTTCATTTTTATGGTGACAAAACATTCAATGCTTCCTTAGGTCCGGAACAAACGCGTTTTGACGATGGCGGTTTCAATTTCCTTCAGAACACCGTAAACGCCAATTTCAGAAAACCCATTGCCAATATTGCCAAAGGATTTAACCTCGCGATGGGTGCTGAATACCGGTATGAACGCTATAATTTATATGCAGGAGAAGAGGCATCCTATAGAAATTATTCCACTGGTGACAAGGCTACGGGTTCCCAGGGCTTTCCCGGTTACCAGCCAAATGATGAAGTAAATGCCAATCGCAATGTGATTGGAGGCTATGTGGATGCGGAAATAGATATCACCAAAAACATCCTGGTTAATGGCGCCGTCCGTGCAGAGAATTACAGTGATTTCGGGTTCACCTTAAATTATAAACTGGCAGCAAGGGTAAAACTGGCGCCAACCTTTAATCTTCGCGGATCAGTGAGTACGGGTTTCCGTGCACCATCACTGGCGCAGATCAATTTCAGTTCAACCTTTACCACTGTTCAGGGCGGTAATATTGCAGAAGTACGGATCATCCCCAATTACCTCGACATTACGCGTAAAGCAGGTATACCCGAACTCGAACAGGAAAAAAGCCTAAATGCGAGTGTTGGATTTACCTGGAGGCCAATTACCGACCTGAGCATCACCATTGATGGATATTATGTGAAAGTGAAAGACAGGGTGGTACTGACCGGACAATTCGATGCAGAAGATCCGGACCTCAACCCTGACCTTGCAGATGAACTCCAGGCTAATAACATTGCACTCGCACAGTTCTTCTCCAATGCAGTGGATACCAAAAACCAGGGAATCGATGTGGTGGTGGACTATAACAAACGCTGGGGTAAAAATTCTTTCAAGGCATTATTTACGGGCAATTTCCAGAAGATGGAAATCACATCGGTAAATATTCCGGCAGAACTTTCAGGATCTGATTTTCTCCGTAATTCATTTCTTAGCGACCGGGAAAAAGCATTCATTCTTGCCTCTGCACCTGAGACAAAATATGCCCTCAATCTCGAGTATGGCATGAACAAATTAACCATTGGCGCAAGGGCCACTCATTTTGGGGAAGTAACCCTGCTGGGTTATGGAGAGGACGGACTGGGCATCGATCCCCAGGTTCCGTTGGATGATGGCTCCGGTTACGTTAAGGATGAGTATATCTATAGCGGAAAAACACCCATCGATGTTTACCTGGGTTACAGGTTCACGCCAGCCATATCATTATACCTGGGCTGTGACAATGTGAATAATGTACATCCTGACCTCGGTGTAGCACCCGGTGCAAAAGGATGGGCCTATAACAATGAAACCGGTGGTCCGTGGGATGCTGTGCAGATGGGCGGCAATGGCCGCAGGTTATTCGCCAGGATCGCATTTAATTTCTGATCATATTTCATGATCAATGTTTGAATGGTTCAGCGCTTGCCGAGCCATTCAAACATTTTTGCAAATGCAAGGTCCCGCGCTTCTTTTCGGGAAAGAAAGAGATCATGCATACCGTCCTTAATTTCCGCTTTGGTAATATCCTTTCCCAATGTCTTTCCCCTTTCAACAATATCATTCACATTTAATACCGTGTCTGCAGTCTGTGTTTCGGGCGTATAGGTCTTTGGTTTAAATGATCGTCCTGAATACATCAGCAGGATGGGAACATGGATGTCCGACTTTTCTTTCAGGAATGATTGTGCGTCAGTAACCGCCTTTAACCAGGCAAAATAGACAGGGAAGCCCAGGAAGGGTTTCCATTCAAGGTTAAATTCCCATTCGCCATGGTAATCCTTATGAAGTGATTCGCAGTACACTGGTGAGAGAGCACCGTCCTGTTTGGAAAAAGGAAAAAGTGCAGCATTAAGTCTTGCTATCGTTGGTACCAATTGTTTTTTGATGGGAGACTCATTTAATTCCAGGAAAGGCGAATTCAGGATGAGTGCATTGATCCATTCTTTCTTACTTCCGGTATTCATGTAATAACTCGCAAGCAGACCCCCGGTACTGTGACCCATGAGTATAATGGTAGATGCATCATATGCATTTCGAATGATCTCCAGGGCCATATCGATCTCCTCAAAATATTCCTCCATTTTCCGACAGTAATTCGGATGCTGGTGCGGTAATAGGGACCGTCCGTATTTTCTCAGTTCGAGTGCAAAGAAATCAACGCCCTGTTCCAGGAATCTCTCTGCCATATGGGGATGAAAAAAATAATCAATAAACCCGTGTATATAAAGCACGGCCTTCCTGTTACCCTGGTTATGCCTGGCCGATATAAAAGTAGCTGTCACCTCACCCTCATAATCGGGTTGCAGGAACATATGACGATACTCAAAATCTTTTTCGAGCGATAAGTTCAAATCATTCATAATTTCCGGTTTAGAAATTGTTGAGATTTATCTCTCCTGGAAACTAAAATAAAGCAAACAATTAAACCGTAACAATGACCGTACTTATCCAGTTCTTCCAAAAATACCGGCTGCAGGTTTCGGCAGTACTGGTCATCGCCATATTTTCCGGCTGTTCGCCCACGGCAAAACTAAAACATCTCCCATCGGTTAAATCATATGAACGGGAAATTGCCAGGTTTGACAGCCTCACTGCTGTGGAGAAATATCCTTCGGAGGCTATTTTATTTACCGGCAGTTCCAGCATCAGGCTGTGGAATACCATAAAGGAAGATATGGCGCCGTATCCTGTTATCCAAAGGGGATTTGGGGGAGCTAAGATTGAAGACCTGGCCTATTACCTTCGTCGTATCGTATACCCGCTTAATTTCAGGGCCATTGTATTTTTCGCCGGTACCAACAATATTACTGGTGATTCCCGGGATATGGCTGCTGACTCGGTTGTTTACTGGATCAAACATATCAATCACCAGGTAAGAAAAAAGTATCCTGCCGTACCCATTTTCTGGATAGCCATCACACCCGTGAATTCCAGGATTAAAGTGATGGATAAGGTAATCGCCATGAACAGTCGCATTAAAACAATCTGCGAAGAAAACAAAAACATGTATTTTATGGATACGGAGAAATCATTCCTGGGGGCAGACGGTAAACCGAGAGCTGAATTATTTATCGGCGACCAGCTACACCTCAACAGGGAAGGGTATATATTGTGGTCATCAATAATTAAAGCTGAACTGGACAAAAGACTTGGGAAATGAATAATCATTAACTTACTGCACTTTCAACACTCAACGACATGAAACTGCTTGTTTTCGTTTTCAGCATATTCCTGGGCTTCGACGCTCACGCACAGCCTTCCGGTATTTTTCAGCAACAGAAGGATATCGGTCAGCCTAAATTGAAGGGTTCCATTGTGTACGATCCTGCCACACAGGTGTATTCCCTTTCCGGCTCAGGGTACAATATCTGGTTCAACCGTGATGAATTCCGCTATGCCTACAATTATATCAAGGGGGACTTTATTTTAACTGCAAACATATCATTCACCGATACGTCAGGAGATCCTCATCGTAAAGTTGGCTGGATGGTAAGGCAGAGCGATGATCCGCAGTCGGCCCTTGTCACCGCAACGATGCACGGCGATGGTCTCAATGCCATGCAATTTCGCCCGCTTCGCGGCGCCTTTATGCGTGATCCCGAAGATGAGATCAGGTTCCCCAAGAAAAAAGTTGAAGTGCTGCAGTTGGAAAGAAAGGGGAAGCGATTTATCATGCGCATCGCTCCTGCGGGAGAACCACTGCAATTTGTTGGAGAAAGAATGATGCCCGATATGCCCGATTCGGTGATGGCCGGACTGTTTGTGTGCTCCCATGATTCCAACACGCTAACAAATATGAAGGCATGGAATGTACGGATCGATAAACCCTATGAAGAAAATTATGCGGGAAGTTTCAAGGGATCAAGGCTCGAGTATCTTGATGTGGCCAGCGGAACAAGGAAGGTGATCCATGAAACGGCAACACGTTTCGAAGCGCCTAATTATATGCCGGACGGCAAAACATTGCTTTTCAATGAAGGCGGATCCTTGTATACTATTCCGGAAAGCGGAGGAACGCCTGTTAAGCTGAACACGGGCATGGCTAACCGCAATAACAATGATCACGGCATCAGTTTTGATGGAAAGACCCTTGCCATTAGCCATCACCGTGACGGGCTTCCCGGTGGCGGATCCACGGTGTATACATTGCCATTATCAGGAGGTGAACCCAAAATGGTATCTGATAAAACACCATCGTACTGGCATGGCTGGTCGCCCGATGCCAAATATGTTCTGGCAATCGGGCAGCGGGGTACACCGGTATACAACGTATATAAAATTTCAGTGAAAGACGGAACGGAAGAAAACCTCACGAAGAATACCGACGGACATGTTGACGGATCGGAATATTCACCTGACGGGAAATATATCTATTTCAACTGGACGGGATCAGGGACAATGCAACTCTGGCGTATGAAGCCCGACGGTACCCAGAAAGAACAACTCACCTTCGATGAATATAATAACTGGTTCCCCCATATTTCCCCGGATGGAAAGTGGATTGCCTTTATTTCATTTCCGCCAACCATAAATCCGAACGACCATCCGGCTTTGAAAAGGGTTATGCTGAGGCTGATGCCGGTATCCGGTGGAGCTCCCCGCGTGATTGCACATTTATACGGCGGGCAGGGTACCATTAACGTGCCATCCTGGTCGCCCGACAGTAAAAAGATTTCTTTTGTGAGTTATATCGGAAGGGAATAATGCCCGGTATCCGTTCAAATGATTAAAATCACCTCTCCAAACCATTAAACTCATACTGTGCCTTTTTTTAAAAGCACAGTTTTGTGAATGGTATAACAAAATGTGTTTGGGTTGAACGAATCTGTGTTAAATTTAGCAAGATTAAAATAATACTATGGGTCCAGTCTCGATGGTCGTACTAATCCTTGCCGCTGTGAGCTTTTCTGTCTTTGCCATCCTTATTTCCCGGGCGGTCCTCACCGGGAGCACCAATAAACAAAAACTCGAAGCTTATGAATGTGGTGTGCCAACGCTGGGGAAAACATGGATCCAGTTTAATGTAGGATATTATCTTTTTGCCCTTATCTTCCTGATTTTTGACGTAGAGCTCATTTTTCTATATCCATGGGCCGTTGTGGTCAAAAAAGTTGGCTGGCCTGCCCTGGTAGAAATTGTGATCTTCTTCTTTATACTCTTTATGGGATTTCTCTATGCACATAAGAAAGGAGCCTTGAAGTGGAATTAGTGAAGTGTGAAGGTTTGATGGTGTGAAATGAAATGTGTGAATTTAAAACATGAATGAATTGGAAACAGGACAAAGACCCGTAACAAATTTTCCCGGCCAGGTCATTGACACTCCGGGTGGTGGTATACTGACAGGAGCGCTTGACGACCTGATCAACTGGGCCCGCAGCAATTCATTATGGCCGCTGGTCTTCGGGACCAGTTGCTGTGCGATAGAAATGATGTCAACCGCTTCAGCAAAATACGACTGGTCGAGATTTGGCTTTGAAGTGGCAAGGGCCACCCCAAGGCAGGCCGACGTAATCATTATTGCCGGTACGATCGTGAATAAAATGGCCCCGGTGCTCAGGAGGTTTTACGATCAGATGGCCGATCCTAAATATGTGATCGCGATGGGCGCCTGTGCAACCAGCGGCGGACCTTTTTTTTACAATACTTATTCTGTGGTTAAGGGCGCGGACCACGTGATGCCTGTGGATGTGTATGTGGCCGGTTGTCCGCCCCGCCCTGAGGCATTGTTACATGCACTGATCACACTGCAGGAAAAAATTCTGAAAGAAAAACTCAGCGATAAATAAACAGATCCATCATGACGAGGGAGGAATTACAGGGTAAGCTGGCTGAAAAGGAACCTTCACTGACTTTTGAAGAAGGAGGTGAATGGCTGAACCTGTATGTGGAACCGGGAAAATGGCCCGGCCTCGCCAGGAAACTGCGGGCAGAATCTGAACTGTGGTTCGATTATATGTTCTGCCTTACCTGTGTGGACTGGAAAACACACCTGACCATGGTATATCATTTATCGAGTACCCGTTACCGTCATAACATTGTAGTGAAATCGAAGTTGAACAGGGAGAAACCCGAAATTGAAACCGTCTGCAATATCTGGAGAACGGCTGAATTCCATGAGCGGGAAGTGTATGAAATGTTCGGTGTTAATTTCCTGAACCATCCTGACCTGCGGTTATTGATATTGCCTGATGGATGGGAAGGAAAGAACCCCATGAGAAAGGATTTTGAAGATCCGGTGAATATGATAAAGCTGTAGGATAATTTGACAATGTGCAGAATGTACCGATGTGCAAATGAAAATAAGATAAATAGGAAATGTTCACATATAAAGAGGAAATAGCTGTAACGGAATTAGGTGACCTGGTGATCAACATCGGTCCCCAGCATCCTGCAACCCATGGTGTATTGCACCTGCTGATCACCCTGAATGGAGAAACCATTAAAAAAGTTGAACCGCACCTGGGATATATCCATCGTTCCATAGAAAAAATGTGTGAATCACTTTCCTACCGGCAGTTCATTTATTCAACCAGCCGGATGGATTATCTGTCGGCCCATATTAACAATCATGCCTGTGCGCTGGGTGTTGAAAAAGGAATGCAGATTGAAGTGCCGCCAAGAGCGGAGGTGATCAGGGTATTGATGGATGAACTTACCAGGATTGCTTCGCATGTGTTATGGTGGGGTGCGATGGCCATGGACGTTGGTGCGATTACACCATTCTTCCATGCCTTCCGTGAAAGAGAAATGATCAATGACATCATGGAAGAAACCTGTGGTGCAAGGCTCACCATGAATTACATGGTACCCGGCGGTGTGATGGCAGATCTTCATCCCAATTTCCATCGGAGGGTAAAGGAATTACTGCAGCAGTTTAAGGATAAATTAAGTGAATACGATGAACTGGTGACCGACAATATCATTTTCATCAATCGGACAAAAGATATCGGTTACCTGAGCCCGGAAGATGCAATGTCGTATGGTGTAACGGGGCCAAGTGCCAGGGCAAGCGATGTGAGTTGTGATATCCGGAAGTTATATCCTTATGGCATTTACGATAAACTGAAGTTTGACGAAGTGCTGTTGCCTGAAGGAGATTCCTATGCCAGGTATATGGTGCGGATGCAGGAAATGCGGCAATCGCTAAGCATCATAGAACAACTGATCGACAATATTCCTGAAGGAGATTTCCAGGCTAAGACAAAGGCCGTGCTGAAACTTCCGAAAGGTGAATTTTATTCAAGGGTGGAAACGGCGCGTGGTGAGTTTGGCGTGTACATCGTGAGTGAAGGTGGAACAACGCCCTACCGTATCAAGTTCCGGTCACCGGGATATTCCAACCTGAGTGCACTGGATCATATGTCGAGGGGTGCCAAGATCGGGGACCTGGTGGCGATGATGGGAACCCTGGATTTAGTGATTCCGGATATTGACAGATAGTCGATTAGCGGATTGACGGATTGCGAATTGGCGGATTAGCCTGTCTGCAGTAGTGGCAAAGTGTAAGAATAATTGAATAATCGAATTCAAATAATCCGGAATGCGTAATCCGCAATCCGAAATTCTGAATGAGCATGTGGAGTTTTTCAAACATAGCAAAGTCCTTTGACGCCTGGTTCAATAGCCTTCTTCCATCGGTATGGGTACTGGTGGTTGAAATGGTGATCGTTGGCGTGGCGGTCATCGGATTATTTGCGGTACTTGGGTTGATACTGGTGATCATGGAAAGAAAGGTTTCTGCCTATATGCAGATCCGGCTCGGACCTAACCGGGTAGGGCCGAAAGGTTCACTTCAATCCCTGGCCGATACCGTGAAATTATTGGTAAAAGAAGGACTGACACCTGATGGTGCTGATAAATTCCTATTCAACCTCGCACCATTTATTGCGATGATCACGGCCATGTTATTAATGGCGCCTATTGCCTTTGCAAAAGACTTCCAGATCTGGGACCTGAATATTGGCGTGCTCTACATTACTGCTGTTTCTTCGATTTCCGTTATCGGTATTTTAATGGCCGGATGGAGTAGCAATAATAAATATTCCCTGCTGGGCGCAATGAGAAGCGGTGCGCAGATCGTGAGCTATGAACTCAGTGCCGGATTGGCCATACTTACCATCGTAGTATTGACGGGAAGCCTGCAGGTGTCTGATATCATCCATTCGCAGGAGACTGGCTGGTGGCTGTTCAAAGGACACATGCCCGCCATTATTGCATTTGTCATTTTTATTATTGCAGTTACTGCGGAAACAAACAGGGCGCCTTTCGACCTGGCAGAAGCGGAGTCTGAACTCACCGCCGGTTTTCACACGGAATATTCAGGAATGAAGTTCGCCTTGTTCTTCCTGGCAGAATATATCAATGTATTTATCGTCTGTGCCATCGGGGCAACACTGTTCCTGGGTGGATGGATGCCATTTCATATCGGGAACTGGCAAGCCTTTAATCATATCATGGATTATATTCCCTCCTCCATCTGGTTCTTCGGTAAAACATTTTTCCTGATTTTCCTGATCATGTGGTTCAGGTGGACTTTTCCAAGGCTTCGTATCGATCAGTTGCTGAACCTGGAATGGAAATACCTGTTGCCGATCAGTATGGTGAATATTTTATTGGTGACAGTAATTGCGATAATGGGGTGGCATTTTTAAGATTGCGGATTGCGGATTACGAATTGCGGATTGAATGATAAGATTATTAAGATGAAAAAAATAAAGAATATAAATACCTGGAATCCGCAATCCGCAATGCGTAATCCGTAATTCAATAAAGAGAACAATGTTTTTAAAAGAATATATATCTGACATTTTTGGTGCGGTGAAATCGCTGACCACGGGTATGAGGCGAACAGCTTATTATTTTACGCATCACAAGGAGATCATCACCGAGCAGTATCCTGATAACAAGGATACCCTGGTATTGCCTGAACGTTTCAGGGGTGAAGTGGTGATGCCGCACAATGACAAGAATGAACACCGTTGTACAGGCTGCACGGCATGTGAACTGGCCTGTCCCAATGGAACCATCAAGATCATCACCAAATTTGACATCAGTCCGGAAGGGAAAAAGAAAAAAGCGATTGATAAATTCATCTACCACCTGGAACTCTGTACGATGTGCAACCTGTGTATAGAAGCTTGTCCGACCGATGCCATAAAAATGGCGCAGACTTTTGAACACAGTGTATTTGACCGTGCGGAACTGACCAAAGTGCTGAATAAGCCAGGCTCCAAATTGCAGGAAGGCGTGGAATGATGCGTTAACATTTTAATTATCTGTAATGTCTGGTTCGAACTTCATATTTTATTTACTGGCAGCGATGACGTTGTAAGTGCGGTTGCGTCAGTAACTACGAGGCAAATTTTCCGGTCGGCCATCTACCTGTTGTTTTCACTGATCGGCATTGCAGGAATTTATTTCTGGCTCGATTACCAGTTTGTGGCGGCTGTCCAGATTGTGGTATATGTGGGAGGTATTGTGGTACTGATCATCTTTTCCATTTTCCTTACACAGTCTTCCGGTGAGGAACTGCCGTTGCCGGTACAGCGGAGAACATTATTTGCCGCGCTTGGCCACCTTGATCGGCCTTGCCCTGGTGTTGAACCTTTTACTGAGATATAATTTCGTAGCGGCCCAGGGAGAGATCACCCTTCCTGTGGTGAGCAATATCGGTGAGCAGATGCTGGGCATCGGGAAATACGGCTATGCTTTACCGTTTGAAGTGGTAAGTATCCTGTTGCTTGCTGCAATGGTTGGATGTATCGTTATTGCCATGCGCAGCAAAACACAGAAATCATGATGGAACCCGGACTATATCACCTGCTGGTTATCAGTGCTACCGTTTTTTTTGCGGGCATCTATGGATTTTTTACCCGGAGGAACCTGATCACCATGCTGATGAGTATCGAACTCGTGCTGAACAGTGTGAACCTTAATTTTATCGCATTTAATAAATACCTGTATCCCGGGAAACTGGACGGATTGTTTTTTACTGTTTTTATCATTGCCATTGCAGCGGCTGAAGCAGCTGTCGCCATCGCCATCATCATCAACCTTTACAGAACACACCAGTCGATTAATGTGGAAGTAGCGGAAGAGATGAAAGGTTAACTGAATTTATGGACACATCCAACATACTGCTAATACCCTTGTTGCCCCTCCTGTCTTTTGTCTTGATGGGATTATTCGGCAAATCATTGTTCAAAGGAAGATCCGGTTTTGCCGGCACATTGCTGATGGCCGTATCATTTCTGATCGCCTGCGTCACGGCATACACATACTTTTTTAAGAACGGAAAGGTCAATGGTGTTTACCAGCAGATCATTCCGTTCAAAATACCATGGCTGGAATTCGCAACGGATTAACCATCGAAATGGGCGTATTGCTTGATCCTATTTCAGTGATGATGATCGTTGTGGTAACGTTTGTTTCCCTGATGGTGCACATTTATTCTCTTTCCTACATGAAGGGCGAAGAACGGTTTCCGGCTTACTATGCCTTTCTTGGACTCTTTACTTTTTCCATGCTGGGACTGGTGCTTTCTTCCAATCTTTTCCAGATCTATATTTTCTGGGAACTGGTGGGTGTTTCTTCATTTCTACTGATCGGATTTTATTATAGTAAATCATCCGCCGTTGCCGCCGCAAAAAAAGCCTTTATTGTTACCCGGTTTGCAGACCTGGGATTTTTGATCGGCATACTGGTATTGTCCAACCAGGCAGGCACGCTGGATTTTCAGTCACTGATTGCCAGGCTCACAACGCCGGACCGGTACTGGCCAGCGCTTCTGGAACAACGTTTCTGGGTTTGTCAGCGCTTAGCTGGGGACTGGCACTCGTGTTCATGGGTGGTGCCGGAAAAAGTGCGATGTTTCCCCTGCATATCTGGTTGCCCGATGCAATGGAAGGTCCAACCCCTGTTTCCGCATTGATCCATGCCGCTACGATGGTGGTCGCAGGTGTGTTCCTGGTAGCGCGCTTATTTCCTGTCTATGCCATTTCAGCGCCGGATGTACTGCATTTTATCGCCAATGTAGGAGCGTTTTCTGCTTTGTTTGCCGCAGTCATTGCCTGCACACAAACCGATATTAAAAGAGTGCTGGCGTATTCCACCATGTCGCAGATCGGCTTTATGATGTTTGCCCTCGGTGTTTCCGGGTATGGTGGTGAAGCAGGCCTGGGTTTTACCGCATCACAGTTTCATTTGTTTACGCATGCCATGTTTAAAGCCCTGTTATTCCTCGGTGCCGGTGTGGTGATCCATTATGTGCATAGCAACGAAATGAAGGATATGGGTGGTTTGAGAAAATATCTGCCCATTACGCATATTACTTTTTTAATTGCCTGCCTGGCCATTGCGGGGGTGCCTCCTTTTGCAGGATTTTTCAGTAAGGAAGAAATTCTGCTGGCTGCATTTGAACGAAACCGTCCCATATATTATGCAGCATTGCTGACTTCTGCAGTGACGGCATTTTATATGTTCCGGCTTTACTTCACCATTTTCTGGTGGAAACCGGACCATTCGCACCACCATGCCGGAGATGTTCATGGCACTGCGCATAAAACAGAGGACCTGTTTAAAATGCTGCCGCTGGTCATACTTGGTTTTGGTGCTTTGGCCGCAGGGTTTATTCCTTTTGGTGAATATGTAAGTTCAGACGGTAAGGAATTGTCAACCGGTTTTCATCTGGAATTCTCGATTGCACCTGTGCTATTGGCACTAACCGGAATTCTTTCAGCAATGTACCTGTTCAAAAAGGAAAATAACCGGCCCAAAGATGTATCCCATGGTTTGGGAGTGATCTATACGGCCGCATACAAGAAATTTTATATCGACGAAATATACCTGTTCATTACAAAAAATATTCTCTTTAACCTGGTGGCGAAACCGGCGGCTTGGTTCGACCGGAATATCATTGACGGACTTGTGGGGGGCACCGGAAGGGCCACGGGATGGGTGTCAGAAAATATTAAAGGAATCCAGTCGGGCAAAGTGCAGCAATACGGTATGGCATTCCTGGTGGGCATTATCATAATTATATCTGTTTATCTCCTTGCTGTGTAGGCGGTGCCTGCATAAGGGATGTATTGAAAAAATAACTGATGAACTTACTGCTGATATTATTCGTTCCGCTGCTGACAGCCCTGGGAATACTGGTGGTGCCCAGGCAGCAATCAAGGATCGTTGCACTGGCGGGCTCGATTGCCCAACTCATACTGGTCATGATCTTTTTTGTCGCCTTCAACCGCGAAAGGGCTATCGGCAATGTATATCCGATATTGTTTGAACAGCAGCTGACCTGGTTTCCCTCGCTCGGTTTCAGTTTTCATATTGGTACAGATGGTATTGCGCTGTCCATGATCATGCTAACGGCATTTGTAGTGATTGCCGGCGTGCTGGTATCCTGGAAAATGGAAGAAATGCCCAAAGAGTTTTTCTTCCTGTTAATACTGCTGGCTATCGGGGCTTACGGATTCTTTATGTCCCTTGACCTCATGTTGATGTTCTTTTTCCTTGAAGTAGCTGTGATCCCGAAATATTTATTCATCAGCATCTGGGGTAGTGGTAACAAGACTTATGCGGCCAACAAACTTGCCCTCATGCTGATGGGTGGTTCAGCACTGATCCTTGTCGGCATACTGGGACTTTATTTTTCCCTTCCGCAGGATGAAAGAACCTTTGACATGGTGACGCTTTCACAGATGGATATCCCCTTTGAGATGCAGCGCTGGATATTCCCGCTGGTCTTTACCGGGTTTGGCGTTTTTACGGCCATCTTCCCCTTTCATACCTGGGTGCCCGACGGTCACTCTTCTGCACCCACCGCAGGATCGATGTTCCTGGCAGGAATTTCCATGAAGCTGGGTGGCTATGGTTGTTTGCGTGCAGCTACCTTCCTGATGCCCGAAGGCGCAAGGGAGTATTCCCATATTATCATTGTGCTTGCATCTATTGCCATCATTTATGGAGCCTTTGCCACCATGATGCAAAAGGACCTGAAATATATCAATGCCTATTCTTCGGTTAGCCATTGCGGTTTTGTATTGCTGGGTATCGGCATGTTAACCAAGACGGCAATAACCGGAGCGGTGTTCCAGATGGTCTCACACGGACTGATGACAGCACTTTTCTTTGCCATCATCGGCATGGTGTATGAGCGAACGCATACCAGGATGGTGGAAGCAATGGGCGGACTTATGAAAGTGATGCCTTTTATCACCACGGTGATGTTCATCGCGGGCCTTTGTTCACTGGGGCTACCCGGCCTCAGCGGGTTTGTTGCAGAGATGACCGTATTTGTTGGATCATGGGAAACTGCGGATACATTTCACCGGGGAGCCACCATTGTTGCCTGCATGTCGATTGTAGTAACAGCGGTATATATCCTTCGCGCGGTGGGACAGGTTTCCATGGGACCGATAAAGTCGGAGTATAGCGCCCTTGGCGATGCCCGCTGGAATGAGCGCTGGGCTGCCATTATATTGATCACGGGGATATTGCTGATGGGACTGGCGCCATCCTGGCTGAATGACCTGGTAACACCCGGAGTAGACATCATCATTGATAAACTGGCTGGTAAATAAAAGACAGGATTTAACATGAATGAATATTTTATATTGATGAAATCGGAACTGATGATCGCACTGATCATCTTTATCCTGTTGTTCATCAAATTGGGAAAGGGAATTTCTAACCCGGCCCTGCTGTCCATAATACAGTTGCTATTGCTGTTGAATATTGCTGTCGCATTTACCTTTAACCACACTGGGCAGGATATTTGACGGAATGTTTATCCATAACCAGTTCCTTGGAATGCAAAAGGGAATATTATCGGTAGCGGTATACCTGATCTCCCTTTTGTGTACAGACTGGCTCAGGAAATCCGAACATCTTGCCGAATTTTTCATGCTGATGTTGTCGGCCCTGATGGGAATGTTTTTCTTAATATCGAGCGACAATCTCCTGATGTTTTATTTGTCGCTGGAACTTGCCACCATACCCGTAGCGGCCATGGCAAACTTTGATCTGGATAGAAAGAAATCTTCCGAGGCCGCGATGAAAATGATCCTTTCTTCCGCACTTTCTTCAGGCATATTGTTGTTCGGTATTTCCGTTATCTATGGGTTAACGGGTTCATTGGATTTTGCCCAGGTCTGGGGTGGCATACAGGATCATCCGCTGCATATCATGGCCTTTGTTTTCCTGTTCAGCGCCTTTGCCTTTAAACTTTCTGTGATACCATTTCACCTCTGGACGGCCGACGTATATGAAGGGTCACCGGTGGCCGTTTCGGCGTTTTTAAGTGTTGTGTCAAAGGGTGCGGTGGCGTTTATCTTTCTTCGGGTACTCTATACCGTTTTCCCCAATATTTTCGCGACATGGTATATTGTGGTGATCGCGCTGTCGATGTTGACCATGCTGATCGGTAACCTGTTTGCGATCAGGCAGGATAATATACTCAGGTTCCTGGCTTTTTCTTCCATCGCCCAGGTAGGTTTTATATTGGTGGGAATCAGCAGCAATACAGACGCGGGACTTTTATCCGTAACTTATTTTGTACTGATCTATATATTTTCCAATCTGGCCGCATTTGGTGTGGCAGCCATTTTATCTTCCAACGAAGGCATCATTACCATCAGTGGTATGAAAGGTCTATACAGGAGAAACCCGATACTTGCCTGGACCCTGGCCCTGGCCTTATTTTCGCTGGCAGGAATTCCCCCGACGGCAGGTTTCTTTGGCAAATTATTTTTGCTGATGGCCGGCGCAAAAGGGGGTAACTATTGGTATGTGGGATTTGCTGCGCTGAACATGATCATTTCATTGTATTATTATCTTAAAGTGGTACGGGTTATTTTCAGTACGCCTGATGAGCCTGTTAATGTGATGCCGGTAACCATTTCGGGTCCGGTTAAATTTGGCCTGCTGGTATGTTGTGCCGGTATTATTTTTGGCGGTATAGTCAGTTGGCTGTATGATTATTTATTAAGCCTGGTGTGAGCCGGAAAAGAAAAAATTAAGTCGATGGCAATCAATCAGAATCATCTGTTCGAAGAATTAAACGGGGTAAAATGCGCCATCGTGGAAAAAAATGCCGGACCCGGCCGGGTGGCCTTCCTGAAAAAATTGCTTGAATTAAATCATTTTGAAGTGGTTGTAGTGCCTTCGCCTCCGCCAAAGGCTGCACCGGTGCCTGCTCCCAAGCCTGCTGCCGCCGGGGATGAGACTGTACAGGCACCCATAGCTGAACCGGTTGCTGCTCCGCCGCCTCCTGAAACCTTCACCATCGGCGTAACTGACGTTACCTTTAATCCCATCAATGCGGTGTTCGGAAGGCTTTTACATACCGAAGACGGCCATATCGTCACCCTCGCTTACTGGCAACAAAAAGATAGTATCGCACTGGACGACATTCCTTATTTTGAAAAATAAGCCTCTGCCGGTTATTTCTCTTTTCCTGGTTTTCAACTAACACGTTCCTGGTTTGTTTAATAAACAGGTGGCCTTTTATTTGTAGTAATCAAGGGGCACCGTTACATAAACAAACAATATGAGAGTAATTATCGTTGGCGGAGGTTTTGCCGGTTTAAAACTGGCCCGCAAGCTGAATAATAAAGCAGGGTTTGATGTTTTGCTGCTGGACAAGGTAAACTACCACCAGTTCCAGCCCTTATTTTACCAGGTGGCTACCAGCAGCCTGGACGCTTCCAATATTTCATTTCCGTTAAGGAAAGTCTTTCAGAATAGTCGTAATGTAAGGATCAGGCTGGCAGAATTGCAATCAATCGATCACCTTCAGAAAAAAGTAATCACTGATATCGGCGTCTTCGAATATGATATCCTTGTCCTGGCTACCGGGGCCGACACCAATTTCTTTGGCAATGCACTGTTGCAGCAACACGCCATGCCGATGAAGTCAACCGTTGAGGCTTTACGTATACGCCATGAATTGATCAATAATTTTGAAGAGGCTGTGATGGAGCGTGATCCGTTGGAATTGAAAAAACTCATGACGGTAGTCATTGCAGGAGGCGGTCCCACAGGCGTGGAACTCAGTGGAGCCATCGCCCAGATGAAAACCGATGTGCTTCCCAAGGATTATCCTGATCTCGATTTCAGCGGCATGCAGATTATTTTGCTGGAAGGGATGGACAGGGTGCTGGGCGCCATGAGCGCCAGGTCCAGCGAACAATCGCTTCGCTACCTTCAGAAACTCGGCGTTAAAGTGATGCTGAATACCATGGTGAAAAGTTATGACGGTGAACAGGTATTATTGAATGATGGCAGCAGTATTCCTTCAAAACTCGTCATCTGGGCTGCGGGTATTAAGGGAAATGTTCCCAAAGGAATCGATCCCGCATGGGTGGTTAAGGGGAACAGGATAAAGGTGGACCGGACCAATAAGGTGGAGGGAACACTGAATATTTTTGCACTGGGCGACCTGGCCTATATGGAAACGCCACTGTATCCCAAAGGCCATCCCCAGGTGGCCAATGTAGCCATCGGACAGGCAGCACAGCTGGCTGAAAACCTGTTGCGCATGGAATCCAATAAGGACCTTCAATTGTACGAATACCATGATAAGGGTTCAATGGCAACCGTGGGAAGAAACCTGGCCGTAGTCGATATTCCCAAACCACGTCTGCATTTCGGAGGATTACTGGCCTGGCTGGTATGGATGATGCTTCACCTGGTGCTGCTCCTGGGTGTCAAAAACAGGATACATGTATTCATCAACTGGGTCTTTAATTATATAACTTTCGATCAGAACCTGAGACTGATCTTCAGGGAGTTCTGCATACATAAGGAGTTGCCGCCAAAGGCAGTGGAGATGAAAAAAACAGCCGCCGCGCCAACGGCCTGATTCCAGCGAAAATTAAAGACTACAAAACTGCAGTGACCTGCAGTTTTTTTTGTTTCCGTACGTCAAAATAAGGATACCGTTCCGGTGAAAGATGTACTTTTGATCAAACAGTTTAACCAAATGGTTAAAAAGGAGATTCCGGAGAATACGGAGGAGAAAATACTGGAGGCGGCCAAGACCGTCTTTATGCTGAAAGGTTCCGCCGGTGCAAGGATGCAGGACATTGCCGACGAGGCCGGTATCAATAAAGCACTGCTGCATTATTATTTTCGCAGCAAGGAAAAACTATTTGAGGTCATCTTCCGTGAAGCGGCAGGAAAACTAATGGCGGGCATCACCCGGATTTTTGACGACGGCAAAATGGATTTTTTTGACCAGGTGAGGACCTTCTGCAGGATGTATATCCAACTCGGCAGGGAACATCCTTACCTGCCCTTATTTGTCCTGCATGAGATGCACAGTGGTGATGGTAAAGTATTCAGAAGTATCATGGAAGGATATAAAGGCAAACCATTTGCCGCTGTCGTAAAGGCCATTCGTAATGCCATCGAGTCAAAGAAAATCAAACCCATCGATCCCATGCAGCTTATTCTGAACATGTTGTCGCTTTGCATGTTCCCGGTCATTGCCAGGCCCATGTTCCTTCATGTATCAGGAGTATCGGAAGAAGCATTTGCTGCCTTACTCGATGCACGTTCTTCTGAAGTATCAGCCTTCATCATAAACGCCATAAGGTATAAGAAATGACATCATTATGAAACCATTGTTCAGTTTTATCATGGCCGGTTCAGTATTCCTGCTGTCGTCATGCGGGAACGGAAAAAATACCAGTGATGCATCCGGGGTCTTTGAAGCGGAAGAAGTGATCGTATCATCCGAATTAACGGGAAAAATCCTGCAGTTCCCGGTGGAAGAGGGGGACCAGTTGGTGGCCGGACAAACCGTTGCCATGATCGATGATACAAATCTCAGGCTGCAGAAGGAACAGGTGGAAGCCAGCATAGGAACACTAAAGGAAAAAGTGGTGGATGTAAGACCGCAGGTAAGGATGCTGGAGGAACAACTGAAGGTCCAGCAAACACAGCTGAGTGCATTGAAAAGGGAAAAAGACCGTTATACCAACCTGGTAAAAGAACAGGCTGCCACACAAAAGCAACTGGATGATATCACTTCACAGTATGACCAGGTGGTAAGACAGATGGAAGTCACCAGGACGCAAATCGAAGTTCAGCAGACAGTAACGGGAACGCAGAACCGAACGGTAATGAGTGAAAAAGCGCCGCTTAGCGTAAGGGTGGCACAACTTGACGACCAGATCCAGCGTGCCACGGTAACTAATCCTATAAAAGGCACTGTATTGGCTAAGTATGCACAGTCGGGCGAAATGACATCTACCGGAAAGGCATTGTATAAAATTGCCAGCCTTGATACCTTAAGGCTGCATGCATATATTACCGGCGACCAGCTTGCAGCGGTAAAGCTGAACCAGGCCGTCGGCGTATTGGTAGATGATGGAAAAGGAGGATTCCGGGATTACCCCGGACGGATCACCTGGATTTCCAATAAAGCCGAGTTCACACCAAAAACCATCCAGACCAAAGAGGAGAGGGCTAACCTGGTATATGCCATAAAGATTGATGTGAAAAATGACGGATACCTTAAACTGGGAATGTATGGAGAGGTAAAACTGAATCCCTGATGCCTGCGATCGAAATAGAACATATAAAGAAGACCTATGCGTCCAAACCATCTCCTGTTGTTGCACTGGATGATATCAGTATCGCCGTGCCGCAGGGAGAATTGTTTGGAGTGATCGGCCCGGATGGCGCCGGCAAAACCAGCCTGTTCAGGATATTGACCACACTGCTGCTGGCAGACAGCGGAACAGCGAGGGTGATGGGATTTGATGTGGTCAGGAACTACCGCGAGATACGTAAAAGGGTGGGGTATATGCCGGGAAGATTTTCGCTTTACCAGGACCTCAGTGTAGAAGAAAACCTGGGCTTTTTTGCCAGCATCTTTCACACCACCATAGAAGAGAACTATCATCTGATCAGGGACATTTACAGCCATATAGAGCCTTTTAAAAAAAGAAGGGCAGGTCAGTTGTCGGGAGGCATGAAGCAAAAACTCGCTTTGTGCTGCGCATTGATACACCGGCCTGACGTATTGTTCCTCGATGAACCCACTACGGGTGTGGATGCGCTCTCGCGGGTGGAATTCTGGGATATGCTGCGTAAACTGAAATCAGAAGGGATCACCATAATGGTTTCGACGCCGTATATGGACGAAGCCGGCCTCTGTGATAAAGTGGCGCTGGTCAACAAGGGCATGTTGCTGGCCCTGGATACTCCTGAAGGAATTCGGAATTCCTTCGGTGAAAAGCTATGGGCCGTTAAATCTTCGGAGATGTACAGGCTCTTGCTTGACCTCAGGAATTTTCCAGGTATCGGAACGGCATATCCGTTTGGCGAATATTACCATATAACGCTGTCGGATAACCGAAGTATTGAAACCCTTGGCAGCTATCTTTCTGACCATAATCATTCAGACCATGAGGTGCTTGAATATGATCCCGGCATTGAAGACGTTTTTATGAAAAAAATGAAATGAACGGAACGGGCAACGATATTATTTTGGCCGATAAACTAACCAAACGTTTTGGCGGATTTGTTGCAGTGGATGCCATCAGTTTCAGCGTCAGGAAGGGAGAGATATTCGGTTTCCTGGGGGCTAATGGGGCCGGTAAAACCACTGCCATGAGGATGTTGTGCGGATTGAGCCGTCCAAGTTCAGGATCGGCTTCTGTGGCCGGGTTCAGCGTGGCGACCCAACCAGAAAAGATCAAACAGAATATCGGCTACATGAGCCAGAAGTTTTCCCTGTATGAAGACCTGACCGTAACAGAGAACCTGAAATTTTTTGGCGGCATCTATGGCATGCGGGTAAATCGCATTAAGGAAAAGACTAAGCAGATACTGGCAGAACTGAATTTGACCGAACAGCAAAATACACTCGTGAAATCATTGCCGCTGGGATGGAAGCAAAAATTGTCGTTCAGTGTAGCCATCCTCCATGAACCGCCACTGGTGTTTCTCGATGAACCCACCGGAGGGGTGGATCCAATAACGCGACGTGAATTCTGGGAAATGATCTATCGCGCGGCGAGCAACGGAACCACAGTATTTGTCACCACGCATTATATGGATGAAGCAGAATATTGCCATCGGGTATGCATCATGGTCGATGGCAGGATTGAGGCACTTGACACGCCGGCCGGACTAAGAAAACTTCATTCAGTCGACAGTATGAATGAGGTGTTCATAGCGCTGGCAAGAAAGGCCCGGCGTTCAGAATAAATAAAGCATGCGCACATTTTTACATTTTGTAAGCAAGGAGTGGATGCACATCTGGCGCGACAAACGAACGCTGGTGATCCTCTTTGGCATGCCCGTTGCGCAGATGCTCATCTTTGGTTTCGCACTTACCAATGAAGTAAAAAATTCGAGGATTGCAGTGCTTGATCCTTCAAGGGACCAGTATTCAAGGCAACTGGTACAGCGTATTTCGGCGAGCAATTATTTCGATTTGCAGGATAACCTTAGTAATCCTGCGGACATTGAGAAGGCTTTCAAGAAAGGGACCATCAGGGCGGCAATTATTTTTCCTGAAGGATTCAGTGACCAGTTGCTCCATTCCAAAACGGTGACGATACAGATCATTGCCGATGCCTCTGATCCAAATATTGCAACAACTGTGACCAATTATGCCAATGCCATCGTCCGTGATTTCCAGGATGACCTGCTCAATAATCCAACATATCCTTATACCATACAGACCAATGTAAGAATGCTGTACAATCCGCAATTGAAAGGCGCATTCAATTTCGTGCCGGGTGTTATGTCGATGATATTGCTGCTGGTCTGTACCATGATGACGTCTGTGTCCATTGTTAAGGAAAAGGAACTGGGCACGATGGAGGTATTACTGGCTTCGCCATCCCGGCCCGGGCTGGTTATTACCGCGAAAGCATTGCCTTACCTGTTTCTTTCCATTATCAATATCTGCACCATTTTATTGCTCAGTGTTTTTGTGCTGGAACTGCCCATACGTGGAAGCTTGTTATTGCTGATGGCAGAAAGTATCCTTTTTATTATTACCGCCCTTTCCCTGGGACTACTCATTTCCATTGTTACCGATTCACAACGGACTGCGATGTTTATTTCGCTGGTGGGCATGTTTCTGCCAACGCTGATGCTCAGCGGATTCATGTTCCCCATTGAGAATATGCCAAGGCCATTGCAGGTGATCTCCAATATCGTACCTGCAAAATGGTATTTTATCATTGTAAAATCGGTGATGTTGAAAGGACTGGGATTGTCTGCCATCTGGAAAGAAACCCTGATACTGCTGGGAATGACGCTGTTCCTTCTTTTGCTGGCCATGAAAAAATTCAAGATCAGGCTATGAGGACGATATTGTTTATCCTTGAAAAGGAATTCCGCCAGATCTTCCGTGATCCCACGGTCTTACGGATGATGCTCCTTATGCCGGTTATCCAGCTGATCATTCTGCCAATGGCGGCGGATTACGAAGTAAAAAATATCAGGTTGGTGGTACTTGACCATGACAAATCCGGGTACACGCGTCAGCTTATCCATAAGATCACCAGTTCCGGATATTTTTTGCTGGATGAATATTCGCCCGACATGCCATCTGCCATGAAAGAAGTGGAGCTCGACCGGGCCGACCTGGTGCTGGAAATTCCCGTTGATTTCGAAAAAACACTGGTCAGGGAAAACAGCGCGCAACTATACATGGCCGTTAATGCGATCAACGGCGTCAGGGCAAATCTTGGTTCTTCTTACCTGTCTGCAATTATCCGGGATTATAATGAATCTATACGCATGAAATGGCTTCAGCCGGTGAGGATGAACCCTGATACACGGATCGAAACAACTTTTTCCAACTGGTATAATGTTCACATGAACTACCGGCAATTTATGGTGCCGGGTATCCTGGTGATCCTGCTGACCATGGTCGGTGCCATTCTTTCTGCCCTGAATATTGTGCGGGAGAAAGAGATAGGTACTATAGAACAAATCAATGTTTCGCCCATCCGTAAGCACCATTTTATACTCGGAAAACTGATACCGTTCTGGATTATGGGACAATTTGTGCTTACCATGGGTCTGCTGGTAGCCAGGGTAGTATATGGAATTGTGCCGGCCGGAAATTTCAGCACTATCTATCTTTTTTCAAGCGTATACCTTTTAGCCATCCTTGGATTGGGACTACTGATCTCATCCTATGTACAAACCCAGCAACAGGCCATGCTCATTGCTTTTTTCATTATGATGGTGTCTATACTGCTTGGTGGATTATATACCTCCATTGAAAGCATGCCGGTATGGGCACAGTACATTACGAAAGTGAACCCGGTGTCATATTTTATTGAAGTGATGAGGATGGTGATATTGAAAGGCAGCGGGATAAGGGATATCAGCAGGCATTTATATACCATGATGGGTTTTGCATTGGTGCTTAATGTATGGGCTGTGATGGCCTACAGCAAGCGACACTAACAAGGCTGCCGACTACACTTCAAGCAAACAATCCCACTTTTGAAAATAATCTGTTTTTTTGTAAAGGATAGTCGTAAAAACACGGGCATGGAACATGATACGAGCTTATTCATCTTCGTGTCTTTAATTTAAGTAATTTGACTTTTTACCTGTCAATGTCAGATCACATTTATGAAGGATAATTTCAGCAATAACCATAAAGTCATTGAAACCGTTCTTACGCTGATCCTGGTCTTTGTAGTCCTGGCGGTATGCGTGATGATCATCTCACCTTTCCTCATGTCGATACTATGGGCCGTCATCATTGCCATTGCCGTGTTCCCGGTGTATGAATGGTTAGTTAAGAAAATGAAAGGCAGGAGGATACTTCCGGCAGTTCTTGTCACCATTCTGATGTTCGCCTTTATTTTTATTCCCATCATCCTTTTTGTGGAATCTGCAGCAAGCAGTATTCATGCAATCAGTACCTATCTGCATAGTGGAAAAGTAAATGTCACAACACCCTCACTCAAGATAAAGGAAGTGCCCGTAGTGGGAGAGCCTGTGTATGATTTCCTGTTATCCATTTCCGAAAATCTTGAAGCTGCATTTAAGAAATATTATCCGCAGATACTAAATGCTTCGAAAGTCCTGCTCGGTGGAGTGTTAAGTGCTGCCGTGACTTTTCTGCAGTTACTCCTGTCCGTTATCATTGCAGGTGTTCTGCTGGCCACCAGGGGCACAGGCCCCGCAGCTGACGATTGTCTTCAACCGGGTTGCAGGAAACCGGGGTACGGAGTTCAGGGAACTTTGTATATCCACCATCCGGAGTGTGATCAAGGGCGTTTTAGGTGTTGCGGTAATACAGGCCCTGCTTGCAGGCATCGGTTTATTCTTAGCAGGAATTCCTTATGCCGGCATGCTGACTATAATATGCCTGATTCTGGCTATCCTGCAGATAGGACCGGGTATTGTTCTTCTTGGATCGATCATTTTTCTTTTTTATACACACAATACGGCCTTTGCAATTGCCTGGACAATTTATTTTGTCGGCGTAACCTTTGTCGATAATATCCTTAAGCCCATCCTGCTCAGTAAAGGCGCCCCTGTACCCATGCTCGTTATTTTTCTTGGCGTGATCGGCGGATTTTTATTGTATGGATTCATCGGTTTGTTTGTTGGGCCTATCATTCTTTCTATCGGTTACAAACTGCTGCTTGCCTGGATGTATCCGGCAATAGAAGCAGAAGTGGAGGCTGTGGAAGCGATGGTCACTGAATAATTTTTTTTTGTTTATGGAATTATTCCGGGTCATCATCCTATTGATAACGCCGGCAGGTTTGTAATTCCATCACGATAAAAAGAAATTGAGAGTGGTCCGGAAAATGCCCAAATGAAGCCCGCCCGGCAACACGGTAATTTTGTCAGGATGTATTTTATGCTACCCATTACTTTTGTCTCAGCATTGGAATAATGATAATTATTGTATGGAATTTTTTTGGTCCTGCATCTACGCTATAAACGATGATTATGCATATGAAAAAATTAGGCCTGTGCCTGCTCATCCTGGGAATGACGGTTTCTGTGCAGCAACTGGACGCCCAGGATAAAAAAGCCAGAAAAGAAAAATATCCTCCGCCACCTCCGCCTGAGCCGCCTGCCCCGCCGATGGTGACAATGAAGGCAGCCACCTCCTCCGCCAAAGGCTCCTGTAGCGCCCTTAAACAGCGAAGAAAATATTCAGGCCCAGGACGATAGTAAGATAATGCCGCCACCGCCGCCTCCAAAGGCTCCGTTGCCCCCACCACCTCCTCCTAAAGCACCGGTGGCGCCAAAGAAAAAGGTCACGGTCTAGCCTGTAAAATATTTGTATTGGTACATCAAAAGGAATAATTTGACGGATGATGCGCATCCTCACATTATTCCTTTTTTTGTTGCCCCTGTCCGTCTGTGCCCAACAGGGCATAGTCGTTGATGCCCAGGGCGTGATGAGGTGGGAAAAGGACCGGCAAAAAGCATATTTTTTTGGTATTAACTATACGGTACCCTTTGCATACGGGTACCGCTCGGTGAGGAGGACCGGAACCACCATCGAACAGGCCATTGATAATGACGTATACCATTTCGCACGACTGGGATTAAATGCATTCCGGGTTCATGTATGGGATACGGAAATTACCGACAGCCAGGGTAACCTGCTCAACAATGAACACCTCAGGCTCTTTGATTACCTCCTGTTTGCACTGGAAAAAAGAGGCATCCGGATCATGCTCACACCACTGGCCTTCTGGGGAAATGGCTATCCGGAAAAGGACAGCATGACCGGAAGTTTTTCAAGCCTGTACAATAAACAAAAAGTACTCGTGGAAGAGGCTGCCATAAAAGCGCAGGAAAACTATCTCAAACAATTATTGTCGCACATCAATCCCTACACGAAAAAAAAGTATAAGGATGACAGTTTTATTGTTGGACTGGAAATCAACAATGAACCGCACCATTCGGGCAGCATTCAGCTGGCTGCCGATTATATCGCAAGGATGGTGAGGTCCGTAAAAGGATCCGGATGGAAGAAGCCTGTCTTTTATAACATCAGCGAGTCGCCTTCTTATGCAAAGGCCGTTGCCGAAGCTGATATACAGGGCATCAGTTTCCAGTGGTACCCAACAGGGCTGGTGGCAAACCATACCCTGCAGGGAAATTTTCTTCCTAACGTTAACGAGTACCTGATACCTTTTGATACCATTGCGGCGTATAAAAATAAGGCAATGATGGTCTATGAATTCGATGCCGCGGATGTTTTATCACCAGTGATGTATCCTGCTATGGCAAGAAGTTTCAGGAAGGCTGGTTTTCAGTGGGCCACCCAGTTTGCTTATGATCCCCTGGCCACTGCCCATGGAAACACAGAATACCAGACCCATTATCTCAACCTTGCCTATACGCCTGCCAAGGCTATCAGTATGATGATTGCTGCGAAAGTCTTCCGTGCTGATGCGACATATGCCGATGGGCTAAGGTTTCCTGCCGATACCGTGTTTGGTAACGCATCCATTCATCCGTTTGAGAAAAGGAGTGAATGGAATGATAAAGAAAATTTTTATTATACCGGATCAACATCATCATCACCAAAGGATATTAAGGCACTGCGGCATATTGCCGGCACAGGCAGTTCGGGGCTGATAAGGTACAGCGGGAATGGTGCTTATTTCATGGATAGAATTGCCGATGGTGTATGGCGGCTTGAATGCATGCCTGACATCGTGGAAATTTCAGATCCATTTGGAAGGGCCGATAACCTGAACCGTGTGGTAAGAAAACTGGCATGGAATGAATTATCGGTCTCCGTTGAACTTCCTGACCTCGGGTCTGAATTCCAAATTGATGCCATCAATAAAGGAAACAATTTGTCACTCAGGTCAGACGGACATTCTTTTCTCATCAATCCCGGTGTATATATACTGAGGGCCAAAGGAAAACCCATGCCGGGTAAAAATGTGTCCCTGAACCATATCAGGCTGGATGAGTATGCAGCACCACTGCCTACCGGTTTTGACGATAAAAAAACTGCGCCCGCTGCCCCGGTAATTCACCGGAGTTCAAATGATCTCTTTACTGTTCAGAAAAGCCGGAACGGATTGATGATGCTGAATCCCGAATGGAACAAATACATGGTCAGTTACCCGGCCGGCGACTCCATTATGGAGATCAGTATTACCGACAGTATCGTGGGAAGGATATTTGCATGGCAGCTTTATGCCGGTGACCTTCCTGCAAACACTGATGGTCTTGATACACTCCAAATACACATCAGTTCCACCATTCCGGTCAGTTTCAGGATCGGGCTGGTGGATATGTACGGGACATCTTATCACCAGCAATTGGTGTCAGATAGTTCGGGGCTGATTAGCGTTCCATTGTCGACCCTAAAGGCCGGTGCATCATTACTATTGCCCAGGCCTTACCCTCGTTTTCAACCATTATGGTTTGACAATAAACCTGGCGGGGAATTACAACTATCGGCCATCGATAAACTTGAATTCATATATACGTCTGACGGAAAAGTGAAAACGATTTCTGTGGGAAGTATCAGCCTTCATTAATCTTTCTTTTTATTTATTGTCTATCTTCCTGTTCATGAAACAACTGCTGTTCCTCCTCATTTTCCTGCCCCTCTTCAGTGCGGCCCAGAAAGGCGTGAGCAATACTGCCCTTCAGGCGGTGTTGAAAAAAATAGATGATTTTAATAAGAAGGAATATAATGCTGACAGCTTTCCACTGGGCAGGTACAGGGAAGAAGATTTTCTCCGCAGGTACAACTTCAGCAAGTCGGTGATGACGGATTTACAAAAAATACCTGTAAAGTCTCTGAGCCAGAATGACCAGATCTCGCTGGAGCTCATGAAATTCACTACTGATAATGACCTTAAACAATATGAACTCAGGCAATACTTAAATCCGATTCTAAGTGATGACGGTTTTCATATCGATTTCGTCGGTAACTCTTTTACTGTCATACGAACTAAAAAAGATGCAAAGGAATATCTCCGGCGGTTGAATGCTTTTCCTGCCTTTGTTACAGAAAATATCGAACTTATCAGGAGGGGGTTGAAAGCAGGAATATCACAACCTGCAGTGGTTATCCAGGGATTCAGTTCCACCTATAATAATCACATTGTAGATACCGTGGAAAAGAGTATGTTCTACAAACCGCTGAAGGAAAAACCATCCGCATTTTCAGATGCAGAGTGGGCCTCCGTACAGGAGCAGGGCCGGTCTGCCATAAAGAATGTTATCGTTCCGCAATACAGGCTGATAAAAAAGTTTTACGAAGAAGAATATATTCCCAATACCAGGAAAACACTTGGCGCCATATCGTTCCCTAACGGTAAAGAATACTACCAGCAGCGTATAAATTATTTTACGACAACTTCAATGAGCTATGAAGAGGTATACCAGACCGGACTGAAAGAAGTGGCACGGATTGAAGCGGAAATGAACACGGTGATGAAAGAGGTTGGTTTCACCGGGACATTGAAGGAATTCATTGCCACACTGAGAACTGACGAAAGATTTTATGCCGCATCGCCTGAAGGCTTATTAAAGGAAGCTTCTTTCATTGCTAAAAATATCGACTGGACGCTTCCGAAGTTTTTTGGGAAGCTTCCACGCCAGCCATATGGTGTGAGGCCTGTACCCGATTTTCTTGCGCCCGGTTATACCGGCGGAAGATATTCCCCGGCTTCTTTGAAAAGCGGCAGGGCAGGAGAGTACTGGGTGAATACCTATGACCTTAAGAGTCGCCCCCTTTATGTGCTGGAATCACTTACCCTCCATGAAGCTGTGCCGGGTCACCATTTGCAGATGGCATTAACGCAGGAACTGGAGAATGTTCCAGATTTCCGGCGAAACCTTTACCTGAGTGCCTATGGAGAAGGCTGGGCATTGTATTGTGAATACCTTGGAACTGAAATGGGATTCTTCAAGAGTCCCTATACGAGATTTGGAAAACTGACCTACGAAATGTGGCGCGCCTGCAGGCTGGTGATTGATGTGGGCATACATGCCAAAGGATGGAGCCAGGAGCAGGCCGTCAATTACCTGGCAGACCATACCGCACTATCGCTGCATGAGGTAAATACTGAAGTGGTGAGATACATTGCGTGGCCGGGGCAGGCAGTGAGTTATAAAATTGGAGAACTGAAAATCCGCGAACTACGGAAGAAAGCAGAAGACAGCCTCAAGGAAAAGTTCGATGTGAGGGCATTTCATGACATGATCCTTTCACAGGGAACGGTAACACTATCGATACTTGAAAGAATGACCGATGAATTTATCCGGAAGACAATGGCCATTAAAAAGTAGGTCATTATCCAGCCTTCATAGTCTGCCAGACCAGCATAATCCCTGCAAAGGTCATTACCAACAGGGTAACTATTCCGAGGATATTGGATAACCGATTATTGATGTACAAGCCCATGATTTTTTTATTATTGCATATATGAATGATCATTGCAATTAATACGGGCGCTGTTAATCCATATAAAATTGCTGTATAAATAAGGATCTTGATTGGATTAATCCCTAACAGGTTGAAGGCCAGTGCACATATCATGGAAGTGCTCATCACGATATAAAAACCTTTTGCCTGGTGGAATTTTTTATCCAGGCCTTCTTTCCATCCAAACGCTTCACTGATGATATACGATAAAGATCCTGCCAGTACCGGGATGGCCAGTAACCCAGTTCCAATAACGCCAAAGGCAAAAAGAAAATATGAAGCCTCACCGGCCAATGGCCTGAGGGCAAGTGCCGCCTGGTCAACAGTAAATACTTCTGTGATGCCATGCGTATGAAGTTCTGTTGCCGCAGCCAGGATAATAAAGTAGAAAATAGAGTTGGAAAAAAAAATGCCGAATCGGACATCAGTTCCCATTTCGTGGATGATAGTCTTGTTTACCAATAATTTTTTCTCGTTTACTTCTTCCATTTCCATAGACGTCTGCCAGAAAAAAAGATAGGGAGAAATAGTGGTTCCCAATATTGCCACCAGTATAGCAAAGAAATTTCTATCCATCACCATCTGCGGGAAGAAAGTATTTTTCAGGATTTCACCCCAGTGCTGGCTGGAAAGAAAAGGTACTATCACATAACATAAGAGCACAAGGCAAAGGAATTTAAGGATATTGGCAATTTTCCGGTATGACAACCTGATCAGGTTGAACAATAACAGCATGCAGAAAAACAAACGCAAAAGCGAAGGAGGGAATGGCCGGGATCAGCATGTGTCCAACAGCGCCCATACCTGCCAAATCTGCACTTATATTCAGGATAATGGCCGGGAAACTGAAGATTATCATAACCCACATCAACGGCCGGGGATAGTGTTTGTTTAAAATGGTGATGAGTCCATGCTTCGTTACGATGCCTATCCTGGCGCACATTTCCTGTATGCTAACCATAAGGGGATAGGTGGCGAGAGCTGTCCAGAGAAACTGGAAACCAAAGGCTGCACCCGCTTGTGTATAGGTAGCGATACCGGAAGGATCGTCATCGCTGGCGCCGGTGACAATTCCCGGTCCGATCATCTTCCTGAATTTTTCGAACATGATTATCTTTTGTCAGATGGTGATTTGTTCAAATGTAAGGACGCCCGGCAGCTTTTTGATTTTTTCCCGGATTTATTTCATTACCATAGTCATCGTTCTTTACTAAATTCATGCATGCACATGATCAAAATTCTCCTTCTCTTACCGGCATTCATTTTGTCCATGACCATCAGTGGACAATCTTATGTGCCGCAATTCAAGGACTCACGTTTCCGAATAAATACTTTTCATCCATCGGTAACCTATGCATTCCCGTTACAAGAGGTGAAACTCCTTCCGGGTTCAGCTTTTTACAATGCGATGGTAAAGGATGAAGCATACTTATTACTGTTGAAACCTGACCGTTTATTGCACCGCTTTCACCTGAATGCAGGATTGCCCGTTAAGGATTCAGTGTACAAAGGATGGGAAAGTGAAGGATTATCGGGGCATACACTGGGTCATTATTTATCTGCAGTTTCCATGATGTATGCCTCTACAGGAAATAAAATACTGTTGGATAACCTGAATTATTCCGTCAGTGAAATAGCAAAGTGCCAGTTGGCTCGAAAGACGGGCTATGTAGGCGGGATTCCCAATGAGGATTCCATTTTTTCCAGGGTGGCCAGGGGCGATATCAAAACATCGGGATTCGACATGAATGGTGGATGGAGCCCATGGTATACCGTACATAAACTGATGGCCGGGCTCGTTGATGCCTATCTCTATACCGGTAACCAGGAAGCATTAAAGGTAGTTAAGGCGATGGCCGACTGGACCTATACAACGGTGGCTCACCTGCCCGATTCGTCGAGGCAGAAAATGCTACGGTGTGAATACGGTGGAATGAATGATGTACTTGCAAATATCTATGCCATCACAGGGGATCAAAAATATCTTTCAACGTCTTATCTTTTTTACGATGATTTCGTGATGAAGCCTTTATCGATGGGCATTGACCCGATGCCTGGAAAGCATTCCAACACCAATGTTCCCAAAGCCATTGGAAGCGCAAGGCAGTACCAGCTTACCGGTAACAGGGGCGACAGCACCATTGCAGTATTTTTCTGGAATACCATGGTCAACCATCACAGTTATGTAATCGGTGGCAACAGCAATTATGAGTATTGCGGCGAACCAGGAAAACTGAACGACAGGTTAAGCGATAACACCTGCGAAACATGCAACACCTACAATATGCTGAAGCTTACCCGCCAGATATTTTCGTGGGCGCCATCATCACCCTTGATGGATTATTATGAGCGTGCATTGTATAACCATATCCTGGCTTCACAGAATCCTGAGAACGGAATGATGTGTTATTTTGTCCCACTGAGGATGGGCACCAGGAAACAATTCAGTGATTCATTTAACACATTTACCTGTTGTGTGGGCAGTGGCATGGAAAATCACAGTAAATATGCAGAACAAATCTATTCGCATGATGGTGTAAACACCTTGTGGGTTAACCTTTTTATTGCTTCCACGGTCAGCTGGAAAGAAAAGGGTGTTGTGGTGCAACAACAAACCGGATTTCCCAATGAAAATCAAACCCTGCTGATCTTTCAGCAACAGGCTGCAAGAAAAATAAAAGTCAGTATCAGGAAACCTTCCTGGAATACCGGAATGCCGATGGTGATGGTGAATAATAAGAAAGTAAACCCGGTAGCCGACAGTTCGGGGTATTTTACTGTTGAAGGCAGTTTCAAAAAAGGAGATACTATCAAAGTGAATTTTGACCTGCATGTATATGCGGAATCCATGCCGGATAATCCCGGAAGGATTGCTTTCAAGTATGGTCCCGTGGTACTGGCCGGACTTCTGGGAAAGGCCATGCCCGACCCGGTGTATGGAACACCGGTCTTAATGACTGACGACAGATCGCCTTCCAGGTTTATTCAACAACTTAATACTAATGCGCCTTCTTTTGAGATGAAGGGCATCGGCAAACCCTTCGATGTAAAGCTTGTGCCTTTTTATGCTGTATATGACCAGTATTATTCTGTTTATTGGGATTATTTCACGCCGTCACAATGGGCGTCCAGGCAAAAGGAGTATGAGGAAGAAAAGCAGCGGGAAAAGGAAATAGAAGCACAGACGGTTGATGTATTCAGGATTGGTGAAATGCAGCCGGAAAGGGATCATCAGCTGAAGGCTTCTGAGCGATCCTATGTTGATGAAGCCATCGGAAGGATGGGCAGGGAAGCCAGGGCCGGAAATTATTTTTCTTTCATCATGAAGACAGATCCGTCTATTCAACAGTCGCTAATGCTGACCTATATCGGGGACGACAAAAACAGGAAATTTGATGTGCTGGTCAATGGCAATAAAATAACCACCGTGGAATGGAATGGTGGAAAAACGGGGGCATTTTATAATGTAACGTATGAGATTCCATTGGAACTCACCAGGGGAAAAGAATCGGTGGAAGTAAAAATTGAAGCCAATTATAATAAAACTGCGGGGAGGATTTTTGGCGTAAGAATATTGAGGGGCGGCGGTAAATAATTGGCGGATTAGCGGATTGACGTATTGGCGAATTAATAAAAACAAAGAGGTTGATTATCATTCAACCTCTTTGTTATTTAAGTCATAGCGTATATTAAACGTAATCAATTCGCCAATCCGTTAATCCGTCAATTCGCCAATTAAAATATCTGCCTCCGGCAAATATTTTAAACGTATCCCCAGTTTTTCATGATCTTCAAATTTTCACTCATGCTATCCAGTGGCGCTTTACCCTGGTAAGATTCCTGTTCAATGATAAGGTGTGTATCACCAGCGGTCGATTTCGCAATGGCGAGAATATCTTTAACGGGAACAATACCGGTTCCGAGAACAGTACTTTCAAATTTTTCATTTCCTTCGGTGGCCTTGATCTCGTCCTTGATATGCCAGGATTCGAAACGGCCGGGGTATTTCTTCACGATTTCCAATGCATCGGCTCCGCCATTGTACATATTGCCGATGTCAAGCTGTTGCATTACCAGTTTAGGATCAGTGTTGGAAAGGATAAGGTCAAAAACCTGCTGACCGTCCAGTTTCTGGCTGAATTCAAAATCATGGTTATGGTAGCCGAATTTCATGCCCGACTTCTGGCAGAGCGCACCATTTTTGTTGAAAATATCCATGAACGCTTTAAGGTCATCCGCTGTTTTGCGTTTCCCTTCCTCCAGCCATGGGCTGATCACAAATTTCTGGTCGCAGATTGCGGCATCTTCTATGGTATATTTCCAGGCATCAGTAAAATCCTTTTTGGATTCATCCCAATGTTTGGAAGTAAATACAGTGTGACCACTGGGCATTCTCAATCCAAGATCGTCAAGAATCTTCTTAAAATCTTTTGGAGATTGACCGTAAAATTTACGGTTCACATAATTGGCATGCTCCACAAATTTGTATCCCATGGAGGATAACTTCTTCAGCGTTCCCAGGGGATCAGTTTCCATGTCCTTCCGTACGGAGTATAACTGGAGGCCGACCAGTTTTTGGGGGTATTTCGGTTTCGCAGAAAGAAACTCAGGCAAGGCTACAGTCCCGGCAATTGCCATCGCGCCGGTCTTCAAAAATTGTCTTCTAATCATAGCAAACATCGTTTGCTTAAAGTTAAGCCCTTAGGCTTACATTGACGAAAAACCGTCCATTTTTTCACAATGGTTTTTTGTTTTACTTTACAACAGCTAAAAACTCATTATGAAGATCATTGCCGTATTGCTGCTGTCATCATTTTTCCTTTACCAGCATCAGCCAGAAGGTGCCTGGGAATTCAGGGAAAACGGAATGGTGCACACATTGGTCATTGCAGATAATTATTTAAGCGTAGCTACTTATAACACAGGCGATAAGAAGTTTTCGGAGACTTATGGCGGAACCTTGAAATATGCAGATGGCAGGATCCGGGGTGTGATCGAGTTTAACAGCACCGGGAAGGAAAAAGTTGGTAAACCCTACGAATTTCCCGTTACTATACAGGGCAATGAAATGCTAATTACGCGTGATGGCAAAAAGGAATTGTGGAAAAGGGTGGATGACGGAAAAGGACCATTGGCGGGCAACTGGAGGATATTCAGCCGGGAACAAAATGGCAAGATGACCGCGATGAATCCCGGCCCCAGGAAAACAATAAAGATATTATCCGGTACACGTTTTCAATGGGCCGCCATAAATACCGATACGGGTGAATTTTTCGGAACCGGCGGCGGAAAATACAGCTTCTCCGACGGCAAGTATACGGAGATGATTGAATTCTTTTCACGTGACAGCAGCAGGGTAGGCATGTCCCTGAGCTTTGATGCCAAAGTAGACGGCAGGGAATGGCACCATTCCGGTAAGAGCAGTAAGGGAGACCCTGTAAATGAGATATGGCTGAGGTAGAAATTGGAAAATTGGGAAATGTGGTTAAGTGTGAAAGTGAAATCAGAAAATTGGTCATCAGCGATTGAGGAAATTTCCTGATTCCACTTTCATATTTCCCACACTTCCCAATTTCCCAATTAACAAGGGAGTCAACAACAGTAACCCAAAGTTTGTTGCACTTTAATGTTGTTTACTGTTGTTGACTGGCTTGTTGTTCGGCAATTTCTTCTTCTGTCGGGGGCGGAGGTTCTAGGTGCAAATTGACCTTGTTTACGTCTTCAAAAATATGGCCGTCTTCATAACCAATCGATACAAATACGGAAAGGCTCTGCTTTACCGGGCCCTTGAAGGTTCCTTTTACCGGGGAACAGTCACCAAAGTTCCTGCCGACAGCAAGTTTTACGTGTTTATTGGTAACCCACAAATTGTTGGTTGGATCAATGCCTGCCCAGCCCGTTCCGGGAATCCATGCTTCCACCCAGGCATGTGTTGCCCCCTCGCCGCGGATGCCGGCTTCACTCGGACAAATATAACCGCTTACATAACGGGAGGGTATCCGCATCGTGCGGAGTAACTGGAGCATTACGTGTGCAAAATCCTGGCATACGCCGGATTTGTGTTTAAGGATTTCATCCACCGTTGTTTCAATATCGGTGATACCTTTTATGTATTGAAAATGGGTAAAGATATATTCACTGCAGTGCTGTACTTTTTCAGCAATTGTTTTATCGGAAGAATATACCATGGCGACAATCTCATTGATTTCATCCTGTGATTCAACAAGGTCCTGCCTGGTCAGTTCCAGCAGTGAAAGGTTGTCACTCATGTCGTTTTCGAGTTCCAGCCTTGTGCCATTGTAACCCAGGAAGTTTTCATTGGACGCAGTTGTACGAACCATTAATTTACTTTCGATGGTCAGGTCGGCATGTGGTTCCACAATATTAAATACAGCAACACGGTTATTCCAGTAATCATTAAAAATGTGCAGTTCGGGATAGTTGGTGATAATCCATTCATGATGCAACACTTCCTGTTCCGGGCAATTATAAGGAAACAGCCTGATCTGGTTTACACTCTCCTTGACGGGTTTGTCGTAAGTATACCGGGTAATATGATGAATTTTATATACGGGCATTCGGATGAATTAATGATATGAAAAAAAGGATTTGCCCAGCATCTGGTGGAAGTTTACCATGTCACTTCGCGTATGCCGTAAAAATTCTTCCAGCTTTTCCTGCTGTACCTGCTCCATATCCGCATACTCAATCCTGCTCATCATCCTTCCGAACTGGTTCCAAAGCAACTCTTTCCCTTCGGGGTTATTATACTCCACAATCTTACCAAGGTATCCTTTGATTTTCTGCAGGGAATACCTGACGGACCTGGTAAAATTCGGGTTGAACAATACCTGGTCTACTACATTCCAGTCGTGGTTGCGTGTCCGATACGTTTTCAGATGTAATTCATAACCTGATAACGACAATAGCAGGTTTCTCCAGTATAGAATATCCCTGGTCTCATCAAGCTTATACTCGATGACTCCCAGGTGCTGACGGGCGATGTCAATGGTCAGCAGGCAGCGTTCGATAAACTTGCCGGTATTCATCAGGTTCCATCCATTTCCCCTTGGCATGGTACTGGCAGTAACCCCATAGTACAAGGTGATGTATTCTGTGAGCTGGTCGATGACTTTGAGCGTTTCTTCATTCAACCTTTTTTCCATGGAGGGATCATTCACCTGGTGGTATACCTGGTTGACCTGTTCCCATACCTCTTTAGTGATATGGTCCTGGGCACCACGCGCATTTTCCCTTGCCTTTGAAATGATGGAACGCAATGAATTTGGATTGGTTAAATCCGTTATCAGGAATCTCATGGTTGCAGCAGTATCTCTTTCATACTCCTGGATTTTTTCTTCCGGGAGGTATCCGAATATATTCAGCAATTGCCTCCATGAGGAAACACTATTCAACCCGTCATCAAATGACAATACATAATTGGTCCGAAGCACACGGATCATGGCATCGGTTCGCTCCATGTACCTGTCGAGCCAGTATAATGAATCCGCAACTCTACTCAGCATTATTCTTCATTTAATTTAAGATCAACTACCCATGTGTCTTTACTTCCCCCGCCCTGCGAAGAATTAACTACGAGTGACCCTTCCCGTAAGGCTACACGCGTGAGGCCCCCTGGTACTATATTGATGCCCTGTGGACCACATAGTGCATACGGCCTCAGGTCTACATGACGTGATTTGAGCTGCCCGTCGATAAAACAGGGCACTGTGGAAAGTTTGATAATGGGTTGGGCGATAAAATTGCGCGGATCTTTCTCCACCTCGTGCTTAAACTGATCAATTTCTTCATCCGTGGCCTTGTTGCCCATCAGCATACCGTAACCACCGGACTGATTGGTTTTCTTGATGACCATGTTATTGATGTTGTTAAACACATAGTCTCTCGCTCCCTGGTCTATCAGCTGGTAGGTGGGCACATTGGGAAGGATGGGTTCTTCATTCAGGTAGTACCTGATCATGGAGGGTACATAAGCATATACCGCTTTATCATCGGCTACACCATTTCCCGGTGCATTTACGATGGCTACATTTCCTTTCCGATACGCGCTGATCAGTCCGGGGACACCCAGGATACTGTCTGATTTGAACGACAGGGGATCAAGAAATATATCATCGACGCGGCGATAAATAACATGTACCTGTTGAAGTCCCTGGGTGGTTTTCATATACACCCGGTGATTCATGACCATCAGGTCCCTTGCTTCTACCAATGGAATTCCCATTTGTCGGGCCAGGAAAGTATGTTCATAATAGGCTGAATTAAAAACCCCCGGTGTCAGCAGTACAACAGTGGGATTGGAGACATGCCTTGGCGCCAGTGCCAGTAAATTCTGGTGGAGGATCAATGGATAATTGCTGACCATGCGAACATTATTGGCCCCCAGCAGACCTGGAAAGATCCTTTTGGTCACTTCCCGGTTTTCCAGCATGTAAGAAACCCCGGATGGAGTGCGAAGATTATCTTCAAGAATATAAAACTGGCCCGTTTCACTCCTGATCAGGTCAATGCCGGAAATATGCACATAGATATCATGCGCTGGCCTGATTCCATAAACTTCCCTGGTATATTCCGGACAGCTGGCGATGAGTTCAGCAGGAATGATCTTATCACGCAGGATCTGCCGTTCAGAATAGATATCCTTGAGAAAAAGATTGAGGGCAGTGATCCGCTGTTTGATGCCCAGTTCAACGATATCCCATTCCTTACCGGTGATGATCCTCGGAATGATATCAAAGGGAAAGATCCGTTCTATACCCTCGTCGTCTGTATATACGGTGAACGTGATGCCCTGGTTCATAAAGAGCTCTCCGGCGAGCTTGTCTTTATAATGCAGGGTTTCTACCAGGGTTTCTGACAAAGTTTGGGCGATATGTCCGTATTCGGGCCTGATCTGGCCGTTATTGCACATTTCATCCCAGAAACCGGGGCCGGTCTTGTATTGTTGCAGCAGAGCATTGCCTGTCATACGCATGATTGATTCAGGTGTACAGACAAGTCAGTAAAGTGGGTAAGCGGAAGATAAGAAGTTATCCTCCAAAAATCAAAAACACTGCTTCGAAAAATGTTTTAATTAAAGTCTCCTGCTATTCCATATTCAGCCGGATATTGAGTTCATCCAGCTGTTTATTGTCGATAGTTCCGGGTGCATCAAGCATAACGTCCCTTCCGCTGTTATTTTTGGGAAAGGCGATAAAATCGCGGATACTTTCACTTCCGCCAAGCAGGGCACATAGCCTGTCGAATCCAAAGGCAATACCACCATGCGGCGGAGCACCATATTCAAAGGCGCCCAGCAGGAACCCGAATTTATGATTGGCTTCTTCCCGGCTCATTCCAAGGGCAGCAAACATCTTTTCCTGCAGGTCACGCTGGTAGATCCGGATTGATCCACCGCCAATCTCATTGCCATTCAGCACCATATCATAGGCATTGGCCTTGATCTGGGCATAAGGATGTTTCAGGTATTCGGCAGCGTTATCAATCTCCGGGTTGTTATTGATCATCACCTCAATATGATCCGGTTTGGGCGAAGTAAACGGGTGGTGACGGGCTACCCACCGGTTGTCGTCTTCACTGTATTCAAAAAGCGGAAAATCAAGTACCCACAATAATTTGAATTCATCTTTCTTGCGCATTCCCAGTCCTTTCACCCAGTTCAAGCCGAAGTTCGCTCATGGCTTTCCTTGTTCTTTCTTCAGGTCCGGCGAGTATCAGGATCATATCACCCGGCTTTGCCTCGGCTGCATGCTGCGATGGCTTTTAGCTTGTCTTCTGAAAAAAATTTGTCAACACTGCTTTTGAGGATGCCGTCTTTCTGGTACCTGATGTAAACGAGGCCCTTCATACCGATCTGGGGTCGTTTAACCCATTCCGTTAGTTCGTCAATCTGTTTACGGGTATATTCACGCAATTCCGGGTACGGCAATAGCCAGTACGGTTTCTGCATCATCGAATACTTTAAATTCTGTACCCTCAAGCAATGCTCCGGTAGCCGCATATTCGCCATTGAGTTTAAAGCCTGATTTGATGTTCAGTATTTTCATCCCAAACCGGGTATCCGGTTTATCATTTCCGTAATTCCACATGGCATCTTCCCAGGTCATTCGCTCGATCACTTCCGTATAATCAATTCCTTTTACGTCTTGAAAATGTACTTGATCATTCCTTCAAACATGTTCAGGATATCTTCCTGCTCAACAAAACTCATCTCGCAGTCGATCTGGGTGAATTCCGGCTGCCGGTCGGCCCGGAGATCCTCATCCCGGAAACATTTCACTACCTGGTAGTAACGGTCGTAACCACTCACCATCAGCAATTGCTTGAAGGTCTGCGGGCTATTGGGGCAACGCATAAAACTGCCCCGGGTTCATGCGCGATGGTACAACAAAATCGCGTGCTCCTTCAGGAGTCGATTTGATCAGGAAGGGTGTTTCCATATCCATGAAACTGCTGTTCATGAAGGTAATTTCTCGCCGCACGGTTTACCGCATAACGCAGTTCCAGGTTTTTCTTCACCAGGTTACGGCGCAGGTCCAGGTAACGGTATTTCATCCGCAGGTCGTCACCGCCATCCGTATCATCCTGGATGGTAAAAGGCGGGACTGCTGATTTATTCAGTATGGTAAATGAGGTGGCTGATATTTCAATATCTCCCGTGGGAATATTTGCATTTTTGTTACTGCGTTCTATAACGGTACCGGTTACCTGCAGTACGAATTCCCTCCCAAGGGGTTGTTTATCGAACTGTGTATTAAAGTTTTCATTAAACACAATTTGGGTAATGCCATACCGGTCGCGCAGGTCTACAAATGTGATGGCGCCGAATTTCCTGACGGTCTGCACCCAGCCGGCCAGTGTGACGGATAATCCCCTGTCTGTAATCCTTAATTCCCCGTTGGTATGTGATCTGTACATGTGCGAAATAACTGTTATTTAAAGTCCGCAAATATAGCGGATTTAGGGCGATCGGGGGATGGCAGACACAGAAGCTTATCGCATATGGGGTGGTCAGATGAGGCAGCCTGGTCTGGTGAACAGACGCCCCCGGGACACCGGCCAGGCAGTTACCATTCATCCACGGCGCTGGTCCGAAGAGGCCAGTTCCTCATTGATGATCTGCTCGGTTTTGGTGAACATCTTTTCTTTGAAGCCCTTCCTGGAGGCCAGGAAGACGTAGTAATACAGGAGGATGCACAGTCCGATACCAAAAGGGATTAGCGAAAACTGCCTTAATCCGTAAACACCGACCAGGTTTTCGTCCCAGCCGGTAAATTCACCAACCATCCAGGTACAGTTGGCCAGGATCCAGAAATCTACTGCCAGGTTGTGAAGAAACTCTGAAATGACCTGCCGGGTTTGCCAGGTGATGATCAGGGCCACCGTGAGGGTGGGAATGATCATGAACAGTGCAATCCATTTAAAATTCATGGCCCAGCAGGCATCCTTGATTAACCAGAGGAGGATATGCATATTTTCCACCCTTCTGAAACGGGCTGGTATATAGTAAACTTTTTCGTGATTCATTTTTCACCTGTGATAAGGGGTTGAAAATAATCAGAAATTTCGAAAGGATTACGAATTACGGATTGCGGATTACGGATTGACGAATTGAAGATCAAACACATTGGCTAATGCTGCCGGATTGGATAATTTCGGATATTAATGAATCCGCAATCCGTAATCCGCAATCCGTAATCCACTTCGACCTCATTTGACAGAGATCTTCGTCCCCCCCGAGTGCGCATTGAACTCCGGCGCATACATACTTTGGATCGTAGTGAGTCCGGCTGAAAAACTTCCATTATGGGTTACAAAAAGTGCGTATTCAAAGACAAAGGTTCCCTTGGGCAGGTTGCTGAAAAAGAAGTCTGTACTGGCATCCCTGGTGGCTTCATAGTATCCCAGTCCGCCCTGCCATTTATACTGGCTGAGCACATTAACGGGTTCGGTACCTGAAGCACGAAGGTCCTTCATATGGATGTATTCCATCTGCCTGTCTGACCTTATTTCGATCCTCACCGATAATTTATCCCCTACTTTTAGTTCATCTCCCTCTTTAAGTGGTAACAGCACCGGGCCTTTGTCACTGTTCTTTTGTATAAAGAATTTTTTCTCCAGTTTCAATGGTGTGGCCGAAGGAGTTATTTTTTCAATCTGTTCGAAATATTGCCAGTATGCAGCACCCCAGCTGATCAATCCATCCGTATTATTTTTCACTGTAACTGAAATATTTCCCATGGCAGGACGAACGGATTTATCATTTACAGTTTCCTTAAAATAACCCGTCCCCGCTTCCTGCCGATGTGTAGCAGCAGAAAAGGTTTTTTCACCGGCTTTAATGGTCACTTCCGGTCCGGCATTCAGCCAGTTGTTCCCCGTCTTCAGTAAAGCATAGACGGCATCAGCGGTAGCCTTGGTGGTCCCCCAGTCCTGCACACGTTTTTGCGACAACAGCCAGAGTTTCATTTCCTCTACGGATGCCTTGTCTTTGGTGACTTCATCAAAGGCTTCGATCAGCAATGCCTGGCGTTTCAATGGGCGACTGGTACCAGAAATATCCGCGGATATTTTCTTTCCAGTACATACCCAGTTCTTTTGAACGAATCGCATTTTCCTGTAAAGACCTGATGATACCATTGGCCAAAGTTTTTTCACCCTTTCGGTTCAGCGCAATGGAAAGCATTGCCTGCCCGTACCTGTTCTGAGAGAGCCAGAATTTCCTGGCCTGCTGAACATAAAAGTCTGCAGCTTTTTGTTCCGCGGTTTTCATCAGCAGGTCCTTGAACGAAGAACGCATATAGAGATATTGAACCTGTATAGCGCCCAGATGGTTCTTGGTGAGGTCGGCCTTGTCTTTTATTAACTGCTGGTAATCTTCCAGGATTTTTTTATCAAGGTAAGGAATGGCGGAAACGATGATGTCGTGCAATACAGGTTCGCTTTCTTTTGGAACCGCATTGAGATTCCTGAGATGTGCAATGCCGGTCAAAATATATTGCGTCATATACCTGTCTTCCGGTCCCCCGGTGAACCATACAAATCCCCCGTTCGGGGATTGCATCTGTTTCAATTTGTTCAGCGACGACGCCTGTTCTTTGGAAAGCCTTACCAGGTCAAACAGCAAGGCTATATTTTTTCGCTGCTCAGATTCACTTTTAGCCTGCATTACCCAGGGCGTTTGTTCCAGCAGGATATTTTTGAGTTCCGGGTTTTTCAGGAGGTTACTGATCAGCGCAGCAGTATCCGATGTACGCCATTGTTCAAACATCGCCCTGATCTTAGGTGAGCTGTTGGCAACAGATGATGCCAGTGCATTGGCATAAAACCTGTTGAAATTTTGTTCAGCACATTCATAGGGATATTCCATCAGGTAAGGCAGCGCAAGAACACCATACCATGCAGGATTGCTGCTGTATTCAATGGTAAAGCGATGATGAGTAAGTGAACCTTCCGCAGGAGCCTTCAGTAGTTTGTTGAAGGCAAATTGTTCTGTGCCGTTTCCTCTCATAATAATGGGGAGGGATTCGGTAACCATTATCCTGTTGGTGAGTACCGGAAGAATGTTTTCTTCGCCATCGCTATTATTGCCTGACGTGGCCACAATACGATATTGCAGGGGTTTGTTGAAATTGACCGGAACTTCTATCTCAAAATTGACAGCCGTCTGCTGACCTGCCGCGGCAGTGAAATGTTGCTGGGGAAAGATGTTTTTGAACCATCCATCCACCGGCTGCTGCGTTTCCGGATCAAGCAATTGGAGATAAGCCTGTCCCGTCACTTCTTTAGTGGTGAGGTTGCTGATCCTTGCGGTCAGACTGATCCTGTCGCCTTCCCTTAGAAACCTCGGCATATTGGGCTGCACCATCAGGTCCTTCTGGGTGATAATATTTCGCATAGCCATGCCCGTTGCCATGTCTTTTGTATGTGCCATGGTTTGCCATTTCCACCTGGTGAGCGCCTCGGGCATGGTGAAGGAAAAGCTTACATTTCCGTTGTCATCCGTATGCAGGTCGGGAAAGAAAAATGCGGTTTCAGAAAAGTTTTTCCGCGTTTTGATGGATGAGGGTTCAGTGCGCGATGTGCCTGCAGAAACTTCTTCATCGCGGACCACTACCGGGTGGCGTAAATTCTCTTCCCATCTTTCGCGTCTGACTGAGCTGAGTCTGTTACTCCATCTCGTTGGCCACCATTAAAGATTCAGTTTTCATCATTTTCTGGCGCCCATAACCATAACGGAATTCACCTGTTTGCCAGATAAACTGGTCATAAGTTACCCCGGGAACATTAATGTATTTATCCGTAACATATTTAGTTTGTGACCTGCTTAATTCAAAATTCTGGTTATGGTTCCATCCTGCAGGATTATACAGGACAGGAAATACGGAAGGCTTATTCCAATGATGCTCTTTGAACTGGTCCAACGAAGCATCGTACAAGCTGGTAAGAATTTCTGCACTTATTTTTTCTCCCTTATGGCCGGTGATGGTCAGGGTCCATTTTTCTTTGCTTCCTGGTTCCATTTTATCCCTGAACGATTGTACCGAAACATTGAGTTCCTTATTGTTCCATGGCACCGCGACCATCTTCCCGTTTTCAAATACGCGATTGTGTTTAACAAAGACCTGTGTGATCATAAAACCTCCACGATCATCTTCTGTTACTGGTACTTTAACCGTTTGAATGTCTTTATTCTGCCTGATGAAACTAAAGGGGCCTTCCTTTATTTCCGTCGGCGACGGACTTGCCGCTGTTGTTTTTTTTAAGGGCATCGGCGGCTTACCCGGTTGGTTCTTTTTATCCAGGAGCCGTATGATCCATATGTTATCGGCTGAACTGCCATAGGTAAAATCAACCACCTTCCCCGGTTCCATGGATGTGCTGTTAGTAACACTCCAGGCATAGGCTGGCTGCACAGGCAGATTATTTTTCCCGTCAATTACCTGGATATATCTTTTATCCGTTACTTCTTCACCATACTGGTCACGTGCTTTTACTTCCAGCAGGTACCATCCCGGGAGAAAGCATTATTACCAAGGGAAACCTTTTTGCCTGCCTGTAATTGGGATGATCCGGTAAAAACAGTCTTTACCTGCTTCCATTTAGTCTTGTTATTTTCATCCAGGTATTCATCGTTCGGAAACTGGCGGATAAATTCTTCTTTGGCGATAATACTGGTGTCGGGGGCCGACCAGTATCGAGGACGTATTAACCTGCCGGGAGCCTCCAGCAATGACATCTGTATATCCACTTTTACCGGTTGAAACTGACCGGCAAAATTGGTTGCTGAAATTTTCAGTTCTTTCAGACTGTCAGAAGGAATGGTTTCTGCATCCATTTCCACCTGGAGATTCAATGCTTTGTAGCCGATGGTAATGGCCGACTGACCCGACCTTGTTTCACCACCCTGGTCAGTGGCATCGGCAATGATTTCAAAATCGAAAACGGGTTCAAACTTTTTATCCGTGGAATAATCCGGGATGGCTAAAAATTTTATTAAAAATTTTCCATCTTCGTCGGTAAGGGTACTGCCTTGTGCAATTTCCATTTCTTCTCCCGGCATATCCCATCCGCCAAAGCGCCACGGCCACGGAAACCTGGTTTTTCGCGAAACCCGGTAATTGATGGTACTATTATTCAACTGGTTTCCGGCATAGGCCGCCACGGTTCCGGTCATGGTAACAGTATCGCCTAACCGAAATGCTGATTTTACCGTATCAAAACTTACTTCGAAGGTTGGCCGCTTATACTCTTCCACACTAAACGATATGAAGGCATTGTTTTTTTCATCCCTGATGGAAAAGTCTCCGTTCAGCAGGTTTTCCGGAATAACAAACCTGCCGTTATAAGAACCGAAATCACTGGTGGTTAGAACGAGGGAATCCAGCACTTCACTATTGGCATCAAATAGGCGTAACGTTGATTTTTTTCCGGGCACGACATGACTCTTCCTACCGCCGGAATCCAGCGCTACCACAATTCCTTTAAAAAAGACTGTCTGGCCCGGACGGTAAATAATCCTGTCTGTGAAAAGGAATGTTTTTTCTTTTTCTTCCCTTCCCTGGTTATACTGGTAATAATATTGCTGGTCGCGGGTAAACAGCCGGTCATTCTTCCAGGTAATTTCAGGAAGAAACGATTCTTTCACAGGCATATTAGCATAACCGTTGGGGTTGGTAGTAAAGGAGGATTTTTTTGAAAGCACCTGCTTCGAACTGGCATAATCGTACCGGGATTCCCATAGCTGGATGGTTGCACCTGCAAGTGGTTGTCCGCTATTCCGGTGCAGGATGAAAAAATGATTTTCACGGCTGATATAGCTGATATTGGAAACGTGGAAGAATTGTAAGGTCATTTGTGCCTTACCGGTATTAAATTCAGGATCACTGCTGCACAGGAGTGCGTACTGGCCTTCAGGCAGCGCGTCAATCTTTATTTCTACCGAATGCATTCTTTTATCACCTGCATCGGGGAGTTCCTGTGTAATATTCCGAAGGAATTTTTTCTTTGTGATAACATCCCAGTATTTTTCATTGAATCTCTCCCTGCTGAAATCTTCATCATTGAGTGCAATGATCCGGTAATAAATTTTGTTCAGATTGCGGAAAGACACTTTCGAAAGGAATGGCAGTCCGGGTATATTTACCTTCTCGGTTTCCATGCCCATTTCTTTGGCTTCAATATTTCGAAGGAGGTTGGTGCTCATTGCACCCGCCCTTGTGCCTGGATATTTTTTACTGATCGCTGACAATGTATTGGCGATATCCACCAGGGTGAAGCGCAATGATACAGGTGATGTTACAGGGTTATAGGACGATGCAGTATTATAATCCAGCTCTGCTGCCAGGAAGGAAGCCAGTCCTCCATATTCATTGGAAGCATGGCGATCAGCGATAGCCAATAACGCTTTTTTATACAACTCATTCTTATTTTGCAGGATGGATGACCTATGCATGTATTCCAGCCTGTCGAGGTCGGCATCCAGGAAAGCGGAAGGGTCTTTATCATCGATATGAAAAGACAAAAGATCCTGGTAGATCTGCAGGGCGCGAAATTTCATTGAACCAGAATCACGGGTGGTGAACCTGGCCTTGATGAATGCTGCAGCAGGAGCGAAGGCTTGTGGATCATTTATCTCGAAATGATATGACGGTTTGGTAAGATAAGTTTCATCTGACGTGAAATACTCCAGAGCCTGGTGCGATAACAAGTCGTACAGTGTAGGCCTTAATTTGCGGGAACCACCTTTGGTAATGACAGGTTCGTAGGCGGATAGAGAAGTTGTTTTTAATTTTTCAGGTGACGAAAGCGACTGATCATACAGGGAAGAAATTTTATTGTGGAAATCCTCTATACTCCAGGTATCAATGTCCGTGGAATTGTCGCCCATGGTAGGTGTTCTGTCATACAAATTCCAGCGGTGATCATTGAAATACTGCAAATATTTTGTCGCCAGTAATGACTGAAGGAGATTTTTTACAGGTGCTGCGGACAAATTTATTTCCGCTGCTATTTTTTTCATTGCGTCCTGCTCACCGTCTTCTGTTATTTGAGCCTGCAGGTCGCATATATAAAGGAGCGCCTTAATCATTTGCGCCTCCTGTTTTTCTTTTTTGGCCAGCGAATAAATGGCTTCCACCTCCTTTACAGCAGAAGCAGTAAGCCCTTTTTCCCGGACCAGGACCTCAACATTTTTCCATCGTTCATTATAGTTAGTCATCGGTTTTTGTGCCATAGTACAGGAAACAAGAAATATCGTCAAGAGAACAGGAATGAATCTCGTCATAATAATCCGCATAGTTCTATCATTCAGATGCAATAATATCATCATTTACATAAAAGACGTGAAAATGTGGGAATGGGCTAATGTGGTAAATGTGGGAATGGAAATGCGGAAATGTTAATCCGCCAGGAATCGATCCCTGTTCTTGTCTCAGTGGTATTCTGGTCTATGGTGTGCTGGTCAGTGGAAATCTTACCTTAAATGTTAAGTCTGTACCAGCTGTACAATCACCCTAAATAATCTGGTCCCTCGACCTTGGTCTTTAATGTCATAACCCTCAACCCTCAACCCTCAACCCTCAACTACTTAAAGCTTTCCGCCATAGTAATCCCTATATCAGCAGGGCTGTCGGCTACTTTAATTCCGCATTCCCTCATGATCCGCATTTTTGCAGCGGCCGTATCATCAGAGCCGCCGATGATGGCGCCGGCATGGCCCATCCTGCGGCCGGGAGGAGCAGTTTGGCCCGCAATGAATCCTACCACCGGTTTGGTGCCGTTGGCCTTTATCCAGTTGGCTGCTTCTGCTTCCATTCCACCACCTATCTCGCCAATCATTACTATGCCTTTCGTCTGGGGGTCATTCATAAACAATTCAACGGCTTCTTTGGTGGTGGTGCCGATGATGGGATCGCCACCAATACCGATAGCTGTAGTAATACCCATGCCTGCTTTCACGATCTGATCAGCCGCTTCATAAGTGAGCGTACCGGATTTGGAAACAATGCCGATATTGCCTGGCTTGAAAATAAATCCCGGCATGATCCCCACTTTACATTCGCCTGCAGTGATTATTCCCGGGCAATTGGGACCGATTAAACGGGTATTTGTGCTCTTCAGGTAGTTTTTAACCTTCACCATATCCTGCACAGGAATACCTTCCGTAATACAGACCACCAGGCCTATACCTGCTTCTGCTGCTTCCATGATGGCATCAGCGGCAAATGCAGGAGGTACAAAGATGATACTGACGTCTGCAGCTGTGTTCTTCACTGCGTCTGCAACAGTATTAAAAACAGGCCTGTCGAGATGCCGGGTGCCGCCCTTACCCGGTGTAACGCCACCCACGAGGTCGGTGCCATATTCAATCATTTGGGTTGCATGGAAACTGCCTTCTGTTCCGGTAAATCCCTGGACGATAATTTTCGATTGTTTATTGACAAGAATAGACATAAATGGCACTGTTTTGGGTGCGGCAAAAATAGGGTTAATTTGGCGATAATGATCAGCCAGTTTCTGTTGTGAGCTGATAAAACTGCATAAAAAAACCCCCCAGGTGATCTGGAGGGTTTCTAAAAATATTAAGTTTTATCGCTGTATGAAAAGTTTGAGGCTTTCATTGAAGTTATCTCCGCCTTTAAGGTTCACCAGGTAGATGCCCGTTCGTTTGACCGGTGGATCTAACGTAAGCTGCACTGCCTGTCTGTTTACCACGAATTTCTGGGTTGCGACAATCTGTCCATTCATATCAACAAGCGACAGGGTATAGTTACCCGGCAGGTTGTTGAAATTGACGATCACATTACCATTGTTCTGGTATGCCTGGAATTTATTGGAAACATTTGTGGTCTTGATCACCCTTGTTTCGTAATAATGCCACTTGCCATCGATATCAATTTCTTTCAGGCGATAGTAATTGGTGCCCAAAAGGGGAGCAGCATCGGTAAGATTATATGTGGTTTTGATGTTCTCTCCACCTTTAGGCTGGATGGCGAACAGATCAGTATAGTTTTTACCATCGGAAGACCTTTCAATGAAAAGTGTTTTCACTTTTGTTTCAGATTCCGTGGTGAAACTGATACTGACTTTATTGTCAACATTCTTAACGTCAAAATTTGTTAAGACGATAGGGAATAACTGGGTATAGGTAATGGTAATTTGTACCCTGTTTACATCCGCAAAGTCAGAAGATAGAAGTCCACCGGCTTTAAATACAACGAGTCCAAATCCGAAACTGGGATCATTTATTTCAGTAGGGGTCCATGTAGTTGACCACAGCGGGTCCAAGCCAAAATCACCATCATAGGTGGCCAGTTGATTCGTCGCAGGCCAGTTAATACTGGTTTGAGCATAATCCGCGCCTACAAGTGAGCCAGCCTTGGTGAGCTGAACCCTGTTATCCCTGATGCCGGTTCCCCTGGCTTTCCGGACGATTTTCACTTCAATCAGGTCTATGGTTGCCGAAGTGGGAATGGAAAATCCGAAATCATTGGAGAATAACCAGTCTGAATACTCTCCGTTACCCGGAAAAGAAGGAACGGTACTTTGAAAAACGAGATCAACCGCGGATACCTTGAATGCATCAGGAGCATCCCAGAAAACTGTCTGACCACCAAGGGTAGACGAAGTTACAAGTTGGGGTTCTCTTGTTTGTGTAAATGTGAACTGTGCGTAAGCTCCAGTTGATACAATTGTCAATAGGGCGAATAGTGTAAAAATTCTTTTCATGTCCTGCAAGTTTTAAAAATAATAAGTGTACGGCAAAGGGTAACCGGATATAAGCGCTTGATTAGCGTGGCTTGCAGTGGTATTGGAAATTCTGTGTAGTAAGACTTGGTCCGGATTCAAAAGTACGGCAAAAATTCAAAATTGCAAGTATTCAGGCGATTAAGTTAATAATATGAGCCAAAAAAGACCGGGTAGGCGAAGACATGAATTTTTTCTCTAATATCCCCAGGTGAGAGAGGCCCAATAGCTTTGCCAGTCGGCCTTTTCATTGTTTTCCAGCCTTTCCATAACAACATTACTGACCATCCATTTGCCGTTAAGGCTGACGGGGAATCTCACGATGCCTTCGGCATCAGACAAAAGTTCATTCCTGGTAGTTTTACCGTTCACCCTGTGCCAGGTTTTGACCTTCAATCCGGCAGCGGGTTTTCCCCCGGCCAGGATCCTGATCGACATATATTGACCCTTCGTAAGGGCATAGGGGTTTACCAGGGGCACAAACTCCGAAGGCAATCCGCAGTATTTTCCATAGGAATCATCCTTAAGCGTACCTACCTGGAAAATGGTCTTGGCACAGCGCTGGTATAACTCCCTGCCCATGGAATCGGTTTCATGATGTTCTTCCCTGTATTGTATGGCATTATCGAGCCCGTCTTCTTTGAGGTATTCAAGGAACTTGTCGGGTTCCAGGGAGATAAACCGGTTGACCGACTGGTAGGCAATCATGGCGGTGCCCTCATCGAAAAACTGGAGGTTGAGGGAGTCGCCTGCTAGGCTGTCGGGGACCAGGGGAATCAGGTCGTCCTGTATTTGGTTATAATAGAGTTTTAAATGCTGCACCGAACTCCGGTTGCCCTTCCAGTTTTCACCGATGAAATCCTCGCCAACCAGGAACCTGAGGGTAAGTGTTTCGCCTTTACGAAGGTGGAATTGCCGGGGTTCCAGCCAGAACTCATGGGCCGAAATCGCCGTTGCTGTCAGCAATAAAAGAATGATAGCCAGTCTTTTCATGTATTCAGCAGTTTGTCCATATCCCGGTCATTATCGATTTTACCTTTTACCTCCAGCATCCTCATATCCTTTGCATCCTGCAGGAAGGAGGAGGCAAAAATGAATTGATTGAGTTTGTCATTTTTGGAGAAAATGATTTCTTTATTGTTTCCTTCCCATTCCTTAAGTCCCTGGTACATATAGACAATATGATCTCCGATCTCCATCACACTGTTCATGTCGTGCGTATTGATCACCGTAGTAATATTATATTCAACGGTAAGTTCCTGGATGAGTTTGTCGATCACCAGGGAAGTTTGCGGATCGAGCCCTGAATTGGGCTCATCACAAAACAGGTACTTTGGGTTTAATACGATGGCCCTGGCAATACCCACACGTTTTTTCATTCCGCCGCTGATCTCGGCCGGAAATTTTTTCTGTGCTTCGTCGAGATTTACCCGGTTCAGTACTTCATTTACCCGCTTGTGTTTCTCTTTCATGTTCCAGTTGGTGAACATGTCAAGTGGAAACATCACGTTTTGCTCCACTGTCATACTGTCGAATAATGCCGAACCCTGGAACAGCATCCCTATTTTCTGCCGCATGTCTTTTCTGCGGGCGGTATCCATTTCGGTGAAATTTTCGCCATCGTATATAATTGATCCCTGGTCGGGTTCAAACAATCCCACAATACATTTCATCAGGACGGTTTTTCCGCTACCGCTGGAACCGATAATAAGATTGCATTTTCCGGTTTCGAATACCGCCGATACATCGTCGATCACCACTTTCCCGCCAAATCCTTTCCTGATATTTTTTACTTCGATCATATTCTTGTGTCAATTATAAATCCATCCTTCCATCAGAGCAGCAGTGCAGCCAGAAGGTAATCAGCCAGCAGGATCATGATACAGCTGGTAACTACGGCCTGTGTGCTGGCCCTTCCAATTTCCAGGGCGCCACCCTGTACAGTGTACCCGTAATAGGCGGAGATGCTGGAAATAATGAAGGCGAAGGTATATGCTTTGATCAGCGCAAAAGTGACGTTAAACGGCATAAAACTTTGAAAAAGCCCGCGATCAAAGGTCTCGGGCGAAAGGATATTGGCTGCACCGCCGGCAAACCGGCCGCCCCAAATGCCCAGCACCGCCGAAATCACCACCAGCATCGGAATCACAATCAATGATCCCAGTATCTTGGGCATTACCATATAAGCCTTTGTATTGATACCCATTATTTCCAGGGCATCGAGTTGTTCGGAGACACGCATATTACCCAGTGTACTGGCAATCTTGCTGCCAACCACGCCGGCCAGTACGATACAGGTCAGGGTTGGTGCAAATTCCAGGATCACAGTGTCCCTAACAATCTGGGCGATGGTTGATTTGGGGATCAGCGGACTCACCAGCTGGTAGGCTGTCTGCACCGTTGATACCGCACCGATAAACACGGAAATAATGGCCACGATCCACAAAGAGCCGATGCCGATCTCCACACACTGGTGCATCAGCTCCTTCCAGTACATCTTGAAATTCTCCGGCTTGCTGAACATCCCCTTGAGCATCAGTAAATAGCGGCCTAAGTGCGTAAAAAAGTTCATGAATTATTTATTTCTGAAAATATCCCCTACAAAATAAGGCCTTTATGCCAAATAGCGGTTTATCGTCAATGTTGCTTTTTATCCAGCAGGATGAATTCCTTCATATGCATTAATAATATCCTTGCCATGGTATCGCAATTCAAAAAACGGAAATTCTGGTGATATTCGGCAAGTTCCTTTCGCAACTGGTCTACTTTTTCATGGGTCGATAGTTCGTCATCGAGCAAAGAATCCTTAAGGTCTTTTAACCGATGACGTTGCGCCCTCATCCTGCGGATCACGAGCGACCTTTCTTCCATCTGGTATTGTTTGATTACATCGGGATTGAAATGCCGGGCAACAAGGTCCACGAATATTTTATTTTCCTTGAAGAACTGTGGCAGGTAAACGTTTTTTCTTCCTTCATAAGATTGCTGGTCAAAATCAATGGCCCTCATCCTGAATTGGATATCGTCGAAGTCCTGCGTGATGTCAAAAACAAAATTGTAGCTGCGCATATCACCCAACAGGCGCATGAAGCAGCGTTCGTTGAACTTGACAAATTCCTTGGCAATTCTCTTTGGATTAAATTCAGGACGATCCATATATGACTCTGCAAACATATCCCCGGTATACCTGCAATATGCTCTTCCACCAGGGTATTATCGTCTACCAGGTAATTGATCCAGTAGGGAGACAGCAGGTGTTCAAGTTCCATGCCCCAGATCCTGGACGCATCAGCAATCTTGATATAGAAATAATCATATACCTCGTTGTAATTGTTGACGATCTTGATCCGGAATGGTTTGGAATTGCCAAACACGCAATAATCGATCCGTTCAATATGAAGATGTTCTTCTGCCTGTGTGTAACCGCTGGCCTTGAGCAATGAGTAGATCCTCTTAAGGCCCTGATGGATTTCTTCGGTTATGGATGGCTGATAGAAGACGGTCTCCCATAAAGTATCCCTGCCATTTTTATCATATAGCACCACTGAGCCATTGAAATGGCGCAGGATGTCGTAAGACACGGGAAGTTTCATTTCCCGGCCATAGCTCCTCAGGTATTTTTTGAAATTCCTGCTGACCTGGTAACTTATTTTTTTCCGGGAAATATTCTCCATCTACATGTCATGTGTGACCTTATTGAACTTTTTCCACCATGGTGAATTCTGAACCAGTTCATCAGTGTTTTGGCTGCTTTTCATCTGGGCATCGATTACTGCAATCAGTACCATATTGAAAATGCTTCTTACCGAACTGCCCAGTTGCAGCACGTGAACGGGCTTTTTCAGGCCGAGCAGAATGGGCCCGATGGAGTCTGCACCACCAACTTCCTGCAGCAGGTTATAGGCGATATTACCGGCGCTCAGGTTGGGAAATATCAGGGTATTGACATCACCATTCAGGAGTTCACTGAAAGGATAATTATCTTTCAGGATTTCCTTGTTGAAAGCCATGATGCCCTGGATCTCGCCATCTACAATGAGGGAGGGGTTCCTTTGTTTTACAATATGCCTGGCATTTCTCACCAGCATTGCTTCGGCAGTATCGCTGCTTCCGAAATTGGAATAACTCAGCATGGCAATTCTTGGCGTGATCCCAAATGACCTCACTTCCTTGGCAACAAGCAGGGTGATATCTGCAAGTTCTTCGGAAGTTGGATTGAAATTGACCGTAGTATCCGCCAGGAACAGGGGTCCCTTATGGGTTAGCATGATATACATGCCGGCGATCTTTTTAACGCCTTCTTCGGTACCGATGATCTGGATGGCCGGACGAATGGTATCCTGGTAATTCCTGGTAAGTCCCGAAATCATGGCATCAGCATCTCCCGTTTCCACCATCATGCAGCCAAAATGAGTACGGTCCTTCATTTTCTTGAAGGCTTCATAATAATTTACACCTCGCCGCTGCCTTTTTTTGAAATACAGATCACCATACTCCTGGCGTTTCTCTTCGAGCTCATCGGATTTCGGATCAATGATGGGTATCTCATCAATACTGATATTGTTCTGCTTTGCCAGCGAACGGATTTTCTTCTCATCTCCTAACAGTATAGGATAGGCGATGCCTTCATCCAGTGCAATTTGTGCTGTTTTCAGGATCTTGATATTTTCGGCATCTGCAAAGACCACCCGCTTGGGATCTTTCCTGGCTTTGTTGCCAATGGCACGCATTAGCTGGTTATCGATGCCCAGTCGTTTATTCAGTTCACCTTATATTCATCCCAGTCGTCGAATGGTTTTTGCGCCACACCGCTTTCAATGGCAGCCCTGGCAACCGCAGGGGCAACCGTTTCCAGTAACCTGGGATCAAGTGGTTTGGGAATGATATAGGTAGGGCCGAAAGAAATGGCTTTTTCATTATAGGCCATATTCACAATATCCGGAACGGTGGTCTTGGCCAGTTCTGCCAGTGCTTTAACCGCCGCCATTTTCATGGCTTCATTGATGGAGGTGGCCCTTACGTCCAGCGCACCCCGGAATATATAGGGGAAGCCGAGTACATTATTGACCTGGTTGGGGTAATCGCTGCGACCGGTGGCCATGATGATGTCTTCCTTGCGGCAATGGCTTCTTCATAGGTGATCTCCGGATCAGGATTGGCCATGGCAAAAACGATGGGATTGTCGGCCATGGTTTTTACCATATCACCATTCAACACATTTCCTTTGCTCAGCCCGATGAATACATCGGCATTTTTCATTCCATCAGCCAGGCTCATGTCTTCTTTTGATGAAATGAATTTCTTCTTTCGTTCATCCAGGTCTTTCCGGTTTTTGTTGACAAGTCCCTTGGAGTCGAACATGAGGAAATTCTCAGTTTTTGCGCCGAGGGCAATATAGAGTTCCACGCAGGCAATGGCGGCAGCACCAGCTCCGTTAACCACAAATTTTGCTTCCTCAATTTTTTTTCCCTGCAGTTCCAGTGCATTTAGCAATGCCGCAGCACTGATGATGGCGGTACCATGCTGATCATCGTGCATTACCGGGATCTTCATCTCCGCTTTAAGTCTTTTCTCAATGTGAAAGCATTCCGGTGCTTTGATGTCTTCCAGGTTGATGCCACCGAAAGTGGGTTCCAGGGCTTTTACAATCTCACAGAATTTGTCGGGATCTTTTTCATTGATCTCAATGTCAAATACATCAATGTCGGCAAATATCTTGAACAGTACACCCTTTCCTTCCATAACCGGTTTCCCGGCTTCAGGGCCGATATCGCCAAGGCCCAGTACCGCAGTACCATTGCTGATCACTGCAACCAGGTTGCCCTTGGCAGTATACTTATATACGTTTTCAATGTTCCTGTGAATTTCCATACAGGGTTCCGCTACTCCCGGGGAATAAGCAAGGGAAAGATCCCGTTGTGTTTTCGCTTCTTTGGTGGGGACCACTTCAATCTTTCCCGGCCTGCCCTTTGCATGATATTCCAGTGCCTGCTCTCTTCTAAGATCTTTTTGCATATGCTATCGTTGAGTGTAAATTATGCTAATTTGCAAGATTACGGATTACGGATTACGGATTGCGGATTCTTTTGAATGATTGAGATCAGCAAATTTGTGATTCGTAATCCGTAATTCGTAATCCGCAATCCTTAATCGGCCTTGTTTGGCGCTAGTTTATCTCTTCAGCGATAAACTGGCGCCAAACCAGGCCATCATGCCCATTCCAATTTCAATGGCGCTTTCATCAATATTAAAAGTAGGTGTATGTACACCGGAAACAATTCCCATATCGCTGTTTCTTGTTCCCAGCCGGAAAAAACACCCGGGAATCACCTGCGAATAATATCCGAAATCTTCGGCGCCCATACGTAGTTCTGTCTCTTCCACATTATCGTTGCCCAAATATTGAACGGCTTGCCCGCTGGCAATCTCATTCAATAATTCATTATTGTACACATTGGGATATCCCACATCAACCCTTACATCTATCCCTGCGCCCATGCCTGTTGCAATGGACGTAGCCTGCTGAATGATCAGGTCATGTGCACGAAAACGCCATGATTCATCCATCGTCCGGAAAGTGCCCATTAATTTTACTTCATGGGGAATTACATTGGTGGTAAAACCACCATTAAAGGAACATATCGACAACACAGAAGGGGAGAAGGGGTTGCTGTTCCGGCTCACGATCTGCTGAAGGGCCACTACAATGTGTGAAGCTACCAAAATGGTATCTACCGACTGGTGGGGAGACGCTGCATGTCCTCCCTTACCCTTAACCGTTATATAGAGCTCGTCGGCACTGGCCATCACCTTGCCGCCCCTGAAACTCAGTTTGCCTTTTTCCAGTTGTGGATTCACATGCAAGCCCACGATGAGTTCCGGGCGTGGATTTTCGAGTACCCCTTCCCGTATCATGATACTGGCTCCTCCAGGATTTCTTTCTTCACCCGGCTGGAAAATCAGTTTCACGCTGCCACTCCATTCTTTCCTGGTTTCCTGCAGTATTCTTGCTGCACCAAGCAGGCAGCTGGTATGAACATCATGTCCGCAGGCGTGCATGATGCCGTCTTTTGTTGAACGATAGGGAATATTATTTTCTTCCTGGATGGGAAGTGCATCCATGTCTGCGCGAAGGGCAACAATACGGGAAGTTGGATCATTGCCTTCAATCATTCCCACCACTCCCGTATCGGCCAGGCTGTGGTAAGGAATGCCCAGGACATCAAGTTGTTGCTTTACAAATGCCGAAGTGGCATATTCCTGGTAACTTAATTCAGGATTTGCATGTAAGTGCCGCCTGAGTAAAATGGTATCTGCCGCATATGCCGAAGCGAGTGATTGAATTCGTTCTGCAATCATGCACCGAAGATAAGGCAGTATGTTTAATTGAACTGAATATCGTCTTCAGGCTTTACTTCAATAATGGAAGGAATAACAATCACACCTGTGGGATATATCCTGGTGATTTGTTTTCTCAGGCTTTCCGCATCATTTCGGCTACGGAAGTTGCCTATCTGTATTTTAAAGTGGGGCGACTGGTAAATAAGATATGTTTTATGGTCGGGGAAATCCCGCATTAGTATGGACTTGGCATCCATTGCTTTTTTGCGGTCACTGGTATTCATGACCAGTATGCGAAAACCCTGTGCGGTACGGTTATTATCGAGGTACACCTTTTTGTTTAGTTCGGCCTGTTTTTTAATCAGCAGGTCGAGCCTCGGATCTTTTACAATTTCCGTTCCCGTAGTTTGAGCATCTGAATAAAATGGAAGCAGGCAGATTAAGAACAGTATGGTGCGCATAGTTTTATCCAATCAAAATGTATACCACATGGTGGTCCTTTTGCTTAAGGAAATGTGAATTGGCTTAAGATTCTTTTCCGTGACAATTCTTGAATTTCTTTCCGCTACCGCATGGACAGGGATCATTACGTCCAACCTTAGGGCCTACCCTGATCGGATCCTGCTTTACCGGACCGGGATCATTGTAATCATTTTCCTGCTGCATCACCTGTGCGTCACCGGTACCGGCAGTCACCAGTTCCTCTTTCCTCACCTTCATTTTGCTCATATCCGTCTTCTGTTCCCTTCCTTCCTTCAGTGAACCGTTGCCTTCCTGTACAGGAATTCCGGCATAACACAGGAATGATACAATATCACGGTTTACTTCTGCATCCATATTATGGAAAAGTTCATACGCAGTGGTCTTATAAATCACCAGCGGATCCTTCTGTTCGTATACTGCTGTTTGCACACTTTGTTTAAGATCATCCATTGCGCGCAGGTGCTCTTTCCAGGTATCATCGATGATGGCCAGTGTAATAGTTCTCTCCAGTGCATTGGCCAGTTCGGCACCCTGGGTATTTATTGTTTTGTCGAGATTGGCAATCACATTTACGCCTTTCTTTCCGTCAGTGAAAGGCACCACCACATTTTCAATATGTGAACCCTGTGTCTGCTTTACATTCTTAAATACAGGCAATGCCTGTTTCATCATTTCCTGTTTCTTCCTGCATAATTGGAAGAAGCTTCGTCATATAATTTTTCAGCTGCAATACGGATATCGCCTTTTTCCAGTTCTTCTTCAGTGATGGTTGTTTCGATACCAAAATTGACAATCACGGCCAGTTTGAATCCTTCATAATCTCCCTGTTCCCTGAACCCTGTAATCAGTCCTTCTGCAACCGAATAAAATGCATTATCAAGATCAAGTGCCAGACGTTCGCCAAATAATGCATGCTGACGTTTTGTATAAACCACATTACGCTGCTTGTTCATCACATCATCATATTCCAGCAAACGTTTACGGATACCAAAGTTGTTTTCTTCCACTTTTTTCTGTGCACGTTCAATGCTCTTGGTGATCATGCTGTGCTGGATCACTTCGCCTTCCTTATAACCCATCCGGTCCATCAGTGAAGCAATACGGTCGCTGCCGAACATACGCATCAGGTCATCTTCCAGTGATACATAGAACTGTGAGGTACCCGGATCACCCTGGCGACCTGCACGACCACGCAACTGCCTGTCGACACGGCGGCTTTCATGTCTTTCAGTACCTATAATGGCCAAACCACCGGCTTCTTTTACACCGGGACCGAGTTTGATATCCGTACCACGACCCGCCATGTTGGTGGCAATGGTGACATTGCCGGCATACCTGCTTCTGCAACAATCTGTGCTTCCCGGGCATGTTGTTTTGCATTCAGTACATTATGCGGAATTTTTTTCTGCTGCAGCATCCTGCTCAGCAATTCACTTACCTCAACAGAAGTAGTACCCACCAGTACGGGCCTTCCTGCATTGCGAAGTGCTTCAATTTCATCAATAACAGCTTTATATTTTTCACGTTTGGTTTTGTAAACCATGATCCTCATTGTCCTTCCTCGTCATCGGAAGATTGGTGGGAATGGTGACCACATCCAGTTTATAGATGTTCCAGAACTCACCTGCTTCCGTTTCAGCAGTACCCGTCATACCGGCAAGCTTATGGTACATCCGGAAATAGTTCTGCAGCGTGATCGTGGCATAGGTTTGTGTGGCTGCTTCGATCTTTACATTTTCCTTTGCTTCAATAGCCTGGTGCAAGCCATCGCTGTAACGTCTTCCTTCAAGGATACGACCGGTTTGTTCATCAACGATCTTTACCTGCCCATCGAGTACCACATACTCCACATCCTTATCAAAAAGGGTGTAAGCTTTCAACAACTGTTGAACCGTATGGATACGATCTGCTTTCTGTGAATAATCATTCAGCACCTGTTCTTTCTGCTGCAGTTTTTCTTCCGGTGTTGCATCACTTTTTTCGATCTCCGCACAGTGAAATGCTAAGGTCGGGCAGTACAAAGAAGTTAGGATCTTCGCCACCTTTGGTAATATACTGAAGTCCTTTTTCGGTAAGATCAACCTGGTTATTTTTTTCGTCGATGTTGAAATAAAGTTCTTCATCCACTTTAGGCATATCTTTCTGCTGTTCGGCGAGATAATAGTTTTCCGATTTCTGCATTTTCACTTTAATGCCGGGCTCACTCAGAAATTTGATCAGGGCACTGTTCTTGGGTAATCCACGGTATGCCCTGAATAGATGAAGCCCGCCATCTTGCGGCATCATCATTGCCTTCTGCAATTAATCTCTTTGCTTCCTGCAGCGATTTGTTGACCACCTGCTTTTGCACTTCCACCAGTTGCTGAACCCTTGGTTTCAGAATATGAAATTGCTGGTCATCACCTTTGGGAACCGGGCCGGAAATAATCAATGGCGTACGTGCATCGTCAATCAATACACTATCCACCTCATCCACCATGGCATAATGGTGTTTGCGCTGCACCATTTCATCTTTTGAATGCACCATGTTATCGCGCAGGTAATCAAAACCAAATTCATTATTGGTGCCATAAGTGATATCGCAGAGATAAGCTTTGCGTCTTGCTTCACTGTTAGGTTCGTGTTTGTCGATACAATCAACAGTTAAACCGAGCCATTCATAAATGGTTCCGTTCCATTCACTGTCACGACGGGCCAGGTAATCATTCACCGTTACAATATGTACACCTTCGCCAGCGAGTGCATTCAGGTAAGCCGGAAGTGTAGATACCAGCGTTTTACCTTCACCGGTTGCCATTTCTGCAATCTTGCCTTCATGCAGTACAATACCACCGATCAACTGTACATCATAGTGTACCATGTTCCAGGTCACCAGTCCGCCAGCGGCTGTCCAGCTGTTTTTAAAAATGACCTGGTCACCTTCAATGCGGATATAATCTTTCTTCACACTCAGGTCCCTGTCGAGCTGCGTTGCTTTGGAAACGATCTCTGTATTTTCTGAAAAACGCCTTGCAGTTTCTTTGACTACCGCAAATGCTTCCGGAAGAATTTCTTTCAATACTTCTTCGATCTGATCATTTCTTTTTTTGAGCAGCACATCAACTTCCTTGTACAGGTCGTCCTTTCCATTGATATCTTCTGCAGGTAATGCGTCAGCATCCTCATTAAGTTTTTTGATCTGCTCGTCCAGTGGAAGAAGGTAATCCTGTATTCTCTTTTTAAATTCCACGGTCTTGCCACGGAGTTCATCATTAGATAACTGGCGGTATGAGGTAAAATAATCATTAATCTGCTTCACCAGGGGACTGATTCGCTGGACATCCTTTTCAGATTTACTGCCTCCAAAAATCTTCGAAAAAATTTTCAACATACTTTTTAATTGACTTTTTGTCTGCCGGCCTGCATTTCTCTCAACACGGCTTTGCGGTTCAGGGTGGCCCGGAGATTACAATAGACCGGCAAAGTTACGTAAAAAGAAAATTGGGCCTTCTATCACAATCTTACCCGCAACTCGCAGGTTAACATATATTTTTGACATCCCAGACCGATGCATGCCATGAGAAAATTCTTGATTTCTGCATTTACCCTATTGTTTATCAGCAACCTTTGTGCCCAGCAACAGCGTACCGTAACCGGGAAATTCACTGATTCTGTTCAATCACCCATTGCCAAAGTCACCGTTATACTGTTTTATGAAACGCCGGGCGACACCTTACGCACCATAACATCGCAGGACGGTATTTTTCAGTTCCAGGGGGTAAAATCGAGGCCTTTTTTCCTTCGTAGCTCACACCTTGGATATGCAGGCTTCGAGAAAAAGATCGAAAATGACGCATTATCCATAACGCTTCCCGCATATGTGCTGAGTCCAAGGTTCAGGACACTGGAAGAGATCATCATTGAAACACCGCCAATCCAGGTGAAGGAAGATACCGTGGAATATAAAGCCGACTCCTTTAAAGTTAAGCCTAATGCCATGGTGGAGGATCTTCTGAAAAAACTGCCGGGCGTGGCCGTGGACAAGGATGGTAATGTAACTGCCCAGGGCAAGCAGGTCACTAAAGTGAAGGTCAATGGCAAAGATTTTTTCCAGGGTGATGTCAAAACCGCCACCAGGGAGCTTTCTGCCGATATGATCGATAAAGTGCAGGTTGTGGATGACTATGGCGACCAGAGCACACTGAGCGGTATTCGTGACGGGGAACCCGAAAAAGTGATCAATCTCCAGCTGAAAAAGGATAAAAATAAAGGCGTCTTTGGCCGGGCAACGGCAGGTTATGGTACCAACGACCGGTACCAGGCATCCGTTAATGCCAATTATTTCAATAACAATAAGCAACTGTCGGTGTTTGGCAATAGCAATAATGTCAATAACAGCCTGTTTAATGTTGGTGGAAATACGGGGGGCGGACAGGGATTCACCCTTGGCGGGAATGGCGGCGGTACACAGCAGGCTGCATCGGGCGGAGCTGCGATGGTGATGCAGGCTGCGGGCGGCGGACTATCCTCTGTATCAGGAAGTGACGGCATTTCCACAACGCATTCCATTGGAACCAATTTTCGTAATGATTTTACGGGCAGCCATAAGGGATCGATATATGGCAGTTACAGTTTCACCAGGAGAATGACCGATGGTATAAGAGATGTTTCTCAGCAGAATATTTTTGAGACCGGGACCTTCACCAACAACCAGAACAACAATACGTATAACCGGTCTAACAACCACCGCTTTAACCTCAACTTTGAATATAATTTTGATTCCTTCAATTATATAAAGGTCATTCCGCAGATATCCTACGCTGAAAGCCATAACCAGGGCAATTCTGATTTCAGCTATATCAATGAAAAAAATATTACCACCACCGAGGGTAGTAACCGGGATTCCACCCTGTCGAACACCCCGAATCTTTCGCTAAACGTTCTATATAATCACCGGTTTCGCCGGAGGGGAAGAAATTTTTCGGTCAATGCCAATATGAACAGTTCCAATAATGAATCTGCCAAATACACCGAGAACATCACCAATAACCTTTCGCTTCCACTGCCTGTGGAAATAACCCTCAGGCAACTCGCCAACCAGGAAAATACCAGTCGGGGCATCAACCTGAGGTTTAACTATTCCGAACCCATTGCCAAAGACAGGTTTCTCGACCTTATATATAGTTACCGGAAAACCTATACCAGGAATGATAAAAAGACATACGACCTGGAGAACGGTTCAGCGGATTTCAATCCAGGACTCAGCAATGCTTATGAGAATGATTTTGATGAACAGAGGATCGGCGCCAATATCCGGACGGTAAAAAAGAAGTATAACTATACCCTGGGTATAAGTATCCAGCCCGTTACCCTGAAAGGAAATTCCATTACCAAGGACAGCGCCTATACGCCCCAGAACAGGGTGAATATTTTCCCCGTAGCAAGGTTTGGATATAATTTCACCCGGACAAAATCCTTCAACGCAAATTATTCAGGGAATGCGCGGCAGCCAAGCTTTTCACAACTTCAGCCGGTAAGGGATATCAGTAACGTGCAATACCAGTACCAGGGCAATCCCGGGTTGAAACCAGAACGAACACATAACCTGAACCTGGTCTATAATAATTTTAATTTTCAGTCGGGCAAAGTGCTCTTTACGGGTATCAATGCCAGTTTCACACAGAATAAGATTGTGGACAATAACATCCCGCTCAGCAATTCAGGTGCACAGTTAACCATACCTGAAAATGTCAATGGTTATTATAATGTATCGGTTTTCTATAACTGGAGCAAACCCTTCAGGAACCGCATGTATATTTTCACTGTCAATGGACTGTTGAATTATAATCATAATGTGGCGTTGGCCGACAGCCTGAAGAATATCGGTAAGAATGTGCTGGCAGCGCAGGGGATGGTGTTCGAGTACAATCCAAAGGAATGGCTGGAAGTGGATTTTGGGGTGAGGTATTCGGTGAATGCCACTAAATATTCCCTGCCACAACAACAGAGTCCCAACTACAATTCATGGACCCTGACCACCAACAGCCGGATTGATTTTCCCGGTGGAATGATTTTCAGGTACGATTTCCAGTACATCATTAATAATGGCCTTTCTGAAACGGTAAGTAAGGATATTGCTTTATTAAATGCGTCTTTGGAAAAGACCCTTTTCAAAAAGAAAAACGGCTTTCTCAGGTTCTCCGGATATGATATTTTCAAACAAAATACCAACATCAATCGTACGGTTACGGGAAACTATATTACAGATACCCGCACCAACCGGCTCACCCGCTATTTTATGCTCAGTTTTACTTACCGGCTGAACCGGTTCCAGGGACAACAATCCGGCAACCGTCAGCCTGCCGAGGGTGGACGTCAAATGAGGATAATCAACCAGTAAAAAGAAGGGAAATTCCTTACCTTTGCGCCCGAACAGCATTGGCGCATTGACGGATTGGCGCATTGACGGATTCGTCAATACAACGGTCCTTCATAATTCGCCAATCCGCAAATCCGCTAATTCGCAAATTATACTATGGCCGGACAATTAAAAGAAGTACGAAACAGGATCAAATCCGTACAATCGACCCAGCAGATTACCAAGGCAATGAAGATGGTCAGTGCAGCTAAACTGAGGAGGGCCCAGGATGCCATCATTCAGATGCGTCCCTATGCCAATAAACTGCAGGATATGCTGAGCAATATCGTCAGTAATGCGGAAGGCAGTGATTCGGGGCTCGACCTGGCCACCGAGCGCGTGGTGGAGAAAGTACTGTTTATTGTGATCACCAGCGATCGTGGACTATGCGGGGGCTATAATGCCAATATTGCCAAACTGGCAAAACTTACCATTGAAGAAAAATATGCTGATCAACTGAAGAAGGGAAAAGTAGCCATCTGGGGTGTTGGCAAGAAAGGCGTTGAATTTTTCCAGCGCCGGGGATACGTAGTTAATGTGGACCATCGAGACACCCTGCATCACATTTCATTTGCAAATGTGCAGAATGTGGCGGAAGCGGCGGTTAATGCTTACCTGAATAAAGAGTTTGATGTGATAGAACTGGTGTACAGCCAGTTTAAAAATGCCGCCACCCAGCGTTTTACGGTGGAAAGATACCTGCCCATTCCAAAGACTGTGCAGGCTGCCGGTAAAAAAGCTGTAAAGGCAGATTTCATTTTTGAGCCCGCGAAAGAACTCCTGATTGCTGAGCTGATGCCGAAGATCCTGAATACACAATTATACAAGGCCATCCTGGATGCCAATGCTTCTGAACATGGGGCAAGGATGACCGCCATGGATAAGGCATCTGAAAATGCCGAGGACCTCATTAAAACGCTGAAGATTTCTTACAACCGAGCCAGGCAGGCATCGATTACCACGGAACTGACAGAGATCGTTAGTGGTGCAGCAGCGCTTGAGGGCTAGGGGATAATGTGAGGGTGCGGCAGTGTGATAAATGTGGAAATTTAGTGCAGGGTATAAAAAAATAACGGAGTAATTTATCTCATGGAAATTTCTAATCTTATTCTTCATATTGAAGCACTGGTATTTGCGAGTGAAAAGCCGCTGACCTCGCTGGACGTTGTGGAACTGGTCAATAATGCTTTTGGTTTTATGGAAGATAAGATCACGCTCGACCAGGTCGAAACTTGTATTGAAGGCATCAGGGAAAAGTATAACGCAGAATTTTATCCTTTTGAACTTCGCCAGAGCGGAGGCGGATGGCAATTCCTGACCAAGAGAGATTATCACAAGACCATTGCACAACTGAATGGTGATAAATTCCTGAAAAGACTTTCTACTGCGGCACTGGAAACCCTTGCCATCATTGCCTATAAACAACCCATCACAAAATCCGAAATAGAAGCGATCCGTGGCGTCAACAGTGATTACAGTATCCAGAAACTGCTGGAAAAAGAACTGGTGGTGATCACTGGCAGAAATGAATTGTTGCCCGGAAAACCGCTTGTTTACAGCACGTCCAGGCATTTCATGGATTACTTCGGAATTAATTCTGCTGATGAATTACCGAAGATCAATGAAGTCCTGGCAGACCAGATCGTTTCCCCCACACTTGTACAGGCAGAACATTTTGAAGTTGACGAAGATGCAGTGCTCCTGGTAACGGAAGAAGGTGAACTGATCGACAAGGGTAATGAACCTGATATCATGCCGGATAATGACATTCCGGGTGATGACCTTCCCAAAGAATAATTCCTTAGCACCACTTTAATATTTATTTCAGCCCATGGCCGCACCAGTATTATCAAATGCGCAGCTTACGGATATCGCCAACCAGTTTGGCACCCCGGTATATATCTATCACGCGGAGCGAATTGCCCATCAGTATAACCAGCTGAAGGATGCTTTCAGAGATTCTGATGCGAAATTTTTTTATGCCTGTAAGGCGCTTACCAATATCAATATCCTGAAACTGGTCAGGCAAATCGGGGCCGGACTGGATTGTGTATCCATCTATGAGGTGCAGCTTGGACTGAAAGCCGGTTTCGAACCCAAAAATATTTTGTTCACGCCTAACTGTACGGATTTCCAGGAATATGTGCAGGCAAAGGATCTTGGGGTAAATATCAATATTGATAATATTTCGATCCTGGAACAGTTTGGAAATACTTTCGGTTCCTCGTACCCGGTAGTCATACGGCTCAATCCCGCATATTATGGCGGGAGGGAATTTCAAGATTTCCACGGGGCATGTCGACAGTAAATTCGGAATTTCGATTCACCAGATCAGGCATATCGAAAGGGTGGTCAGATCCACCAAACTCCAGGTCAGGGGTATACATATGCATACCGGTTCAGAGATCAAGGATGTAGGTGTTTTCCTTGAAGGACTTGAAGTGATGTTCCAACTGGCCAAACATTTTCCGGAACTGGAATTCATTGACCTGGGAAGCGGCTTTAAAGTTCCCTACCAGCCGGGTGATCCTGAAACTGATGTAGCAGGATTGGGCAGCAGGGTAGCCGAGGCCTTCCGCAGTTATGAAAAGGAAACAGGCCATAAACTCCAGATTTGGTTTGAACCGGGAAAATACCTGGTTAGCGAAGCCGGATATTTTGTGGTAAAGGCAAATGTGATCAAGCAAACACCGGCAACAGTATTTGTGGGTGTTAACAGTGGTTTTAATCACCTGATCCGGCCCATGTTTTATGAAGCCTACCACCACATCGTCAACATTTCTAATCCTTCCGGTCCGGAACGAATCTATACCGTAGTGGGAAATATCTGCGAGACAGACACTTTTGCCTGGGACAGGAAACTCAATGAAGTACGGGAAGGAGATTTCCTTGTGTTCTATAATGCAGGTGCCTACGGATTTGAAATGAGCAGCAATTTTAACTCACGGTTACGACCAGCCGAAGTGTTGGTCATGGACGATACCTGTCACCTTATCCGCAAGCGGGATGTTTTTGAAGACCTGCTGAAAAACCAGGTGGAACTGGAAGTTTTCCACAACTTGTCCGTTCCTAAGGTGATTTAACATTCCTGTGTATTGTTTCGTTTTGAAATGTGGTGAAATCTTAGCAGATTAGCATAAGAACACTTCCTTCAAAATCCCCGAAATTATATGGAACCCGCTCTTCGCCCTGGAACCCCTGTACATTACAGGGTAAAACATGGTATTGCCCTCTTTTTACTGATCTTGCTGTCGGCCTGCGGAAAAAAAGAACAAACAGCCGTCTCTGATCCCCTGGTATTTGCCGATTACATTGAGTCTTACACCAGCGGCACCATTTCCAGGACCGGTACGGTGAGGGTTCGGCTGACTGAACAACAGAACCTGACCCACACACTAAATGAACCGGTAAGCGGGGATGTTTTTGCATTCAGTCCGGCTGTTAATGGAAAAGCCTACTGGCTCGATGCGCGCACCATAGAATTCAGGCCGGAAAAAGAACTGCTGCCAGGTTCGGCATATAATGTAGCCTTCAACCTTGGCTCGCTGGTAAAAACTGCCGCACAACAGGAGAAATTTACCTTCAGGCTGGAAACGATCAAGCCTGCCTTTACCATGAAGGAAAATGGCCTTCGCAGCCTGAATGGGTCCAACGACCTGATGGAACTCACCGGGGTTATAGAAACCTCGGATATCGAAAACGGGCAGCAGGTGGAAAAGATCATCACTGCATCACTGGATGCAAAACCTTTAAAGATCAGCTGGAACCACCGGGAAGCAGACCGGATGCACGAATTTACCATCAGTCCCATTACCCGTGCCGCTTCGTCAAAGCCATTGCAATTAATTACGAACGGGAAACCGATTTCCAGCACTATAACGTCAACCAGTACCCTAAATGTTCCCGCCATCGGGGATTTTTCTGTCCTCAGGGTTTCCGCTGTACAGGAAAATGAGTCGTATGTGCTGGTCCAGTTTTCTGACCCGCTCGAGAGCGGCCAGGATCTTCGCGGCCTCATCACCGTGTCGGAAAAACCAGAACCGGCTTTTGCCATCAGCGGCAGTGAAGTGAAACTGTATGTTAGTGAGGAGCTTGATGGCAATTACACGGTAAATGTAAATTCGGGCATCAGCAACAAGTGGAACAAAACACTTTCGAAAAGTTTTGCCTCTGGTGTTTTTTTTGAGAACCGCCTGCCCTCGGTCAGTATAACCGGAAGGGGTGTAGTGCTCCCTAACAGCGGCAAGTTGATGCTTCCATTTGAAGCCACCAACCTGAATGCCGTTGATGTCAGCATCATCCGGATTTATGAAAACAATATCCCGCAATTCCTCCAGGATAATGACCTGGATGGAGAAGAAGACCTTCGTCGTGTAGCCAAACCCGTTATACAGTCCACCCTTCGGCTGGATGAGGATAAAAACCTTGACCTTCATCGCCGCCAAAAGTTCTTCCTGAACATCGACCAATACCTGAAAACAGAACCGGGAGCAATTTACCGTGTAACCATTGGCTTCCGGCCACAGTATTCACTATATACCTGTGTGCCGAAGAAAAGCAGTGCCGGTAAAGAAGAAGATGAAGAAGATGATGAAGAAGATGAGGGATATGATTATGCAGTCTATGAGAATGGTACCGGCGGGGGCCCGGATGATGACAATAATTTCTGGGATCGATACAATACTTATTATCCCTTTGGTTATCGCTGGAGCCAGCGTAATAATCCCTGTCATAATGCTTATTACAGCCGTGAAAAATGGGCTTCAAGGAATGTATTGGCCTCTAACCTGGGGATCATGGTTAAGCGGGGAAACAGTAACCAGCTGATGGTTGCCGTAAATGACCTGCTGACAACATCGCCCCTTGCAGGCGTTGAACTGGAACTGCTCGATTACCAGCAGCAGTTGATCGGAAAATTTGTAACCGGTAATGACGGGACGGTTGTTTTCGACAGCAAAAGAAAACCCTTCCTGTTGGTGGCCAAAAAAGGAAAGGAAAGGGGATATGTGAAGATGGATGACGGCAATGCACTTCCGCTGAGCCGTTTTGACGTGGCAGGCGAAGAGATACGGAACGGGATCAAGGGATTTATTTTTGGTGAGCGTGGCGTCTGGCGCCCGGGCGATTCCATGTATATCAGTTTCATTGCAGGCAATGCCCAACTTCCCGAAGGTCATCCTGTCCAGTTGGATTTGTTCACGCCCCAGGGACAATTGTATAAATCCATTACCCAGACAAAAGGCGTAGAGGGCTTCTATGCCTTCCGGACGGCAACTTCCCAAACTGCACCCACCGGCAACTGGCTGGCCAAAGTGAAGGTAGGAGGTGCCACTTTTGAAAAGAGGTTGAAAGTGGAAACGGTAATGCCTAACCGATTAAAGATTGACCTTGGATTTGGCGAGAAGGCGATGCTTGGAAAAAATGCCGCAACCGAAGGAACCTTAACGGCAACCTGGTTATTTGGTGCAACCGCCAAAAATCTGAAAGCTAAAGTGGAGACCTTTTTGTATGCGGGAAAAACCAGTTTTCCAGGATTGGGTACTTATCATTTCGATAACCCTGTTTCCACTTATAAAACACATAGCCAGACTGTATTTGAGGGAAGTCTCAATGAAGAAGGCAGGGCCCGCATTCCTATTTCTTTTAAACTTTCGGATCCGCCTCCTGGGATGTTATCGGCAAACATGCTGGTAAAAGTATTTGAGCCGGGCGGTGCATTTTCAACCGACAACCAGGTATTGCCTTTCAGCCCTTTTATGTCTTATACAGGTATCAGGTTGCCGGAAGGGCAGAAACCATGGGGATTCCTGGTGACAGGTAAAAAATATCCCATGGACCTGGTAAATGTTGATCCTTACGGGAAGCCAGTAAATGGAAAAAGCAAATTATTGGTGGAATGGTACAAAGTGCAATGGAGATGGTGGTGGGATAATACCGGCGATGACCTCAGCAATTTCACCGAAGACAAATACAACAGGATACTCAAGAAGGATACTGTTACCCTTACCAATGGAAAGGGTAGCATTAATATCCAGTCGCCCGGTGATGAATGGGGTCGATACCTGGTATTGGTAAAGGACCTGAACAGCGGCCATACCACCGGGCAGACCGTCTACTTTGACGATCCCTGGTGGCAGTCCAGGAAGGACAATGATTTTACTGCTGCAGCCATGTTATCCTTTACTGCAGACAAGGAAAAGTACAGCATAGGCGAAGAAGTAAAACTTACCATTCCGAGCAGTAAAGGAGGAAGAATGCTCATCAGCATTGAAAACGGCAGCAGGGTGATCAAAACTTTCTGGAAGGAAACAGAACAGGGTAAGACCAGTTTCAGTTTTCCTGTCGACCGGGAAATGGCCCCCAATGTATATGTCAATGTTTCGCTGCTGCAACCCCATTCACAAACCGTGAATGATCTGCCTATACGCATGTATGGTGTTATCCCTTTGATCGTTGAAGATAAAAACTCTTATCTCAGACCGGCTATTGCCATGGCTTCGGAGATAAGATCGGAAAAGGAAGTGAGCGTTTCTGTTTCCGAATCCTCCGGAAAGGCAATGGCCTATAACCTTGCGATTGTTGACGACGGCCTGCTCGACCTGACGAGATTTAAAACACCGGATCCCCATGCGGCATTTTTTGCACGTGAAGCTTTAGGGGTAAAAAGCTGGGACATGTATGATTTTGTCCTGGGTGCCTGGGGTGGCGGGATTGAAAGAATTCTCACGATTGGTGGAGATGAGGCTGCGGGTGGGGCAGGAAAACAGAAATCAGCCAACAGGTTTGTGCCTGTCGTAAAATATATGGGACCTTTCCTGTTGAATAAGGGAGATAAAAATGTCCACCGTTTTACATTGCCCCAGTATATCGGATCAGTGAGGGTGATGGTTGTTGCGGCTTCTCAAGGATCCTATGGTTTTACAGAAAAAACGGTGACCGTCAAACAGCCATTGATGCTGTTGCCTTCTTTACCAAGGGTAACCGCGCCAAAGGAAACATTTCGGTTACCCGTTACCGTATTTTATATGGAAGGCCGCGCCGGGAATGTGGACCTGACGTTGCAACCTGATGCACATTTTGAAGTGGTAGGAAACAGGAGCCAGGTAGTTTCGTTCTCATCACCGGGCGAACAGCTGGTGTGGTTTGAAGTAAAGGTAAAAACGCAGACAGGCATCGGCAAAATGACCATCAATGCTGTTTCGGGAAATGAAAAAGTAAGTTCAACCACTGAGATTGATATCCGTAATCCGAATTCACCCATTACGCAGGTCACTGGTACCGAAATCGCCGGTGGCAAGGGTTGGCGGGTAACGGTTCCTGCCATTGGCAATGCTTCGAACAGCACGGCTATGGTGGAGATTTCCACCCTTCCCCCGGTAAACCTGGCAAAGAGACTGGAATACCTGGTGACATATCCGCATGGTTGCATTGAACAAACCACCTCAGCAGTTTTTCCTCAATTATTTCTGGATAAACTGATGGATCTGGATGACCGTCGAAAGGCCGAAGTAAACAGGAACATTTTATCTGCCCTGGATAAATTCAGGAATTTTCAAAGGCCCGATGGCGGTTTCAGTTACTGGCCCGGGGAACAGGATTCAGATGAATGGGGATCTTCCTATGCGGGGCATTTTCTTCTGGAAGCAGGTAAGAAAGGTTATCATATTCCTGCAGACATGCTTAAATCATGGTTGTCATTTACCCGCAATAAAGCCGGCAACTGGCAACCTGATAGCCGTAATTTCTACGGCGGAGACCTTGTACAGTCGTACCGCCTTTATCTGCTCGCACTGGCAAAATCTGCCGATATGGGAGCAATGAACAGGTTGAAGGGATTTGCTTACCTGTCCACCGAAGCCAAATGGCGGCTGGCAGCAGCCTACCAACTGGCCGGACAGCCGGGTACGGCACAGGAAATGATAAACGGCCTTCCCAAAACATTCAATCAGCGGCCATCGCCGGGGATCACTTACGGATCAGACCTTCGGGATATGGCGATGGTCCTTGAAACACTTACGGTGATGGGTAAGCGAAATGAGGCGGGCGAACTGTTGCAAAGGGTGGCAGCAGGTCTTGCAGGAGAGCAATGGTACAGTACCCAGACAACAGCCTATGCATTGCTTGCGGTAGCCGGGTATTGCGGTGCCAATCCTTCAGGACAAAAAGTTATGCTTGACCTGGCGATAAACGGGAAACCGGTAAAGGTATCCGCCACTTCCTATTACAGCCAGTTACCGGTCTCGTTTGTGAACGGGAAGGCTGACCTTAATGTTGAAAACAAGGGAGAGAATCAGTTATATGTAAGGGTGATTACGCAGGGCGTACCGATCCCTGGTGACGGTCCGCCTGCTGTTTTTTCAGGTACTGACCTTGTGGTACGGAACAGTTTTACGGATATGGAGGGTAAACCCATAAACCCTGCGTCTGTCAGGCAGGGAACAGATTTTATGGCCAGGGTAACCATCACCAATCCGGGAAAACGCGGCAATTATACGCAGATGGCGCTTTCACAGGTATTTCCGAGCGGGTGGGAGATTTTAAATTCCCGGATGCTCGGCAATGAAGGCAGTCATAAATCGTCGGCGTTCCGGTATAGGGATTACCGCGACGACAGGGTAAACACTTATTTCGATCTCCCGGCAGGTCAGACTGTCATCGTATTTTGTTTTGCTGAATGCGGCGTATGCGGGCCGATATTATTTTCCCGGTGTATACTGTGAGCAGATGTATGATAAAACCATCAGTAGTGGCACGGGAGGAAATTGGATTGAAGTAACCAGGTAAATCATGAGCAGAACAGGCATACCGGTTAAAATGGGCATTGCACTTACAGTAGTGCTATCCGTGCTGTTTATTGTCTGCCTGCCCCGAAATTTATTTACCAGCCCCCGAATCATGGGTGATCACGGGAAGCAAAGGAGAGTTGTTATCAGCTACTGTAGCAGAGGATGGACAATGGAGGTTCCCACCGCGGAAAAACCTTCCGTCAAAATTTACTGCCTGCATACTAACGTTTGAGGATAAGCGATTTTTTATGCACGGGGGTGTTGATGCGTTGTCAATGCTCCGGGCCTTAAGGCAAAACCTGTCGGATGGCAGGGTGGTCAGTGGCGGCAGTACCATTTCCATGCAAGTGATCAGGTTGTCACGGGGAAGGGACCGCAAGCTTACGGAGAAGTTGATAGAAATGTTCCTGGCAACAAGACTTGAATTAACCCATTCCAAACGCGAAATCCTTTCTTTATATGCATCTCACGCTCCGTTTGGAGGAAATGTAGTTGGACTGGATGCCGCTGCATGGCGGTATTTCGGAAGGAGCCCGGAACAACTTTCCTGGGGCGAGATGGCGACACTTGCCGTATTGCCCAATGCACCTTCGCTTATCCATCCGGGTAAGAACAGGGAAATACTACTGAAGAAAAGAAATAAACTGATCAATGCACTGGAAAGGGAAGGGTTCCTGGACCATAGCGATGCAGCATTGGCAAAACTGGAATTAATTCCCGAGCAGCCAAAAGATATTCCGGTACTGGCGCCGCATTTGTTACAGCGATACAGGAATGAACACCGGCTTTCGGAAAGAATAGCCAAAACAACCGTTGATGGTGTGCTGCAGAAACAGGTGAATAACCTGATGGAAATCCATCACCAGCAATTAAAGAAGAACGGGATAAACAATCTCGCCGTGCTGATACTTGATGTGGAAACGGGAAATGTAAAAGCCTATGGCGGGAACATTTATCATCCCGGCGACCCGGAACTGGCCTCACACGTAGACATTATATCCTCACCCAGGAGTCCCGGAAGTGTAATGAAGCCATTTTTGTATGAGGCTGCACTGCACGATGGCCTCCTCCTTCCCCACAGCCTTGTCCCTGATATTCCCGTCCAGATTGGCGGATATACACCCAGGAATTTCAATGATGAGTTCGATGGTGCAGTGCCTGCGTCAACCGCCTTGTCGAGGTCCCTGAATATTCCTGCGGTAAAAGTCTTGCAGTTGTATAAACACCAGCGTTTTTATACCCTGATGAAAAATTCGGGGATAACCACATTTAACAAGCCTGCGGATCATTATGGTTTGTCGATCATACTTGGCGGTGCGGAAGTAAGTATGTGGGACCTTGGCCGGGATGTATGCATCCATGGCAAGGGCACTGAACCATCAGTATATCAATAAAGGTAAAATGGCCAGGTCAGACTTCCATCCTGCCACATATCCTGGATCAGCATGTACCCGTTACCGGTAGTGAGCAGATGGAAGGCTTCGATATTACATCGATATGGTACACCTTCATGGCCATGAAAGAAGTTGCGAGGCCGGGTGATGAAGCACTATGGGAAAAATTTCCATCTGCAAATAATATCTATTGGAAAACGGGTACCAGTTTTGGTTTCAGGGACGGATGGTCGGTGGGTGTTACCTCCAAACATGTGGTAGCGGTTTGGGCCGGCAATGCAGACGGGGAAGGGCGTCCCGGACTGATCGGGATACAGGCAGCGGCACCGCTGATGTTCGATGTATTCAGGCTATTGCCGGATGCACCGGCATTTTCATCGCCTTCCTTCGGTTATGTTTTCACAACTGTTTGCGACCGTTCGGGATTCCGGGCCGGACCGGATTGTGAGGCCACCGCCAGGATGCTCATACCGGTGAACGGCTCACGGTCACCCATCTGCCCATACCATAAAAAACTGAACCTCGATAAAACAGGGATGTTCCGGGTCAATAGTTCCTGTTACCCGGTATTTGAGATGAAAGAAAAAAACTGGTTTATGCTGCCACCGGCAATGGAGTCGTTTTACAGCAGGAACCACCATGACTATCTTCCCGCGCCTTCATATCTGCCCGACTGCGATGGCGTGAATGCAAAGAAGGAGATGGACATAATTTATCCCGACCAACAGGCGCGGATATACGTACCCGTAGAAATCGACGGCGCGAGGGGACGAACTATTTTTACAGCGGCACACAGCAATCCGGAATCGAAAATCTTCTGGCACCTGGATGACCATTATGTGGGTGCCACTACGCGTTTTCATCAGCTGGCCCTGGACCCTGCACCCGGCAAACACAGGATAACCATCACCGATGAGAAGGGGGAATCCGTGATGAGGGCATTCACTATTCTCGAAAAATGATCAACCGTCTTTTTTAATTTATAAGCAGCAATGAAGTGGTATATTGTATCGTAGAAATCATAAACAATGACTGATACGGCAACCGGCTTCATCGAATTGATGGGGAACCCTCTTAAGTTGAAATATTTTCTTTTCAGCAAACTTCCCAGCGCTTATTTTTCAGGTGTCAGGGTGAAAAAACTGGATAAGGACTTCGCAGAAGTCACGGTACCTTTTAAATGGTTTTCCCAGAATCCATTCCGGTCCACTTATTTTGCCTGTCTTTCCATGGCAGCAGAAATGAGTACCGGGCTCCTGGCCATGATGCATGTGTATAAACGAAATCCGCCGGTTTCCATGCTGGTGCTTGCAGTGAATGGAAGTTTTCACAAGAAAGCCACGGGGATCACTACATTCCGATGTAACGACGGGGATGCATTGCGGAGGACTATAGAGGAATCCATCCAGACCGGTGAGGGAAAAACCATCCAGACCACTTCCAGGGGAGTAAATGAAAAAGGTGAACTGGTCGCTGATTTTGTGATTACCTGGTCATTTAAAGCAAAGAAATAACTTATTATGAAAATAGCTTTTCACGGTGCTGCGAGATGCGTTACAGGATCGAAACACTTACTAACGTTGTCGAATAACCGCAAGATCCTTCTTGATTGCGGTATGTTCCAGGGAATGGGAAGGGACACGGATGTGCTCAACAGGCATTTCGGGTTTGATCCTATGGAAGTTGATATTGTAGTACTGTCTCACGCCCATATTGACCATTGCGGTTTACTGCCCAAACTCGTAAAAGAGGGATATAAGGGTAAGATTTATTGTACGCCGGCCACGCGGGAACTGGCGGGTGTGCTGTTAGAGGATTCGGCAGAAATACAGGAAGATGACGTAAAGTATGAGAATAAGAAGCGCGCATCGCAGGGGCTTCCCTACCTGAAACCTTTGTATACATTAGAAGATGCATTAGAGACGATTAAATATTTTGAAGAAGTGGGATATGGACAGTGGCTGAATATTGATGAGGGGGTTGATCTGTTGTACACTGACGCCGGACATATCATTGGAAGTGCGGCTGTTCACCTTCGGATAACCGAAAATGGCGAGACCAGGCAAATCACCTTCAGCGGCGACGTGGGCAGGTACCGGGATGTAATTCTAAAATCACCTGCGGAATTCCCGCAGGCTGATTATATCATCCTTGAATCCACCTATGGAAATACCCTTCACGACCTGCACATCACCACGCCGGATAACCTTCTTGAATGGATTGAAAAGACCTGTATTCGAAAAAAAGGTAAACTTATTATCCCTGCATTTAGCGTGGGAAGAACACAGGAGATTTTGTATGCGCTCAATCAATTGGAAAATGAAAGAAGGCTGCCGGACCTTGACTATTTTGTGGATAGTCCGCTGAGTATTAAAGCCACTGAAATAGTAAAAAGATATCCCGATGATTTTAACAGGTCCATCCAGAAAATTTTAAGGAGTGATGATGATCCGTTTAAGTTTAAGGGACTTCGGTATATCAACTCGGTGGAAGAATCAAAAATGCTGAATTTCCGTAACGAGGCCTGTGTTATCATTTCAGCGAGCGGAATGGCGGATGCAGGAAGGGTAAAGCATCATATTTTCAACGGCATTGAAAACAGCAGGAACAGTATATCTGATGACTGGCTATTGTGAACCAAGGTCGCTGGGGGCAAGGCTGATGGAAGGAAATAAGGAGGTAAAAATATTTGGTGTTGAAATGGAAGTTCATGCAGAGATCGGATCCATCAGGAGCATGAGTGCCCACGGCGATTATGAAGATCTTAGCCAGTTCCTTGCCTGCCAGGATGCGCGTGGGGTACGTAAACTTTTCCTGGTTCATGGTGAATATAACGTGCAACAGGATTTCAGGGACAGGCTGATACGGAAGGGCTTTATGGATGTTCAGGTGCCTGAACTGCATTTTGAAATAGGGCTGACCTGATATACCGCGTAATGAAATTACAGAAGTCGCGTAATGAAATAACAGAAGTCCGCTGCGTGAATTGAATGCTCCCAAAATATCAGAAGTCCCACTGCATGGACTTGAATGCTCCCAAAATGACAGAAGTCCCGCTTTCGCGGGACTTTTTTTTTGTTACTCCAGGTCAATGACCTTTTGTGACGGGATCCAGTATGGGTTTAGGGATTAGGGGGTTTAAGGTTGTTGCTAAATTTTCCAGTGTTACGTTTGCTAAATTTTCCAGGTTTAGTGTTAGTGATGAAGGTTTTTTTATTTTTTGATTCGTTGATGATGTAAAGTTGGTCATAAAAAACCTGCTGTTAAACTTAATTCGACGACTGAACACATTGCTTCGATAAGGCCATCTTTATCATCGATGAAAGAAATTACAAACCGTCAGAAAGTATCAAAAGCCGGATCTTTCAAAATATTTCTTCGCATAAAACCCGGTATATGCTCCCGCAAGGCCCGGTAATATCGCCAGCAGCGTTTCAAATATTTCCGGAAGAGATGATATTGTACAGGGGAATCCAGAAACAAACCGCCAGGGCAATCAGCCAGGGGTGCCGCGGAATAAGAAATCCGCAGATTACGGAGGCAATAAATAAAAGGGAAATGGTTATGCCGGTATCGTCCCAATATGGCCTTGTGTCAATTCGTGTGATCACCAGGCCCATGGCAATGGCCAATATCATAATAAGGGCAATTCTCCTTACCATTCAGCGAACTATATAGACAGCTATGCAAAAATATTGCCCTTGTTTAATTAAACCGTTCAACATCAAATGGTTCCAGTGGAATGCTGACCCTTTCTTTCGCCACCAGTTCCTCTACCAGTTTACCAGATGCAGCAGCCAGGGAGAGTCCCAGCATGGCATGTCCACCGGCAAATATGAGGTTATCAAATTTTGAATGACGACCGATATAGGGGAGTCCGTCCGGACTTAAAGGCCTGAGTCCGCTCCATATTTTATCCTGGGTTGGAAACTCAACTTCGAGGTTCGGATAGTACTCTTTAGACGCTTTGAAGATAGCCTGCGCTCTTTTTAGCAGCGTCGGTGAACTTAAGCCACTGATTTCCATTGTTCCACCCATCCTGAGGTCTCGTCCCATAGGTGTCATGGCTACCCTGTTATCCACCAATATGGCGGGATACTTCAGGTTTCGTTTCATATTCTCAAAGGTCATGCTATACCCTTTGCCGGCTTGCAACAGGATATCGATGCCAAGGGATTTACTGACCACAGGCAGCCAGGAACCTGTAGCAATCACCAGCTCACTGCATTCAAAATCTCCTTTGTCCGTATAAACGGTATTGATATGATTCCCATTCTTGCCAAAACCTGTAACGATGGTATTCAACTGGAATTCAGTGCCTTTTGACACCAGGTATTTATAGATCGTGTGCATGAAGTCTCCCGGGTGCAGATGGCAATCGATGGGATAAAGCACTCCGCCTCTTACATTAACTTCCACTTCAGTTTCAAGGGCCTGCACCTCCTGTGCATTCATTACCCGCGTTTCAAGATTGAATTTCTTGGCTTCCTCTGCCAGTTCAATCTCGTGCTTTTCTGTTTCAGGATTTTTATATAACATGAAACAGCCAATCTCTTCCATCCTGAAAGAATTGCCCAGGTCGTTCTTAATACCGGAAGTCAGTTCGCGGCTGAAATGAAGGAGATCGTTCAAGGGCTTCGCATTTCTGGCCACAGTTTTTTCGGTGGCGTTTTTCCAGAACGTAAATCCCCAGCGCACCAGGTCCCAGTCGAGCCTGGGTTTTATATAGAAAGGTGAAGATGAACTCAGCATCCATTGAAGGCCCTTCGCCACAATTCCAGGGCTTGCAAGGGGAACAAAATGACTGGGAGAAACATAGCCGGCATTGCCAAAAGAGGTGCCGGAGTGAATATCACCACGGTCTATCAGCCTTACATCATATCCGGCCCTGACAAGATAATATGCACTGCATAAACCAATCACGCCACCGCCGACTATCGTTACTTTCTTCATGTTTTATCTTCAGTTGAGGGTTGAGGCCTCCTTCGTCAAAGACTTCGGCGGCCAGGAGTTGAGAGTTGAAGGTTAAAATGCGAAATTACAAATCTCTCAGCTATTACAATTTCCCCATTTCATTTGCACATCTGCACATCTGTACACTTGCACATTATTTCTTTACGCTGTACAGCTTCTGATTGATTTTTTTAATCGCTTCAATATCAAACTTCATCACTTTACGGTCATAGGTCATCAGCCCGTTTACTTCAGACTCCACATCCGTGGTCTGTGTATATACTGCGGCCGACATTCCTTTTGGAATCAGGGTCTGTAGTTTTTCGAGCAATGAACTGTACCTCTTGAACAGTTCTTCCTTATCGCCAAAACTCTGGTATCCCCAATTGCTTTTATCGGTCCAGGTATGTTGTTCGATGGGTAATCCAAGGCCACCGAATTCACCCAACACCACTGCCCGGTCTTTCCCAAATACTTCGGGACGATGGATGATCGGATCAGGATAATTGTGAAGGTCGTGCATATCGCCTACCGCATGAAAATTGCCACCACTCGAAGAATTTACCAGCCTCGAAGGATCATAGGCCTTAGTCCAGTTCGTGATCTCCACAGTTTTGAACTGCCCCCATGCCTCGTTGAATGGTACCCAGATAATGATACAGGGGAATACCCTGAAATTATCGATCATGGCTTTTAATTCCCTCCGGAAAATTTCTTCTGATGCCGGTGTTCTGGTTTTATCAATGGGTTCAAGGGAAGGATTGGTGATCCATCTTATCGGTATTGAAATTCATATCACCGCTGGGCATATCCTGCCAGACCAGCATTCCCAGGCTGTCGCAGTGACGATACCACCTTGCCGGTTCCACCTTGGTATGTTTACGGATCATATTGAACCCCATTTCACTGGTTTTCACGATGTCGAACTTCAGCGCTTCATCTGTAGGCGCAGTATATAAACCATCAGGCCACCATCCCTGGTCAAGCGGTCCATACTGGAACCTGAACTTATTATTAAACAGGATCCATTGAATGCCATGTTCATCTTTTTGCAGGCTCACCTTCCGCATCGCAAAATACCCCTTTACCTCATCTACCGGTTTACCGCCGCGAATGAGGGTGGCGGTATAATCATAAAGGACGGGAGTTTCGGGTGACCATAACCGTAACCCCTGGAGCGTTACACTGATCGAACTGTCGTTACCATAATTATTTTCATGGATCTTTTTCCCCTCATCTAAAACGGTAATTTTTAACTGGTCACCTGCCGCAGGTTTTTCAACAGAAGGATGAAAGGTGATCGTGGACCTGTCAATGTCCGGAACCGTATAAATACCGGAGATATGTGAAGGCATTACCGCTTCTATCCAAACCGTTTGCCATATTCCCGTAACAGGAGTATACCAGATGCCGGAAGGTTTTTGTTTTTGTTTACCGATAGGCTGGGGGCCGTTGTCTGAAGGATCCCATACCCTCACAATAATTTCCTGCTCCTTCCCCGCGGTGATAAACGAACTGATATCTACCGAGAAAGGATCATATCCGCCCTTGTGCAGGATGGCTTTTTTCCCGTTTACAAAAACCTCGGCTTCCCAGTCTACGGCACCAAAATGGAGCAGTATATTTTTCCCCTTCATCGACGCAGGTACCGTAAATGTTTTCCTGTACCATAGATTGATTATTTTCACCAACAGTTTTTCCAACACCGGATAATGCAGATTCAACGGCAAATGGCACCAGTATTTTTCCGGCATAAGCCTCCGGCCTGCTTTCGTCCTTGTACCGGATGGCATAATCCCACAGCCCGTTCAGGTTCATCCAGCCTTCACGTATCATCTGAGGCCTGGGATATTCCGGGTGCGGATGATCAGGCTTCACCTGGTCGGCCCATGGAGTACGAATTGTATTTCCTGCAATCTTCCATTCCTGCCCAGCAACAGTGATGAAGGCAAAATAACCCAGTATCAAAAAAATGCTTCTTCTCATATGCCTAATTTATCTTTATACTTCTAATACTAACAGGTAGCCATACCTGCATTTCATTGCTCCCCCTGTTGCACCAGGTATAATAAGGAATGGCAGTAACTGTTTTCTGTGCCGTCGTTATGTTCTGCCCGTTATCTGTGATGGTGACGGCAGGCAGGGTGCCTTTAAGAAGCATTACCGGTTCATCCAGTATATTGCCGGGTTCTGCGGTCAGCCCCACTTTTTCAGGAAGAAATATATTCCATGCCCTGCCATCATTATCTGCTCCTTCCACACAATAGACCATCGGGCCCCTTTGGAGGGCAACCCGGCCGTTATTAGCCTGTAATTCATTCCTCGAACTGATCTTCCTGACCTCCATGGGTAGCCGAAGTTCAACCACGTCGCCTTTTTTCCATTCCCTGTCAATAACCGCATAACCCTTATCCATTGTTATGGCTATTTCTTTTCCATTGAGGAGTATCCTTGCAACTGAATTCGATGAATCCGTGAAAGAATATAGCCCGCCAGGTACAGCAACATTGTTTGCCCAGCCTGGAATCCTGATATGCATCGCGGTCTTTATTTTTTTGACAGGATCAACTTTAATGGAAATATTTCCATCCCAGGGATAATTACCCGTCATGGTAAGGCTGATATTATTACCCTTTACCGGGATAGTGGTGTTATTGCCAACAAAAAGATTGACCCAGATACCATTGTCAGAAGATGAATAGATGTAGTTGCCCAGGGACTCGACAAGCCTGGCGATATTGGCCGGACAACAGGCCGTTCCGAACCACTCCCTCCTTGCATTTTTTCCCCTTGAAGCCAATGGATTGCCATAGAAAAACCGGTCACCGTTGAGCGACAATCCGTCAAGTGCGCCATTATAAAGACTTCTTTCCAGAATGTCTGCATATTCTGCATCGCCCGACAAGGCATTCATCCGCTGGTTCCAGAAGACCATTCCCACTGAAGCACAGGTTTCACAGTAGGCCTGCTCGTTAGGAAGGTCAAAGTCTGTTGTAAACCCTTCATTGCTTCCGGCCGACCCGATACCCCCGGTGATGTACATATTCCTGAACACCACATCCTCCCATACAGTCCTCATGGCTTTTATATATCCCTGGTCTCCGGTAAGCGCAGCCACATCGGCAGCACCGGTATACAGATACATGGCCCTGACGGCATGGCCGGTTATTTCTTTTTGGTCCCTTACCGGAACAAGATCCTGTGCATAGCCTGTATCCTTCCAGTCGGTCCATGTATATCCATAGGCAAGTTTACGCCCTCTTTCTTCCAGCAGCCAATGGGCAAGGTCCAGGTATTTCTTATCCTGGGTGACCCGGTAAAGTTTCACTAATGCCAGTTCAAGTTCCTGGTGACCGGTTACCCAGTGTTTTTTTCCGGGACCAAAAAGTGAATTGAAATGATCTGCCCATTTAATAGATACGTCAAGGAACTTTCTTTTTCCCGTGGCATCATAATATGCCACCGCCGCTTCGATCATGTGGCCGCCGTTATAATCTTCGTGCATGCTCATGTCGGTCCAGCGCTTATCTGATATCCGTTAGTGTGTAGTAGGTATTCAGGTAACCATCCGGCAACTGTGCTGCTGCGATCTTATCGATCCATTCATCGGCTTTCTTCATTAAGGTGCTGATCGGGCCGGTTCTTTAAGTGAATAAGCCATTGCTTCCAATGCTTTGAAAACATCAGAATCATCATAAAAAATACCTTCATGCTTTTCGCCTTTATTGCGGGCTACTTTTTCAAAATTCCTGATCCTTGGTGTTTTCACTTCTGTCTGGTAAATACAGGCCTCGAGTGTAGTGGTAGCCACTTCGTCCAGTTTGGGTTTCCAGAAATTATCGGTAATGGTAACCTTCGAAAAATTCACCGGCTCAATCTGTTGCTGCGCCTGGTGGGACCGACAGCCACTGTGCAAAGAACAGTGGATAGTATAGTACAGAATTTCTTCATATTATTTATTTATGTTCAACCTTGCATCTTGCCTTCTAACTGCGTCTTAATCCACTTGCCTTATTTCACTTCTAAGATCAACCACACTAAACGGCGGCATTTTAACCTTAAGTATTCCTCCCGCCAGTGATGCGCCCTTAAAGGCAGCAGGCTTAATCTTATCGGGCATTTCAAAAGTATTATGGTCCTGCAACTTCGAAGCGCTTAATATTCTCCCGGTAACCGTTGTGGCTTTTGATCCACGGAGGTCAATGGTGACTTCCTGTTCTTTTCCCGCATCAATATTTGTCAGCGAAATATGGGTGACATTATTTTTATCGATGGAAGCTGAGGCCGATATGGCCGGAAGTTTTTCATTACCCAACTGATAGTCATTGGAACGGATATGCAGTGGCAGGAGTGTTGCGTCCTGGTGAACATTGTACATTTCCATCACATGGTAAGTGGGGGTGAGGATGATTTTTTCTTCTTTGGTCAGCACCACGGCCTGCAGTACATTTACCGTCTGCGCAAGGTTGGCCATTTTCACCCTGTCGGCATGATTATTAAATATATTCAACGTCATACCTGCGATCATCGCATCCCTCATGGTATTTTGCTGGTACAGGAAAGCGCCGTTGGTGCCGGGTTCCACATCATACCATCCGCCCCACTCATCTACAATAAGCGCAACTTTCTTTTTCGGATCATATTTATCCATGATCGTGGAATGCCTGGTCACCAGTTCTTCCATAAGCCATGCACGTTTCATGGTGGTAAAATATTCCTGTTCGGTAAAGGCCGTGGCTGAACTTTTTTTGTTCCAGTCGATCACCGCATAATGATGCAGGGCAATGCCTTCCAGCATTCCGTGGGGAATATCGCGCATCATGACTTCGGTCCAGTTATAATCGGATGAATTGGCGCCCGACGCAATCCTGAAGATCCTGTATTTTTCATCATTGCTCCAGTTGGTCATAAAAGTGGCGTACTGGCGATAGATATTGGCATAATATTCAGCTGTCATATTCCCGCCACATCCCCATGCTTCATTGCCCACGCCCCAGAATTTTACATTCCATGGTTCCTTTCTTCCATTCTGTTCCCTTAATAGCGGCATCGGGCTGCTGCCGGGTTTATGGTTCACATATTTCACCCAGTCGCTCAGTTCCTGTACCGTGCCGCTGCCTACATTGCCCGACAGGTATGGTTCGGCTCCCATCAATTCACACATATTCAAAAAATCGTGTGTGCCGAAACTATTATTTTCGGTTACCCCTCCCCACCAGACATTGAGCATGGACGGGCGTTTATCTTTAGGTCCGATCCCATCCATCCAATGATAGGTATCAGCGAAACATCCACCCGGCCACCTTAATACAGGTACCTTAAGTTTTTTCAATGCCTCGATAATGTCAAGCCTGACGCCGTCTTTATTAGGGATCTTTTTGTTATCACCTACATAGAAACCGTCATAGATGCACCTGCCGAGGTGCTCTGCAAAATGACCATAGATATTCCGGTTGATGACAATATTGTCCTGGCCCCCCTGGACGATGATACTATTTTGGGCATGGCTGAATAATGTCGTAAAAAGCAGGAAGGAGAATAAGAATTTTTTCATATGCAATGATGATGATTTTTACACAACCTGGAATCCGAATGCATAAGGATCATCTTCATGATCTATGCTGATGGTGTTATGTCCGTAGATTTTTGCCCAGCCTTCAATGCTTGGCCGGATGGCTGGCTTACCGTTAACCAGGGTTTCTTCTTCAATCCGGCCAATGAATGTACTGCCGATAATACTCTCATGAACAAATTCATCGCCTTTTTTCAATTTTCCCTTTGCATACCATTGTGCCATTCGGCACTGGTACCCGTTCCGCAGGGAGACCTGTCGATGGCCTTATCACCATAGAATACCGCATTCCTTGCTGTTGATGTTGGATCCAGTACAGCACCCGTCCATAAAATATGCGAGCATCCGTTGATGGTTGGATTTTCGGGGTGAATGAATTGATAAGACTGGTTGATATTATTCCTGAGTTCCCTCGCCCAGGCAATTAATTTATCCGCGGGATAATGCTCCAGGCCGCGGAAATTTTCCTGTACATCCACGATAGCATAGAAGTTTCCGCCATAGGAAACATCAATAGTGAGTTGCCCCAGTCTCGGGGCATTCAGCCGTCAATCCTTCTGCCGCCAGGAAACTTGGCACATTGGTGAGCCTTACTGAAGTAACCTTGCCATTTTTCATGGTGTAACGGATAGGAACCAGTCCGGCTGGTGCTTCCATCCTCACCACGCCCGGAGTTTTTGGCCGGATCAGCCCGTTTTCAATGGCGATGGTTATGGTACCGATAGTGCCATGCCCGCACATGGGGAGGCAACCGCTGGTTTCAATAAATAATACCGCCACATCATTTTGCGGATCATGTGGCGGATATAAAATGCTCCCGCTCATCATATCATGTCCCCTGGGTTCAAACATCAGTCCTTTTCGGATCCAGTCGAACTCCCGCAGAAAATGCTGCCTTTTTTCACTCATATTCTTTCCTTCCAGTTCCGGACCGCCCTTTACCACCAGCCTGACGGGGTTTCCACAGGTATGGGCGTCTATACATTCGAAAATGAAACCATTCAGCGGTTCTGCCATTCGTTTTATCTTTATATTCGGAAACCTCAAGTTATGGAAACATACGGTAAAATTCTGCTGATTGCAACGCCCATCTTCCTGGCCCTCGTGCTGCTGGAAAAGTGGTACGGATGGTATAAAGGTTTCGATACCGTCAGGAATATGGATATGGTATCCAGCCTGAGTTCGGGGATCACGAATGTTACCAAGGATGTACTCGGACTAACCTTTACCATTCTTTCCTATGGCTGGCTGTATGAACATATTGCGGTATATCATATCCAGGCTTCCTGGCTCACGTATGTAGTGGCCTTCCTGGTGATGGATTTTTCGAGCTACTGGGTGCACAGATGGTCGCACCACATTAATATTTTCTGGAACAGGCATATTGTTCATCATAGCAGCGAAGAATTCAACCTGGCCTGTGCGCTGAGGCAGAGCATCTCTGTATTCATCAATATTTTTACTTTTTTACTGATCCCTGCAGCATTGGTAGGCGTGCCTCCAAAGGTGATCGCCATCATCGCGCCGCTGCATCTGTTTGCACAATTCTGGTATCATACAAGGCATATTGGGAAGATGGGCTTCCTGGAAAAAATTATTGTGACGCCATCACATCACCGGGTACACCATGCCATCAATCCTGAATACCTCGATAAAAATCTATCGGCCATATTTATCTGGTGGGATAAAATGTTCGGTACTTTCCAGGAGGAGCTTCCGGATAAGCCTCCGGTATACGGTATCACCAGGCCGGTACGTACCTGGAATCCCATTAAAATAAATTTTCAGCATCTCTGGTTGCTGATAGAAGATGCCTGGCGGACAAAAAGTATAAAGGACAAGTTCCGTATATGGTTTATGCCTACCGGCTGGAGACCTGCCGATGTAGTGGATAAATATCCTGTTCCCAAGATCAACGACGTATACCATTTTGATAAATATGATACCAGGGCGTCGATGGGTTTGCACGTATGGTGCTGGGTACAGTTGCTGGTATTGTTGCTCTTCATCAGTTATCTCTTCGCCAATATTGCACAGATCGGGAGCCCATCTATTTTTATTTACGGAGGTTTTATTTTCATCTTCGTGTATGCGTTGACGGAACTTATGGATCGTCATCTGTGGGCAATATTCTGGGAGATTGTTAAAGCAGGTGCAGGTTTGTATGTGCTTTATTCTACAGGCGATTGGTTTGGTGCAACAGCAAAATACCCATGGACCTATGTATTACTTTTCGCTTACTTTATAATTTCCCTCGCGGTTACGTCATGGTTTGCCTGGATGCATTACCGGGAAGACCAACAGTCAGATCCCGGTACGCAAATGGCGTGAAATAATAATTGGAAAGTATTTCATCAGGCTGGATATGGACTGTAATCTACTGTCTATAGTGATTCCACCATATTGGCATTAGAAAAATAACAGCAATTTCTTCAACAGGTACCCTTTTAAACATCCTTTGTATTCCATTCCTTTATTGCTTCGGTATCAAATTCATTTTAGATATTAATTAATGAGTATGCCAGCGACTAGCAAAAAATTGATTTTGGCTGAAGAAGCTATTGTGAATAAAATTTATATAATAAGGGGTCAGAAAGTTATGCCGGATCGTGACCTGGCGATATTATTTGGAGTTGAAACGAAAGTTCTCAAACAGGCTGTGAGGAGAAATTTAAAACGATTTCCAAAAGACTTTATGTTCATAATGAATAAAAAGGAATTGGAAAATTGGAGGTCACAAATTGTGACCTCCAATTCCGGTGATTTAATGGGATTGCGTTATGCACCTTATTGCTTTACAGAGCAGGGTGTGACAATGCTTGCGTGTATTCTGAACAGTGAACGCGCAATTGCTGTTAGTATCCGGATAATCAGGATTTTCGTAAAGATGCGGGAAATGATCACTGCCAATAAGGATATTCTAATGAAACTGGAACAACTTGAAAAAAGGGTGACCGGTCATGATGAAGATATGCAGGTGATTTTTTCTGCCATTAAACAATTGCTTCACCCTCTGTCAAAACCCAGGACAAGGATTGGATTCAGAAGACCAGGTGAAAAAGATTAGAATAAAGATTACTTCTCCTCTATAATGAGAAAATTTGTACCTTCTTTGTTTTATTATTGGTACATTCCCAATAACCAAAAATCATAACATTACTTGGGAAACAGCATTCGCAGACTTGCAGGAATTATCAGCCTGATCTTTTTTATTTTCACTTCGGTTTATGTCAAAGGCCAGTTTATCAATTATTCCCGGATACCTCCATATCAGCAGGTTTTTGTTGAAACAGATGATTTTGATTCCTCTTACCTGACCATTCTTGAACAGGCATGTAAGATGCCATTACCAGATACGGTTCTTCTGGCCATGGAAAATGATCTCGCATATTACTGGCATACACGAAACCTGGACAAGGCATATTCTTTTGCGGTATCAGCGCTGGAGAAAGCTAAAAAAGCCAATAGCAAAATTTGGGAAGGAAGGATACTGGTTACGCTGGGGGCGATATTACTTCGCCAGGAAAAGCTCGACCTGGCAAATGCCATACTGGAATCAGCTAAAGCAAAACTCCCGAGAAAGGATTGGCCGTTGTTGCTGACACAGTTGGGATATGTATATGAGCGAAGGGGAAATCTTGGCAAGGCGGCAGATTATGCACAGGAAGGATTGCAACTTGGTGATACATTAAAGGATATGAAGGCAAGAGCGATGGCTTACAGTGACCTCAGTAATCTCTTCTGGAAGCAATCCAAGTTTGATAAAGGGATTGAGTATGGGCTGATTTCTGAGAAAATTTTCAGGGAAAGGGGAATAAATGATATGGATTATAGCTTCACCCTGTATGTAATTGGCAACAATTATATGGCGCTAAGGAAATATTCCGATGCGGTAAAATATTATACGCTTGCACTGGCAATGAGTGACCGGTACCAGTTTTATAATAACCTGGCCGACATATATATTTCCCTTGCTGATTTGTATATGGCTACCGGGGAATATAGCAAGGCCTGAATTCAATGCAAAAGAAGCGATCAGGTATTCCGAACTGCTCGACAATAATTTTATGCTCATGCGTTCATGGCTTTCACTTGCAAAACTTCAGAACCTGTTAACATCAGCCGGATAGTGCGATAAAAAGTCTGAAGACCTGCCTGGAGACGGCCACCGTAAAATTTGGGGATGAATATTTTTTACACCAGGCTTATTTTGAATTGGGAAAAGCATATGCTTCGGTGGGCGATTTTAAAAATGCCTACACTGCTTTTTTAAAGTACGATCAACTGAAAGACAGTGTATTTACAAAGGAGGCTGACCAGCGGGTAGCAAGGCTTCAGACAGAGTTTGACGTAGCTCAGAAAGAAACCACGATTAAAGTCCAGCAACAGTCAATTTCACAGCAAAAAAGACTGCAATGGTTAACTTTTGGAGTTGCAGGTTTATTGATCTTTATACTGTCCGTACTATATAGAAACTACCGTGTCAAAAGACAGGTCAATACTACTCTGGAAACGCTTAACCTGGATCTGGAGAAAAAGAATATTCAGCTCGACAAACGCAACGCCGAGAACGAACTGCTGCTAAAAGAAATACACCACCGCGTAAAAAACAATCTTGAAATTGTATCCGGCCTCCTGGCATTGCAGGCAGCGCAGACTGATCATTCCTCGGCCCAGGATGTGATGCAGGCCAGCCAGAACAGGGTATTATCCATGGGCATCATTCACCAGAAACTTTACCAGAAGGCCAACCTTTCAGCCATAGAAATGAAGGACTATTTCAGGAGCCTCGGTGAAAATATACTGGACACATTTAACGCCTCCGGCCGAATTGTTATTGAAACCAGGATGGATCCCATGGAACTGGACGTGGATACAGCCGTGCCTATCGGTTTAATTACCAATGAGTTACTTACCAATGCATTGAAATATGCATTTCCGGGAAATGCCGATGGCCAGGTTACCATCAGCATACAGCCGGGAAAGAAAAAGGATGAACTCGTATTTTGTGTATCTGATAATGGTATCGGACGGAAAGAAAATAATACAACGGGAAGTTCAGGCTTTGGAACAGAGTTGGTACATTTACTGGTTCAGCAATTGGGAGGAAGACTAAGCATCGAAAATAACAATGGTACCCGGGTTAGTATTGCCTTTACACCGGGCAAAACAATACATGGAAACAAAGATCAAAATTCTGGTGGTTGAGGATGAGATGATCATCGGGGCAAAGATTTCGATGCAGCTGACAAACCTGGGTTATGAAGTTACGGGTATCCTTCCCCGTGGTGAAGACGCACTATTGTATGCAGAAGAGAACAAGCCTGATATAGTGATCATGGATATTCACCTGAAGGGTAAGATGGATGGCATTGAAACTGCTGCGAGGCTGCAGGAAATGGACCATGTCAGCGTCATTTTCCTTACCGCAAATTCAGACGAGGCCACATTTGAAAGGGCGAAACTCACCCGGCCGCATGCCTTCATATCAAAACCTTTTCGCCAGATTGACCTTCAACGCGCCATCGAACTTGCCGTTAGCCATATCGGTATGAGTTCTGTAATCAGCGCTCCTGCTGCCAGTATTGAAGATGGCTTTCATGTTATTCTGAACGACAGGATTTTTGTCAGGCATAAAGACAGGATGGTGAAAATTTTGCTCGCTGATATCCTCTATATTGAGGCTGACAGGAATTATTCACGGATATTCACCCATGCCAGGGAATATGTGTTATCCATTACACTCAAAATGATGGAAGAAAAAATTCCCGGAAATCTTTTTATGCGCATTCACAGATCTTACGTTGTAAATATCGCCCAGGTAGATGAGGTCACTGAAGACGAGGTTATCATCGCCGGTAAGAACATACCATTGGGTGCGGGGATGCGTGAACATTTAATGAAAAGCCTCCAGACTTTATAAGCAACGCACGCTGGTAAATTATCCTCCACTTTCGGACAGTTTTACCCCCATTTCGTCCTTTATTGCCACTAGTGGATATCCAAAGGCATTATGTTTATACACAGGAAGTTTTCAGTATTGAAGTATCATATTTAATGGACTAGCCCTAAACCCGTCCAACATGAACCCGGCTAGCTGGGGGTGAATAACTTCACCCCCCTTTTTTTGCCCCGGTGTTACAGCCTTGCTGGTGATAACAATTTCTCAAATGCCAGTTTTATTTTCGATATTTTTAATCCGACCTGTTGTACCGATTATAAACATCATGGCTGTCACCACACATTATAAATTTAAGTATACATATGAAAAAATTGATCACTGTTATATTTTGTAGTTCCTCACTGTTCGCCATGGGGCAGGCCGGGAAATATAATGCTGCAGTAAATGCCGCAGCTGTGAAGGTTGAACAAAAGGTCATTGCCTGGCGACGGGATATCCATGAACATCCTGAACTGGGGAACCGGGAACAAAGAACAGCCGGGCTCGTCGCAACACATTTAAAAAGCCTTGGGATAGAGGTTACCCCGGAGTGGCGAAAACCGGTGTAGTAGGCATTTTACGCGGCGGCAAGCCAGGGCCGGTGATTGCGCTCCGGGCCGACATGGATGCTTTACCGGTTACAGAAAGAACACCCGTGCCATTTGCTTCTAAAGTAAAGACAACCTATAATGGCCAGGAGACCGGCGTGATGCATGCCTGCGGACACGATGCCCACGTGGCCATCCTGATGGGAGTAGCAGAGATACTATCCGGAATGAAAAAAGATATTAAGGGAACGGTGAAATTCATTTTTCAACCTGCAGAAGAAGGAGCGCCAAAGGGCGAAGAAGGCGGTGCTGAATTGATGGTGAAAGAGGGGGTGATGGAGAACCCGAAAGTTGATGTCATTTTCGGTCTGCATGAATATGCACAATTGGAAACCGGGAAGATATCTTATCGCCCGGGTGGCATGATGGCCGGAGTGTCAGATATGAAGATAACGGTCACGGGCAGGGCTGCACATGGTGCAGAACCCTGGTCATCAGTTGACCCTATTGTGGTTGCATCACAAATTGTGGGAAGCCTTCAAACCATTGTAAGCCGGAATGTTAATATCACGGAGAATCCCGCGGTAGTGACGATCGGATCATTTCATGGTGGTAATCGTTCGAATATCATATCTGAAACGGTAGAGATGTTGGGCACCGTAAGAACGTTCAGTGAATCAGATGAAAAAATGGTCCACAACCGCATTCGCCAGATCGTTGAAAAAACAGCAGAAGCAGCTGGTGCAACAGTGAAAGTTGAACTTCCATTTTCTGTACGTTACCCGGTAACATTTAACAATGTTCAACTAACGGAAGCCATGTTGCCTTCGCTTCAAACATCCGCAGGTGCCCAGAATGTTGTTTTGATTCCTCCCGATACCGGATCTGAAGATTTTTCCTTTTATGTTCAGAAAACACCGGGCCTGTATTTCAATATCGGCGGACTACCTAAAGGAAAGGATAAAAAGGAAGCAGGCGGGCATCATACTCCCGACTTCTTCCTTGATGAATCGGGTTTTATCACGGGCGTGAAAGCATTGGCGGGCCTGGTGTTTGATTATCCAGAGATCATTAAGAAGTAATCCGGTAATATGAAACGTGTTATCAGGATTTATTCTTCTGTTTGTTTGTATGGATGGCATTGCCCAGGTTCCCGTAAGGGAAGAACCAAGGCATAAGCCCGTGATTGTGAATCAATATTTCCGTGTGCTGGATGTTAACATTCCACCGGGCGACACTACGCTGTTTCACATACATGAAACGCCGTCTTTGTTCCTGAGATTCACCAGTTCTTATGTTGCCGTCCAGGTCATGGATTCGGCATGGGGTCAGAAAAACAAGTCCATCAAAGGCTCGGCGGATTACGATTATTTCAATTACACCAGGGTTCACCGCGTCACCAACCAGGATAAGGACAGTTTTCACGTGGCAGACATAGAAATACTTTCTGATTATCAGCCCGACAGAAAAATTATACCCCTGCCCCTTACCGTACTATTTAACAATGAAAAATCATTTGCCTACCGGATAACAGGTATGGCTGACCGCCAGGTAATTGATCATCGCGGACCCATCATTGTAGCTGTGGTAGAAGGTGGTAACCTGATACCTGGAAGAAAAAGGAAAAAAGGGATCAACAATAATCTCTCCCGGGAAGTATGGATACCTGGAACCAGGAGGTACTTTTTATTTAAGTACCAAATCCGGAAATAAAATGGATATTGTTCTTTTTGAATTGAAATAATGTACACGATTATGCGCGCAATTACCAAAACCCTCATCACCTGCCTCTGTGTATTCATGTTTTCATTGCCATCGCTGACTGCTCAGACTGATCCTGTATATGATCTTGTTTTAGTGGGTGGACGGGTGATTGACCCCGAAACAAAGATGGATGCCATCCGGAATGTCGGCATTACTGGCGGCAGGATAATGCAGATTGGCACGGAACCGTTGAAAGGAAAAGAAACCATCAACGCTGCGGGACTGGTTATATCCCCGGGATTCATTGACCTGCATATTCATGGAAGAAGTAACAAAGAGCAGGAATACCAGGCCCATGACGGTGTTACCACCGCACTTGAACTGGAATGGGGCGTAGCTTTTTTAAAAGAATGGTATGCATCACGGCAATCAAAGGCCATTATCAACTATGGTGCAAGTGTAAACTGGCCTTTTGAAAGGTTCAGGACCCTTGAAGGCAATGCAACATCGCTCCAGGATTTGTCGGCCGCAACTAAAAATGGCACTGCAGACCTGGAAGGCATGTTCAATATAGTGAGGCCAACTTATTCCGTTAACCTCACGGCAGATCAGTCGGATAAAATGCTGGAGAATATCCGGGCTACCCTGTCAGACGGTGCATTGGGTATCGGATTGCCGGTTGGCTATCTTCCCACAGTAAGATCTGACGAGGTTTTTAAGATATTTCAATTAGCCGCCGAAAAGAAAGCCACCATATTTACCCATGTCCGCGAAAACAATATCCTGGCGATACAGGAAGTTATTGCCGATGCTATCCTGACCGGGGCTCCCTTGCATATTGTGCATATCAACAGCAGTTCTTTAAGCCAGATACCTTTGTCTTTGGCCATGGTGAGTGAGGCCCAAAAGAAAGGACTTGATATCTCCACTGAATTGTATCCTTATCCTGCTGCATCCACATTGTTGCAAAGTTCTCTTTTTGACGAGGGATGGCAGGAAAAAATGGGGATCAGTTATGGTGACCTGCAGTGGGTAGCTACTGGCGAAAGATTGACCAAAGAAAGCTTTGAAAAATACAGGAAGTCGGGCGGCGTCGTTATCATCTATTCCATGAAACCCGAATGGATCAAAGCCGGTATTGCAGCACCCGGAATAATGATTGCTTCCGATGGAATGCTTTATGCAAAGCTTGCGCATCCGCGGACGGCGGGTACATTTACCAGGGTATTGGGCAAATATGTACGGGAAGAAAAAGTGTTGAGCCTGCCTGAGGCCATTGAAAAGATGACCCTGCTTCCCGCTAAAAGACTTGAAGGTATATCACCGTCGATGCGACTGAAAGGTCGTATCCAGGTGGGTGCTGATGCAGACATCACCATTTTTGATCCAGCTACGGTTATAGATAAGGCTAGTTTTGATAAGGGACTTGAATTTTCAGGAGGTATTGAGTATGTGATCGTGAATGGTACCATTGTCATAAAAAATGGAAAGACCGTTACCAATGTTTTTCCGGGAAAGCCAGTGTTTGGAAAATATAAAAACTGATCTCAGACTATACATTTCAATATGAAAAAATCAGCCATCGCACTAATGTTATTCCTGGCAGGTTGTAATACAACCCCCTCTCCGGATAAAATTGCAGAGGAAGTCTGGCAGCGGGAAATCCAATACTGGGATTACGTGGTAAAAAACGATAAGGCCGGATACCTTACCCTCTGGCACAAGGACTTTATCGGGTATCCTGATACGGGTCTTGTGCGAAAGGATAAAATAGCAGACTGGATAGGGGAGCTGCATAACAAGAAAGGGGTGTATTATGAGAATAACCTGATCAGGAAAGCGGTTAACCCATACGGTGATGTGGTGATCACATTTTATGATGAAGAGGATATTGCCAAGACCAACCGAAATGAAATTATCTCCCGTGATGTATTTAAGATCACCCATACCTGGAAAAAATTTGGCAACGAATGGCTGATCATCGGTGGCATGAGCGCCCTGGTAAAAAAATAAATACCCAACAAATCATATGAAATATTTTATAACAGCTTTTTTCCTGCTCTTTGGATTAATAGTAGTTGGCCAGTCTTCCAAAGATCCTGCGGTAGAGAAAGTTAAAGATGCCATTTGGCAACTGGAGGAGAACTATTGGAACTATGTAAGAACACAAAACCTTACGGAATACCGCAAACTCTGGGATGACCAGTTTATTGGATATCCTTCCAATAATATCATCACGGGCAAAGATCATATTACCGACTGGATAAAAGATTTGTATGCAGATAAGAACAGAACTTTTACAGTAACCATCGAACATAAAGCGACAAATATGTTTGGTGATATTGCCATGATTTTTTACGATATCAACTATACCTGGAAGAACGAAAAGCAAGAGACTGTAAAACTCGTTCACAGTAAAATCACACATACCTGGAGAAAGACCGGTGGCAGCTGGCTGATTATCGGTGGTATGGGCGCCACCATCAGCGAAACGACGGTAATAAAATAGCGCGGTTTTTAGTTAAATACCAGCTGGAAATGTAATTGAAATATTATTCAAATGAAATCAAAATCTATCAAAGGCAACTCCACGGATAACATTAAATTGGCCCTGGAACAGAGCATGGAAGATGGCTTTACACCCAGCCTGGCCATCGTGTTTATTTCCAAGAGCCTGGACAGGAAAGCGATTTGCGGGATACTTGATGATGCAGGTATAGCTATTTTTGGTGCCACTACGAATGGTGAATTTATTGACGAGGAATTGGGCAAAGGGTCTGTGGTTATTTTATTGATGGATATTAACCCGGCGAAATTCTCCATATTTTTCGCAGAGTATCCGGAAAAAAACTACCGGGCGGTGGCTGGAGATATCGCGCGAAAAGCCCAGGAAATTTTTCCCCACCCGGCATTTCTTATTTCAGCAAGTCATATGGAGACGGATGCCGAACAATTGCTTTTTGGATTCGAAGACGTCATTGGCAAACAGGTAAATGTTTTCGGTGGTATGGCGGGTGATGATTACGCATTCACCGAGCAGTTTGTATTTACCAATAAACAATCTAGCAACAGGGGCATTGTGGCTTTGGCATTGGATGAAGATAAGATTACCATTAACGGTATAGCCACCTGTGGCTGGAAAGCTGTTGGGACAGTGAGAACAGTTACAAAGAGTGAAGGTAACCATGTGTATATGGTTGATAACATACCTGTATTAGACCTTACTGCGAAATATGGCGGACTTGAAAACATCCAGGAAGGTAATTCGCAGGTAGCCATGGAAATAGCGGTTAATTTTCCTTTGCAATTGCAACGGGAAGTTGGTGATCCTGTGATGCGACCAGGTTTATTAATCGACTGGACAGACCGCTCCTTTTATTGCAGTGGTTCAGTTCCTCAAGGCTCCCGGGTTAGGTTTTCTATTCCGCCGGATTTTGATGTTATGGAAAAGGTGATAAAGGGTGTAGAAGGATTAAAAGCCAGTGAAATGCCGGAAGCGGATGCGCTGGTGGTGTTCAGTTGTGCAGGCCGCATATTGGCCCTGGGTCCGTTGATGAATTTAGAGATCGAAGGCATAAAAAAGGTATGGAACGTACCCATGGCCGGCATGTTCTCCAATGCTGAACTGGCCAGAGCTACCAAGGGAAACCTGGAAATGCACAACTGTACCACATGTTGTGTGGCTTTGAAAGAAAAATAGATATATTGGGCCGGCATTCTTTAATGTAATTCCGTTACCGGTTTTCCGAGGCTGGTACCATGAAAAAACAACAACCCGGCGCTGCAATGGATCAAAACCTTCAGGATACAATTGACATCATAAAAAATCATCTGCAGCTATCTGACACTGAAAAGGATACCCTGGTCCGGCTAATCACAGAAGCGGATAAAAAACTGGCGATCACTGAATTTAAACTGGACCGTACGGATAAGATCAAAAGAACAACGGCCATACTCCTGGAAGAAACCATTGAAGAACTGGAGCAGAAGAGAAAGGCCATTGAAGAGTCGAATTCCGCACTAACGGCATCCTTGAAAGAATTGAAAGCAGCACAGGCACTGTTGATCCAGTCAGAAAAAATGGCTTCCCTTGGTGAACTCACGGCGGGTATAGCCCATGAGATTCAGAATCCACTGAATTTCGTCAATAATTTTTCTGAAGTGAACATTGAACTTTCAGAAGAAATTGAGGAAGCAATTGAAAAGGGCGACCTTGAAGAGATCCGGCAATTGGCGGCAGATATTAAAACCAACCAGGAAAAAATCCGTGAGCACGGTAAGCGGGCGGATAGCATTGTCAAAGGAATGTTACAGCATAGCCGCACCAGCGTAGGGGAAAAAGAGCGTACCGATATCAACGCACTTGTGGATGAGTATTTCCGGCTGGCCTACCATGGTATCCGTGCAAAAGATATTTTGTTTAATGCCCGTCTCGATACGGTTCTTGACGAATCAATCGGCATGGTTAACATTATTCCACAGGATATAGGCCGGGTGATACTGAATCTTTTTACCAATGCCTTTTATACCGTATCTGAAAGAAACAAAATGGGCATCCCTGGTTTTGAACCCGTTGTATCAGTACAGACTAAAAGAGAAGGCGATAAAATACTTATCAGTGTAAAAGACAATGGTTGCGGCATTCCTGCTACGATCAGGGAAAAAATATTCCAACCTTTTTTTACTACCAAGCCAACCGGCCAAGGTACCGGGCTGGGATTGTCACTAAGCTATGATATCATTAAGGCTCATGGTGGTGAATTAAATGTGGAAACAAATGAAGGAGAAGGAGCCGAATTCATTATCTCTTTACCTGTTTGAGTTTAGATTTTTTTCCTTAATTTACCCCTATGTCTCAAACCCGCCAGTTAGCCGCCAGTAATGTTTACCGATATTGTGGGCTACACAGCCCTGATGGGCAATAATGAACAAAAGGCTTTTGAACTGCTCCGTAAGAACCGGGAAATCCAGAAACCGATCATAGAAGCCTTTGGCGGACACTGGATCAAGGAATTGGGTGATGGCGTTATGGCCAGTTTTCCGACTGTTTCAAATGCTGTTTATGCCGCCCTTAAGATCCAGGAGGCCTGCCGGGTAACCAATGAATTCACATTAAGAATAGGCATTCACCAGGGAGAAGTGGTATTTGAAAATGGTGATATTTTTGGTGATACCGTTAATATTGCTTCCCGTCTGCAGAGCCTGGCACCGCCCGCGGGCATTTTTGTTTCTGCATCCGTACATCATAATATTTCCAATAAAAATGATATCAGGTCTGAATTTGTCAGGGTGGAAAACCTGAAGAATGTCAGGGAACCGATGCCTGTTTACAGGATTGTTGCCGTAGGCTTTGAAATGGAGCCGAAGTCAGCCCAGAACCCTGCTTATTCCTCCATATTGACGGTTTTCATCACGATATATATATCAGTTACCGGTCCAATGATAATAAATACGACGGATGGGTAACGGAATTTGCAGCTAAGCTGGAACGTGAATTAAGCGCCACGTTAAAAGACAAAGTTTCGATTTGGTTTGAAAAAAACCCTGAAGACAAACGGGCAATTGCGAATGGCGAAATGGTAATTGAATCCCGTAAAATCAAATCGCTCATTTTCATTCCGATTATTTCTCAGACCTATTGTGATCCGGAATCCGCTGGTATGGAAGAGGGAATTTAAGGGTTTTAACGAGGAAGCTAAAAATGATAAAATTGGAAGTTCTGTGAAACTGCCGAATGGCAATATGGCTTCACGGGTCATACCGGTGAAAATTCATGATATTGATACCGAAGATATAAAACTTCTGGAGACAGAACTTTCGGGTGGAATGAGGTCCATTGATTTTATTTACCGCGAAGAAGGGGTGAACAGGCCCCTGCGACCGGTTGATGATGACAAGAATTCCGATCCGATGAGGCCCTTATACCGAAACCAGATCAACAAACTGGCCAATGCGATAAAGGATATTATTCAGGCCATCAAATTGAAAGATAAGGCTGAGGTTGAAAAGCCAGCAGTGCAGGAACCTATCGCCAGGCAGATCGTTCCGAATGTTTTTGCCACCTCCGTTTCCAATGCCATCAAGGTACAGGTGATAGACCGGCAGCGACCCAATATATACCTGGCCTGGACATCCAATGACCTCAAGGAAAGCAGGGAAGAGATGGCCATCATACTGAATAAGGCAGGTTTCAATGTACTGCCGTCCATTGATTGCCCGGCTGATGATGAAACATTTAAAAGAAAGGCTGCAGAAGAAATGCAGAAATGTATTTGCTCCCTGCATATGCTGAGCGGTGAATTTGGCCGGCGTTTTGAATCTGATGATGAAATATCTTTTCCTCAGTACCAGTTCATGGAGGCTAAAAAACAAATTGATACTCCGGGTGATGATTTCAATGTATTTGTATGGCTCGATCCGGAAAGCAGCAGGAATATAAAACCGGCACAGCAAAATTTCATCAAGTATATCCGCAATAATATCACCCGCAATATGATGTTTTCCAACAGCCAGGGCCCCATGCAACTGGTTGATGATATCAGGGTGGTGATGATGAAGCAGGATGCCAAAGTGTATGATTCCAAGGATACCGATATCTTCTTCATATTTAACCAGCAGGATGAGCAGGAAGCGCAGCTTATTGTTGAAGCCTTGAGTCTTGAGTATCCCGGTGGAGACCATGAATATTCTTCCGGATGGTGAAGATTCTTACCGTGAAATGTCATCGCAGCAGATTCCGAAAAGCAAACTGGCCGTAGTGTATTTTAAGTATGCTGCCGACTGGGCGCTGCCATTTATTAAACAGATATGGAAACAGGTTGGCGGGGCATCTTCTCCTACGCCGATGTTCCTGGTGGGTGAAGATGATCCTCGAACTAACCTGGCCCGTAATTTCAAAGCACCCCGTGTTATATCGACAATAGTACCTAAAGAAAACATACCGGCCGAAGTGAAAAAAGTGTATAGTACACTGTGAGTAAGGCATCCGGTTATCATACCATAAACTTATTGGACCATTAAGCTGTCAGCATGTTTGAAACTTACCAGATTTGTCCTTATACCGGGTTAAGATCTTTTACGGAAGAAGAGTCCCTTTATTTTAAGGGACGTGAAGATGATATTGACCAGGCTACCGCGCCAGCTCCAGAAGAATAAATTTTTGATGCTTACCGGGGCATCGGGTGATGGAAAATCCTCCCTGATCTATGCAGGGTATCATTCCCAATGCGAGATCAGGGTTTTTAAAATCAAAATATACCCAGTGGTGTGTGGCCGATTTCAGGCCGGAGCGAACGCCTTTTCACAATTTGTGTAAATCGCTGGGAAAGCAATTGGACATTGCTGATATTTATACGGTTGAATCAGAATTGAATCATGGATTTTCCGCCCTGGTTGATTTATACCGTAACTCAAAAAGATATCTCGATACACAGTCTGAATCATGGCTGACAGCGGATGAAAAACAGAAAGGAGCTATCAAGAGTGAAGCAGCCAACCTGATCATCCTGGTGGACCAGTTTGAAGAATTTTTTACCAATCCCGAAAATTACCAGCACGGTGTTCCTTCCAGGGAAGCCAACCTCGTGTTGAATTTATTACTGGAAACATGCCCGCATTGCATTGGATGAAGACCTGCCCATTTATGTGGTATTTACCATGCGGTCTGATTATATCGGTCAGTGTGCCGCATTTCGCGGTCTTCCGGAATACCTGGGTTTTTCCCAGTTTTTTGTACCGAGGCTGAACCGGACGCAATTGCAACAGGTGATTGAAGAACCCGCAAAGCTTAGTGGGAACCGGATCACGCAGCAGGTTGACAGAAAGATTGATCCATGATATAACAGAAGGGGTGGATCAGCTTCCCATTCTCCAACATGCACTTAACCAGATCTGGATGGCTGCAGATCACGGTAACGAAGAAATGGACCTGCTTCATTATGCCATGGTTGGAGGAATGAATGTAAATGAATTACCGGATGAACAGGTTGAGAGATACAACCAATGGTTCAGCCAGTTACCGGAAGACATTAAGAAATGCTATCATGAACCGAACCTGCAAAACGTACTGGATACACATACCAATAAATTATATGAACAGGCTGCGGGATATTATACCCAGAAAACCGGGAAAGCAATTTCTGAAGATGATGCCCAAAGAATTATTCGCACCACATTTACCTGTCTTACAAAGATTGACCAGGGCCGCGCCGTTCGTAACAGGATGACACTGCAGGAGATTACCAATATTTTGGGACATCCTTTATTCGATACGCAGGCTGTGAATACGATACTCAATATTTTCAGGGAACCCGGTAATACGTTTATTCATCCCTTTATCATTGAAGATAACCCGGAAAGCCACCAGCTGGAGGCAGACCAGGTGCTGGATATCACACACGAGAGCCTGATCCGTAACTGGAAATTCCTCGGGCAGTGGGCGAAAGAAGAATATGACAGTCGTTCGGTTTCGCTGGACTTTGAACAGCAACTCGGCCGTTGGGTGAGCAGTGGTAAGTCAAATGAATTCCTGCTTTCCATTGGTCCGCTAACCTATTTCGAAGGCTGGTATAATAAAGTTAAACCCAATGCATGGTGGATCGCACGTTACCTGCCGGATGAAACGAATAAAGAGACCAAGCTGGCAAAGTCAAAGGAAATTCTGGGCAACGCGCAGGAATTTCTCAAGAAAAGCGCCAATAAACACCTGGTAACGCGCACGGTTATGCGCTATGGCCCGAAGAGGATAGCGGCAACCCTGGGCATCCTGGCGATGATCACGCTGACTTCCTTTGCCGTCAGGGATTATTTTAACAAGCAGAATGCGGCTGTCCTTAAAAACATGCATCGGCAGACACTGGGTTTTGTGAATAATCCAAAGGTCACGCTTGTTGCAAAAGCCCGGTTGGCCGTTGAAGAATTGAAGCTGGGCCAGGCATCGGTCAGGGAGATAATTGATGTCATTACGGATACCATTCAAAAAATCAATATCGCGGATGCCATGGCTACTCAAATGGTATTCCAGGGGAGGGACGAGCCTTCGAAAGAAATTTTGCTTTGCCTTTCTATTGCCGATAGTCTGTTAACCAATTTTACCATACCCCTTGAGAATCCCAGGTTATTGGCCACTGCATTAAAAGAGATAAACGATCTGCGGGCTGTCCTGGAACTCGGGTATACATATAATGCTGATCCCCAACTCGACCTTTTGAGAAAAAGAAATGCCCAAAGGGCAGCACGCTGGGTGATGAAAATCATGGAAGAGCAACCTGCCGGTTTCAAAGACATGCAGGAGTTTAGTATCGCCATGGAGAATGGCCTGAATTACAAATCTTTCACGAAAGAAGAAATCAATAAATTAATCAGTATTCTATCGCCTTTTGAAAATCCCTCCCCCTCTCCCTGGCTGCAATCAAACTTTCAGCAGGATAAAATCATGATCCGGGGAGAGCAGGATTATGGATTCTTATTTAATGGCCTTTACCAGGAACTGGCATATTTGTATGCTGCAGAGGGCAATAGCCAGAAAGTGCTCCAATGCATCGACACCCTGTTTAAATACAGCCAGAATAATTACCAGGGAGATTATGCGGCAGGGGCAGATAATGCCGCTAATATCGCGGCAGTATATTTCAATAATGATAAAGGGGATCAACTGGATGAATTCGTTAAAGGTTACTGCCTGCGAAAGAAGATAACCGAAGAGGAATTTTACGCCCGCCTATTGGGCCGCACTATTCATGAGCGTGCTACCGTATCCAGTCTCGACCTTTTATGGTGGATGAATGTTAAACTTAATCTTAATCTTCGCTATAGTGATAATGCCAAGCTCAGCTTCTTCTTTAAAAAATATCGTGAATCCGTGGAGTCAACGATTAAGGATATAGACCAGAGAAACTTACTGATTGCGTTATCCTATAAGAATGAAGGCATTTTGAAAACAATGCACGATGAAGTGCCCGGGAAAGGCGAACCGGCTATAAATGACTACTTCGACCAGGCGGTATCCTGGTTTAATAAGGTGACCCCGGCCTACCTTCAGCAACCTGAAAAAATTATTGGTAACACTGGTGCAGATGAAATGGTGGCTCCACGTAAGACACTGTTTATTTATCCTGACCTCAGGCTAAGCTTTCACCCTTTGGAACCCAGGGCCTTTATGCATTTCTATTTCAATGATATGTTCATGGAATATATCATCAGCAAAAATTTGTTTGATATTTTTTACCCTGGAAAAGATGAACTGAAAACGATTTCCGACTGGCTTCACGACTATAATGTTAAATCTTTTGTTCCTCCGGGCTTCCTGATTAATAAAGCGAGGTACGATATATTTAAAAAACTCGCGGTGGAAATAGAACGCAGGCGGGCGGAACAAAGCCAGGATTTCAACATCCTTTACCTTTATCTTGGCAGGGAAGCACAAGAAGCCGGAGAACAGGAAAAAATGCTTGGCTATTACCGGAAAATACAACCTAATAACCTGTTGAATATATTGAGGGGAAAAGAATATGCCAACAACGTCAATAATCATGTATTCCGTCATATTGCTTTTGCGGTGAAAGGTCTTACACAGGCGGGGCAATTTGGTGAAGCCTATAAGATTATCACCGTATTTAAAAAACCCAGTAACCGTTCTTCCCTCTATGCTTTTGCCGCAGCAGAAATGCTGAATGAAAAAATGGATATGAAATTGATTCAGCCATTGATAGATTCGGCTAAGAGTGAACTGAACCGTGCACAAAATGTAACCGGCTTTCAGCCAAACCGGCAGGTGATTGCCTTCGCACTTTCCATGCAGGATCCCGGGAAAAACATGACTGAAATTAACAGGCTGATCAAAAACCTGCCACAGAAACTAGCCCCTATACAGGCTACCAGCAGGGCATTCGCATTCCATAATCAACTTTATAATGCGCAGGCGCATATTCCAACCTTGATATCCACGGATGACCTTGCTTTGTCAAATTGGTTTATATATTACGGTTATTCTTTATCGGGAGTAAATGCTCCGGCAGATTGGAATTCTTATGATCGGAATAATATTCGAACTTTTTACCCGGAGCATTAATTATTTAGATGAAAGCAACTGATGTAAGCCATATTTGTCCATATACCGGCCTACGGTCATTCACCGAAGAGGAAAGCCTTTATTTTAAAGGACGTGACCTGCAGACCGACCAGATCACCGCCTTGCTTGAACAGAATAAATTTCTCATGGTGACCGGTGCCTCCGGAGAAGGTAAATCATCGCTGATTTATGGTGGACTTGATACCGAATGCGCGAGCCGGGTTTTTTAAAGCAAAATATACCAACTGGGTCATTGCGGATTTCAGGCCGGAAAGGAATCCCGGTGACTAATATGGCCAAATCTTTATCTGCCCATTTTGACACTGATCCGGCCACCATAGAAACCGAACTTCAGCCGCGGTTATTCGTCACTGGTAGATCTGTATACCAATTCATCATTTTATGCAGGGGAGGAAGAAGATTCATGGAATGAACTTACCGACGACTGAAAAAAAATCAAAGAAAAGGAATGCCGCCAACCTGATGATCATCGTAGATCAGTTTGAAGAGTTCTTTACCAATCCTGAAAATTTTTATAACGAAGCTCCTTCGAATGATTCGCAGATTGTAGTTAACCTGGTGCTGGAAACGGCAAGGATTGCCATCAAGAAAAATCTTCCGGTATATGTGGTCTGTACCATGCGGTCTGATTATATCGGGCAATGTTCTGCATTCCGCGGCCTGCCGGAATATATCGGGTTTTCGCAGTTTTTTGTCCCCCGTTTAAAAAGAAAAGATTTAAAGCAGGTTATTGAAGAACCGGCCATCCTGAGTGGTAACAGGATTTCACAGCGACTGATTGAGCGCCTTGTTTTTGATATTTCAGACGGTGTGGACCAATTGCCCATTCTGCAACATGCATTGAGCAGGATTTGGGAAGCCGCCAGCCGCGGACAGGAAGAAATGGACCTGCTGCATTATGCCATGGTCGGGGGTATGCCTGCAGATGAATTACCGGATGAAGATATTGACCGGTTCAAAGAATGGTTTTCGTCTATTCCCGAAGATCAGCAGAATTTTTACCAGGATACGGGCTTGCATAAAATCATTGAAATTCATGCGAATATCCTGTATGAGAATGCATGGGAATACTATAACCGGCAACATCCGGAAAATCCGCTAACCCAGCAGGAAGCTAAAAGAATCATTGCACTGACTTTTAGTTGCCTGACCAAGATTGATAACAGCCGGGCTGTTCGGAACCGGATGAGCCTGGCAGGAAATAACCGGGATCATCAATCGATCCGAAGCTCACGGTTGATGTGGTTGGCGAAGTGCTGAATATTTTCAGGGAAGAAGGAAATTCATTTATCCGTCCATTTAAAACAGAAGATCCCGCCACGCACCAGTTATTGCCTGCAACCGTATTGGATATTACCCATGAAAGCCTGATCCGCAACTGGAATAAGCTGAACCAGTGGGCCAACAAGGAATTTGAATACTATTCCACGTTCCAGGATTTTCAAAAACAACTCAACCGGTGGAAAAAAAGCGGGAAGAGCAACGGTTACCTGTTACCCATTGGTCCGCTGACCTATTTTGAAAACTGGTATAATAGCTGTAAACCCAATGCAGGCTGGATCAGGCGTTATGCAGAAACAAAGGAGACCCAGGAGGAGTCAGTCAGGGAAACAGAGGAGATACTGGCGGATACAAGGGAGTTTCTGAAGAAAAGCGCGCGCAAGGAAATGGTCACACGCGCCTTTATGAAATATGGCCCCAAAAAGATTGCCACCATCTCGGCTATCGCTGATCATGCTTGGGTTAACCGGTTTTTACTGGTATGATGCGGAGCAGAAGAAGAATGAATGCGTTATTGAACGAATCAGGACAGAGGCCGCAGATCTCATGAACAGCCCTGAAGTCAATATTGGTGATAAAGCCATACATCTTATTTCGGAGGAACGGTATAAAGCCGGCACATTAATACCATACCTTGAAAAGCGAAGTTACAAGGACCGCATCACCCTCGGCATCGAGACATACCGGCAATTGCTATATATAGATAAGCAGCACGAAACAGATCTGAAGAAGCAGTTGTCGGCATTTATTGCTAAAAACCTTTCAGAACCTGCTGCTGATGCCACCGCTGAATTATTGCTTTCGGAAGGAAATAAATTCGTGATCTTATTGGCCATGGATCAATATTATTTGCCCGATGAGAAAAAGACGGAAATGCTGGATCGGATTTCGGGGAAAAATTATGGCCTTGTACTCCGTTTTCTGAAAGATAAAACCCTTTTCCAGCCGCTTATTCCAACGCAGATGAATGTGGCCATCCAATAGTGGCTTTCTGTGGGAAAAGCATCGGGAGATGATATCAGAAATCTACTGGATACTCTTTCCCCTTTACAGGGAAAAGATGCTGAATCGGCATTTAATCTGTATTATCCGAAAGGAAGTTTTGAAACCAATGGCAGGCTGCCCAGTGATTTTAATGGAGGGTATCATACCCTGGCCTCCCTGTATGCGGCGGCAGGGGATACTGCCGGTATTCTCTGGAGCTTCAGGAATTTGCTGGAGAGCAACCAGCGCGATTATTTTGAACTTGCCCGCGTACTTAATAATCATATCAATATGATCGGGTATTTATACCAGTTTGGTCACCGTGATAAAGTGCCTGCCATCCTGCAATGGTTAACAACCAATACAAGGGATAATCCCCCGCAAACACTCCTGAGAAATGCGGTTATCCGTTCAGGTTATATTTCCCATTTATTTACCATCAATATTGATCTGAATTTTCACCGTTCAACAAGAGGTTACCTGTTCCCCAACCTGTATTTCGCGCCTCGCAATATTTACGACAGTATTGTTTCGGACTATGAAGCCACTTTAAAGGAAATAAAGGATCCCGCGGAAAGAAATTTTCAACTGGCCTTCAATAATAAACGAAAGGCCATGTTCTACCATAAGTACTGGTTCGACAGGAAGATGCCGGTGGATGAGGCAAGGCTTGACGGATGGCTCAAAGAGGCTGTAGACCTGTATTTGAAAACTGATACGGGCTACCTGGAAGAAAAGCAATCTTCCACGCTGATTTATTACGGTGATGGCGTGCGCACAAGTGACGTAAAAAGAAAAACCCTTTTTATTTACCCGGATTACCGGGATGGATGGTTTGCCTGGACCTATCACAGCGATTATTATTTCAGGTACCTGCAAAAAAATGGATTATTACCGGTGTTGTATAAGGATGGCAATGATCTTCAGTCCCTGCATTTCTGGATTGCCAAAGCATATGAATGGAAAACGGCGATAGCCCCAAATTCATATTCAAATCCGTTTCCCCTGCCTGATTCCACTATCAGCAGTATCCTGAAGTTTGTGGACAGCCATCCGGCTGGTGCTGCATTTGATAAAAACCTGCCAAGGTTAATCCTGGCCAACCATGCTTTTGACAGGGGAGATACAAGCGGTGCACTGGAACAATACCGTCAACTGGATATGCAAAATATCCTCCGGTCCTCCAACAGGTATGAATATGCTGAAAAAGTATATTTTATGAATATGCTGAATCAACTTGCGGTGAACCTTGCGGCCATAGGTAAAATGGAAGAAGCTGTTGGAATGGTTGCAAAATTTGAAGAAGACAGGGAAAAAGCACTGTGTTATTTTACCATTGCGGAGAGGCTGTATAAGCAGGATGCAAACCCAAAGGCATTTGTAATGCTTGATTCTGCCTATGCCATTTCAAAGCGAATTGATTATGCAGATGAGATCGCCAGGGTGGATGCAAGGTATTACCAGATCCAGGTACTTTCACAGATAGGCAGCAGGGAAATCAATGAACAAGCCGATGCAATACTCAGGGATCTGCCTGAAGGTGGAAAGTATGATGGTGTGTTTTTAAGGGTTGCCGGCCTGGCATATGAAGGTAATTTTTACCGGGCTTTGACCGCCATTCCAAATACGCTTACTGAAACGCAGGATTTGCAATGCCGCACAGCCATTTTGATAGAGGCCTGCAAGGCCAAAGAGAAGATTGCCGGGATTAGTTCCTGGAAGCCGATGGATACATACCTGGAATGGTTCCTTATTTACACTAATTATTTGCCTAATTAATGAAGAATTATAATACCATTTATTACCTGTTGTTTGTATTGCTGATCATGGGTGCATTTTCCTCCATGGCGCAGAACAGCTATGGCATGACCATTTTGGGAATTGTGGCTATATCCTTCGGGCTTGTGTTTTTGCAACAGTTTATCCTCGAATTAGGCAATAAGGATCAAGTGGATTATTTGGCGGTTGCAGAAGCATTAAGTCTTTGTATATTATCATTCATCTTTGCCCTGAGATTATTTCATGTTTATTTTCCTTTCAGTGAAATATTATTCGCTGCGGCAGGGTTGGTGTTAATATTTGTTTACGGGAGGAAGATGATACTTCGGTTTCAGCATCTAAAATCGAGACATTCAACACTGGCGAATGTTGTACTGATATATCATATCAGCATTTTGCTTTTCCTGGTTTCGCTCGTGACAGCGCCGTTCTTCCCTGGGTATAATACATATATTGGAATGGCGGCGTTTATATTATTGCTTCTTTTTTTACTTGCAGGATTGCTGTTGAAAGAAATGGTTATTGATGGATCAGGTGTATCAGTGTTCAAAAAAGTGGCTGCATTTAAGGACCGGTCGGTTATTCTCCTCTCCTTATTTTTTGTCATGTCGCTGTATATGGGATTTACCCGCGCTGGAATTATCCCGGCGATGTATTCGGATGATTTTCCACAGGCCTATTTCAAATTGGTGAATAACGCTGAATCCAGTAAGGAGCAACCAGTAAATGGAAAATTCAGGCACCAGGAGTTCAAGCAGCGGTATGATGAATTCCTTAAAAGGAATATAAGGCAGGCAAGATAGGTGCCACTAGCTGCTGCCGGCATCCAAATACCTGTGGCCGTCTCATCAACTTGTGGCAGTTAACCGAAAGAGTTTCAGCCGAAACATTCTTGCAAAAAATCTTAGCCTGGAATGGATCAATAGCTATATAAGGGGTTAATTAATACTTCAAAATTGCTTACATTGATCAGGCAGTTATTCAATCTAAAATTCCGCCGGCCCATATGCAAGAAGAGAAAGAAAGATCATTAAACGAGGCCTACCAGCAATTCATTCAGTTTGGCCTTGGCAATCTGCCTGTAGAACTGACTGCAAATATTGTTGCAGAAGACATTATGAGCTATGGTACGGCTATCGACGAAAAAGTTTTTTCAAGGGCTGCAATGGTTGAGTGGATCATCAGCCAGCGTGAACATTCGGAAGGCCTTGATGTCCAGTTATCCGAAATACCTGTTTCGAGGAGGATATCTGCCCAGGAAGATACTGCCACCATAGTCAGTGAATTTATAGTGAGCATGACCGTAGAAGGAAACAGGCATGAACTCTTCATGCGAATTACCACGGTAATGGAATTCATCAATGGCAAATGGCTGGCAGTCCACACCCATGCCTCAAAACCCGATATTAGCAGCAGTAAATCCGATCCATTGCATATCAATGAATGGAAGAGAAAAAATGAAGAACTGCAGAAACTGGTGAATGAAAAGACGGCAGATCTGGAAAGAAAAAACCAGGAACTGGTTATTGAAGCATGCCTGGAAAGAGTGCGGGCGCAGGCCATGGCCATGAGCAAGCCGGAGGATATGCTGAAAGTGTGCAGGTTGATTTCGGATGAACTTCACAAACTTAATGTCAACAATATCCGGAATGTGCAAACCGTCATAATTAATGAACCCGTTCACGAATACATCAACTACCAGTATTTTGCACCATACGATACTGATACAATAGAAATTATCGATTACGAATCACATGAAACAGTCAATGATTTTGCCCTGTCCATGCTCGCATCTGATAATGCTTTTTATGTTAAAGACTTTGGAGAGGAAGAACTGAAAGGCTGGAGAAAACACAGGTCGGAAACAGGTCAGTTAGCTGATCCATTACTTGACAAGGCAAGTTCTCTTCACTACTATTTCTACTCCATCGGTTCAGGGGCATTGGGATTTTCTACCTATGCGCCGGTCGAAAGCGAAATACTTGACATTCTCAAAAGATTCAGAAATGTTTTCGACCTGGCCTATCGCCGTTACCGGGATATAGCCAAAGCAGAAGAGCAGGCCAGGGAGGCACAGATCGAAGTAGCGCTGGAAAGAGTGCGGGCGAGGGCAATGTCCATGCAGCATTCGGATGAGCTGGCGGAACTCGTGTCTATCGTATTCCGGGAACTGACCCGGCTCGAATTTCCTGTGACCAGTTGCATTATTTGGATCAATAATCCTGCAACAGCCACGGAAGAACTATGGGTAGCCAATGCAGAAATTAATAAACCCTCGCAGGCATATTATATACATCCGTTCCACCATTCTTTTTTCAGATCTATTCTGCATGCATGGAAGGAGCGCGACAAAAAATGGATATACGAATTAAGCGGTAAAGAAAAAGATGAGTTCCAGGAAGAATTTTTTAAGGATGTCAGCATCCTGCCGGAGGTTCTAAAGAATACTTTGCAACAACCGGAAAAAGTAGTGTTCTCTGCATCTTTCAGCAGTTTTGGCGCGCTGGAGATCGTTGGCACTGATCGGATTTCTGATGATAAATTTGATATCCTTCACCGTTTTGGGAAAGTATTTGATTTAAGTTATACACGGTTCAATGATATCAAACAGGCAGAAGCACAGGCAAAGGAAGCAAGAATTGAGCTCGGACTGGAAAGGGTGAGGACCAGGGCGATGGCTATGAAGACTTCCGACGACCTGAATGGAATGATCGGAATGCTGTTAATTGAAATGACCAAACTGGAGCTGGCGCTTACCAGGTGTATTATCATGATATTTGACGAGGATACAAATGCCTCCCGGTGGTATATCGCCAATGCGGAAGATCCAACAAATCCCAATAGTTACTTTATAAAAGACCACGCCAGCAGACCCTACCAGCATCTCCTCAAGGCATGGAGAGAAAAAAGAAACAGGTATGAATATATTCTTGAAGGGCAGGATAAGGTGGATTGGGACAATGTCATTTTTAAAGAGACGGAGCTATCGCAGTTGCCTGATTTTGTAATTGCCGGCATGCGGGCACCTGGTAAAGTCCTGTTGTCTGCCTCCTTCAACAATTTTGGCTGCCTTCATGTTTCCAGCCTCGAACCATTGTCGGATGAACATTTCGACATTATGCTTCGCTTCGCAAAAGTCTTCGACCTTACCTATACCCGTTTCAATGATATCAAAAAAGCTGAAGCGCAGGCCAGGGAAGCACAGATTGAAAGTAGCCTGGAGCGTGTCCGAAACGCTGCATTGACGATGCACAAAAGCGATGATCTGCGCTTTTCCCTGACGAAGTTGTTCGAAGAACTGGATAAATTGCAATTGGGAATGGTGCGATGCGGTATTGCGATCCTGGATCCTTCCCAACCAAGGGCCGATGTCTGGATCATGGCGAAAACCAAGGAAGACAGTGCCATTCAATTGTCTGGTGACGAGGCCCTCGATACAAACTTCATGCTGCTCGAAGCTTACCAGGCATGGAAAAAGGGAAATGATTATGAATACCTTTTGCAAGGTGATGAACTCGACCGGTATTATCAGTCGCTTTCCCAAATAAAATTCCAGGCCGATATCACAGCTACCTATGTAAAGAAAAATGAATCCGAAAAGCAGCATTATTTCAATGCCGTGTTTAAACACGGATCCCTGTTTGCGTTCTTTGAAGATATGATGCCTAACGAAGCAAGGATCATCCTGAAAAGATTTTCCAATGTGCTTAACCTGGCCTATAGCCGGTTCCTGGATATCCAATCTTCCGAAGCACAGGCAATGGAAGCCCGGGTTGAGACAGCACTCGAACGGGTGAGAAGTCGCACAATGGCTATGCAACATAGTGAGGAATTAACTGAAGCGGCCAATTTGCTATTTCAGCAGGTTCATGCATTGGGTTTACCGGTTTGGAGTTGTGGGTTTAACATCATGGACAACGGAATGGAATCCTGTACAGGATGGATGAGTACAGAAAATAAACTACAGCCGGCTTTCAGGATACCTCTTACTGAAAGTCCTGTATTTATCCGTTTCTATGAATCAAGAAAAAATGACATTGAATTTTATGTTGAAGAATTAAGGGGTGATGAATTGACTGCCCACTATGAGTATATGAAGAGCCTTCCCGTCTTTGGAGAAATATTAAATAATCATTTGACATCCGGATTTCAACTTCCAACATTTCAAATCAATCATATCGCTAATTTTTCTCACGGAAATCTCATCTTCATTACCAGCGAACCCGTTCCCGAAGCATGGGATATTTTTAAGCGTTTTGCCAAGGTCTTCGAACAAACCTATACGCGGTTCCTGGATCTGCAGAAAGCGGAAGCCCAGGCAAGGGAGGCAACCATTGAGACAGCCCTTGAGCGGGTGAGAAGTAATGCCATGGCCATGCGTAATTCAGATGAGCTGAATACTTTGATTGGAAAAGTTTTTACGGAATGTAAATTACTTGACCTCCAGCTCGATCGTGGTATAATTATGCTATATGATCCGGAATCGTTGGATGCAAGATGGTGGATGGCTAATCCTGAAGCACCTGGTCTGCCAATGAATTACCTGGTCAGGTATCATGATCATAAACCCTACCAGGCATTAATTCAAGCATGGAGGAAAAAGCTGTCCAGGTTTACCTATATACTGGAAGGCGAAGAAAAAATGGAATGGGACAGGTTGCTATTTTTTGATACTGAATTAAGCCTGCTTCCTGACAGCGTGAAGGATAGGATGATGGGGAATAAGAGAATATACCTTAATGTTTCATTCAATAATTTTGGGAGCCTGACATTAGCGACAACAGAGCCATTAAAAGAAGAAAACTTCGATATATTATTAAGGTTTGCCAAAGTATTTGACCTGACCTATACACGTTTTAATGATTTAAAACAGGCAGAGGCCCAGGCACGAGAAGCTCAAATAGAACTTGCACTTGAACGTGTTCGAGCCAGGACTATGGCGATGTTCAGGAGCGATGAACTGGCTGACGCGGCGGCTGTTTTATTTCAACAGCTGCATGCATTGGGAGATACACCCGAGCGCATCAATATCGGAATTGTTAATGAAGATGCCGGGATTATCGAATGGTGGTTAACGGAGCAAGATGGGAAAATGATTGATCGCCGGTTTACCATGGCCATTGACGAGCCTATCTATATGGCCAAAATGTATAAAAGCTGGAAAGAAAAATGTAAGTCGGTTGTCATTGAAGTAAGCGGACAGGAATTGGAGCGCTGGCTGGGATATATTAAGGAGGTAGTTGGAATACCATTTCGCCAGGAATTTCGGAATCAACGACGGGTCAACAGTGTCGCATTCTTTTCGCAGGGCATGATTGCATTTACTACCGCTGAACCTCAAACGAAGGAAACCATTCACCTGCTCGAAAGATTTGCCAAAGTATTTGACCTTACCTATACGCGATTTCTGGATTTGAAGAAAGCGGAAGCCCAGGCAAGGGAATCACAGATTGAAGCCGGATTGGAAAGAGTGCGCAGCAGGACTCTTGCCATGCATAAAAGTGATGAGCTCGCAGAAACGGCAGCCGTTTTATTCAGGCAACTCATTAACCTGGGCATTGCGCCAAACAGGCTCTATATTTTTATCCTCCGGGAGAATTCAAGCCAGATAGAAGCATGGATAACAGATGAGGATGGCAGTAGAGTGAATAACCAATTCACCGGGGACTACACCCGGAATATCTCTTTCAGAAAAATGGTGGATGGTTGGAAGGAAAAGAAAAAATCGCTTACCATTGATATGCAGGGACAGGAACTGCAGGACTATTTTCATTACCTGGCGGATGAGTTGAAAGTGCCTTTCAAAGGGGGGCTGTCGCAGCAAAGAAGGGTGCAAAACGTAGCGTATTTCAACCAGGGATTAATTGGCATTGCCTCTCCTGATCCGCAACCGCAGGAGACAATAGTATTATTGGAGCGTTTCGCTGCGGTGTTCAATCTCACGTATACCCGTTTCAACGACCTGAAAATCGCGGAAGCACAAACGCATAAGGCGAACATTGAAGTTGCCCTGGAACGGGTAAGGGCAAGGGCCCTGGCCATGCAACAACCGGAAGAACTGGTAGAAGTGGCCAATGTGATGCGTCATGAAATGGGATTGCTGGGTGTGGAAGAGTTAGAAACAAGTTCAATCTATATCAATAAAGAAATACCCGGTGAGGCAGAGTGCTGGTATTCGTTGAAGGGTATACGTGAGTCTGAAAAGAAAGGAGTGGCTGATCACTTTAATTTGCAATACAACGATACCTGGGTGGGCAGGCAAATGCTGGATTTCCACCAGTCCGACAGAAAGGAAACCTCCATTGTGATGACAGGTGATCACCGCAAGGAATGGATCAACTATTGTGCAAAACAGTCGCCCGTTTTCCAGGGATTTTATGGTGACGAGATCCCCGATCGCACTTATCATTTATGCAAATTTTCCAATGGTGCCATTGGTGCGGCCACACCCGGGGAAATATCTGGGGAAAGTTGGGAACTGCTGCAAAGGGCAGCTTCCGTGTTTTCATTGGCGTATTCGCGCTTTAAGGACCTGACTCAAGCCAGGATAGATCTGCAGAGGTTGAAAGAAGAAAAGCAAAGGGCCGAGGCTGCACTGTCTGAATTAAAGGCCACCCAGACACAATTGATCCAATCCGAAAAAATGGCATCGCTGGGTGAACTCACTGCCGGCATTGCCCATGAAATACAGAACCCGTTGAACTTTGTCAATAATTTTTCTGAAGTGAATGCAGAATTGTCGGATGAAATCATGGAGGCTGCCGGAAAAGGAAATATTGAAGAAGTACTGCAGCTGGCGGCTGATATTAAGTCAAAATCAGGAAAAAATAAGCCACCATGGTAAACGTGCCGATGCCATTGTAAAAGGCATGCTGCAGCATAGCCGCAGCAGAAGTGGAGAAAAGAACCAACAGATATCAATGCATTGGCAGATGAATATTTGCGACTGGCTTATCATGGCTTACGGGCAAAAGATAAATCATTTCAATGCAACATTAAAACAGATTTTGATGAAAGTATTGGTAAAATAAATATCATTCCGCAGGATATTGGAAGAGTGATTCTGAATTTGATTAACAATGCATTTTATGCAGTAGCTGAAAAGAAAGATAGTTCTGCAAGATCGGGGTGAGCGTTATGAACCAACAGTTTGAGGTAAGTACAAAAAAGGATGGGCGATAAGGTGTTGATATCGGTAAAAGATAACGGTAATGGCATTCCACAAAAAGTATTGGATAAAATATTTCAACCCTTCTTTACCACCAAACCAACAGGACAGGGAACAGGATTGGGATTAGCTTGAGTTATGATATTGTAAAAGCACATGGCGGAGAATTGAAAGTGGAAACGAAAGAAGGAGAAGGAAGTGAATTTATTATTCAATTGCGAACTGAATTAACAAAATGAAAATCTTTATAAAAGTAATTTCATTATTCCTGTTACCATTATTTGCTGCCGGGCAACAGGAAAACGCAAACATTGAATATCTGTACAAATCTCTATCCAATGCAACAGACGATACTGCCCGAATGGAAGCCTGTAGTAAACTCGGATCCTATTACAGTCTTGAGGATCGTGATAGTTCTAATTTTTACCTTGAAGAAGCCCTGTCTATTGCTGCAAGATTACATCTGAAATATGACGAAGCCTCTATCTTGAACGCAATGGGTGTTATCCTGATGCAGCAGGAGAAGTTTTCAAAGTCATTGGAATTCTATTTAAAGGCGTTAAACATTGCGAAGGACCCCAGTATTGAACGAACTATATGGAAGTTGCCTACGGGGAATAATCCAATGACTGCACGAATGCTTCTGCTAAGCAATTGCTACGATTTAATCGGATTGCTGAATGCTTATACCGGAAGCTGGACTGTTAACACAAAAAATCAACTGAAAAATTATCGCGAAGCCGAAAAATATGCAAAAGCTGCAGGTGACAGTAGGCAAATTGCGTATGTAAACTTTCACATGGGCATTGCTTATATGAATGATGAAAAATTGGATTCAGCATTTATATTATTTAGAGAATCCATATCAACGTTTTCAACACTAAAGGACCAGTCGGGATTAGGTCGTGTTATGAAATACCTGGGCGATGCCTATAGGGAGACGGGTAATTTCGATTTAGCCGCCGACACCATATTGAATGCGATAGCGATTTTAAGGGAGACAAATGATTATCTACACCTGGGCCTGGGATATATTTCATTAAGTCGTGTATTTGCGGATCTGAAAAAAAATGACTCTGCTTTGTATTATGCAAGGGAGGGCTTGAAAATTTTTGAAAAACGCAAAGATCCGGCATGGAAAAGGGATGCATATAATCTGATTATTTCTTGTTTTGATCAACTGGACATGACCGATAGTGCCACCGTGTATTTGAAATTGGCAAAATCGTTGAATGATAGTTTAAGTATTGAAGAGCGAAAAAATCTTCTTGCTTTTCTGGATGTTGTGGTTGAAGAACAGGTAAAGTTGGAAAAACTGGAGAAGGAAAAGATAGAAACCCGCGAAAAATTGAGAGTATACCTGTTATTGTCAGGTATTGCTGTTTTTATGGTTATTGTTTTTTTGCTCTATAGAAATAACCAGCATAGAAAGAAAACTAATGAGACTTTAAAACAGCGAAATGAAAAAATTGAAAGTACCTTACATCAATTAAGGTCAACTCAAACTCAGCTTATCCAGTCAGAAAAAATGGCCAGTCTTGGGGAACTTACCGCAGGCATTGCCCATGAGATCCAGAACCCGCTGAATTTCGTTAATAATTTTTCAGAGGTGAACCAGGAGTTGCTTTCAGAGATGACAGCCGAGCTTGATACAGGGAACCTTGAGATGGCAAAATCGATCGCTGCTGATGTCATCAGTAATGAAGAAAAGATCAAGTATCACGGCCTGAAAGCAGATGCTATCGTAAAGTCCATGTTGCAGCATTCAAGGAGTGGCAACAGCCAGAAAGAGTTGACGGATATTAACGGATTAGTGGAAGAGTACACGAAGTTGGCGTATCATGGAATGCGATCTAAGGAGGCAGGTTTCAATGTTAACCTTATATCAGACCTTGATCCACAGGCAGGTCTGGTTGCTATTGTCCCACAGGATATCGGAAGGGTATTACTAAACCTGATCAACAATGCATTTTATGCCGTGGCGGAAAAAATGAAAACGGCAGGAGAGGGGTATACACCCGAAGTAACCGTGAGTACCCGCAGAATTGCTGATCAGGAGAATCCGCCAATCCGCCAATCCGTCAATTCGATAATACTGGAGGTTGCAGATAACGGCAATGGTATCCCGAATAAAGTGTTGGACAAAATCTTTCAGCCATTTTATACGACCAAGCCTACGGGCCAGGGTACGGGTCTTGGTTTGTCATTGTCCTATGATATCATTAAAGCACATGGCGGGGAAATAAAAGTGGAAACGAAAACAGTGCAGCCTGGTGATCCCGAAAAATCCGGTTCAGGAACAACATTCATCATTAGTCTTCCGGTAAACACAACATCATGAACCTGAGTATATCTAAACAAAGAGAACTGGAAGACGCTTATGACACCCTGATACAGGTTTGTTTGTATGATCGTCCGCTGGAGGATATGGCACCGTTACTGGCAGACGACGTCATGAATTTTGGGGCGGGCAGAAAAGAGATCACCAAAACCAAGGAAGCATTTTTAGATCAGATCAGGGGACAGAAAGAACTGGCGGCGGGTTTAACCATGAATTTCACATTCAATCCCGTCTTACGGAAGACCATCAATGATGGAAATGGCGCCATTTATACCGATGATATCATCAATACAGTATGGATAAATGATGTTGAGACCCAGTTAAAATTCAGGCTGAGTTTCATTTTTGAATTCCGCGATAACAAATGGCTTCTGGTTCATTCACATACATCGGCACCGGATTCCCAAAGAACCGATGATGAAGTGTGGCCCGTGGAAGAATTGAAAAAAAGAACGGCGGTACTGGAAAAGAGCCTGGATGAAAAAATTGCTGAGCTCGAAATAAAGAACCGGGAACTACAGATAGATTCAGCACTTGAACGTACCCGAGCGCAAAGTATGCTGATGCAGCATTCAGATCAACTGGATGACACCCTGAGGATATTTCATGAACAGATACTGTTGCTGGGCATCAATTCGGCATTTTCATTTTTATGGTTACCGGATGAAAGTAATGACCGCCACATCTTTTGGGCGGCCTGGGCCGAAAATAGTTCCAATAACCCCGATAAAAATTCTATAGTTCTTAAGAGTAAAGCAATTGATTATCCTCTCAACAGAAATGAACCCGCTACGGCACAATGCCTGATCGACTGGAAAGGTAAAGAGTCAGTTGTATCCTATCATGTTCCACCGGAAGGGGTTGACGCTTATTTTGATGCCTGGCAGGAGTTAATTGCCGGAGTGGAGAAATTGAAACCGGAATATTTTTCAAACGGTCTTTACTACGTGGAGGCCTTTATTAAATATGGCTGCTTCGGTGTAATGGTTAAAGACGAATTGTCTGCCGAAGAGAAGAAGATTCTCCTTCGTTTTGCTGTGGAATTTGAAAGAACTTACACCCGTTTTCTCGGCCTGCAGGAAGCCGAAGCAAACGCAAGGGAAGCGAGAATTGAAGTGTCGTTAGAAAGGATAAGAAGCAGGGCGATGGCCATGCGAAATACGGAAGAATTGCTGGATGCTGCAGACCTTGTCGGTAAGGAACTGGCTGCCCTGGGGATTGAGAGCATGAATGTTTCCTATGCATTTGTGGCTGAAGACCAACAGAGCGCATCTTACTATAGTGTCAATCCTTTAGATGGGAAAATCCTTCCTTTTCCATTTGTTTTTCCCCATACTGAAACAGAGGTGATGCGTTCCATTTTGCGCAGTTGGAAAAACCAGGAGCCATTGAATATCCAGGAGTTGGATGAGGAAGACACATTGAACCATCAGTCATGGATTGGCCAACATATCAGGAATTTGTTTGAAAAGAAGGGGATAGCATTTTCCATTGAAGAGTTCTTGAAGATCTCACCCAAAAAAGCGGTGATTTCTACTTTCAATTTTACTTACGGGTATTTGTTCAGCATCGGAAGTGTCCTTCTAAGCGAGCAACAGAAAGATATTTTCCTGCGGGTGACCAAGGTCTTCGATTTGACTTACCGTCGTTTCCTTGATCTGCAACAGGCCGAAGCACAGGCAAGGGAAGCACAAATCCAGCTTGCCCTGGAAAGGGTTCGTGCCAGGACAATGGCCATGCAAAAGAGCGAAGAGTTGCCGGAAGCCGCCAATGTATTGTTTCAGCAGATGCAATCCCTGGGAGTGCCGGCCTGGAGTGCAGGCTATTGCATTTGGGATAAAGATAAACAGGGCATTACTTTATGGATGAGCAGTGAAGGGGTGATGCAGCCATGCGCTCATGCGCCACTTACAGAAGATCCTTCTTTCATTCATATGAAGGAAGCATATGAAAGAGGTGATGATTTTCATGTGGAAGAAGTAGGAGGTGAGGCATTAGTTTCCCATTACCAGTATATGCGAACACTGCCGGTGGTGGGAGAAATCCTGGATTCCATTATTTCAGCAGGCCATCCATTACCCGTGTTCCAGATATTTCACTGTGTGTATTTCGACCATGGATTTTTGTTGTTTATTACCTATGAGCCTGTAACAGAAGTCCATGATGTATTTAAACGTTTCGGAAGTGTTTTCGACCAGACCTATACCCGCTTCCTCGACCTGCAAAAAGCAGAGGCGCAGGCCAGGGAAGCCGAGATAGAACTGGCATTGGAAAGAGTTAGGGCAAGGACCATGGCCATGCAAAAAAGTGACGAACTCAAGGAAGTCATTAAAGTTGTATTTGAGCAATTTGTTCATTTACATTTCCATATTGAACACGCCGGTTTTGTCATTAATTATACACCAAAAGGTGATTGGAATTTTTGGGTAGCTGATCAGCATGCAGTTCCTTCGGAGGTATGCGTTCCCTATTTTGATTCTGTCTGGGGCAAAGGCTTTATCGAAGCAAAAGAAAAAAACCTGGATTTTTTCGCCACCCTTTTGGATTTTGAGGAGAAAAACAAATTTTACCGTGAGCTATTGGGATTTATTCCCGGACTGCCGGAAGAAACAACGGAATTTTATTTTAGTTGCCCGGGTCTTGCGGTATCAACAGTCGTCTTCGATAATGTTTCATTATATATAGAAAATTTTTCAGGTGTTCCCTATTCCGATGAGGAGAATTTAACCCTGATGCGCTTCGGAAAAGTATTCCAGCAAACCTATACGCGTTTTCTCGATCTTAAGCAGGCTGAATCGCAGGCAAGGGAATCGCAGATCCAGCTTGCACTGGAAAGGGTTCGGGCCAAAACAATGGCCATGCAGAAGAGTGAGGAATTGGGAGAGTGCTCTTTTGAGCTGGTCAAGCAGGTACAATCTTTAGGCATAGCTACCTGGCATTGTGCATTTAGTATTTACGACGAAGATCAGGAAAGCTCAACCGAATGGGGAAGCAATGAATGGGGAACTTATCCAAAATATAAAACACCGAGGGTAGGTATTTTTAAGACCTATTACGATCTTGGACAAAAAGGGGAAACCTTTCATGTAGAAGTAATCGGAAAAGATCGTTGTGCAGATCACTATGCCTGGTTATCAACATTGCCGGGAGTGGGGGATGAATTGGTTAAACTAAGGGACGCCGGGGTTCCTTTCCCAACATCGCAAATTGACCATGTGGCGTATTTTAAATACGGCTACTTGATTTTTATTACTTATGATCCTGCCCCAGAGGCGCATGAGGTGTTTATTCGCTTCGCCAAAGTTTTTGAACAGACCTATACGCGTTTCCTTGATCTGAAAAATTCGGAGGCGCAAGCCCGTGAAGCAAAAATTGAAACAGCTTTGGAACGGGTAAGAAGCCGGACCATGGCCATGCAGAAAAGTAGTGAACTGGCTGATGTGGCTGTTTTATTATTTAACCAGGTTAGCGAGATGGGTATCAAAACATGGACAACAGGTTTCAATGTATGGAGCGATGACAACAATTCATACCTGGATTACATAACGAGCCCGTCAGGTCAACTCATTGATCCATACAATGTGGATACCACATCTGCAGCAGCGTTGATGGAGATCGCCGATGCCCGGAAATCCGGAAATGAATTTGTGGTGCTATATGTGGATGGCGAGAAAATTACAGAACTTTATAAAGCACTTACTGCATCAGCGCATCTGCAGTTTGAAAAAATGCTGGAAGACGGTATCCGGTTCCCATCACATCAATATGAACATTTTGTGTTTGGCAACAAAGTAAGTTTGATGTTTATCACTCATGAACCCGTTCCCGAAGCTCATCATATATTCAGGCGATTAGGTAAAGTATTTGAGCAGACCTATACCCGTTTTCTGGATCTTCAAAAAGCTGAATCCCAGGCAAGGGAATCGCAGATTGAAGCAGCATTGGAAAGAGTACGTAGCCGGACCATGGCCATGCAACGAAGCGAGGAACTACAGGACGCAGCTGTACTTTTATTTCAACAGATCCGTGCATTGGATGTTCAGCCATTTGCCTGCGGCTTTAATATATGGGACGAGGACGGCAAAGCGGCAACCGCCTGGATGACACAGGAAAATGTGTTGATGCCGCCTTTCAAATACTCCACCAGCGAAGATGTATTCTTATATATCCATGAGGCGTCACAAAGAGGAGATTCTTTATTTGTCAAGGAACAAAGCGGTGAAGAGTTGGATATACACTACAGGTATATGGCCAGCCTGCCGGTTTTTGGCGATACCTTACAACAAATGGCAGGGATGGGGCTTTCGGTGCCATCATTTCAAATCATTCATTGCGCCTTTTTTGCACAGGGATACCTGATGTTTATCACATATGATCCCGTTCCGGAGGCATACGATATTTTCAAACGATTTGCCAAAGTGTTTGAACAAACCTATACCAGGTTTCTTGACCTGCAGAAATCAGAAGCGCTGGCTATGGAAACGATCAAACGGGCGTCGGTCGACCGGGTGCGCGCTGAAATCGCTTCCATGCGCTCCACCAGCGACCTCGACAGAATCACCCCTTTAATCTGGAACGAGTTGACCACACTGGGTGTACCCTTTATCCGTTGTGGTGTATTTATTATGGATGAACAGGAAGAACAGGTACATACGTTTCTATCTACACCGGATGGCAATGCACTTGCTGCCTTTCATCAATCCTTTAACGCCCCGGGAGAGATTGCTGACATTGTAAAGAGCTGGCAGAAAAATGAAATGTACAGGAACCACTGGGACGAAGCGAGGTTTAATGAATTTACAAAGAGCCTTGTTGAACAGGGCGCTATTACTTCCGGGGAAAAATATATTACAGAAAACCATCCCACTGATCTTTACCTGCATTTCCTTCCTTTTTTGCAGGGTATGCTATACGTTGGTAATACTTCAGCCCTCAATAATGATGAATTGCAATTGGTGCAGAATCTTGCTGATGCTTTTTCCACAGCGTATGCACGTTATGAAGATTTTAATAAACTCGAAACGGCCAAAGAGCAGGTAGACAGGACACTAACTGATTTAAAGCAGGCTCAGTCCCAACTGGTGCAGGCAGAGAAAATGGCTTCGCTTGGAGAACTTACTGCAGGTATTGCACATGAAATCCAGAACCCTTTGAACTTCGTTAATAATTTTTCCGAAGTCAATGCTGAATTGTCGGATGAAATCATGGAAGCAGCAATCAATGGAAATCTTGAGGAAATCAAGTTACTTGCTGCTGATATAAAATCTAATCAGCAAAAAATAAGGGAACACGGAAAGCGGGCCGACTCCATAGTGAAAGGCATGTTGCAACACAGCCGAACGAACAGCGGCGAAAGTCTGCCTACAGATATCAATGCATTGGCAGATGAATACCTGCGACTCGCCTATCATGGATTAAGGGCAAAAGACAAGTCATTTAATGCCACCATTAGAAACAGATTTCGACCAAAGTATTGGTAAGATAAATATGATTCCGCAGGATATTGGAAGGGTGATGCTGAATCTGATCAGCAATGCCTTTTATGCTGTCGACGAAAAAAAGAAATCAGGTATGGAAGGATTTTGACCCAACAGTTTCAGTAAGTACAAAAATGGTAAATGGCAGTGTTGAAGTAACGGTAAAGGATAATGGAAATGGTATTCCTCAAAGAATTATGGATAAGATCTTTCAGCCTTTCTTCACCACCAAACCCACCGGTCAGGGCACCGGCTTGGGATTATCCCTTGCCTATGATATTGTAAAAGCTCATGGCGGAGAGCTGTTGGTGGAGATCAAGAGAGAGGATGGAACTGTTTTTACCATTCAGCTGCCCGCATGATCCAGGGATAATAATTATGAAATGCAAATCTAATAGACGTTTAATCTATGGCAAAAAAGACAGTTCATATATAGATTTAATCCACCGATCGTTTATTTTGTTTGCCTTTTTATCTTGAATAGTTGTAATTCGTCCCCGGAGCTGGTGCCATTTCCAGAAAATGGAAGTGAATTTCAAGATCCACCAACCGAAAGAATTTCTTTTTCAGAAAGTACTGAATTAAGATGGGTGTCGGTAAATGCAGACAGTTTATATGCGTCCAGACACAAAGAAAATTCAACCTGGATAAAATTCCTTCCAAACCATTTTTCGGTTTTAATAAGCATCCTTTATTAAAACCTATGCAGGTGCAACAATTCAATCCGCAGAATATAAAGGACACTATTTTTAATCTGGAAAAAGTACCTGACGAATAAACTCAAATTTAAAACGTCTATTCTGGGTCAGCCTGCCATATACAAAACCGGGTTTCCGCGTCTGAAAGACGGAGCCTCTGAAAGCCTGCTCATGTTCGGACTGGACCAGGGTCTAACCGGTACTGTGATAGGTGATTTTTCCCAGGATAAGGAGGGGGCATTGTGGATAGCATCAGACGACGGCATCAATCGTTTTGACGGCGAGTATATAGAAAGTTATACTCGTCTTCAGGGTTTTACAGACGATTTTAAATTAAGAGTTTTTGCAGACAGTAAGGGAAAAATATGGTGTACACAGGGCAAATCCTACAATACCCTCGAAATAATTGACAAAAAATCTAAAACAATGAGACACTTCGGTGTCAGTGAAGGATTGAGTAATGAATATATTACCGGGATCATGGAAGATAAAAAAGGCCGGATATGGATCAGCACCCTTAATGGCTTAAATGTGTTGGATGAAAAACAGGGAACTATTCAAATTATTAACAAAGAAAATGGGCTGGCCGAAAATCGTATCCAATGTATGCTGGAAGATCAGGAAGGAAATATCTGGCTTGGAACGAATGGAAAAGGTATTGACATACTGGATAAAAAATCAGGTAAGATCAGACATCTCGACAATTCAACCGGACTGCAGAGTAATGCGATTCGTGCGCTAAGTCAAAACGAAAAGGGTGAGGTATGGGTTGGAACTGATGAAGGTGTCGAAATCATTCAATTAAACGAAGGGTATCTCAGACATTTTAATGCTTCAAACGGACTGAATACCATCAATAATATCACCAGTATATCATTTGACAATTTGGGTCATGTATGGATATCAACCCAGGGTGCGGGTGTGGAAGTGTTTGATCCGATTGACCAATCGATTAAGCATTTGAATGCAGAGAAAGGCCTTGGTAACGACATTGTTATGAAAGTTTTTACTGATGCCTGCGGACAAGTTTGGATGGGAACTTTAGCCGGAGAAATCAATATTTATAATCCACTTGCCGGGAATATGCAGCATTTCACTTCCGCACAAGGCCTGAATAATAAGTCTCACTGGGTTTTTGCCCTTTCGGAGGATGCAAGGGGCAAAAAATGGATTGGCTCAGGTGAGGGAATTGATATAATTGATGAAAAGAAAGGCGCCATTCAACATTTCAATGAAAATGGAGGATTGAATAATAATGGAATCGCGAAGATTTTTTCTGACAGTAAGGGAAGAACATGGGTTGGTACATATGTCGGCATGAACATGATTGATGAAAATGCAGGAGTTATAAGAGCATGGAATAATGGATTTTCTATTGATATCATGGAAGATAGCAAGGGGTCCATTTGGTTTACCAATGAAGGAATTCTGGTCTATGATGTTGCAGAAAATATATTTAAGAAAGTAAATAAAGAGAATGGGCTCATTAGTGATAGGGCTGGTTATATTTTGGAAGATGGTTCGGGCCAGGTTTGGGTTAGTAATGAATTTGGTTTATCCGTGATTGATTCTTCCAAAAAGTTGATCAAAACAATTGAAAATAAATTTCTACGAAATATAGATATCTATAAAATTATCCAGGACAGTCGTGGACTTATTTGGCTGGGGACTTATGGTAATGGGGTAGTCATGCTGGATTTGAATGTAGGCACCATTACCCAATTCTCTGTCAAAGAAGGTTTATCAGACCGATTAGTACTCTCAGTTGTTGAGAAAGAAGGAAAAATTTATGCGGGTACAAATAATGGTATTTCTGTGTTCACTCCGATAGAGCAAAGTACGCATACTGGTAAAAATGAAAATATTAAACTTAGATGGAGTATTAAAAATCATGGAAAACCCCAGGGACTTGCCAGGGTGGATCATAATCCGTCATCCATGCTTACAAAAGACGGACGCCTCTGGTGGGGTTTTGCACATGTTCTCACGATCATGGAAGAACCAGAGGAAGATACAATAGCGCCCAAGGCCCAGATAATCGATATTGAAATAATGGGAAAACAGCCGAAATTTTGTAAACCGTAAATGGATACAGTCGAAAATTAATAATACAGATACAGTCTGGACAGTTTCCATGGATAGTTTTTACCTGGTTCAAAACCTGCCACCTGATTCCGGCTATCTGCAAGAAACGAACATAACATGGGACAGTCTCAGTATGAGTGGATTGCCAATGGGCCTTACATTGCCATATCATCAGAATCATGTAACATTTCGATTTACCGGTATGCAACTGACAAACCTGAATCAAACCAGGTACAGTTTTATTCTCGAAGGGAATGATAAAGAATGGAGTAGTATAACCGATAAGACTTTTGTTGATTACCGCAATCTTCCCCTGGACAATATACCTTCAAAATTCGTTCCCGTGGATTTAATGGCTTATGGAGTCAGCCTGCGATAATGCAGTTTACCATTCTTCCTCCCTGGTGGAAATCGCTGTGGGCATATGCTTTTTATGGATTATGTTTTTTGGGGTCTATTTATATGGCAGAGAAATTTCAACGCAGGCGATTGATCAGTATAGAAAGAGAAAAGACAAGGGAAAGAGAATTGCAACAAGGCAAGGAAATTGAAAAGGCTTACTATGCATTAAAGACTACGCAAACTCAATTGATTCATGCAGAGAAAATGGCGTCGCTTGGTGAATTGACTGCAGGTATCGCACACGAAATTCAAAATCCGTTGAATTTCGTGAATAATTTTTCGGAGTTGAGTAATGAATTGATTGGGGAGATGGAAGATGAAATGGAAAAGGGTAACAGCACTGAGGCTAAACAAATTGCGGAGGATATCAGGAGTAATCTTGAAAGAATAAGCCAGCATGGTAAGCGTGCCGACGCCATAGTTAAAGGTATGTTGCAACATAGTCGCACTACCAGTGGTGAAAATCAGCCTACGGATATCAATGCGCTGGCAGATGAATATCTGCGGCTGGCTTATCATGGCGTAAGGGCAAAAGACAAAGCCTTTAATGCTACACTGGAAACTGATTTCGACCAAAGTATCGGTAAGGTAAATGTCATTCCGCAGGATATTGGAAGGGTGCTGCTGAACCTGATCAGCAATGCCTTTTATGCTGTAGACGAAAAAAAGAAATCTATGGTGGAAAATTTTGAACCGACGGTTTCGAGTAAAAACAAAAAAGCTAAATGGCTATGTCGAAATAATGGTAAAGGATAACGGTAATGGAGTGCCGCAGAAAGTTCTGGACAAGATTTTTCAACCCTTCTTTACCACCAAGCCAACCGGGCAGGGGACAGGACTGGGCCTTTCGCTCGCCTATGATATTGTAAAAGCTCATGGCGGCGAAATAAAAGTGGAAACGAAAGAGCGGGAAGGATCATGTTTCACCATCAATTTACCTTATCATTGACCCGGATGAAAATAAATACTTTGGAGCAAAATGATATATTAAAGGCATATAATGCTTATTGGGAATATTACCTCCATGGCGACGTGACCGGACTGGCATCAATGCTGGATGATCATTACACGCAGATCGGCAGTGTGGAGGGGGAAGTTTTTAATAATAAGACCGATGCTGTAAATTTTGTTCAATCTACCATTGACCAGATCGCCGGAAAGGTGGATATGCGAAACAGGAAGATAACATTGGAAACTGTGGAGCATTCCGTCCTCATTACTGAACTTACTGACCTGTATATTTTAATTGATGGCGAATGGAATTTCTACGCCAAATTCAGGGCTTCTTCATTGATGCAGAAAAAGGGAGATAAATGGAAATTCATCCATCAGCATTCCTCTATGCCGGATATCAGGGCAGAAGAGGGAGATAATATTGCCACTGAAAAAATCGCCAAAGAAAATCTTGAACTAAGGGATGCCGTAAAACGACGCACCATCGAACTTGAACAAAAGAATAGTGAACTGGCGATGGAAGCCGCTTTGGAGCGTGTACGGTCGGTGGCGATGGGAATGCGAAAACTGGATGAATTGCCGGCCATCTGCGAAGTCCTCTATAATGAACTTCAGCAGATGGGTTTTTCAGAACTCCGGAATGCAATGATCAATATACATAACGATGAAAATGGAAGTTTTGTCAATTATGATTTTTCCGATGAGATCGGCAGGAGCATTAATCATCTGAATTATAATATTCATCCCGTCTTGGAAAAGCAGTTTAAAGAAATCAGGAGCACCCATGATGCTTTTTCTGAAACGGTATATAAGGGTAAGGACCTGGATGACTGGAGAGCATTCCGGAAGAAAATTGGTGAAAAGGATGACCCACGAATTGATCAAACAGAAGCGCTGTATTATTACTTCTATTCCATAGGAACCGGTTCGATAGGCATTTCGACTTTTAGCGCCATTACGGAAGAGAAATTGCAACAGTTGAAGCGTTTCAGGAACGTTTTTGATTTCGCTTACCGCAGGTACACAGATGTAGCCCAGGCCGAAGAGCGGGCAAGGGAAGCTCAGATTGTCGCGGCACTGGAGAGGGTTAGGTCACGTAGCATGGCGATGCACAACAGTGAGGAACTTCTGCAAGTTATCACTGTGGTTTCAGAACAATTGCAACAACTACACTTCAAATTTAATACGGTAAGCTTTGCCATCAATAACCAGGAGCATGACTACAGGTTTTGGTTCGCTGTTCTTGGAAATCCTGCTCCTGTTTATATCCAGATACCCTATATAAAAAATCCTATGTTTGACAGGGTAAAGGCGGTGTTGGCCAAAGGGACTGGGTTTTATACAGATACCCTTACTCCTGATGAGAGTCGACAATGGCATGAGCATGTTTTTGCAAATGCCGACTTTTCCTTTTTGACAGAAGAAACAAAGTCATATATTTTAAGAAGTGGTTATGCCAGGTCTGTTGCCATTACGCCGGGCATCATGTTGATCATTAGTAATTATGCGGGAAAGCCGTATACTGATGCCGAGAATGAAATCATTAAAAGGTTTGCAACGGTTTTCGAACAGTCTTACACCCGCTTCCTGGATCTTCAAAAAGCAGAAACCCAGGCAAGAGAGGCGCAGATTGAAGCGGCACTGGAACGCGTCCGCAGCAAGACCATGGCCATGCACGACAGTAAGGATGTGGGCGATACCGTAGCTACAATGTTTGATGAATTTGTGAAACTGGGCATCGTAACGAACCGATGCGGTATTTTGATCTTTGGTAATCCGCGATCAACGGAAGTATGGACTGCAAAGGAGAGCCAGGACGCAGGTGTTTCATTGATTATTGGACACCTGGATACTACCATTCATCCGATGCTGACTGGTGTTTACCAGGCATGGCAGGGAAAGGAAAAGACTTATTCTTATGAACTGGCTGGCGAGGATATCAAAAATTATTACAGCGCTATTAATAATGCCAGGGATTACCCAACACGTTTTGATACGGGTTTGCTGCCTGAAAGAGAAATTCACAGTGATTTCTTTTTTGCAGAAGGGGCTGTTTTTGCTTTTACTCCGGAAGTCATTTCGGAGGATGCATCAAAAATTTTAAAGCGATTTGCCGGTGTTTTCGGTCAGACTTACCGAAGGTATCTCGACCTTCAAAAAGCGGAAGCCCAGGCCAGGGAAGCCACCATCGAAGCAGCGCTGGAAAGAGTCCGGGGAAAGGCGATGGCCATGCACAACAGTAGTGACCTCACTGCTACAGCCAGCATGGTATTTACAGAGTTACGTAAACTCGGTATTAACCCCATTCGTTGCGGTGTGGGATTATTGAATAAAGAATCAAGGAAGATATTACTGTATTCTGCAGCCAGTTCCGAAGACGGCGATAACCTATTGTTTTCAGGGTGGGTCGTGCTCGACGGACATCCGGTGTTGTCAGAGATCTATAATTGCTGGACCAGAAATGAAGACTATTTTCCGGTGCTAAAAGGTGAATTGTTGAGGACTTATTACGAAATGATCAGGTCAAGTTTCAGGGTACCAGAAGAACATTCCGGATATGAACAACAAGGCTATTTTTTGGCATTCTCTGAAGGTACTTTTTATGGCTGGATGGAGAAGCCATTAACCGATGCCGAAGTTAAAATCCTGGGACGCTTCAAGGTCATCATAGACCTGACTTTCAGAAGATATATGGAACTGCAGAAATCAGAAGCCAATGCCCTTGAAGCAGTACGTCGTGCATCGCTCGACAGGGTGAGGGCTGAGATTGCTTCCATGCGAACCATCAGTGACCTCGACAGGATCACGCCATTGATCTGGAGTGAGTTGACCATTCTCGGCGTTCCCTTTATTCGATGCGGCGTTTTTATCATGGATGAAGGGCCCGGACTGATTCATACCTTTCTTTCCACACCGGAAGGAAAGGCCCTTGCCTCTTTTCATCTGCCCTTCGACGTTAGCCACGACATGAAACAAATCGTGGTCCACTGGAGGGATAAAGCCAGGTACCAGCAACACTGGGATGAAGAGGCATTTTTAGGGTGGACAAAAACTCTGATGGACCTGCACGCAATTCCTTCTTCCGAATCCTATACAACCGAACATCTGCCTAAGAATCTTTACCTGAATTTTCTTCCCTTCAGGCAGGGAATGCTGTATGTTGGAAATGAAGAACCATTGCAGGAAAATGATTTGCAGGTTGTTCAAAACCTGGCCGATGCATTTTCGACGGCATATGCCCGTTATGAAGATTTCAAAAAATTGGAAGAGGCTAAAGAGCAGGTGGATAAAACACTCACCCACCTTAAGCAAACCCAGGCCCAATTGGTGCAGGCGGAAAAGATGGCATCACTGGGTGAGCTAACGGCAGGCATTGCACACGAAATTCAGAACCCCCTCAATTTTGTCAATAATTTTTCAGACATCAATCATGAGTTATCCGATGAAATAATCGAGGCTGCAAAAAGAGGGGATATTACAGAGATACAACTGCTGGCGGCAGATATAAAAGCCAACCAGGAGAAGATCAGCGAGCACGGCAGACGTGCCGATGGCATCGTGAAAGGAATGCTTCAGCATAGCCGGAGCAGTAGTGGTGTAATGGAACCAACGGATATTAATAAACTGGCCGACGAATACCTGAGGCTTGCCTACCACGGCTTACGGGCAAAAGATAAGTCGTTCAATTCAGCACTACTGACAGATTTTGATGCATCCATTGGTATGATACCCGTTACGCCACAGGATATCGGCAGGGTATTACTTAATTTATATAATAATGCATTTTATGCCGTGGCGGAAAAGAAGAAGCTATATTCCGGTGATTATGAACCAGAGGTCTTTGTCAGTACCAGGAAAAATGGTACCAGGGTGGAAATTATGGTTAAGGATAATGGAATGGGAATTCCGGAGAAGGTAAAGGATAAGATATTCCAGCCGTTCTATACAACAAAACCAACAGGGCAGGGCACCGGGTTGGGCCTGTCGTTAAGCTACGATATTATTAAGGCGCATAATGGAGCATTCAGTGTTGAATCTTTAGAAGGACAGGGTGCTTCATTTACCATGAGTTTGCCGATAAAATAACCAGGATTATAGCGATTTAAGGCAATAAATCTGAAGAAAATACAGATATTAGTCCCAACAAATATGTTATGGTTACTAAAATTAACTGGCTGTGAAAAAACACATTTTCATTACAGTTTTTATTTTGGCGTTCATGGCCACAGGCAATGGGCAACAGGTGAATGTTGACAGCCTGAAAAAAGAGTTTGCTATTTCCAGGGATGATACTGTGCAGCTTATACTATTGGGGAGTCTTGCCAATGCATATTCCGAAATAAATCCTGACAGTGCGTTTTTTTATTCCAATAAAATGCTGGCCAAAGCAAAACAGCTTTCATTGAAACTGGATGAAGCCACTGCTTTAAATGAAATGGGATATTCTTTGATTAGCATGGGTAATTACCCCCGGTCTCTTCAAATGCTTTTATCGGCCATTAACCTCGCCAATGATCCTTCCAGCGAAGAAAATGTAGTAGGGCCTTCGTATCCACCTTCTGATGATTATACTGACCGCCGGTCTTCGCCCACCCTTCAGCGAATGGCTGTTTTGAGCCGTTCTTACCAGTTTATGGGTATACTGTACGTCAGTTTGAATAATTACGAACGTGCTTTGAGTTATTTCAGGCAGGCTTCGCCGTTAGCCCACAAAGTGAACAACTATAACCTGCTCACCATCAATTATATCACCCAGGGCAGGGCATATATTTCAGGCAAGCAGCCAGACTCGAGTTTATATGCGCTACAAAACGCCTACTTCTATGCTATCAGTGCCAATTATCACAAGTACCTGGGGAGCATATTATTAAATATGGGAAGGGTTTTCGCATCATTGGGTCAGCAGGATTCTGCGAAGTTTTATTATAGAAGGAGCCTGGATGAAAGTATAGACCATAGTTATACCCGCGGTGTGGTGGCCAGCAGCCTCCTGCTGGCGGAAATGTTTAAACAATCCGGCAATAAGGATTCATCCCTCCACTACATTCAGATGGCCATGAATTCGGCCCATAAACTAAATGCGCCCGAACTGTTTTTACGGACTTACAAAGCGCTTGCTGATTATTATCGCATTTCCGGTAATAACGATAGTACCGTGAAATACCAGGCACTGATCATAAAAATAAATGACAGCCTGTTTAATTCCAGGCAGGTACAGCAGTTCCAGAATATTGATTTCGATGCGCAGCATAAACAGCAGGAAATAGAAGCCGCCAGGAAAGCTTTCCAGAACCGGCTAAGGATCTATATGCTCCTGGGTGGAATGTTGACAGTATTAGTTGTTGCCGGGCTTTTACTGAGAAGCAACCGGCAAAAGAGGAAAACCAATGCACTTCTTCAGCAGCAAAAAGAAGAGATCGAAACCGCGATGTCGAACCTTAAGGCTACCCAGGCACAACTTATCCATTCCGAAAAAATGGCTTCCCTGGGAGAGCTAAGTACCGGCATTGCCCATGAAATCCAAAATCCGTTGAATTTTGTAAATAATTTCTCCGAACTCAACCAGGAACTGGTTACTGAACTTACCCATGCGATTGATCTTGGGAATACTGATGAAGTCAAAACCATCGCGGAAACCATCCGCGAAAATGAATCCAAGATCAATCTTCATGGAAGGCGGGCCGATGCCATTGTTAAAGGAATGCTTCACCATAGCCAGTCCGGTACCGGGAAAATGGAGCCGACAAATATCAATGCCATGGCGGAAGAGTACCTGAGGATGACTTATCATGGCCTGAAACTGAAGGACAAATCATTTAATGCAGTAATGCAAACAGATTTTGATCCTCACCTGGGGAGTATTAATGTGATCCCACAGGATATCAGCCGTGTATTGCTGAATTTATATAATAATGCCTTTTATGCTGTGTCTTCCAGGTCAAATGGAAATCCCCTCAATAATTATCAACCTACCGTTACCGTTAGTACAAGGAAGCGGGACAATGAAATTGAAATTAGTGTGAAAGATAACGGGGTAGGCATTTCAGAAAAAGTTAAGGACAAAATTTTTCAACCCTTCTTCACTACAAAACCTACCGGACAAGGTACAGGCCTGGGCCTTTCATTAAGTTATGAAATCGTGAAAGCGCATGGCGGGGAGATCAAGGTCAAAGGCTCGGAGGGTGAAGGGACAGAGTTTATAGTTGCATTACCGGTATGACTAAACCATCGGTTAACGTAAACCGTTGGTTTTATGCCTACCTTAAGGCCATGAAGCTGGCTATACTTAGGTACCTCCTGTTATTCCTGCCTTTTCTTTGTCTTGCAGCCATTGCCAATGCACAAATCAGCAGGCCCGATAGCCTGCGGAAGGTATTGCAACATGCAACAAGTGATTCGGCGAGACATAATGCCTGCATCGATCTATATTTTTATTACTTCGAACTCAACCGGGATTCCGGGTTATACTATACAGAAAAACGCCTTGATCTTGCAAGAAAGAACAACATAAAATTAGCCGAGGCATCTGCCTTGATCAGCATCGGTTATCAGTATAACAATATGGGTAGATACTCGGAGGCGTATCGTAATTTAACAGAGGCTCTGCGTATTGCAGAAGACCCTAAAAATGATGAAGTGGTCGGTTGGAAAGTTGCCCAGTATCCACTGCCCGACCAAAACAGGCTTCTTATTTTATCCACCGCCCATCATGTCCTGGGTGGTTTGATGCTTGATGTTGGGAATATTGAACAGGAGATCGTTCAATTAAAAAAAGCGCTGGAAATCGCTGTTCAGATTAATCATCCGGACCGGCAAATGGTCGCTAACATGAACCTGGGAACAACCTATTTAAGAATGGGTAAGCCTGATTCTGCATTGTATTTTTCAAACGCATCCCGATCCATATCGGAAAATAACCTGGCACAGCAATATAGGGGAAATAATACCCTGACCATCGGCAATATCTATTGGACAAAAGGAGATAAGTTACAAGCAAGGAAGTACTACTTTGAAGCCTTGCACTCAGCACTTGATCAGAATAATCAGAGCGACCTCGCTAAAATCAATCACCGTTTGGCCTTGCTGTACCTGCAAGAGGAAAATAAAGACTCAGCATTGCATTATGCGGTGGCAAACCTGAAAGTCCTTCAATCTCTTGGCGGCTTTGCCACCCAGAATGCCACCATCGGAACTGCTTATGAAGATCTTTATCTTGTTTATAAATCCCGCAACCAGGTAGACAGTGCATACAAATACCAGGGACTCGCCCTGGCAGTGAAAGACAGCTTACATAACATCAGAATCAGGAACCTGGCCGATTTCCAGAAACTGTCGCTCGGGGAGGCACTTCGCCTGGAAAATCTTGAAAAAGAAAAGATCCAGACGCAGACAAATATCAGGACTTACGGAATGTTGTCAGGGCTCGCTGTACTTTCCATTATCGGTTTCATCCTGTACCGTAACAATCGTCAAAAACAAACAGCGAACGGCATCCTGCAAACCACACTCTCCCATTTGACAACCACACAGGCCCAGTTGATCCAGTCGGAAAAAATGGCCTCCCTTGGTGAACTCACAGCAGGTATCGCTCACGAGATCCAGAATCCGCTCAATTTCGTCAATAACTTTTCTGAAGTAAACAAGGAATTGATCACTGAGCTGGAAGAGGCCGCAAATACAGGCGACCTGGATGAAGTAAAAGCCATTGCCAGCGATCTGAAAGCCAACGAGGAAAAGATAAGTCATCATGGCAAACGTGCTGATTCCATTGTAAAGGGTATGCTGCAACATAGCCAGAAAGGATCTGGTCAGAAAGAGCAGACGGATATCAATGAGATGGCAGATGAATACCTGAGGCTGGCTTACCACGGACTTCGCGCCAAAGACAACACCATGAACGCGAATATGGAAACGGTATTGGATGAAAGTATAGGAAAGGTCATGGTGGTTCAACAAGACATCAGCAGGGTACTGCTCAACCTTTACAACAATGCCTTTTATGCGGTAGCGGAACGTTTTAAAAAAGAAGGCGGACAATATAAGCCCGTAGTTACCCTCACCACGTCAAAACATTCCGGGCAGGTATACATAACTGTTAGTGACAATGGATCCGGGATCCCTGAACACATCCGGCAAAAGATCTTCCAGCCGTTCTTCACCACCAAGCCCACCGGAGAAGGCACGGGCCTCGGTCTATCGCTGAGTTATGATATTATCAAGGCGCATGGAGGCGAGATCAAAGTGGAGAGCACGGAGGGTGAGGGATCCACATTTACCATCGTGATCCCCGGATAATTAAGTCAGCATATGATCCAATAAATAATTCTCTCCGCTATTTGTATTATCTTTTGGATCCTCGAAATACCTTTAATGCCGGTCGATCAATGAAATGTTTAAAATGCCTGTTCATCATTATAATTTGTTGCAAGATCCCTGTTGTAACACTTGGACAGGCTAATCCTTTCTATTACCAGCAGGTCATCCCCAACCAGGACAGCCTGAAAAAAGTTATTCAAAACACAACAGACGAATATGCCCTGATCAATGCATACCGTGACCTGGGATTTTCTTATTATGAAAGCAAGCGCGACAGTGCACTCCTCTATTTTGAAAAAAGCCTGTTGCTGGCAAAAAAAACGAAAAGGAAATTATGGGAGGCCGATGCCTGCAATTCGATTGGATTTATTTCCTATACACAGGGGAATTATCCCAGGGGACTTCAATTAGTGCTGAATGCAAAAAAAATTGCTGAAGATCTTTCCTCTGAAATGAATGCCTGGAAGCCTTCTGACCATATCACCGTCACGCCGGAATTTGCGCGGTTAACAGTACTGGCCAGGTCCCATAATCACCTGGCTAGTCTTTACGGCTTTGCCGGAAATTTTAAAGATTATGCCGGACTGGAACTTTTTCATTTTAACGAAGGCCTGAAGATTGCTACAGCGTTGGACGATAAATTCATGCAAAGCATCATCAATATGAATATGGGGAGGCATTATTATTTTGCCAATATCCCCGATTCGGTATTATACTATGCTCACCGGGCGCTTGAATTAATCAGGCAGACCGGTTATACACGGTATGAAGGATCGATATATGTGACCCTGGGAAATACCTATGCCAGGTTGAAAAATTATCCAATGGCCAGGGATAATTATTTCAAGGGAGAGGAGAAAAGCCTGGCTATTAATAATCTTCGTTCATTGGCCGACGGTTACCTGGCCATGTCAAATTTGTACAGGAACATACAGGAAATGGATTCCAGCCTGCTGTATGGGAAAAGGGCCCTGGAAACTTACCAGTCCACCCTGGTTGCCTCCGGGCAGGCAGATGCATATTACTCCATCTCGCAAACCTACCAGTTAAAGAACAGCATTGATAGCGCTTTCAAATACCAGGGACTGGCAATGAAGGCAAGGGAAGACCTGAGTGCAGGAGAGAAGATCAAGCAGTTCCAGAATATGAATTTTGATGAACGCATCCGCGTACAACAGATAGAAGAAGAACAAAAGCAAATACAGGCAAGGATCAAGACCTATGCATTGCTTGCAGGTATTGCAGTATTCATGCTGATCGCATTTATACTGCTTAGGAATAACCAGGCCCGGAAAAAAGCAAATATTCTTTTGCAGGAACAAAAATCTGAACTACAACATACACTTGCAGAACTTAAATCCACCCAGGCCCAGCTGATACAATCGGAAAAGATGGCATCACTTGGAGAACTCACCGCCGGCATCGCCCATGAAATCCAAAACCCGTTGAACTTTGTCAATAATTTTTCAGAACTGAATAAAGAACTGTTGCTGGAATTAAAAGATGAGCTCAAAAAGGGCAACCTCGATGAAGTTTCGAACATAGCCAGCGATGTTATTGATAACCAGGAAAAGATCAACCAGCATGGAAAACGTGCAGACTCCATTGTAAAGGGTATGTTGCAGCATAGCCAGGCAGGAAGCGGAAAAAAAGAACCTACGGATATTAACGCTTTGGCAGATGAATACCTGCGGATCTCCTATCATGGCCTGAGGGCAAAGAATAGTACACTGAATGCTTCTATTGTTACCTCACTGGATGAAAAAATAGGAGAAGTTAGCCTGGTTCAGCAGGATATCAGCCGTGTATTGATGAACCTGTTCAATAATGCTTTTTATGCAACAGCTGAAAAGTATAAGTCGGAAGGTGAAAATTTTAAGCCCCTGGTTACCTTAACGACGAGGAAAAATAATGATCATATAGTGATAACGGTTAAGGATAATGGAACTGGAATTCCTGAGAACATCAGGCAAAAAATATTCCAGCCATTTTTTACCACTAAGCCCACCGGTCAGGGAACGGGATTGGGGCTTAGCCTGAGCTATGATATCATCAATGCGCACAGAGGGGAAATAAGGGTTGAATCAAAAGAAGGTGAGGGAACTGAATTTATCATACAATTGCCTGTTTAATCACTTATATTTAAGCAGCCCTAAAATAACCTTTATGTCATCCTCCAGGAGCAGTATTTTACTGTGTGCCTTTGTATTATTAACCCTTCAGTCTTCTGCACAGGTTCAGCAGGTTAAGATCATGCCTTTTTCAGGAACCAATGGAATCTCCATGGGTAAGATCAATTCCATGACAAGGGATAAATTCGGATTCATATGGTTTTCTGACCAGTCGAACCGCTGCATCGTCCGTTATGATGGTACACGAATGACCAGGTATCAAAATGACCCGGGTAATCCCAATTCACTGGGTGGTTATTACCCGGAATGTCTGTTCGCCGACAGCGCTGGCAATATCTGGATCGGTTTTTATGGGATGGGGCTGGACAAATTTGATCCTTTAACCAATACATTCACCCACTATCGGCATAAGAAAGATGATCCCGGAAGCCTGGCGGATGATTTTGTAGCAGCGGTTCTTGTTGACCACCTGGGAAAAATCTGGGTAGGGACTTACAGGGGGCTGGATCTGCTGGATGAAAAAACCGGAACATTTACGCACTTCAGTAATAAGCTTGGCGTTTCCTCCAGTCTGAGCAATGATACGGTAAGGGCCCTGTACGAAGACAGGGCTGGCGAAATATGGGTAGGCACCGGTTTTGCTTTTGCGCCCGGCAATAACGGAGGGCTCAATCGATTCCACCGTACTTCGGGTACCTTTACCCGTTATCTCCATGATCCGGCAGATCCCAATAGTATCGCCAATAACAGGGTAAGATCGATTTATGAAGACAGCCATGGCAATTTCTGGGTAGGCACAGCCGGGAATGGATTGCATACGCTTGACAGGACATCAGGAAAGTTCACACATTATTATTATGATTCCGCAAATCCAAACCGGTTAAGCAGGCCTGCAGTAGTGAATTTTTCCGATCATATTACGTTCATTATTGAGGATGCGGATAAAAAAATCTGGATAGGGTCATTGTTAAACGGTCTTACCAGGTATGATCCTGTATCGAAAAGCCTGGAGCGATTTGGAAGTGGAAGGGAAAATTCTGGGCCTTATGAAGACAATACCAGTTGGGCTGCACTTTCCACCGATGAAGGATTAATTTGGTTTAGCACACAGGGTGCAGATTTATTCAGGGTAGATATTTTTAATACCACCATCCCTTTTGTCAGCCTGGATAAATATAGCGGTGTTAATGGGTTTGTTGAGACTGATTCATCTCATTTATGGATAGGCGTTCCTGAGGGGTTGATTAAAAATGAGCAATTGACAGGTAAGACCCTTAACTATATTAGGGAACCGGGAAATAAAAATGGTGTAAGGAAAGTCAGGAAGGATAAAAAAGGAAATCTATGGATTGGGACGGTCGATGGCCTGTATCAGTATAATTCCGTTTCAGGATCATTCAGGCATTTTCCATTGGAAAAAAGGTCAGCCAGCAGCTCGAATTATGTCATCAGTCTCATGGAAGACAGCCAGGCAGGTATTTGGGCATGCACTGCCGACAATGGGTTATTTAAGTTGGACACGAAATCAGGAAAGTCGGTTCATTTTATAAATGATCCTGCGAACCCCAACACCATAAGCAATGATTTTGTTACTGATATACTGGAAGATAAATCAGGCGATATCTGGGTAGGAACTGCAGGTAATGGCGGTCTAAACAGGCTGAACAGGGAAACAGGAAATTTCAGTCACTACCTTCCCGGACTTACCATCAGCTGCCTGTTTGAGGATTCCAGGGGTATGATATGGGCGGCATCTGAAAGCGGGTTGTTTAATTATGACAGCAGTGTAAACGGGTTTGATAGCAATACAGGTGAGAGTTCGGGGGCTTCCATAGTTGAAATTTCTGGTATTGCTGAGGATAATGAGAATCATCTCTGGATTTCAACGGAATCCGGGATATATAAAATAAACAGTAAGAGAACCCAGATTACGCGCTATGGAAGAGAGAATGGCATTCCGGAAGCGAATAATTTTTTCTTTTACGGGTCAGCTTTTAAGTCCTCCCGGGGGCTGATTTATTTTGGCAATTCAACTGGGTATTATTTTTTTGATCCCCTTACTTTGAAAAATATCCCGGGGTCAACCCGTTTATATTTTACTCATTTCTGGCTGAACAATAAGGAAATAAGAATTCGATCCGGATATACTCGATGGTCCGTTTTTTACAGCAAATGAAGTTCATCTGAAGCATGACCAAAATATATTTTCCATCAGTGCTGCCATTGTGGATTTGCGGAATTCAGGAAGTAATATTCTATACCTCCTGGAAAACTTTGAAACCGAGTGGAGGTCCGCAAGTGCCGATGAACGTATTTCCTATTATAATGTTCCGCCCGGTAATTATACACTTCGTATCAAAACGGCTGATAACAAATCCGGTGAATGGATCGAAAAGAGCATAAAAATCATCATCTCACCACCGTGGTGGAACACCTGGTGGGCCTATATTCTATATGGACTGTTGGCAGTAGCATTACTGTTTATTGCCGACCGCATTCAACGTAAGCGGATCATTGAAAAAGAACGCAGGCATAGCAGGGAAAAAGAGCTGGAACAGGCAAAAGAAATTGAGCAGGCTTATCACCAGTTAAAAGCCACACAGTCGCAATTGATACAATCGGAAAAAATGGCTTCGCTTGGGGAACTGACCGCGGGAATTGCCCATGAGATCCAGAATCCACTCAACTTCGTGAATAATTTCGCCGAAGTGAACAGGGAACTGGTGGCTGAAATGAAAGAGGAAATAGCGAAGGGTAATTTTGATGAAGTGAAAGTAATTGCCACCGGCATTGAAAATAATAGTGCTAAAATAACTGAACATGGTAAACGGGCTGATTCCATCGTAAAATCGATGTTGCAGCATTCAAGGGTAAATAACGGGCAAAAGGAATTAACGGACATCAACGATATGGCTGATGAATATCTCCGGCTTTCCTATCATGGTTTAAGGGCAAAGGACAAATCTTTTAATGCTGCACTGGAAACGGATTTCGATGCATCATTGCCCAGGGTGAATATAATTCCACAGGATATTGGCAGGGTTTTGCTGAACCTTTACAACAACGCATTTTATGTGGTAATGGAGAAGAAGAAACATGCTCCCGGGCACTATGAACCCACAGTGAATGTGAGTACGAAGAGAACGGATCATAACATCGAGATCAGGGTAAAGGATAATGGCCCCGGCATACCAGAAAAAATCAGGGAAAAAATATTCCAGCCTTTCTTTACTACGAAACCAACCGGACAGGGAACGGGTCTTGGGCCTTTCCCTGAGTTATGATATTGTAAAAGCCCATCATGGGGAACTCTCTGTGGAATCCAGGGAAGGTGAGGGAGCAATATTTACTTTGTCGTTGCCGTATAAATGATCTTTCGCGAGCGTTAAAGAACTAATTAAACATATGAGCAAAGCTATTTCTATACTGATATTAAGCTCGATGTTCTACATGGCGTCCATGGGCCAAAAATATCTGAATGCTGAAAGCCTTCAACACATTGATAGTATCAAACAATTATTACATACCACTACAACAGATACCGGCAGGATCCTGATCATGGTGAGGATTTGTGAACTGTATGATAATGAAATGGACTCAGCAACACTCTATGGTCAGGAGGCGCTTTCGTTATCCCGGAAGATTGGCTTCAAAAAAGGTGAAGCGCTTGCATTGAATGGTTTGGGTCATTCATACAGGCTATATGGTGATTACCCCAAGGCCCTGCAAACATTATTTCTGGCGTTACAAGTGGCGGAATTTTCCCGGGATCCTTTAGTAAAAGGGTATTGTCTCACAAGTATCGGAATCGTTTACTCCCAGTTAAGTGATAATCCTAAAGCGTTGCAGTATTTTAAAAGCGCCAGGCAGATGTTTGAGATAGCTGGTGAAACCAGCGCAGTATATCAACTTGAGGCTAATATCAGCAGGGTATTCAGGAGGAATGGCCAGCTAGACAGCGCGATCATCCATACAAATAAAGCCGTTACATATCTTGATGGAAAAAGGGAAAGTTCGCTGGAATCATGGATCATGATGGAAGCCGGTACCCTCCAATTCGAATTGGGAAATCATAGGGAGGCATTTGAATACCTGCGTAAATGTATATTGATCAATGAAAGGAATAGTGATCATTTCTATGGAGCCTTTGCCTATAATGTGATGGCGGGATTTTATAAAACCCTGCACCAAACTGACTCAGCAATATTGTATGCAAAAAAGGCGCTGTCTGAAGCGGATGCCATCGGGTTTAAATATGGGGCCGTTGAGGCCAGTAATCTGCTGGCGGAACAATACGACACCATCGACATAAGTAAAGCGCTTTATTACCGCAAAATTGCTGCTAAACTAAATGATGATCTCTATGGCGCAAAAATTGTCCAGGGCCTTCAGAAAATTTTACTGGAAGAGCAGGAACGTGTGCGTTTTCTGGAAGAAAGCAAAATAGCAGCGCAGAACAGGTTGAAACTGTATGCATTGCTGGCAGGACTGGTAATGTTGCTATTGATTGCCTTCATATTGTTTCGAAATTATCGGCAGCAAAAGAAATCAAATGCAGCGTTAAGCAGAACCCTTGCTGAGTTGAAGTCGGCCCAGTCCCAACTGATCCATGCTGAAAAAATGGCTTCTCTTGGTGAACTCACTGCGGGCATTGCCCATGAGATCCAGAATCCATTGAACTTCGTGAATAATTTTTCGGAACTGAGCCGGGAACTTTTGGTAGAAATGGATGAAGAAGCAGACAAGGGAAACATCGAAGAAGTGAAAGCCATCTCCGCTGATATAAAACAAAACCTCGAAAAGATCAATCACCACGGCAAACGTGCTGATTCCATCGTAAAGGGAATGTTGCAGCATAGCCAGAAAGGCAGTGGGGTAAAGGAACCAACCGATATCAATGCATTGGCAGATGAATACCTCAGGCTTTCTTATCATGGCCTCAGGGCCAGGGATAACACCATGAACGCATCGATGATCACTAACCTGGATGACAGCATTGGAAAAATTGACCTGGTTCAGCAGGATATCAGCCGGGTATTGTTAAACTTATTTAATAATGCATTTTATGCAGCGGCTGAAAGATATAAAATGGAAGTTGAAGGATTTAAGCCCATCGTCACATTGACGACGAAGAAAAATAGAGATCACATCGAGATCACGGTGAAGGATAATGGAACAGGTATACCAGCGAGTATAAAAGACAAAATATTCCAGCCATTTTTTACCACCAAACCCACGGGCCAGGGAACGGGACTGGGGCTGTCATTGAGCTATGATATTGCCAAATCACACGGTGGCGAATTGAAAGTGAAATCTGAAGAAGGCGAGGGTTCAAGCTTTATACTTATATTACCAATTAGTTAGTACAAGAAAAGTTAAAGAGAAAAGCAACCCGCAATGAAGTGTAGGATTATTATTTTTTTATTACTGGTGACTGCTGTCGTTCGGGCGCCAGAACAGCGATTTGAACTTTAACCTGGTCACCGGTACAAACGGGATCACCTTAGGCAGGATCAATGCGATGGCCCGGGATATCCATGGAGCAATATGGTTGTCGGACCAGACTTACCGTTGCATCGTCAGTTATGACGGAAAGCGAATGACCAAATACCAGAACGACCCGAAAAATCCAAATTCATTGGGTGGGTATTATCCCGAATGCATATTTGCAGATTCCGCCGGTATGATATGGATTGGATTCTACGGTATGGGGCTCGACAGGCTGGATCCCGAGACCGGAACTTTTACACATTATCGTTACAACAAAAATGATCCCAATAGCCTCGCAAACGATACTATCACTTCAATACTCGTGGACCATACCGGGAATATCTGGATCGGTACTTATAGTGGTGTTGAACTTCTTGATGCTAAAACCGGGAAATTCACGCATTACAAACATTCGTCAACAGATCCGTCCAGTTTAAGCCACAACAAGGTCAGGGCACTATATGAAGATCGCCAGGGTGAACTTTGGGTGGGTACGGGACTGGTCTGGGATTACGACACACTGGGCGGATTGAACAGGTTAAACAGGGCAACAGGAAAATTCACGCGCTACCTGCACGATCCTCAAAACCCTCATAGCCTGCTCGACAACAGGGTAAGATCGATCTTTGAGGACAGTAAAGGAAATTTCTGGGTTGGTACAGCGGGCGACGGCTTGCATAGCCTTGACCGAAAGACAGGAAAGTTTCAACGGCATTTGTATGATCCTAAAGATCCCAATCGCTTATCAAGACCAGCATTATACAATGGTCCAAGGCTTGCTGTCAGCGGGAGACCGCTGGCCATTGAGGACCATATCACTTTTATCAATGAAGATGCAGACGGACAACTGTGGATAGGAACATTCTTAAGTGGGGTGAACCGGTATGATCCAAAGGCTGGAAAAATGAGCCATTATGGCTCAACCAGCGATGCATCAACAACTATCAGGGAAGATAATCCCTGGTGTTCGATCATGTCAACGGATGGACTGATCTGGATTAGTACACAGGCAGCCACACTTTATATGGCGGATATCAATGCTATCAATATACCGTTTCACAGGCTCAATTTACCAGTGATCAATGATATGGAGCGAGAATCTGCGGCAGTTGCCTGGTACGCAACCGAGAACGGTCTGTACAGGGTAGATAAGGTATTAAAGAAAACAGAACGTTTTTTTTATAAGCCGGGGAAAGAAAATAGGTTGAATCAATATATTAATGAAATATTCAAGGATAAAGACGGCTTTCTATGGATAAGTACAATAAACGGACTGAATCGTTTTGACAGAAAAACCAACACGCTAACGAGTTATTTTAATCAACCCGGAGCTGAAGCGTTTGCAGCAAACACAACTTCCTTTTCAAATACCTATGAAGATTCTAAAGGCATTATCTGGGCCGGTACCTGGGGCAGGGGAATGACCCGGCTTGACCGTAAAACCGGTGAATTTATATGGTATAAAAACAATCCTGCTGACACCAACAGCCTTAGCCAGGACCTGGTGGTGCTTGAATTGGAAGACATTTCCGGTGACCTCTGGGTAGGAACATTTAACAACGGCGGATTAAACAGGCTGAATGTTAACACAGGAAAGTTCACACACTACCTGCCGGATATCAACATTATTGCGGCGCTATTTGATGCCAGCGGTGTCCTTTGGATGGGTACCTCTAACGGATTATATCGATACGACAGAAAGAATGATACATTCATATCCCTGGAAAGTATCAATTCCAGTTTTTCTATTCCGTTAATCAAGACGATGACCACCGATGCCGAAGATAATATATGGATGGCAACAACAGATGGAATATACCGGTTGAATAAAACAAGGGATCGACTACTTTACCTGGGCACAAGAAATGGAGTCTTTGGAGATTCATTGTATTATGGAACAACCTATAAAGAGACAGATGGTAAGATCGTCTTTACTGCGGTAAATGGATACTATGAATTATCACCGCAGAAGATTAGAATAAATGATGTCGCACCCAATATTCAGTTGACCAGGTTTCTCCTGGATGGGAAACTGGTACAACCGCAGAAAAACGGACCATTGACAGAACCCATTTTTAAGGCCGGCAAAATCCTGCTTGGCCATAATCAAAACAGCTTCTCCATTGGCTTTTCTGACGTTGATTTCAGCAACTTTGAAGACAAGAAGATTTATTATCAGCTATCCGGTTATGATAAAGAGTGGCGGATAGCTGACCCCGACAATAAAGCCTATTATTATAATGTGTCGCCCGGCAACTATGTATTTCATGTCAAGACATATAACGGTAATAATGGCATATGGGCAGAAAAAACAATCAATATTATTATTTCACCACCATGGTGGACTACCTGGTGGGCATATTCGCTATATGCATTGATATTTTTCTTGCTCGGATGGGTCGTCTACAGAATTCAAAAGCAGCGGTTCATTAAAGCAGAGCAGGAAAAGAACAGGGCAAGGGAACTGGCACAGGCAAAGGAGGTCGAGAAAGCTTACGAAATTCTAAAAGCTACCCAGTCCCAATTAATCCAATCAGAAAAAATGGCATCGCTGGGAGAACTCACCGCCGGTATCGCTCATGAGATTCAAAATCCGTTGAACTTTGTCAATAATTTTTCTGAAGTGAGTACTGAACTCATCGATGAAATGAATGGTGAGATAGAAAAGGGAAATGTGGATGAAGTCAAAAATATTTCAGGTCATATTAAACAGAACCTGGAAAAGATCATGCATCATGGCAAACGTGCTGATGCCATTGTAAAAGGTATGCTGCAGCACAGCCAGATGGGTACGGGACAAAAAGAGCCCACAGATATCAATGCCCTGGCGGATGAATATTTCCGGCTGGCCTATCATGGTCTGCAGGGCCAAGGACAAATCGTTTAATGCAGGCATGACATCGGATTTCGATAAAACCATTGGCAGTGTCAATATCATTCCCCAGGACATTGGCAGGGTTATCATTAACCTGATCACCAATGCTTTTTATGCCGTTTCTGAAAAGCAAAAATTGTCAGGCGCCGACTATAAACCGTTGGTCACGGTAGCCACTAGAAAGTCGGGTAACCATGTACTGATTTCAGTAAAGGATAATGGTAATGGCATACCTCAAAAGGTGTTAGATAAAATCTTCCAACCCTTCTTTACCACCAAACCCACCGGCCAGGGAACTGGTTTGGGATTAAGCCTGAGCTATGATATCGTTAAAGCACATGGTGGTGAATTGAAGGTGGATACGAAAGATGGTGAGGGATCTGAGTTTATTATCCGTTTGCCTAATACCTAAATGCTATTTACTGCTTATAAAATGCCTGAGTGCAATGTAGCAGGTTGTAATTCCTTTGGCTAAAAGAGATGAATTATTTCATTTTCCGGGGAATCTTCGTATATTAATTTAAAGGCTGGGTTAGTAGTCCCGGTACTCCTGTATCCTCTTGTTTATGAGTATCTCTTTTTTTTATTCTGCCTGATTAGTGCAATCTATTCAATCCCTACCCCTGGTCTGAACGGGAAGTATTGTTGATGTGACTATCGGTCATTTCAAAATATTAATCTATTGGACATAATTTATTTCAATGCGGTCGTTCCATATCTGCTTTATTCTACTTCTGGGTATATATGCGAAAGCCCAGCATCCTGCAGTTGACGTTGTCCGCAGGTCGGTTGCAGCTGCGACTAACGATACCATTCGCCTGATCCTTTGCGGAAAAATGGCGGCATTGTATACGGAAGAAAACCCGGACAGCTCTTACCATTATGCCAGTGAGATGATTGACCTGGCAAGAAAAATGAAACTAAAACTTGAAGAAGGTTACGCGTTGGGTTATCTCGGCTATGCACAATTGAATAAGAAAAATTATCCGCGTTCCCTCCAGGATTTATTTGCGGCCATTGCTATTCTCGAAGATCCATCGACAGAGAAGAACCTGCTGCCGGATCGTTTTGAAGTCTCGGACGAATTCAGTAACCGCCGTGTTTCACGGTATGAACAGCGCATAACGCGACTGTCACGTATATTCCTGTACATTGGGGCACTGTATGGCAATGAGGGATTTCCTCAGAAAGGTCTGACCTATTTCAGGGCCGCATATCCGTTAGCGAATGTGGCAGGTAACCAGCCCAATTTATGCGTAATGCATCTGCTCACCGGCCGTTGTTTTCTTTTAATGAAAATGTTGGATTCAGCTTTTTTGCATTTTCAACAGGCATACGATATTGCTGTCAAATCAAATTACCACAGGTACCTGGGAAGTATTTTCTTGAATACCGGACGTGTTTACCAGGCCCGGAATAACGAAGGGATGGCAAAGGAGTATTTTCAAAAGGCGTTGCGTGAAAGTGACAACAATGGTTATTTCAGAGGCGTGGTAGCAAGCAGCCTGGCTCTTTCAGATCATTACACCAGGTCTGGTAACGCAGATTCAGGTCTTTACTATGTCCGCTATGGACTGCCAGTCGCCGTTTATCTCAATGCGCCTGACCTGCTTGAGCGCTCCTATACTTTGCTGGCAAATTATTACAAGGGTGCACAAGTCAATGACAGTATCGTTAGGTACCAATCCCTGGTAATAAAGATCAAGGACAGCCTGTTCAGTTCAAAGCAGGCTCAGGATTTCCAGAATATTGATTTTAACCAGCAATTGCGTTCACAGGAACTGGCGCGGCAGGAAGAGGAAATAATGAACCGGAACCGTATCAATATGTTGTTGGCAGGAGCATCCATATTCCTGCTGGTTGCACTTATGCTTTACCGTAATAACAGGCAAAAACAAAAGGTTAACAAACAGCTTGAAAAGACACTTTCTTATCTGAAATCCACACAAGCTCAGCTGGTCCAATCCGAGAAAATGGCTTCGTTGGGTGAACTCACAGCAGGTATTGCCCATGAGATTCAGAACCCGTTAAACTTCGTTAATAATTTTTCCGATGTGAATACGGAATTACTGGATGAAATGGAGCAGGACATGCAAACCGGGAAATTGGCGAATGCGATGAAATTATCAAAGGATATCAGGGAGAATGAGCGGAAAATAAATCTTCATGGTAAAAAAGCCGATTCTATTGTTAAGAGCATGCTGCAGCACAGCCGGACCAACAGCGGCATTAAGGAACCCACCGATATCAATGCACTGGCGGATGAATATTTGCGGTTGGCATACCATGGATTAAGGGCAAAGGACAAGTCGTTCCAGTCGGCTTTGGAAACATCATTTGATGAAAACATTGGAAAGATCAATGTCAACCCGCAGGATATTGGCAGAGTATTGCTGAATGTAATCAATAATGCTTTTTATGCGGTGTCAGAAAGAGCAGAAACAATACCAGGCCGGATATCATCCGGTTGTTTCAGTTGGTACCAGGAAGATCAATGATAAAATTGAGATCAGGATAAGGGATAACGGCAAGGGAATTCCTGAAAAGATCAAAGAAAAGATCTTCCAGCCCTTCTTCACCACCAAGCCAACCGGGCAGGGAACAGGGTTGGGTCTGAGCTTAAGTTATGATATTATAAAGGCCCATGGCGGGGATCTGAAAGTGGAAACCAGGGAAGGTGAAATGACTGAATTCTGTATTCAATTACCGGTTTGATATGTTATAGTTTAATGCGATAATGAAATTCTAATGCGTAACTATATTCTTGCCATGGTATTTAGCTGCCTGACTGGATATTGTTTTGGTCAAAACATCAATGTTGACTCATTGCAATTGACACGAATGAAATTGTATCAGACAGACTCCCTGGAGCAATTACTGTCTGCAATGCCCGCTGATACTGCCAGGGCTAATTATTTAGGATTTATATCTTATCGATTCGCATTTTATGCGAGTGATAAATCTATAACTTACGGACAGGAAGGGATTAGGCTATCCCGGCAACTCGGGTATAAAAAAGGAATTGCATATTGCAGTCAGTCATTGGCGATGGGTTATTGGCTGATTGGGAAATACAGTTATGCCCAGGAAATGGCTTTTAATGCCCTGCGTATTTATGAGGAATTGGAAGACAAGGAAGGAATAGCCTTCACTTATTATGTGCTGTCTGTTGTTTATAGGGATTTCGGAGACTATAAAAGAGCTTTGGCGGAAGCGCAAAAAGGTTATTTAATTTATAAGAAACTGGGCAGTTCAGATTTCATTGGTAATGGAAATATAGGATCAATTTATGAATTACAAAACAAACTGGATTCAGCAGATTACTATGTTGGAATAGCGATTGACCTGAATAAAAAAATAAGCCAGGATGAGTGGGGGTGGTTATACTATTTAAAGGGAAATATTTACCGTAAAAGGAAACAATACGATTCAGCTTTATTGTATTACCGAACTGCACTGTTAAAAGTCGATGATAAAGATATTGTTGAAACCTATAATGGCATTGCTTTACTATACCAGGAAACCGGCAGGATCGATTCCAGTAATTTCTATGCCAATGAAGTGCTGCAAAAATGGAGTTATGTTGCCTATCAAAGGGGAATTTTGCAGGCAGCCAGTATTTTGGCGGCAAATTATAAAAAACTACATCAGCAGGACAGTACTATAAAATATCTTGAAAAGGCTTTCGCTCTGAACGATAGCATCTACGGCCAGCAATCGGAAAGAGAGATCCAGAATATGGCTTTTAATGAACAAATGCGGCAGGAGGAAATGAACAGGGACCGGGAAGAATATCGTACTCTTGTCAAAATCTACGCCCTTATTGCAGCCGGACTTGTATTCCTGTTTATCACCATAATGCTTTGGCGAAATAACCAACAGAAACAAAAAGCAAAGGAAAAGATTGAACAGGCGTATGCAGATTTGAAATCCACCCAGCAACAACTTATCCAGTCTGAAAAGATGGCTTCCCTTGGTGAACTTACGGCTGGTATTGCCCATGAAATACAAAACCCGCTCAATTTTGTAAATAACTTTTCTGAGGTGAATACGGAACTGTTGGATGAACTGAAAATGGAAATACTGAATGGTAAAATCGATAGCGCTGTCGAACTTTCAAAAGATATCAGGGAGAATGAAGAAAAAATTAATCAGCATGGCAAAAAGGCCGATGCCATTGTCAAGAGCATGCTTCAGCACAGCAGGAGTAGTAGCGGTATAAAGGAGCCGACAAACATTAATGCTTTGGCAGAAGATTATCTGCAACTGGCATATCATGGATTCAGGGCAAAGGATAAGTCTTTCAACGTTTCGCTGAATACAGCGTTTGATCAAACTATCGGAGAAATCAATATTGTCCCGCAAGACATTGGAAGAGTATTGCTGAACCTGTTCAGTAATGCTTTTTATGCCGTATCGGACAAGCAGCGGCAGGGGATAGAAAATTACGAACCCCTTGTTACGCTTACAACAAAACGGCATGCGGATAAAATTGAGGTCAGCATTAAGGATAACGGTCGTGGCATACCTGAGAAAATCAGGTCAAAGATCTTCCAGCCGTTCTTCACTACAAAGCCAACAGGACAGGGAACAGGCCTTGGATTATCATTAAGCTATGATATCATTAAAGCACACGGCGGCGAATTAAAGGTGGAAACAACGGAAGGTCAGGGGTCAGAATTTATCATTCAATTGCCAATCTAATGGATGATGTTTTCAGATCCTGTCACCAACAAAATACATATCCACCTCACCTTTACTTTTAGCCTCAATTTTTCCCCTGTAGCTTGTTTGAAAAACCCCTTTAAGCTTCTCATAGGTATTTTCGGAAACATTTATTTTTCCCGGCTCACTATGTTGCTCCATTTGTGAAGCCAGGTTTACAGTATCTCCCCAGATATCATAGGCAAATTTACTGAGTCCGACCACGCCGGCAACCAGGGGACCGGTATGAATCCCAATCCTTATTTTAAAGGCAGGTAGTGTTCCGAGTTTTTCAGGCTGGCAGAAATCTTCTACGAATGCCTGCATTTCCACGGCTGCCATAACGGCTTTCAGGGAACAGTCCTTATCAGCCAGCGGTAAACCGCATGCGCACATGTAGCAGTCACCAATGGTTTTGATCTTCTCCATTCCGTATTTGTCAATAATGTTGTCAAAGGCGCTGAATACCTGGTCAAGTAAAGTAACAAGTTCTTCAGGCTGAAGTTTCTCAGCGATGACTGTAAAGCCCTTTATATCCGCAAACAGCACGCTGACTTCATCATGTTTCCTCGCATAAGACCGGCCCACTCTTTTCAATTCTTCCGCGATTTCAGCAGGCAATATATTAAGCAGGAGCGAATCAGATTGGGCTTTGGCTGCCTCTATTTCTTTTTTCTGTTTCTCTATTTCCAGCGTTCGCAATTCTACTTTTTGTTCAAGCTGCTCATTATATTCCTGCAACTCCTGAATGAGTATTTTGTTATTTCGCCTGAGCATTACTGTTTCTACGGCATTATCGATGGTGATCTTTAGTTCCTCTTTGTCCCATGGTTTGGTGATATACCGGTATACTTTACCGGTGTTGATGGCTTCGATAATGGATTCCATATCGCTGAATCCGGTGAGTATGATACGTATATTATCCTGGTCGCCGGGTATGTGTTGAAGGAACTGGACTCCGGTCATATTGGGCATACGCTGATCGGTGACCACCACATGGATATCATTCTCGGAAAGAATCTGGATGCCTTCCTCACCACTGATGGCCGTAAATATATTGTAATACCTGCGAAGCGCTGCCCTAAAGGAATTCAGGTTATTGATCTCATCATCTACATACAGAATATTGTACTTGTTTTTTGGTTGTTCCATTGTCAGCTGGTTATATTTTGTTCAATTGGTATACTGATAATAAACTCTGTGCCATGCCCCGGCTTCGAAAAAACTTCAATTTCGCCATTATGTTTTTCTATTATGCCATAAGTAATCGAAAGCCCGAGCCCGGTACCTTTTCCCACTTCTTTGGTAGTGAAGAAGGGGTCGAATATTTTTTTCCTGACAGCATCCGTCATACCGGCTCCAGAATCCCTTAGAGAAATTTTGACCATATTACCGTCTGTCCATGTTTTTATATGGATGACTCCTTCCGCTGAAATCGCCTGTATGGCATTTGACAGAATATTCATAAAGACCTGGTTGATCTGGCCAGGGAAACAGTCAATCTCCGGTATATCGCCGTAGTTTTTTATAATTTCTATACGGTTCTTATAGGTGCTATGCAATAGGGCAAGGGTAGAGTCAAGGCTTTCATTGAGGTTTGATTTTTTCAATACATTTTGATCCATACGCGAAAAATTCCGAAGCCCTTTTACAATTTCGGACGTGCGTTTTGCTCCGTCATCCATCCCATTGAGCAGATCATCAATTTCCTTTAATGAAAGTTCAATATTTGCTTCCTCCCTGAATTTATTAACACTGGTAAACGCTGTTTCCAGCTTGTTTGCTTTTATTACTTCTTCGTATTGGCGGATGATTTTTATAATATCATCCATATCATCTTTAAGGGGCTGGATATTGGCGGAAACAAAGTTTATCGGGTTATTGATCTCATGGGCAATTCCGGCAGTTAACTGCCCGAGGGAGGCCATTTTTTCAGCCTGTATCAGTTGTTCCTGGGTGGCCTTTAGTTCTTCTATCGCTTTTTCCAGCGACTGATTGGTAACGACCATTTTCGCGTTAGCCGTTCGCAATTCTTCTTGTGTTCTGGCCAGGTCATCTACCATTTTATTGAATGCCTTTCCCAATTCACCTATTTCATCCCCGGAGATATTTTTTATCCGCTGGGTCAGGTCTCCCTGGCCAACGCGGTTTGCGGCATCTCGCAAGACAAGTACGGGAATGGATATATGCTTGGCCAGCCATAAGCCTATGCCAATGGCAATAAAGAGGACAAGACCACTTACGATAAGGGAAATCCTCTTCATGTCATTTATGATTTCAACGATTTCCTTTGTTTTAAAAGCAAGCAGGATCACGCCATTACCATTCATCAGCGGTGTATTCAGGGAGGCTCTTTTAACGATCAGTGAATCACCGGCTGAAATTAGTCCGGAAGTAGCCGCTGTTTCGGGATAAGTTTTTAGGACAGAATCACGTAAAATGAATGAATTATGGCCTTCATTCCATAAGGTATCCTGTTCAAGCAATTGTACATAGGCAAGTCGGGGATCGTTTTTTACAATTTCTATCTGGTCCTTTATGCCTTTGAAATTTTGTTCCTGGATGGAAATCTCAACACCTACTGCTACGGTATTGGCAAGATTTTGTACTTCATTATTATAACTTCTGATCATGTACCTGCTTTGTTGTGCAGGGAAATAAAAAAGCAGGAAAAAAGAGAATAGCAATACAATGCTCATCACCGTCACCCAAATTTTGGTTTTTAGCCTGATGCGGAGATTTTTAAGCATGAAAAGTATTTAAAATGAAGTGGAAATAACTCATCAGTATATACAGAAATGAAATCAGCTACCGTTGGTCTTTAAATATTTCAAAAATATTTTTTTCCATTTACCAAAACCGTTTTGGTTTCAGGGTTTGAGGATGCCTTATCTATTATACCGATCGCACCAGGGTTCTGTGCAACAAAGGCCTCCAGTTCGGCAGTGGAATTAAACATGGTGGGAAGCTGGGCCTTGCCGGCGAAGGATTGCAAATTCCAATATTGCAAAACACTGTTTCCGCTTCTTGCGTACACCTTCTTGCAGGTTTCCATTCCAACAGGTGTAGTGGTCTTCATCAGGACAATAGTAATTTTTGTCCCGTCACTCCATCGTTCTTTTTCGCCCATGAATATGGAAACCAGTTCTGACATTTTCATTTGGGCCGGGGCGCCTTTTTGATGGCTAATTACGGTCAAAGAGCTATCCTGCGCGAAAACAGCGGAAACAACAAAAAGAAACAGAAATATCAACAAACCCTTCCTGTCAATTATATTCAAATATGGTTGCCTCCCAATCATAGTAACATTCATCATTAAAATCCGATTGCAAATTGCGTAGTCACCTTATTATGGATGCCTTCCATGGCTGATTTCTGATATTGATATTCGAGTTTTACCACGGCCAGGTAGTTGATCTGGTACCTTAATCCGCCTACAAATGAAGTGGTGTTGTTATTATGGTAAAATACCTCTCCATCCTGGTAGTGCAGATTGTCAAGCCGGATATAAGGGATAAATTTTTCTGTTACTTTAACCCCCGCATATAAATAGGAGCCCAGGGAATTTTGTGAACCTGTTGTGTCTGTAACATTTATTGCCAATGTGCCTTCTGTTAGCAGTTCAAATCTATTCCCGAAATAGGCAACAGAACCTGAAAACAGGTGTTGATTTGTTTTCCAGGTTACCACATGCCCATGTAAATTAGATCCCGGTGAAATAACATCATTATAATATGAAGTGCCGATCCTGAGCCTGTCGGCCGGTTTAATATGTATTGCTGCCGTGATGGATTTGTACTTGTCATTATCTTTTACTTCCCCTGAACCCAGTCCGTTGCCGAGCATCAAATCATATCCGAATTTTACAGAACCGAGATCATGCCCCTGTAGACTTATACCTGTGGTATGCAGGGGAATCATCTGGGAAGAAAAAAGCAATGGCCTTTCAATGGTGGGAAAATACACCCTTCCATGATGATAAGTATCATTCCAGTAATTGATAGGGGTGTGATGCTTCCCGAAAAGAAGATTATGGTTACCGGTTACATTATATTTAATCACCACACGCTCTACACTTACATCAAATTGTGTTGGTGAATTTGGTGAATATTTAAAAACTGTTTCACCCAGGAAATTAAGCCGGTCATTGAGTTCTGAAGTAATAAAAAGATCCTGTTCCCCAAGTCCGAAAGAGACTTTTTTATCTTCATAACCTGCCAGTACATCGATAAATCCCCTGATTATGGTTCTTTGGCCAAAAGAACACAATGAGCTACCCAGGCAAAAAGTAATGAGCGCTCCCCGGAAGGGGAACTTCTTTCTTTTTAGCATAGAGGGATTGTTTACTTTAAATTTAACTATTTTCTGAATAAGTTAAACAAAATATAGGGGTATTATAGGATGTCAATCGACCATTAAAAGGTGACAAAAATTTTCTTTGAACCAGGCCATAATTGTTTGCATCCGGTTATTAGCCACACCAATAACTTTTTCTTTTGCGAGGATGGAAGGAAATACTTACATTAACCTGTGCCTTCTCTTATCTTTTGTCGTCCTTATCCGACCTATCAATCCTTCACTTGCATTCGTTTCCTGCCCAGGCAGAACTAAACCTTTATTCGCCCGATGATATATTGTAAACAATTAAATCAAACAAAAATGAAAAAAGTTCTATTGGGATTTGCAATTTCTGCATTTTTTGTGTCCTGTAGTGGTGAAAATACAGAGACAGCTGCCAATACAGACACAACAGCAGCTGCCGCCACTGAAACAGCGAAAACGCCTGCCGCCGCAGAATTGCTGGATATGAGCAAGACAGAACCCGTTAAAAAAGGGATGATCGCATTTTCAAACCGGGACATTGATGGTATGACTGCCGAATATGCCGATAATGTAAGGTATAACTGGTCATCCGGCGACAGCCTTATTGGGAAACAGGCTGTTAAGGATTATTATGCCGGCAGGCTGAAACTAATTGATACCCTCTATTACTCCGACTTCGTAATGCTGGCCGTAAGGGCTAATGAGCCGCAGTCTCCGTTGGTACAAAAAGGTGATTACGTTTTGGGTTGGGCATTCACCCATGTTAAATACAAAAATGGTAAAAAACTTGATTTTTGGCTTCACCAGGTAAACCATTATAATGATGCAGGTAAAATCGATTTTGTAAGCCAGTATATAGACAGGGCACCCATTAATGAAGCTACTAAAGGACTCGCAAAGAAATAGACAACAGATGAATGAATAAAAAACGTCGCGTCAACAGCGGCGTTTTTTTGTGTTATTATGTGCAAACCCCAGAGAATCTCGGTAATTTGAGTGTATGAAGAGATTTGATGTAGTGGTGATCGGAAAGGGCTTGGTAGGGTCAGCAGCTGCAAAATATTTGTCTGCTTCCACAGGCAGTATTGCCATTATTGGTCCTGATGAACCGGTGGATAATAACAATGCCATGGTATTCGCCAGTCACTACGACCAGGCGAGGGTGCAAAGGCTGATGGGAAAGGATGATATATGGACTAGGCTGAATGCCGACTCGATAAAGCAGTATGAACCCATCAGCCAAAACTCCACTGTCCAATTTCATGATCCCGTTGGTTGCCTGTATGTAAATCCTTACGGAAGAGACAAATATCTTGATAATGCAAAATCAGTTGGCGAGCGGTTCAATGTTTCTTTCAAAGCCTTTCCCTCGGGAAGGGAATTGAATACTGCGTTTGCTGATTTCAGTTTTCCTGAAACAGCAAATGGCATATTGGAATCTGCACCAGCCGGATTAATTAATCCCCGGCTACTCATAAAAGCGCAGCTAAACATCTTTGAAAAGAATAATGGCGTTATTATCAGGGATACCGTGGTAAATATTTCACATATTGGTACGGAATATCTTGTGGAAACTTCAGAGGGCAGTAGCTATTTCGCCCATAGGATTTTACTGGCTGCCGGTTCCTTCATTAATTATTTTAGCCTGCTTCCTGTCAAACTTGAACTTGTCATAAAAAGTGAAGTGGTTTTACTGGCCAGGCTTGATGAGGCAGATGCAGTAAGACTATCAACACTTCCTTCCCTTTTATATGAAATTGATAATGGTGAGGTTGAAGGAATATATCTAACAAAGCCATTACAATACCCTGATGGTAAATGGTATCTGAAAATGGGATGCAATATGCCCGAAGATATCCGGTTTGAAAACATTTCACAAGTTCAGCAATGGTTTAGAAATGGCGATAGTGATCAGTTTATTCCGCGGTTGGCAAAGATGCTTGCAACCATAATGCCGGATCTGAAGCCCGTTGATTTCCAGACTAAACGATGCATCATTAACCGCTCTGTCCACGGCAGGCCATATATCGGCGAAACCGGCCAGCAGGGCTTATTTGTGGCCAGTGGCTGCAATGGGTATTCTGCCATGTGTGCCGATGCGATAGGATTTGTTACTTCACATTTGATGACAACCGGAAACTTTCCTCCAGGATATTCATCAGCAGATTTTCAACCCGCTTACCATTCTACTGTTAAATAGAGACCCGCAATCGTAAAGAGGTTTCAAAAATCCCAAGTTTATGGTATAGGCTGTTGTTGCAACAGGTGATATATTACATCGGTTAATTAAAACTCTGCCATTCATTCTCCACGGTAGCACTATCCTTTGAAAAATATACTTCATCCTCTCATTTATATATAGGAAGATATTTAGACAAGGATTAATTGTTAACCATAAAACATGTATTATGAGATACCGACATGTTACACTATTGCAAATAGTTATTTTTTTAATTGTTATAGGAGGCTGTAACAAAATTGACTGGATAGATCCCAATGGATATAAAAAAGGCGCTAATGGCGGGCTTGGCGTTTTTGGAGAAAAGGCCGACCTGGCGAATGACTGGTACCGACTTCAATTGAAACTATTAACGTATTCAAGTCCGCAATACAGCAATGCCGTTGCGATTCGGCTGTTCGGTTATGAAGGTATCGCTTTATATGAATCCCTGCAGCCCGGAATGCCTTATACTGTTAGCCTCAGTGAGTCCGTTAACCAGATGCCTGCAATGCCGCAGCCTGAAAAAAATAAGGGCTATTCCTGGGCTACCGCTGCCAATGCTGCTATGGCTTTTATGACCAGGACCATGCTTCCAGGTTTATCAACCGCCAGTAAAGCGTCTATTGATTCGCTTGAAAATGCGTATAATCAAAAGATCCAGCCAAATCCCAACTCCGAAGTATTTGCAAGGTCCAAGGCTTTCGGACTGGCGATAGCCCAGGCAGTTTTTGACTGGTCCAAATCAGATAAGTTTGATCAGGCAGGAGCTGCATATACCCCGCCGGTATTTCCCGGTTCATGGGAACCAACACCAACTGCATTTGCACCCGCTGCTGCTCCTTATGTAAAAAACTGCCGGCCTTTCTTCGCTGCTCACTCCAGCGGGGTAACACCTGCATTCCCCATCTCATATTCTGAAGTCGTAGGTTCAGATTTTTATAATCTGGAAAAGGGAATGTATGACCTGAATAAATCACTAACGGATGAACAAAAAGCCATAGCTATTTATTGGAATGATTTGGGTACAGGTATAGGCGTGACACCACCCGGCCATTCGATATCTATTGTAGCACAGGTTATCGACAATGAAAACCTTAATCTCGGAATTGCTGCAATGGCCTATGCAAAATGTGGTATGGGATTATGGGATGGATTTATTCTCGTTTTCAGGTCAAAATATGAATACAACCTGCTTCGCCCTGTGACCTATATACGCAAGGTCATCGATCCGAACTGGTTACCACTAATTCCAACTCCTAACCATCCGGAATACCCGGCGGCTCACGCTTATATCACATCCTCTGCAATGGCCGCAACGGCTTCCGTGATCGGAAATAATCATGTTTTCACTGATCATACTTATGATTTTGTCGGTTACAGCCCAAGGAGTTTTACAACCTTGCTGGCCGTAGGAGAAGAATCAGGAATATCCAGGTTGTATGGCGGGATACATTACCTGCCGTCAATCAATACGGGAGTACTTTATGGACAAAAAGCGGGTAATGATGTGGGTACACTGAAGATGTTTAAGTAAAAGATCAGTTCATATGCTAAAACATCCCGCCATTAGCGGGATGTTTTATTAAAGTTTCAACGCTCCATTAACGATCCTGGGTATCCGAAGCGGATTATCTTCCTTTAATTCTTCAGGAAGTAATGAATCCGGAAAATTCTGGTAAGATAAGGGACGGCAAAATCTTTTAATGGCATCCGGCCCTACAGAAGTATAACGGGCATCCGTAGTGGCAGGAAACGGTCCGCCATGCTGCATGCTCCAGGTAACTTCTACCCCCGTTGGCACGCCATTCATGATCATCCTTCCACAAATCAGGCTTACGGCTTCTACCAATTTGTGATGTTCCACCAAATCTGTTTCCAGCGCCATCAGCGTTGCCGTCAGTTGCCCCTCGAGTTCTTCTGCTACTTCCTGCATCTGGTGTATATCGGAGCACCTGATGATTATAGAATATGGACCGAAGACTTCTTTATGCAATACGGGGTTATTTAAGAACGCTTCACCGCTGCTGCTGGCAATGGTTGGTGTCCCTTCAAATTCCAACGCTTCTTTTGTGCTTACAGCCACCAATTCCACATCACCCTGCAACAATGCGGTTTCTCTTTTTTCCGTGTAAGCCTTGCTGATTCCTTTGTGCAGCATTTTACCCGGCAATGAATCAGCTATAATCACCGATAGACGTTTTGTAAACCTGTCAAGGTCTTCACCGTCAATCGCAATGATCAGGCCCGGGTTGGTGCAGAATTGTCCAACCCCAAGGGTTACCGAAGCCGCCAGTTGGTCGGCCATAGTTTCTGCATCCTGGTGAAGTTTCCCGGCAATAAAAAAACGGGATTGATACTTCCCATTTCTGCGAATACAGGAATAGGCTCCGGCCGTTGCTGAGCCCAGTCGTACAGTTGTTTTCCGCCGGCGAAAGAACCGGTAAAGCCCACCGCCTTGGTTTGCGGATGCATCACCAGTGCGCGGCCAACCTCAAATGACATTCCATGCACATGCTGGAAAACACCTTCCGGCATATTACATTCCACTGCCGCTTCCGCAATCAATGCTGCCACCATTTCCGAAGTATCCGGATGCGCAGGGTGTGCCTTGACCACTACCGGGCAACCTGCGGCCAGCGCAGTGGCCGTGTCTCCACCCGCAGTGGAATAGGCAAAGGGAAAATTCGAAGATCCGAATACTATCACTGGACCGATGCCCGTATTCATCTTCCTGATATCCGGTCGGGGCGGGTTACGGTCAGGCATAGCCGAATCTATTCTTGCTTCCACCCATATGCCACCGGCACAGGCATCTGCATAACTGTTCAGCTGGAAAACGGTGCGCATTCTTTCATTCTTTAACCTGGCCTCAGGGAGACTGGTTTCCCTCATCGCCGTCTGTATCAAAGTATCGCCACTGTTTTCCAATTTTAGGGCGATGGCTTTCATAAAAGATGCCCGTTCCTTTAGGGATGTATTCCTGTATTCAAGAAATGCCCTCCAGGCTTTTTGCATCACGTCATCAATTCCTTCAATACTAATATCTGTGTACATACGATTGTCCATTTAGAGAGAATGATAATCCATCAGCATGGGACGAACGGAGATGCCCTTGTTGATGATCTTTAAAACATGATCACGTTCTTCTCCGGAGAGAATAAGCCTCGGTGCCCTTACCCACTCGGATCCGATGCCCGTCTGGGTAGCAGCGAGTTTAATATACTGCACCAGCTTTGGATGGATATCGAGTTCCAGCAGGGGCATGAACCATCGGTATATTTCGGCCGCTTCATCAATCCGTTTGGCCTTTACCAGTTTATAGATTGCTACTGTTTCGCGGGGGAATGCATCTACCAGTCCGGCCACCCATCCATCTGCCCCCAGGCAGAGTTCTTCCATGGCCAGTGTATCCACACCGCATAATATTTTAAATCTCCTTCCAAACCGGTTGATCATTCTCGATACATTGCTGACATCACGTGTAGATTCTTTCACCGCGGTAATGTTTTCACAAGCCTGCAACTCATCAAACATGTCCAGGGTTACTTCGATCTTATAATCTACAGGGTTATTGTAGATCATTATCGGAAGGTTCGTAGAATGGGCGATGGTTTTAAAATATGTGACCGTTTCGCGATGGTCTGATTTATACCTCATGGGCGGCAACAGCATCAGTCCATCTGCCCCCCATTGCATGGCCAGTGCAGCCTGTTGCAAAGCTTCGCTGGTGGCGCCTTCGGCGATATTCAGCACAACTGGCACCCGGCCGTTGATTTTTTCGATCGCAAACTTTACCAGTTTTTCCTTTTCACTGACGGTGAGCACGCTGGCTTCACCGAGGGTTCCGCCGAGGACAATACCTTCGACACCGGCTTCCAGCTGGGCATCCAGGTTTTTGGCAAAAAGACCGAGGTCAAGTTCATCATTCGCCGTAAAAGGGGTTAACAATGCGGGGAATACGCCTTTCCATTCAAATGGCTTCATACGTTTATTTTAATATGCTTTAAATAAAGATAGGTCTCTAAATAAATATTTGAGCAAACAAAGGGTTTCAATGGAAAAAACATCTAATATGTAATATGCAAAAGTCAACGCTTGTCTTCGTTTTTGTTGTACTCTCTTCAATGTTTTCCATCGCCCAGGACCATAAAGCCATATTAGATGAGGCTGCGGGGAAAATCATCAAAGAGCGTATCGAAGCCGCAAATCAACAAATTCGAGTTCATACTGACAAGCCCTATTATCCCGCCGGATCAACCCTCTGGTTCAGGGTCTACCTTTTTCAACCAATAACCGGAAAACCTGCCACTTCTTCAAAAGTGTATGCCGATATCATAGACCAGTCAGATAGTATTGTCTCCCGGACATTATTAAACAGCGCAGGTAATGAACTGAATGGCGGCATCAGGATATCATCAAAGTGGAAAGAAGGTCCTTACCAGTTAAAAGTGTTTACACAGGAAATGGTGGATCATCCCGAAACAGGAAAACCTGCACAGGTACCTGTATATATATTTATGGATGATGAGCGCACCAGTGTTATAAAAAAGCTACAATCAATACCCGCGCCGGGAATTTCGGTTACTGTTGAGGGAGGGAGCCTGGTGAATGGAGTCAATAACACTGTCGCTATACGAAGTTTTGATGAAAAAGGGCTACCCATTCGCGTAACCGGGTACCTGAAAGATGAACGTAACAGTGTGGTCGAGACTTTTACATCAATGGCGCCGGGATACAGTAAATTTTCTTTCTCACCTTCCAAAAACCGTTCCTACCAGGTAATGGTAGTGATGCCGGATAAAACGGAAAAAGCCTTTCCCCTTGCAGCCGCAGACCCGATGGGTTGGCAACTCAGCCTCGTAAAATCAGGTCCGGCATCCCTCAGTTTCAGGGTGGGACAGGGAGATTCCCTTTATGCGCAGCGGCCCCCGAGTTATCTCCTGGGTGTTTCCAAATCCATAGTGGGTTTCGCCAGTATCGGCAACGGGCTTTATGAAGTAAATGTGCCTTTGGATAAATTTTCTGACGGACTGGCTACTTTCTATCTCCTGAATGCTGAAAAGAAAGTAGTGTCGCAACGCCAGGTATGGATCAGGAGAAATAATCCCCTCTTAACGATTACTCCAAATAAAACATCTTTTGGTCCGAGGGAAACGGTCAATATTGATCTGGATCTCAAAGACCCGGCCGGGGCGCCAATCAGTGCAGTATATTCCGTTTCGGTTACGGATAACCGTTGGATACCACAGTCCACATCATTTCTGCCATCGGCAGACAATGAATTGGCAGATCTGCAATTGCTGACTGAACCTGTAGATATAAAACCGGTCAGGGAAAGGCCTGCATCTGATAGTGGAATCATTGTAGCCGGTGAGGTGCTGTTGAAAAATAACCTTCCCGCTGCCAATCACCTGATCAACCTGATCGCTACCCAGAATAATATTGTTCTTTCTGATACCACCGATGGTTCGGGAAAGTTTCAGTTTCGACCCTTCGGATTTTATGATAATAAACCATTTCTTGTCCAGGTAATGGATATGAAGGGGCAGAAGCAGGAAGCCAAAGTGATTACTGCAATGCCATCTGCCATTATTGCCTCAGAAAAGACCATGCTCGTGGAAGATTCATCCCTTGCATTATTTAAGACCTACCAGAAGAGTATGGCCGATAGCTTTCTGACAGGGCGCACAAAGGGTATGCTGGAGGAAATAGTGATCAAGGGCAAATCATCAAAAAAGGAAGACAAAGCCAGCATGACAAGAAATCAGTTTACCCATATCATTACCGGTGAGCAGCTCGACAAATGGGGACTGAATAATACCGTCAACGCCGTATTGATGTTACCGGGGGTAATGCTGATGAACGGAAGACTGACTATCCGTGGCGGAATGGTTACCGCCGATGCCCGTGGCCGCACGGTAAGCAATGAGCCACTCATTGTTACCGACGGGGTACCGGTGTCTACAACAGACGCCATCAGCTATCTTAATTCGATCCCTCCCGGGAATATTGAGACCATTGAAGTGATGACTGGCGGAGATGCAGCGGAATACGGTTCCAGGGGTGCCAACGGGGTGATCCGTATTAAAACGGCCAATACCCTGCGCAATCCCACCCAGGGTGTTGCACAGACAGCAGCGTACGTTTATCCGTTGGGCTATCACCAGCCGGAAGATTTTTATATACCCCGGTACGATGTACCCGAAGTGAGGGGGGCATCCTTTACCGACAACCGGTCTACCATATACTGGAATGGTGAAATACTGGCCGATAAAAACGGCAAGGCAAAAGTTACTTTTTATGCCGCTGACGCAGCTACTTCTTACACTATCAGGGTAACCGGAATTACTGCCAGGGGAGACCTGTTGGATAAAATAATCCGTATAGACAGAAAATAATGGAAGCATCGGTTAACTTTATATCGGTAAGGGAACCAAAACCATTAATGGCGGATACATCGTTGAAATATATTCCCAGGTCCGATGAAACCGACCTGGTCTCGAGGCTTAAGAATGGAGACGAATCCGCCTTCAGGATAATCGTGGAAACACGGAAAGACCTGGTGTACAATACCGTACTGGGCCTGCTGCAGAATACCGGGGACGCAGAAGACATTACCCAGGAAGTTTTCATCAAAGTATATGAGTCTGTCCACCAGTTCAAAGGCGAATCCGCCTTTTCAACCTGGTTGTACCGTATTGCCGTGACCAAATCGCTGGAATTCATCCGGAGCCGGAAAAGAAAAAAAAGGTTTGCCTTTATTACCGGGTTGTTTGGGGAAGATAATGAACCAAGGCATGACCCGGCAGATTTTGTCCACCCCGGGGTGCAGCTCGACAATCGCGAGAAAGCATCCATGTTGTTTAAAGCTATTGCAAAACTTCCTGAAAATCAGAGAATTGCATTTACGCTACACAAAGTTGAAGGGGTTCCTTACCAGGAGATCAGCGAGATCATGAAAATTACCGTTTCGGCGGTAGAGTCGCTCATCCATCGTGCCAAGGCAAATTTGCGGAAGTGGCTGGAAGATTATTATCTTAAAGAAAACTAAACCACAATTTTTTAGTAAAAAGAACATCTAATAACTAGATATGAAAAGTAAGAAGGAAATAACTGAGTACACCGAACAGGTCCTGAACAGCCTGGATGGTATCCAAAGAGCTGAAACACAGCCTTTTTTCTACACCAGGCTGCAGGCCAGGATGGAAGAAGGAACCGTGAACAGCTGGAACCAGTGGATGGCCTATTTATCAAGGCCTGCCGTATCCCTTGCATTATTACTGGTCTTCCTGATGATCAACGGATACCTGATATTTAGCAGGATAAGTTCCCAACCGGAACTTACACCGGCAGCTTCTGATTATGCAGTAATGCAGGTCTCTTATCTGGAACCAAACCCTGAGTTGCCATGAAAGCCATTACATCAAATAAGTGGGTTCTCCTGTTAGTCGTGTTCCTGGTCCTTACCAACCTGGCCCTGGTATTTTTTGCGTTTAGTAATTCCAGGCCGGCAGAAAGAAGGGAGCAGAAAGATTATATGAAAACCAAACTTCATCTCACTGAAGAACAGGATAAAATATTCAAGGCCAAAAAGGAAGATTTTTTTACACTGATGAAGCCGAGATGGGAGGAAGTTAATCATCTTAAAGACAGTCTCTATCATCACATCGGTGATGAAAACGTACCCGACTCCCTCGTTGATTACTACGTTGATAAATGGTCAGATAGAAGCCGGGAATCTGACAAAATCCTGTTCCGCCATTTTCGCGAATTGAGATCTCATTGCACCAAAGAACAGCAGGCTATCTTTGATACCCTTGTTCCTAAAATAGTGAAGTACCAGGCGAGGAGAAAATAATTCCCTGCTAAGGCAAAGACATCACCGGGGCTTTCACCAGCTTGGATAAAGCCGAAGTTTCATTACCCAGTAACATGTTATCGAGCCATGTATGATAATGCGGCAGCGTTATCACCAGCTCGCCTCCATTTTCTGCAAGATATTTATTGACAGAAGCAGGTATTGAGTGGTCAAACGGCACGGTTACAGGACTTTTCCCAAACGTATTCCTGATTTTATCAATAGCAATATTATCCGAAGGCATGGCTACTTCAATTTTATCCTGTACATGAAGAAAATGAATGTTGGCGCCGGTAGCACCAGTGAGCTTTTTCAGTTCGGTGCATTGATGATCAGTTAAAGGCTGACTAAGGTCCGTGCATACCACAATATTTTCTATTTCCTTCCAAATGTGATTTGATGGTATTGCAATTACGGGGCAGGGGGCATGCCTTAAAAGATACTGGGTTACACTGCCAAAAAACCATTTCCGTAGGCCGCCTTTTCCTTTATTTCCAAGGATAATGAGTTTGATATTTTTTTCCCGCGCATAATTCGCAATGCACTGGTAATGTCCCCCGGAAGTAACGGCAACCTCAACGTCATAATGATATTCGCCTTTATGCAGGTTGATAAAATCCCAGGTATTGTCTTCAAAGGCTTTTTTCAGTGATTCATATTGAATATACCCGGCGTCTGAATCAGCTGCTGCGGCAAAGGGCACATCAAAAATGTGCATGATATGAAGTTTTGCGAAATAGTGCCTGTTCAGTTCAAATGCATATTTTATTGCTGCAGCTGAAGCATCGGAAAAGTCGACCGGAACCAGGAAGTTTTCCATAAATTAATTTTAATATCAACAAGATAATGCAATTCTTTACCTCCGCGGATGACCTTAATCATCAGTGCCAAACAGTGATCCTTATTGATAATGTTTGATCGAAGAAGTATTGCTGATGTATATATGTGATTTGTTTATACAGTTTCTACCAGGTTTTTTATCTGCCGGAGTATCGGGTTCCAGCCTTCACCATTGTTATGAACATCCTGGTATCTTCTTTCTCCCTCTGCAGCATTTTCAAATCCATCCTGGACCACCGTTAACAATGTTCCGTTATTTTCCGAAGTCAGTGAATAGGTTACATTCAGGTAATTCTCCGGAATATCATCCCAGGTGGCATTTGGATCAGTAACGGTATACACCAGTAGCTTTGGTGGCTCGATCTCCTTAATGAATCCTTTTACAAACACCATTGGCTTTCCTTCATATTCACCTTCCCATAACAGGCTGCTGCCGGGTTTCCAGTCGGATATGGTGGCACAGCCAAACATGTATTGTTTTGTCATTTCGGGATTAACCAATGCATCCCATACTTTTTCCACCGGTGCATTAATATGAATAGAATTGATGATTTGCAGTTTTGTGGTCATAATGATGGTTTGACTCGTTCTTGAAATGCTGAGGTAAATTAGATAAAAAAAGGATGGGAACAGGGAGTCTCAGGTTAATTAGTACATCCGCGGTCATCATAAAAAAAATCCGCCAGTCGATGAAACTGGCGGATCTGTAGCCCGTACGAGATTCGAACTCGTGATTCCTCCGTGAAAGGGAGATGTCTTAACCCCTTGACCAACGGGCCGTTTTTTAAAATAGGAGTGCAAAGATAAAGCCATGGGGAAATCCATCCAAAATATTTTTCAAATAGCTGTTAAACAGGATAATCCGTAATTCGTAATCCGCAATCCGTAATCTATGCGTACCTTAGGCCTCCGAATTTTAAAATTAAACTAACAATGAGTACAGTTAAAGTTGCGATTAATGGATTTGGCAGGATCGGCCGCCTGGTATACAGGCAGATCTATAATATGGAAGGCATTGACGTAGTGGCCATCAACGATCTTACCAGCCCTAAAGTTTTGGCACACCTGCTGAAATACGATACCGCCCAGGGACGTTTCAATGCAGAAGTAACGGCTTCTGAAAATTCCATCATGGTAAACAACGAAGAAATCCGCATATATGCCCAGAAAGATCCTGCACAGATTCCCTGGGGTTCACACCAGGTTGACGTAGTGCTGGAATGTACCGGTTTCTTTACTGATAAGGAAAAGGCTGCTGCCCATATCACTGCCGGCGCACGTAAAGTGGTGATCTCGGCTCCCGCAACTGGCGAACTGAAAACCATCGTTTTCAATGTTAACCACGATATACTTGATGGTTCTGAAACCGTGATCAGCTGTGCATCCTGCACTACCAACTGCCTTGCCCCCATGGCGCAGGTGCTGGAAGACAAATTTGGTATCCTGAGTGGACTGATGCTGACCGTTCACGCTTATACCAACGACCAGAACACACAGGATGCTCCGCATGCCAAAGGTGACCTGAGAAGGGCCAGGGCTGCTGCGCAGAACATCGTACCTAACAGTACCGGTGCGGCAAAAGCCATCGGACTGGTATTGCCCAGCCTGAAAGGAAAACTGGATGGTTCCGCACAGCGTGTACCCACACTCACCGGTTCCCTCACCGAACTAACCACGGTGCTTAGCAAGAAAGTAACCGTTGAAGAAGTGAATGCTGCCATGAAAGCAGCTGCTAATGAAAGCTTTGGATATACGGAAGACGAGATCGTGAGCAGTGATGTTATCGGCATAAACTTCGGTTCGTTGTTCGATGCCACGCAAACCAGGGTGCTTACGGTTGGAGATGTACAACTGGTGAAGACCGTTAGCTGGTACGATAATGAAATGAGTTATGTTAGTCAACTGGTGCGCACAGTAAATTACTTTGCGCGACTCATTTCCAAATAAGGAATTAATATTTTTTCATGAAAGCCGCAACGATGAAATCAGGTCGGACACTGGTTGATTTCATTTATTGCGGCTTTTCTTTAAACCTATACTATGTCTGCATTTGCTGATTATCATTTCGGCGGACAAAAAGCACTGATCCGGGTGGATTTCAATGTACCCCTGAACGAGAAATTTGACATCACCGACGACAACAGGATGACGGCTGCCATTCCCACCATTGAAAAAATTCTGAATGACGGTGGAAGCGTAATCCTGATGAGCCATCTCGGAAGGCCGAAAGATGGTCCCACTGAAAAATATTCGCTCAAACACATCGTTCCACACCTTCGCGAATTGTTGAAGGGCAGAACCGTACAGTTTGCTAATGATTGCATCGGGAACCAGGCTGTTGATGCTGCTGCCAAACTTCAAGCCGGGTGAAGTGCTGCTGTTGGAAAACCTTCGTTTTTATAAAGAAGAAGAAAAAGGAGACAGAGGATTTGCTGAAAAGTTAAGCAAACTGGGTGATGTGTATGTGAATGATGCCTTCGGAACCGCCCACCGTGCCCATGCCTCAACGGCAGTCATCGCCGGCAATTTTCCTGCGGGTAAAAAAATGTTTGGGCTGCTGATGGAATGTGAAGTGACCAGCGCAGAAAAAGTGCTGCACAGCAATGAAAAACCATTTACCGCGATCATTGGCGGCGCCAAAGTGACTGATAAAATCCTGATCATAGAAAATCTGCTCGACAGGGCAACAGATATTATCATTGGTGGTGGAATGGCCTACACGTTCATGAAAGCGCAGGGCGGAAATATCGGTAATTCCTTGTGCGAAGAAGACAGGCTGGATACCGCTGCGCAGCTGATGAAAAAGGCCGATGGCAAAAAACGTGAATATTCATCTGCCTTCCGATTCTGTGATCGCCGACAAGTTTGATGCTAACGCAGAGACTTCTGCTGCACCCAGCAATCATATTCCTTCGGGATGGATGGGATTAGATATTGGTCCCAATGCCTGCAACCAATTTGCCAATGTTATACATCATTCGAAAGTAATCCTGTGGAACGGGCCGATGGGTGTGTTTGAAATGGAAAAATTCCAGCATGGGACGAGGTCGGTCGCCAAAGCCATTGCGGAAGCTACAGCAGAAAGGCGCTTTCACACTGGTAGGAGGGGGTGACAGTGTTGCAGCGGTAAACCAGTTCGGTTATGCGGATAAAGTGAGTTATGTTTCTACCGGTGGTGGTGCAATGCTCGAATACTTTGAAGGAAAGACATTGCCGGGGATTGCAGCCATTAAAGAAGACTAGAGACTAGAGACGAGAGACTGGAGAAAAATCAATCGTTTCAAGTCTGCGGATTTAATGAACTATTCAATTATTATCTTTAGCCATACAAACAAAAAATGTTATCATGAAAAATGTCGGACTCATTGTCGTTATTCTTGCCTTATTATTACTTGGAGGATGCGGCTGCAGCGGGTACAATACCATGGTTAGCCAGGATCAGAACGTAAAAGGTAAATGGGGTAATGTGCAGAGCGAGTACCAGCGCCGTTCAGACCTTATTCCAAACCTTGTAAACACGGTGAAAGGCGCTGCCAATTTTGAGCAGGAAACCCTCGACCAAAGTGATCGAAGCGCGTGCAAAAGCAACACAGACTACCATCGACCCTGCCAACCTCACGCCTGAGAATATTGCGAAATTCCAGCAGGCACAGGGTGAGTTATCCAGTTCCCTGAGCAGGTTGCTCGTTACCATCGAGCGATATCCCGAGCTGAAGGCAAACGCCAATTACCAGGCATTGCAGGCACAGCTGGAAGGCACAGAAAACAGGATAAAAGTGGCGCGTAATGATTTCAATACTTCCGTGCAGACTTTTAATACCACGGTGAAATCTTTCCCCAATAACATATTTGCAGGCGTATTCAATTTCAAGGAAAAAGGATATTTCGCTGCAGATGCAGGTGCTGATAAAGCGCCAACTGTTGACTTTAATAAGTAATACATTGGGATTATTTTCATTTACAAAGGCGGTTGAATTCTTTTCTGAAGCGGATAAGGCAAAGATCGTTCAGGCAATAAGGCAACAGGAGCAGCGCACCAGCGGAGAGATCCGTGTTTTTGTGGAAAGCCGCTGCAGGTTTGTTGATCCCGTTGATCGTGCGATGGAAGTCTTTACAACGCTTGCCATGGAAAAAACCGAACACCGTAATGGAGTAATCATCTATTTGGCTGTTAAGGACCACCAGCTCGCAGTTTTCGGTGATGAAGGAATTTATCAGAAACTGGGTGCCGATTTCTGGAAAGCGGAAGTCGGAAAGATGCTGGCGGCGTTTAACGGTGAACGTTATACAGAGGGCATTATCCAGATTGTAGAAGATATTGGAGATGCCCTTTTTACCCACTTCCCCTACGACAGGTCAGACAAGAATGAACTGCCCGATGACATTGTATTCGGACATTGATGAAAAGATTACTGATTCCCATATTTTTCCTGGTCACCTTATTTGCTTCTGCGCAGATAGAAAAAGCCATTCCGGACGCACCGAACCCTCCAAGACTGGTAGTGGATCTCACCGGAACGCTTACTGCCGATCAGCTTTCTGCCCTGGAAGCAAAGCTGGTAGCGTATGACGACAGTACCTCTAACCAGGTTGCCGTTATTATCGTACCTACCACGGGCGATTATGATATTGCTGAATATTCCTTCGCCCTCGGCCGGAAATGGGGGATCGGCAACAAGGAATTCAATAACGGCGTCGTTTTCCTGATCGCCAAGAACGACCGGAAAGTCTTTATTGCTCCGGGGTACGGCCTCGAAGGAGCCATTCCCGACATCACCGCCAAACAGATCATCGACAATATTGTAGTTCCGAATTTTCGCGGAAATGATTTTTATGGCGGTATCAACGCAGGTACAGATGCACTGATACAGGCCGCCCAGGGGGAGTATAAGGCGCCTGAAGGTTATGGTAAGCGGGGCCGACAGAAAAAGATTCCGCTGCTGGCCATAATCATTGTCATTATTATCATCTGGACCATTATCTCCAAAATTGGCGGTGGTGGTGGCGGAGGATCGTTCATGAGCCGGAGGGGATATCGCAATTTCGGTGGTCCCAATATCTGGTGGTTCCCTACCGGTGGTGGTGGCGGACGAAGCAGCGGTGGTTTTGGTGGCGGCGGCGGTGGCGGCTTCGGTGGTTTTGGCGGTGGTAGTTTTGGCGGTGGCGGTGCCGGTGGAAGCTGGTAAAAGCATGCGCAGGGTCTTAGCGCAATCCTAAATTTCTTCAATCTACCCGTCAAATGCAGCATTTGGGTTAGATTTGTTTATGCATTGGCGGATAATAATTGTTCTGATACTGGCTTCCTTTACCACGGTTGCGCAACACAATCACTACATCTACATTCAGAGTGATAATGCCCAGCTTTTCTATATCCGTAAAGGCTCCGAGGTTCTTTCCTCCTCCTCCTCTGGTTTTGTCATTCTGCCTAAAATACAGCCCGGGCAGCAGGAAATACTCATCGGTTTTCCAAAAAACGAATTTCCCGAATACCAGTTCTCTGTCGAAGTAAAAGGTAAAGACCGGGGATTTGCCCTGAAGAATTTTAATGAGAAGGGGTGGGGCCTTTTTGATCTCCAGTCACTGGAAGTGATTATGGGCAAAAAAGTGGAACCGAAAAAGGAAGAAGAGAAAACGCAGACTGGTCCGCTCACCAGCGATCCTTTTTCCGTGATCCTGGCTTCTGCTGTGGACGACCAGCGAATACGTGAAACAAGCCTGGTGTACCGTGAAGAAATAACAGCGCAAAATACTGCGCCGACAAAGGCTGAAACCATTACCAAAACTACATCCGTTCCAAAAACTGAAGCGCCTGTGGTGACAACAGTGTCACCCAAAAAAGAACCGGTTCCTATACAGGAAGACCTTGCTAAAAAAGAACCGGTAACCGTACAGGAAGACCTTGCTAAAAAAGAAACCGCGGTTCCAGCTAAGACAGACCCTCCAAAGCAGGAACCTGCCCAGGTAGCTGCTGTTGTGCCTTCCGGCAAAGTGGATTCACCATCTGCTGCCAATCCGCCTAGAAAGGATTCCTTAGCCAGGAGCGTAGAAAGGGAATTGCAAACGGATCCTGCCAGGCCGGTGCCGTCAGCCTCCGCTAAACAGGAAGTAGCAGGAAAAGAGCCCGGGGTTAAAAAGAACAATGGTTTGTTCAGCAAAAACCCGTTTGCAAAGAAGAAAAAAGAACCCGTTACTACTGGGGCAGGAGTGGTTATGGTTGCC
>CAVPPM010000018.1:0-82500 GCA_963707255.1 uncultured Sphingobacteriales bacterium | reverse complement strand
TTATGGGATGACCTGTGGATAGGGGTGAAAGGCCAATCAAACTGAGAGATAGCTCGTTCTCCCCGAAATGTTTTTAGGAACAGCCTCGGATTATAGAAGTCTGATAGAGGTAGAGCTACTGATTGGGCTAGGGGGCTTCACCGCCTACCAAACCCTGACAAACTCCGAATGCTATCAGATATCTCCGGGAGTGAGGCTGCGGGTGCTAAGATCCGTGGCCGAGAGGGAAATAACCCAGATTAGCAACTAAGGTCCCTAATACGTAGTTAAGTTGATCAAACGAGGTGGGATTTCTATAACAGCCAGGATGTTGGCTTGGAAGCAGCCATTCATTTAAAGAGTGCGTAACAGCTCACTGGTCGAGAGATCCTGCACGGAAAATAATCGGGCATCAAACTATGAACCGAAGTTCTAAGATTGCAACTTGTTGCGTATTCGGTAGGGGAGCATTCGAAATCTGCTGCGAAGGTGTGTGGTGACGCATGCTGGAGCGTTTCAGAAAAGAAAATGTAGGCATAAGTAACGATAAATAGAAGTGAAAAACCTCTATCGCCGTAAGTCTAAGGTTTCCTGATCAACGTTAATCGGATCAGGGTTAGTCGGGTCCTTAGGCAAACCCGAAAGGGGTAGCTGATGGAAAGCTGGTTAATATTCCAGCACCTGCTATAGTTTCGATGGGGTGACGAGGTAGTGAAAGGACCGCGTGGTCACGGAGTTCACGTTAAAGGGTGTAGTTATATTCTGTGCAGGTAAATCCGCACGGGATGGCGAACCTGATAGTACCGCAAAGCTTCGGCAGCGTGGATAGTGTCCCTAATCATACCTCCGAGAAAAACCTCTAAGGCTAGGCTATAGCAGCCCGTACCGCAAACCGACACAGGTAGACGGGATGAATATTCTAAGGCGCTCGGGTGAGCCGTGGAGAAGGAACTAGGCAAATTGACGCTGTAACTTCGGGATAAAGCGTACCACCTTCGGATGGGTCTCAGTAAAATGGTTCAACCAACTGTTTAACAAAAACACAGGGCCCTGCAAAATCGAAAGATGACGTATAGAGCCTGATACCTGCCCGGTGCTGGAAGGTTAAGGAAGGGTGTTCGGCGCAAGCCAAAGCTCCTGACTGAAGCCCCAGTAAACGGCGGCCGTAACTATAACGGTCCTAAGGTAGCGAAATTCCTTGTCGGGTAAGTTCCGACCTGCACGAATGGTCTAATGAGTTGAACACTGTCTCCTCCACGAGCCCGGTGAAATTGTAGTATCGGTGAAGATGCCGGTTACCCGCCACGGGACGGAAAGACCCCGTGAACCTTCACTACAACTTTGCATTGATTTTGAGTTACGGATGTGTAGCATAGTTGGGAGACTTTGAAGCGGTGCCGCCAGGTAGGGTGGAGTCAATCGTTGAAATACCAACCTTCTTTGACTTAGAGTCTAATCCCTTGCGGGAAACAGTGCATGGTGGGTAGTTTGACTGGGGTGGTCGCCTCCTAAAGAGTAACGGAGGCTTGCAAAGGTACCCTCAGTACGGTTGGTAATCGTACGAAGAGCGCATTAGTATAAGGGTGCTTGACTGTGAGGCATACAAGCCGAGCAGGGGCGAAAGTCGGCTAAAGTGATCCGGCGGTTCTGTATGGAAGGGCCGTCGCTCAAAGGATAAAAGGTACTCCGGGGATAACAGGCTGATCTCCCCCAAGAGCTCATATCGACGGGGAGGTTTGGCACCTCGATGTCGGTTCGTCACATCCTGGGGCTGGAGAAGGTCCCAAGGGTTCGGCTGTTCGCCGATTAAAGTGGCACGTGAACTGGGTTCAGAACGTCGCAAGACAGTTCGGTCCCTATCTGTGGTGGGCGTTAGTAAATTGAGAGGACATGACCTTAGTACGAGAGGACCGGGTCGTACGTACCGCTGGTGTATCTGTTGTGCCGCCAGGTGCAATGCAGAGTAGCTATGTACGGACAGGATAAACGCTGAAAGCATCTAAGCGTGAAACCTTCCTCAAGATGAGTTTACTTTTAAGGGTCGTCAAAGACTATGACGTTGATAGGCTACAGGTGTAAAGGTGGTAACAGCAAAGCCGAGTAGTACTAATTGCCCGTACGCTTTAATTTTTTTTATCTTTAGATACTTTTCTAACAACTTCCAATATGTTAATTTATTAAGTTCCAAGCATAGTCAAGTTATTAACTTGTGACTTCAATCTGACTCTTGAATTCTTTATGGTGGTTTTGCCGAGGGTGTTCACCTCTTCCCATACCGAACAGAGAAGTTAAGCCCCTCATGGCCGATGGTACTGCACCACAATGCGGGAGAGTAGGTAGCTGCCATATTTATTGAGCCCTGACGTTTTTACGTCGGGGCTTTTTTTTTGCCCTCACCCAAGGTCTTGTCATTTTCAGGCAAATCATAGTAATATATTTGACCATGAAATACCTGAAATGTATTCTCCTGGTCTTATTCATTTTAAGCACTATGCCCGGCCTCTCCCAGACATTAAAAATCATGACCTATAATATTCGCCTTGATGTTGCATCGGATGGTGAAAACAGCTGGACTTACCGAAAGGATTTTTTTGCTGCCCAAATGAAATTTTATGAACCGGATATCTTTGGTATACAGGAAGCTTTGCCAAACCAGGTAATTGATATTTCAAACAGACTACCAGCCTATAGTTATATTGGAACAGGAAGGGATGGAGCCGGTAAAGGAGAGTCCTCCAATATCTTCTTCAAAAAAGACAGGTTTACCCTTAAAACACAAGGCACATTCTGGCTGTCTGAAACCCCGGATTCAATTTCAAGAGGATGGGATGCTGCATTAAACCGGGTTTGCACATACGGATTATTTCAGGACAGGAAAACAAAGAAAAGTTTCTGGATTTTCAATACCCACCTGGACCACGTTGGCGAAGTTGCCAGGACAAAGGGAATTCAGCTTATTCTTTCCAAAATGGCATCATTAAATACAAAGAATTATCCGGTGATTTTCACCGGCGATTTTAATTCGGAACCCAATACTGACAGGATCCTTGCATTGAAAAAAGAAATGGATGATTGCAGGGATGTATCAGAAGAAATACCATTTGGACCAGGCGGAACATTTAATAGTTTCAAGCACAATGAACCGGTAACCAAATTGATTGATTATATATTCATATCCAGGGACAAAAAAATATCGGTTAAAAAATATGCTGTATTAAGCGATTCCAATGACCTCAAATATCCTTCCGACCATTTACCCGTCTATGTTGAATTGTTAATGAATTGATGGCATCCTGATCTGATGACTACCCCCCGGTTTTATTACATTGAAGGCCTTATACTCATATGTCATTTTATAAAATCAGGACATATTTCAATTAATTAATATCCATATTTTGCAGGTTAGTTTTAATTTAGTGAGGCCGCCCCTGGTCCTAACTAGCTATCAACTATAACTGCACCGATATGTGTAATCCATTCTGCAAGAATTTCTTTACTTTTTTATTTATCATTTTCGTGTCGATTTCGTTTTTTTCCTGTGCGCCAAAACAGGCGGAACAGACCAAAACAACAGAACAACAATCTTCAACCGGGCAAATTCCAAAACCCGACCCGGAATTCAAGGGGAAAATAGCTGAAGGTGTTGATGCATCAACGGCTGATTTTCCATTGCCGCTACATGCCGCGCCTGGCAGTCCAAATGTACTGATCATACTTCTCGATGATGTTGGTTTTGGAATGGCCAGCACATTTGGTGGCCCGGTACCGACTCCAAATTTTGACCGCCTGGCTAATAACGGCTTAAAATATAACCAGTTTCATACAACGGCACTCTGCAGTCCGACCCGCGGAGCACTATTGGCAGGACGTAACCACCATACCATAAGCACAGGCGTTATCATTGAAATGGGTACAGGTTACCCCGGATATACAGGCATTATTCCCAAAAGCACTGCACTTGTTTCACAGACACTTCGCGACAATGGATTCGCTACCTCCATGTTCGGGAAATGGCACAACACCCCGGAACCGGATATCAGTCCGGCCGGACCCTTCGACCGCTGGCCCACGGGTCTTGGCTTTGATTATTTTTATGGTTTTAACCAGGGCGAGACCCATCATTATTATCCAACACTGTATCGGAATACAGTGATGGTAAAACCTCCCAAAACACCTGAACAGGGATATCATTTCACCACAGATATGACGGATGAAACTATTGGCTGGGTGAATAATATTAATGCTTCAGATCCTGAAAAACCCTGGTTCGTCTACTACAGCACAGGTGCCGTTCATGCGCCACATCATGCACCTAAGGAATGGCGTGACAAATACAAGGGAAAATTTGACTATGGATGGGACAAGCAAAGGGAAATGACCTATGCCAAACAACTGGAGATGGGCATCATACCTAAAGGAACAAAACTAACACCGAGACCAAAAGAGATTCCTGCCTGGGATAGTCAGACACCTGATGCAAAAAAAGTTTACACCAGGCTCATGGAGAATTATGCAGCCTTTATGGCACATACGGATAATGAAGTTGGCAGAATGCTGGATGCTCTGCAAAGCAGCGGTGAATTGGATAATACACTTATATTTTGCATCCTTGGAGATAATGGAGCCAGTGCTGAAGGCGGACTGGAAGGAACTTTCAGTGAAATAGCAAGTCTCGTGGGGATACAATTGGGACTCCAGAGCACCCTGAAAAGAGTGGACGAAATTGGCGGGCCTACCAGTGAACCACATGTACCTGTCGGTTGGGCCTGGGCCATGGATGCTCCTTTTCAGTGGACAAAACAGATTGCCAGTCATTATGGTGGTACAAGGAATCCTTTGATTGTTCACTGGCCAAAAGGGATCAAAGCCAAAGGAGAATTAAGGACCCAGTGGCATCACGTGATTGATGTGGTTCCAACTATACTGGAAGCCTGTAAAGTGCAGCAACCTGATTATGTGAATGGCATAAAGCAGAAACCATTGGAAGGGGTTAGCATGATGTATTCATTCGACAATGCCACGGCAAAGGATACCCGCACTACACAGTATTTTGAAATGCTGGGTAACCGCGCCATCTACCATGATGGATGGGTTGCTGCAAGCCGTTTTGGGGTGCCATGGGAAACGGCCGGGAAATCCAATGCTGAACTTGTCAATGCTAAATGGGAACTCTATCATGTGGCAGATGATTTCAGCGAGGCAACTGACCTCGCAGCTACCAACCCGGAAAAACTAAAAGAACTACAGGCGTTGTTTACAGAAGAGGCAACAAAATATGATGTTTTACCGCTGGATGCAAGAATGGCCGAACGTATGGATCCTAAACTAAGATCCTCCGGTCCGCCCAAAACCAGCTGGACCTATTTTGGCAACAATGTGCAACTTCCGGAACCTATCGGCCCACAATTATTTCCAAGATCAAATACCATAGACGCTGAACTGGTCATTCCCGATAAAGGAGCACAGGGCGTTATCACCTGCGCAGGGGCATTTTCTGCAGGTTGGACTTTATATGTCATGAACAATAAACCGGTATTTTACTATAATGTATTTGAAATTGCTGAAGTAAGAATTGAGGGAAAAAATGCCCTGCCAAAAGGAAAGGTTACCGTTTCAACAAAATTCACTCCGGATGGGACCAGAGAAGGAAGCGGATCATTTCAGTTACTGGTCAACGGTCAGGTAGTTGGTGAAGGTAAAATGGCGCGAACCGCTTTCCGGCATGGACTGGAACCCTTTGATATTGGTCATGATTCCGGTACTCCTGTCGATAGTAAGTATAAGGCAAAAGGAGAGTTTCCATTCACCGGCACCATCAGCAAGATTAGTTTTAAAGTGAATCCATAATAAAATATTTCACCACTTGAAAGACAATGCAGCATAATAATATCCCCCGTTAAATCCAAACGGGGAAGCTTCGGGACTATAGATCCAGCTTCCCTGGGAAGTATTTTCAAAATTGCTAAGCCGGTCAGGGTATACATTAAAAATATTGTTGGCGCCGACTGTCAACGTAACCCATGATGTCATCGAATATCCGATGCTTGCATCGGTGATGATCTTTGAAGAAAAAGATTCGTTTATGACACGTGTTGGATTTCGGAAAACAGGGCTTACCTCCGTTGATCCAAACAAACTGTTGCGTATCATGAAGGTCATTTTTGCTGTTTTATAACTAACAGCCAATATGATTTTATTTGAAGGCTGACCTTTTTCCAGCTTAGTTATTTCCTCTACATTGAAAAGCGTATTGGTAACCAGTGTATCAGGTGGAAGTTTACCGCTCGTGCGGATCTCACCGGTTAATTGCGTGGAAATAAAATTGGCTGCGAGGTTAATGCCCAGTGCTGACCGGCCAATTTTCCAGCTTCCATCCAGCATGATATCAACGCCGTTAGTCCTGGTATCAATGGCATTGGTGAAGAATTGAACTGCATCCACCCTCACCCCGGGGATGCTGTCCAGAACCTGTCTGATAGCAGGAATTGTTCTGTCCAGTGTTCCGCTTAATACGATCCTGTCTTTGATCAGAATACTATAGACGTCTGCCTTGAGGATAACACTGTTTGTTATTTTCCCGGTAAACCCGCCATTTATATTAATAGATTTTTCCGGAGCAAGGGGAGAAATGTCGAGTGCTTTTACAATAGCATGATCATTGGGAAATGTTCCCCTTATTCCTGAAACACGAGTACCTCCCGAATTAAAATAGAACGTCTGGATACTGCTCATAAACCTTTGCTGAAGGCTGGGCGCACGGAAACCATTACTGATCGAAGCCCTTAGATTCAGGCGGTCAGAAAATCTAAAGAGCAGTGCCAGTTTTCCGGCCATATTTCCACCGAAATCATTATATCTTTCGTAACGTCCTGAAAGATTTAAAAGTAATTTTTTTGTGATGTCAGACTCAATATCCAGGTAAGTTGCGAAGACATTGCGATTTTCATCGACGGCATTTTCAGGTCCGGAAACCCCAACACCACCCTGTTGGTAATTTAAGGAATCATAATTTTTCCACGAAGCTTCTTCGCCAGACTGTGTTTTATAGGACTCCAGTCTCCATTCAAGGCCCCATCCAATATTTAACTGCGGGACTACAAAAGGAAAGCTGGAAATCTTTTTTGTAAAATTGAGGCTATTGGTAAAAAGGCTGTAAGCGTCTTTACCGGCTCTAAAAGATGTCGGCGCCTTTGTTCCCAGGTAAGATTGAGAAGCATTATTGGTATTGGTAATAAAGGATTTCACCGTGTTGCGTCCGTAACTGCTGCTGGCATCCCAGTGCCAGTGTTGTTTTGTGTCTCCTTGTATACCCGCAATAAAAGAAATATCAGTTGTATTGGGTTTGCTGATAGGTTGAAATCCATCCGGATATAATTCCAGGTTTACCTGGCTTCGGTTTTTGGGAAATCTATATGCATTCTCGCGTTCCATCTTTCTTTCATTGATGGCGGCTGTCCAGAAAATTTCTGCATTTTTCCGGAGGTAGTATTCACCATTGACTACCAATCCTCCGCTGATCAGTTTAGCATTGCCTGCATTATCTACTGCATTCTTCCGGTTGAACATCCGGTCGTTTATCTTTTTATTATCCAGTGTAAGCAGGCTGTCCTTTGCCCGATCTGATTTATTAGTGGTATCATAATAAACGGTACCCTGGTATTCATTCCCCCGGAAAGTGGGCGCCTGGTATCGATAGGACGCAGCAAAATGTATAAACCCTTTGTTGTTAAGTGAAAATCCCCGGTTTATTCCAAAGGAAAGTTTTTCACCGTCCCTATTATAAAATTGCCCGGCATGTACATCAATAGACGTTTTACCCGTAGTTTTCTTCAATTCGATATTGATAACTCCCGCAATGGCGTCGGACCCATATTGAGCTGATGCGCCGTCACTGAGCAACTCCACTTTTTCTATTGCTGCAAACGGAATTGAGTTCAGGTCATTGCCTACCGAGCCCCGTCCTAACTGTCCTTTCAGTCCGCCTGAAAAAAGCCATGCCATATTGTGATATCGTACGCCGTTCAGCAGGATCAACACATGCTGTGGATCAAGTCCCCTAAGTGTTGCCGGCTCATTGAGTATTTCCCTTGAGGCATTGAAAGAAGGGGCAATATGATTAAGCATTTGCGTAAGGCTGATCTGTCCTGTCTGGACCAGTTGCGCAGCAGTATACACCTGTACGGGAACGGGTGAGTTAAAATTGCTGCGTTGATTGCCTGCTCGTGATCCCACCACCGTCACTTCACTCATCTGGCTGGATGGAGTGAGATTACAATGGATAAACTGTGTAGAATCGGAATCTATGGTAACGGTATCTTCCATCTTTAAAAAACCGGTATGTGTAACGGTCAGGGGATATACACCCGTTTTTACATCAAGAGAAAATTCTCCATTCAGATTGGTGACTCGTGTAATGTTTCCGATGGTAACAGTGGCCCCTGGCAAGGTTTCATTGCCATTGGTTACTTTGACTTTTATATGCCCTTCCTGCGCCATTAATATGGATATCCGGCTAAGCACCAGTATAGTGGAAACTATCCTTTTGGTAACGGAACTGTTCATATCTCAGGATGTAGCAGAAGTTGCATTCAATATACGTGTCACATCAAGTTTATATAGCCGGCCAATGGGTAATTCATGACTGGCGATTTGTATAGAGTCTGCGTTATAGCTGTCAATTTTATGTATCGCTACGATATATGACTTATGAATACGTAAAAATTCACTTGCAGGCAGTAATTCCTCCAGGGTGGACATAACATGCCTGGTCACTATAGATTTTGAAGTAGTAACAATTTTGATATAGTCTTTCAACGCTTCAATAAACAGTATATCCCTGTACAGTATTTTGACCATTTTTTTTTCGACACGGAAATAGAGAAAAGAATTTGTTGATGGAGACGGGGTTTCCAGGTTTGTCTTTTGAGAAAGCTGTGTGTGGAAATTCAATTGCAGGACTTTGTTCACTGCCTTAAGGAATCGTTCAAATGAAATAGGTTTTAAAATATAGTCTACAGCATCCAGTTCAAATCCCTCCACTGCATATTTCCGGTAAGCCGTGGTAAATATGACTTTTGGCGCGTTATGCAGGGTGCGAATAAAATTTGTCCCCAATAGCTGCGGCATTTGAATGTCAAGGAATAAAAGGTCAACAGGGTTTGCCTGGAGAAATGAAATAGCCTCCAGTGCATTGCTGCATGTGCCCGACAAAACCAGTGACTCTACCCCGGCGATATGTTGTTTTAGAATTTCACGGGCCAATGGTTCGTCATCAATTATCAGGCATCGTATTTTTTCGACTTTTTGCATAAAATTAGATTGGTTGATGCAGAAATTCTTGTTGATAATTTTTCCCGGATGACCATGGGACTTGAGCTGATTCACCTGACAGCAATTTTATATGTACGATCTGCATTTCCTGTTCAGCCGATATTTTCAACAGGTATCTTTCGGGGTATAATAAATTTAATCTTTTTTGAAGATTGGCGAAAACTTCGGTATTTGATTGGTGATCACCAGTACTGTCATCCATGCCGTAGGCTACAGTAACATGAATATTATTCTCTTCAGCACTGATATCAATATTAATCCAATATTGCACAGTTGATGTATTGAGTTGTTCAATACTGTTTTCAATTATCGGAAGCAACAAAAATGGCGGAATGTATTTGCCAGTTAGATTGCCAGATACATTGACTTCCATTTCAGGTGATTTATCCAGCCTGATTTTCTCCATGGACATATATTTTTTCATCATTTCAATTTCATCCTCCAATGGAACAAAAGGCTGATCGCATTCATATAACATATAACTTAAGAGCTCTGAAAGTTTTAACAGCATACCCGGGGCGAGGGGAGAAGCGATTTGTGAATACGCATGGATACTGTCAAGCGAATTGAATAAAAATCCCGGCTGTATCTGGGTTTTGAGCAATGCCAATTCGGAATTTATCAGTTCTCTTTCGAACTTTTCACTTTCCTGTTGTTTCAGCCACCAGTATTTTACATATTTGATAATACCTGCCGTGGCCAAAACTTTGGTAGGATTAATTAAGCCCAGGTAAACAGCCGGCCAGAACCAAGTAACAAAACTGTTGGGTTTATATGGACGGAACAGTGAATCAATGAAAGGAAATATGTTCCAATACAGTAAATAACCGGCAAAGAACAATGACAAGACGAGAGTGATAACGATTCCGGTTGTTTTTAGCCATTTACCACTGATCAGGCCGGGCATAACCGAATAGATGAATATGTAAGAGGCCATTGCATATACAAAGATCATCAATGCAGTCTTTAGCAATATAAAATCTCCCGTTGTGACATACATCGGACGTACATTTAGCCCCTTCTGTGGTTGCTGGTATAAATATTCACAAACTGAAAAATATAACCACCATGCCAGTAGGAATAGGGCATGGCGCAGCAGTCGGGCTTTCTTGTTCGGGGAAAGCACTAATTCACGCCAGAACAGTTCTGTTTGCTTTGATATCTTCATTTTTAAATGCAAAAGCTATATTTTCCTCCATTTGAACTTTTAATATCACCTGGAACTTGCCGGGCCCTGGTATGATATGCAATTCATGTAATCCGGGGTAGAGTATTTCCAGCCTTTTCCTGACATTCCTGATGCCAATATTCCCCCTGGTATTTGCCTGTTCCTGCGATTCAGGAATATTATTCACTATATGAAATTGGAGAATGTTCTCAACTACTGAAATGTGGACGTTGAGAAATGATTTGCGGACCATTTTGCTTGCTCCATGTTTGAAACTGTTTTCAACAAAAGGAATCATCAGAAGCGGAGCAATCCATTTGCCCTCGCAACCAGTGGGCATATTAATTTTAATATCTATCTGTTCACCATAGCGTATTTTTTCCAGGTCGATATAATCCCGCAACATAGTAATCTCTTGCTCCAGGGGTACAAGTGGCTGATTACATTCATTCAGGATATAGCGAATCATTCCTGAAAGTTTATTAATTAACGCCGGTGCTTCGGGTGAGGCCGTAAGCGTAAGATAATACAGGTTGTTAAGGGTATTGAACAGGAAGTGGGGATGTATCTGGGATTTGAGCAATTGTAATTCAGCCTTTACTTTTTCGCGGTAAAGGGATGCTGTTTTATCTTGTTTTAGCCACCATTGTTTAATAATGGTAAACATTATTGCAAAGCCGGCAACAATAGGAAGCGTTGTCAGCTGGTCCCTTATCACTGGCTGGATAGTTATAATAAATTCAAAGGTGGGAATGGCATCACTTATCCCAAACAGGTAGTTGAAAAAAGAAACGGCGTGTTTGAATACAGTGGCGATGATAAGGTATACAGCAAATAGTATGGGGATAAGAAATATAAATAGAACGAGGTTTATTTTTTTATTCAAATACCGGGGGAATAACCAATAGATCGAGAAATAAACAAATAAGATCTGCGGAACGATCACCGCCAGCAGGCAATTTATAATAAGTGTTTTTAGTATAAAACCAGGGAGGCTTAATTTTTGAATGGTGAGGGATGATGAGTTTGAGACATCCCATCCTTTAAAGGAGTGAAGAGGGTAGTGAAAAAATACTGCAAAGATGATCCACCAGGTTATCCAGAATACTATATGCCGGGTAACACGATGATATCGCTGTTCCGAAAAGATGAATTCATTTTTTGTCACCTATTGGGTATTGCAGAATAAATGTAAGCTTTCCATTCTTTTATTGCAACTGCAGTCAGTATTGATTATTCAATTCTTATTATTCTGATGAGATGAAAACCATTTGTCGCACCCGTTCGGTATTTATATTGCCAGGAACTGTTTGTATGACACTGCTTATACCTTATGGCGAAAAGGTGAATAACATGAGTAGCGTGGCGATATATTTGGTTTTTAATTATAATGATGTTAACCTGAAATTTTTGTTGACACATCGAATACTAAGTCACAACCTCGCATTATGAAAAAATTCTGGCTGCCAGTTTGCGTAATTTCATTAACGATTATCAGCTGTATATTTTCCTGCAAAAAATCTGAACTGATTGGTTCAAAGCCACCATTAGCCGATGCAGGAAAGGATCAGTCGGTGATTTTTCCAGCCGACAGCATAAGGCTGGATGGCCGGAATTCGAGTGATCCGGATGGTAAGTTGATCAGTTGGCAATGGAAGAAGATTTCCGGTCCATATTCTTTTAAAATAAGGAATGAATTTTCAGCCAGTACCATTGTGGCGGATCTTGATACAGGTGTCTATGACTTTGAATTAAAAGTAACGGATAACAATGGACTTTCTGCCAGAGATACGTTGCAGGTCATTGTTAGTGATCATAACAGGCCCCCTGTAGCCAACGCGGGAACTGATCAGTTGATCACTTATCCGGATAATAGCGTTTACCTTGATGGAAGCAATTCTGGTGACCCGGACGGTGGTAAATTATTATATCAGTGGAGAAAAGTTGCCGGTCCGTCTGCATACACCATAGTAACCTTGGCTGAAACGGTAATCTATGTAAGTCATCTTGAACTTGGGCTGTATAGTTTTGAACTTACCGTTACAGACGCGGGTGGTTTGTCTGCGCGGGACACAGTGAACGTGCATATCGTCTCCTGTGATAATAGCGTAAGACCACAGGTAAGTGCGAGGCTTATTCAGATCGGAGCTTTGTCTGAGGCAAGGTTGGGCATGACGGTCGCATCTGCCGGGAACAAAATAGTTTTCGCGGGCGCTGCTCTTTCCGAAGACCAGGGTTCTTCCGGCTATGGATCTTCTAAGGTTGACATTTACGATATTGTTACAAAAACTTGGACCAGCGCGAGCCTGAGCCAGCGACGATCCCATATAGCGGCTGTTTCGGCAGGGAACAAAATCTTTTTTGCCGGGGGCCGACTCGGGGACGGCGCCTTTGATGAGTTATTTTCCAAAGTGGATATTTATGATGTGTCTGACAACAGTTGGTCCAGTGCGGTGTTAAGTGAGAAGCGCGCTTTTATTGCTGCAGCCACCGTAGGAAACAAGGTTTTCTTCGCAGGAGGAGAAAAGGATTGGAATTACAATACTTCCAATGTTGTGGACATATTTGATATATCAACTGGTACCTGGTCGGTCAACTTGTTAAGTGAACCCAGGGCATACATTTCCGCCATTACAGTAGATAGCAAAGTATATTTTGCCGGAGGGCACAGGGAGAACAGGTGGTATTCAAGTCCCAGTTCCCGTATCGATGTATATGATAACATCACTAACTCCTGGTCTGTATCCAACTTATACCGGCCGATGGGCAATTTAGGCAGCGTTGCCGTTGACGGAAAAATATATTGGTCAGAAGGTTGTAATGTTGAAATTAAGGACGTGAATTCATGGAACAGCGCTGTTGAGAGTTTGTCCCAGGCCGGGCAATGGAACATTACAGAAGGCTCCCGTCCGGTACAGGCTAATGGTAAACTGGTATTCCTGAGGCATTGGGGCGATAACACGGATAAATTTGATATTTACGATATAAAAACAAAGTCATGGTCGGTGGGCATACTGCCGTATAAGATCCACGGTGCTTCCATTATAGCCGTAGACAATGTTATTTATGTTGCGGGAGGATGGGTTATCAATAGCGGTAGTTCCCATTTTACAACGCAGGTATGGAAGCTTGAATTTTGATGTGATACTTCAAAGCGGATTTATTCATTCAGACATCTCATCTCATCATCTACATACCCAGAACCTCTTACAAGAGTGCGCTATCCATCTTCATTGACCGGGATCAGGAATGACAGGCTCAATCGAACCCAATGCTTTCTGCGATGAAAGCGGCAACGCTTCAGGTCAAATTCCCCCCCCCCATTCTGTTTAATTTTAAAATTTGAATCGAATAATAAGGTGAAACAAACCATAATTCGTGGATTGCACAGAGTGCACTAATTTTTCCAAAATTTTTATATGAAAAGCAGAATATACCGGTTTGTGTTTCTATTTGCTTTGCTGGCACTTTCTGCATGTGGCACCAGTAAGAAACTGGAACAGACGACCAACGAACTGAACCAGGTCAAAGCCACTAACAGCCAGCAGGCACAACAAATCACAAAGTATGAGTCGGATATCAAACAACTAAAGGAAGAGAATATCCAATACAGTAAGGAAGCCGAAGATTGCCGCAAAGCTAAGGAGGCAATGACCCGGCGAATAGATAACCTGGACAAGGCTCTGGCGAAAGAAGGCACATCAATGGAACAAATACGGATGAATGTGGTCAGGGATCTCCAGGAGTTTGAAGACCAGGGGGCAACCGTCACTTACAAAAATGGGCTGGTACATGTTAATTTTACGGACAAGTTCTTTTTTCTGCCGGGCACTCCAAGTACGGCAAATATTGCCCTTAAGGGCAGGGAATCGCTAAACACGATTGCCAAAGTAATGCGTGACTTCCCGCATATACTCTGTATGATTGTGGGTAATACCGATACCATACCGGTAAAGGGCAAGGCTGATAACTGGTCACTAAGTACAGAAAGGGCCAATGCTGTAGTTAGAATTTTACATGAAACCTATAATATAAACCCAGCCCGACTGATCTCAGCGGGAAAGAGTAAATTCTACCCCGTGGCAAGTAACGCGACGCCTGAAGGAAGAGAAAGAAACAGACGGGTTGAAATTATATTTATCCCGAATATTGAATTGCTATGGCAATTGTCCAAGGGTGAATGATGGCTGATGATGTAATATTTTCAAGGAGTTACCCATCAGACCATTCTTTATTTCCTGTAAATAAAATACAGTCCGTTTTTATGATCAAAAAATATGTCAACATGAGGAATAGTGATAAAATACTTCTGGCAGTATGTAAACTTATTGTAATAGCATGTATTGCATTGTTATTACCCATAGAGCAGGTTTCAGCCCAGAGGAGACCCGCAAATCGGCCTACAGCAAGACCTACACCAAGTAAACCTGCGACAGCAAATACCGGGGGAAGAAACGTGGCTGGTGCCCCGGGAAAGGCAAACAATGTCAATGCTGGTAATAAGGCCAATATCAACAATAGCAAGAAAAATGTAAATATTAATATTGATAACAGTAAAGACATCCATATTAATAACAGCCGCAATACAGCGGTAAGAAGAAATACAAGGGTTTATGCCCGGCCTCCCTATGTATATGGCGGTCACAGGTACAGGTGTTATCATCCTTACTATTTTCATCCATACCGGCCTTTTGTATGGGGACCCGTATGGCATCCATGGGGATTTTTTGTAGCTACCCTCGCGGCAACTGCAATAATAGTTTCTGTTGCTGACAATGATATGCCGCATCCCGCTGATCTGGCATGGAACAACTTTACCGGCATTGGCGTTAATCCCATTGATAAACAGCTCATGTCTTCAAGTCCGTCCTTTGTGTCATACACAGATCATCCTGTATTTTCTTTCAGCCAGGCCTCATCAGCCAGCCAGGCAGCTGCTACACAGTATTATTACGATCAGGGCGTTTTCTATGTTAAGAGTGGCGAAGGATATTCTGTTGTTGCAGCACCCGTTGGCGCCAAAGTCAAATCGCTGCCGTCTGGTTATGAAACCGTTGTTATCGATGAAAAAACCACTAATTATTATTATGGTGGCGCGTTTTATGAAAAGCGTTCAGATGGATACGTTGTTGTTGCGCCAATGGCAGGGGCAGTAGTGGAACATATTTCAGAAGGCGGTGAGGAAGTCAAGATGGGCGAACAGACATATGTTAAATTTGGCGAAACCTATTTTCAGCCTATCCAGGAGAATGGAAAAAATATGTATGAAGTAGCCGATGTGGAAGAAGACAAGTAAAAGCCAATAGCAAAGAGTATTTTTATGAGGAAGCCGGTCGGTAATCAAGATTACCAGGCCGGCTTCTGTAATAAATGACGCCAATCATTTGGCAGTTGCCGTATTTTCTTAACTTTTGCTCAAATAAAAATGAGCAATATGGATGTGGTGGTGCCCGATATCAGACACGGTAATGACGTCAGCGAACTTCAACAGGCGATACTGGACAACCTTTATTACACACAGGGCAAATCTACCGACCTGGCAACGCTGAACGACTGGTACATGGCCGTATCCTATACGGTAAGGGACAGGATGATGAAACACTGGATCAATTCCCTCAAAAACATTCACGATCAGCACACAAGGATCGTCGGTTATTTTTCTGCGGAGTTCCTGTTGGGCCCGCACCTCGACAATGCCATGCTCAACCTCGGTATACAGGAAGAAATGACCAAAGCAATGCAAAACCTTGGACTCGACCCGGTGCAAATCATCCACCAGGAAGAGGAACCTGGTCTTGGCAATGGCGGGTTAGGCAGACTGGCAGCCTGTTTTATGGATTCCATGTCGACCCTGAACATTAGGGCAATCGGTTACGGTATACGATATGAGTTCGGCATCTTCGACCAGCAGATTAAAAACGGGGAACAGGTAGAAGTCACCGACAAATGGATACGCTTTGGCAACCCATGGGAAATTGTTCGTCCTGAACTTTCTTACCATGTAAAATTCGGGGGCCATACGGAATCCTTTACTGACCGGGATGGTAATTATGTTGTTAAATGGATTCCGGAGTATGAAGTGAAAGGTGTTGCATATGATACGGCAATACCGGGTTATCGTAATGATGCCGTTAACCTGCTACGGCTATGGAAATCTGAAGCTGTGGAGTCTTTTAATTTTAAGGAATTCAATGAGGGCAACTATGCAGGTGCTGTGGACCAGAAAACGTTCGCAGAAACCATTTCCAAGGTGCTTTATCCAAACGATGAACGGGATGCAGGAAAAAGATTGAGACTGAGCCAGCAGTATTTTTTTGTGAGTTGCTCACTGCGTGATGTATTGCATATCCTTAAGGCCAGGGGCCTGGGCATCCACGACCTGCCGGCAGCATTTGCATTGCAGTTGAATGATACTCACCCGTCCATTGGCATTGCAGAGCTGATGAGGATATTGATCGATGAACATTTGCTGCCATGGGATGAAGCCTGGGAAATTACCCAAAAGACTTTTGGGTATACCAATCATACACTATTACCTGAGGCTCTTGAAAAATGGTCCCTTCCACTTTTTTCGTCCTTACTGCCAAGGCACCTTGAAATTATCTATGAAATCAATCATCGATTCCTTGATGAAGTAAAAATTAAACATGCGGGCAATGAACAATTGTTGTCACGGTTATCCATTATTGATGAACAGGGCGATAAGTATGTGCGTATGGCACACCTGGCAACGATCGGCAGCCATCGTGTTAATGGCGTATCGAGGTTACATAGTGACCTGTTGCGAAATTCCGTTCTGTCAGATTTTTATTCGCTTCATCCTGAGAAAATTGTGAACGTGACCAATGGTGTAACGCCAAGGCGATGGATTAAACTGTATAATCATTCGCTGGCCCGGCTCATTACGAGCAGGATTGGTGAAGGGTGGATATCTCATTTTGAATCGGATATCCGGAAGATTGAACCATTTGCGGATGACCAGGAGTTTTGTAATCAATGGAGCAAGATCAAACAACCAAAATAAAAAAGCACTTGCCGAACTGATTCTGCAGCGTACCGGTATAAAGGTTAACCCGGAAACGCTTTTTGATGTGCAGGTGAAAAGAATTCATGAATACAAACGTCAGCACCTTAACCTGCTCCATATACTGGCGCTGTATAACCGCATCAAGAAAAATCCGCAGGCCGATATTCTTCCAAGGACCTTCATTTTCGGTGGAAAGGCTGCCCCAGGTTATTTCCTGGCCAAGCTTATTATTAAGCTGATTAATGCTGTGGCCGAAACCGTTAATCATGATCCCGATGTGGCCGGAAGAATCTGTGTTGTCTTCTTCCCGGATTTCAATGTAAAGAATAGTGAATGGCTGTACCGCGCGGCAGATCTTTCAGAACAGATTTCCACTGCCGGTAAAGAAGCTTCAGGAACAGGCAATATGAAGTTTTCCATGAACGGAGCGCTTACCATTGGAACACTGGATGGCGCTAACGTTGAAATCATGGAAGAAGTAGGCGCAGAAAATTTTTTCCTCTTCGGCCTGGATGCGGTGCAGGTGGCTGCATTTCAAACCGGAGGATACCAGCCCGCACATTTTTATCATAATAACCAGGAACTCCGTGAAGTGATCGATATGATTGATGCAGGAAAATTTTCGCAGGGCGACCGTCATATTTTCAGGCCCTTGATTGATTCGTTAATGAACAATGATCCCTTCCTGGTGATGGCAGATTTTTCCTCTTATATCGACTGCCAGGAAAAGGTATCTGCATTGTATCGCGATCAACAGGAATGGACCAAGAAAAGCATTTTGAATGTGGCCAGGATGGGAAGATTTTCCTCCGACCGGAGCATTCGCGATTATTGCAGGAAGATCTGGGACATCAATATTTAGAACCTGAAGCCAATATGAACAATATAGCGGAATCCCAATTCCCATGTCCTGAGGGTTCCTTCTTTGTTAATTTCATGGCCCTTAAAAACGAATACAGTACCTGGGAATTTATCTTCTATAGCCTGTTGAAATCTTTCACGAATTTGATCTTTCTCTTCCTCGCTTATCAATGGGCCAATTGCCTTGCAGTTTAAATGGTAATGGGAAATACCCGGGCCTAACAAAACCAGGTCTACAGCCAGCCTCCTCCAGAAAACAAACTGGTATCCCAGTTCAGCACCTATTGAAAATATATTAAACCAGGAATCTGTCTTGGCGGTCACTGATGGTTCATTGGCTTTTCTAATCTCCCATTCCTGTTCATCAGTATAATGTACATATGAAATATAAGGACCTACGTACACCCCCCGGGGAGCATCAACTTTATTTATTTTCGTCAGGTAAAATCGGAAATCTCCAGATAAATTGTAACCACCATTCTTGTTAGCCTTTATCAGACGAGTGCTATCTCTTTCATCACTGACTAAGTCCGGAAAAACTGCGGTCCCAATGTTAATGGAAAAAGACTGCCTTTTATTTATCACCCTTTCATATCCAAGAATAATATTCTTTTCGCCGAAAAAAATTGGCTGTGAAAAGTTTAAATGGATAGTATTTTTTAGTGACTTAGTTGCAGGAATAGAATCCATTCCTAATTGCGCATGTGCAAACATGGAAAAAAATAAAATGAATGATATTAAAAGAATCCTGTTCATTTCACAAGACTTTATAATTCCCATCCACCACCTAGCGCCTTATATAGGCTGACCAGTGCATTCAATTTTAATTGTAAAGTTAATGACTCCTGCAATTCTGCTTCAAAAAGGTAATTTTCCTGTATCAGTACTTCGTAATAAGATGAATATCCGAAGTCATAGCGGGCACGGGTAAGTTCAAGGGCTTTCTTCGCCGCAATTTTCTGGTGTGCCCTAACCTGGTTTTCTTCCTGGGCATTCCTGTATTGCGCTAAGGCATTGTCCACATCCGAAAATGCACTGATGATAGTTTGTTCGTAATTGCGCATCAGCTGATCGGTTCTGTATTGCTGAACCCTGACAAAACGCCTGTTCTGGTTAAACTGGAAAATCGGTCCAACAATTCCTGCAAAACCATTGGCTACAAAACCGGTGCTGCCAAGTAGTGTTGATAACTGCGGACTGGCAAAACCCAGCACTCCTGTCAGGCTGAAACTTGGATACATATTCGCTTTAGCCGCACCAATCCGGTTGAACTGTGCTTCGAGGCTTCTTTCGGCAGCAAGAATATCCGGGCGTCTGAGCAATAACTGTGATGGCAGGCCGGCGGGAATTTCCGGCTGCACGATCTGCGCATTTATCGCCAATCCCCGGTCTACGGGGCCCGGACCCTGCGCCATCAGCGTCCTTAATGCATTTTCAGTCTGCGTGATCTGTTGTTTCAATTGAGGAACCACTGCAGCGGCTTCATCTTTCTGGATTTCTGATTGCAGTTTATCTATCTCAGAAACATATCCTCTATTGAACCTTTCTGATATGATGGTAATGCTGGTATCTCTCGACTGTACAGTTCTTTGTGCAATGACCAGCCTGTTGTCAAGATCTCTCAATAAAAAATATAATTCTGCAACCGTACTGATCAGGCTTACAATCAACGCATTTTTATTATGGCCTTCAGCAAGGAACTCATTATAAGATGCGAGGTTCTGGTGGCGTAGTTTTCCCCAGATATCAATCTCCCAGTCTAAGGTTCCATAGGCTTTAATAGCGCCTCCCTGGAATCCACCCGCAATTTTCTGGGCTTCAGTTCCAGCCCTGCCTCCACCTGCACTTGCAGAATAGCCGAAAGAGGGATATAGGTTGGCCTTTACAATACCGGCTACTTCTCTTGCTTCTTCAACCCTCGCCACAGCCGCCATCAGATTTCGGTTACTGTCGAGCGTTACACGTATAAACCTTTGCAATACTGGATCCTGGTACAGGTCGAACCACTTGATCGCGGTTATGGAATCAGTCAGGTTAGTGGCCTGGGGGTACTGATTCATATTGTTTGCTACAGAGGATTCGGGTTTGGTAAATTCACCACCCACTTTACAGCCTGCAGCAGCCGCAATAAAAAATAGGAATACTATGCTGTGTTGCCATTTCATGTTCAGGAATTTTGTGATGCATTTACGTCATTGCTGGTTGTGTCAATGACAGCCGTTGCGCCTTTATCTTTTTTCTTTTTCCTTTCTATCAAAACAAAGAATGATGGGATGAGGATACATCCTACTACCGTTGCCGTGATCATACCGCTGAATACGGCCATGCCCATCACCACCCTCGCCTGTGATCCCGCACCCGTTGCAGTAAGCAACGGAACAACGCCGAGGATAAATGCAAATGAGGTCATGAGGATTGGCCTGAAACGGAGTTTGGCGCCTTCCAATGCAGCATCCAGCGCCGAGGCGCCTTCATCCATTTTCATCTTGGCAAATTCCACGATCAGGATGGCATTCTTGGCGTTCAGTCCGATCAGCATTACCAGCCCGATCTGGGCGAATACATTGTTGACATAATCCTCCGAGAAAAGCCTCGCAATAAATAATCCCAGCATTGCACCCATTACTGCCCACGGTGTTCCCAGCAGTACACTGAAAGGAAGTTTCCAGCTTTCATACTGTGCGGCAAGGATCAGGAATACGAATACCAGCGCCATGATAAATACAGAAGCGCCCTGTCCCTGTGCGGCTTTCTCCTGGTAACTCATATTGCTCCAGGTATATCCCATGTCAGGCGGAAGTGTTTCCTTCGCCACTATTTCCAGCGCATCGAGTGCCTGTGATGAACTGTAACCGGGAGCGGGAGTACCCGAAATTTCAGCCGACCGGTACAGGTTAAACCTGTTCGTGTATTGGGGACCGGTAGTGTCCTTCACCACAGCCAGTGTGGCCAGGGAAACCATATTACCTTTGGCGTCCCGGATAAAGAACTGGTCAAGATCGTTTGGCTTCATCCGGAATTGGGCATCAGCCTGTATATAGGTCCGGTATTGACGGCCGAAAGCATTAAAATTATTCACAAAGGAACTTCCCAGCATGGCCGATATGGAACTGTTCACTTCACTAAGTGTCAAACCAAGTTTCTCCACTTTTTCCTTATCGATGGTAATGCTCTTCTGCGGCACATTGGCACGGTAAAGGGTAAACGCAGATCCAATCTCCGGGCGCTTTTTTGCTGCTGCAATAAAAGCCTGTGCCTGTTGCTGCAGGTATTGCGGCGTGTTTCCCATGCGATCCTGTAATTGCAAGGTGAAACCAGCTGCGTTACCGAGACCGGGTATCGGGGGCGGACCAACAGCCACGATGGTGGCTTCTGTAATTGCGGTGGCGCATATGCGGTTCACCTGCCGGATAATTTCTTTATCGGTATGTTCTCTTTTGTCCCATTCTTCCAACTGAACGAATACCGTTGCGGAATTCGATGATTTGGTGTTGGAAAGGATACTGAAACCATTGATCACAGTATATGATTCGATGCCTTCCACCTTACCCAACAGGCTTTCCAGTTTTTTTGTGACATTATCCGTTCTTTGAAGGGAAGCTGCATCGGGAAGGATTATGCCCATGATAAAATAGCCGTTATCTTCTTCAGGGACAAAGCCGGTAGGTACTTTTTTCCCGAGCACAACCGTTGCCCCGATAATGATTCCCAGGACCAACAGGCTCATCACCACTTTACGTGCGAAGAATCCTGCAATGCCCATATAGCCATTGGTGAACTTGTCGAAGTATTTGTTGAACCCGTTGAAAAATCTTTGCAGGAGGCCCTTGCTTTCTTTTTTTGGCTTTAGGATGATGGCCGCAAGCGCCGGACTAAGCGTTAATGCATTGAATGCCGACAACAATACGGATACAGCAATGGTGATGGCAAATTGCTGGTACAGCCTTCCCGTAATACCGCCGGTAAGTGCCACCGGTATAAATACAGCGGCGAGGATAATGGCGATGGCCACCACCGGCCCGGCCACCTCTTTCATCGCCTTTTGCGTGGCTTCTTTAGGACTCAGGCCGTGTTCAATATGGTGCATTACCGCTTCTACTACTACAATGGCATCATCCACCACCAGTCCGATCGCCAGCACCAAACCCAGGAGCGACAATACATTTACGGAAAATCCCAGCATTGGGAAAAAGATAAATACACCGATCAGCGACACTGGAACGGTCAGTAACGGGATCAGTGTAGCACGCCAGTCCTGCAGAAATATAAACACCACGAGGATCACCAGTCCCACTGCTTCCAGCAACGTGTGAAGAATTTCTTCAATACCAACGGTAATGGGTAGGGTTGTATCCAGGGAATACCGGTAGTCCATATCCTGCGGGAACCTGGTCTTCAGGCCCTGCATCACTTTTTCAATGGCTTCGGCAACCGCGATGGCATTGCTGCCCGGCACCTGGTAAACAGCCAGCGAAGCAGCTACCTGTCCATTAAGGCGGCTGTTCATAAAGTATGTTTCCGTTCCGAGTTCAATTCGTGAAATATCCGACAGTCTTACCAGCGCACCGCTTTGGTTAGATTTTAAAATGATCTTTCCAAATTCTTCGGGGCTCACCAGCCTTGATTGCAATTGTGCTGAATAGGTATTTTGTGTTCCGGGCAGCGAAGGGCTTTCGCCAAAGGAGCCACCAGGGAAAATGTTATTGTATTCGTTCAGCGCATTTTTAACGTCAGTAACCGAAATACCAAGCGATGCCATCCTGTCGGGCTTAAGCCATACTCTCATGGCATATTCCGCATCACCAAAAACGGTAACATCACCTACACCGTTGATCCTTTTGATCTGGTCGATGATATTGATATATACATAGTTGCTGATAAACCTTGAATCATAGGTGCCCTTGGGGGAGTAGATCGACACAATTTCCAGTGGAAACGATAAGGCTTTTTTGGTATTGACACCCATATTCTTCACATCGGCAGGAAGAAACGGATTGGCCATGGATACCCTGTTCTGGGTAAGCATATTGGCATTGTCGAGGTTTGTGCCCACTTCAAAGGAGACCTGGATGGTAGTGGTTCCGTCATTTGCGTTGATCGATTGCACATACAGCATTTGCTCCACACCATTCACCTGTTGTTCTATAGGTGTCGCAACCGTCTGCTCAATGTTCACGGCATTTGCTCCATTATACGTACCCGTTATCTTGATCATCGGCGGTGTGATCTCCGGGTATTGTGAGATGGGCACGCCCTGAAGTGTGAGCAGTCCCATGATGACAATGAAGATCGAAATCACCATTGCAACGATTGGCCGCCGTATAAAAAATTCACTCATAATAATAGTTTGGATGTGTACTGGCCTGTTCTGGATTATTGCACCGTGGTGGAATCATAGTTCCATTTCATCATAATAGGTTTAACAGGGATCTGCGGGTTTATAGCGGCACTTCCGATTATGGCCAGCTTTTCACCGGCTTTTACACCGTCCTGGATGATCCAGTTGCTGCCGACCCTGGCGCCAACTTTTACAATGCGCGGACTGATCTTGCTGCTGTCGTTAAGTACATAGACCTGGTAAATATTCTGTAACTGGTTAACGGCCTGTTGCGGCACCAGGATGGCGTCATTATAAAGATCTGTCTGGAACTTCACTTTTACATATTGACCGGGACGGAGAATACGTTGAGCATTGGCAAAAATGGCCTGTATAATCAGCGATCCGGTTTGTGGATCGATCTGCCTGTTGGCCAGGTCAATCCTGCCGGTTTCGTAGAATTCGGTACCATCACCCAGGATAAGCTTAACCGGTATTTTAACCAGCCCCCTTACACTTGCGGTATCAGAACGCAGGCGTTTTACAAAACGGAGATATTCGGATTCTGAGATCGGGAAACGGACCCTCATTTCCCCTACAGCGGAAATGGTATTCAGAGAGCCACCCATGGCCGTTGGATTCACATAATCACCCACCTGGTATTTACTGATACCGATAAGTCCGGATATGGGTGCCGTAATTCTTGTATACCCCTGTTCTACGCGGGCATTGGCCAGCGCTGCTGCAGCGGCATTTACTTCGGCTTTGGCAGAATTATTGGCTGCCACAGCAGCATCAAGGTCACGCTGGCTGAGGGCGTTAATTTTCACCAGCGGTTCCACACGGCTTAAGTCAGATTGCGTTTTTGATTGCTGGCTGTTGGCCCTGGCCAGCTGGGCAGTAGCGGCATCGATCTTATTCCTGATTTCCTGGTCGTCGATGGTATAAAGGAGCTGACCCTTTTTTACCACATCGCCCTCCTTGAAATGAATGCCGAGTATCCAGCCGGTGGTGCGGGCCTGGATCTGGATATCACTGATGCCATAAGTTTCTCCTACAAATTCTGTATAGACCGGGATGGTCTTTTGTCCGGCCACCACTACATTGACATCCGGAGACACAGGTGCAGCATTCTCCTTCTTCTCTCCACAGGACAAGATCAGTATAAACGAGGTCGTAATAAACAGTCTCAATAAAGATTTCATGCAGTTTGGTTAAATCATTTACGCTATTTCGGTTAGGGGTTTCCATAATGAACAGGTGTTCGGAACCCGGTATTGGGGTAAAGCTAGGGATATTTTCAAAACCGTTTTCCATATAACCGTTAATTAGGCGAAGTATGAATATACTTAGGGGTTCGGGGCTGCTGGCTGACGGGAATCATGTTACAGATCGGTAAGTTTGCATTAATTTGCCATAATCATTCAATGGCTATTCGCCTGCGGCAATGTAAGCCATGCCTATTTTTTAAACGCTAAATATTTTTTGCATGAAAAGAAAATTTCTCCTTCCAGCCCTGTTAATGACACTACTGGTGGCATGCGGCCCTTCCACCAAACTGGCTAAGAGCTGGATGGATCCGTCTGTAACACCTGCTACCTGGAAACCTTTTGAGAAGGTGCTGGTACTCGGACTTATTAAAGACGATGCCACACGCAGGATTGTTGAAGACAAACTCGCCGCACAATTCCCGGGCCGTTCCGTTCAGTCTTATAAGTACCTGTCCGCATCGGATACCGTAGACGCGCAGGTTGAAGAGAAACTCCGCAAGGATGGTTTTGATGGCGTAGTATATATGCGTCTTGCCAATGTTGAACAAAGCACATCTTATGTGCCTGGCACAACATATGGCGGCTTTTATGGCTACCGTGGATATGGATATGGAATGTATGGAACCCAGGGTTACTACCAGGAAGACAAGACTTATAATGTAGAAACCAATATCTATTCAGTTAACCCGCCAAAATTACTTTGGTCGGGTACTACGGCTTCTATGAACCCTGGTAAGCTAAATAGTGTCCTGGACGAAATCATTATGGTGATCAGGGATGAGTTCAATAGCAAAGGATTTATCAAAAAATAATTTCCGTTAAGGCCCTTTTTGTAGCAGGTCCATGCTGATTTCAGCATGGACTTTTTTTTGGCATGGTATGATCAATAAGCCGGTTAATTTTGCCAGCCCTTGAAATTATTTCCTATATTAATTTCTTTTCCACCAAAACTGAATCTATGTTCTCTCGTTTGGCCATTATTGGAATTTTTTCCCTGTCGTGTATTGCCGCCTATTCTCAGAAAAAACCTGCAAAAGCGGAGACTCCACCGCCAGTTTCCACTGCATATGATACGGTTTTCAAGGCCGTCAAATGGAGGAATATCGGTCCATTCCGGGGCGGGAGGGCCAATGCGGTCTCCGGATCAAGGGCGGGCGATCAGCTTTTTTATGCGGGCTATACCGGCGGTGGTGTATGGAAAACGGAAGATGCAGGCAATCACTGGACCAATATTTCAGATGGATTTTTTTCTGTGGGTTCCATTGGAGATATAGCTGTTTCTGAGTCGGATCCCAATGTCATTTATGTAGGTACCGGTGAACACGCGGTCCGCGGTGTAATGACTTCCTACGGTGATGGTGTGTACAAGTCGACCGATGCAGGGAAAACATGGAAAAATATCGGATTGCAAAAAACCAGGCATATAGCCGATATCGTCATTCATCCTTCCAATCCTGACCTCGTATACGTTGCCTCACAGGGAACCGTACACGGAAATAATAATGAACGCGGTATTTATAAATCTTCAGATGGCGGACAAAACTGGAAAAGGGTCTTATACATCAATGACAGTACAGGGATCTCCAGCCTTTCGATGGATATGAATAATCCCCGGATACTGTATGCTGCATCCTGGCAGCACAGGAGGTTTCCGTGGAAAGTGGTCAGCGGCGGACCGGGATCTGCCATCTGGAAATCGGATGACGCCGGGGAAACCTGGAAAAAGATAACAGAAGGTCTGCCGGATCAGCTGGGAAAAATCGGCGTCAGCGTATCCCGTGCCAATTCAAACAGGGTCTTTGCCATAGTAGAATCAGAAAAATCCAAATCAGGCTTGTACCGGTCAGATGACGCCGGCAAATCATGGAGGCTGTTATCCAACAACCAGGATATCACGGCCAGGTCATGGTATTACATGGAGGTATTCGCAGATCCGAAAAATGAAAACCTGGTATATGTCCTGAATGCGCCGATGATGAAGTCGATCGACGGTGGCCGCACATTTCAATCAATGCGTGTGGGTCACGGAGATACCCATGACCTGTATATCAATCCGAATTATACTGAAAGCATGATCCTGGGGGACGATGGAGGCGCAGAGATAACGTATGATTATGGAAGAAGCTGGACTACACTGAACAACCAGCCAACGGCCCAGTTCTACAGGGTGAATACCGATAATGTTTTCCCTTACAAGGTTTATGGCGGTCAGCAGGACAATACCTCGGTGATCATATCATCGCGCAATAACAGGGGATCCTTAACCGAAAGGGACTGGGATTACGGACCGGGATGTGAAAGCGCATTCCTTGCATTTGATCCTGATCATCCTACCGAAGTATACGGCGGATGTTACCAGGGATATATCGAAGTACTTAATACCATCACCAAAGAGTCAAAGGATATCCAGGCATATCCTTCATTGAACCTGGCCATCGCACCCCGGTATATGAAATACCGCTTCAACTGGAATGCACCCATCATCGCCTCACCCCATGACCCTAACACCATCTATCATGGCGGCAATGTATTACTGAAATCTACCAATGGAGGAATAGGTTGGGAAGTCATTAGTCCGGACCTCACACGAAACGATACCCTTAAACAATTGGAGGGCGGCGGACCATTGACCAATGAAGGTGCGGGTGGCGAAAATTATAATACCCTTGCCTATGTCATTGAATCGCCATTGGAAAAAGGCGTGATCTGGACAGGCAGTGACTGCGGATTCGTGCAACTCACAAAGGATGGAGGTAAAACATGGAATAATGTAACGCCGGCCGGACTTCCGGAATGCCTTATCCATAGCATTGAAGTTTCACCACATGATAAAGGAACAGCTTATATATCTGCAACAAGGTATAAGTTGAATGATTATGGCGCCTATGCCTACAAGACCACAGACTATGGTAAAACCTGGACTAAAATAAATTCGGGGATACAGGCCGATGATTTTCTCAGGGTGATTCGTGAAGATAAAAAAGTGAAGGGCCTTTTATATGGAGGAAGTGAAAGGGCATTTTACCTTTCTTATAATGGAGGAGCCAGTTGGGAGAAAACACAGTTGAATCTTCCTGTTGTTCCTGTTACCGATCTATCCATCAGGGATAATGATCTTGTAGCTGCAACGGCAGGAAGGGCTTTCTGGATATTGGATGACCTTGGAGTATTCCAACAGTATAATAGCAACAACGCCTTTGGACTTTTGGCACCAAAGCCTTCCTATCATTATGGTGGCGGGGGCGGACTTCCGGGTAATGCAAACACCGTTGCCGGAACCAATGCACCGGAAGGCGTGATCCTGAATTATGTCTTAACGGAAAAAGCTGACACGAATTTGCTGAAACTGGAAATACTTAACAGTGCCGGCAAGACAGTGAGGACATATACCAATAAAAAGAATCCTGACTTTAAATCCTATCCCGGTGGTCCGTCAGCGGCAGCACTTTTACCCGGTGAAAAAGGTATGAACCGTTTTCTATGGAACCTTCGTGGTGAACAGGTTCCTGATGTTTCGGGTGTTTTCGTGTATGGTGATTATAATGGTTACCGTCTGGCGCCAGGTGATTATAAGGCCAGGCTCTCCTATAAAGACAAAGTCTCGCAGACAGATATAAAAGTGCTTCCGGATCCCAACATGAAAGTAGACGCGGGGGCATGGACCGAGCAACAGCAGTTGCTTGAAAAACTGAATGCCGATATAACTGAAATACACCTATCGGTCAACAATATCCGAAAAGCTAAAAAGCAGGTTATCGCCAATAATGAAAACCTGAAAGATATGCCCGAGCACAAGGCATTGGTGGATGAGGGCAAGGAACTGCTGAAAAAAATGGAAAACTGGGAAAAGAATATTATTGAAGATCGTATTACCAATGGCCAGGACGTGATCAACTGGCCAAGCAAATTGAACGCAGAATTCTTTAATGTTAAAGGCCTTGCTGACACCCATGACCCCAGGCTTACTGATGGCGTTAAAGCAAGGGTGAAGGACCTGGAAAAGCAATGGCAGGGCTACAAGCAGCAGTATGACGGGGAAGTGAAGAATGCGATCAATGCCTATAACCAGAAATACCAGCAGGCCAATATCCCTGCGGTGATGCTGAAATGATGAATGGTGCTAAAATGTATCCTTATAGTTTTTTTGGTGGGATGGTGGTCGGCAATGCATTCTCAAAAAAAGATGTTTCGGCTTACCGGTACCGCGCAGGGTACTACTTATTCAATCATCTACCTGGGTGATGACAGTATCCTTTCACGTTACGAGGTCGATAGCATATTTAATGCTATCGACCTTTCGCTTTCATTGTATAAGGAGCATTCGCTTATCAACAGGTTCAACCGTGATGGCAAAGTTATCATGGACCATCATCTCAAAGCGGTCATTAACCGGTCAATGGAAATCTGGAAGTCCTCTGGTGGCAGTTTTGATATCACGGTGAAAAACCTGGTTGATCTGTGGGGATTCGGAGTAAAGGGGAAGGGGACTATGCCTTCACAAAAGCAAATTGACGAAACGAAATTGTCGACAGGCAGTCAATTTCTTGTTGTGGATCGCGACAGCCTGCGGGCGTTGAAAAAGAATATCCGGATCGACTGCAATGGTATCGCACAGGGATATAGTGTGGATGTCATTTTTCAGTACCTGGAATCAAAGGGTATTGAAGATTTCATGGTGGAGCTGGGAGGGGAGGTCAGGACCAGGGGCAGAAAAATTAATGGCGAATCGTGGCATATCGGTGTCGAGTCACCCTCTGGGATAACCGAAGATTGGTATGCTGTGGAAGATGTGATTGAATTGTCGGGCAAGGCAGTCACCACATCTGGCAATTACCGTAAATATTTTACACAGGGGGGAAAGATGTATTCGCATGTTATTGACCCGGTAAGGGGGAGGCCGGTAGACAATGGTATAGTTTCCGTAACAGTCGTTGCTGATGATGCCATTACCGCAGACGGATGGGATAATGCATTTTATGTTATGGGTATTGATGCCTCTTTTGCATATCTCAGCAAACATCCGGAAATGGAAATAAAAATAGTTTACGAGGATAAAAACGGGGCCATAAAAGACACCTGCACCGCAGGCTTTAAGAAATTGCGTGTGCGTTAGTTGTCCTTCCTCATTGCATTACTGAAATACCGCGTCGTAACATTATTCGTCATCATCGCATTATTGCAATGTTGGGTCGTCACATTATCCTTCTTTATCGCATTATTGCAATACCGCATTGTCACATTACCCTTCTGCGTTGCCTGGCTAACCTTTCATCCACATAGTCCTGTCCTTTGTCAAAGAATTTGATCAGCAACATTCCGGCAAGAAATCCGCCGATATGTGCGGCGTAGGCGACGCCGTCACTCTTGCCGCCAAACATGCTAATGCTGCTGATGATCTGGAAACCGATCCAGAAACCCAGTGCTACGAGGGCGGGCACAGCAACAATAAACCTGAGGAGGAGGACATTCACTTTCCTGCTGGGGAAGAGGATGATATATGCACCCATAACGCCTGATATGGCTCCGGAAGCGCCGAGGCTTGGAACGATGGAACTCTGCGCCATCATATAGGTAGAGAACACATGGCTTAATGATGCGATGATACCGCATAGGAGGTAGAATACCGTGTAGCGTGTGTGCCCTAACCTGTTTTCAATATTGTCACCGAAGATCCAAAGGAATAGCATGTTGCCGAGCAGGTGTCCCCATCCACCATGCATGAACATGGAGGAGATTAAAGTCAGGTATGGATGGATAGGCGTTGGTTGGAGACCGGGTACCTGGAACTGCTGCCCGGTATTAGGGTCGGTGATGACCTGTGGATCACTGACGAGGTCTATTCCCCTGATGATTTCTGCAGGCACGGTGGCGAAGGCGTAAGTGAAATCAATATTACTGCCCATGCCCTGGAGAAAAACAAATACCAGCACGTTAGCCGCAATTAATAAATAATTGATGATGGGTGTAGTATGCCTGTCGGTGTTATCATCGCTGATGGGGAACATAGAATGCTTTACTTAAAGTTAAGGCAGGATGGGGGATTGCGGATTACGGATTACGGATTGCGGATTAATTTATTTTGATACATAATAAAGCTGACGTGATATTTTTATAAAGCCATTGTACGCAATCCGCAATCCGCAATCCGCAATCCGCAATCCTTTAAGCAACTTCTTTCCCGAGATAAGCCCGGTAGATCATGAACCATTGTTCCCTGCTGAGGGTAATCTTTTTAGCGTCGAGCGCATTTTTCAACCTTTCAGGCTTAGTAGTGCCCATCACGGGAATAATGCCTGCCGGATGAGTGTATAGCCACGCCAGCAGCACCTGGTCTGGCATTGCCTGGAATTCAGCGGCCAGTATTTCTGCAACGGCAATGACCCTCCGGGTCTGCTCATCAGGATCTTCGGCCATTAATTTACCGCCACCAAGCGGCGACCAGGAGAGGGGCCGAATATTATGCTGCAGGCAATAATCCAATGTGCCATCCTGCATGGCAGTTGGCGTAAATGCAGAGACTTCAAACTGGTTGATTAACGGTCGGACGTATTTACTGAACAGTTCCAGGTGCCGGGGCTGAAAATTGGAAACACCGAAGTATCGAATTTTTCCTTCTGCCCTTAACTGGTCCACCGTTTCAACAATGATCATTGGATCCATCAACGGGTCGGGCCGGTGAATAAGCAGGGCGTCAATATAATCCGTATGCAGATTTTTTAATGAACGCTCCACGGAAGAACGGATATGCGCTTTGCCGGTGTCATAAGATTTTATCACATGTTCCGGCCTGTTGGGCGTTACCAGTTTTATTCCGCATTTGGTGATGAGCTGCATTTTTTGCCTGACGGAAGAACGATTTTTTAACGCATTGCCGAATTCTTCTTCGGTGGTATAATGTCCGTAGATATCGGCATGGTCGAAAGTGGTGATGCCCATGTCGAGGCAGGCGGAGATCATCGAATCGTATTCTGCCGTGGAAAATTTCGAGCCCCACTGACCCCAATTCATACATCCGGCGATAACAGGAGAAAACATAGCTGCCATTTTAATATTCATGGGAAAGATAATCCATCCGTCCATGAAATAAAAAAGGCTTCCGTAAACCGGAAGCCTGGAAAATTATGATGGACTGGTGCCTTAAAATTCATTGAACCTGTCACGACTGCCGCCGTTGCCTTTATTGTAACCGCCGCCGCCGCCCTTATTGTAGCCACCGCCACCACCGCCGCCGCCGCGATAACCGCCGCCACCGCCTTTGTTATAGCCACCGCCGCCACCGCCTCCGCGATAACCGCCGCCGCCACCGCCTGAACGTTGTTCCTGCGGACGGGCTTCGTTCACAATAAGTTTTCTGCCCATTACTTCACTTTCATTCAGACCGGCAATGGCTTTTCGCGCGTCATCATCACTTTCCATTTCAACAAAGCCAAAACCCTTGCTCCGGCCTGTAACTTTGTCATTAATGATTTTTGCAGATGTGACGCTTCCAAACTGGGAAAAGAGGTTATTCAGGTCTTCGTTGGTAAGACTGAAATGCATGTTACCTACATAGATGTTCATTGCGAAAAAATTTACTGATAAAACATTTGGAACGATTAGGCCGGTGAATGCTCTGAGAAGACCGAATAGGTAATATGCTGCAAAACATCTAGGATCTAACTGCGTCCTTCCTAAAGATAACAGATTTTATTTTAACTTATTGTGCGCTTTTTCCGCCATTTTTTGCGAAAATCATGTCTTTCAGCTTGTTGTCCCTGTCATAAATATCATCCCTGAAATTCAGTTTACCCTTGCCATCCACAAATGCGGTAAAGTATACTATATAGACGGGTACTGTTTTTTTAAGGGTAACATATTGTTCTTTTTTACCATTCATTGCTTCCTTCATTTTTTCAGGCGTCCATTCAGGGTATTCCTCCAGCAGGAAGGCGGCCAGTTTTGCTGGTTCTGATACCCTTATGCATCCATGGCTGAATGCTCGTTTATCCTCGTTGAACAGGGATTTTGAAGGGGTATCATGCAGGTAGATATTAAAGCTGTTGGGAAAGAGGAACTTGACCAGTCCGAGTGAATTCTGAGGACCCGGTTTTTGTCTGACCTGTCCATTGTTCCATTCCATCTGGTGTTTTTCCAGGTAGTTTTTATTTCTTTTCATGGCCGGCTTGATCTCCTTATTGATGATGCTTGTTGGTACATTCCAGTAAGGACTGAACACCACATACTTGAGATCGCCCTTAAATATGGCTGTCTTGTTGGTTGTTTTTCCAACAACAACCGGGCAGGTCCAGTCAATATTATTTCCCCTGTGGGCCATCAGCAGGAACTGAGGGATATTAACGACCAGGTATTTTTCTTCGGTTTCGTTTTCCAGCCACCGGCATCTTTCCATATTGACGATGATCTGTTCCATTCTTTTTGACAGGGGCGCACTCATTTCCCTGAGTACGCCGGGCCCGGCAACGCCATCCTGTTTAAGTCCGTAACGCCGTTGAAATTCTTTGACGCCATTGGCAAGGATGGTATCATATACAGGGCTTCCGTTATTTTCAGCAATATCTCCGGCTGCAAATAATTTCTTCCTGATCTGGAGGATAACCGGTGATGAGTCGCCGGGGCCGTATTTTTTCCGGTCGGCTTTCAGGGCTATCCATGTTCCTTTCTTTTCAATGTCGGCATATGCCTTGAGTTTATCGCGCAGGAGGCGATATTGCGGGTATACGTACCTGTCAAGCTCCGAAGTTTTACCGTTTAGCAATGAATCGAGCAGTGAAGTGTATTCAATTTTTTTTCGAGGGATATACCAGTCGATCGATTTGGTATCTGCTTCCGCAATTCCGGATAACACTTTTCGGGCATATACCAGGTACTGGCCGGTAATCATCAGTTCGCGGGTGAGGATCGAATCGGCGGATGCTTCCTCCATTAATTTCGTGTATACGTCAGGGTAAGGTATGTCGATCGGCAGGCCGTTGGCGTCAATATTAAAGACCATGTTATAAAGGATGCTCGATTGTTCAATGGTGTGGCCGTCCTGTTGGTGCCAGGCGTAAGAATATTTCCTGGATGAATAGAAGCGGGTAAAATCCTGCTGGTATTTTGCAAACACCGGGAACTGTACGAGGAAGCGGGGGATGGCCAGGCTGTCGAAGGTGAAATCTGTAGGCGAACTAAAATTTCCTGCCAGGGCTTTGGTGGGGACGGTGTCAGCCCCGGGAGGGCTTTTCAGCAGGGTGTCCCGTGTATTGATGTTGGATGGATTGTTCTGGCATGCGAAAGTTAGCGTCAGCAGGAGGATGGTGATGAATTTCATTCTATAAAAATAAAAAACCTTCCCGCAACTGCGGGAAGGTTTTACATATTTCATCGGAAATTCTTATTCGCTGACAACTTCGAGTTCAACCTCTGTTTCATTACCATTGCCGAAATCGACCCTGGCTTTGAAATTACCGAGTTCCTTGATATCATCAAGAATATGGATCTTCCTGCGGTCGATCTCATAACCTTTTTGTTCGCGGATAGCACGGGCGATCTGTACTGAAGTAACACTACCGAAGATCTTGCCAGAGGTACCTGTTTTGGCGCCGATTTTCACCGCACCATCTTTCAGTTTTTCAATGACTTTATTGACCTCTGCGAGCATCTTGGCTTCTTTCTTGGCTTGTTGCTTCAGTTTCTCCTGCAATTGCTGCATGTTGGAAGGAGAAGCTTCAATGGCCAACTTTCCGGGGATAAGAAAATTTCTTGCGTAACCGTTTCTCACGTTCACCACTTCATGGGCACCGCCGAGATTGTTTACGTCCTGGATTAAAATTACTTGCATAGCTTCCTCCTTACTTTAACAGGTCAGTTACATACGGCAATATCGCCATCTGGCGGGCACGCTTAATAGCCTCAGACACCTTACGCTGGTATTTCAATGAATTACCGGAGAGGCGACGTGGCAGCAACTTACCCTGGTCGTTAAGGAATTTCTTCAGGAACTCTGCATCCTTGTAATCGATATACCTGATGCCATACTTTTTGAAGCGACAGAATTTCTTCTTGGGCTTCTCGGTTTTAATGGCGGTCAGGTACTTGATTTCATTTGCTTTTGCCATGTGTTATCCCTCCACTGCTTTTTCGATTCCTGTAGATACACCACTTCTCTTTTTAAGGTTATACTCGACGGCGTATTTATCGAGTTTAATAACCATGTGACGAAGTACTTGCTCGTCACGGAGAATCTGAATCTTCAGCTTCTCATTAATGTCGGATGGCGCATTGTATTCCATGACCCAGTAAAGACCAGTGGTCTTTTTCTGGACGGGATACGCCAGTGATCTTAGCCCCCAGGGATTCTGGTGCACGATCGAACCACCGTTTGCAACGATGAAATCGACGTACTTTTTCTGAGCGAGCTTTAATTCCTCTTCACTCAGAACAGGGGTAAAGATCACCATCAATTCGTAATTCTGCATTTTCCCTGTATTTGGTTAAATAATTGAAATGGGACGCAAAGGTAAGGGAAAAGCCGGAAAAACCGCAGGTTTTTCAGGCTTTTAATGTGGGGAATGAGGTAGTGCGGGAATGTGGCAGTGAAAATGAGGAAATGGTGACAGAAAAAGGCGCCGGACCTGGCATCGTTCGCCACTTCCCGGTTAAACTACCTGCGGCTCCAGTCTCTCGGATTTGCCCTCTGGTCCCTGAACTTAATGCCTGGATAATCGCCATTCGTGTCTAGTTTATCAAAATCGCATACCGTCAACGGTCAACCACCCTCAACCCTCAACTCCCAACCCTCAACTCCAACTGCCACTCTGTCCGTTTCAACTCCATTGGCACTTCATTTGACCACACCAACCAGCAAACCGAAATTTTATGCAAAAAGGCCAGATCAGGGTTCATTCAGAGAACATTTTCCCGATAATCAAGAAATTCCTTTACACCGACCATGAGATCTTTCTCAGGGAATTGATTTCCAATGCAGTAGATGCTACCCAGAAACTAAAAACCCTTTCTTCCACGGGCGAAGCAAAGGGCGAACTGGGAGAGCTGAGGATCGATATCTCCCTGGACACAGAAAAAAAGACGCTTACCATCAGCGACAGGGGTATCGGTATGACGGAAGAAGAAGTTGACCGCTACCTCAACCAGGTGGCCTTTTCCAGCGCAGAAGAATTCCTGGAAAAATACAAGGGACAAAGTGAAGCCAATATCATCGGACATTTCGGACTGGGATTCTATAGCGCCTTCATGGTGAGTTCCGAGGTGGAAGTGGTGACCAGGTCATATAAGGAAAACGCCCAGCCGGTTAAATGGACCTGCGACGGAAGCCCGGAATATAGCATTGAGAACGTTGACAAAGAGGACGGGGTACTGATGTTGTTCTTCATATCAATGAAGAAAGTGAAGAATTCCTGGAAGAGCACAGGATATCGATCCATACTGGAAAAATTCTGCCGGTTCCTTCCGGTACCGATCTATTTTAAAGACAAACAGGTCAATAATCCAAACCCCGCATGGAAGAAGAAACCTTCCGAACTGACGACCCAGGACTACCAGGATTTTTATAAAGAACTCTATCATTATAATGAAACGCCATTATTCTGGATTCACCTGAATGTGGATTATCCTTTCAACCTTACAGGTATACTGTATTTTCCGAAAATCAAACAGAGTTACGAAATCCAGAAAGACAAGATCCAGCTGTACAGCAACCAGGTTTTTGTAACGGATGAAGTGAAGGATATTGTTCCTGAGTTCCTTATGCTGCTGCATGGTGTGATTGATTCACCCGATATACCGCTCAACGTTAGCCGAAGTTACCTGCAGGGTGATCCCAACGTAAGAAAGATCAATAGTCATATCACCCGGAAGGTGGCCGATAAACTGGATGAAATTTTCCGGACACGACCGCAAAGAATTTGAAGACAAGTGGGACAGCCTTGGGTTGTTTGTGAAGTATGGCATGATGACCGATGATAAATTCCTGGAAAAGGCCAATGCATTTCACATTTTCAAAGACGCGTTGGAGGATACCTATTATACCCAGGAGGAGTACCGCACCGCTGCTGAAGGACTGCAAAAAAATAAGGATGGAAAACTCGTGATCCTGTATACCACCGATCCCGTTCAGCAGGATGCTTATATAAGGGCCGCTGTTAACAAAGGATTTAAGGTGGTGAAAATGGAAACGCTGGTGGATGCTGCATTCCTTAACCAGATGGAATTGAAATGGGACAATGTACATTTTACCAGGGTGGATGCCGATATTACCGAAAACCTCATCGATAAACAGGAAGGCACTGAGAGTGTTTTAAGCAAGGAAGAAGAATCTAAACTGAAAGATTTATTCGGGCTTCAAATTCCCGAATCCCATGTTACCGTGGACATCAAAGGGCTGGGAACTGATACGGCTCCGGTAATTGCCACGAGGCCAGAATTTATGCGGCGGATGAAAGATATGGCGGCCATCAGCGGACCCGGTGCTTCATTTTATGCCAGCATGCCCGACGAAGTAACCTTAACAGTTAACGGAAACCATCCTGCCATTCAAACAGTATTAAAGGAAGACGACGAATCCCGCCAGAAAAAACTGGTCAGGAACCTGGCCGATCTCGCCCTGCTTTCCCAGGGAATGCTTAAGGGTAACGACCTAACGGCCTTCATTAACCGAAATGTAGAACTGATGAGTTGATCGCCTGATCAACTCATCAATTCATTGGCGGATTGGCGAATTAACGCATTGACGAATTGATAATTAATCTCGCCAATCCGCTAATCCGCTAATTCGTCAATTTTATATCAACGACTTTAACCTGTAAGGTCCTGTTCCCCTGCCATTCATTTTCGTCAATAGTAAAGACTATGTCAAATGGTTGGCCGCTCTCTACAATATGGTATTTCGAGGCCAGGTTAAAGCCAATACCGCTCATCGTAAAATTGCCCTGTCGTATTACAAACCTGATATGGAGATCTTTTACAATCCTGCTGGAACCCGTATTGATCACTCCCCTGGCCAGGAATACAGGTTGAGGATTTTCCGGCCCGAAGGGTTCCATTTGGGTAAGTATTTTGTAAAATGTTTCATTGATGTCTGAGAAACGGATCTCTGCATCAATGTTGATGATAGGCGTCATCATCTCTACATCCACCATTGCCGATACCACGCTGTCAAATTTTTCGCGGAAGGCTTCAACATTTTCCGGAAGCATGGTCATCCCTGCAGCGAAATAATGTCCGCCGAAACCCAATAACAATGATGCACATTGATCCAGCCCGTCATGAATATTGAAGCCCGGAATACTTCTTGCACTTCCCGCCACCATATCACCGCTTTTGGTTAACACTATGGTTGGACGGTAATAATGTTCGATCAGCCTGCTGGCCACAATGCCTACCACACCTTTGTGCCAGTGGGGTTGGTAGACAACGGTTGACATTCTTTTACCCGTTGCTTCATACTCACGCAGAAGGATAAGCGCTTCTTCGGTTATGCTGGTATCCGCTTCTTTTCGGTCTGCATTATCCGAGTGCAGCATATCCGCATATTCTTTGGCTTTCACCAGGTTCTCTTCAGTAAATAAATGGATCACTTTACGTGCATCGTCCATACGCCCTGCGGCGTTCACCCTGGGCGCAATCATAAACACAATGTGTTGAATGGAGACCGGCGGTTTCACGCTGCTCACTTCCATCAATGCTTTTATCGCGATGCAGGGATCCTCATTGGCTTTCTTCAATCCATAATAAGTGATCACCCGGTTTTCGCCGGTCATCGGGACGATATCGGCTGCCACAGCAGTTGCGGCAAGGTCAAGGAAATCGAGGTAATATTTTTCCGGCAGGTGCAGTCGCTGCACCAGCGCCATGATCAGTTTTAAACCAACACCGCAACCGCAGAGTTCTTTATAAGGGTAGGGGCAGCCCTTTTGTTTGGGATTGAGGATGGCAGCAGCAGGCGGCAGCACATCACCCGGAATATGGTGGTCGCAAATGATAAAATCAACGCCGTTGTCAAGGGCATAACGGACAAGGTCAACCGATTTTATGCCGCAGTCCAGTGCGATGACAAGCTGGTAATTTTCTTTTATGGCATGTTCAACACCCGCCTGTGAAATTCCGTATCCTTCACGGTAACGGTGGGGGATATAAAATGCAGTATTGGCAGTACCGTAAATTTTGCAAATAAAGCGGTACATGCAACCTACGGCCGTGGTGCCGTCAACATCATAATCCCCGTAAATGAGGATTTTTTCACCCTTTTCCATGGCCTTCATGATTCGCGCCACTGCCAGTTCCATATCTTTCATCAGGAAGGGGTCGTGCAATCCTTTCAAAGAGGGTCTGAAGAAGTCAAAAGCCTCCTGGTAGTTGGTGATATTTCTTTGCGCAAGCACCCTGCAGAGTATTGGATGAATGCCCAGTTCTTTTTGGAGGTACTCCACAATTTGTTCACTGGCCTCCTGCCGTATCCACCGCTTCTCCATAATCAGTTCGTATTAAACGGCGATCACACCGTCAGTCAGTTTCGTATGGTTATTTTTTCCTATCTGTCGTAAAATTTACCAGTTCTGCCAGGGTTTTCTTTACTTCACCGTTCTCAAAATCATTAAGAATCGCCAGGGCCTCATCCCGGAAACTGTTCATTTTTTGCGCGGCATACGCGATGCCACCCGACTTTTCGACCACATCTATTACATAGTCAATTTTTTTCTGCTGCTTATTCTGGTTCTTAAGAATGTAGATAAGTTCTCGTCTTAATGCGGGTGTGGAGTGGTTAATCGTATAGATAAGGGGAAGGGTAACCTTCTTTTCCCTGATGTCATTTCCTGTCGGTTTGCCCACATCCTCGTGGCCATAGTCAAACAGGTCATCCTTGATCTGGAAGGCAACACCCACCAGCTCGCCGAATTTTCTCATTTTTTCCGTAGTGTCCTCATTATGGGAAGTGGAATAGGCACCCGCTGCACAGGCAGATGCCAGGAGTGAGGCGGTTTTATGTCGTATGATCCGGTAATACAGTTCTTCATCCAGGTTCAGGGAACGGGCTTTTTCCATTTGGAGCAGTTCCCCCTCACTCATTTCTTTGACGGCCCTGGACATGATCTGGAGGATACGAAAATCATCATTGTCGAGCGATAGCAGCATTCCCTTCGCCAGCAGGTAGTCACCCACCAGGACGGAAGCCTTTGCTTTCCACAAAGCATACACAGAAAAAAATCCCCTTCTTTCCATGGCCTCGTCCACCACATCGTCATGTACGAGGGAAGCGGTATGTAATAATTCTACGAGTGAGGCTGCCCGGTAGGTTGATTCGTTGATGGTCCCGGAGAGTTTGGCGCTGAGCAGAACAAACATCGGGCGGATCTGTTTTCCCTTTGTTTTCACGATATACCGCATGATCCTGTCGATCAGGGGAACGGTACTTTTCACGGAATCCTTGAAACGCATTTCAAATATCCTCAGCTCATCAGCAATTATTTCGGAAGAGAAATTCATGAATAGGCAACGAACTTATGAAAATTTGGAACATTATTGAGTTTATACACGCATTTCAAAGCGGAAAGCAGCATAAATGGATACAAATTGGTCTCTTAAAATTTGCTAATACCACCCTCAATGAATACTTTTGTGCCGTTTATAAGTATATAATAATTTCAAAACACCATGCTTAACCCGATCCCCCAAAAAATACAACAACACAATTCTAACATTATGGCAAGCAAAAAGTACAGTTTTTTATTAGGACTAATCACCCTAATGCTTTCTACAACTGTGTCCGCACAGACACCAGTCTGGTCCGATTCCTCTTACTACCCGGCAAGCAGGTTGCCCCAGTATAACGAGTTCATGAATAATCTTTATCCTTTCCCTCCAAAACCAAGGAATATGTGGGAAGTGGGTGTGAAAGTTGGTGCACCTACCATTGCAGGGGATGTAACTTCTAACTTCCCGACTTTTGGATGGGGTGTTCACGTTAGGAAGGCCCTGGGTTATTCTTTGTCATTAAGGGCAGAATATATTAATGGAACAGCAACCGGCCTTAACTGGCAGGAAGCCCAGAATTATATGAAGAACCCGGCATGGAGGGACTAACGGTTATGTTGGAAACCAGGTTACCGCAAGTGGTGACAGGCTGCCGGCAACGGACAACGTTTTCTATAACTACCAGACCAAATTCAGTGACCTGGGTCTGCAGGCCATCTTCAATTTCAGCAATATCAAATTCCATTCTTCCAAAACCAAGGTTGGATTGTATGTGCTGGCAGGTGTTGGCTTAACCTGGTATGATACCAAGATCAATGCGCTTAACGGAACTACTAATTATGCCAATGCCTTTAACCAGGTTGCTCTCCAGACAGACATCAACTACGATAACAGGAAGGATATCAGGAAGGCCCTTAAAGATGTACTCGATGATAGCTATGAAACTGACGCACAAAGCAATGATGACCGTGACGGCAATAAAAGGTGGAGCGGTACCCTCGGACTCGGTATCTCCTACAGGCTTTCAAGGCGTTTCAATATCGCCCTGGAAGACAGGATCACCTTCCTCAGGGATGACCTGCTCGACGGACAGCAGTGGACAGAACACCCACACGGAGATGCTACCCTGACCCGTAACTTCGATTCTATCAATTTCCTGTCACTCGGACTGAACGTTAACTTATTTTAACCTTAATAGCTGAATCATATGAAACTTATTAAAATAGCACTTTTTCTTTTTGTAGCACTTACCTGCACGCAAAGCGATGCCCTTGCTCAAAAAGGTAAAAAATCCGTGGAACCTCTTTACTGGGAAAACCCGTTGAACTATGCCTATAGCGAGATCAACGCTCCCAAGCACATGAAAATGCCTAAGCCCGTCCTCGATGATGCAGATGGTGATGGTATTACCGATCAGTTCGATAACGAACCCAATACACCCGCCGGTGCACCGGTAGATGCCCATGGCGTTAGCCGTGATACAGATGGCGATGGTGTTCCTGATTTCAAAGACAAGCAACTGGTAACACCAACTGAATGTCAGCCTGTTGATGCAGATGGCGTCGGTAAGTGTCCTGAACCGGCCTGCTGTACCGAGATTAAGGAAAATATGATGAGGAAGCCCGTTTGCGACCTTGGTGAACTCCCAACAATCAATTTCAAAGGAAATAGCGCTACCGTTTCTAAAGATGCTGAAGCAGTTCTTGCTACCGTAGCTGATAAAATGAGGAACAACCCGGCTTGTAAAGTGGTGGTTACCGGTTACGGCGAACCTTCCAAATCAAGCCAGCAGCTTAGCTGGGACAGGGTGAATGCCGTGATCAACCATATGGTTGACAAACAGGGTATCAGCTCCGACAGGTTTATCTTCCGTTTCGGTGAGACGGGCGGCGATGCCAATACCGTTGACCTCAGGGCCGCTACAGAAAGCGACGCTGGTCCAAATACGGTTCCTGCTCCGCACCCGAACCTCAGGAAAAAATAATCACCAGGGAATATCGCAGGATATCCCCGGCTGACCAGATAATTACCATTGCATCCCGCGTTTCGCGGGATGCAATTTTTTTATCAACTTCTTAACGGCAGGGATGGTAAATTGAATAGTTCTTCCATATAAATGCCCTATTTTTGCCCGCTTTATGATTATTCGCCTCCTGATTTTTATTGTTTTCATCACTTTTACGGCTTCGTCGTGCAACAATAGTTTCAATAAAGTATTGAAAAGCACCGACTATGAGTATAAACTCAAAAAGGCGATAGAATATTCCGATAAAAAGAAGTACCGGCAGGCGCAGATGCTGTTTGAAGAACTGTTCCCCATATATAAAGGTACCCCCCAGTTTGAGGACCTTTATTACAGGTATGCCACGGGTGCCTATTACCAGAAGGACTACGCCAGTGCTGAAAACCTGTTCAGGGGGTTCCTTGACATGTTCCCCAACAGCGAAAAGGCCGAACAAATGGAATTCCTGGAGGCATATACCTATTATTTGCAGAGTCCCAAGCCGCAGCTCGACCAGACCAATACTGTAAAAGCCATGGGCATGTTGCAGACCTTTATCAATACCCATCCAGGGTCACCAAGGAATAAAGAAGCCGAAAACATCATCCTGAAATGCCTGGCCAAGCTGGAAACCAAGGAGATGGAAGCTGCGAAGCTGTATTACAATATGGGCCAGTATAAAGCCGCCGGTATTGCCTACACCACGCTGATCAACAATTTTCCCTATTCAGAGAAGGCTGATGAGTATAAACTCCAGATTATCAAGGCCTATTATAAATATGCCAACCTGAGTATACAGGAAAGGCGCCAGGAGCGTTATGTGAAGGTCATCGCCGAGGTGAACGACTTCCAGGACCGCTTCCCTGAAAGTAAATATTTGAAAGAAGCCGAACGTTACTTAACTTTGTCGACCAATAATATAAAATCAATTCCGAAATGAGCAGATTACGCAGGCAGATAGGTAACAGCATTACGAATCTGATGGAAACAAAGGATGTTTCCAAGATCAAGCGTAAAACAGGGAACTCTTATGAGTCCATCGCGATCATTTCCAAGCGCGCCAACCAGATCAATATTATGCTGAAAGAAGAACTGCATAATAAACTGGAAGAGTTTGCCAGCCACACAGACAGCCTTGAAGAGATCCATGAAAATAAAGAGCAGATAGAAATTTCTAAAGCCTACGAAAAAATGCCCAACCCGGCATTACTGGCTACCCAGGAATTCATGGAAGACAAGGTGTACTACAGGAAGAATGAAGGCGACCAGTTATTCAGCTAAATCCTGAAATACGGTCACTTGTATTATAAGTTTCATAAAAGGCGGCAACCACAACTTGCCGCTTTTTTATTTGTTCTAACTTCCACTCTCAACGCTCAACTCTCAACCCTCAACTAAGGTTATGTTGCGAAATAAAAAAATCCTCCTCGGCATCACCGGCAGTATTGCAGCTTATAAAGCAGCCGTGCTGGTGAGGTTGCTGGTGAAGGCTGGTGCAGAGGTGAAGGTGATCATGACCAATGCCGCAACAGATTTTATTTCTCCCCTGACCTTATCGACCCTGTCCAAAAATCCCGTGCTGACGGGGCTTTATGATAATGACTCCTGGGCCAATCACGTTATGCTGGGCCGGTGGGCCGACCTGATGCTGATTGCTCCCCTGAGCTGCAATACCCTTTCCAAAATGGCTTCAGGGGCATGTGACAATTTACTAATGGCAGTCTACCTCTCGGCAACCTGCCCCGTAGTTGTTGCCCCTGCGATGGACGAAGACATGTGGAAACACCCTTCCACCAAACATAATCTCGAGCGCATCAGTTCTTTTGGCAATGATATCATCCCGGTTTCCAATGGGGAACTGGCCAGCGGACTGTTTGGAGAGGGGAGAATGGCTGAGCCTGAAGAGATCATCGACTATATTATTAAAAACTACTTTTCACGACGTGAGCTTGTCGGGCAAAAAGGCCCTGGTTTCGGCCGGTCCTACATATGAACCCATCGACCCGGTTCGTTTCGTGGGCAATCATTCCAGCGGTAAAATGGGCGTGGCCATCGCCAGGGAATTGCAGGAGCGGGGAGCAGAAGTGACCCTTGTACTCGGACCAGTGACTGCGTCCTTCGATTTGTCGGGCCTCACAGTTCACCGGGTACAGACGGCAGAGCAAATGTATGAAGCCTGCCTGCAGAAGTTTCCACCAGGCAGACATCACCGTAATGGCGGCAGCGGTGGCCGACTATACACCTGCCGAAGTAGCAGCCGAGAAGATAAAGAAGACCGAAGACCAGTGGTCGCTTAGTTTTTCAAAAACAAAGGATATTCTCCGCAGTCTCGGGGAACAGAAAAAAAATGGCCAGGTTTTAGTAGGCTTTGCCCTGGAAACCAACAATGAAAAAGTAAATGCGAAGGGAAAGCTCGCATCAAAACATGCCGACATCATTGTGCTGAATTCACTTCGTGATGAAGGCTCGGGGTTTGGACACGATACCAACAAGATCAGCGTTTTTGATGCAAGGGGCGGACAAAGAGATTATGAAACCAAATCGAAGGAAGAAGTTGCGGAAGATATCGTAGACGCCATCATCCTATATAACCAACATGGATAAACGAAAAAACATATTGTTGTTGCTGTTACTGGTTACTGCGCCATTTTGTGTGCATGCCCAGGAACTGAATGCCAAGGTAACGGTGATTTACAGCCAGGTAAGTACTTCAACGGATCGCAAGGTGTTCCAGACCATGCAGACCGCCCTGAATAATTTCCTGAACAAAAGAAAATGGACCACGGAGGAATATGCACCTGCAGAAAGGATCAACTGCAGTTTCCTGCTTAACCTGCAGTCGGTCCCCGAAACAGGCGTATATAAAGCGACACTAACGGTGCAGGCTGCACGGCCTGTTTACAACAGCAGTTACCAGGCCGCACTGGTGAACTTCCAGGACCCCGATGTAACCTTCCGGTACCAGGAATTCCAACCGGTAGAATTTAATGAGAACCAGATCCAGGGACCGGAACCATTGGCCGGAAACCTGACCGCCATTTTTGCTTATTACGTGAATATTATTGTAGGGCTCGATATGGATTCATTTGCACCCAGGGGCGGGGATCCTTATTTCCAGAAGGCCAGCAAGATCGTTAACAGCGCACCCGATGGCCGGCTGATCACAGGCTGGAAGCCATTCGACGGACAACGTAACCGGTACTGGCTGATGGAAAACCTGACCAATAACCGTTATACCATGGTGCATGACGCCACCTATGCCTATTACCGGCAGGGGCTCGACCAGCTTTATGATAAGGAAGCTGAAGCAAGAAAGGAAGTCATGAATGCCATCAGTATATTATACAGCATGACGACGGATAATCCGAATATCATGATCTACTCCTTTTTCTTCCAGGGAAAATCTGATGAGATCATCAGGATCATGAAAAAAGCCAATCCCGGTGAAAGGGCAAGGGCCATTGAAATGCTGCAGAAAGTGGATATTACCAATGCGGCAAAGTATAAAGATGAATTGAAATGAGTCGCCTGAGCCGGATCACCTTATTAGTATTGTTGCTGGCCTGTTCCTGTACAGGACGAAAGCATATTCCTTCCGGCATATTAAAACCAGCCCAGATGGAAAATGTGCTCAATGATGTAGTGGTGGCAGAAGGCTACGCCGAGAGTTACCTGTTTAAAGACAGTTCAAAGACAAAAGAGGACTGGATGAATGGGGAACTCGACAAAGTACTCGCCATTCACAAGGTTTCGCAGGAAACCTTTTTGAAGAGCTATGACTTCTATAAACATCGTCCCGACCTGCTGAAACCCATTACGGATTCCATCAATGAAAGAAGCCAGCGCAACCGGGAAAGGACCTTCGATAGAACGATCAGGAAAACCCTCGAATAATATTATCCTGTAATACTGAAAGATTCTCCTACCTCAAAACGGCGTTCATCCGGCTCATAGTCCCTTCCGTTGATAACAATACGCATGCCCTGCTTGATCTCATAAGGCCTGGTTTCTTCAGTAGGCTCCAGGAACCAGATGGCGAAGGTGAACATCAGGAAACGCACCGCAGCAGCGATCTTCATGAACATGGCCGAAGTCAGTGAAGCCGTTTCTTCCGTATTGAACAGGTAAACCTTACCCGTTTCCCAGAAAAGGCAGAATGTAAAATAGAATAAAGTGCTCATGCAGATCCAGAACAGGGGAGAGTTCATCATCTCGAGCGACTGTTTCTGCCACTGCCTTCCAATGGCTACGGCCATCATCAAAATCATCAGGCCATACTGTATGCCCCTCAGGAGCAGTTCATCATTGGTAAATCCAAGGATGGCATAATAGGTTACGATCGACGATATATAAGCGATCACGAAACCGTTCAGTATATAACGGAAACGGGTACTCGTAGTATGCACTTTGAGGATCACTGCCATCAGCAGGAATTCGATTCCGTTAAATACATTGTGGGTGACCTTGGGAGGCAGGCCAAACTTGCTCATATCGGTAAAGAGCACACGCTGGATGAAAAAGAAGATACAGAGGATCATCACAAAGGTGATGGCATCGTGTGTGTAGTCTTTCCTGAACAGGATTATCGCCAGGGAAATGATGGGCAGGATAACCGTCAGGAAATTAAGGACGTCGCTGTAAGGATTGCCGGTAATAAACATAATAAAGTTGTTTAACCGGTCTTACATAGAAAGGGATTCAGATGGTAATAAGCGAATGGAATTTCGTGGATGGAGGGACGTACAGAGAATTCAAATATAATGCCGATCTGCCAGAAATGCAAGCCCGAAGCCCCTACCAGCGTGGCTTTTGAAGGGTATCATTGCGCTTGTTGTTTTTTTGCTGCCTGATATCCAGCGACTTGGGGAGCAGTATGCCGACAGAAAAAAATATGAACTGGAGGCAAAAAATAATGACATACATGATCGAAAACTGGTCCTGTTCATGATAATTAAGATCGCTGGTGCTCTTGCTGGTGAGCAGTAAAAGGCTGTATAAACCGAAATGGAAAAATATACCCGCCGAAAACCAGAAGTCCTGGCTCATAATAAGATATTCATCCACCTTATTCACCTTGCTGGCCAGTACCAGTAACGAGACGATAAATAAAATGATCACCCCTGTCCGCATCACAATCTCCAGTGCTGTTTTTTCAGCACCCATCATGCTGAAGGAAGTGAAGATGCCCAGGAACACCAGGATGGTGGTGATGATACTGTATTTAAGTAAGGGGTTTGGCGTACAGGTCTTTAGCAGCAATGCGGTAAACAGGAATTCCGAAATGAAGACAACGTGGATGAAGGACTGTTGTATGGGGCTGCCTTTCGCCAGTAAGAGAAATGTGTTGGAAATAACAGAGACAACGCAGAGCAGAACAAGGCTTGTATTAGTGGCATTAAACTGTATCCGCCTCAGCAGCAGGAGCAGCAGGGGGAACACGGGAGCAAAAAGCACCCATGGCAATAAATTACCAGGAACTACACCACCTAAATTCAACATAGTCAGTTTACTTGTCGCTACAAAGGATGGTTCTTGGCACAGGATGTTGGGTACGGTGGTTTCCTAGTCTATCAGGTTGTTTTTCACGGCAAAAAATACGAGGCCGGCGGTGTTCTTGGTTCCGAATCTTTCCATCAGCCGGTCTTTGATGGCTTCTACGGTGCGCGGACTGATCTCCATTTTAGCGGCGATCTCCGTTGCGGTGAATTCCATGCAAAGCAGCCGGATCACCTCTTTTTCCTTATCGTTCAGTACTACCTCGTTATTGAGTGATGGGACGGCCTTTGCTCTTGAATGCGATTTTTTCAGCAGTACCCGGTTCACAAAATTGTTGAGGTAATACCCCTTGGTCATTACTTCGATGATGGCCTTCCTGATCTCAGAGGGATCTGCGCTTTTCAGCAGGTACCCGTTGGCGCCATTTTCCATGAGGTGGGAGACAAACCTTTCATCTTCGTACATGGTGAGGACCAGCACTTTGATGTCGGGGTAGGTCTTGCTCAGCACCTTGGTGGTTTCGATACCATCCTTGGTGGGCATCCTCAGGTCCATCAGCACGATATCAGGCTGTGATTCCGTAATTCCGTTCAGCAGTTCCTCTCCATTTTCAGCTTCCTGTACAAATTTGATATTGGTATAGCTGCGCAAAGAAAGGATCACTCCTTTACGGAATATTTTATGGTCATCAGCGATCGCCACTTTGATCTGGCTCATTCTCTTTGCGGTTTTTTAAGGACGTAAGCAATCAGACCAGTTCCTCGGTTTCCACCGGTATGTCCAGTGTCACTTTGAAATAGGTCTGGGATATATCTTTTTCGAAGGTTATTCCACCATGGAGCACCCTGATTCGGCTTTGTATATTCTTCAGCCCCAGTCCCATCGCACTTTTATTGAGTTTATCAAAGTCGTTTTGTGTTATTCCGCGGCCATCGTGGTGGATGCGGATAAAGAATTTGCCATCCTGGTAGTTCTGCGTGATATGTATAAAGCTGGCATTACTGTGTTTGAGGATATTATTGACCAGTTCCTGGATCACCCGGAAAACCAGCAATTCCTGTTCCGGTTTCATCCGCGTGCGGTAATCATGGAACCGGCAGGAGGCATTGAGCGATCCTGACCCGCTGATTTTCTGGAAAAGGTCGTTTACGGCCGATTCCAGCCCGAAATTCTTGAGGGTAGGGGGCATCAGGCTATGGGAGATATTCCTGATCAGTTGTATGGTATCGTCGATGATCTGTTTGGCGTTGTAGATGCTCTGCAGCTGGGTATTGATGTCCTGGTGCACCAGGTTTTCGTTGAGGTAGAGCCGGGCGGTGGCGAGCAGGGGGCCGGCGTCATCATGGAGGTCGGCTGCTATGCGTTGTCGTTCTTCTTCCTGCCAGCGGATAGAGGCGTTCAGCAGGATCTTCTGCTGTTCGTCTTCCATCTTCTGGAGCTGCATTTGATAGCGAATAACCCTGCGTTGGTGGAATACGATAAATACAACCAGGCCGATTGCGAGTACCAGCATGCCAAGGGTTCCGAAGAACAGGACCGAGGAAATCCCTGCGGTGTTAGGGACTGATTGTAAAAAGATCATTTGTCAATCAACGGGCTTTTAGGGTTAGGGTTTTAGAACTGCATGCCTGGTTTTTTTACGATAAGATTGGATTTTGGGTTATTAGATTGTCGTTTTTCGCAATTATGAAGGCGATAAGGAAAAGGATATATTCTAATAAGGCTACAAACTCCATTAATTAATCTAAATGTTTTGTCCCAATCGGGAAGCTTGGAACTACTTTGACCGTAAATAAAAAGGAAAAAAGTACCTGAAAAGAACAAAATTATCCCCACAACTATCCAGAAGTTAGGTGTATTGTAAAGGAACAAGTTATTGGGATCCTTTATCTGTTCGTAAAGATAAAAAATTGAAAAAGAAAGTAAAATTAGACATTCAATTACAGTAGGAATGGAATCAAATGTGTCGGCTTTTGAATTTTTTAAGTCAAATAAGGCAAATGCAAGAAAAATTACACCTAAACTTATTAGAATTTTTTTTGCAGAACTATTTTGTATAATTAAGGTCAAATAATAGCCAAAACTTAACCCTTCAACAATAGTAAAAATTCGATAACTGAGAAACTCTTTACCGGTAAGATGCTTAATTAAAGAATAAATCAATAATATCTGCAGAAGTCCATAAACAGTATAAAAAGCAATTGGATATAATTCTTTTGCTTTATTCTTATTGAGAATAAAAAGAATTGCAATAGTTACTTGTAGTAATAATATGGTTACTGAAATAAAAATAGCTTCTAATTTGATTCGAAAGTATCAAATATAGAAACTATTTACTGGATTAATTATTGTTCAGTAAAACTTAGAAGATAAGGTTCCATAACCATTCAATTCCAGGGCGCATAAATTATAAGTTTTGGTTTAAATAATATTATCTTATTAAACCAAAAGTGATGAATCTCAATGTTTTAGAAAACAGCTTAGATTTACGCCTGAAATTCGATTACGTATCATGCCTGTAACTAGTTGTAAATCAATCAATTATGCATAATTAATTGTATAAGTTTTTTGAAATTGCGGATTAATACGTGCCAAAAATAGTATTTTTACTATTTCTACATTAGTTAAACTACTAATTATTACGAGGTAAAAAGACGATAATTACTTTACTTTATAACAAAGAAAGTTGATTGACACTGGATTAGCTGTCAGGTTTTTCAGATATTGGAATTTCTTAACGGACGGTTCTAGGATATTGGACGGCTTGAGGTTACTGAATCCTCGTCAACCAACTTCTGAAACAAATGTATTAAGGCTGCATTTCTCCCACAAGCGCATAACTGCCCAATTTTCGTGCTGCCCATTATACTGTTCAAGTAGTATCCCCCACATTATCGAACCGTAAATTTACTAAGTATAAATACTCGATATTTGACAGATATTTATATGATGTTTGTACCTAACTTGAACAGTATTAGCCAAATAACTCCTTATGAATTCAAACGAACCCATTAAAGTAGCCATTGCTGACGACCATAAAATTTTCCGTGACGGGATCAGGATGGCGCTTTCAGGAAAGGAATATTTGAAGATTATCTGGGAAGCAGAGGATGGAAAAGACTTATTACATAAGATTAAGATTAAAATGCCCAATGTCTTATTAATGGACATCAGAATGCCGGAAATGGACGGTGTGAATGCTATTTCTTTATTACGGAAGGAATATGAAGAAGTTAAAATTATTGTTTTGACGATGTATGATGACCAGGAAATGATCTCCCGGATGATGGAAATGGGAGCTAATGCTTATCTGACTAAAACTACGGATCCTGAGGAAATATATAATGCCATTCTTGGATGTATGAATGACGATTTCTATTTTAATGACTTGGTGAATAAGGCTGTTATGATGAAATTGCAACATAAGAAGTCTGCAAAGCAATATTATCCCAACCCAATCAAGTTTACAGATAAGGAACTTAAGATATTAAGATTACTGGCCGAGGATAAAACAACAGAAGAAATTTCCAAGGAAGTATATCTATCACCCAGAACTATAGAGACGATCCGCCAGAATATGAAAACTAAAGTTGGTGCTAAAACCATTGCCGGATTGGTAATGTATGGGATGCGAAATAAACTTCTTGAGTAATCAAGTTAGATAGTTACAAGGCCATGTTTTATTGAATACATAGCAAGTCCAACACGACTTTTTACTTCCAGTTTTTCAAATAAGCTGTCTCTTAAGGCATCCACAGTCCTTGGATTCATTTTCATTACCTGGGCTATTTCTTTATAGGTCATTTCACTGCAAACGAGTTTCATAAACGAAAGTTCCTGTTCGGACATGAGTTTTTCCCAAAAAGGAATGGGTTTAGATTCTCTAAAAAAACCGGCAAGTTTTGAGCTGGTATAAGTAGAGTAATAAAATCCATCGGTCATTACTGAATGAATGGCACGGTGAAGTTCTGTAGGGTGAATATCTTTTTTCATGAAACCTTTGACACCTGCCTGGAGTAATTTTATTAGCATTAATTCAGTATCGTACATGGTGAGCATTAATATATTGATATCGGGATAATGCTCTTTTATAAATTCTGCACACTCATAGCCATTCATTTCTGGCATATTATAATCAAGAATCGCAACATTCGGCTGTTCATGTTTCAATAATTCACAAAGATCCTTTCCATTGTTTGCTTCCATGATCACCTGGCAGTCGCCATATGAATCAATTAATGAAGCTAATGCATTACGCAAAAGCTTGTGATCGTCTGCCAATGCTACTTTGATCATTTTCTATTAATTTATTATTAATCGGGATTATAACTTGAAGTAGGGTTCCTTGCCCTGGTTGTGATTCAATTAGCAGTTTACCTTCTAATGATTCTGCTCGCTGTCTCATATTTTTCAAACCAGCCATTTCACCTATTTTTCTATTAATTGAAATAGCTTCTGGGTTAAATCCAATACCATCATCCTTTATGTCAACTTTTAAAGTATTTGTTGAATAGGCAAAGTTGATTATTATATATTCTGCTTTAGCATATTTAATAATATTATTTATGGCTTCCTGAATTATTCTAAAAATCAATAATTCACTATTTGTATTGAGAAACTTAAGTTCCCCTAGAATATTTAATTCTATATCATTTTTTGTAAGTCGTCTCCATCTTTCTATTTCAAATTTGATTGCATGTATTAGTCCATAACTTTCAATAAGGTCTGCATCCAGGCTTTTTGACAGATGGTTTAAGTCACTAAGGGCTTTTGCAATTAGATCAATCGACTTATGGATCAATAGTTGTGATTCCTGTAAATTCTGAAGGTCTATTACATTAAGATTTAGTTTAGCCAAGCTAAGTCCTTGAGTAACATTATCATGAATTTCTTTCGAGATAAATTGAAAAGTCTGTTCTTGTATTTCTAATTCTGTTTTCAATAATAGTTTTTCTTGATTTGTCTTTACTTCTTCTAAATTTCTCTGCAATTGAACTGACTTTATATTGTATTTTTTTATTGCTCTATAAATTAGTAAACCATATATGGCGATTACCAAAATACTGAAAACAATATTAATTGTTATTGGTATCCAAAATGAGATATTTGTTTGCATTTCATTGCTTTTATGATGAATATGTTGAATACAATGTAACAAATTGTTCCAATGCGGGAAATTACAAACATCATTATTGAATCTTGTTTAGTAAGTGTTTTTAGATAATCGGGTCTTATCAATTCAAATGAAATAAAGGAACTTGTATATGACAAAGGCAAGCCAAAACAAAAGAATAATGCAAGCATTATTAGTGTTATAGGATCTTCAATTAGATTTTTAGTTGATATTATTGGGCCTAATTGAATAAAATATAATAGAGAAATGGTTCCAGCGATGAGTGATTCAAAAACAAAAAAAATATTAAAGGCGTGATTTGAATAGTTTGATACAGCTGTTATGATTAGATAAATAAGGCACAAGGAAAGTAAAGCTGATAATATTATTTTTAGAATTCTGTTTTTTAAGGCTATTTCTTTTATTAAATAGAGAGTAATTAATTCAAAAATAAAAAAGGATGTAAATATTATTTTCGTTATAATATGATGTCGATAAAAAGGCTTTAAAATAGTAGCTATAATTCCACACAATAACATCACGATTAATGATTTACTGAGACTTTTAAGCTCGCCGTTAATCTTTAAATACAATTTTATTTGAATTATTGCTTTTATACATGTAATTATATATGCTAATTCAAGAATTACGTAAATAGCTATTAATAGACTTTTTTCCATAGTTGAACATCAAATCTAACCAACCCCGTTTACTCGCGCAATGTGTTTATCATCACGGACTGATGTGAAAATCACCATTTTGGGATGGTGGGTTCACCATATCGCATTTTTACCACCGCCTAAATCACGTAGTTTTACGATGGAGGTTTCACAAGAGTTTATTATCATTGCAGTAGTAAAACTACATCCAACCCTTGAACCAAAGCCAAATGAACAGTCCCACAAAAAGTGATGATGCGGGCAACCACATCAAAGTAGCGATAGCGGATGACCACGTACTCTTCCGGACCGGTGTAAAGACCGCCCTCTCCATGAAGAAGGATATCCGCATGATCGCCGAGGCCGATAACGGCATGCAACTCCTTAACTTACTGAAACATATGCAGCCCGACGTGATCCTCCTGGACATCCAGATGCCGATCATGGACGGGATCAACACGCTCCCAGAAATCAAGAAACTCTATCCAGACGTTAAGGTGATCATGCTTACCATGCATAACGACCATTCCATGATCTCAAAACTCATGGAACTCGGCGCCAACGCATACCTCACCAAGAATTCCGACTCGGAAGTGATCTATGAAGCCGTGAAAACCGTGCACCAGCAGGAATATTTCTTTAACCAGCTTACCAATAAAGCCCTGATCGACGGCCTACGCCTCAAACGCCAGGCCGAAGCCGCCACACCATCCGATGCCAAACTCACCGATAAGGAAGTGACCATCCTCAAAATGATGTGCGAAGAGAAGAGTACCAAGGAGATCGCCGACCTGGTGGACCTGAGCCCGCGGACTGTTGAAGCTATCAGGGATAAACTTAAAACAAAGACCGGCGCCAAATCTATGGCCGGACTGGTGATGTACGCCGTGAAAGCCGGTATCATTAAATAATCGCAAAAGAAACCCCACCATAACCGGGTAGCCCGCTAACTTAGCAGGATGCCCGGTTTTTTTATGTTCAATGGTAAGATGCTCCCCGAAGGATCTACCCCCATTTCCCCTGCTAACCGATCTTTTCGCTATGGTGACGGTCTGTTTGAGACCATCCGCGTCTCCAATGGCAGGATGCCCCTCTGGGATCTGCACCGGCGCCGGCTATTTGACGGACTGAAAACCCTGAAATTTGATATTCCCAGGTTGTTTACGCCTTCGAGGCTCGAAGAGGAAATCCTGAAGGTTTGTCACAAGAATTCCTATCATAATGCCAGGGTCAGGCTCTCCGTTTTCCGCGGCGATGGCGGCCTGTATGATCCGGAAAACCATCAACCCCGTTATGTCATCGAAACCTGGCCACTGCCAGATCATCGGCCGGAGTTCAACGTGAACGGGCTGCAGGTGGGCATTTATGAAGGTGGCAGGAAGTCGGCCGATGCATTGGCCGGTCTGAAGTCGGCCAGCTCCCTTCTTTATGCCATGGCCGCCCTTCACGCCAAAGAGCAGCACTGGAACGATGCCATAGTTCTGAACGACAAAGGAAGGATTGCAGATGCTACGATTGCCAATATCTTCTGGGTAAAAGACAATGAGATTTTTACGTGTCCTTTGTCGGAGGGCCCGGTCAACGGAGTGATGAGAAAATGGATCATGCAACATACGGAAGTGAGGGAAACCCCGCTGACCATAGATGAACTCATGAGTGCGGATGAAGTGTTTTTCACCAACGCCGTACGCGGCATTCAGTGGGTCTCGGGGATCGGGGAGAAACAGGGGCTGGTGAATACCGTCAGCGAGAAACTATACCGTGAAATAATTTATCCCCTTTTTGACTAGTCCTTCAACCAATTCCTGAACTTCCTGTTTTAATCGGAAATATTATGCAGTCGCCCATCAACATATTCTGGTTTCGCAGGGACCTTCGCCTCCATGATAATGCAGGGCTTTTCCATGCATTGAAAGCGGCCATACCGGTATTGCCGATATTTATCTTCGACAGGAATATCCTCGACAAACTCGACAACAAGCAGGACCGCCGGGTGGAGTTTATTCATCATGCCATTACGGATCTGCAGGATCAATTATCTGGAGCTCGGCCGCGGCATGGAAATTTATTACGGTTTTCCGAAAGAAGTATTTGAAAAACTAGCCTCCAAAGTATACTATCGCCAATGTATACACGAACCACGATTATGAGCCCTATGCGGAAGAAAGAGACGCGGAGGTGAGGAAGACGCTGAGTGATAAGGGTATCGGGTTTCATACTTTTAAGGACCAGGTGATCTTTGAAAAGGGTGAAGTGATAAAGGACGATGGAACGCCTTATACCGTATTCACGCCCTATAGCAGGAAATGGAAATCCACCCTGACTGCCCATTCATTTAGCTCATGTCCAGTTGAGGATCATGCGCAGTATTTTTTCCCGCATTCTGCCGGTGCCGTTCCCACGCTTGAGTCCATGGGGTTTCGTAAGGCCGGATTATCCTTTCCCCCTGAAAGTTTTACCGATGAGGTCATTGAGCATTATGCTGCCAACAGGAATTATCCGGGCATGCCCGGTACCACAAGGCTGGGCGTTCATTTGCGTTTTGGCACCATTAGTATTCGTGAACTTGCCAGGCATGTGGCGCCACTGAGTGAAACTTTTTTGAACGAACTCATCTGGCGTGAATTTTACCAGATGATCCTCTGGCATTTCCCGCAGGTAGGGAAGGGGCGTGCATTTAAACCGGCATACGAACATATTCCCTGGCGCAATAACGAAGAAGAATTTGCGCGCTGGTGTGAAGGAACAACGGGTTACCCGATTGTTGATGCAGGCATGCGGGAACTGAATGCCACGGGCTTCATGCACAACAGGGTGCGGATGATCGTGGCGAGTTTTTTATGCAAGCACTTGTTGATCGACTGGCGATGGGGTGAAGCCTATTTCGCAGAGAAGCTGCTCGACTTTGACCTGGCCTCCAATAATGGCGGATGGCAGTGGGCGGCGGGCAGCGGCTGTGATGCGGCGCCGTATTTCAGGATCTTCAATCCCAGGCTCCAGACAGAAAAGTTCGACAAAGACCTTAGCTACATACGTCAATGGGTACCCGAATTCCAGGAATTCTCCTATCCAAAGCCCATCGTTGACCATGAATTTGCCCGGAAGCGCTGCCTGGAAGCTTATGCATCCGTGTTGAGCGAGGGGAAATTGCAGAGTAATTAAATAGATACTTTCCCGCCAGCATACTTTTTTTGGGCTGAAACTGTGATATTTTATCAAAGGCTGATAATAATAAGGAGGACAGACCTCTGTTCAACCCATTACAGCGTTCATTCATGGCAACAATTAAAGATATTTACCCGGCCGACACTAAACCATCCAGCAAATACCACCCAGGAATGAGTATTCCGGATAAAAACGCATTATTTGAATCAGTTATAGAAGACCACAAGGGAATCATCTATAAGATATCCAGGGCCTATTCTGCTGATATTGATGAGCGAAAGGACCTTGTCCAGGAGATCATGCTGCAGGTCTGGAAGTCGTTCGACCGGTACGATGGCCGGTCGAAGTATTCCACCTGGATATATAAAATTGCGTTGAATGTTTCCATTAGTTATTACAGGAAGGAAAGAAAACGAAGGGATATCGCTTACCCGATTCATGGAAGGGCCCTTTGACATTATTGACCAGGTAGCCTCAGAAGAGAAGGATGCAAATATTGACTTGTTATACAGTTTTATCAATGAACTGAAAGAACTGGACAAGGCATTGATGCTTCTTTACCTTGATAAAAAAAGCCATAAGGAAATGAGCGAGATCATTGGCATCAGTGAAACTAATGTGGCTACAAAAATCAGCCGCATCAAAGAGAAACTAAAACAAAAATTTTCACAAATAAAATATTGAATGATGGACGAGTCACAAGTACTGCAGTTATGGAGATCATATGATGACAAAATTGAAAAGGCATTGTCGCTCCATGTAAGAAGTTACCAGGAGATTCAAAAAATGAAAGCGTCCAAAGCGCTGGGTCCGTTGAGGATGACCAGGTGGACAGGCATCGTTGTCGGAATCGTGTGGGTCATATTGATCGGCTTCCTGGTCAAAAATGCATTGTCCGTATCTGCATACTTCTTTGTAGTATCGGCTATTATCCATTTGGTCGTAACGGGAATCGCTGTCGGGGTGTATATCCGGCACCTGGTCCTGATAGACGAGTTTGATAACAGCCAGACCATATTGGAAGCGCAGCAAAAACTTATTGCACTCAGCGATTCCAATCTCAGGATAATGGGAATTTTATGTTTGCAACTGCCTGTTTTTTCTACTTTTTATATCAACCATGAATGGATCAATACTGCACCCCTTGGTTTTTGGTTCATCCATGTGCCACTGGTGATTATCCAGGCAGGCCTTGGTGTCTGGTTGTTCTTGAACCTTAATACCAGGAACGTCCACAAGAAGTGGTTTAAAAAGTTTGTCCATAAAGGAGAATTTGCCAGGATCCAGAAAGCAATGGAATTACTTACCGAGGCAGAAGAAGTATAATAGGTTTCGTCACATTTAAGAATGGTTCCGTCACATTGGTTCAGGTGGCTTTCTAACCACTTGTAGTTTTACCAGGAATATCGGCAGCCACGGTTGCCGGGACATTATCATTCGGTATGTGACAAAATAATATGATGACATATAGTATTTGCAGAAAGTGTTTGTTCCAATTTTTTTTAAGTTTCGTTCTGGCCAGCCCGGCTTTTTCTCAGCAGTCTGTTTCCAGTCAGCTCGATGAGCTGATGACGGCCTATCAAAAACTAGATAAGTTTAACGGTTCGATACTGGTGGCAAAACAGGGAAAGGTATTGCTTGAGAAAGGGTATGGCTATCGTGATATGAAGTCGAACATCAAAAACGACCAGCACAGTATTTATCCCATCTATTCCATTACAAAAACATTTACGTCGACGGTCATTTTAATGCTTGTAGAGCAGGGTAAATTATCGCTGCAGGATAAGCTGAGTAAATTCTATCCTGAATATCCAAAGGGCGACAGCATTACCATAGAGCACCTGCTGACACACACATCGGGGGTGTATGATTATACGCAGGGGAACGATATGAAGGACCAGTCGGAGCAGACCATGATCCGTTTCCTGGAATCAAAGCCGCTGGATTTTTCGCCGGGGAGCGACTGGCGATACAGCAATTCCGGGTACTGGCTGCTGGGATTTATCATTCAGAAGACAACGGGCATGACCTATGAACAGGCCGTTGAAAAAATGATTTTTCAGCCGCTGAAAATGACACATAGTGGCTTTGCGTATAAGTTCCTGCAGTCGCCGCAAAAGACCACACCTTATGAATGGCTGGGATCGGATAGTTCTGCCACCGCTATAATCTATGATCCACCGGGACCCTATGCTGCCGGTGCCATCTATTCAACAGTAGGGGATCTGCTGTTGTACCACAAGGCACATCAGCGCTATATATTGGTCAGTGAGAAGATGATGAAGAAAGCTTACACCGCTTTTCAAAAATAATTACGGTTATGGATGGGTGTTGGGGAAGTACCAGGACCGCGACGTCGTTTCCCATAGTGGTGGCGCAGCAGGATACCGTACCAATTTCACCAGGATCATTGGGGATGATATTGTCATTATTCTTTTGTGTAATGCAGAAAATAATAATCCGCAGATCATCACGAATAATATTATCGACCTGCTGTATAATAAGCCCTATTATATGCCAAAGGAGATAACAGTGAGTAAAGAGTTGCTGGATAAGTATACCGGTTATTTTGCCGCAGAAGGGAAGCTTAACCTGCAGATCAGGTATGAACAGGGCAGGCTGGTGGCCCAGGCTGGTGGCCAGGGACCAACGATGTTATTTGCAGAGAAGGACAATTACTTTTATTCCGAAGAGGCCCGTGGATATATCGAATATCTTCCGCCGGTCAATGGTCGGTACGACAGCATAAACATTCTACAGGGCGGCAGGAACATGCCGGCACACAGGTATATCCCTTCCTGGGGACTGATAGGAACGGCCACCTCAAAAGGCTGGGAAGAGAATGTAAAGGATATTCCTATGAAAGAGTTGCGTGATGGGTATTGGTCAGTCAGTAATATCAGCTTAAAGGAAGGGGAGATAAAATTCCGTTTTAATAATGACTGGAACACTAATTATGGTGATGACGGGGAAGATGGTATTGCCGATATGTATGGAAAGAATATCAAAGTGGCAGCGGGGAACTATGATATCATATTGGATCTAACGGACAAGGTAGTGAGATACACCATCAGGAAAATACAATAGGCAACATCATTCAATCACTTTTATCAGCTTTGCTTCTTTGGTCCACACCTTTATGCTACCGTCTGAAAAACTCCCGGTGACAATTTTTTCACCATCGGGGCTCCAGGAGATTCCCCAGAGTTCGGGACCAGGCGTTCCGGAATATAAAAGAGTTCCCTTATCGGACCATATCCTCAAAATATCGCTTGCTGTGGCGAGAAGGGTGCCGCTTTTATTCCAACGGATATTGCGGTATTCCATCAGGCTTCCCTTCATTGTTTTGATCAATCGTCCCGTATCAGTCCAGAACTGCAGCAGGGTAGGGATGGCTTCCAGTTCGTGGCCATAGTCACCGCTGGCAAACATTTGTCCGCCAGGATGCCAGTCGACCGTCAGCACCCCGGTCTCTTCGGCGCGGTGTTTTATTTTATGCAATTGCTTTCCGCTGGTATCAAAGATCCGGATATCATCTCCGCCCGTCGCCATGAGTTCTTTTGTCGGATGCCAGTCGAGGCTCAGGTAGCTCTTCCTGTCCTCCGAAGGTATCGACCTGATCAGCCGGCCATCCTTATGCATTACCTGTACAGTGCCATGACCATCTGCCAATGCCAGTAATTCCCCATTATGGTTCCATCCCAACCCTCTTCCGCCATCTTTCAGGTTGGGTATGAAACTGCCTTTACCAGTTTCCATTTGCAACAGTTCAACACCATTCCTGGTAGCGATGGCCAGCATTTCTTCGCGGGGATGCCAACTCACGGCATAAATATTCGAAGGTAAACGGTGAATTTGTTTCAGGGCAAATGTGTTGCCATCATAGAAGCGGACGGTACTATCATCGCCGCCAACTGCGATCCATTTTCCATTGGGGCTCCATTCAACTGTCCATATGCCCTTGGGACCATAACTGTTGTCGACTTGTTGGATGCCTGTTCTCCCTGCCCATCCAATAGCGAACAGGCAGCAACTGATGAAGAGAATTGAGGTCCGGTTCATAGGAAGATATTATGATGATGAATGTACGATGCTCAGGGTATACATAAAATCGGGACCAGACCCTCCATGATGGATGGTTTGAGCAATAACCCCATATTCGGACAATTATTTAAACATCCCGCAAACATTTGATCCGTTTATTCATTATGTAGAAAAACAGAAATAAGTCATTATTTTGCCAACGACCGAATGAGTGAAGTGAAAAAATATGGGGAATATGAACTGGTGCAGTTGCTCAGGCAACGCAACCGGGACGCATTCTCTTATTTATATGATAATTATTCACCGGCATTGTACACGGTGATCCTGTCGATCATCCCCGACAGGGAGCAGGCCAATGATATATTGCAGGAGGTCTTTATCAAGATATGGCGGCAGTCAGACAGTTATGATCCCGACAAGGGCAGGCTGTATACCTGGATGATCCAGATAGCGCGCAACAGTGCGATCGATGTGGTAAGAAGTACGAAATACAAACAGTCGAGACAAAACCAGGAGATATCAGAATCCGTATATGGTAGCGACAGTGAAGATTTCAACCCTGACAAGATAGGCCTTCGGCGTGTGGTTCACATGCTGAAGCAGGAACACCGTGAACTGGTGGAACTCTCCTATTTCCAGGGATTTACCCACGAAGAAATCGCAAAAGCGCTGGACATGCCGCTGGGAACGGTAAAAACAAGATTAAGAAACGCACTCATACAATTAAGGATTTTGTTTAAGTGATAATGAATATCCAGGAATACATATCATCAGGTATTATTGAGAGTGTTGTACTCGGACTGGCTTCGCCCGCGGAGACAGACGAGCTCATGCGGTTACGCAGGCAATACCCTGAACTGGATAAGGCCGTTACAGATTTTGAACAGTCCCTGGAACAGCATGGCCTCTCAAAGACTGTTACGCCTCCGCCTGCAATCAGGCAGGAACTATTCAACAAACTCGAATCAGAATTCAGTGATACGCCCGTGGTTCCTATGATCGCAGCCAGTGAAAAAATTCCGGGTCGCCTTGTGATTCCGGCCTTCTGGAAATATGTGGCAGCAGCCGGTTTAATACTGTTTTTGGGTAATATCGTTGTAAGCCTGGTCCTGTATAATAAATACCAGGAGTTAAATAACGCTTACGCACAACTGCAGGGAAGTTATCTTGACCTGCAGCAGAAAAGCAATGCCGATTCGGAGCGATTTATTACGCTATACAGGGATGTACAGATGATGCAGGACAGTTCGATGGCCGTTGTTAAGATGATGGGCATCAGTGGAAAGGAATCCAATATGGCCACAGTTTACTGGGACAAGCGGACAAAGGACGTATATGTGTTTAACAATAATCTTCCTCCTGCCGAAACGGGTAAACAATACCAGCTATGGGCCATTGTAGATGGCAAGCCTGTTGATGCCGGTATGATCGGAAACTGTGAAGCGCTTTGCAAACTCAAAAATATTCCTTCTGCACAGGCATTTGCCGTTACGCTGGAAAAAGAAGGCGGCAGTCCTACTCCTACCATGACTGCCATGTACGTAATGGGTAAGGTCTGATCTAACCCCATTAATTTATTTCTACTTCTGCAAACCAAAGGTTGTCCATATACGTATCTGTTCGAAACAATAAATTTTTGATTGTATGAACAAGCACTTGAAAACCTTCGCATTGTCCTTATTCGTGATGGCCTCCAGTTTTTCAGCAGTTGCACAGGATTCTAAAATGGTTGGCGGCGCCGCCATGTATCCCAGCAAGAATATTATCGAGAACGCCGTAAATTCAAAAGACCACACCACACTGGTGGCAGCAGTAACAGCAGCCGGTTTAGTAGAGACCTTACAGGGTGCAGGACCATTCACTGTATTTGCTCCAACCAATGAAGCATTTGCCCTGCTTCCAAAAGGAACCGTTGAAACATTGCTGAAGCCTGAAAATAAAGCAGCACTTACCGGTGTGCTTACCTATCATGTTGTTGCAGGAAATATCGACAGTAAAACGCTTGTTGGTTTGATCCAGAAAAATAATGGAAAGTATTCAGCGAAAACAGTGAATGGCGGAATGCTCAGTTTCACTGTAAAGGATAATGCCGTTATTATCACCGATGAAAAAGGTGGAACGTCAAAAGTTACCATTGCAGACGTCATGCAAAAGAATGGTGTGATACATGTAGTTGATCACGTGGTACTACCTAAATAATTGGATCCGTACTTTGGGATGTTTGGAGGGCTGTCCGGTTGGACAGCCTTTTTTTTTGTTTAATAAAACCAGGCAGGATTAAATAACGTACATGAACGAAAGTGTTCATTCTTTTCAAAACAATTCACTCACTTAAATCACGACGTTATGATGACCAGAACAACTGAAGAACAAAATCGATTATCGAGAAGAGGTTTTCTCTCCTATGCAAGTGTTGCCGCAGTTGCAACACTTGCGGCCTGCAGTAAGGACGACAATAATAATATGATGAACTCCGGCATTGACCTGGGTTCAGGCGATATTGGCATCCTGAATTATGCATATGCACTGGAACAGCTGGAAGCCGCATTTTACAAACAGGTAACGGATACGCCTTTCTCCGGTATCACCGCTACTGAAACAGCATTGCTGACAGACATCCGTGATCATGAAATTGCGCACCGTGAATTTTTTAAAAATGCATTGGGGTCGAAAGCCATTCCCGCGCTGGAAGTAAATTTTTCATCGATCACCTTCTCTGATCGTTCGAGTGTACTGAATACGGCAAAGGCATTTGAAGACCTTGGTGTATCTGCATATAACGGTGCCGGTAAGCTGATCGTGAGCCCGGATTATTTATTGCTGGCCGGAAAGATCGTTTCCGTAGAAGCCCGTCATGCCGCCTATATCCGCGACCTGATCAGTAATGGAAGTTTTGCCGACAATACGGTGATTGATAGTAACGGACTGGAAATGTCGAAGTTGCCCATGGAAGTTTTGATGACCGCATCTTCCTTCCTGAAATCAAAGATCAATGCATCCAATTTACCCACCACTTAATTTTTCCATATGAATTTTTCACATATCATCAATGAGATCGGAAATACAGATCCTGAATTCTTTCAAAAAACAGATAGCCGGAGAGAAAGTATAAAAAACTTTCAGCGGTTTGCCGGAAAAGTTGCGATAGCATCGCTGCCCATTGCATTAGGCGGACTTTTCAAAAAATCTTATGCCCAAACGCCATCGAGCATTATCGATGTATTGAATTATGCGCTCACACTGGAGTACCTGGAAGCAGCGTTCTACCAGAATGGAAATGCCGTTGCCAATACGCTTATCCCTGCAGGACCGGCACGTGCGGCCATTCTCACTATTGGCGGTCATGAGACGGCACACGTTAATTTTTTAAAAACGGCGATCACGGCATCCGGCGGAACTCCAGTCAGTTCGCCAATATTTGACTTCACTGCCGGTGGAGCATTTGCTGATGTGTTCACCAATTACAATACTTTCCTGGCCGTTGCACAAACCTTTGAAGACACCGGTGTGCGTGCATACAAGGGACAGGCGGGCGCGCTGATCAGTAATAACGATGTGTTGACTGCAGCGTTAAATATTCATTCGGTCGAGGCCCGCCATGCTTCCCATATCAGGCAGATGAGGAAGGCCAATAATTTCGGTGACGTAAAGCCATGGATAACGGGCAAGGATAGTGGCATTGGCGCTGCGGTACAGGCCAGTTATAATGGAGAGGAGATTACCAGCCAGGCCGGAATCGACATCACCAATATCAACCAATTTTCCATTAGTGCCAATGCTGCCTCTGAAGCCTTTGATGAGCCATTGACGATGATGGAGGTGTTGAATATTGTGAAGCCATTCATAGTGGGTTGAGAGTTGAGGGTTGAGGGTTGAGAGTGGTCAGTCTACCCTCAACTCCCAACCCTCAACCCTCAACTATCAAAGTGTCATGATTAATTTCATGGCATTTTTTTTAAGAAAATGCCGCGAAGAAATTCTTCGCGGCATAATGTTTTTCAACAGGTTAACAGTTTATTTTTCTAACTCCAGTACCAGGAAACCCTGGTCACCAAACGGTGGCGCCAGTACGTGTATATTGAGGCTTATTTTATCCAGGCAGGAGAAAATAAATCCCGTATTTCCTGTGCTGGTTACACCGGTAAAACCACCATAATTGCCGAAGGTTAGATTTTCAGGAACAGTGACGACACCGGTCAGGGGATCCACGGTGATAACCAGTGGCGTGACAATGGCGCCAAAACTCGGGTTTGGCCAAACCTGGCTCAGGTTGATCTGGTTGGGACCTGGACCAGTAGTAACTTCTACCTGTTCTCCCGGTTGCCAGTCGGCCCAGTCGTCTCTTACTACGGTATAGGTTCCTGCCAGGGTAGCTTCATTATAAGGGCAAACAACAGTTCCCGTCCATCTTAACGCCGCATTAAAGGCCACCTGGTTTTCAAGGTCCGGTGCACTGGTATTGATGGAAGAAAAGGTGCGGCCATCTTTGGTGACAATTTCATTATAAAGATTAAATACTGACCCCGGCGCAAGGTCACCGGCTGTTAGTCCCAGTGCTGTGGCAATTTCACTGTTTGATACTTCCAGGGTTGTTTCACCGTTGAAAGGAACATTCTTGATGAGTTTCCACTGGGTTTTATCGAGCGTATTGGTAGCGGCGGTGTAAACGTTCACACTCTCTACTTCACTGCCCACCGAATTGACAACAATATTAATTTTAGCGTCCGGGTTCTGTGCATCGAGGAATGTACTGGAAGATACCTTGGTCAGGTATGCTCCCTTAGGAAGGCTGTCATAGTAATCCTCAGTTTTGCTGCAGGCGGTAGCCAGCAACAGCATGATGATGGCCGTGAAATATCTTTTCATATTATAGTTTATTTAGAGTTTAGTTGACGAACATGTTATCCGGATTGGTATCCCAGAACACTTTTACATTGGTCGTGGATTTTTGGGTAACATTATTATTCCTCGTGGCGAATACTGCTGGATAAATCAGTGACCTCAGGAAGGGGCCCGGTGAAGGATTCAGGTTAGGTTGTAAATTCTTTGGCATCCCTGTGCGGCGGTAGTTGTTGTATGCCTCGATACCGTTACCCCAAAGTGCCAGATAATATTCCTTCATGATGACATTGAGCTTATCTGCATTTTCAGGCGCGGAATCGTACAACTGCAGCACCTTATCCACATATTTCTGGATGGAGGCCGTTGTTGGAACGCGGTTAGCCGGGACTGTTATGCCCACAGTGGCGGGGAAAGCGGCTACAGTGGCTATCGACTTCCGTACGGCAGATTCAAGCAACGTCCTGGCATTGCCTGCTGTTCCAAGCATGAGGGCTGCTTCCGCTTTAACAAAATCGGTAAAAGCCGGTTGCCAGATAGGGGAATAACCCTGTCCCTGCGCACCGTCAGTGGCACCGGTGATTCTTGTTCTTTCATCGTTATCAAATTTTCCTCCTACAGGGTACACACCCCATATTGCTCTTTGCAATCCATCCGGCGGTAATCCACGGTCATTTCCATGATCCCGTCCATAGAATCCGGCAAAATTTGCGACACAGAAGGGAGTACCAGCCGGATAGTGTGCCGGCGGTGGGGTATTGGCACATTCCAGCGTAGTAATCGGCAGGGTAGTGGTATTGCCGATCTGCCGGTAAAAATAGAATCTCCATCTCGGATCCAGGTCTACCCCTTTTTCCTCATATACGGCCCACATGAAATAATTCGCAACATAGTCATTTGCACCAGTGGCAGTATAATACTGGCTGTATTTTGGATGACGGCTGTCGGGGTTAATCGATTTGGTGCTATACCTGAATACAAAAGCCTGTGCATCCGTATTGATGAGTTCACCGTCTGTAAGTAATGCATCGATCTTACTCTTGGCGCTATTATCAACCAGCCTCACATTATTCAGCAGTTTGAGCTTCATGGATTTGGCCGCTCTTCGCCAGCTGGCTGCTTTTGCAGTAGCTGAAGTACTGGCCACATAGTAAAGATCAATGGCAGGCAATGGCGTAAGCGTAGTAACCTTGTTAAAATTAGCAATGGCACTGTCGAGCAACGCAAATGCAGAATCATAAACATCCTTTCCCGGGTCTACCTTGGGGTTGGTATTTTCAGTACCCTGGTTTGCTTCAGTATAAGGTACATCACCAAAAAAATCTACCAGGATGGCCGCAGTCTGGGCTTTGAGCACCTGTGCCATTCCGATGTGCAGGTAGCGGCTGGACCGCTCTGCCAAAGGAATCATTACGTTTACATTTTTGAAAATATTCTGGTAGGCATTTCTCCAGGCATTGTCGACTGAAGTGGGACTGTAGGCATCAAGGTATGTCCTTGACGACAGCACTTCCATCCTCATCATCTCCAGTCCGTTTTCATTCAGGTTAGGCAAATTATCAAGTTGCCCGGTATTCCCATAAATGTCGGCAAATGAAAGTTGAATATAGTTAAGGTATAAGTCCACATCAGCCGTTTCCGGCGCCGGAAGTGCGGGGTTGGTGAGTTTGTCATCAAATTTGCTGCACGAAAAATTGATGACGAACAACGTTGTGATGATAACCAGTATGCTAGTTTTTTTCATGTTGTGTAGTTTAGAAAGTTACTTTTAGTGTAGCGCCCATTCTGCGGGTCTGCGGTCCTGTCATAAATTCAAAGCCTCTTGTTTTTCCTACACCACCACTGGAAGATTCAGGATCATAGTTTGAACCTTCGGGGAAATTGGGTGCATAATGGAAGAGGTTCTGTCCGCTAATGGTAAATTGAATACCGCCAAAAGGAGTTTTCTCTAACATGTCCCTCGGTACAACATATGACAACGACAATTCCCTCAGTCTTACGTAGGTGGCATCATAAAGAAACTGTTCAGCAGCACCCAGGTAAGTATTGAAGTATGCGCGATCTATAGAGGTCTGGAAGTCATTTTCAGTTCCATCCTGCTTTACACCCGGTAAAATGATCGGAATGGTGCGATCCACATCAGTTGCTTTGGCAAGACCCCTTCCCAGCAATGTATTTACAGAATTGGCATAGATTACTCCGCCTTTGGAATAGTCCCACTGCATCCTGAATTCGAAACCCTTAAAACTTAGGGTATTGATGACCGATAGCCTGTAGTCCACATTCGGATCGCCAATAACCCTGGTGTCTGTTGCGGCAATATAGTAACCATCCTGACCAACGATGGGCAGTCCTGATTTAGTATCACGCTGCCAGTAGGTTCCTTTGATGATGCCGAAAGGTTGTCCGTTAATCGCGTAGTTACCTACGTTGCTAAACAGACCGCCGGTCTGCACTTCAGAAATTTCTGCCGGCAGATTTTGTACTTCACTGAGGTTCTTGGCAAAGTTTCCGTCGAGCTGCCAGTTGAATTCTCTTCCCTTGATCACGTTAAATCCGAGTGCCAGTTCAATTCCTTTATTGATCAGGTCACCTGCGTTAATCGTAGTTGTTTCGAAACCGGTTGATGCATCAAGCGGCCTGACAAGGATCTGGTCTGATGATTTCCTGTAATAAAGGGTCAGGTCAATCGAGATCCTGTTGTTGATCATTCTTGATTCAAGGCCAACCTCATATTCTTTCAGCAGTTCAGGCTTCAGGTCTGGATTTGCCAGCACCGTGCTGACGGTATTGGTATTCACCGTTACACCTGCCCTCGTATTGAAATCATTGGTGGAAACAACCAGCGATGGCCTTGTCTGATATGGTGCAGGGAAGCTCGCACTGGTGGCATAACCCGCTCTCAGTTTGATATAATTGAATGTGCGGTTATTTTGAAGGAAACTTAATGCTGACGTAGGAATAAAGGAGACGCTCGCACTGGGATAAAATTTTGACCGGTTTTCTTTTTCCAGTGTGGAAGACCAGGAGTTCCTGGCACCCAGATTTACATAAAGGTAGTCGAGGTAAGAAAGTCCGGCCTGTCCATAAACGCCCACACTCTGCTGGTCAGTAGAAAAATCCATATCAGATCCGTCTTCTGCCCGTGAATCGTGGTTAATGAAATTGGAATGGTCAAACAATCCATATACCAGCTGGTCTGTGCTCTTCACGCCTTTCTGGTCATACAGCTGCTGGTTTGAATTGAGTCCACCAGTGAAATCAAGTTTGAAATTTTGACCAAGATCCGTTCTGTACTGACCAATCAATGAATGATCCCATATCCTGCTATTGGCGGAAACGGTGCGGTACATACCCCTGGTAAATTCCAGTTCACCGGAAGAGGATACGCCGCCCCTGTTAAGGGTATAGATATGGTCTTCGTTATAATAATCATATCCCACACGGTACATGAGGTCCAGGTTTTGAAGAATACTATACCTCATACTTATATTTCCAAAGATCCTGTTGGTGTTTTGTTTGTTGATGGAATTATACATCGTCCACAATGGATTGGGAATATCATTATTGGGACGATAGTAAGCTGATGCCCCGTCAGGTGTCTGGTATGGCCAGGTGCCCAGGTCATTGGCACGAGGGGTATACATGACATCTGCGAAAATTCCCAGACCGCCATTAGATGCACCACTGGGTCCCGCCTGTGAAGTGGACGGGCTCTGGAACTTATTAATGACATAATTGATGGTGCCGTTAAGGGTGAGTTTATTTTGCAGTCTCGTATTAAAACCAATGCCTAATGTATTTCTGTTTACACTATTGGTTTCGAGGAAGCCCTGGTCCTGCAGGCGTCCGTAATTGGCATTAATACTGCCGTTGGCACCAACTGCTGCATTCACGTTAATGGAAGTATTAATCACGTGTCCATTTTTGAATATTGCCCCATAGTTATCATGCGGCCTGAATTCAATGGTATCACCGGCCAGCTCCGGAAAAGATCCGGCTAGTACACCCTGTGTATATGGATGCGGAAGCCTGGTGTAGGGATTGGTGAATGCAGGTCCCCAGTTGCTGAAAAAAGCAAAACCACCGGTTAGCGAAAAACCGCCACCATAAGTACTTTGCAGTTCAGGCAGGGATGATGGTTTGGTGAGGAAATACGACTGGGCTACCGTTACTTCCGTTTTTTTGTTGCTTCTTTTTCCTGCACCGTTTTTGGTGGTAACCAGGATCACGCCATTCTTTCCTATTTCACCATAGAGAACCGTTGCACTTAATCCTTTCAATACACTGATGCTTTCCACATTATTAGGATCAATGTCCATGAACCTGCTGGAGGTCTGGTTGCCATAGATCGCTGTAGTTTGTGAATTGGTGGAACCATTAATCGGCGTACCATCAACTACCCACAATGGGTCACTGGTTCCTGTGATGGAATTGGCGCCGCGGATCTGGATATTGGTACCACTTCCCGAGATACCGCTGGAAGCGAGCACATCCACACCGGGAGCCTTGCCGGTAAGCAGCCGCCCGATATCTCCATCGGGTCGCTGTTCCAGTACTTTCTTGTCCACCGTACTAACGGCATAGCCTAAGGCTTTTTTCTCCTTCCGGATGCCCATGGCCGTAACTACCACTTCATTCAGGACATTGCTGTTCCGCTTCAGTTGCAGTGAAATGTTGGCGGAAGGAGGCACAACAACGGCATCATAACCTACTGCCGAAATGGTCAGCGTTTCATTTGCCGCTGCCTGGATCGTAAACTCTCCGTTGGCATTGGTGGTTGTTCCTCTTTTAGTTCCTGTGACCGCCACTGATGCACCGGCAACAGGGACACCGGTTGAGTCAGTAAGTTTTCCAGTCACTGTAATGTTTTGCCCGAATATAAATTCCGTGGCAATCAATTGAAATAGCAAGATGATGATCAGTCTTCTCATACAATTAGTATTGATAATGTGAACTGTTAAAATGTTAAGAAAACATTATCATCATTTATGCTGCAATGCATCGGTCACTATTCAACCAAACAAGCATTTCGGTATATGAAAGTGTGATCAGCGTATATATATTTTTTTGACGGTACCGCGTAAAATTGTTAAAGCCAGGAATAAAAAAAGCAGGTAGTAGAAACTACCTGCGGTAACATGAGAAAAATTGCCCTTGCTAATATTATTACGCACTGCATGGGCAGTAAGATGCGCTGCTAATTAAACCAAAATATGCAACATGAAAATAATCACTACTGCAACACAAATTTCAATTAATCAACGAACGGGCAATTTACGTATAGGAATAGCTGAATTCGAAGGATGAGTAAAATTTCGGTGCTGATTTATTAACCTGTTTTCAGGTAGACTAATAAAAAAACAAAAATTTTTTAACCCTCCAACAATCGGCCGATAGAATCTTTATAATTGGTGCCAACGGGTAATACCGAGTTTCCTACATTGACCTCTACCTGGTTATAGGAATTTACTTTCTTCTTTGCCACGATGAACGACCTGTGTATCCGGACAAAATCTTCATTCAGCAGTTCCTGGATATGGCCGATCTGCATTTTCGTGATCAGCAGTTTTTCCCTGGTGACATGGATCTTGACATATTCTTTAAGTCCTTCTATATACAGGATCTCGGAAAAATTCACCTTCACCCTGCGCTTGTTCATATTGATGTAGAAATAGTCTTTCGACCCATTGCTTTCAGGTGTAGTACGAAAACCGGGCAACCCTGCATCGGTTACTTTCTTGATCGCCATCATAAACCGGTTGAATTCGATCGGTTTCAACAGGTAGTCCACCACATTGAGGGTAAAGCCCTCGACGGCATATTCATGATAGGCAGTGGTAATGATGTATTTGGCATTATTGGGGAACATCCTGATAAAATCAATCCCCTTGAGTTTGGGAAGATTAATGTCGATGAAAATCAGGTCCACATTATTCACTTCGAGGTATTCGAGCGCCGACATCCCGTCGTTGAATACCTTCTTGAGTTCGAGAAAAGGCACCTGTTCGATGTATTCAGCCAATACATCAGCCAGAAGGTTCTCGTCCTCAATGATCAGGCAGGATAACTTCTTCATATGCATTAAGGTTTAATCGGAGCGACACAAAAAAACTCTGATCTCTTTCCTCGACTTTTAACTCATGCCCAGGGTAAAGCAATTCAAGTTGTCTTCTCACATTATTCAACCCGATACCTGAGTGGTAGTCTTTAGGGTTGGACAATTCAACTGAATTCTCTACATTAAAAATCAAGTTTTTATTCTTAACCTTAATATAAATATGTACGAACGAATGAAATCGACTTTCAGCGGCACCATGTTTAAATGCATTTTCCACGAACGGCAATAAAATCATGGGAGCGATCATCTGGTTGGGATTGTCGATGTCGGAAATAAAATCAACAGACAGCTTTTGCTGAAACCTTATCTTCTCCAGTTCAATAAAATCTTCCAGGAATTTCTTTTCTTCCGCCAGGGTGATGGTCCGGTTTTTTACGTCAAAAAGCATAAACCTCATAATCTCCGACAATTTAATCACCACATTCGCTGCTTCAGGCGCCTTATGGCGCGATAAGGCATGCACCGTACTCAGCACATTGAACAGGAAATGGGGGTTTATCTGTGCTTTTAGAAAGCTCAACTCCGACTTAAGTTTTTCTTTTTCCAGCTGCGCCACTTTTTCCCTGGCCTGCCGGGTATAGCGATACAGTTCGATGATCAGCAACAGGCAAACGGGCACAAGGATATCAAACAGCGTTATCACCAGTGCCGAAATATTAAAGAACTTCCTTCCCTCCATGTTATAGTCAAAAACAACAGGAAACAAAAAGTAAAAATTCAGGGCACGCTGCAGGAACAATGCCATAATGGTAAAGAGTATACCCAATACCAGCGGCAGGCCCAGGTTCTTCTTATTATGGAAGAGAGGCTTTACCGTGAAAAAGAACAGCAGGTAGTATAAGATGAACTTACTGATGAAATCAACCGCTGCAGAAAATGCATAGTGGCCGAGACCTATATTCATTTTGGGAAAATTGCCACCACTGAAAGACATTTTAATCTGGATCAGGTCCCAGATAATATATCCGATCCAGAAAAGGAGGTGATGGCGCGGCGATATTTTCATGCCGCAAAATTCAAATAATTTCCAGAATTATGGCAGAAATCCACCAGTGGCTAAATATGGTCTACCAATCCCCTTTCCCCGTATACCAATAATATCACCGGTCTTAAGAAATTTCAAAGGTTAATCACCTGTGCGTAACAGATTTACGCGTTTAGTGCGTTATATCCTTATTCCTTGCCTAATACCGTTCATTGCCATCCATATCCATGATACCGGTTACCCTGAGGCGCCTGGTGATCTTCACCCTGGTGATGATCTGTGCGAATACTGCGCATGCCCAGCGTATCTATGTGAATACCAGTGACATGGTCTTCGAGCTTACTTACCAAAACGGGCAGGTAAGGCTGGAACAGATTCCCGTGTTATGTGATTTGTCGGTCAGCCGTACCATTTACAGCATCGCCCTATACCAGGATACCCTGTATTATAATTCAGGACGAAATCTTTTCAGGGTAGTGCCCGGAAAACCTGGTTCCTGTCAGCGGATAACCACACTGCCCGGATCCGGGGCCACTTTTAATTGTATGGCGGCGGATAAGTACGGCAAAATCTTTACCATTGAATACAACTCTAAAACGCTGTATAAATATGATCCGTCTGACAACAGGCTGGATACACTCGGACAACTCCCTTCCGCCCCTGCGGGTGACCTGATGTTCTTTAAGGGCAGGCTGCTGTATGCCACGGTTACTGATGGGATCTTTGAAATTGATATGGCCAATCCCTCCGCCAGCAAACAATATATGCCCACACCGGGATTTTCATTTTATGGATTATTGTCGTTCCCTCATGATTGCAATAGCAATAAAGTGTACGGGATCAGCCTGCATCCCGGCGGAACCAGTACCGATCTTATTGAACTGGATCTTGATAACCGGGTCATCCTGTCTAAATTCAATACCATTCCCTACGGACTCTATGATGCGGCCAGCAGCGTTGACAATGGCAATACCCTTGGATTGTCGATTGATGCTGTGGAAATGACGATGGCACACTGCAACAGTACCAAAGGATCCGATGCACATTTCAAAGCCTTCACTGCAGTGCCGGGTTCCGTCAATTATACGCTGGATGGCAGCCTTTCCAACCAGGATGGCAGGTTCACCAATCTTTCTGAAGGCAAACATACCCTTCGTTTACAAAACAGTAAGGGCTGTACTTATGATACGGTGTTTATGGTGACGCCGGTGAAGGATCCAAAACCTTTGATCAACATCATTTCGGAAGAACAATCCTGTACACCTAAAACAGGAAGCCTGAACGTAAAGATTGAAGGGTCAGAAGGTCCCTATGAGCTGAATGTAAATGGAGAAGGATTTAAACCCTCCTATGATTTTTATAACCTCGATGCCGGAAAATATTCGATGGTCGTCAGGAATAAGAATCACTGCACATGGGATACTATTGCTGTAGTGGCATCGGGTTGCGAATCCCTGTTTATGCCGAATGCTTTTACGCCAAATGCGGACGGGAAAAATGAATGGATCCGGCCTGTTTTCAATGCATCGATGGGTGATGTGTATTTTGTAGTGTTCAACCGGTTTGGCCAGAAAGTTTTTGAAAGTACGGGGCAGACCAAAGGGTGGGATGGAAGGATAGGTGGTAACCTGCAGCCTTCGGGCAGTTATGCTTATATGATACGATACCGGAATGCAACGGGTGCAGTGTTGGTGAGGAAGGGAACATTTATGCTAATCCGATAGAGTTGAGAGTTGAGGGTTGAGAGTTGAGGGTTGAGAGTTAGCAATCCGCAATCCGTAAATCCGCAATCCGTAATCCGCCATCCTAGCTTCGACCATCCCTATCTTCAGATGAAGACTTCAAAACTTCCTGCTACGGGCGGAGGAATAAAGTGCGAAGCTACATCTAACAGTTGCCAGACCGCAGCGCGGCCCTGGCTGCCCAGTGAAAGGCTGAAATCATTTACATAGAGGTCGATATGTTTACGCATCACTTCTTCCTCCATTTCCTGTGAATGCTGTTTTACATAAGAAGATAAAACAGGATAAGTCTTTCTTGAATATTCGAGGCTCTGACGGATCAATGCATTGACATTTTTCATCACTTCAATATCGTACTGCCTGTTCATCACAATGCCTCCAAGCGGTATCGGGCATTCAGTGTTCTGCTCCCAGTATTCGCCCAGGTCCATCACTTTATGTAATCCTTTCTTCTCGTAGGTGAATCGGTTTTCATGGATGAGTACACCAAGATTGGTTTCGCCTCTTAGCACAGCATCTTCGATATCGGAAAATACCATAAACACTTTCTTCATGGCATCCGGAAAAGCAAGGTTGAACAGCATATGCGCGGTGGTATGTATACCCGGAAGCGCAATGGAAAGATCAGGAACAGTATTGATGTCAATGGGCGATGCGGAAACGAGTAAAGGACCAACGCCCTGTCCGAGTGCTCCGCCTGCATCCAGCACACGATATGCGGGAAGTATACGCGGCAATACGCCATAACTGATCTTAGTGATGTCGAGCCGTTCCTGCAATGCCATCCTGTTAAGGGTTTCTACATCTTCAATAACTGCTTCGAATTCAATATCTCCTGTATCGATCTTTTTGTTGATGAGGGCATCAAAGATGAAGGTATCATTGGGGCAGGGAGAAAAGCCGATGCTGAGTTTCATTAATTACGTTCGGTTTGATTTGATGATGATGGCTCGATGATCAGTAAAGGTCGGTGACCTGGTTGATGAATTTGATCAGTTCATTATTCAGGCTGGTAATGGCTTCATTAATTTTCCAGCAGGACTTGTTTCTTTCACCTACCATATTGGAGATGGCCCTTAATTGTACGAAGGGAATTTTTTCCATCAGGCATACATAGTGAAATGCGGCACCTTCCATGGATTCAATCACTGGCATATATTTTTCCTTCATTTTCCGGATGCCTTCCACATTGGTGGATACCTGGTTTACCGTAATACTGCGGACGCATTCAAGCTGCAGCCTGGACAACAGATCCCGGTGTGGATTAATCAGCTTCTTCTGGAAATAGGGTGCAGTATTTTCTTCTGCAAGTCCCATGTCAAAGACATCCCTCCATTGTTCATTTTCCATTACGCCCAGGTCGCCCACCATATCCTCTCTCACGCTTACCACCATTCCCGGGGCATAGATAGGATGAAGGGTTCCGGCGATACCCGCCTGGATGGCCAGGGTCGGTTTATCCCGGGCAAACTGCTTGGTCAGGCAATAGGTGGTATTCATTAGTCCGACCCCCGTAATGATGGTTTCCACCCGTTGGTGCCGGCGCAGGTATATGCGTTCGCTCAGGTAGGTCAGGGTTGGCTGAATCTCCTTGGTAGTGGCAGCAATCAGGGCGATATTCATGCTGCAAATTTGAGGTTTTCAGTCGAAATGGCCATTATTCTCCTTTGTGTTAACTTTGCGCCTCTTAGAAAAATTATGGTATACCTAACGAGGGTGGAACATTTTAATGCTGCGCACAAGCTCTATAACCCATCCTGGAGCCGTGAACAGAATGATGAAGTCTTTGGCAAATGCGCCAATGAGAACTGGCATGGCCATAATTTTGAATTGTTTGTCACGGTAAAGGGACTTCCCGACCCTGATACCGGCTTTATTGTTGATGCCAAACTGTTGAGCAGGATCATTAAAGACTCGATCATTGAAAAGCTGGACCACCGGAACCTGAACCTTGATGTGGATTTTATGCGGGATAAGATGTGCTCTATTGAAAATCTCGTGCTGGGCATCTGGAATGAACTTATTCCGTTGATTCCTAAGGGAGTTGAATTGCACTGCATTAAACTGGTGGAAACACCAAGGATATTTGTGGAATACTACGGATAATGTAGGGAATTTTACAGTGCGATAGTGCGATAGTGAAATGTGAAATTGTGGCAATTTGGCATTGTTCATGTTGATATCATTGAGGAAATAACTAATTGGCATCATCGCATTTCGCACATTATCCCAGAACCTTTTTATTATTTAGCCGTTATCTATTGCTATGATCAGGAAAGTTGCGGTTTTCAGGCATGAACACTTTAATGCGGCCCACCGGCTGAACAATCCGGAATGGGATGAAACCACCAACCAGCGGGTATTCGGTAAATGCAATCTTCCCCACTTTCACGGACACAACTATGAACTTATCGTTAAGGTTACCGGGGAACCGGATCCGAAGACGGGTTTTGTGATGGACATGAAAGTACTGTCAGATATTATTAAAGAAAAGGTGGTTAATAAATTTGACCATAAAAACCTTAACCTGGATACGGAAGAATTTCGTAACCTTAACCCTACTGCTGAGAATATCGCCATTGTGATCCATGATTTGCTGAGGCCTGAAATTGACGATGCGTTGGAATTGAAAGTGATCCTGTATGAAACTCCAAGGAATTATGTGGAATTCCCCGCATAATAATAATAATAATAAACGGCCCGGTAATAAGAATACATCATAATGGCATATAAGAAAATCGACCAGTACGAAGACAAGATCACCTCCAAACTGACCGAAAATATTCGTGAGCAGCTTGAACTGCTTGGTGAGGATCCGGAAAGGGAAGGCATATTAAAGACACCTGAACGCGTTGCTAAATCCATGCAGTTTCTCACCCAGGGATATCATATCGACGCAAAGGCCATCCTGAATTCGGCAAAGTTTCATGAAGAAGTGAGTGAGATGATCATTGTGAAAGACATCGAAATGTACAGCCTCTGTGAACACCATATGCTTCCTTTTTATGGTAAGGCGCATATCGCCTATATTCCCAATGGATGGATTACAGGTTTGAGCAAACTGGCACGGGTAGTCGACGTTTACTCACGCCGGCTGCAGGTGCAGGAAAGGCTCACCACACAGATCCTCAATGTGATCAAGGAAACCCTTGATCCCCTTGGCGTGGCCGTGGTCATTGAAGCTTCGCATCTCTGTATGATGATGCGTGGTGTGCAAAAACAAAATTCCGTAACAACAACGTCAGCCTTTTGGGGTGAGTTCGAGCGCAATGAATCGCGCAGTGAATTCATCAGGTTGATCGGATCTAAGTTACACTAGGATAACCTTCATTCATTTGCCCTTTGTCCGCTGTAACAGGCGGGCAGGGGGCATTTGTACTTATTTCTGAAAATGATTTATCTTTTTGGCAAAAAGTTCTATGAAATTTCTTTTACCAGGAATGCTCATAAGTGTACTGATGATTTTTTCCTGCAATGCAGCTGATAAATCAATTGATAAAAAAGATTCTGACGATGTAAAAATAAACGCTGTGGAACAGCCATTGGTATTCGACCAACTGGTGGGGACCTGGAAAAACGAGAATGGAAAAAGTTTTGAACAATGGATCAAATATCCTGATGGTAGTTATACCTCATCAGTGTATTCTCTTAAGGGGTCAGATACTTCATGGAATGAAATTGCAAAAATCTTTAAGGAAAACGGTTCATGGGTTTTTGAGAACAATGTAAAAGGACAGAATGATGGACAATCCGTAAGGTTTACTTCCACTATACTGAGTGAACGAGAAGTTCAGTTCAGCAATCCTTCACACGATTTTCCGACAGATGTTCATTATACCCTCGTGGATTCCAATACCGTTCATGCATTTATCATCGGGCCTGGAAAAAATGGCAGGAAGGACACGATTCATTTTGATTATACCAGGGTGGCCTTAGAAAACAGGTAAAGGGATTACACTTTGTTTGGTACAAACTACTGTGGATTATCGCCCTTTTCCACAACCCCTAATCCCTTTTTTCCGTAAATTCGCGGTCAACCTTAACGAATGAAGCATGCTTATGTATTTCCCGGCCAGGGGTCTCAGTTCCCTGGGATGGGTAAGGAATATTACGACAACAGTGCATTCTCCCATAAACTTTTTGAACAGGCCAATTCCATATTAGGCTTTCGCCTGTCGGATATCATGTTCTCGGGATCAGATGACGACCTGAAACAGACCAGGGTTACCCAACCAGCCATATTCCTGCATTCCATTATTGCCTATAAAAGCCTTGAAGGCACAAAGCCGCAGATGGTGGCCGGGCATTCGCTCGGTGAATTCTCTGCGCTTTGTGCCAATGGTACCCTCAGTTTTGAAGACGCGCTCAGGCTGGTCAGCGTGAGAGCTGAAGCCATGCAGAAAGCATGTGAAAGTACCCCGTCCACTATGGCTGCAGTGCTTGCCCTTGCGGATGACAAGGTTGAAGAGATCTGTAAACAGGTGTCCGATGAGCTGAATGACGTGGTGGTACCGGCGAATTATAATTGCCCGGGCCAGCTCGTGATTTCCGGCTCTGTTAATGCCGTACAGGTGGCCTGCGAAAAACTCAAGGCTGCAGGCGCAAAACGAGCCATGTTACTCCCTGTGGGAGGCGCTTTTCATTCGCCCCTTATGGCGCCTGCCCGCGAAGAACTTGCCGCAGCGATAGAGAATGTAAAATTCCATGTTCCGGTTTGCGCCATTTACCAGAATGTAGTGGCCAGGGCCGTGACCAGGCCGGAAGATATTAAACAAAACCTCATTGACCAGCTTACAGGACCTGTCCGCTGGACACAGCTTGTCCAGGCCATGATCGCCGATGGCGCTACCAAGTTTACCGAAGTTGGCCCCGGCAAAGTTTTGCAGGGACTTGTGCTGAAGATTGATAAGAGCATGGAAGTGTCGGGCGTGGCGTGAAGGTTGAGCAGTTGAGGGTTGAGAGTTGATGGAAATTTCAAATATTAATTTTAATGAACATTATCATACGCAGAGCTGTTGCGGAAGATTGTGAACGACTGATGGACCTTATCAGGGAACTGGCCGTTTATGAAAAAGCGCCGGAAGAAGTGACGGTAACCCTCGAACATTTTATCGATAGCGGTTTTGGTCCTCATCCCGTCTGGTGGGCATTTGTGGCTGAAGTCGATGGAAGGGTGGAAGGCTTTGCCTTGTATTATATCCGTTACAGTACCTGGAAAGGACAACGGATGTACCTTGAAGATATCCTGGTGACAGAAAAAAGTCGTGGCATGGGATTAGGGAAATTATTGTTCGACCGGCTGATAGAAGAGGCAAAGGAAAAAAAGCTAAGTGGCATCATATGGCAGGTACTCGACTGGAATGAACCGGCCATTAATTTCTACAAAAAATACCAGGCGCGTTTTGATGCAGAGTGGATCAATTGTTCGATTACTGTCTGACAGGGACTTTTTTAAATGGCTGGTCATAGCCATACTGATGATTAGTCCGGGCAGCTTTGTATATGCCCAACAGAAATCACTCTCTCTTTCCGGAATCATAAAAGACAGGTCTACGGCACAGCCCATTGACAGGGCTTCTGTCGAATTATTGCAGGATTCGTCAGGCCAGTCTATCGCCTCAAAAATCAGCGATCCCTCAGGTTTTTTTTCTTTCACAAATCTTGACACAGGCAACTATATCCTCCTGATCAGTTATGCGGGTTATACCCCGGTAAACAGGGATATCAGGTTGTCGGATTCCCTTAACCTGGGAACAATTGAATTGCTTCAGACTTCAAAGAGCCTTAAGGAAGTGGTGGTCACCACCCGCAAAACTCCCATGAGCGCTACGGTGGACCGGAAGATTTATAATGTGGAACAGGACATCCTGGCAAGTTCGGGTTCAGCTTCTGATATCCTCAGGAATGTGCCTTCGGTGGAAGTTGATATTGAAGGCCAGGTCAGCCTCCGGGGCGCGTCAGACGTAACCATCCTGATAAATGGTCGTCCATCGGCGATGATGGGCGCCAACAGGGCAGAGGTTCTCCAACAGCTTCCGGCGAATTCCATTGAAAGAATCGAGGTGATCACCAACCCTTCCGCCAAATTCAGGCCCGATGGCAGTTCGGGTATCATCAATATCGTACTGAAGAAAAATGTAAAACTCGGGCTCAATGGATCTGCAAATGTAAATGCGGGTAGCAGTGACCGTTATAATGGGGGTGCTACCCTTAATTATAAAAATGGCATATTCAATGGCTTTGTTACCGGAAATATCCGCCAGGACGAAAGAAACCGTTACGGAACCATCTACCGGGAATATCTTGACTCCAGTGGAAAAATTAACAGCACCTATGAAGAGTACCGGCGCTCAAAATCCAGGCCACTGTCTGAATTCATCAATGCAGGAATAGTAATCACCCCGGATGCAAAAAATGAATTCGGGATCAACGGCACTTACCTCCATCGTTTCCAAACGCGCAAAGACACGATATACCGTAACTTTTTCGGGGATGACGGAATGCCGACAAGTGTATTTATCCGCACAAGGGACGCACCGGCAACCGACATAGAAAATAATGCCACCGCTTACTGGCAGCACAATTTCTCGAAAGAGGACCACACGCTGAGAGTTGAAGCAACAACTTCCATGGAAAAGGAAGATGAAAGAAACTATTATAAAAACACCTTTAGCTTTCCTTCCATAGATACCACCTGGGATAATGTGTGGGTATACCAGGTGCAGAAAGACAAGCAACTGACCGCTGACTATGTACTTCCTTTGGCGAATGAAGCTCAGCTGGAACTTGGTTATATGGGTTCCTTCCTGAGCCATGATATCCTTTTTTACAATGAATATTTTGATAAGGGCCTGAATGAATTTGTGATGGACAGCCTGACCTCAAGTCATTTTTTATACAAGGAAGATGTTCATGCATTGTATGGATTATTTCGCAAATCTTACGAGAAGTTCAGTTTTTCAGCGGGTCTCCGAGCAGAACAAGCCTATAGAAACAGTAACCTGATCACTCTTGATTCCGTTGTCAAATTCAATTACTTCCAGTTATATCCCACCATCCACCTGGCCTATAAGGTTAAAAACGGGGAACTGCAGCTGAATTACAGCAAGAGGGTGAACCGGCCGGAAGGTGACGAATTGAATCCTTTCCCTGAATATATTGACCCGCTCAATCTTTCGGCCGGTAATCCTTACCTGGAGCCAGAATACATTCATTCCCTTGAACTTGGTTACCAGATCAAGGCCGGAAAGTATTCCATCGTACCCAGTATTTATTACCGTTATAAATACAACGGCTTTACTTCAGTAATAAGACAGGTAAATGATTCAGTGTTATTAAGAACAGAAGAAAATCTCGCCAGCGACCAGAGTGCGGGCCTTGAAATTATTTTTTCCGCCAGGCCGGCCAAATTTTTCAATGCCAACCTGAGTTCAAATATTTTCTACAACACAATAAATGCAGCAAACCTTGGATTCAGCGATCAGAAGTCGATTATATCCATGAATACAAGCGTGAATATGAATTTCACCTTTACCAAAACTACCATGTTGCAGGCCAGCATGAATTACCGGTCAAAAAGACAAACGCCCCAGGGCATCATTTACCCGCAGTTTGTTATCAATTTCGGAGCACGGCAGGATCTCTTCAAAACGAAACTATCGGTTACGGCTACTCTTTCCGATGCATTCAGGACCTTGCGTCAGAAGAACATCCTGAACTCTCCCGGTTTATACCAGAGTTCAATAAACACAAGGGACTACCGTGTATTTTATATTGGCCTGGCCTACCGTTTTGGCATCACGCAGAAAAAGAAGGAAGAAAAGATCCAGTATGATGATAATCTATAAATAAATCACACCATCGCATTTGTTTAACTGGAAACCCGCAAGGATATAGTTCACACTAAGTCATTA
>CAVPPM010000017.1:0-9903 GCA_963707255.1 uncultured Sphingobacteriales bacterium | reverse complement strand
TTAGAATACTACCGTAATGGCCCGCATCAGTTCGGGATGGCAGTGGTTCATCGGATACTGGGCAACAAGGATTCAGCAATATTTTACGCGAAGCGGGACCTGGCAAATGGGAAAAGTTGAAAAGCCCGCACAATGTTTTGGGTGCGGCTAAATTACTTGGGGTCCTGTATAGTGATGATGATCCTGTCGAGAGCAACAAATACCTAAAAAAATATATTGCAGCCAGTGATTCATTATACAGCCAGGATAAACTAAAGCAGTTTGAGCAGGTCAGGCTGAACGAACAGCAGCTGGAATATGAATTGCAGCAAAGAGATGCAGATAACCGGAACAAAATATCCATCATCGTATTTACAGGTATCACCATTTTACTTATGGGGTTTGCTATTTTACTGTGGAGAAATAACCGCTTCAAACAAAGAGCCAATCAACAGCTGGAGGCATCTTTTAAAGCACTTAAATCCACGCAGGCACTGCTCATACAATCGGAGAAGATGGCATCATTGGGTGAGCTCACGGCCGGTATCGCACACGAAATACAGAATCCATTAAATTTTGTCAATAACTTTTCCGAAGTAAACAGTGAACTGATCAGTGAGATTAAAAAGGAAATCGAGGCTGGGAATCTTAAGGAAGTGAAACTGATTGCCGATGACCTTGGGGCCAATATGGAAAAGATAACAGTGCATGGCAAAAGGGCCGACGCCATTGTGAAATCCATGCTGCAACATTCCAGGACAAGTTCGGGGGAAAAAGAGCCCACAGATATCAATGCACTTGCAGATGAATATTTAAGGCTGAGTTATCATGGTATCAGGGCAAAGGACAAGTCGTTTAACGCGGCATTGCATACAGGTTTTGATGAAAGCATTGGAAACATCAATATTATTGCACCGGATATTGCCCGGGTTTTGCTAAACATTTATAATAATGCTTTCCAGGCGGTGGCGGAAAGAAAACGCCATCATCCTGACGGGTATAACCCGGAGGTAACCGTATCTACCCGGAAAAAAGGCGAACAAGTGGAAATCAGCATTTCGGACAATGGTGATAGGAATTCCAGAAAAACTGCTGGATAAAATTTTCCAGCCCTTTTTCACTACCAAACCGTCTGGTGAGGGAACAGGCTTGGGACTTTCCCTGAGTTATGATATTGTAAGGGCACATGGTGGCGACTTGAAAGTGATTACGAAGGAAGGTGAGGGTACTACATTTACCATACAACTACCGGCATAATGTTTCTTTCGAACAGAAAAATATTATTGCAATTGCTTATGCTGTTACTGACGACAGGCATAAATGCACAGCAACAAAATAGAGAGGATTCCTTACTAAATATCATACGGCAAAACACGGGAGACACCAGCGAAGTCATCGCTCTTGTATCGCTTTCCTTTTATACCGGCAACGCAGATTCGGCATCTTTATATGTACAGAAGGCTATTGAATTATCACGCACACTGAAATTATAAAATTGGGGAAGGCTTTGGTTTATTGGCATTAGGTGATCAGAAATCAAAGATAAATGTTAGCGAGGGTATTCAAATTGTTGTGGAAGCTTCGAACATTTTCGAAAGTGTAAAATATAGTACAGGAATAGCGCAGGCAAACGGCTGGTTGCAATATGCCTACCGGGACCTTGTAAAAGATTTTAGAAAATCACTGGATCATGCCAAGTATGCATTGGATGTTGCTGAGAAAAATAATGTCATCGGCAGGGTATTTTTTATCGGTCAAAGATACCCACCGCTAATGCAGGCAGAGATTGGCCAGACATATATCCTGATGGATATGCTGGATTCCGCATTATTCTTTACACAGAAAGCCATTGATTACAATGAACGTTTTAATGGAGCTATATGGAATTTCCCCTATTATTTACTTGCGACCATCCAGGCCAGGAAAGGTGATTACAATTCTGCCATACAAAATTATCGCCTGGCCAAAACACTGGCAGCGCCTAATGATTTTCCCCAGGATACAATACAAATTAATAGTGGGCTATCTACCTTATATAAGAATAAGGGAGAACTCGATTCAGCGAAATATTATGCCAATAGTGTCATCAACAGCTGGAATGCCGGCCTGGAGATCAAAACCCTTATGGAAGCTATGCATAACCTTGGCCAGGTATATAAATTAAGCGGCGAAAAAGATAGCGCAATTGCTTATATCGAAAAATTTCATGCTTTACAGGATAGCATATACAGCGAGGAAAAACGGAAGGAAGTGCAAAGCATTTCCTTTAATGAACAGGTAAGAAAGCAGGAACTGATTACAGCAAGGAGCAATTACAATAACAGGTTGCAGAAAATCATATTAGTTGGCGGTTTGCTGACCCTGTTATTGGTGGCGGGCATGTTGTGGCGAAATAACCGGCAGAAACAAAAATCGTATGATGTACTGGAGCAACAGAAACAGGAGACTGAAAGGCAAAAGGCGAAAGCTGAGCTGGCCCTGCAAAAACTTACTTCTGCCCAGTCACAACTGATTCATTCCGAAAAAATGGCATCACTGGGTGAACTAACTGCTGGCATTGCCCATGAGATCCAGAACCCGTTGAACTTTGTCAATAATTTTTCGGAGTTGAATATTGAATTGATAAATGAGATACGGAAAGAGATAAGGGAAGGAAATTATCCAGAAGTTGATAAACTTTCCACTGACCTGGAGGCAAATACGGAAAAAATAGCCCTTCATGGAAAGCGGGCCGATGCTATTGTGAAGTCTATGATTCAACATTCAAAGACAGGCAGTGCAGAGAAGGAATTAAAGGATATCAATGTATTGGCGGAGGAGTATTTGAGGCTAAGTTATCACGGCATCAGGGCTAGGGATAAAACATTTAAGGCGGCACTTCATACTGTATTGGATAATAGTATCGGTCCTGTCAATATTATTCCACAGGACTTGGGAAGGGTATTGCTGAATATTTATAATAATGCTTTTTATGCGGTGGCAGAAAAGAAGAAGATGCAACAGGAGGGGTATGATCCTGCGGTGACAGTTACTACGAAGAAATCAGGCAACCAGGTTGAGATTCGCATTGCTGACAATGGGAATGGTATTCCTGAAAAAGTGTTGAGTAAAATATTCCATCCTTTCTTCACTACCAAGCCTACTGGTGAGGGTACCGGTTTGGGACTTTCGCTGAGTTATGATATTGTAAAGGCCCATGGTGGCAACATCGAAGTGATATCAAAAGAAGGTGAAGGAACAACTTTTATTGTCTCATTGCCATGCTGACAAAAATTAGAAATTGTCAACTGCCGCGCATCTCAGACTGTAGTTCTGCATATCAATCAATATGCTAAAGATGGTCCTCCTCCCGGTGACGCATAAACTAAATTTGGAAAGTTAATTTTAATTGCCTAGCTTTTGTTAACCCAGACCACAAACCCTGACCCGCTACCCATCTCACTTTTGTAATAATGCCCGGTTGTTAATCGGCAAATTCCAGGTATGAATGAACTCATCATCGGAGATTGCTGATCCATTGTCCTTGCGCGATTCATTGAAGGGGAAACTATTTTTCTAAACCCTGGGCCATCCCGTTACCCCTGGCTGAATGCAACATTCAGCTAATGGAAATGGCTATCAGCCTGCAGTACGGTTTTTTATAGCCTGTTATTGATGACATTGTTGAAACAGTGATGCGATTACCTTTCTTTTCCTGGAGCTCAGTATTATAATGATAACAACTTCTTTAGTCAACCATTAAAACTTGAAACATGAAAAAAGGTATGATCGTGGCCATTTCAATTTTATTCCTGGCGGGATGCTCAAAGGAAGCGTTGCAAGACAATGCGATGCAGGCTGAGTCGCAATCCTCCAAGAATTCAGCCGCCCAGAAAGTAAGGGTTACCAGGCCCATAACTAATTCCCTGCAAAGTGATCCGGATCCAAGTCTTCCGCCGCTTCCCTGTGGAGTGGGAGGAGGGGCAATCTTCTATGGTAATATGGACCATCTTGGCAAAGTGTATGGTAACGTAGTAAATAAAACCTGTGGACTGACTGCTGACGGCAGGTTTTATATCTCGTCTGAAGATATTGGCTATGCCGCTAATGGAGACCAGTTATGGACCAAGGGTACTATTTATGTCACTTTTCCTGCCAGTGGTAACATAGCAACCATTACGGGAGGCTCAACTATTGTAGGAGGAACGGGCAGGTTTGAAGGAGCCACGGGATATTTTATCTATGAAAATATGGTCGTTGATTTAACAACAGGCCATGAATCTCACACAGCTTACGGCGAAATTACTTATTGATTTCATATTCAGGCCGACGAGTCTCCTCCGATAGAATTAATACATGAAGTTCTCCGGAGGAACTCGTCGGTCATTAAAGGACATGTACCTGGCATCTACGTTGATATAGGTCGCACGCGAATAGTCAATAAATGATAGTACAATTGCCTTCATACCGGCCATGACCTAAGTCATATTCAATCCACACACACAGGCCTAACTTTAAGGTCAAACAGAAAATAGTGAAAGCCCTGTTTTTATTCCTGGTTATGCTGGCAGGTAGCTCCTTATTTGGCCAGACCGCCAAAGAAGTAGTTCAGCAGACAGAAGACAAAATGCGTGGCAAAACCTCAGAAGCGGGCATCATTATTAAAACCATCCGGCCCTCATGGTCACGCGAAATGCGTGTCAAAACCTGGCTCAAGGGAACGGCATATTCCATGATCCTCGTTGAGTCTCCCCCAAAAGACAAGGGTATCGTGTTCCTCAAAAGGAAAAACGAAGTCTGGAACTGGATGCCTTCGATCGAAAAAGTCATCAAACTTCCTCCCTCCATGATGAGCCAGTCATGGATGGGCACTGATTTCACCAACGACGACCTGGTGAAGGAATCTTCCATGGTCACGGATTATACCCATGAATTTGCAAATGATACGGTGATCAATAACCGAAAATGCTATACGATCATCATGACCCCCACCCCGGAAGCCTCCGTGGTCTGGGGCAAGCTCGTGGTATGTATTGATAAGACCGACATGGTTCAGCTTCATGTCCGTTTTTATGACGAGGACAATGTACTCATCAATACGATGAACGGCTATGATGTTAAATCCATGGGCGGAAGGCTGATCCCCACACGATTTGAAATGATTCCGGCCGACAAGAAAAACCAGAAGACAGAAATGATCTATCAATACATCTATTTTGAACGTCCGATTAGTGATGGATTTTTTACACCGGAGAAAATGAAGACCGTGCAATGAATGTTCGGACCGGTGTAAAACGCATTAAAAATAATTGTCGTGTGGGTACTAAAACTGGCATGGAAAAATCTCTGGCGCAACAGGAGCCGCACACTGATCACGGTGTCTGCTGTTGCTTTCGCTACCTTTTTCTCTATCATCACCGGCAGCCTGAAAGACGGTATATTCAATAACCTCGTTAAGAATATTGTCAGTTCCTATACCGGACATTTACAGGTTCACCTGAAGGGTTATCATGATGAACAGATCCTGGATAACAGTTTCCGGAAATCCGTTCAACTGGAAAACGCTATACGCAATATGCCGCAGGTTGTAGCATTGGCTCCAAGGCTTGAATCATTTGCACTGGTTTCTTCCGGCGAACTCACAAAAGGCTGCATGGTGCTGGGTATTGAGCCGGAGATGGAAAATCAGATCACTTCAGTAAAAGAAAAGCTGGTACAGGGCAATTATCTCAGTGAGGCCGACCGGGGTGTTTTAATAGGCGCCGGACTTGCAAAAAAAATGAACCTAAGCATAAACGAAGAACTGGTCCTTATCGGGCAGGGTTATCATGGATCATCTGCTGCCGGAAAGATGCCAGTAAGGGGAATTGTAAAAATGGGATCACCCCAGTTGAACGACAGGATACTATTTATGTCGACTTCCTGCTGCACCAGGAATTGTTTGGTGCCGATTCATTGCTGACTTCCATGGTGATCTCGCTCAGTGATAATGCTGACCTTTCCGGGGTAGCAGGAGCCATAAGGTCTGCCATTGGACCGAAATATGAAGCAAAAACCTGGGAAGAAATAATGCCTGAAATAAAGCAGCATATCGAAACCGATTCAAACAATATGCGCTATGTACAATATGTACTTTACCTGCTGATCAGTTTTGGCATTTTCAGTACACTGCTGATCATGATGGTGGAAAGGCGTTTTGAGACAGGGATGTTACTGGCACTGGGAATGTCCAAATGGAGGATACAATGGTTGATGATGACAGAATCGTTATTTACCGTGATGCTGGGATCAATAACCGGAATACTGATCAGCATACCCCTGGTGCTGTATTTTGAAAAACAACCACTTCGGCTGGCCGGGGAAACTGCAAGGGCCTATGAAAAATTCGGATTTGAGCCAATATTTCCGGCATCAGCTGACCCGATGATATTCCTGGGCCAGGGATTTGTTGTGTTTGTCATCGGACTGATCCTTTCATTATACCCTTTATACGTGGTAATGAGGATGAATCCTGTAACAGCTATGAAAAAATAAACCTGCGATCATGATCATTGCAATGGCATGGAGGAATATATGGCGCAATAAAATGCGAAGCCTGGTGATCATGTTATCGGTAGCGGTTGGACTTTTTGCGGCAGTAGCCGTTCTCGCCCTGTACAAAGGAATGATGCAGAGCAGGGTCAGGACGGTAATTGATACTGAAACCGGGCACCTGCAGTTTCATCATCCGTCATTTAAGGGTGACCTTGATCCGGAATTCCTGGTACCGGATCCCGAAAAAATTATCGGGCAATTAAAATTCGATAAAAGCATAAAATATGTATCTACGCGGGCCGTGACTTCCGGGATGCTTTCCAATCCTACCGGAAGCTCCGGCGTTCAGATCAATGGTGTAGACACTGCTAATGAAACTGCAGTCTCCGGGCTTGGGAAAAAAATAAAGGAGGGCGGGTTTAATTGGAAGAAGAATGAAAAAGGCATACTTGTGGGAAAAAAGCTGGCCACCAAAATGAAACTTTCCAACGGTACCAAGATCGTACTTACCATGACCGACACAGCCGGCAATATAGTTTCAGCCGCTTTCAGGATAAAGGGAATTTACCAGTCGGCCAACGCACCACTCGACGAAGCCAATGTATATGTTGATAAATCCGAACTGCAGCAGTTACTGGGTATTGGCAATAATATACATGAGATTGCGGTAATCCTGAACAGCGACGACAGTGTTTCGGCTATACAGCACCGTTACCAACAGGAATTTCCGGGGACGATTGTGGAATCATGGCAGGAAATATCCCCTGAAACGGACCTGATGGTGAAAACGGTAGACGTATATTCCTATATCATTGTCATTATCATCCTTATCGCGCTTTCTTTCGGCATCATTAATACGATGATGATGACGGTACTGGAAAGGAGGAGGGAAATCGGCATGATGGTAGCGCTGGGTACTGGAAGGGGAAGGCTGATGCTGTTGATTCTCTTTGAAACATTTTTCCTTACGATAGTTGGTATACCTGTTGCTTTACTGGCCGGCTTCCTGATCACCGGGTATTACGAAAGGAACGGACTTGACCTTTCCGGTATGGGGCGTGAAATGATGCAGAATTTTGGTTATGAAACCCTGGTATATCCATCCTTTCCTTATGACAAACTACCGGGTATAATTATGCTCGTTTTCCTGGCAGCCCTTTTCTCTTCCTTATTCCCGGCATGGAAAAGTTTACAAATGAATCCTGCAGACATACTTCAAAAATAACAACATGAACACACCAGTTATTGATGCTCACAATATCAGTAAAACATATAATCCGAAAACAATTCCCGTGCATGCGGTGAACAATGTACACCTGCACCTGGATAAAGGCGAGTTTGCGGCACTGGTAGGCCCTTCGGGTTCGGGTAAAACCACTTTACTGAACCTTATCGGTGGGCTCGACAGGCCTGATAGCGGAAGCATCATGATCAATGACACCGATATCACAAAACTGAGTCCGTCAGAGCTCATCCGGTTCAGGCTGCGTAATATCGGCTTCGTATTTCAATCCTATAACCTGATCCCGGTGCTGACTGCCCGGGAGAACGCCGAATTTATTTTATTGCTTCAGGGAGCAGGCAGAAAAGAAAGGGATGACCGGATCAACCAGCTGTTCAGGCAGGTTGGACTGGAAGACAAGATCGACAGCAGGCCTTCCGCACTGTCTGGGGGGCAACAGCAACGGGTAGCCGTAGCCAGGGCGCTGGCATCCAAACCCCGTTTTGTCCTCGCTGATGAACCTACGGCCAATCTTGATTCTGCTTCTGCTTCGAACCTGCTGGATATAATGGCTAAGCTAAATGAAGAAGAAGGGATGACCTTCATTTTTTCAACCCATGATCCAAGGGTTATTGAAAGGGCAAAAAGGGTGATAACCCTTGTTGATGGTAAAATTGTTTCCGATACCGGGGCTAAACTTTTGCAAAAAGAGCACCCCAAGGATAATTGATTGAAATGCATGGAATTGAATGAAGTTGGAAAGATTGAAAACAGGGAATACCGCATTGTATACCATGGTAAAGGGATTAATAAAAAAGCTGATTGATTTTATTAAGGAAAAACTGAAGGTCTGGCCGCCGCGGACGTTTATTTTTTGTTTGTTGCTAAGTACCGGTCTCTCTGCACAGGATACGCTGGTTCCCCCTAAATGGATATTCAACGGCTACCTCAAGGATTTGAATTCTTTCACATTGCCAAAGGATCATGTTCCTTTACAATATACCCAGCTTGTGCATAACCGGATGAACCTGAAAGTGGAAACCAACTGGTAAAATCACGGCTGCTTTGGAACTCAGGAATCGTTTTTACTGGGGAGATGCCGTGAAAAATGACCCGGAGTTTACCGACCACCTTCGCAACAGCAGTGAATCCGTTAATATGTCGGTGGTATGGTTCAGCACGCCCGAAATGGTGCTCCAGACGAATGTTGAAAGATTATGGGTGGAGTCGAGAGGAAAAAAATGGACAACGCGCATTGGTCGCCAGCGCATCAACTGGGGAATGGCAAATGTCTGGAACCCAAACGATATCTTCAATTCATATAATATCCTCGACTTTGATTATGAGGAAAGGCCGGGTGCTGATGCGGCCAAAGTTCAGTATATGCCAAATGACCTGAGTTCATTTGAAGGAGCGGTTTCCATGGGAAGAAGCAGCAGGAAAGTAATTGCGTCTGTTAAATACTGGATAAACAGGGATAAGGTGGACTGGCAGTTTTTAACGGGAATATATAATCGAAAATTTACAGCGGGAATGGGATGGAGCAGTAATATCGGCAAGACGGGCTTCAAGGGTGAGGCACAAATGTTTGCCATGGGAGGGGACACCGGCCTGGTGGTTAATGTAACTACGGAGATAGATTACATCACGGAAAATGGATGGTACCTTCATGGCGCGTTCTTATATAACACACAGGGAGCAAAAGGCGAAGTAGACGATTGGTCGAAGTTAAGCTTTCAGAATACACCTGATAACCTGATGCCGACACGATATAATTTCCTGGCCGGCACCAGCAAGGCATTTACGCCTTTATTTACCGGGAATATCACTGAAATTTTTGCCCCCTTCACCAATATGCTGATCATGTATCCGGCCCTGACTTATAATGCTACTCCCAACATCGACATCGACCTGGTATGGCAATCTTTCTTTGCCGAATCAGAAGGCCAGTTCAACAACCTGGCACAGGTTGGATACCTGCGACTGAAATGGAGTTTCTGATGATATAAAGATACAATAGGCGCCTGGCCCATTCAACCGGGGTGTGAAATACCGTTTGTTTTTCTATTCAAAATAAAATATTATTTTTAATGGTAAACCTGTTGATGAATAAGCTGATCATTATAATATTATTGACCTCGCTGATAACAAATGGTTATTCGCAGACAACCAAAAATGTCTATGAAGTC
>CAVPPM010000016.1:0-8771 GCA_963707255.1 uncultured Sphingobacteriales bacterium | reverse complement strand
CGGCGTGTACGACAATGAATCGCCAGATTTTAAGTACAGGGCGAAGACCTATTGCGATGATAAGGGCAAAGAGTTCTAAAACGATCATGCCCGTTCCATATGATACAGGTGATGGCTCGATCAGGCCCGCTCATTACCAGATACCACGATACGGTAGAAGGTTACCAGGCGATGATCACCCAGTTATATTTTACAGGGGATAAGAATATTGCCAAGCATAGTGCTGCTTCATTACCTGCCGCAAAGAGCAGGATCCTGAATATAAAAGATATTGCGGGTGGTGAAAAATCAGTGAGTTTTAATGTGACGATGCTGGAAAAAGTCCCAGCTGATATTTCTGTCATTGACAGGTAACAGGTGCGTATAAACGCACAGATAATGGCAAGCAGGAAGAATTATACAGGAAGGATAATTTGTTGTGGATAAAGGACGGCACCAGTATAAACGGCGGTTACCCGTTGGAGTATGTTGGAAACAATGAGTTTGAATATTACGGATGGGAAAGCAAGTATCGCTTTACCATACAGGCAGATGGTTCGATAAAGTTGTCTTACAAGGGGCTCACCTGGGAAAAGAGCCAGGAAGGCTGGGAGGCAATCAAAGCAAAGGCCTGAACGGGCGTCATAACTGAGACATCTTAGGGGGAACCATGCTAATAGAAAATCCCGGGCGATAAACCCGGGATTTATTTTTTCAGGCGTTAAAGTGAACCATACTAATAGAAAATCCCGGGCCATAAACCCGGGATTTGTTGTATCAGTTGTTCGAAAAAAACAACTTCTTTTTCAGAATATGAGTGGTACTGAAAACTATTTCTTTTTCAGGAATTGTTTATGTTGGCTATAAACCCTGATTTTGCCATTTACGACGAGGTTATCATCCTGGAAAGAAGCTGAATCCACTTTGCCTATTTTGTATTTGTCCACTTCTGTATACCACACGCTAATCCAGTCTTCATTTTTTTCAACGGAATGTTGTTTTCTCCAGGCAGTCATGGTGATCTTCACGGAAGAAAGGCTATCGCGGGAAGTTTTCCAATAAGTTAACAGGCTGTCTCCCGTGCCATTAAACGCCCAGGCATTCCAGGACTGAAAGGTCACCGAGTCGGCGAGGGTGGACCTTAAACCAGACATATCACCGTTTTCCCAATGTTTATAAGAGTTCAATACAGTAAGAAGAGCGGCATCTGAAACGTCGTCTGTGAGAGTAACGTAATCAGGGGTATACGGCAAAGTCACCGGTGCAGCCGCGGCTTTGTCTGACTTAGTAGTATCAGCGGCGGTATCTGCTGATGAAGTAGGCGATGAGTTACAGGCGATGTAGACGATTACAATCAATGCAAAGAACAGGATCCTTTTCATAATTTGTTGTTTTGGTTGACGAATGAAATTCTGGTAAATTCTCAGGGGAACTAAAAGGTAAACCATCTGCAAAAGACCGGCAAATAAAAAATAGGCACAATCCTTTGCATCGCCAGCAGAGACCAAGCATTTTGGCTTCTTATGTATACGGAACACTCACAGTCTTTCTGCGTTTAGGTTCTCTTTTCGTCCCCTGCTTTCTCTGCGTCTTTCCTATTGCCTTTTAAGTTCAAAAGTATCTACCAGGCTCTTAAACCATGCCTTCGTAGCCTTGCCCGACTTATCGACCTCAAACTCTATAAACCGATCCGAGTCATCTGCATAGAAGAAGCGGGTGGGAGATTCTGGTTTGAGTTCTACATCCTGGGCGCCTTTTGTCACCCGGTAGAGTTTATCCCCGCGCCTGACCAGTTCAATGAGATTCGTTCCCATATATTTCCCGGTATACCTGTTCAATATTGCAGTATCGAGTTTGATTTCCTTAGGATTATATGGCGGTTGCACGGGAAGCCCATACATAATCGCAGACAGCGATGCCGAAATCCTATCGGAACTATATCCTGTATTTGAAATGGCTACCACATAAAGATCATCCTGCGGATAGTAACTAAGGTTGGTGGAAAAACCGGGAATACCACCATTATGCCAGATGCGCGGATGCATCTTAAAGCTGTCGATGATAATGCCAAATCCGTAATTATCAAAATTAGGCGTCAGCATCTTTTGCCTGGATGCAGCGCTGATGACCTGGTTGCTGTGCAAAGCCTTCGTCCATTTCACCAGGTCATCCGTGGTTGAGACCATCGCACCCGCACTATAAGGTCCTTCCATCGAAATGTACATGGCATGCCTCCATCCGTATTTTGTTTTGGCATAACCTTTCGACCTATATAATAAAACGGAATCCAGCATATCCATCGAGGTATTCGACAATCCGGCTTTTTTGATCACATTTTCCAGGACATAATCGCTGAAGTTTTTACCAGATACCTTTTCAACAATAACACCCAGCAGGTAAAACCCGGAGTTGCTATAACTGAATTTAGTTCCGGGCGTGAAGTCAAGTGGTTTATTCCTGAACAGGGCGATCATTGAATCATGGCTTAGCGGCAACACAGACTTTGGCCAGAATTCGGGGATCGACGTATAATTTTTTATCCCGGAACTATGGCAAAGCAACATATGAATCGTGATGCTGTCGCCCTTTGGATAGTCAGGGAAGTATTTAGTAAGTTTGTCGTCCGTGCTCAGTTTGCCCTGCTCCGCAAGTTGGAGAATACAGGCCGCGGTGAATTGTTTGGTGACTGACCCGATGCGGAATTTGGTGTCATTAGTGTTAGGAATGTTCCACTCCCTGTCGGCCAGCCCGAATGCTTTCTGATAAATGGTTTTACCTTTCTGGACAACCATTACAGCGCCGTTGAAATCCCTGACGGCGGATTCAGCCGTCATATAAGCGTCCAGGGTTTTCTGATAGTTTTTTTGCGCAGCAAGGGCCATTGGCAGGGCCAGCAGAATAATGATAAGTTTCTTCATGATTTTAAGATACGAGTAAATGGGGAATGTCGACAGATGTCAATATTCGTCATACCTTTCCTTTTTAAATATTCCGACAATACCCGGGTCCTTAATTCGTTATCTATCCGGGTACATGACGTTGGAATGTATACAGGAAAATCATTATCCTGTAAGTGCTAACAGTCATTAACCTATAAAGTCATCACAATGAGAAAATCCATCTTGTCCATCCCGAAGTTTTTAAGTCTTGCCATTTTCGCTTTCCTGCTGGTACAATGTAGTAAAGACGATGATGCCCCTGCCAAAACTCCTGCTGAGTTAATCATTGGTTCATGGCAGGTAACGAGCGACGTTTTTAGCCCGGCCTATGACCTCGGAACCGGTACACCGGTCTCTGAAGCCTATCCTCTTTATGAAGCCTGCGAGAAGGACAATATTACCACCTTCAAAACCAACAGCGAAGGAGAATTTAACGAAGGCGCGACAAAATGTGATGCCGCTGATGAACAAACAATTCCCTTCCTGTGGACATTAAAGGATAACAATACCACGTTAAACATCAGTGCTATTGCCGACTTCAAGATCCTGCAACTGGATGCTACCACGCTGAAGATATCCAGCACTTTTGATGATGGCGGTGTAACGTATACCGAGACCTTTACATTTACGAGGAAATAAGTTTTTTTAATAATATGGGCCGATGGATTTCAAGTGAATTCATCGGCTTTTTTATTTTATGGGTTCGAGATCATATTCTTTTTCGAGAAAGCTGATCAGTTCCCTGCCATTTGCTTTTAGGTTTTCTTCTACTGGAAGGAGCACCCTCCTTGTTCCATTCAGATAAACTATTTTAACCCCAAATTCTTTAAGGATTTCCGGGTCGTAAGTACGTAATGCGGGATTGTATGTACTCCTGGAAATTCCTGCTGCATGTTCCTGTTGACGGAAAACCACAGGATCAAATATTTTAGCCGCCAGTCTTTTATATTCAGTAAACTCCAATGAAAATTCATCTTCCAGTTTTCTCAGCAATGGTATCATGTTGTAGTAAGCCATGATCCTGTTGGCTGTCTCCTGCCGGTGAATCAGCCGGAACCCACCGGAATTTCTAAGCTGGTCAAAGGTTTTATTGTTCTGGGCAAAAGTCGAAATCCTTGGCGCCAGCCTGCCGATATAGTAAATGGCGTCACCGTTCTCCCTGATATGGGCCGGATCGGAAATCATCCAGAACATGCTGTCGAGCATTTCAATCGACAGCTTATGTCTGTTGATCTGTACATCCAGGGTCACCAGGTCATCCTTAAGATCATAGACCAGTGAGGCGATGAATTGTTTTTCCCGGTCATCTTCTATTTTGTGTTCGAGCTGGTATTCCGCCAGGAAACCGCAAAAGACAGCGAGAAAAAGCATAAAGAACTGGAACAGGTATTCCTTCCATTTCTTTTTTTCGTGTACGTGTCCGTGGTGATGTACTTCCATGGAGAATATGATAATGTGAAAAATGTGCTGGTGTGAAAATGGAATGAGATAATTAAGGTTTAACGTGAAATAATTATAAGTGCCAGTCCAACCGCATAACAAGCCAGCATCAGGTATAATATATTATAGACCGATCTGGGAGCATCCCTGAATTCTTTCCAGATAAAGATTCCCCAGATGGCCGCGACAATAGTGGCACCCTGTCCGAGCCCATAAGAAATGGCCGGCCCCGCCTTGTCAGAAGCAAGGATGGAAAATGACATGCCGATGCACCAGATCACACCGCCCAGTATACCGGTAAGGTGTGATTTCAAGCTGCCCCTGAAGTAATCCATATAACTGACAGGGCTACCCGTAAATGGAAAGCGCATCAGCAGGGTATTAAAAAGGATATTAGACGCAAGAATGCCGACTGAGAAGATGAAGATGGCGGTATAAGGACTCAGTTTTCCATCGATCGGGTTTTTGAAATCAGGAAACATCGAATTGGCAACGTATTTATAGAACAATCCCATCAGTAAACCGGCGACGACGGCCAGGATCAGTCCCTTGCTGGAAACGGCGTTTTGCTGTGCCTGTTTTTTCCGGTATGCATAGGCATTTAATATGATGGCGATCATGACCAGGGCCACGCCACCAAAAAGTAATACAGGATTGCCGATGGGTGCATCGATATAATTAACGATGACGCCGATGACAAGTGCCAGTCCGATCCCTACAGGAAAGGCGACCGACATCCCCGCGATCGAGATCGATGCCACCAGCAGGATATTCGCCGCGTTGAACAGCACACCACCCCATAATGCCGAAAGCGCGCTTTCGTTGCTGGCCTGGTGCAGGTCTTCCATAATTGGCCGGCCTTCTGTTCCTGTACTGCCGAGTGTATGTCCGAGTACTAAGGACAACAACAATATCCCGATCACATAATCCCAGTAGAACAGTTCAAATCGCCAGGTCGACGATGCCAGTTTCTGCGTATTGGCCCATGATCCCCAGCATAACATGGTGATGATGCAGAAGAGGACGGCGGTGGTGTAAGACTCGATAATAAACATAGCGGGTTGTATGGTTGACTGTTGACAGTTGACGGTTGACGGTTATGAAATATTAACTATGGCTCTCTTAATCCGTATGCGCAAATGGCAATCCGTAATCCGTAATCCGCAATCCGTAATCTCATAAGTCCAGCTCTGCTCTTGAAGGGCAACTAGACTGCGCTCCCATTCTCGTAACTGAAATTGCAGCAGCCCTGCAGGCCCAGGTCAGCGCTTCTTTCCATGACATGTGCTCCGACAAAGCCACACAGAGTGCCCCATTGAACACATCACCTGCTGCAGTAGTGTCTACGGCAGTGACCTGTGGCGATGGAACCATCATCTCTTCATCGGCATTTTTGAAAAAGGCGCCTTTGGATCCCATGGTGATCACTACGTTCTGCACTCCTCTCGACAAAAGAATTTCAGCCGCTTTTCTTGCTGTATCAATATCATTAATCTCTATGCCTGTATAAAATTGCGCTTCGGTTTCATTGGGTGTAAACAGAAATAGTTTGGAAAAAAGTTGTTCGGGCAGGGCCTGTGCGGGGGCAGGATTCAGGATGATTTTCACACCCAGTGCTTTTGATTTCTCAGCCGCATACACTACCGTATCAATGGGGATCTCCAGCTGCATGAGCACCCATTTGGCCTCCATGAAGGCAAGTTCGGCCCTGTCGAGGTCTTCGGGAACTAAAGAATGATTTGCGCCGGGCGCCACTACAATATGGTTCTCGCCCTTATCATTGACGGTGATCAATGCTACACCCGACGGATGATCCACATCCCGGGCAATATAACGTGTATCTATACCCGCATTTTCAAAACCTGTCAGGGATTGGTCGCCAAAAATGTCATTTCCCAGTTTGGTGATAAAGGTAACCTGTGAAGAATGTTTATGACTATCGTCAGCCTTCGCCAGCCTTGCTGCTGCCACTGCCTGGTTGGCGCCTTTCCCACCGGGGAACATAAAGAATTGTCCGCCCAGTATCGTTTGTCCGGGTGTGGGAAATGAAGATGTCTTCACCACCATATCCGTATTCGAACTTCCGATAACCAGGATGGATGCCAAGATGGATGAGTTTAGATTATTTGCCATAAGGCTATAAAAGATAGCAAATCACGACAATATACTCATACTCTTTTAGTCATCTGCCAAATAAAATAATGTAACTTAAAACCAAACATACAGAATGAAAAAGGCGCTTGTGGTTGGTGCCAGTGGCGTGCTTGGTCATGCTGCAGCCCTGCATTTCCTGGAGAAGGGCTATACGGTTACTGCATTTGCCAGGGATACTGCCAAGGTCAGGGACCTCCATGATAAAGGTGCGACAATTATAGCCGGCGATATTAATGACCCGGAGAGCTTCAACGATATTTTCCAGGATAAGGACATCGTGCTTACTGCAGTTCATGGAATGATCGGGCGTGGTAAAAACCGTTCAGAAAATGTAGATGAGCGAGGCCATAAGATTCTAATCGATGCAGCAAAGAAAGCGGGCGTAAAGCATTTTATTTATACCTCTATTATCGGGGCATCGCCGGATCATCCACTCGACTTTTGCCGCACAAAATATGCAGTAGAGCAACACCTTGAGCGGAGCGGGATGAACTATACCATTGTAAGACCGGCGGCGTTTATGGAGTGGCATGCTTATCGTTTATTGGGAAAGAATATTATTGATAAAGGGAAAACCATGATTCCTGGAAAGGGAGAAACGCCGATGAATTTTATTTCGGTTGTGGATGTTGTGGGTGCCATCGACTGCATTATAGATTCTGACAGATACATTAATACGATCGTTAACCTGGCAGGGCCGGAGAACCTAACCCGCAACCAGGTAGCTGAAATGTTTGGAAAAGCAACCGGAAAACCAATTAAGGTGGGTCATATACCGATCGGTATGGTAAAGGTATTGGGTGTTGTTTTTAACCTTGTCCATCCCGGTGTTGCCCGAATCATAAGAATGGCAATTCTTACAGAAGGGAAGGATCAGTCTGTGCCAGTCACTGAGTCTGTTGCCAGGTTCGGTCTTCAACCGACAACTATGAAAATGTTTATCGATAAGGTCATGAATAAAGATTATTGAAACCTCCTGTCTTTGCCTCTGAAGCGGCTCAGATCTTCACTCTTAACCTGAATGATCCTGTGGCAGGAAATGATATATTGGTATTTGGCTCGGAAACGGTGCATCGAAAAGTTCCTTCCACAACAGGGAGTTCTGTTCCAGGCGGGGAAATATAATGAACAGTGAACACTGCATCATGCGTGGGTATTACATAGTCTTTACTTTCCATGTTCAAAGACTGGACATTATTAGCTTCATCTATTGTATAGTCTCCGAGCAAATCGCCTGTTTTCTTCAATGTTACAATAATCGCAATGCTGCTGTGTCCACGGCGGTAAATATCACTCCATTCTGGATCAACACCGATGCCTAAAGACCATATAGTCAGCCCGGATAAATCGACAGAATGCGAGATATAGGCATACGGAGTATCCGCTACCCCTGGACTTGTAGCGCTTATCCATGAATAGGTGGTATGAGTCTTATTATTCATGTTGAGCGTAAAGAAATAGTTGGTATCACGAATAATTCGGGGTGCAATGGAAGATTTACGGCAACTGCTGTATAATAAGAAAATCACAGACAGTAAACATATTACAGATACCATTTTAATGGAATGGCAATTTGTTGACTTTTTCATGGCGATGTATTTATGGTAAAAGAATCTTCATCATGAAGCTGCTGATCGATTTGCGCAGCTATGGCGTATGTACGTCAATACCCTGCCAGCCTGAAACTGCCGGTGGCAGGGATCGGTGTTGTGGTAGATCCGTTAACCTCCCAGAGATTGCACCTGAAATTTCCTTCAACATAAGATTTAGCGGCACCAACGGGTGACCTGTTTGTCAGGATGAATTCTTCGCCTGCCTGGTCAATAAAATATGATTTGCCGTCAAGGTCATATAACTTATTATCGGCCCTTGGGCCTTTCACTACTGTATAAGTGCCCATCGGTCCACCGCCTTTTTTAGTGAGTCTTATGTTTGCATTGCAGTTACCGACTTTTTCTGGAGAAACATAATTGGTTGAATGATCAATTACGCTAATATCGCGGGTCCATATAGTATCGGCATCTAATGAATCGATAGTGTAGTGCAGTGTAATGAACGGTGCTCCGTTCCAGACATCGGAATAATCGCTTTGATACCAGCCATAGGACGTGTAGGATTTACCGGCGATGTTGATCGTGAAAAAAATATTCTTGTCTATAATATTGTAGCTTTTCCCCGAGCCACCATCTTTGGAACAACCCGTCTGTAAAAGGGAAATGGCTGGAAGAAAAACAAGAAAGACTAAAATGGAACGGAAGG
>CAVPPM010000015.1:0-67991 GCA_963707255.1 uncultured Sphingobacteriales bacterium | reverse complement strand
CGTGCACTACATTATAAAATCGGGGAAGGCTTTGGTTTATTGGCATTAGGTGATCAGAAATCAAAGAAAAATGTCAGCGAGGGTATTCAAATTGTCGTTGAAGCGTCGAACATTTTCGAAAGTGTAAAATATAGTACAGGAATTGCACAGGCTAACGGCTGGTTGCAATATGCCTACCGGGACCTGGTAAAAAGATTTTAGAAAATCACTCGATCATGCAAAATATGCGTTGGATGTTTCAGAGAAAAGTAATGTCACCGGCAGGATATTTTTTATCGGGCAAAGATATCCGCCGCTATTACAGGCAGAGATTGGCCAGACCTATATCCTGATGGATATGCTGGATTCCGCATTGTATTTTACACAGAAAGCCATTGATTACAATGAACGTTTTAATGGAGCTATATGGAATTTCCCCTATTATTTACTTGCGACCATCCAGGCCAGGAAAGGTGATTACAATTCTGCCATACAAAATTATCGCCTGGCCAAAACACTGGCAGCGCCTAATGATTTTCCCCAGGATACCATACAAATTAATAGCGGGTTATCTACCTTATATAAGAATAAGGGAGAACTCGATTCAGCGAAATATTATGCCAATAGTGTCATCAACAGCTGGAATGCCGGCCTGGAGATCAAAACCCTTATGGAAGCTATGCATAACCTTGGCCAGGTATATAAATTAAGCGGCGAAAAAGATAGCGCAATTGCTTATATCGAAAAATTTCATGCTTTACAGGATAGCATATACAGCGAGGAAAAACGGAAGGAAGTGCAAAGCATTTCCTTTAATGAACAGGTAAGAAAGCAGGAACTGATTACAGCAAGGAGCAATTACAATAACAGGTTGCAGAAAATCATATTAGTTGGCGGTTTGCTGACCCTGTTATTGGTGGCGGGCATGTTGTGGCGAAATAACCGGCAGAAACAAAAATCGTATGATGTACTGGAGCAACAGAAACAGGAGACTGAAAAGGCAAAAGGTGAAAGCTGAGCTGGCCCTGCAAAAACTTACTTCTGCCCAATCGCAACTCATTCAATCCGAAAAAATGGCATCACTGGGAGAACTAACTGCCGGCATTGCGCATGAAATTCAGAACCCGTTGAACTTTGTCAATAATTTTTCGGAGGTGAATAAAGAATTGATAAATGAGATGGAAGAGATAATGGAAGGAAATTTCAAGAAGATGCCAAATTTCAACTGACCTGGAGGAAATACGGAAAAAATAGACCTTCATGGCAAACGTGCCGATGCCATTGTAAAGGCATGCTTCAACAGCCAAAGCAGCAGTGAGCGAAAGAACCAACGGATATCAATGTGTTGGCGGATGAGTATTTGAGGCTGATATCATGGGATTAGGGCAAAGGATAAATCATTTAATGGCACTTGATACCGGATTTGATCAGAGTATCGGTAAGATCAATATCATTCCGCAGGATATTGGCAGGGTAATGCTCAATTTAATAATAATGCATTTTATGCAGTAGCGAAAAGAAAGAAGATACAACAGGGGGTATGAACCCGCGGTGACAGTAACTACGAAAAAATCAGGCGACCAGGTTGAGATCGCAGTAAAGACAATGGCAATGGCATTCCTCAAAAAGTGTTGGGTAAAATCTTCCATCCTTTCTTCACTACCAAGCCTACCGGTGAGGGAACCGGATTGGGACTTGCGCTGAGCTATGATATTGTAAAGGCCCATGGTGGCAACATCGAAGTGATATCAAAAGAAGGTGAAGGAACAACTTTTATTGTCTCATTGCCATGCTGACAAAAATTAGAAATTGTCAACTGCCGCGCATCTCAGACTGTAGTTCTGCATATCAATCAATATGCTAAAGATGGTCCTCCTCCCGGTGACGCATAAACTAAATTTGGAAAGTTAATTTTAATTGCCTAGCTTTTGTTAACCCAGACCACAAACCCTGACCCGCTACCCATCTCACTTTTGTAATAATGCCCGGTTGTTAATCGGCAAATTCCAGGTATGAATGAACTCATCATCGGAGATTGCTGATCCATTGTCCTTGCGCGATTCATTGAAGGGGAAACTTTTTTTCTAAACCCTGGGCCATCCCGTTACCCCTGGCTGAATGCAACATTCAGCTAATGGAAATGGCTATCAGCCTGCAGTACGGTTTTTTATAGCCTGTTATTGATGACATTGTTGAAACAGTGATGCGATTACCTTTCTTTTCCTGGAGCTCAGTATTATAATGATAACAACTTCTTTAGTCAACCATTAAAACTTGAAACATGAAAAAAGGTATGATCGTGGCCATTTCAATTTTATTCCTGGACGCTCAAAGGAAGCGTTGCAAGACAATGCGATGCAGGCTGAGTCGCAATCCTCCAAGAATTCAGCCGCCCAGAAAGTAAGGGTTACCAGGCCCATAACTAATTCCCTGCAAAGTGATCCGGATCCAAGTCTTCCGCCGCTTCCCTGTGGAGTGGGAGGAGGGGCAATCTTCTATGGTAATATGGACCATCTTGGCAAAGTGTATGGTAACGTAGTAAATAAAACCTGTGGACTGACTGCTGACGGCAGGTTTTATATCTCGTCTGAAGATATTGGCTATGCCGCTAATGGAGACCAGTTATGGACCAAGGGTACTATTTATGTTACTTTTCCTGCCAGTGGTAACATAGCAACCATTACGGGAGGCTCAACTATTGTAGGAGGAACGGGCAGGTTTGAAGGAGCCACGGGATATTTTATCTATGAAAATATGGTCGTTGATTTAACAACAGGCCATGAATCTCACACAGCTTACGGCGAAATTACTTATTGATTTCATATTCAGGCCGACGAGTCTCCTCCGATTGAATTAATACATGAAGTTCTCCGCAGGCAAGCTTGTTGGTTGATCAGCAAAGGACATATGGCATTCGATTTACTTCATAGGTCCCAGCGCGAATAGTCAATAGATGATAGAACAATTACCTTCATACCGGCCATGACCTAAGTCATATTCAATCCACACACACAGGCCTAACTTTAAGGTCAAACAGAAAATAGTGAAAGCCCTGTTTTTATTCCTGGTTATGCTGGCAGGTATCTCCTTATTTGGCCAAACCGCCAAAGAAGTAGTTCAGCAGACAGAAGACAAAATGCGTGGAAAGACCTCAGAAGCGGGCATCATTATCAAAACCATCCGGCCCTCATGGTCATGCGAAATGCGTGTCAAAACCTGGCTCAAGGGAACGGCATATTCCATGATCCTCGTTGAGTCTCCCCCAAAAGACAAGGGTATCGTGTTCCTCAAAAGGAAAAACGAAGTCTGGAACTGGATGCCTTCGATCGAAAAAGTCATCAAGCTTCCTCCCTCTATGATGAGCCAGTCATGGATGGGTACTGATTTCACCAATGACGACCTGGTGAAGGAATCTTCCATGGTCACGGATTATACCCATGAATTTACAAATGATACGGTGATCAATAACCGAAAATGCTATACGATCATCATGACCCCCACCCCGGAAGCCTCCGTGGTCTGGGGCAGCTTGTGCAAATGATATTTATAAAACAATCTGACATGGTTCAGCTTCATGTCCGTTTTTATGACGAGGACAATGTACTGATCAATACGATGAACGGTTATGATGTTAAATCCATGGGCGGAAGGCTCTATCCCCACACTATTTGAAATGATTCCGGCCGCGAGATAAAGTGAGAACAACAGAAATGATCTATCAATACATCTATTTTGAACGTCCGATTAGTGATGGATTTTTTACACCGGAGAAAATGAAGACCGTGCAATGAATGTTCGGCTCGTGGTAAACAAATTAAAAATAATTGTCGTGTGGGTACTAAAACTGGCATGGAAAAATCTCTGGCGTGAACAGGAGCCGCACACTGATCACGGTGTCTGCTGTTGCTTTCGCTACCTTCTTCTCTATCATCACCGGCAGCCTGAAAGACGGTATATTCAATAACCTCGTTAAGAATATTGTCAGTTCCTATACGGGACATTTACAGGTTCACCTGAAGGGTTATCATGATGAACAGATCCTGGATAACAGTTTCCTGGAAATCCGTTCAACTGGAAAACGCTATTCGCAATTCGCCCCTGTTGTAGCATTGGCTCCAAGGCTTGAATCATTTGCATTGGTTTCTTCCGGCGAACTCACAAAAGGCTGCATGGTGCTGGGTATTGAGCCGGAGATGGAAAATCAGATCACTTCAGTAAAAGAAAAGCTGGTACAGGGCAATTATCTCAGTGAGGCCGACCGGGGTGTTTTAATAGGCGCCGGACTTGCAAAAAAAAATGAACCTAAGCATAAACGAACTGGTCCTTATCGGGCAGGGTTATCATGGATCATCTGCTGCCGGAAAGATGCCAGTAAGGGGAATTGTAAAAATGGGATCACCCCAGTTGAACGACAGGATACTATTTATGTCGATTCCTGCTGCACAGGAATTGTTTGGTGCCGATTCATTGCTGACTTCCATGGTGATCTCGCTCAGTGATAATGCTGACCTTTCCGGGGTAGCAGGTGCCATAAGGTCTGCCATTGGACCGAAATATGAAGCAAAAACCTGGGAAGAAATAATGCCTGAAATAAAGCAGCATATCGAAACCGATTCAAACAATATGCGCTATGTACAATATGTACTTTACCTGCTAATCAGTTTTGGCATTTTCAGTACACTGCTGATCATGATGGTGGAAGGCGTTTTGAGACAGGGATGTTACTGGCACTGGGAATGTCCAAATGGAGGATACAATGGTTGATGATGACAGAATCGTTATTTACCGTGATGTTGGGATCAATAACCGGAATACTGATCAGCATACCCCTGGCGCTGTATTTTGAAAAACAACCACTTCGGCTGGCCGGGGAAACTGCAAGGGCCTATGAAAAATTCGGATTTGAGCCAATATTTCCGGCATCAGCTGACCCGATGATATTCCTGGGCCAGGGATTTGTTGTGTTTGTTATCGGACGCACCCTTTATTATACCTCTTTATACGTGGTAATGAGGATGAATCCTGTAACAGCTATGAAAAAATAAACCTGCGATCATGATCATTGCAATGGCATGGAGGAATATATGGCGCAATAAAATGCGAAGCCTGGTGATCATGTTATCGGTAGCGGTTGGACTTTTGTGGAAGCCGGTTCTCGCCCTGTACAAGGGAATGATGCAGAGCAGGGTCAGGACAGTAATTGATACTGAAACAGGGCACTTGCAGTTTCATCATCCGTCATTTAAGGGTGACCTTGATCCGGAATTCCTGTCTGCATCCGTAATAATTATCGGGCAATTAAAATTCGATAAAACCATAAAATATGTATCTACGCGGGCCGTGTGACTTCCGGCATGCTTTCCAATCCTACCGGAAGCTCCGGCGTTCAGATCAATGGTGTAGACACTGCAAATGAAACTGCAGTCTCCGGGCTTGGGAAAAAAATAAAGGAGGGCGGGTTTAATTGGAAGAAAAATGAAAAAGGCATACTGGTGGGAAAGAAGCTGGCCACCAAAATGAAACTTTCTAACGGCACCAAGATCGTACTTACCATGACCGATACAGCCGGCAATATAGTTTCAGCCGCTTTCAGGATAAAGGGAATCTACCAGTCGGCCAACGCACCACTCGACGAAGCCAATGTATATGTTGATAAATCTGAATTGCAGCAATTACTGGGAATTGGCGATAATATCCATGAGATTGCGGTAATCCTGAACAGCGACGACAGTGTTTCGACTATACAGCACCGTTACCAGCAGGATTTTCCGGGGACGATTGTGGAATCATGGCAGGAAATATCCCCCGAAACGGACCTGATGGTGAAAACGGTAGACGTATATTCCTATATCATTGTCATTATCATCCTTATCGCGCTTTCTTTCGGCATCATCAATACGATGATGATGACGGTGCTGGAAAGGAGAAGGGAAATCGGCATGATGGTAGCGCTGGGTACTGGAAGGGGAAGGCTGATGATGTTGATTCTCTTTGAAACATTTTTCCTTACGATAGTTGGAATACCTGTTGCTTTAGTGGCTGGCTTCCTGATCACCGGGTATTACGAAAGGAACGGACTTGACCTTTCCGGTATGGGGCGTGAAATGATGCAGAATTTTGGTTATGAAACCCTGGTATATCCATCCTTTCCTTATGACAAACTCCCGGGTATAATTATGCTCGTTTTCCTGGCAGCCCTTTTCTCTTCCTTATTCCCGGCTTGGAAAAGTTTACAAATGAATCCGGCAGACATACTTCAAAAATAACAATATGAACACACCAGTTATTGATGCTCACAATATCAGTAAAACATATAATCCGAAAACAATTCCCGTGCATGCGGTGAACAATGTGCACCTGCACCTGGATAAAGGCGAGTTTGCGGCACTGGTAGGCCCTTCGGGTTCGGGTAAAACCACTTTACTGAACCTTATCGGTGGGCTCGACAGGCCTGATAGCGGAAGCATCATGATCAATGATACCGATATCACAAAACTGAGTCCGTCAGAGCTTATCCGGTTCAGGCTGCGTAATATCGGCTTCGTCTTTCAATCCTATAACCTGATCCCGGTGCTGACTGCCCGTGAGAACGCCGAATTTATTTTATTGCTACAGGGGGCAGGCAGAAAAGAAAGAGATGAACGGATCAACCAGCTTTTCAGGCAGGTTGGACTGGAGGATAAGATCGACAGCCGGCCTTCTGCACTGTCTGGTGGGCAACAGCAACGGGTAGCCGTAGCCAGGGCGCTGGCATCAAAACCCCGTTTTGTCCTGGCTGATGAACCTACGGCCAATCTTGATTCTGCTTCGGCTTCGAACCTGCTGGATATAATGGCTAAACTAAATGAAGAAGAAGGGATGACCTTCATTTTTTCAACCCATGATCCAAGGGTTATTGAAAGGGCAAAAAGGGTGATAACCCTTGTTGATGGTAAAATTGTTTCCGATACACGGGGCTAAACTTTTGCAAAAAGAGCACCCTAAAGATAATTGATTGAAATGCATGAAATGAATGATGTTGGAAAGATTGAAAACAGGGAATACCGCATTGTAAACCATGGTAAAGGGATTAATAAAAAAGCTGATTGATTTTATTAAGGAAAAACTGAAGGTCTGGCCGCCGCGGACGTTTATTTTTTGTTTGTTGCTAAGTACCGCTCTCTCATGCACAGGATACGCTGGTTCCCCCTAAATGGATATTCAACGGCTACCTCAAGGATTTGAATTCTTTCACATTGCCAAAGGATCCTCTTCCTTTACAATATACCCAGCTTGTGCATAACCGGATGAACCTAAAGTGGAAACCAACTGGTAAAATCACGGCTGCTTTGGAAGTCAGGAATCGTTTTTTCTGGGGAGATGCCGTGAAAAATGACCCGGAATTTACCGACCACCTTCGCAACAGCAGTGAATCCGTTAATATGTCGGTAGTATGGTTCAGCTCGCCCGAAATGGTGCTCCAGACCAATGTGGAAAGATTATGGGTGGAGTCGAGAGGAATAAAATGGACAACGCGCATTGGTCGCCAGCGCATCAACTGGGGAATGGCAAATGTCTGGAACCCAAACGATATCTTCAATTCATATAATATCCTCGACTTTGATTATGAGGAAAGGCCGGGTGCTGATGCGGCCAAAGTTCAGTATATGCCAAATGACCTGAGTTCATTTGAAGGAGCGGTTTCCATGGGAAGAAGCAGCAAGAAAGTAATTGCGTCTGTTAAATACTGGATAAACAGGGACAAGGTGGACTGGCAGTTTTTAACGGGAATATATAATCGAAAATTTACAGCGGGAATGGGATGGAGCAGTAATATCGGCAAAACGGGCTTCAAAGGTGAGGCACAAATGTTTGCCATGGGAGGGGATACCGGCCTGGTGGTTAATGTAACCACGGAGATAGATTACATCACGGAAAATGGATGGTACATTCATGGCGCGTTCTTATATAACACACAGGGAGCAAAAGGCGAAGTCGACGATTGGTCGAAGTTAAGTTTTCAGAATACACCTGATAACCTGATGCCGACAAGGTATAATTTCCTGGCCGGCACCAGCAAGGCATTTACGCCTTTATTTACCGGGAATATCACTGTAATTTTTGCTCCCTTCACCAATATGCTGATCATGTATCCGGCCCTGACTTATAATGCTACTCCCAACATCGACATCGACCTGGTATGGCAATCTTTCTTTGCCGAATCAGAAGGCCAGTTCAACAACCTGGCACAGGTTGGATACCTGCGATTGAAATGGAGTTTCTGAAGATATAAGTATGCAATAGGCGCCTGGCCCATACAACCAGGGTCTGAAATACCGTTTGTTTTTTCTATTCAAACATTAATTATAAAATATTATTTTTAAAGGTAAACCTGTTGATGAATAAGCTGATCATTATAATATTATTGACCTCGCTGATAACAAATGGTTATTCGCAGACAACAAAAAATGTCTATGAAGTCTATGCCGTTCCATTTTCGAAACTTAAGCAATACCTGCCGGCAAAAGATATCTCTATTAATGCAGTGGTTCCGGATAGTGTAAAGCTCGTCTTCATGACCTGGTTATTGAAGGGAAACAATGGAAAAACTATTCTTGTAGATGCCGGTTTTCAGCGAAAGTCAAAATATTTTGGTGAGGTCATCACGGACTTTGTGCGCCCCGACTCTTCATTGGCAAGTTTGAACATCAAACCAGGCGATATCACGGATATTATTATTTCCCATCCTCACTTTGACCATATTGGCGCATTGGAACTCTTCCCCAATGCCATGGTCTGGATGCAGAAAAAGGATTATAGCTATTTCGTTACTGACCTCTGGCAGAAAGGAGGAAATTCGATGGGCTTCGATTCACTTGATGTAACCGTGGTGGCCGGACTTAATGCCGCCGGACGACTGCAATTGGTGGATGGCGACGACATAGAAATCATTCCAGGTATAAAAGTGTATACCGGGTCAAAGCATACCTATGAATCGCAGTTCGTTGTTGTGAATAGCGCTACGGACAAAGTACTGATCGCCTCGGATAATTGCTGGTTTTATTATAACCTCGATCACATGCTCTCCATCCCCATGACATTTGATCCGGTTGCCTATGTGAATACGCTTAAACGGATGAAAACGCTTGTCAAACCTGAACTCATCATTCCGGGCCATGATGCGAAAATATTTGAAAGGTTTACTAAAATGAAAGATGGTATTGTGAAGATCAGGTAGAAGCGAATCACGACAATTGCATAAGCAGGAATAAGTAAATAAGGCATAAATTAGAGACGGGTTCATTTTCCCATGCAGTCCATATGTCACAACATCGCCAGCTTGCAGCCATCATGTTCACCGATATCGTCGGCTATACGGCCATGATGCAGGAAGATGAGCAGTCGGCCGTTACCATCACCAAAAGGTATGTATCCATCTTAAGACACCAGGTGCCATTGCATGGCGGTGAAATTTTGAATGACTATGGCGACGGTAGTTTGTGCACATTTTCCAGCGCTACCGAAGCGATAAGGTGTGCAGTGGATATTCAGCAACAACTCCAGGGAGAGCCCAAAGTGCCATTGCGCATCGGTTTACACATCGGCGAAGTATTTTTTGAAGAAGGAAAGATATTTGGAGACGGTGTAAATATTGCTTCACGCATTCAGTCTATCGGCGTAGCCAATTCCATCCTTTTTTCATCGGAGATCGGCAGTAAGCTGGGCAATCAGCCGGAATTCAAAATGCAGTCACTGGGCAGTTTCCAGTTTAAGAATGTAAGTCTGCCTGTTGAGGTCTTTGCGCTGACAAATAAGGGCCTTGCAGTTCCAAACAGAATGAAAATGGAGGGTAAACTGGCGGATAAAAAGGTCAGCCGGGGAAGGACCGCATTTATTGCCACCCTCTTACTACTGGCAGCTGTTTCCATATTTGTTTACCGGAAGTTTACCAGGTCGGTGACTTTTACAGGAAAGGAGAAATCCATTGCAGTGCTTCCCTTTGAAAATATCAGCAATGATACCCTGCAACAATACTTCAGTGACGGAATTACGGAAGATATTATTACACAGCTTTCCAAGATAGCGGACCTGAAAGTGATATCGCGGACTTCCGTGATGCAGTATAAGAACACCAAAAAGACGATCAGGCAGATTGCCCGAGAATTACACGTGGCCGCCATTTTGGAAGGAAGCGTGCGCAAGGAGGGCGGTAATGTGCGCATCAATGCACAGCTTATTGATGCCAATTCAGACCAGCATATCTGGGCAGAACAGTACGACAGGAATGCCAGTGAAGTTTTTGCCATCCAGAGCGAAGTTGCACAGCGGATCGCCAACCAGTTGAATGTAAAATTAACTGCAGATGAAGGCAACAGGATTCAGAAGAAAGCAACGCAGAGTATTGCGGCCTATGAGGATTATCTCAAGGCCAGGAAATTACCTTACCGGGAAAGAGAGCCATTATTGCTGGCTGCGCTGAAGAAAGATTCCAGTTTTGCACTGGCCTGGGCAGACCTTGCGCTATTGTATTCGAAAATGCCAGCGAGGAATTCATCAGATGTTCCTTACTATATCCGGAAATCACTTGATGCCGCATTAACGGCGGTGTATTATGGCCCCGATTTGTCTGAAACGCATATGATCCTGGGGGATGTTCTGAAAACGATTACGCTGAACCCCGCGACTCTCTGTAAAAGAATTGAATAAATCAATCGCACTAAATCCCAACAATTCGGAGGCTTATGCATACCTGGCGTACACGCAGATAGAGTTGGGAATGTTTAAAGAGGCAGAACTGAACGCCAATAAATCGGTTCAACTGGATCCCGTATCGGGATTAACAAGGGGTGTATGGTTTAATCTCTACCTGTATTCCCGTAAACCCAACAAACTACTTGACTTCATCAAGGATCAGCCTGTTAATGAACAATACATGTTGTTAGCTGACAGAAAGCGCTGGTACTATTTTTTGAAGGACGATTATGATTCCATTTTGATAAATAATAACGCCAGGCGAGATCCCGTATTAACGGGAATTGCCTATGCAAAAACCGGTCGGCCTCAAGAAGCAGGCAAAATCGTGGATTCACTCAAAGCTTTATCATTACTTGACCACGCCTTCGACATTGGAATTATCTATGCCTGGATGGGGGAAAAACAAAAGGCCATGGACTATTTACTTCTTGCCTACAGGCTGTACGACTATAACCTGGTAAAAATTAAGGTTGATAAGCTCTTCGACCCTCTGCGAAACGAGACAGCATTCAGGGAACTATTGGTAAAAATGGGTTTGGAATAGTGGGTAGTCAGAAGTAAAATTAAGAGAACCTTATTTTACCTTTATGCATGCCTTCTCAAAACCGACAACTGGCCGCCATCATGTTTACCGATATCGTTGGGTATACGGCCCTGATGGGTCATGATGAAAAAAAGGCTTTTGAATACCTGAGAAAAAACAGGGATCTGCAAAAGCCCATCATCGAACAATTTAACGGTCGTTGGATAAAGGAGCTCGGGGATGGTGTGATGGCCAGTTTCAATTTGGTGTCAGATGCTGTTTGTGCGGCCATTAAGATCCAGGAAGCCTGCCATCAGGCTAAAGAATACCAGCTGCGTATCGGTATACACCAGGGAGAAGTCATTTTTGAAAATGATGACGTTTTTGGTGATGCGGTCAATATTGCCGCGAGAATACAATCCGTGGCCAATCCCGGCAGCATTTATGTTTCGGAATCTGTATATCATATTGTCTCCAACAGGAAGGAGATCTCCACCCGTTTTGTCAAAGAACAACCACTTAAGAATGTGAAGGCCCCGGTAAGAATTTATGAAGTGGTTGTTAATAATGGTGAACTGCCATCTGTGTGGCTCCCGGAAAAAAATCCTTCGCCAAAAAACAATGGACAACCTGTAGCAGATAAAAGTATTGCCGTACTTCCGTTTGTAAATATGAGCAATGATCCTGAACAGGACTATTTCAGTGACGGCATTACGGAAGAAATCATTAATTCACTTGTTCATTTGAAAGACCTGAATGTTGCCTCGCGTACATCGAGCTTTCTGTTTAAAGGGAAGAATATCGACCTGCGGGAAATGGGTGAAAAATTGAAAGTGAAGACCATTCTTGAAGGCAGTGTACGAAAACAGGGAAATAAAATAAGGATCACTGTTCAGCTGATTAATATCGATGACGGTTACCATTTATGGAGTGAGCGATATGATCGCGATCTCGATGATATTTTCGCCGTGCAGGACGAGATAGCGCTCACGATTACCAAGCAACTGAAAGTGACCCTGGGTATCAATGAAAAGGAGCAAATCACAAAAGTCTATACGCAAAGTGCAGAGGCCTACCAGTTATATATGAAAGGAAGATATTACTGGAACAAAAGAAGCGCCAATGGGATTCAGACCTCCATTAAGTATTTTGAAGAGGCCATCATGACAGACCCCGGTTATGCACTGGCATGGGCAGGATTGTCGGATGCCTACAATCTATTGAGCGAATACGGAAAACACCGCAAAAGGGATGTGTTTCCAAAGGCAAAGGCGGCTGTGTACAAGGCCCTGGAACTAGACGACAAACTTGCAGAAGCCCATATTTCCCTTGGGCTCCTTCTGATGCTTGGCGAATGGGACTGGGAAAATTCAGGGAAGGAATACAGGATCGGACTAGAGCTCAATCCACAATATGCCACCGGTCATCACTGGTATGCTGAATGGCTGATGTACCAGGGAAAGTTTGATGACGCGATCAGGGAAATTACACTGGCCGGCGAACTCGACCCTATTTCCCTGGCCATAAAAAAAGATAAGGGACTGGTGTATTATTACAGCCGGCAGTACCAGGTAGCGATTGAAAAGGTGAAAGAATTGCTTGAACATGATCCCCTCTTTACTACGGGTCACAGGATTCTCTCCCTTGCCTACCAGGGAAGCAAAATGTATGAGGAAGCCATAGCCGAAAATGCTTTATGGGAGAAAAGCATTGGCAGGGATTTACAGACGGTGTCGTCACGCGCACAGATTTATGCTGCTGCGGGTCAGGTTGAGGAAGCAAAAAAAATTATAGAGCAGTTTACGGAAGAAGACATCCGGAATATGGACGATCATCGGAACCTTGCATTGATCTATGGTGACCTCGGAGATAATGATAAAGCATTTTTTTATCTTGAGGGAGCCTATGCACAACGGGATGTTGCCCTCACCAGCATCAAGATCGATCCCAAATTTGACCACTTGCGCAAAGATCCCAGGTTTCATGAATTTATCAAGAAAATGAATTTTCCCGAATAGTTTTCGGTTATGCGCTGCAGTTATTTCAGAAATAATCAATTTTTGAAATAATATGGTTATGTCATGGGCTATTTTAATACCTTTCTTGTATGACTTCAACCAAACACCCTTTTGGAATTGTTCGCCTACTGCTATTTTTTTCAGCGTTTATCATACTGTATAGTTGCAGTGAGCCTGAGAAGCCGAGGGAACCGGGATGGATCGACCAGGAGAGATTACTGCTGGCCGACCAGCAACCGGAGAACTGGATGTCACTGGGCAGGGACTTTCAGCAGCAACATTTTTCCCCACTCACGAACATCAATGATAGTAATATCAGTGACCTCGGCTTTGCCTGGGAATACGATGCCAGTTCGAGGATCGGTCGTGTGAAACGCGGACTGGAAGCCACGCCCATCGTGGTGGACGGCATCATGTTTACCTCCGGCGCCTGGGGAGTAGTGTATGCTTTGAATGCAGAGACCGGCATAGAGATATGGCGTTACGATCCTGATGTGGATGCTTCCTATAATCGCCGGGCCTGTTGTGACGTTGTGAACCGCGGAGTGCAGGTGTGGAAGGGAAAAGTGTATGTGGCTACGCTTGATGGCTATCTTGTTTGCCTTAATGCAGCTGATGGAAAAGTGCTATGGCGCAAGGATACCTTTACTGACCGGACCGTGGCATATACCATTACCGGTGCGCCGCAGATCGCTAAAAATGTTGTGGTGATCGGAAACTCCGGCGGAGAATTTGGCGTGCGGGGTTATATCACGGCCTATGACATTGAAACCGGTGAACAAAAATGGAGATTCTTTACGGTGCCGGGAGATCCAAAAAAAGGATTCGAGCATCCTGAAATGGAGATGGCGTCAAAGACCTGGGACCCTAACTCCATATGGGAAGCCGGCGGTGGCGGAACGGTATGGGGACAATACGCCTATGATCCCGAACTGAATCTTCTGTATGTCGGTACCGGTAATTCATCGCCCTACCTCATATGGTTCAGAAGTCCGAATGGTGGAGATAATTTATTCCTGTCGTCCATCCTTGCCATCAACCCCGATAACGGAAAACTTTCCTGGCATTACCAGACAACACCGGGCGAGATCTGGGACTATACATCGACCATGAATATTATCCTGGCAGATCTCAATATAAAAGGACAACAGCGAAAAGTATTGATGCAGGCGCCGAAGAATGGATTCTTTTATGTACTCGACAGGAAAACAGGAGAACTGTTATCGGCGGAAAAATATTCGCAGGCAAACTGGGCCAGCCATATTGATATGAAAACAGGAAGGCCGGTATTGACATCGCAGGGTTGGTATAAGGATACACCAAAGCTGGTCATTCCATCTTTAGCCGGTGCGCATAGCTGGCAACCTATGTCGTACAGCCCGGTTACCGGCCTGGTGTACATTCCTGAAATTGTATACCCGATGATCTATCATTCAATGCCTGATTATAAATTTCAAAAGAAGGTGTTCGGAACGGGATTGAACTATGCTAATGTGGATCCCCCATTTGTGCTGGAGGCGAGAAAATATATCGGCGGACAGTCAGACACCGTGATCAGGAATTATTTAAAAGCATGGAACCCGGTAACGCAAAAAGAGGTATGGAAAGTGGAAATGGATGTACCCAGATCTAATGGTGGCATACTTTCCACGGCTGGTAACCTCGTGGTAGAAGGAACCAGTTCCGGGTATTTAAGGGTGTATGATGCCAAAACCGGCAGGTTATTGAAAGAGATATTTACCGGTAGTGTTATTATGGCTGCGCCGATGACTTATATGGTGAAGGGCGTACAGTATATTGCCGTGATGGCTGCATTGGGAGGCGCCGATCTTGCGTTTGGATACAAGGGGATGGTCACTGAAAAATACCAGAATAAAGGGAGGATCCTGGCCTTTAAGTTAAATGGGGGTCCAACGCCATTGCCTCCTCCATTCGAGGAAATCAAAACACCAAAGCCGCCGGAGGTGAAGATCGATCCTGTATTGGTTGCAAAGGGTTCGGTATTGTTCGATTATTACTGCATTAACTGCCATAGTGCAAGTCCTTCTTTCTCACATTACTCCCAATATCCGGACCTTGGAAAGATCAATGAGACCATTCACGCTGCATTCAAAGATGTGGTATTGAAAGGAGCCTTATCAAAAAATGGCATGTCATCTTTCGAAGATATCTTATCTGAAGCCGATGTGGAAGCGCTCCACCAGTTCCTGATCAGTGAACAGAAAAAACTATACGCACTGGAAAATCCACAAAAAAAATGACCGTATCAACAGGATAATGACGGTTACTATTTTATAATTATTTTAGCCCCTTACACAGGTGTATGTTGAAACTATTGTCGGCCACATTATTGACGTTTACAATACTGATTTTTTCATGTAAAGAAAAGCCCGGCCCCGCGGAAAAATTAAGGGGCATGTATAGACTCGACCGGTTTGAGCAGTTTGATTCAGCACAGCATCAGTGGATCCCATCGCCGGCATGGGCCGGGTATAGCGGCTACATTCTTTATGACGGCCTCGGTCACATGGCCATTCACCTGTCGCCCAAAGGATATAAAGACACAGATATCTCCACAGTAATTGATAGCCTGAACCCGGAGGAATTAAAAGCGAGAGCAAAGTTTTACCAGTCCAACTACACGTATTTTGCCAATGTTACTGCCACGGACAGTTCAGTAGTCCATAGCAAACTATCGGCAACTAACCCGAGAGAATGGGGAACCGAGTCGATAAGAGAGGTTCAATGGCATTCCGACACATTGTTCCTGACCACCAAAGAGAATATCGGGCAGGTAAGGCTCAGGCTTCGATGGGTAAGGCTATAAACAGTTACTTCCCGCGAAGCATAATGAAGCACAGGTTTCGTTGATGTAAGGCATTAAATAAAAAATCTGTAGAAAATTCCACACACCACTTCCAAGTTTTCAAGGTTTGTATAGGAACATGATGCCTGTTCCTCTTATGGTTAAACAAGACTGGTGATACTGCAATTAAGAAGCCTTTATGTTTTGTTAACGGGAAGTTCTTTGGTATGGTAGTTGGAACCTAAGCCCTTGAATTTCTTGAACATAAAAAAAATTTACAATTATGAAATCTATGAAGATCGTGGCAATGTTTTTTGCAGTGAGTTTTATGGCAATCCAAGCTTCTGCGCAGGTCCCTACACAGACACCCCCTCCAACACAATCATCGGCTTCTACGGTCATTGATGTTGCAAAAGGTTCTAAAGACAACAGCAAGCTGGTTTCTGCCATTAAGGCCGCTGGAATGGAAGAAACTTTAATGGGCGCAGGTCCATATACAATTTTCGCTCCTTCCGATGCAGCCTTTGGAAAACTTCCTGCAGGAAAGGCGGACTCCCTGTTTCTGCCAGATTCTAAAAGGGAATTGAATGGTCTCCTTTCTTATCATGTTATCCAGGGTAACCTTGACATGAACGCTCTTTCTGCAGCCATTGAAAAAGGCAACGGAACAGCGGAATTACCAACTGTTTCAGGTGGTGTCCTTAAGGCTACCAAAGAAGATGGTAAAATTGTTTTGACCGACGCTAATGGCGGAAGGGCAACTATTACCGGTACAGAAACAAAAGCAAGTAACGGTGTGGTGTACTCTGTGGATTCTATTTTGATTCCAGAAAAAAAATAACCTTTTTGGTTTGATCTTAAACTAAAGGGCCGCTTCTCATGGAGCGGCCCTTTCAATTATACGACCCTCCAATTTTTTTTACCGATTACCTTCCATCCCATATCACCGAGCTTTAATAAAACAATCTCGTTTGTAATAAAGCCATCTTCCCAATGCATTTTTGAAAACCGTGCCCATGCCTTCACAAAATCACCAGGTTTAAGATCGCGGTTGGCAATCGTAACATGCGGCACAAAGGGACGATCATCTGGTTTAATCATTTCACCCATATCATTGCTGAAAATTTTTACTGCTTCTTGTTTTAAATTATCGAGATGTTCATCATGCAGTACGCGGATAAATATTACCCGGTTTGAAAAATGTGAAAAGTCACTGAGTCGAATACTAACAGTGGGAATATCAGCCTGAAAAGAATCCAATATTTCCAACAGCCGGTCTTCTTTATTTTCATTGAGCCAGAAAGGTGGTACAAGTGTGATATGTGCGGGTGACCTTAAGGCAACCCTGCAACCAAAATGCTCCATCATCCAGGTCTTATACTGGTGTACTTTTTTTTCGATCTCTGGAGGGCAAAGGATCGCCACAAAGTACATGACATGAGGATTTTTGTCAGGCATTGAGTATCTATTATTGTTTTGCCAATGCTAAGGTAACCTGCACTTTGTATAATAATTGTATCCACTTATATAATTCACGGTTTATCAATAATACGGACGATTCAGGGTGTTAATTAACACAGGGCGACCTGTTATAAGACTAACTTACTGATAGAAAATAATTACTATGGCTATAAATTTATTGGAAACAATACAACAGAACCTTGGATATGCACCCCTGCAAAAAATGGATCCCAATACACATTTGATTATTGAAAACGCAAATACCCCGGATGAAGAAAGGTTCAGCCAGGCAGCGATACCTGCAGTACTTGCCGGACTATATAAATATGTTCAATCCGATGAAGGCGCTAATGATTTTTTAAGTAAAGAAAATTCGTTCGACTGGATGAGTTCAATTTTCGGAGAAGGGAAAGAAGAGGTCATGCAATCAATTGCAAAATATTCTCATATTTCCGGCGAAAACCAGGTAACGAAAATGAACCAGATCGCAGATGAAGCTGTTCGTCTGGTTAAAGAAAATGTTTCTGCTGAATCAACCCTGCAGGAAGTGAAGGAATTCATGCAGGGACAGCAAAGAAATATTCTTTTATACCTGCCGGATCAACTGAATATGGGTGTATTACTGAATGACACCACATTGGACGATAACACCAATAAAATGGAAGGCCCGGTTTCCAGCCTGTTACAAAGTATTGGTTCAGCTTTTTCCACGCCGGTTACAAAATTGCAGAATACTCCCGAATGGCTAAACTGAGCTGTATGCCCGCTATAAGCCGTTTTTAATCCGTGAAAAACCAAATAGATTTCCCTATGATAGTAACTTTTCGGGAGGTCCATCGTATTAGGTAATAAACCAAAAGGATGGACCCCCGAAATTTAGCCGCCCCTGCAGACCGTCAATACTATATCGACTGGATCAGGGTTATTGCATTTTTTATCCTGATTATTTTCCATTGCGCAATGCCTTTTGTAGGCTTTTACCACTGGGAAGTAAGGAATGCGGAATCTTCAGTGTGGCTCGACAGGCTGATTATCTGGCTTCACCAGTGGCGACTTCCCCTGTTGTTTTTTATTTCCGGCACCGGCATTTATTTCTCCCTGCGAAAAAGGTCCGTTATCAAATTCGCCGGCGAAAGGGTGGTTCGGTTATTTATTCCCCTATTATTCGCGATGTTCTTCACTATTCCGCTGCAGGTGTACTTTGAAAAACTGCAAAAGGGCCTGATCAGTGGTTCTTATGCTAACTTCTATCCAACCGTCTGGCAGATGATTCCCTATCCCGAGGGAACCCTCAGCTGGAGCCATATGTGGTATGTGGTCTATCTCTTTGTATTCTGCATGCTGCTATTGCCGGTTTTCGGTTTATTTAAGATCCGGGTTCTTCAACAGGCTAAAGACAGTTTTTCATTATTTCTATCCCGGCCCTATATCCTTCCCTTTCTCTTCATTCCGCTGACGCTGGAATTTTATGCCCTGTATATTGATTACCCGGAACAAGCCAGCCTGCTCGACGACTGGATGCTGTTTTTATTTTCACTGACCATGCTGCTCTATGGATACTTTATGGGCAGCACCAGGAAATTCTGGGCAACCTGTGAGCAATACCGCAATTTTTTCCTCGGCATTGCAGGCGTCTGTATTGTCGCCCTGTTTTTCGGTTACTGGTGGACGATAGACCTTCCCAAACAGCAGGACCAGCGCTTATACATGTATGGATTTCTTAATGGCCTCAACATATGGATGTTCATCCTTGCGATCTGTGGTTATGCAAAAAAATATCTGAATTTTACTTCTGAATTCTTACAGAAGGCAAATAAGGCAGTTTATCCTTTTTATATTATTCACCAGACGGTAATAGTGGCCGTTGCATACTACCTCGTACAACTGGATTATCCCATTGCCGTGAAGCTCATTTTCCTGGTATTGATTTCCTTTACCCTGATCTATGCGATCTATCACTTTATTATTAAGAGGCTGGTGGTTACCAGGTTCCTCTTTGGTATGAAAAGGGAGAAGAGAAGAAAGGAAATTATACAGGATTCAATGGTGGCAGAAGCTGCGGTGTAGTATTATTTCTTCCATTTCAGGGCATTCACATTTTGCCCCACAATGGCACCCTGTATCATTCCTATTTCATTATCCTGCTGTGTATGTATCCCGCCCAGGAAACGGCTGTAGGCGCATTCATTGGCAAATTCCGAAAAGCTGTTGAAGGACCTGGCCGGGTAACGAAGATCCATAAAACGCATATCATCAAAGCGCCTTTTACCTTCATGAAGATCATCGGTAAAGGCAAAGACATCTCCATAAATGCCGGCCAGGACGGTAGCCACAGCGGAAGCCTGCGTGGAATGTCCTGAACTGAATGCGGGAAACGGCGGCTCCGGCCAGAACTGGCGGAATGTTGGATCGATATATTTTACCACATAACTGCTGGGGCGTTCATTGAAGTACACATACTTTACCTTCCAGCAATTGATAAAAGCATCGGCCACAGCCATGCCCGTCTTGGCAAAGGTTTCAGCCGCTTTCATAAGATTGGCCTTACTTTTCTTTACGGCTAGTCCTGCGAGGTAATATGAATGCCCCGGCGGGGAAGCCGATTCAGTAGGATCATCACCCCACCATGCTGCGATTTCCATTTCCGGCAGGGTCAGCACCTTATCCTTATCATATACAGCCTTATACAATTTGTAATATTCTGATGTGGGATCAGTGGAAAATGGAACGATGGGTGGGATACTAAGGCTCGAATTGGCTTTAGCAAAAGTTCGATTCTGACCCCAGTAGGGATGTAAGGGATAACGGCTGGTTGATTGCCCCCTGGTGGGAGGCACCCAGTAAGAATCTCCCGTAGGAAAGACAAATGACGGGTCAAAATTTTTATTCCATCCCCCGTCGCCACCGTCTGATTTGGACCAGTTATAAATAGCGTCGGCAATGTTGCGCCCAAACTGTGCGGAGCGATTTATCGTTTCTTCAGTGAGTCCTTTGGAATATACTTTCAAGATGGAATCAGCCACCACATCAATGGTATCATAAACATACTGGTTACCATTTCCAGGGATCGGGTACAGGTGCTTTATGAGCGTCTGCTCAGCTGCATTAAGGCAAATGATCCAATGATATTTTTTTCCCATTTCTGGCTGTGGCAGACTGAGGCCTTCGAGCTCACCGCTCATGGAAGAATAGGAAGAATCGCCCCTGACGACGGATTCATACATCGCCAATCCCATATAGGCCAGGGTCCTGGATGTATAGGTGGGTGTATTAAAGGCTGAATACCTGACATTATACAATATTGTATTTGCCCATTTGACGGCTACATCTCCCGGTAGTTGAGATAGAGCAGGGATCTCATCTAATGGTCCTGCCGGGGCATTAATATCGTCCTTGTTACATGCAATGATACATGAAAGGCAAAGCAAAAAACATGTGAGCCAAAGTCTCATTGGTTGGTTGATCTCTCATGAAGTTAAACAATTGACAGGACACTGGATAGTACCAAGTTTCTGGTATTTCTACTGCCTCTGCAGTGATGAAAATGCCGAACCCTAAAATTGAATCAATTAGTAAGAATGGTATTTTTCGCCACCCATTATTCCATAAATTTGTGCCCCAAACGTTTTTCTGAATGTCCGATTCTTTTCACCAGCTAGCCGCCATCCTTTTTGCCGATATTGTCGGCTATTCCGCTATGATGCAGGAAGATGAACAGGGTGCCGTGGAGAAAGTGAACCATTTCAGGGAGGTGCTGGAGATTATTTCCAGTGAGCTGAACGGGAAGATCATTCAGTATTACGGGGATGGATGCCTGCTGCTCTTCAACAGCTCCACCGATGCTGCCGAATTTGCCAAATTATTACAGAGCGACCTGAATGAAGATCCGGTGGTGCCGGTCCGCATTGGTATACATATGGGCGACGTGCTGTTGCACCACGGAAACGTATTTGGCGATGTGGTGAATATTGCCGCCAGGATCCAGGCACTGGCACCTCCCGGGGGTATCTATATTTCGGAAATGGTGTACCGGAATATCGTAAATAAGCAGGGGCTGGATTGTTCCTTTATCAAGGAAGAGGCATTGAAGAATATCAAGGACTCCATAAAAATCTACGAGTTACTGACTCAAAACAGCCAGCCCGTACTGGAAGAGATCGTAGAGCAGGTGAAACCAGGTAAAAAATCGCCCAAGATCAGCGTGGCGGTATTGCCATTCTTCAATATGAGCAATGACCAGGACCAGGAATATTTCAGCGACGGGCTTACGGAAGACATTATCACACAATTGTCGAAGATCAAAGCGCTGAAAGTGGTGTCGAGGACCTCTGTGATGCAGTATAAAAGAAATCCGAAACCCATCAGGGAAATAGGCAGGGAATTAGGCGTTGCTGTTATCCTGGAAGGCAGTGTGCAAAGGTCTGCAGGAGAAGGTCAGGATCACCGCGCAGCTCATTGATGCCAGTTCTGATGAACATATGTGGTCCGATTCCTACGACAGGGATGCCAACGATATTTTTTCCATACAACGTGAAGTGGCGATCTCTATCGCTGATGTGCTGAATGCCACTTTATCAGTCACTGAAACCCAGCAACTTGATCATACGCCCACGGCTAATCTGCAGGCCTATGATCTATACCTGCGGGGGAAATACCTGATCGAAAGAAGGGACCGGGAAGATTTGATGATGGCCCGTGAATTGTTCCAGGAAGCGGTTTCCAAAGACAGCGAATTTGCCAATGCCTATTCAGGTCTTGCAAGTACCTACCTGCTGTCGTCTTATCGCGGGTACGAAGACCCGTTAAGGGTATTGTACATGGCCAAAAAGCATATTGACACCGCTTTATCCCTCGACCCCACTTCAGGAGAAACGCAGGCAGCGCTGGGGTATTGGTATCACCAGAAGTTCGACTGGCATGCTGCTGAAATTACTTACCGGCGGGCACTCGGACTGAATGCCAACCAGTCGAATGTGTATCTCTGGCTGGCCATTTTGCTCGAAGGAAAGGGCGATGAAGAAGAAGCGCATCAAGATGTACGATAAGGGTGCATCCATCAATCCAGGTTGGGATTACCTGGCCAGGAACAAGGTAAGATGCCTGGTCAATTCCGGAAAGGTGGAAGAAGCAGAAAAGTCGCTCCTGAAGCTCATCGAAAAATCATCTGCTGACCCCGAGCTGGTGAGGCTTTGTTATTGTGACCTGGCCAGGCTCCACTGGTACAATTCCAAAAAAGACGAAGCCATTGCCGCAGCAACCAAGGCCGGCAACAAGGGGCTCGTTACGTTTTTCAAAACCGGCGACCATTCCATACTGGAGAAAGAAGTCGATAAAAAATACGATGCGCTGAAAGAAAACAGTGAATACATTTCGCAGTTGTGGATGGGAATGGATTATGCAAGGGCAGGCGCCAGGGAAAAGGCACTGGAATGTTTTAATAATGCCGTCGCCCTTAAAGATGTTGCCGTTACATTACTCCTCGTAGGGCATTATGAATTCCTCAATATCAAATACCTCAGCATGGCCCTGCTGATGCGGAAAATAAAGATGCTCGTCAATTTCTAGCGCCGTCGCTTACCCGATTATTTTATTTCTGCTTTACACATAGTGATTTTTACATTCGCGGAATTGCAATTTCTACAAGTAAACTATCCCGATAGTGACCGGATTGTGATTTTTTGCAAAACTGGCAAGCCTGTCCGCGAAAATCGATTAGTAATGTGAGGGTGTTGTTGATATTTTCATGCGAAATATGACTGCCATGAAAAAATCAATCCACAGCAACCAGTATTACCGGTATTGTTTATATTTAATCATACATCCGGATTGCTTCACACTAAACCCTCAAACCGTGAAACGAATCATAGCGCTTTTCGCTTTTGCCTCTTGCCTGTTATTTTCTGCCGGTGCATATTCCCAGGAAAAAAATGATACTACCTACCGGGTGGAAACGGTTGACGGGAATGAATATATCGGAAAGATTGTCAGCAGGGATGCCAATGGAATTACACTTAGTACAGCGCAGTTGGGGAATATCACTATCAGGACGGCCGATATAAAAAAGATCTCTCCGGTCGATGCTATCAAAATAGAGAACGGGCGGTACTGGCTCGACAATCCGCAATCCTCAAAATATTTTCTTGCACCTAATGGATATGGTTTGAAAAAGGGCGAAGGCTATTACCAGAATGTCTGGATATTCTTCAACCAGGTGACCTATGGGGTCACGAATTATTTTTCAATCGGCGCAGGCATTGTTCCCTTGTTTCTTTTCGCCGGCGCTGAAACACCAGTATGGATCAATCCGAAATTCTCTATACCTGTGGTAAAGGATAAATTCAATGTGGGGGCTGGATTGTTGGCCGGAACTGTTATCGGCCTCGAAAACAGCGGCTTCGGCATTTTTTATGGAACCGGAACCATCGGCAGTCGCGACAGGAATATGAGTATCGGGGCAGGATGGGGATATTCCGATGGCGGCATTTCAAAATCACCCACACTAACGCTGGCAGGAATGTACAGGACGGGCCCGAGGTGGTACCTGCTTACGGAGAATTATTACCTTGGAATATCCGAGGATCCGTTGGTGATCATTTCTTTTGGAGCCCGATACGTAAGCCGGAAAATCGGTATCGATTTTGGCCTTTTCCTTCCATTTCAGGATGAAAATGACGGTTTTATCGCCGGTCCGTGGCTCGGTGTAAACGTACCTTTTGGCAGGAAGTAAATAATTTCAATCATAACGCAGGGTAATAATGGTCATTGACCAGGGATCGATATTGAACAACATTTGTTTCATCAATCGATTCTTCAAGACCTCAAACACTTATCTATGCGTAAAGAATATTACATCAAAGTAGGCAATGTTGACAACCGCCTGGTTGTATTCATCAACGGAGAAATGATCTGGGACAGTGGAATTATCCACGATGATCCCCTTCTCAACAAAGCCATCCCTATTACAGAGTTTCTGCACGAAAAAGAAAGTTATGCCAATGAACTTATCCTTGAGGGATTCAACGACACCTTCAATACAACGGGTTCAGAAGAAGACACCAATCCATGGCATTTCAATTACAGGGTAGTGGAAGCTACCATTGATCATGCGGGCAATATTGTCAGCGAAAAAGATATTGTAAATCCATATAACGAAAAGCATTTGTCAAATCCCAATATCCGGGCGATGAACAATTCCTATATCCTGAAACGCAAAGGCGATGAATATAAAGTCATTTCCAATGCCCTTTCTCAGCAATTTGTGGAGTGATTGATTGCTGACCGATTGCTTCTCTTGTTCGCCAGGGGACTCATGCCCCTGGCGTTTTTTTGGTATGATCGCCTTCGTTAAAACTTCGGCGGTCAGGGCCTCCTTCGTTAAAACTTCGGCGGCCAGGAAAGCAGCGGCTAGTGACCGCTGCTTTTCAATTTTAGTTAGTAAACTTTAGAAAGTCATCAGGCCATTGCTTCGGCTGTTTCTTTTTTACGGCTCTCCATATATTTTTCCATCAGTCCGGGCACCTTTTCAAAAACAGCGCTCAATCCTGAACTTTTTTCTGAAGGAAGGAATGATATCTGGTCTCCCCTGGTTACCAGGAATCCGATGGGAGCAATACCCAGTCCGCCCCCTGCACCACCCCCGGTACCTTCTCCTTTCCCTTTACCATCCATTCCACCAGTTCCTTCGCCTCCGCCATATCCCAGGCCCATACCAAATTTAATGACGGGCACACAGGTGAATTCACCCAGTTGAAAACTCTTTCCTACTACGGTGTCGGTCTTTGCTTCTGTTTGCAGAAAATCTGTAAGCCGTTTTACAGTTTCTTCTAGATTTAATGCCATAACATAATTTTTAAAAGTGAACAATGATTATCGAATAAAAGCATAGAGCAGTCTCCATGGCCTGTTACGGATTTTCAGGTAGAAAGTATTCCTATCCATAAAGTTGATGTCGAGGTGATGGTGCATCCGGGGCATAAAATTCAGCGGATATAATTGCCCGTTCAACGCATAATCTCCCGTGTCGATAGAGAGTTTCCATTCAATGACCTCAAAGGACCTGAGGCTTCTGATCATCCTGGTAAAAGGCGGGCGCCGCTGTGGTCCTTTTGTTCTCCCGCGCATCTTTCGCCTTCCCCGCGTCTTTTGCCTTCTCCGCGTCTTTTCCTCTCGCGTCTCGTGCCTCCCCCGCGTCTCTTGACCTCCTTAGCGCCTTTTGCCTTTCATAAAAGAACACCCGGAAGAAAATCCACCATTGACCATCATACCAAATGTTGGCATTGCCGATACCAGCCCAGTTTAGCCGAGCTCTCAGCGAAGCCGTATCAATTTCAAGTTCGATGGGTGACAGTAACAGCCAGGCCAGCAGGATTAACACCAGGATCACTATGGTAAGGACCCATGTCATGGTTACAAAATTTGGACTCAGCAGGTAGCAAATCTCAACACCAGGATCACTATGGTTAGGATCCATTTCTTGGCTGCAAAGTTTGGACGGAAGCAGGAGTTAATCTATGACCTCAGTCAGTAATCGCATTTTTACTCCTGGGATCCTTTATGATTAAAGGAACTGTTTAAACGCAATGCTAATCCAGTCCATTTTATCGCTAACTTTTGATCAAGTTTGGACTTATGAAATTACCCGTTAACCCGGCCGGCAAAATATTTACCCAGCATGATTCCCTCCCCCTGCCCGGGTCGGAGGCAGAGAAAAGACAATTTCGGGAGTTGCAGAAAAATTTCGCGCTGCAGTATGAAAAAATATTCCCGGATAAACTGGCTCCCCGAACGGTGGTCATCCTTCCATCCCTTACGCTGGACCAGGAAATTTTATCGAAGATTAAAGGGGCCGTGCATTATGAAGAAAGAATGCTTTGCCTGATCATGTTACTAAGAATGCCGCGCACAAGGGTGATCTATGTTACGAGTGTACCCATTCCCGATAGTATCATTGATTATTACCTTCACCTGCTGCCCGGCATAACGGGAAGGCATGCCATGAAACGGCTGTTTATGATCAACTGTTTTGATGCTTCGGTAAAGCCGCTGACGCAGAAGATCCTCGACAGGCCAAGGGTCATCGAGCAGATCAGGGAATTGATTCCCGATCGTGAATCGGCCCATCTCACCTGTTTCAACATTACGCCGCTGGAAAAGACACTTGCCGTGAGGCTCGGCATTCCCCTGTTCGGTACAGATCCAGATCTTTCCTATGAAGGAACGAAGTCGGGCGGAAGAAAATCTTTTCGCGCAGCAGGCGTAGATTTTCCCGATGGATTTGAAGACCTGCATACAAAGGAGGATGTCATAAAAGCCCTTGCATCAATAAAGAAAAAACACCCGGTGCTGCGTAAAGCCGTGGTAAAGATTAACGATGGTTTCAGCGGTGACGGCAACGCCATCTTTACCTACCCGAGACTGAATATTGATTCTGAGCTGGAAAATATTATCAGGAACAGTTTTTCCCCGCATCTCAAAATGGTGGCACAGGGTCTCAGCGAAGAACTTTTTTTGGAAAAACTCCAGGCGATGGGAGGGATCGTGGAAGAATTCCTGGAAGGGGAAGTGAAGATGTCGCCTTCGGTACAATGTGTCATCGGGCCTGATAAACATATTGACATTGTCAGTACGCACGACCAGCTGTTGGGTGGAGAAGATAACCAGGTATACCAGGGGGCAATGTTTCCGGCCGACAAAGCCTATAACCTCTCGCTGGCGGTACAAGGCAGGAAAATCGCCGAAGTACTTGCGCATAAAGGCGCCATGGGACGGTTTGCCATCGACTTCATCACGGTACAGCAGGATGACGGAACATGGAAACATTATGCCATTGAAATTAATCTTCGAAAAGGCGGCACTACGCATCCCTTGCTGATGTTGCAGTTTTTGACGGATGGAAAGTATGATGAAACCACAGGCGAATACCGAACCGCCGGGGGACACAAGAGATTTTATTTCGCGTCGGATAATGTGTACAATGAAAAATACAAAGGCCTGACGCCTGACGATCTTATAGACATCAGCATTTACCATGACCTGATGTTCGATGGTGCTACCAAAGAAGGCATCATGTTCCACCTCATTGGTGCATTGTCGGAGTTCGGCAAGTTTGGCGTGCTATGTGTGGGCACCAGCCACGAGAAAGCAAAAGAATATTATAACAAGATCATCAGGGTACTCGACCTTGAATGTGAGTAAGGGCAAAATTCACAGGCAGCATAAAAATTACTATCTTTCTGCATGTCACAGACACATCGGCTAACCGCAATTACCAGAGAAAGACAAGAAGAACACAATCTATGAAGGCGGTCACCTGGTTCCAAAAGCCGAACTAATGAAAGAATCGCTGATCTGGTACGATAAATATCCGGGGCTGTTAAATGAGAAAATTCCTTTTTACTATTGTTATCCTGTTGCTGGTCCAATGTTCCATTGGGCAGGAACTGTTCAGGCTCGAAACCGACAGTACAACCTTATTGGACAAAGGATGGAAATACAAGATGGGGGATGATCCTGCATATGCTTCACCATACTACAGGGAGACGGGATGGAAGCCGATAAAGGCCAACCTTGACATTCATGATTCTCTTCCCGAAGATGCAGGTAAGGGTATTGGTTGGATGAGACTGAAGTTTTATGTGGTTGATTCATTAAGGGCCAAAAATCTTGCATTGAAGATCCAGCAGTCTGTCGCGTCAGAGATATACCTCAATGGAAAACTGCTGGAAACCTATGGAGGTCTTGATGCAGATCCCCGCAAGGTGAAAGCTTTCGACCCCATTTACAAGCCGATTGTTTTTCCTTTGTCAGATGATAGTATCCAGGTGCTGGCAGTGCGATTTGCCGTGAAACCAGGGATTTTTTACACGACCATATTTGAATCTCCTAATGCGCTGGTAAGTATAGAATCATCCGGGCACGAAAGGGCGGTGAATTTTTATCGCCGGATTTATACCAATGAACATTTGTTTCAACTGCTAATGATCGGTATCTGGATAATGATCTTTATTGTCCATTTAAATTTTTACCTGCAAATGCCTTCCCAAAAGGCGAATTTGTACTTTTTGCTCTATGCTGTTTGTTATTTGTTCGTTTGTAACCTGCAACTCTTTTATTACCTGAAGAATCACGATGTTGCTTTAAAGTTTTACAATGGTAACCTGACTTTCATGTTTATTATCATGTCGGGCCTCTTCATTAACCTGACACTATATGCATTTCTAAATCGTAAAATTGACCTGTATTTTAAAGCCCTGGTAGTATTGGCATTTGCGGCGGTAATACGTAACATGTTTCCCTATGATATAGGCTGGAGAACAGGAGGTCCATTTTTCCAGATTATTGTATTTATGAATCTTATAAGAATAGGATATGCGTCCATTGGTCAAAACATACGAGGTGCAAAAGCCATGACCATTGGTGCACTTGGAACGATTATCCTTTTTAGCCTGTTTATAATTCAGGGAACATTTACGAATGAATCTTTTCTGCATAAACTTAATGGCGTTAGAATTCTGACATATGTTTTGTATTCACTTAGTTTTCCCATTGCCGTTTCTTTTTTCCTTGCCGGTGATTTTTCATTAACCAGTAAACGTTTGAAACAAAAGCTGGAAGAAGTTAATGACCTGGCGGCACGCAATCTTGCTATTGAAAAAGAAAAACATGAAATTCTGGCATCCCAAAATCAGCAATTGGAACTCCAGGTAAAACAACGCACCAATGAATTAAGCAAATCATTGGAAGAATTGAAATCCACCCAGGTTCAACTTGTTCAATCGGAAAAAATGGCTTCCCTTGGAGAACTCACTGCCGGTATTGCGCATGAGATACAGAACCCGCTGAACTTCGTAAATAATTTTTCCGAGGTTAATATGGAATTGTCGGATGAGATTATGGAATCAGTGAGGAAAGGGGACCTTACCGGTATACAGCAACTGGCGGAAGACATCAGGGCAAACCAGGAAAAGATCCTCGAACATGGCCAGCGCGCAGACAGTATCGTTAAGAGCATGTTGCAGCATTCCAGGAGCAGCACGGGCAATAAGGAACTAACGGATATCAATACACTGGTTGATGAGTATGCCAGGCTTTCTTACCATGGCATTAAAGCGAAGGACAAGACCTTTAATGTGACCTTTAAAGCCGAATATGATCCCAATGTGGGATCATGTTATATTATTCCCCAGGATATCGGCCGGGTGCTGTTGAATCTTTTCAATAATGCTTTCTATGCCGTGACAGAAAAAAACGCACAACAGATCCCGGATTATGAGCCAACAGTTACGGTAACTACAAAACTGGATGGAGTCAATATCGATGAAATTGCCCAGGGTTCCCAATCCACCAATTCGATAATTGTGTCTGTAAAGGACAACGGCAACGGCATACCTGAAAAACTAAAAGAAAAAATATTTCAACCCTTCTTTACCACCAAGCCCACCGGCAGTGGAACGGGGCTCGGACTTAGCCTGAGTTATGATATTATCAAATCACATGGTGGTGAACTGACGGTTATTTCCAAAGAAGCAGAGGGGGCGGAATTTATTTTTCATATTCCGGCAACAGGAAATTAACCATGTTTATATTTCACAAACGGGCTTTAGAAATTTATTAAATACTGCAGTATGGACGCCGTGAAACTTAGGGAGATACAGGAGCCATTGAAAGCCAGGTACCGGGATGACCCTGGGTCTGCGTTAATTACATTAAGGGCTTCGGCCAAAGCAGGGGAAGGCATATCCTGTAAGGTGGAAACGGGCAGGGCCCTATCGGAAGCGGGTCTCCATCCCGCCACCGGCGGAGATGGCACACTGGTATGCTCAGGCGACATGTTACTGGAAGCATTGGCTGCCTGTGCCGGTGTTACGCTGAAGGCAGTGGCCACCAGTATTGGATTTGATTTGCAGGATGCGGTTATTGAAGTGGAAGGCGACCTGGACTTCCGGGGAACATTGTCGGTCGACAAGAATGCCCCGGTGGGATTCCGGGAGATACGACTGCATTTTCGGCTTCAGACCGGTGAAACATCTGATAAAATTGCTACCTTAATAAAGTTAACAGAGCGGTATTGCGTCGTTTATCAAACGCTGACTACGGCAAATTCCATCCAGGTTGTTACTACAGGAAGCAAATCTGGTAATAATTGATTCAGTAAATATTAAAAAAGAGAATATGCCAAAATTTATTATCGAGCGTCATATCCCCGGGGCAGGACAATTTTCAGCCGAGAACCTGAAAGCCATTTCCCAAAAATCAAGAGAGGTCTTGTGTGTATTGGGCGCCGAAATCCAGTGGATACACAGTTATGTCGCAGGCGACAAAATCTATTGCATCTATCTCGCACCCAGCGAAGAACTGATTCGTGAGCACGCCAGGCTCGGCGGCTTTCCTGCCAATAGTATAACCGAGATTTCAAATATTATTGATCTTTCAACCGCCGAATAAAAGGCTGAGTATACCTGGATGGACAGGCAACAAGAACAAATGCAAAGAGAATTGATCGAAGGCCTGGAAAAACAACTGGCAGCAGTGACCAGGGAACTGGAGCTCAAGAACCGGGAGTTGGAAGTTCAGGATGCATTGGAAGAAGTACGGGCAAGGGCCATGTCTATGCGGGAAAGTACCGAACTCGCCGAAACATCGGCTGTGCTGTTTCAGCAGCTGAATAAATTACAGATTAAGGTTATTCGTACAGGCGTTGGAATATTCGATGATCCCAATGATGCGATGGAGATCTGGTTAACCACCTATTCCCATAGCCAGGAAGTGATCAGGATCCTCGAATATCTCAGTCTGCACGTTCACCCGGTATTTGAAAATATCATACCGGCAAGACAGCAAAACAAACCATACGCTGTCACAAAACTAACGGGCATGGAGGTGAGGCAGTATTACCAGACCATGTCTACCTACATCTCGCTGCAAAAACAAACTGCCTATAATAACCAGGAATATTTTTATTCATTTTTCTTTTCTCAAGGAACGATCAATGTAAATACGCTGGAAGCACTCTCCGAAGAGGAATGTGATATCATGACCCGGTTTGCGCGGGTATTTGGATTGATCTATACAAGATTCCTGGACCTGAAAAAAGCCGAGATGCAGACGCGTGAGGCGCTGCGTCAAACTTCGCTCGACAGGGTAAGGGCCGAGATCGCTTCCATGCGTACAGCAGATGACCTGAACCATATACCGCCATTGATCTGGCGGGAATTGATTTCACTGGGTGTACCTTTTTTCCGCTGCGGAATTTTTATTGTCAGGGAAGAGGAACAAATGGTTCATGCTTATTTATCGACGCCGGAAGGGTAAGTCACTGGCTGTCCTGCACCTTCCTTTCGATGGAGAAGAAACCACCAGGAAGATTGTGAGAAGCTGGCGCGAGAACAAGGTTCATACCGAACACTGGGACAGGGACCAGTTTCAATCCTGGGCCGAGCTGATGGTAAAACAGGGCCAGATTGAAAAAAAAGAACAGTATCAGGGCAGCGAGGCTCCCCCGGATTCTTTAAACCTTCAATATATCCCCTTCCTCCAGGGGCTGTTGTATGTTGGAAGCCATGACCCGCTTGGTGAGAGCCAGATCGAACTTGTAGATTCACTTGCAGATGCATTTTCAGTGGCATATGCCCGTTATGAGGATTTCAGGGAACTGGAGAAAGCAAAGCATGATGTTGAAGCTACATTGGCCGCATTAAAAGCCACACAGGCCCAGCTCATCCAATCAGAGAAAATGGCCTCCCTGGGAGAATTGACAGCAGGTATCGCCCATGAAATAAAAAACCCCCTCAATTTTATAAACAATTTTTCTGAAATAAACGTAGATCTTTCCGATGAGCTTATAGAAGCAGTGAAGTCAGAAAATATTGAAGAGGTAATGTCGATAGCAGTCAATATAAAAATGAATGAAGAAAAAATCAATCATCATGGCAAACGTGCCGATGCTATCGTGAAAGGAATGCTGCAGCATTCCAGGACCAGTTCGGGTTATAAGGAAGCCACTAATATTAATGCCCTGGTGGATGAATACGCAAGATTATCCTTACATGGATTAAAGACAAAGGATAGAAACTTAACCGTGACATTAACGACAAACTATGATCCTGATGCCGGAACATGTACGATCATTCCCCAGGATATCGGCAGGGTATTGTTGAACCTCTTTAATAATGCCCTTTATGAAGTGTGTGAGAAGAAAGCGGAAATTCTACGGCAACAAAGCGCTGTCCCATACGAGCCCACTGTTACGGTAACGACGAAACGTTATGACAACCATATAGAGATTACGGTGAAGGATAACGGCAGTGGAATTCCCGACAAGTTCAGGGATAAAATATTTCAACCGTTTTTTACCACGAAACCTGCGGGGGATGGGACTGGGCTCGGACTTTCGCTCAGTTATGATATCGTTACGAAGGGCCATGGAGGCCAGTTGGATGTTCAATCAAGGGAAGGAGAATTCACCGAATTCATCATACGGCTTCCTTTCCAATAAATAACTTATTATGAAGCAAGTTTTCACTGGAATTATTTCCCTGTTTTTTGTCGGCTCGTTAATGGCCGGTGCAAAAGACTCTGTCAATGCTTTCGTGGTTCCTGATTCAGTGAAAGCCATTGGTTTCATTTCGAGTGTCCGCGGTGCCGGTGAGGGAAAGAAATTTTCTACAGGTATACGTAACAGTGATGTGTCGCTGTTTCTTGAGAATGGAAAGAAGATGCAGTCGGTGGTGTTCATGGTTCCGAAAGGAAGCCGGGTAGTATCCTCCGGGCTTGATGTAAAGAAGAATAAGCAGGGCAGGATCGAATGGTCCTATCCCTGGAATACGGGGGATGATTACAAACTATATATTTCTTCAGCGGGCGATTCTGCCGGCAATTTCCTGTTGTATTCCGGGTATATATTTTTACCTAAGGAGAGTAAATGGAAACTCATCGGCACCTGCAGGATTGATGGCAAGTGGAAGGAAATGAATTCTCTGCAGGCATTTAGTTCTCCCGGTGCTGCGGGTTTCACCAAAGGATTTTCAAACAGTTGGGTACAACGCAGTAACGGAAAATGGTATAATCTCAACCACGATGCATCAGTTGAGCCGGTCGTAATGCCCTTTCCGAATATCGACAGCGTTCGCCAGCTGGCGCTCGACCGTGAGATCATTGCCAAAAAACTCACAGAAGGTCCCATAGCAAAAGAAGGCATTTACTACTGGCTTATCAAAGAAGGCACAGGTAAGGAGATTAGTGTATCCGACACCGTTACCGCATTTTATAAGGGATATATTTTTGATGAAGGGACGATATTTGACCAGACAAGCAAAGAACCAAGAACCTTTCCGCTGGGACGGCTGATCAAGGGATGGCAGATTGGATTATCGGGAACAAAGACAGGCGGCAAAGTAAAGTTATTACTACCGTCAGGACAGGCTTATGGCATACGGACCAGGGGGGCGAAGATTCCACCGAATTCAATCCTCGTTTTTGAGATAGAGGTTGTCGACGCGAAGGAGGCAAAGACGCAGTAGGGCAAGTGGTTGTCGACGCAAAGTTGAGTAAGACGCAGGGGAATATGATATTTTTGTAATTGTCTATAATGGCTAACGATGATTATATAGATCGCATCAACCGGCAATACTTTGATGGATTATTGTCGGCCATGCAACGTTCACACCTGGCAAGGCTTGACACTGAAAATCAGGAAGCGGTGGACTTTGCAGAGAATGTCTTTGCCAGGATGAAGCGCATCAATATCAGTGCAAAGGATTCTCATGAACTGATCTTCTGGGAAATAGCGACCATCATTCCAAAAATTCTTCCCGGTACATGGAGAGGAGTGGTTCCTCCGATTACCTTCCAGGACAGGCATGTGCTGGTAGAAGAGTTCATGAAAATCAACCACTACCATCCGGTGGTGGCAGGTAGTCAAATCCTGGATATGGGTTGCGGCTTTCCCCCGTTTACTGCCATCGACCTTTCCCTGAAATTTCCCGAAGCCAGCATCACCGCGTCTGACCCGTCTTTCGGGAAATATACGGTTACTGATAGCCACGGAAATTATGCCGTCATAATGCAGGATGGCAGCATCAAATATTTACAACCATCCACCAACAGTTCATCGTCCTGGAATGATATTTTTGACGATCTGCCCGCCACGATAAAGCGTTTTACTGAAATGTTCCAGTCATTGGCAAAGCAACTGCCGGAACAGGAATCGCCCGACAATTATGAAGAGTATACTGCCAACGGAAATACCATTGTCAGGAATCCACTGCGGAAATATGCCAGCCATAACCTGGGCTTTGTTCAAAAAGCCATCGGCGATGATTCATTTCCGCCGGATTATGATATCATACGCTGCATGAATGTGCTGCTGTATTTTGATCCGGTCTTTCGCGCCAATACGCTTGATTGGGCCGCCAGGCACTTACGGGAAGGCGGATTATTTATTTGCGGACTCAATTGGGCTCAATCGGTAAACTGTCGGTTGTCTATCTACCAGAAGGAAAACGGCGAAATGAAACTCCGCGAATTTTGTTTTTCTATTGAGAACCTCAGGCCCATGGAGATAGTGAGTTATTTTTCGTTCCGAAATGATGACTTTGACCAGGAGAACCTGTTGACATATTCGGCCCTTATCAGAAAAGACGATGGATTGATGAAGTCCTTCAACGATGGGATGGACGAACTTTTAAAATTGTATGGACTGGGCATGCGTGATGTAAATGGCTATCTTGTGTTTGCTATCCCCCTTCAAATGACCGAATTTCAGATAAACCTGCAAAAGACCGGCAGAGAGTTAAGCAACAAATATGCGCCAGCTGTTGTTGAGATACTCAAACAGCATGGAAGGGAAGCGTGGGTAAACGAAATTGGATTTATCAGTATCGGAAATCCCTGAAATAGTAAATAAACAAGCATGAATAAAGGAATAGTATTTTTCATTGGTATGTTATCACTCGTCTCCTGTGCTTCAGAGCCGGCAAAAGAGTTTGCTACTGTAGAAGACAAGAAACCGATTGAGGGAACATGGAAACTGGTCTCTGCCACTACCATCAAAGGAACGGACACCACTTTCACGGATTATTCCCAGGGCCAGGAAATGATCAAGGTGATCAATGAATCGCATTTTGCTTTTTTACGGCATGACACCAACCAGGGGAAAGACACCGCCATTTTTGGAGCCGGCGGAGGCACGTATACACTATCGGGTGATAAGTATAATGAACTCCTGCAATACTGTAATGACAGGGGTTGGGAAGGGCATAGCTTTTCATTCACCGTTGATATCAAGTCCGATACGCTATTACAAACCGGCGTTGAAAAACTGGAGAAGGAAAATATCGACCAGTTCATTATTGAGAAGTACGTAAGGATGAAGTGAAAACAATAACCGTCAGTAACACCAAAAAAACTAACATATGTCACAAAAGAAAATCATCACCGTCTTCGGTGCCACCGGTGCACAGGGCGGCGGCCTGGTAAGGGCCATCCTGGCGGATCCCAACAGCGAGTTTGCCGTCAGGGCCGTAAGCAGGGATATTGATTCTGATAAGGCCAAAGCGCTGGCAGACCTTGGCGCCGAACTAGTGCAGGCAGATCTTGCACATCCTGAATCAGTGAGAAAGGCGATGAAGGGAGCTTATGGTGCATACTGCGTTACATTTTTCTGGGCGCATTTTTCACCGGTGCAGGAAGCCGCGGAAGCCCTGGTGATGGCTGAATCGGCAAAGGCAGAAGGCCTGAAGCATGTGATCTGGTCCACCCTCGAAGACACCAGGAAACTGGTGCCGTTGCACGACGACAGGATGCCCACACTGATGGAAAAATATAAGGTGCCGCATTTTGACAGTAAGGGTGAATCTGACCAGATCTTCAGGGATCTTGGCGTTCCCACCACTTTTTTACTCACCACATTTTACTGGGATAACCTGATCTATTTTGGAATGGGTCCGAAAAAAGGCGAAGACGGAGTGTATGCCATTACTTTCCCGATGGGTGATGCACCGCTTTCAGGAATATGGGCAGAAGATATTGGCAAATGTGCTTATGGCATTTTCAAGAAGGGACCTTCGATGATTGGAAAAACCATTGGTGTTGCAGGGGAACATATTACCGTTGCGGATATGGCGAAGGAATTATCGAAAGCGATGGGGCAGGAAGTCACGGTATAATAAAGTAACCCCGTCAATGTTCAGGAGCTTTGGTTTTCCCGGGGCGGAAGACCTTGGAAATATGTTCCAGTACTACCAGGAATTTGCTGATGAATTTACAGATGCGCGTGATATTGAAATGGCAAAGGAATTAAATCCTGAACTGAAATCTTTCAGCATGTGGGTGAAAGAAAACCTCAGCAAGATCCCGTTGAGTTAATTCTCGCAATTTTTAAATGTGTAAAAGCCCTCCTGATTTTTGGAGGGCGTTTTTTTTAATGTGGTTTTTGCGGTTTCAATCGCTGAAAATTTTATTTGTTAGTGTGCACGACGATGCATTGCGATACATCTTCGCAACAAATGTGACTGCATGATATAATAATACGTCTAAGCAACGGTTAACTTTTCTATAACCCAATCTTCATCTCGCGTTAACATTGGTGTTTTAGGTTGCAGCCCATTAACAAAACCAGAACCTGCTCATGAAAAGGAAATCCCTCCTCCTGCTTTGTGTAATTACTATGTTTTTTGCCTGCCAGAAGATTGATGTTGATTTTGATCCGAAAAAGAACGCCGAGGATATTACGTCATTAAATGAAATCAGTTCCACTGACATCGGCGGTGAAGCTGCAGCCGAAATTTCTGCATTCGATCCCAAGACAAACAAACTCTTTGTCATTACAAACGCAGGTACTGCAACGGAAATAGAAGTGCTCGATATTACAAATCCTGCCGCAACCCGTGAATATTGGCGCCATCAACATTGCTCCCTTTGGTGGAAATGTGAACAGCGTGGATGTGAGTGACGGCAAACTGGCTGCTGCAGTGGAAGGATTTTCCAAAACAGATCCCGGCAAAATTGTTGTCTTCAATACATCGGATTATGCGGTTGTTGCTGAGGTTACTGTGGGTGCACTTCCGGATATGGTAGTCTATAGTCCGGATGGCAAGTACATTTTATCAGCGAATGAAGGAGAGCCTTCGGCTGATTATAGCATAGACCCGGTGGGCACTGTATCCATCATATCTGTTAAGAATAATTATGCAGTAAGCACACTTGATTTTGGAGGATTTGCTTCACAGGAAGCGGCTTTAAAAGCAAAAGGCTTCCGGATCTTTGGCAAGAACGCCAGTTTTGCACAGGACATAGAACCTGAATACCTGACGGTATCAGCGGATAGTCGCACCGCCTGGGTAACCCTCCAGGAAAATAACGGGATTGCAAAAATCAACCTTGAGGCGAAAGCGATCACCAATATTTTCCCGTTGGGTTTCAAGGATTATTCGCGCGCGGGAAATTTCATCGATCCATCAGATTTCAATAAAGCGTATACCCCGGGTGAATGGAATGTTAATGGAGTATTTATGCCCGATGGCATTGCTGTGGTGGAAGAGTTCGGAATTCCCTTCCTGTTTACTGCCAACGAAGGAGATGCGCGGGAGTATCCCGATGCAGGTTTTGTAGAAGTAAAAAGGGTAAAAGCAGTTACCCTCGATCCAACAGTATTTCCCAATGCAGCTACATTGAAGCTCGATGAAAACCTCGGAAGGCTAAATATTACAACCACCCTGGGTGATGCCGGCAACGATGGTGATTTCGATGAGCTTTACTCTCTTGGTGCAAGGTCATTCAGTGTATGGAATGGATTGAACGGCAATTTACTGTTTGACAGCAAAAATGAACTGGATGAAGTGATTTCCGGGGCATCATTGTACGACGACGGCAGGAGCGATGATAAGAGTGTGGAACCTGAAAGCGTAGTTATTGGCAGTTCCGGAAAGCAAAGGGTTGCTTTTGTAGGATTGGAAAGAGCCGATGCTGTTGCCATATATGACATCAGTAGTTGCGCTGCACCGAAATTCGTAAGAGTAATTAAAGTGGGGGATGCTCCTGAAGGTTTGTTATTTATTTCTGCAAAGGACAGTCCGACCAAAAAAAGCCTGCTCGTCGTGAGCAACGAAGGCGATGGTACGGTGAAGATATTTTCCACACAATAAAATTTTTGTTGCTACCTGGGTTGACACCCTGCTCCCCTTTATATTACCGGAGTCCGACTGGCTCCGGTTTTTTAATTTCCGAAACTTTTCTTCGGGAACATAGAAAACTGTTTAACTTCCTGCTGCCACCGGTTCCCCTTTCCCCGTGGTAACACAACATGCAGAAGTCGTACAATATCTATAATAACCTTGGTTATTGGTTCCTGCTTTTTATACTCCTCATTATAGCGGGATTCTATAAATCATACTTTGCGATTATTTTTCAGCCACGTCCTACTATTATTCACCTGCATTTTGTTGCAATGATCATTTGGACGGCGATGCTGATCGTGCAGCCTTTCCTGATCAAGTATAAAAAACTTTCCTGGCACAGGGCAGTTGGCAAATTCAGCTATTTGTTTTTTCCCGGGTTGTTATTACTCAACATTTTAATGCTACGCTTCAGCTATAACCGTGGACTCAATGATACTATAGCTGAATCAGCAAAGGCTGCCGTACCGATGACACAGGATCAGATTTTGCAAAAGGCGGCATTTCTGAGCTCCATCGTGGTATACTATATCGTCTTCCTGGTATTGTTTTATTGCCTGGCCATTTATAATCGTAAAAAATCACCTGTCCATGCCCGTTATATGGTGGCGACAGCACTGACCTTGTTGGGCCCAACGGTCGACAGGATCATATTCTTCTGGTTTGGGCTCACCACCTTTCCCGGCAATATCGGGATTGAGGCCGTCGCCTTCCTGATGGCGGATGCCATTCTTGCCTTTCTGCTTTGGAAGGATTACCAGAAAAAGAAACCGCTTAAAACGCTGGCCACGGCGCTGGGGTTATATATCGCAGGACAAACGGTGTATTTCGCCTTTCAGAATTCACAAGCGTTCAGTTTTGTTATGGCGAAATTAATGTGGTAATTTTTTATTGCGATAATGTGGAAGTGCAAATGGGGGAATGAAGATTTATAATCCGCCAATCCGCCTTCGCTAAAGCTCCGGCGGACAGGTCCGCCAATCCGCCAATCCGCCAATTCGTTCACAGACCATACTTATCAACCAGGTAAACTAACTGCGCCATACTGATAGCGCCGAGCTCAAGCTCACGCTTATTGACATTTTCGAATGTGTCAGATTTGGCATGGTGAACATCGAAATAGCGCTGCGGGTCGGGGTAGAGCCCGGCGATTACGGCGCCGAGGGGTTTCAGGTTTTCAATATCTGCCCCGGCATCACCGCTTTCAAATTTATACACCCCATATGGCGTGAAGAGTGGCAGGTATTTCCTCAGCCGATCGATCTTTTCTTCTTCCAGTGAAAAACGAAAACCTCTGGGCACAAATCCGCCATCATCACTTTCCAACGCAAAAAACATTTTCTGTTTGGATGCCTTGGCGAGTTCGGCATACTTTTCAGATCCGGCGCCACCATTTTCTTCATCGGCAAACATCACTACACGGATCGTATGCTTTGGCACGATGCCGAGCCTTTTGTAGACCCTGATCAGTTCCATACTCTGCACACAACCCGCACCGTCATCATGTGCCCCTTCGGCAAGATCCCATGAATCCAGGTGTCCGCCTACCGTGATGATTTCATCAGGTGAAGTGGAACCGCGAAGTTCACCGATCACATTATGTCCAACCACTTTTGGAAGGGTATTACAAGTAGTCCTGAAATACAGCGGAAGTGTTTTTCTTTTGCGCAGTTCATCGGCAATAAAATCTCCATCAACGGCACTGATGGCGATGCAGGGAATTTTAGGGAGGGAATCATTATACTTCATTCCACCGGTATGTGGACGATCGTCAGTATTGCTGGCCAGTGAACGGATCATCGTTCCTACTGCACCGTATTTTGCTGCACGGGACGGACCTTCCCAACGAAATACCGTCGTCTCTACATATCCTCTCCACGGCTCTATGAAGATGGGATTGAACCGGACATTAAAAAACACAATCTTTCCCTTAATGCCCTTCTCTCCCAAATCGTCTAATTGCTTCCATGAACTCACTTCAACCAACTCTGCCCTGATGCCATTGGGACCAGTGCCTACGCTATTTCCCAGTGCGCAAATATCCAGGCTGATCTTTTTCCCATCGGCCCCGGTGATGTTTGCAATTTCTTTTTCTCCCCTCACCCAATGCGGCACCATGCATTCCTGGTAATACACCGTATCAGCTCCCATCTGCTTCATCATCCGGAAGGTCTCCTGTTCTGCCTTTACCTGCTGTGGCGTACCAGGCAGACGAGGTCCGATATTTTTACACAGCACCCGAAGATTCTGGTATGCTTTTCCGTTCAGCAGTATATCATTGGCAATATTCCGGAACACGACAGGATCTTCCTGGGCACGAACGGCCGTAACCGAAAAAATAAAGAGGCAGGAAAGAAGTTGAACTATTCTCATGAAGGTTATTTGAATTGATGCGTTTAAAAATAGTCAATTGTGCATAATAAACTTATTTCCTTTTTGATCCCATCGGCAAAAACGAATAGCAGTATATTAGTACAACTAAAATCATAGTTTATGCCGGTTTTCGACAGGAGGAAATTTTTACAAACAGCCGGGTTATCCTCGCTCCCCATCCTCATTCCCGGCGCCACCGCCTTTGCGGGAACTATAGAACAAATGCACCCGGCAGGGGGAACTCCCGGCGCCGCAACAAAAGAACATACGCACGGGAATCTCTGGCGTCGCAACAAAAGATCAACTGCATCCGGCCGATGTAACTCCAGATGTAAAACTTTTTGGCGACGGGGAAATGTTTGATGTTACTACTTATATCGAAGAGCTGAAGAAGATCAATACAGCAAAGGCCATTGAGCCCGACCGTTATGGCGCTGGCGGTGTAGTGGAAGCACTGGAAAAGAAGTTCGAAAAAATTACCGGGAAGGAAAAAGCAGTGTATATGCCCAGTGGCACCATGGCGAATCAGCTGGCTATTCACGTATTGAGCGGTGATGCAACGAAAGTATTTGTGCAGGAGACCAGTCATGTTTTTCGTGATGAAGCTGATGCTGCGCAATCGGTTTTTGGAAAAAGGCTGATACCCCTGGCACAGGGCGAAACTTATTTTACCGCAGCACAATTACAGCATGCACTGGAATATACCAGGGATGGCGAAGTGTTCAAAACCGGGTTGGGCTGCGTATCTATTGAAAACCCGGTAAGAAGGGCGGATGGCAGAATGATCCCCATCGAAGAAATCAAAAAAATCAGTAAGGTCTGTAAGGATAATAATATCCCGATGCATCTTGATGGTGCAAGGATCTATATGGCTTCGGGATGGAGTGGCGTATCGGTTAAAGAATACGCATCATACTTTGATACCATATATATCTCCCTGTATAAGTACCTCGGAGCATCATCGGGCGCCATTCTTTGCGGCAGTAAAGAAGTGATGGGAAAGATGGAGCATTTGATCAAAGTGCATGGTGGAAGCATGTACCGCAACTGGACCAGTGCTGCCATGGCCCTGCAAAGGCTGGAAGGTGTAGAGGACAGGCTGCAAAGCGCCATTGCCAGGTCAAAGGAACTATTTGCCGCGCTGAATAATATTCCCGGCATTAATATCACATCACTAAAAGATGGTACTAACATTTATTTGCTGACACTGTCGGGTTATATCGATGGAAAGAAACTTGCAGAATCACTTTCCAGGCAGCATGGCATCAGGATGGGCAGGCCCGAGGCGGGTAATAGTGTAAAGATATCTGTGAATGAAACGCTTTTATACAAAGACGTTAAGGTTATCATCAAGGCCTTTGAAGACGCTGTGGCAGTATCGAAGGCATAGTGTTTCATGAGAAAACTTTTTCGATCATCTATTATACGTATATTGTCTTTAGCCTTATCAGCTCCGGTCTATACCCTTTGAAGAATCACTCTTCAACAACCTAAAACAATTTTATGGAACGCAGGTCTTTTATCAGGAACTCGGCGCTATGCGCTTTTGCCGTTAGTGCCAGTGGCTTTGTCAAGTTCAACGGAACAAATTATGAGGGCGACTGTGGCACAACTACAGACATTCTTGGTCCGTTTTATCGTCCTGATGCTCCATTGAGAACGGATTTGCGAATTCCCAATGCAGCCGGACAAAAAATAGTGCTGGCAGGACAGGTTTTTCACAAAGACTGCAAAACACCACTGAAGAATGCCTGTGTTGAAGTATGGCATTGCGATGGAGCGGGCGTGTACGACAATGAATCGCCAGATTTTAAGTACAGGGCGAAGACCTATTGCGATGATAAGGGCAAATACAGTTTTAAAACGATCATGCCCGTTCCATATGATACAGGTGATGGCTCGATCAGGCCGGCTCATTACCATATGATGATAACGGCAGAAGGTTACCAGGCGATGATCACCCAGTTATATTTTACAGGGGATAAGAATATTGCCAAGGATGGTGCTGCTTCATTACCTGCCGCAAAGAGCAGGATCCTGAATATAAAAGATATTGCGGGTGGTGAAAAATCGGTAAGTTTTAATGTGACGATGCTGGAAAAAATTCCTGCTGATATTTCTGTCATTGACAGGCTAACAGGTGCGTATAAACGCACTGATAATGGCAAGCAGGAAGAATTATACAGGAAGGATAATTTATTGTGGATAAAGGATGGCACCAGTATAAACGGCGGTTACCCGTTGGAGTATGTTGGAAACAATGAGTTTGAATATTACGGATGGGAAAGCAAGTATCGCTTTACCATACAGGCAGATGGTTCGATAAAGTTGTCTTACAAGGGGCTCACCTGGGAAAAGGGCCAGGAAGGCTGGGAGGCGATCAAAGCAAAGGCCTGAACGGGCGTCATAACTGAGACATCTTAGGGGGAACCATGCTAATAGAAAATCCCGGGCGATAAACCCGGGATTTATTTTTTCAGGCGTTAAAGTGAACCATACTAATAGAAAATCCCGGGCGATAAACCCGGGATTTGTTGTATCAGTTGATCGAAAAAAACAACTTCTCTTTCAGCAATATGAGTGTTACGAAAGACTATTTCTTTTTCAGGAATTGTTTATGCTGGCTATAAACCCTGATTTTGCCATTTACGACGAGGTTATCATCCTGGAAAGAAGCTGAATCCACTTTGCCTATTTTATATTTGTCCACTTCTGTATACCACACGCTAATCCAGTCTTCATTTTTTTCAACGGAATGTTGTTTTCTCCAGGCAGTCATAGTGATCTTCACGGAAGTAAGGCTATCGCGGGAAGTTTTCCAATAAGTTAACAGGCTGTCTCCCGTACCATTAAACGCCCAGGCATTCCAGGATTGAAAGGTCACCGAGTCGGCCAGGGTGGACCTTAAACCAGACATATCACCGTTTTCCCAATGTTTGTAAGAGTTCAATACAGTAAGCAGATCGGCATCTGAAACGTCGTCTGTGAGGGTAACGTAATCAGGGGTATACGGCATAGTCACCGGTGCAGCCGCGGCTTTGTCTGACTTAGTAGTATCAGCGGCGGTATCTGCTGATGAAGTAGGCGATGAGTTACAGGCGATGTAGACGATTACAATCAGTGCAAAGAACAGGATCCTTTTCATAATTTGTTGTTTTGGTTGACGAATGAAAGTCTGGTAAATTCTCAGGGGAACTAAAAGGTAAACCATCTGCAAAAGACCGGCAAATAAAAAATAGGCAGATCCTTGCTCCGCGCATTTTCTTCACGTTCGGACCTCCTGCCCGCGTCTCTATCATCCTCTTTCAACTCGAATAAATCCGACACGCTCTTAAACCATGCCTTCGTAGGCTTGCCCGACTTATCAACCTCAAACTCAATGAAACGATCCGAGTCATCTGCATAGAAGAAACGGGTGGGAGATTCTGGTTTGAGTTCTACATCCTGGGCACCTTTTGTCACCCGGTAAAGTTTATCCCCGCGCCTGACCAGTTCAATGAGATTCGTTCCCATATATTTCCCGGTATACCTGTTCAATATTGCAGTATCGAGTTTGATTTCCTTAGGATTATAGGGCGGTTGCACCGGAAGCTCATACATAATCGCAGACAGCGACGCCGAAATTCTATCGGCACTATATCCTGTATTTGAAATGGCTACCACATAAAGATCATCCTGCGGATAATAACTCAGGTTGGTGGAAAAACCGGGAATCCCACCATTATGCCAGATGCGCGGATGCATCTTAAAGCTGTCGATGATAATGCCAAATCCGTAATTATCAAAATTAGGCGTCAGCATCTTTTGCCTGGATGCAGCGCTGATGACCTGGTTGCTGTGCAAGGCCTTCGTCCATTTCACCAGGTCATCCGTAGTGGAGACCATCGCACCCGCGCTATAAGGGCCTTCCATCGAAATGTACATTGCATGCCTCCATCCGTATTTTGTTTTGGCATAACCTTTCGACCTATATAATAAAACAGAATCCAGCATATCCATCGAGGTATTCGACAACCCGGCTTTTTTGATCACATTTTCCAGGACATAATCGCTGAAGTTTTTACCGGATACCTTTTCAACAATAACACCCAGCAGGTAAAACCCGGAGTTGCTATAACTGAATTTAGTTCCGGGCGGGAAGTCCAGTGGTTTATTCCTGAACAGGGCGATCATTGAATCATGGCTTAGCGGCAGTACAGATTTTGGCCAGAATTCGGGGATCGACGTATAATTTTTTATCCCGGAACTATGGCAGAGCAGCATATGAATCGTGATGCTGTCGCCCTTTGGATAGTCAGGGAAGTATTTAGTGAGTTTGTCGTCCGTACTCAGTTTGCCCTGCTCCGCAAGCTGGAGAATACAGGCCGCGGTGAATTGTTTGGTGACTGACCCGATGCGGTATTTGGTGTCGTTAGTGTTGGGAATATTCCATTCCCTGTCGGCCAGCCCGAATGCTTTCTGGTAAATGGTTTTACCTTTCTGGACAACCATGACAGCGCCGTTGAAATCCCTGACGGCGGCTTCAGCGGTCATATAGGCGTCCAGGTTTTTCTGATAGTTTTTTTGCGCAGCAAGGGCCATTGGCAGGGCCAGCAGAATAATGATAAGATTCTTCATGATTTTAAGATACGAAGTAAACTGACAATGGCGACTGTTGTCAATTTTCGTCATACCTTTCCTTTTTAAGTATTCCGACAATACCCGGGTCCTTAATTCGTTATTTATCCGGGTACATGATGTTGGAATGTATACAGGAAAATCATTATCCTGTAAGTGCTAACAGTCATTAACCTATAAAGTCATCACAATGAGAAAATCCATCTTGTCCATCCCGAAGTTCTTAAGTCTTGCCATTTTCGCTTTCCTGCTGGTACAATGTAGTAAAGACGATGATGCCCCTGCTAAAACTCCTGCTGAACTGATCATTGGTTCATGGCAGGTAACGAGCGACGGTTTTAGTCCGGCCTATGACCTCGGAACCGGCACACCGGTCTCTGAAGCATATCCTTTTTATGAAGCCTGCGAGAAGGACAATATAACCACCTTCAAAACCAACAGCGAAGGAGAATTTAACGAAGGCGCCACAAAATGTGATGCAGCTGATGAACAGTCAATTCCCTTCCTGTGGACATTAAAGGATAACAATACCACGTTAAACATCAGTGCTATTGCTGATTTCAAGATCCTGCAGCTTGATGCCACCACGCTGAAGATCTCCAGCACTTTTGATGATGGCGGTGTTACTTATACCGAGACTTTTACATTCACGAGGAAATAAGTTTTTTTTATAATATGGGCCGATGGATTTCATGAGAATTCATCGGCTTTTTTATTTTATGGTTCGAGCCCATATTCTTTTTCGAGGTAGCTGATCAGTTCCTTACCATTTGCTTTCAGATTTTCTTCTACTGGAAGGAGTACCCTTCTTGTTCCATTCAGATAAACTATTTTAACCCCAAATTCTTTGAGGATTTCCGGGTCGTAAGTACGTAATGCGGGATTGTATGTGCTCCTGGAAATTCCTTTTGCATGTTCCTGTTGACGGAAAACCACAGGATCAAATATTTTAGCCGCCAGTCTTTTATATTCAGTAAACTCCAATGAAAATTCATCTTCCAGTTTTCTCAACAATGGTATCATGTTGTAGTAAGCCATAATCCTGTTGGCTGTCTCCTGCCGGTGAATCAGCCGGAACCCACCGGAATTTCTAAGCTGGTCAAAGGTTTTATTGTTCTGGGCAAAAGTCGAAATCCTTGGCGCCAGCCTGCCGATATAGTAAATGGCGTCACCGTTCTCCCTGATATGGGCCGGATCGGAAATCATCCAGAACATGCTGTCGAGCATATTAATCGACAGCTTATGTTTGTTGATCTGTACGTCCAGGGTCACCAGGTCATCCTTGAGATCATAGACCAGTGATGATGATAAATTGTTTTTCCCGGTCATCTTCTATTTTGTGTTCGAGCTGGTATTCTGCCAGGAAACCGCAAAAGACAGCGAGGAAAAGCATAAAGAACTGGAACAGGTATTCCTTCCATTTCTTTTTTTCGTGAACGTGTCCGTGGTGATGTACTTCCATGGAGAATATGATAATGAAAAATGTGTGGTGTGAAATGGAATGAGATAATTAGGTTTAACGTGATAATAATCAGTGCCAGTCCAACCGCATAACAGGCCAGCATCAGGTATAATATATTATATACCGATTTGGGGGCATCCCTGAATTCTTTCCAGATAAAGATTCCCCAGATGGCCGCGACAATAGTGGCACCCTGTCCGAGCCCATAAGAGATGGCCGGTCCCGCCTTGTCAGAAGCAAGGATGGAAAATGACATGCCGATGCACCAGATCACACCGCCCAGTATACCGGTAAGGTGTGATTTCAAGCTGCCCCTGAAGTAATCCATATAACTGACAGGGCTACCCGTAAATGGAAATCGCATCAGCAGGGTATTGAAAAGGATATTAGAGGCGAGAATGCCGACTGAGAAGATGAAGATGGCGGTATAGGGACTTAGTTTTCCATCGATCGGGTTTTTGAAATCAGGGAACATCGAATTGGCTACGTATTTATAGAACAATCCCATCAATAGACCAGCGACGACGGCCAGGATCAGTCCCTTACTGGAAACAGCATTTTGCTGTGCCTGTTTCTTACGATATGCATAGGCGTTTAATACGATAGCGATCATGACCAGGGCCACTCCGCCGAAAAGTAATACGGGATTGCCGATGGGTGCATCGATATAATTAACGATGACGCCGATGACAAGTGCCAGTCCGATCCCTACAGGAAAGGCGACCGACATCCCCGCGATGGAGATCGATGCCACCAGCAGGATATTCGCCGCATTGAACAGCACACCACCCCATAGTGCCGAAAGCGCGCTTTCATTACTTGCCTGGTGCAGGTCTTCCATCAGGGGCCGGCCTTCTGTTCCTGTACTGCCGAGTGTATGTCCGAGTACGAAGGACAGCAACAATATCCCGATCACATAATCCCAGTAGAACAGTTCAAATCGCCAGGTCGATGATGCCAGTTTCTGCGTATTGGCCCAGGATCCCCAGCAAAGCATGGTGATGATGCAGAAGAGGACGGCGGTTGTATAAGATTCGATAATAAACATAGCGGGTTGGTTGAGGGTTGAGCAGTTGACGGTTGACGGGTATGGAATATTGACTATCAACTCTTAATCCTCTGCGCAACCGTCAATCCGTAATCCGTAATCCGCAATCCGTAATCTCAATTGCAGCTCTGTCCGGCGTACTCGACTGCGCTCCCATCTCGCGTAACTGAAATTGCCGCAGCCCTGCAGGCCCAGGTTAACGCTTCTTTCCAGGACATGTGCTCCGACAAAGCCACACAGAGCGCCCCATTGAATACATCACCAGCTGCAGTAGTATCTACGGCAGTAACCTGTGGCGAGGGAACCATCATCTCTTCATCGGCATTTTTGAAAAAGGCGCCTTTGGATCCCATGGTGATCACTACGTTCTGCACTCCTCTCGACAAAAGAACTTCAGCCGATTTTCTTGCAGTATCAATATCATTAATCTCTATGCCTGTATAAAATTGCGCTTCAGTTTCATTGGGCGTAAACAGAAACAGTTTGGAAAAAAGTTGTTCGGGTAGGGCCTGTGCGGGGGCAGGATTCAGGATGATTTTCACACCCAGTGCTTTTGATTTCTCAGCCGCATACATTACCGTATCAATGGGGATCTCCAGCTGCATGAGCACCCATTTGGCCTCCATGAAGGCAAGTTCGGCCCTGTCGAGGTCTTCGGGAACTAAAGAATGATTTGCACCGGGCGCCACTACAATATGGTTCTCGCCCTTATCATTGACGGTGATCAATGCTACACCCGACGGATGATCCACATCCCGGACAATATAACGTGTATCTATACCCGCATTTTCAAAACCTGTCAATGATTGGTCGCCAAAGATGTCATTTCCCAGTTTGGTGATAAAGGTAACTTGTGAAGAATGTTTATGACTATCGTCAGTCTTCGCCAGCCTTGCTGCCGCCACTGCCTGGTTGGCGCCTTTACCACCGGGGAACATAAAGAATTGTCCGCCCAGTATCGTTTGTCCGGGTGTGGGAAATGAAGAAGTCTTCACCACCATATCCGTATTCGAACTTCCGATAACCAGGATGGATGCCAAGATGGATGAGTTTAGATTATTTGCGGACACAAAGGCCTATAAAAGATAGTGAATCATATCAATATACTCATACTCTTTCAGTCATCTGCCAAATAAAATAATGTAACTTAAAATCAAACTTACAGAATGAAAAAGGCGCTTGTGGTTGGGTGCCAGTGGCGTGCTTGGTCATGCTGCAGCCCTGCATTTCCTGGAGAAGGGCTATACAGTAACTGCATTTGCAAGGGATACTGCCAAGGTCAGGGACCTCCATGATAAAGGTGCGCAAATAATAGCCGGAGATATTAATGATCCGGCGAGCTTCAACGATATTTTCCAGGATAAGGACATCGTGCTTACTGCAGTTCACGGAATGATAGGGCGTGGAAAAAACCGTTCAGAAAATGTAGATGAACGCGGCCATAAAAATCTCATCGATGCAGCAAAGAAAGCGGGCGTAAAGCATTTTATTTATACCTCTATTATCGGGGCATCGCCGGATCATCCGCTCGACTTTTGCCGCACAAAATATGCAGTAGAGCAACACCTTGAGCGGAGCGGGATGAACTATACCATCATAAGGCCGGCGGCATTTATGGAGTGGCATGCTTATCGTTTATTGGGAAAGAATATTATTGACAAAGGGAAGACCATGATTCCTGGAAAGGGAGAAACGCCGATGAATTTTATTTCGGTTGTGGATGTTGTGGGTGCCATCGACTGCATTATAGATTCTGACAGATACATTAATACGATCGTCACCCTGGCAGGGCCGGAGAACCTTACCCGCAACCAGGTAGCGGAAATGTTTGGAAAAGCAACCGGTAAACCATTTAAGGTGGGTCATATACCGATCGGAATGGTGAAGGTACTGGGTGTTGTTTTTAACCTTGTCCATCCCGGTGTTGCCCGAATCATAAGAATGGCAATCCTTACAGAAGGGAAGGATCAGTCGGTGCCAGCGACAGAGTCTGTTGCCAGGTTCGGTCTTCAACCGACAACTATGAAAATGTTTATTGATAGAGTCATGAATAAAGAATTTTGAAACTTCCTGTCTTTGCCTCCTCCCGTGTCTCATATTTTCACTCTTAACCTGAATGATCCTGTGGCAGGAAATGATGTATTGGTATTTGGCTCGGAAACGGTGCATCGAAAAGTTCCTTCCACAACAGGGAGTTCTGTTCCAGGCGGGGAAATATAATGTACAGTGAACACTGCATCATGCGTGGGTATTACATAGTCTTTACTTTCCATGTTCAAAGACTGGACATTATTGGCTTCATCTATTGTATAGTCACCGAGCAAATCGCCTGTTTTCTTCAATGTTACAATAATCGCAATGGTGCTGTGTCCACGGCGGTATATATCACTCCATTCTGGATCAACACTGATGCCCAAAGACCATATAGTCAGCCCGGTTGAATCGACAGAATGCGAGATATAGGCATACGGAGTATCCGCTACCCCTGGACTTGTAGCGCTTATCCATGAATAGGTGGTATGAGTCTTATTATTCATGTTGAGCGTAAAGAAATAGTTGGTATCACGAATAACGCGGGGTGTAATGGAGGATTTACGGCAACTGCTGTCTGATAAGATAATCACAGACAGGATACAATATGACAGATACCATTTTAATGGAATGGTAGTTTGTTGACTTTTTCATGGCGATGTATTTATGGTAAAAGTATCTTCATCATGAGTAGCTGCTAATCGATTTTCGCGGCTATGGCGTATGTACGTCAATACCCTGCCAGCCTGAAACTGCCTGTGGCAGGGATAGGTGTTGTGGTAGATCCGTTAACCTCCCAGAGATTGCACCTGAAATTTCCTTCCACATAAGATTTAGCGGCACCAACGGGTGACCTGTTTGTCAGGATGAATTCTTCGCCTGCCTGGTCAATAAAATATGATTTGCCGTCAAGGTCATATAACTTATTATCGGCCCTTGGGCCTTTCACAACTGTATAGGTGCCCATCGGACCACCGCCTTTTTTAGTGAGTCTTATGTTTGCATTGCAGTTACCGACTTTTTCTGGGGAAACATAATTGGTTGAATGATCAATTACAGCTAATATGGCGGGTCCATATAGTATCGGCATCTAATGAATCGATAGTGTAGTGCAGTGTAATGAACGGTGCTCCATTCCAGACATCGGAATAATCGCTTTGATACCAGCCATAGGACGTGTAGGATTTACCGGCGATGTTGATCGTGAAAAAAATATTCTTGTCTATAATATTGTAGCTTTTCCCCGAGCCACCATCTTTGGAACAACCCGTCTGTAAAAGGGAAATGGCTGGAAGAAAAACAAGAAAGACTAAAATGGAACGGAAGGATGGAAACATTTTCATGATGGTTTATTTTTTGTTTTACATTAACGCATTATCGCAATGCACACATTCCCACATTAGTTACCGTACATCCTGAACGTGCCGCTCGCGGGAATCAATTTTGAAGGATTACTGTAGCGAAAAAGTTTGCAGGAAAGACTGCCTTCAATGGTTTTGTGATAAGTGTTTGGATGCCTTCCTTCGGTCTTGACCGTTAATGATAATCCTGAAGAATCGATGGCATACCGTAAAGTGTCGGCGCCGTCTCCTACATGGATGAAATTCTCATCACCCCGGATATTGTATGTGCCTGCCAGGCCCTGATCGGCCTTCGTCATTTTCAAAACCACGTCACAGTCTCCCAGGCTGGTTAACAGGCTGCCACCAGCGCTCAGGTCAAAAGCTAAATCGTACACATTAATGGTAGTACTGACTATTTGATTGCCGGCACTATCCTGGTAGGAATAATGCGAGAGTGTAGGACCCTGGTTTGAAGAAGGAGTGACTTTATTGAGGTAACCATAAGATGTATATTCCTTTCCCTCAATTTTAATAGTGAAAAACATGTACTTGTCTACCTGGTTTGTTTGAACTTTTTGATCCGGGCTGTCTTTTGAACAACTCATTACAAACAATACTGAAGTCAATGTACCGATGATTGCGAATGTTCTGGATAAGGTTGTCATTATTTTAGATTTGATATTTTATTCAGGCAGGTATAACCGAAATTTCCCCGCGCCGACTTTAATAACATAAAAATAGCGGCTCGAAAAAGCAGACGATAACTGATTTTCGCGACGGTGGTTCCGATATTTGCAAACAATGCAGATTAGGATCTTATAGAGAGGCCAGGGTTGCAAAAAATGCTACAAATGCAAAAAAGCCGGACTGACTTTCGTCAATCCGGCGGTATTTATTGGTTAGAAACGGTCGGTCTTTTAAAAAGCGTAGTTAATTCCCACCATAAACAGATCGGTAGTCATTGTATAAGAAACATTGGATCCCGGAATTGAACCAAGAGGGTTAGATTCACTGACCATCATCGGGCTCAATAATAAACCACTGGTTGATCCGCCACTGGTACCATGGTGGTACACAGCATTGAGCGTGAACTTTGAATTCATCTCCCATCCGGCACCCAGCTGGAAGGCATTTTTTATGATGGCAGTTGCGGGGGTTGAGAAGAATGCGAGTTCGGGCTTGATCGGATTTGAGCTATAGGTATAACCTGCCCTGAGCGGGAATTTTTCAATCCCTTTGAATTGCAGGCCTGCTGAGATCACATTGATATTCTGCCATCCGAATCCTGCAACAGAAGCTGTTTGCGTCCATCCGCTTTCTTTGAAGCCTTCCGTGCTTTCATAGTTCACCATCCGGTAATCCACAGCAAGGTCGATGGCTTTATTGGAGTAACCGACACCTGCGGAGAATATGGCCGGATAGTTCATGGTAAATTTCACGTCAGGAGCTGCACTTCCATCGAGATAGGTATTTTCAAAATTGAATTCGCTGAAGTACTGTTGTGATTTATAGGAGACGCCGGCTTTAAGACCGCTGCCGGAATTAAAGAATATGCCTGCCTGTCCGCCGAAACCTGTTGCACTCGCACGTTTAGCCAGTGGATATCCTTTTTCCATACTTGGTGATGAAAGGGGATTGGGTTCCAGTAACAGTGCCGCATAGTTGAAAGTGGGTGACAGTCCGACAGAAAACTGTTCCGTGATCTCATAAGCATAGGTGAACCCTACCTGCATCAGCATATAATCAGATTTGATCTGTCCGAACCCGCCCATATCCTGTGGCATGTTGATCGGGTTGCTCATGTTTTCGGGGAACGTAACGCCGAAGCCGCTGATACCGAAGGCGGAAACACCGAAGGTATGCTTGCTGGTGTTGCTGCCCCATACCATCGCCAGGGATGGCATTACGGATGCACCGCGTTCGTCTTTGGTGACGCCGCTGTATGGTCCGTTTGCAGTGGGTACAGTGGAGGATAGTTCGGGTGATGAAAGGAAGACGCCGGCATTGACAGAAAATACTTTTGTTTTAAAAGCCGAGATCCCTGCCGGGTTCCAGTTGAGTGCGCCGTTGATATCGAGAGGGTTGCCGGTAGCTGCGCCGCCCATCGACATATTATGTGCGCCGATGCCCTGCATGATATGTCCGACCTGTGCGAATATAAGGAATGGAGATAGTAAGAGAATTAGCGTCGCCAGTAGCTTTTTCATATGTGTAAGTTTTGTAAAAGCCCATGCATTGCTGCAATGGGAGGCACAAAACTAGACCTGCGATTTCCCCGGCTGTGTGACTGCTGTCACCCAGGGGCCGATTTATGACGAGGCTCATATTTTAGGGAAGAAAAGACGCGGAGGAGGCAAAAGACGCAGGGGAGAACATTATTTATTTACATATAATTGAATTTGCGGAAACCAATTTTTTTCATTCAAACTCACTGTTGTATTGTACAGGTTCGTTTCGGAATTCCTTCTTTCATAATGGCATTCTCCGATCGGAGGAACTCCTAAAAAAATGGTCCAGGGTTGATTTTCAAATATTTTCTGTTCCGGAAAGAGGATCTGCCAGCATAGTGATTTCAATAGTATCAGCACTGGTCAGGCCGATTTCATTGGTCATGTCAAGTGTTACAAGATATTTTCCTTTTGTCCGGATGATGGCTTTCGTAGTAGCCATAGTGTCGTTGTAGATGATCACAGGATCGCTATTGAGCGGTGCTTCGATCACCTGCCATTTGAAAGAAATCCGTCTTCCATATGGATTTTGCGAACGGTTTAAACTGCCATCTAGTGGTACAATGTTCATAGGTAGCTGAAAAGTCATATCGGGAAGCGGGAGAAATTTAGGAGGGCCGATTAATGTGTCTTTCAGAACTTTCATCGGGAATTTTTTTGTGGACTCGTTTCCCAGGTTATCCCAAACTTTCAGGCTGAACTCGTAGTTTCCAATAGTGAGTTTATCTGCCTGCGTGTATGACATGTGTCGGGATTTTAATTTGTGGTGCGATGACCGGTAGGATATACGGTGCAAGTCCACAAGAAATTAAGTATACGTGTACCATTGATTAAAGTGGTTGCAATTGCATCCAGCGGCACCTCTTTCCCAGTAGAATACACTTCTGCCGGCACATAAGCTTCAATTTCAATCGGGATGATTATTTTGTTAAGGCTTTCATCTTTTTTGCACGACAGAAAGAAATTGAATCAGTAAGATGATGGTAAGTAAGACAACCAATTTTCATTTCATTAGAGTTGATTTGGCTCCTTTTATGGTTCCAGGGAAGAGTAGATTTTTTCATGATGGTAAATTTGTTTGTTAAGTCCTATAGGCTTTATCTACCGCCGCAGGATAGCGAAAATTTAGCGAGATCATTACAACATGAAAGTATTACCATCAGGGTCCATCCGCTAATCGATTATCGCGACAGTGGCAGCGGTTTTTGCAGAAATCAATAAATGTTAAGTTTATGGTGCAGTGCAGTTGCAATATCTACAGAATAGCTTCCCTGGATGTTCAACCTTCCCGTTGTCCTAGCCCTATGCATCCAGCCTCTTCGCGTATTTTGCCTAGAAAGGCGCCCATAGATGCGGCACGTTAAGCACACCTGTTCCATTTCAGGTTATTCACTTCGATTGCGATCATGCAAGGCTGGGAAGTGACCCGAAAAAGTAGGCAATAGCCTGACAAATTTTTTCATAAGTCAGGCTATTCCCTTACGAATTATAGTTTATACACCAGCGCCTCATACGGCCGGAGGCTGATGGTTGATTTCGGGATTCTTTGGCGCGTCTTTGTAATTGCCGAGCAGGAGTTTTGCATGTGGCGATGTTTATGCCGGTGGCTGATTGCGTGGTTTTTGAAGAAAAATTAAGGACGATGAGATATTTCTGTCCCTCGTATTCTCTCGTATAGGCGTATACGTTAGGATTGGATTTATCCAGCAGGGTATATTTCCCATAGACCAGGGCCGGATGGTTTTTTCGTAAGCGCCACCATCGACCTGAAATAGTTCAGGCAACTGTTGCGGATCCTTTTCCTGCGCGGCGGCATTGATGGAGGTATAATTCGGATTCACTTTTATCCATGGCGTACCCGTGGTGAAACCCGCATTGGGCGATGCTGTTCCACTGGAAGGGTGTCCGGCCATTGTCGCGGGATTCAAAGGCGATCCGTTTCAGAAATTTCTGCAGGTCTGCGCCCTTGTTTTTCTGGTTCTGGTATTCATTGAGCGTGGGCATGTCGCGGTAGTCTTCAATCTTCGTGAAGCCCGCATTGGTCATCCCCAGTTCATCGCCATTATAATAGTAAGACGTGCCGCGCATGGAAAGGATAAAGGTGGTGAGCATTTTGGACGACAGATCGCGGAAGGCGGGCTGGTCGTTTCCAAAGCGGCTGACCATCCTTGCCTGGTCGTGGTTGGCGAGGAAGATCGACAACCATCCGTCCGTAGCAAAGGCAGAATCCCAGCGCGAGAAGACTTCCTTAAAATGCAGGAGGCTGTAACCTTCGGGTTTGGCGATATCCACCCCGTCAAAGGCATAGGCCATATTCAGTTCTTTGCGGTGTGCATCCACCAGGTTATGGGCGTCTTCAAAGGAATTGCCCGCGCCTTCGGCAACGCTCATCACGTTATACTTGCTGAGTACATCGCGGTTCATTTCCTGCAGGTAGCCGTGCAGGTTACCCTGCATGCTGTAGTACTTCATGAAATTTTTCTCATAGCCTTTCGGGAAGGCCGGCCAGGTGGTGTCTTTGGCGGCAAATCCGAAAGCATCGAGGCGGAAACCATCGATCCCCTTATCGGCCCAGAACCTCATGATATCATAGACTTCGTTGCGAAGCTTTGGATTCTCCCAGTTCAGGTCGGGTTGCTTGCGGGAAAAATAGTGCAGGTAATAGGCATTGGTGAGGGAGTCGTACATCCAGGCATCGTGGTTAATATCAAAGAGGCTGTAACGGTAGGGCGGTTTGCCGTCTTCGGCGTTCCACCAATGGTAGTAGTTGCGGTAGGGGCTGGTCCGGGAACTCCGGCTTTGTTTGAACCATTCGTGCTCATCGGAGCTGTGGTTCACCACGAGGTCCATGATCAGTTTGATATTGCGGTCGTGCAGCCCCTTTAAGAGCGCATCAAAATCGGCCATCGTCCCAAATTCCTTCATGATATTGCGGTAGTCGGATATGTCGTACCCGTTATCGTCGTTGGGCGAGGAGTAGATGGGATTGATCCAGATGGCGTCGATGCCGAGGCTCTTGATATAATCGAGTTGGGAGATGATGCCTTTGAGGTCGCCGATACCGTCGCCGTCGCTGTCTTTGAAACTGCGGGGGTAGAGCTGGTAGACGATGGCTTCCTTCCACCATTTCTTTTCGGAAGAGGTATTGGAGGTGGAGGGTTGGGCCGTTAGTGGGCCGGATATCATGGAGGATATGACCAGGGCAATTATGTATAACAGACGCATTCTCATATGATAAACTAACAATTGTGGAAAATAATTTCAGCCTCCCCGGCGTTAGTTGGGAAGCTAACCAGCTATAAATTAATTAATTTGCCGATCATCCCAAACAGAATGTCCAAGCTAACCCTGCTCCCCATTTTATTGCTCTTCATCGCCGGATGCGATAAGGGCGACGAGGTAACTCCTGATGCTTCAGAACCTGTGAACCTCAACTGCACCTATACGACCACGTTTACCGATGCGAGGGATGCCAAAGTGTATCCTGTTGTTGTGATCGGCAACCAGACCTGGATGGCGAAAAACCTCAATTACGAGGCAGTAGGCGCCGGAAACTGGTGTAATAACTGTGAGGAATACGGTCGGTTGTACGACTGGGAAACCGCCAAGATTGTGGCGCCGGCCGGATGGCATCTTCCTACGGCAGACGAATGGAATGAACTGGTCACCACCCTCGGCGGGCTCGATGTTGCCGGCGGCAAGATGAAGAGCGCCACGGGCTGGAATGCTCCCAATGCCAATGCCACCAACAGTATGTGTTTCTCCGCTTTGCCGGCCTCCTTCCGGTCGAACGACGGAAAATTCATCGGCGTCAACGAGAATACCGCCTTCTGGACCACCCAGGAATTTGACGCCGAAGTCGCCAATGCCTATTTACTCGGCCACCTTTACGGCAAGGTCCAGAAGACCGGCTTCAGCAAGGCCTGGGGGCTGAGTGTGAGGTGTATTAAAGATTGATGCATTTTTTCCAATTACGCTACGTTCCCCTTTTGCTGACCACAATTCTTATGCTGTTCGACCAAAGGCTTCTTGCTTTTTGGGGTCTGTAAATATTGGCCCATTTTTATACTTATACCCGTATAAAAAATCGCATTTTTCTACAACTATACGGGATCGGTATAATTGAGTGCCCCTTACCGGTAGCTTTATTTATGCCATGGTGCGTCTCCAATGCCGGATTTTGGCTCATTTCGTCAGCATTTCACCCGGTAAAGCCGGTTTGGGTTGTAATAAAGGTTAGATTTGACCGAATCGATGTAAGCGCAATATGAACAAGAGCGGACCCATAGTAGTGATTGAGGACGACAAGGACGACCAGGAAATGCTAAATGAGATCTTTAAAGAACTTGAATTCAGGAACTCGGTGGTCTACTTTCTCGAGAGTGAAAAGGCGCTCGACTTCCTGATGGCCACAGATATCGAACCATTTATCATCCTCTCTGATATCAATATGCCCCGGTTGAACGGCCTCGAACTCCGGGAAAAGATTCACACCAATGAAGACCTTCGGATCAAATGTATTCCCTACCTGTTCTTCACCACCAGCGCCGAACAGAAGTATGTGGTGGAGGCTTACTCTAAGTCGGTCCAGGGTTTCTTTGTAAAACCCAACACATACGACAAATTAAAGCGCACCATCAAGCTGATCATCGAATACTGGCTGGAGTGCGAGTCGCCCAACTATATTAAGTAACAAGAGACGCGTGAGCAGGAGACGCGAGAAGGCAAAGACGCCTAGGCGAAGACGCGGAAGTTCCTTATTTGCGCTACTTGTCGGCTGAAGCGGGATTTGCACAATTTCATATTTACACTTTGCTATTGAAGGCTGTTTTTGATTTATCTTATGAGCAATAACTGCTGATATGAGAAAAATAATACAGGAGACGCAGAGGAGGCAAAGACGCGTAAGTTCCTTATTTGCACTACTTGTCGGGCCTATATCGGATTTCCTCAATTTCGTATTTACACTTTGTCCTTGGAGGCTGTTTTTGATTTATCTTATGAGCAATAACTGCTGATATGAGAAAACATACTTCACAGGGCCTGGAATTTGACTATGTAGGTATTCTTGTAGGGAAGGATTTAAGGTATAATCGAACAGCAAAAAGTTACTTTACAATCTGGGCTGAATATAAAGACGCAAAAGGTAAACAGGGGCTTCTAAATAACCCTGAACAACTTAATAAACTTGTCAGACAGATATACAGAATTTTACTTACAAGGGGTATGAAAGGTTGTTACGTTTATTTTATCGATAAAGAAGCTGAAAAATATTTTAAGGAGAGGCTTAAGAATAAAACTTAACAAAAAAGCTGATTATGCCAAATAAAACTTACTGTTTTTTGATTCCTTCGCGTTCAAAAGCGCTCCTTCTTACTTCGTCATTACTTTTTTCCTTCTTTGTCTGTGTATCAGCACAAGAAAGACACTACCTACGGTGAAGCAATAGCGGTCATCGACGTCTGGCTAGATTCCCAGAAGGACTTCCAAAAACTCCCCGGCATCTCCATTGCCATCGTGAAAGACCAGCAACTGGTCTGGAGCAAGGGATATGGCTACGCCGATGTACAGAAGAAAGTGCCGATGGAAGCCGGAACGCTCTGCAGCATCTGCTCCATCTCCAAATTATTCACTTCGGTGGCCGTGATGCAGTTATGGGAACAGGGAAAACTGCGGTTAGACGATTCCGTGAGTATGTACCTGCCCTGGTTCAAGGTGCAGCAGGATTTTGAATCGGTGCCGATCACGATCAGGGCATTGCTGACCCATTCAGCCGGACTTCCCCGCGAGTCAAAGCATGGATACTGGACCGATCCCTTCATCTTTCCCACGGAAAAAGAGATCAATGACAGCCTGGGAAAACAGCATACCATTTACCCGGCTTCCACGATGTACCAGTACAGCAACCTGGGCATGAGCCTGCTGGGGGAAATCGTGGCTAAGGTATCGGGCATGCCATATGATAAATACGTGGAAGAAAAAATATTGAAGCCATTGGGATTGGTCGATACCCGGCCCTATATGCCGAAGGAACTCTGGGGAAGCAAGCTGGCCACTGGTTACGGCGGTTTACAGCGCGATGGTGTAAGGCGGACCATGCCCTTCTTCCAGGCCAATGGTATTGGTCCGGCTGCAGGATTTTCTTCCTCGGCGCTTGACCTGGCGAAATTTGCGCAATGGCAGCTTCGGTTACTCAATACCGCTAAAATGGAACTGCTGAAACCCAGCACGCTGAAGGAAATGCAAAGGGTGCAATGGGTGAATCCCGATGGAAGAAGCACCTGGGGACTGGGATTTGTGATTGACGATGTTGCCGGCGCCAGGTATGTAGGGCACGATGGTTCCTGCCCGGGTTACCGGACTTCGGTAACCATTGAACCCAAGACGAAATGGGGTGTGGTAGTGATGGTGAATGCCGCGGGCGTTGATCCCGGGGAATATGCCGAAACCATTTTCAGGATCCTGAACCGCTATGAGGCAGACAAAGTGGAGACCATCAAATCACCCCGCGCCCTTTCAGACTATGCGGGCATCTATAACGGGATGGACTGGGGTTCAGAGTGGGTATACCTTCCCTGGAAGGGCCGCCTTCTTTCCATGAGGTTTCCCTCCGGCGATCCCCTCGGCGCCAACCCCACATTCTTCAAACCCACTTCCACCCCCGACCAGTTCCGCTACGTGCGCCGCGACGATCTTCCCGGCCAGCTCCTCAACTTCGAGCGCGATGCCTCCGGCAAAGTGAAGCGGGTGGTGACGAATAGTAATGCAAGTGAAAGGACGAAGTGATACATTACAATTTATTCTACTTTAAGAATATTGTAAGAATTGTCGATTTCGATTATGCTTTTGGTAAATAATAAATTATATGTATATCCAAGAGAAATAGTAATTGAATTTATGAAATGAAGAATTAATTTAGGAGGTTAAAATCGAAATATTCTGATAATAGTGAACTTTTCATTTATAAAATATTGAATTCTGCGAATCAAATGAGTGTTAGAATATGGAAGAAAAATTAATTTACATAGATTTATTTGCAGGTTGTGGTGGCTTATCACTTGGATTATATAACGCGGGCTGGAAGGGGTTATTTGCAATTGAAAAAAGTCAAGATGCATTTAAGACGCTTAAATTTAATTTAATTGAAAAACGCAATCATTTTGATTGGCCAAATTGGCTTCCAAAACAAAACCATGATATTAAAAGAGTTTTAAAAATATATAAAAATCAATTACTAGAATTAAGAGGTTCTGTTGATATGATTACTGGTGGACCACCATGTCAGGGTTTTTCAACAGCAGGTAAAAGAGATGAAAAAGATAAACGAAATAGTTTAATAAAAGACTATATAAAATTTATAGATTTTGTGCGACCTAAAGTACTATTTTTTGAAAATGTTAAAGGATTTACACTTGGATTTAATAGAAATATTACAAAAGGCAAGCGATATTCTACCTATGTCACAGCTCAGTTAGCAGCTCTAGGGTATGATGTTTGTGGTGATATGGTAGACTTTTAGAAATTTTGGAATACCTCAAAAAAGGTCCAGATTTATACTAGTAGGAGTTAGGAATGATATTATAATTAAGAAAGGGATATATGCTGAGAAGTTTTTTGAAAAAATTTTCAAAAATGAAGCGATTTCCTAATAAATAAAAACCTGCAAATTACTACTACACTTGAGGAAGCCATTTCTGATTTACTACGTTCAGGTGGCGAAATTCAATCTCCAGACACAAAAGGGTTTAATGCTGGAGTTTATGCTCCTTCAAAGAGTAATTACCAACGTTATCTCAGAAAAAATATTAAGCCGGGGAGTTGTTGCTCATAGTCATAGGTTTGTTAATCATAAAGTTCATATAGTAAAACGGTTTAAAGATATCGTTGAAAACTGGGAAACGAAATGCAAGCATTAGCGACACATTAAAAGAAAAGTATAAAATAAAAAAACGAACCATTATCCCGCTTAATGGAAAAGCGCAAAGCCCTACAATTACAACTTTGCCAGATGATTATATTCATTATTTAGAGCCTAGAATACTAACAGTGAGGGAGTATGCTAGAATTCAAGCATTCCCCGATGACTTTGAATTTAAAGGAAAGTATACAACTGGTGGTAAATTAAGGACCTTGGAAGTTCCTCGATACACACAAATAGGTAATGCGATACCACCTCTTTTTGGCGAGCTAAGCGGTTTGATATTAAAAGAGATAATATAATGTCAACCACGCGAAAATTAAAGTTTAAAATAAGTGCAGCTTTAAAAGAGCATAATTGGTCGTGATCTAATAACTGACGATTTCATGGCAATATTTGAGTTAGTAAAAAATTCATTTGATGCTCATGCAACGAAAGTGGAGGTCATTTTTAAAAGTAATAACTCTGAAAGCTCTTCAATCATTATAAAAGATAATGGTAAGGGGATGACTGTTGAAGACTTAAAGGATAAATGGCTATTTGTTGCATATTCTGCCAAAACAGATGGGACTGAGGACAAAGATTACCGCCAAAAAATAAATAAAAATAAATCATATGCTGGTGCAAAAGGTATTCGTTGAGATTTTCATGCGATAGATTAGGAAGAAAGTTAAAAATTGAGACGACTAAACTTGGATGCAAAACAGAAATCCTGTATACAGATTGGGAAAAGTTTGAAAATAGCCTACGCGATCAATTTATTGATATTTCTGTTGATTATCAATGGAGAAGGAACAATAGCTATGGTATTAGACATGGAACTGTTCTTGAAATAACGAACTAAGGAGCAATTGGAATCGGGATAAAATATTAAAACTGAAAAATTCGTTAGCAAAATTAATTTCACCAACTATTGCTAAAGGGGATAAAAAATTTACAATTTATATTAAAGCGGAAGACGAATTAAAAGTAGATGCTCTTGAAAAAAGTAATCGTAAAATAGTAAATGGTCCAATAATCAATTTTATTTTTGAAGACCTTGGTCTTAAACTACCAAAATTGAATCGTCAATAAGCACTGATTGTAAATATTTAACTACAAGTTTAATTGATGGAGGAACGCTCATTTACAGAATAAGAGAAATTAACCAATTTAATCTTTTGCGTGATATAAATTTTAATATTTATTACTTAAATCAGTCGGCAAAGTTAATTTTTGTCAAGAGAATGGGATTGGCTAGTCGTTTGTATGGGAACATATTTCTATAAGATTCAAACAATATAAGTAATTATATAATTTATATATTTTTTTAGATAATACCAGTTATGCGAAATATTATTTAAAGATCACTGAAGAGTGTGTATATGAAAATATTATTAGAGAATTTTCATATATTGACCTCATTTCTACTTATACGGAAGGCAGGATAAATCCGTTCAAAGAGATAATAAAAGCTGATAAAAAAGAATATAAGTTAAAAATCAAAGGGGTTCTAAAAGAGTTTGTTGATGAAATTTATATTCCTAAAATAACTCTTGACTTAATAAATGATAATATTGACAAATTTAAGTGTGAAAGGGAATTATATGAAGAAGAGTTAAAAATAAATGAAATAATTATTGACAATAAATAAAATATCATACTAGTTATTGATAAAATTAAATATACTATAACTTCGCATTTTCTTTTTGGGGATTGGGGATTGGGGATTGGGGATTGGGGATTGGGGATTGGGCCCAATCCCCAATCCCCAATCCCCAATCCCCAATTATAAATCAAAACTTTAATTTTATCAAAAAGAAAATATTATTTATTTTATTATATTTATTTTAATAAATTATAAATTTTAAGAACAAAATAAAACATTTAACCTTAATTTATCTAAACTAAATTATTGATTTTTCTTCTTAAGCAAAAAATACAAAGAGCTTCCTGCTCCAAGAGAAGTAACCATAAATAAAATAAACTGAATAAGTGAAAAAGACCATCTCCTTGCCCTAAAATTTATTTTATATTAAAAAAATAATTTACCTTTTTGAAATGATCATTTGTAGTGCAAAAGTGATTAAAAATATAACAAAAGCTTTAGACAGTTTATTGTAATCAATTTTTGAAATTAAATGATGATGTAAATTATGTGTGAACAAATGAAAAAAATTAGTCTAAATAAATATAAATAAATTTAAATAATAGTTTTTACTTTTTCAGTTGTGTCAATTTTTAACGCTTTTTTAGCCTCTCTATGATACTCCTCTATATTATCCCAGCAAAAATTCTCAAATCCTTAGTGGAAAAACTAGACATCATTCCATACTTCAATTCATTAGCCTTAATTTTCTCGCTTGACTCAAGCACCTTAGTTTTATATATAACTTTCCCTTTCACATCGTCCTCAATCTCATAAAATCTATAATCATCTTCTATATTATCAAACTGAACCGGTTTTATCTCAGCAAAGTTGGTTTTATTATTATTTAAATTTATCAAATTATCATCATATTTTGCTAATGCATTTTCTTCTTTTTTTCTTATTAGCAGTGAATTCAAATCAATAAAATTTTGACTAGTTGAAAGCGGTACCTCTATTTCATACAAATAATCATTATTAATTTTTTTAAAAATCTTCAAAATTTAATGGAAAATGAAGTTTTTCTTCCAGTAACAGATTATGGTTAATATGACTCAAATTTAAATGAGGATTTTTCAAAAAACTTTGGTTATTGTTATTATTATTATCATATTCAAGTAAAGATACATTAGATGAGTGCCTAGGGCTTGAATTTTTTTTAAATTTTTTGGGTTTGTAAATTTGTATATGATCACTTTTTTCCTCTGCATTATTTATATTATTTATATGTAGCTCGGTTCCAGTGGATCCAGAAATATTTTCGTCATGCAATAAATATAAATTTTTTTGTATGTTAATTTGATTTTCTCTAAATTCTGTTAATTTATTATTATTATTCCTGGTCTCAACTACGTCAGCAGGCATTAACATATTTTGCACGCTACTTGGTACAAGATTAATAATTCCCTTTGTAAGGAAAAATTTTCGAACTTTTGGGTCAAAATCCTCCAACACCTTAGTTGCCTCCTCAGGTGATAGCTTGTATAAAATAGGCTTAACTAAAAGTTTAATGTATTCTGTGATAGTAGGAAGATACCAAATGTCCATAAGTATATCAAAAATTGATCTCTTCAGGATCGCATTTTGTATTTTGTTTGGTAGGTAGTTAATTACCCCCTCTTGATGAATTTTAGTAACCTTGAAATATACAAGTACAGCTAGGGAGGTAAATATTATACTCGTAAACAATAGTAATCATGTAGAAGATTTTAAACTAGAAAAGAAATTTTATAAAATATATTTTACTATTAGCCCAAGTAGTCCGATTAGCAATGAATAAAGAAATAGTTTCTCCTTTTTATTCAACATAAAATTAATAAACCTTCGCCCACAAAAAATTTTTGCCTCCGATTTTTTTTCTTGCATAATGGAGCTTTCTTTTTCATATTTTATAATTATTTTTTTAATTTGTAATTATTAAATAAAATTAAAAATAATATATAGTTGTAAAATAATTTTTATATTTTTATTTAAAATCTAAATATTTATATATTAGTAAATACTATAAAGAATATATTTATTTCTAAAATTTGAAAATATATTTTTTAATTGTCTAATCTTCTTTTTTTCTTGGGCTCCTCTAAAATGTCAAAATCATCTTTTTTAAATTTATTATTATTTCTATCCTCTATATTTTTGACTATATATTCCATATTATTTTTATTATTGGGATTATTTATATTATTTTCTTTTATCTTTTCACTTTTTTCACTTGTTAAAGCGGGAATTTCAGCTTGATACGAATTTCCTACTCTCATGTGTGTTCCAGTCGTAGGCTTAAGATAAACTTTTCTTACATCCTCATTCTGTTTAGTTGATTTTTTATCATTGTTCATATTTAGATTATTTGTGCTAATTTCCATTTAATTATTTCTAAAATTATTTTAATTCATTATTTATTATTTAAAAATATTTTAATCATTAATAATAAATGTTATTGGAGACATTCTTTAAAATACTCCAAAAATTTACATTTACCCCCAATTAAAAAATTCAGTTAAAGATGTATCACAATTTACCGCTGGAATAACCATTACAGATAATAAACTTTATTCGGTAGATCTTGGAAAACAGACGAGATTCGACTAAAATCCGACACAGATTTACACAAACTTTGGCATGTACTACTAAAAGAAAAATTAGCTTTACAGTCAGACTTATACCACAATAGCCAGAATGTCGGGACGCAACAAAAATTTATAAAAAATACCATAAGTAAAGTAGCTGTGTCAATGAGTAGACTTAGAACTATAATCGGCGAAAGACACACAGTGAGGAACCAGTTTCTTACCTTCCTGGAATTTTATTATATGAGGAAGAAACAGGCTGAGGAGGCAAAGGAAAATGAAAAAGAAATACATGGTAAAAAGAAAAGAAAAGAGGTATATGATAAGATAAGGGAAAGTAAGAAAAAGAGGATTAAATATTTAATTGATGAGAAGGATAAAAAAACTATTGAAAAATTAAATGAAATTGACATCGAAAAAGTTGAGGACATAAATAAACTTGAAATAACAGAAAAAATTCCAGAAAATAATCCTAGTGGCGAAAATATTTTAGAAAAAAATGATGATAAAATCACAGTGCTATCAGAACAAGAAATAAAAACAGTAAAAAAATTAAAAAGGACATATAAGGATAACGCGCATATGTATAAAGATTATGTAAAAAATTATTACGATTTTAAAGGCATAGAAAAAAGAAAATTACAGGCGGAAATTACAGCAACTAGAGGAAAACAAGCTAAGGAAATTTTTATGAAAGAGATGTCTGCTATATCTTATAAGCTTAAGAATACGAATCAAAGTACAAATCCAAAAATTAATAAGTTAGAAAATTTAATTTAAAATTAAAATTAAAATTGAAATTAATTTTTAAAATAATTATAATATAAAAATTTTAATAATTTTTTCAATTTTCGCTTAGTTTAGTCTCTGTTGTTCTATCAGTGCTACCCTCGGTAACTAAACTTCCTTGAGCAACCCCTAACTTATAAACGTTGGAAATTTTCTCACTCATTTCTTTTAAAAATGTTTTCAGGCACCTCTTGGGAGTCTGTCACTTTGTAAAATTGAACAGTGCATCTTATAGGATACTGAGGGTCACGTACTATTGATTTATTCTTAACTCCTAAAAACTCAGAGTGGCTGTCGCCTGCCTTGAGTATTCCTTCGTCCATTCCTCTACTACTATTGCAATCCTCATATATTACATACTTATCTTCACACTGTGAAGTCGTATTTATGCAGTAAAGAACTTCAGGATATACATTAATAGTTTTTTTTATAATTAGGGGAATTTGATATATAAAAAGCACATTTCTTTCTTGCTCTTCCTCGCTCATTTTTCCTTTTTTCCCATTGTCGGATGTGATATTGCCTTCATTGTTTCTTACATCTTCTAGTCTTTCTGCAATAAAATTACATGCCTTACCATTGTTATTAAAATACAAAGGCGTAGTACCTGACAAGATCTGGGCGGATGTCCCTTGTTGTGAGACAACTAAGACCAGGACACCAGGTTCCTCTTCATATGATTGATAGTTATACAGGTGTACATTAAACTCGCAGGATCCTTCATGGAGAGGCAAAACGCAAAATTGTGCAGAGGTCAAAATATTCGTATCTCGGTTTTCAACATATAAGGATTCAATTGGAGTTGTAGATTGGATATACTTACTGGGATTTTTGAGGTAATCTCTCAAGGGAATTTTTGAAGTTTTTTCTGCACCTATCTCGTTTCCTACAGGTATACTAAATTGTTCTATAGGAAGATCTGCTGTAATATCCTCAAAATTTGGTTGTATTAACTTGGCAACAATAGTTTATTTTTATCCAAACGAAGTGTCATATGTGAAATGTTATTCCCCAGCAAGAATTTTTGTCCCTCCCTGTGTCTTTCCATGTTACTTTCATAATATTGAGGTTGTATTTTTGAGCATCTTTTCTGGCGTCCTGGTTTTGATCTATGTTGGCAACTTTTTGAATAATGTTTTTGTTATTTTCCATCTTAATAACAGATTATTTTAATTAGTATAATAATTTCTTATTTAGGGGAGACTACAAAAAAACAATTATTTATAAATTTTATATAATTTTTGGGGATTGGGGATTGGGGATTGGGGATTGGGGATTGGGGATTGAGTAATAGTAG
>CAVPPM010000014.1:0-90383 GCA_963707255.1 uncultured Sphingobacteriales bacterium | reverse complement strand
ATACCGCCAACGCGTTTGGGAATTCTTCCGATATAACCACTTACCGGTGCCTTAATAACGGTAAAATCTATATTGATCCTTGCCGACGATACCGCCGCCCTGGCCTGTTCCACCTGTGCCCTGGATGCATTAAACGCTGATTGGGCCGATTTCAGCTGGATGTCAGAGATCACATTATTCTTAACGAGCGGGGTTAACTTGTCGACCTCAATCTGTGCAGTATTCATATTGGCTTCTGCCACATGAAGGTTGGCGAGTGCCGTATTTAGTTGTTCGCGGTACACTTTATCATCAATCCGGAATAAGGGCTGGCCGGCTTTTACATATGCCCCTTCATCAACAAGAATACCGGTAAGGTATCCGTCTACCTGTGCCCTGATATCAATATTCACTTTCCCTTCAATGGCCGCCGTATATTCTTTATACGTGGTGGCGGAATCAGGCGAAATGGTTATCACCGGCAAGGCAGCCTCGGTCTTTTTTTCTTCCTTCGGGGCATCAGTACCGGCATTGCAACCCTGTACAAGTATCAGTAATACAACAGGTAATAGAATATGAAAATACTTACGAACAAACATGAGGTCTCCTTAATTAGTAGTGGTAAAAAAAATATTCGGCAGTAATCGTAAGATTTTGAACAAGTGACTGGTAGACAATGTCAATGGACCAGCCTAAAAACCAATTAAGGTAATATTTTTTTACAAGGTATCAGGGAAAGGGCCCTAATTTCTTGATTTCATACGATGAATACTGATCCTGCGTTACTTATATATGGCCCTTAAACCTTAACAACAGTTTACAGGCCATTGGCTTTTATATTAACAATGGATGTCAGATTTTGTCGGTGAAATCCCGTACGAACTATCATTCATTTCAAAACTGCCCTATGACAACAACGCTACTCCGAAACCTTTGCATCATCCTTTTTTTGTCGGCCTGCGCCTCTTCAAAAAATGGAACCGAAAAGAATAACGTCCAACCTTCTCCGCTACCGGAAGTTGCTGGTATCCAGTACCCTGATACCGCGCTGGTGAGCAGGACGCCGCAGTCTTTACTGGACCTGCCACAGTCGCAGGACGGTGATATTATTTTGTCTGAAGGATATTATGAAGCGGAATTTAAGAGCTATTGCCTTCAGCCCGGAACACCCGGACCTTCTGACGTTGATGCCTACCTGCAGGCGCCCCTTGCAGGTTACCGGAAGGATATCGTGGAATCTGTTTTACGTAACTCATTGAGCCGTCCTGACCTCAGCCAGCGGAATATCCAGTTATTGTTATGGTCAGTGGTAAGCGGTTCTGACTATAACAAACTTTCCTCTTCCGTGAAATCAACAGCACGCCAGCTACTGACTTCCAAACAGGTATTTGCACTGCAGGGCGGTATGATGGGCGTGATGAAAACGATCGCCACATCCTTTCCGGATAATGGTATAAGCCCGGTGTTTACCGATATGAAAAACCTTTTTGAACTGGGATCTAGCTCATACGAAGCCTTCGAGCAGATTGCCGTATTGAGGCAGCCTTCTAAGGTTCATCGTTCCGGTTATAAAAGAGAGCAATGGTACTTGCAGGAAGGCGGATATTATGCCAGGTATTTTCCCAGCAGTTACCAGCGGACCAAGGTACAGGTGTTTGTGCCCGAAGGAATTCTCGATGGGGAGGGCAGAAAAGGGGGAGATTATCTCCTTTTTGATCCGGTTACCATGATGGCGGTGTCGGGTAATTCCAATGCCCAGCGTTTAGGTATTGGTGCACCGGTTGCTGAAGTGATCAGGAAAGTCATTCTCATCCAGAAAGCGCCCCGCAATCCTAAAAAGCCACCGGTAAATAACCCTAATCCGAAAGGCATCGTGCTTAAATAATGGATAAGAACAAAGTTTAATAAATGAAAAAATCCCGCCAGAAGCGGGATTTTTTTGTTTGTCGGGGAGACAAGATTCGAACTTGCGACCCCTTGCACCCCATACAAGTGCGCTACCGGGCTGCGCCACTCCCCGAGCAAATTGAGGGTGGCAAAAGTAAGATTTAATTCTGTTTATAAAAATTTAGCGGCTAACAATTATCTTCGCGCAATTCCCATTGCATGACAATTCTCCTCCGCAAGGCGCTTATCCAGGATTCTTCTTCCCCATTTGATCAATCTGTAAAGGATATCCTCATCGAAAATGGTGTGATCGCCAGGATCGAGGACGATATACAGGCTGATGCCGACAGGCTCGTAGATAAGGAGGGAATGACGGTCAGCCCGGGTTGGGTCGATATCTTTTCCGATTTCTGCGACCCCGGCTATGAACATAAGGAGAGCCTGGAAACAGGTGCAAACGCAGCGGCTGCCGGGGGATTTACCCATGTTTTCCTGGTGCCCAATACCACTCCCGCCATTCACAGTAAGAGCCAGGTGGAATATATTATAGAGAAAAGCAGGAATCTTCCTGCCGAGCTGCATCCTATTGGTGCCATTACACGGAATGCCGAGGGAAAGGAACTGGCGGAGATGTATGACATGAAACTTTATGAAGCCGTCGCATTCAGTGATGGGCTGAACGCGATACAATCTGCCGGACTCCTCATCAAGGCCCTGCAATATGTGAAGGCCATTGATGCGGTGGTCATTCAGCTTCCTGATGACAAAAGCATTGCGCCAGGGGGCCTGATGAACGAAGGAATTGTGTCCACGAGGCTGGGACTTCCGGGAAAACCCGCCATGGCCGAAGAGATCATGGTAGCAAGGGATATCAAACTGGCCAGGTACACTGATTCACGATTACACATCACCGGTATAAGTTCAGCCAAGTCACTGGAATATGTCCGCAGGGCAAAAGAAGGAAACCTGAAAGTGACCTGCTCCGTAACTCCACAGCATATGTATTTTACTGATGAAGACCTGGTCACCTATGATACCAATCTTAAAACAAACCTTCCCCTCCGCACCCGCAACGATGCGGATGCACTGAGAGAAGGCGTTATTGATGGTACGGTAGATTGTGTAACCACGCATCATCAGCCACAGGAATGGGACAGTAAAACAAGTGAATTTGAAAATGCCAGGCACGGAATGATAGGGCTGGAATCCTGTTATGGGGTGTTGGGTGCGCTAAACATTTCCCAGTCGAGGATCAATGAAGTATTAAGTACCAACCCAAGAAAAATTTTCGGGCTGCCATCGGCAACCATTGAGGTTGGCATGCCTGCAGATCTCACTATTTATTCCCCTGGTGTAACTTTTACCTACACCTTGCAACATATAAGGTCAAAGTCTAAAAATTCTCCATTCACCGATAAAAAATTGTCCGGAAAAGTTATCGGTACCGTGAGCAGGGATAGGCTATATTTGAACCCATAAAACAAAACCATGGAACAAACTATTGTTGAAAAGAAAACAAATGTCATTGTCCAATACGGATTGATGGCTGCACTCGGCTCCATACTGTTTTTTGTTGTCCTTTATCTCGGGGGTACTGCATTTTTCGGAAGCCCGGCGGCATTTCTTTCGTATGTAATTCCGATCGGTTTTGCCGTATTTGCCTGTATAAAAGCAAAGCGGGAGAATGAGGGTTTTTTGCCGTTTCGTTCGGCATTAAAAATATGCTTCGGGATATTTGTCCTGAGTGCATTTGCCACTTCACTGCTGAGTTATATACTGTTTAATTTCGTGGATCCAACCTTTAAGGAAAGCATGCTGCAGCTGACCATTGAAAATACCCAGAAGCTGATGGCTAAATTCAACACACCACAGGATGTTATCGATAAACAGATACAGGGGATGCTTTCCAAAGACATGTTCTCCCTTGGTTCTATTACGCAAAGCTTTGTATTTGGATGTGTATTCTGGTTTGTAATTGCTCTTATCGTAGCGGCTATTATGAAGAAAAATAAACCGGAATTCTCCTGATCAATACTTACTCATGGATCTTAGCATTGTAGTACCACTTAAAGACGAAGAAGAATCACTGCCTGAACTTTGTTCATGGATCAAAAAGGTTGTTGACGAGAACGGCTATTCTTACGAAATAATTCTTGTAGATGATGGCAGCAGTGATCTTTCATGGAAAGTGATACAACGGCTTGCACAGGATAATGATCATATCCGCGGTATCAAGTTTCAACGAAACTACGGTAAAAGTGCAGCCCTGAACGAAGGTTTTAAAGCAGCCTCCGGTGATGTTGTTATTACCATGGACGCAGATATGCAGGACAGCCCCGACGAAATACCTGGTCTGTATCGCATGATTCGTGAAGACCAGTTTGACCTCGTCAGCGGATGGAAGAAAAAGCGGTACGATAATGTAATGACCAAGAATATCCCCTCGAAGTTCTACAATTCAGTCACCCGCAGGATGTCAGGAATTCAACTGCATGATTTCAACTGCGGGCTCAAAGCCTATCGTAATAAAGTGGTAAAATCCATCGAAGTATATGGAGAGATGCACCGGTATATTCCCGTCCTGGCCAAATGGGCAGGCTTCCGGAAAATAGGGGAAAAAGTTGTGGAGCACAGGGCCAGGAAATACGGCACCACGAAATTCGGATGGGAAAGGTTTGTCAACGGTTTCCTTGACCTTACTTCCATCATGTTTATCGGGAAGTTCGGCAAAAAGCCCATGCAGTTTTTTGGATTGCTCGGAACGGCATTTTTCTTCCTGGGATTTCTTATGGTCGGTTACCTGATCATCTCAAAATTTGTTGATCCTGCCTTTGCGCTCACCAATAAACCGGCCTTCTATATTGCCCTTACCGCCATGGTGATCGGATCACAGTTTTTCCTTGCAGGGTTTATCGGTGAACTGGTATCCCGATCTTCGCCTGATCGTAACAGTTATATGATTGAAGAAACCCTGGGATTGGGCAATGGAAGGGCCTAAGCAAATTGTCATCCTTGGATCCGCCTGGCCTTTACGGGGAGGCGGACTGGCTACCTTCAATGAAAGGCTCGCCCGTGAATTTATCCGGGAAGGCCACCAGGTAACGATCTATACTTTTTCCCTGCAGTATCCTTCTTTTCTATTTCCTGGCACCTCACAGTTATCCGGTGAAAAGGCACCTGCAGACCTTGATATAAAAGTGGCGGTAAATTCCATTAACCCGTTGAACTGGGTTAAGACCGGAAGGGAAATCTGCCGACGCAGGCCCGATCTGCTGATCGTAAGGTATTGGCTGCCCTTCCTTGGTCCCGCACTGGGAACGATCATCCGGAAGGTCCGCCGTAATAACCACACTAAAGTCATCTGCATAGCTGATAATGTTATACCCCATGAAAAAAGACCGGGCGATAAAATGTTTACCCGTTATTTCCTGAAACCGGTTGATGCGTTTATTACCCTCAGTGAAAAAGTACTTGCGGACCTGAAGCAATTTGCACCTTCAAAAAAAGCTGTCTTTATACCTCATCCGCTGTACGACAATTTTGGAGCGCCATTATCAAAGGCTGAGGCCAGGACAAAGTTAGGCCTGCCCACCGGGGGAAAACTAGTATTATTCTTTGGATTTATACGTGCCTATAAGGGACTGGATATTTTATTCAGGGCAATGGCAGACCAACGCATCAGGGATTTACATATACATCTGCTGGTTGCGGGTGAATATTACCAGGACAGCAAACCGTATATTGACCTGATTGATCAGTTGCAGATAGGAGACCGTGTAATTTTAAGGACAGACTTTGTAAAGGATGATGAAGTAAGGTATTACTGCAGTGCTGCAGATCTTATTGTTCAGCCTTACCGGCATGCTACCCAGAGCGGCGTTACGCCACTCGCCTACCATTTCGAAAAACCAATGATCGTTACCAATGTTGGTGGCCTGCCAGCCATGGTACCTGATGGTAAAGTGGGATTAATTGCGGAACCCAATCCGGAGTCGCTTGCTGATCATATCGTTAGGTTCTACGAATTAGGGGAAGATCATTTTTTGCCCCATCTTCGTGAAGAGAAGAAAAAATATGCCTGGGACCGACTGGTAAAGGCGATTCTCGATCTTGCCGATGGTATTCAGAAGTAAAGCACCCCTTCGCTTAGGGCTTGCCGGCGGAGGGACAGATGTTAGTCCGTACTCCGACATTTATGGCGGTGCGGTTATCAATGCGACTATTGCACACTATGCATTTGCAGAAATTGAGCTGATTAACGAAGACATTGTCATTCTACATTCTGGTGACAGGAATTTATCCTTCCAGGCATCCATCAATACACAACTGCCGGTTGACGGAACCCTTGATCTGTTAAAGGGGATGTACAACCGCATGTTGAAAGATCATGGCCCTTTCAGCAGCGGTTTTCGTTTAACCACCACCGTTGATGCCCCCCTGGGATCGGGACTGGGCACTTCTTCTACGCTGATGGTGGCCATTGCCGGTGCATTCAGGCAGATGCTTTCACTGAAAATGGACGATTATACACTGGCACATTTCGCCTATGAAGTGGAAAGAATCGACCTTGGATTTGCAGGAGGCAGACAGGATCAGTATGCTGCTGTTTTTGGTGGCATCAACTATATGGAATTTTTGCCCGGAGACAAATCTATCGTTACACCGGTTTCCATCGGAGCTTCGGATCTTCAGAAGTTGGAAACAAATCTCGTACTGTATTACAGTTCACTGAACCGTGAATCATCTTCCATCATCAATGAACAACAGGAAAATGTCCGGCACAATAATCAATCGGCCATTGATGCCATGCATGCACTGAAAGAGCAAAGCGTGTTAATGGCCATCGCACTCCGTTCAGGCCATATCGATGACGTGGGCAAGATACTTGACGCCAGTTTCGCTTACAAAAAAAGGATGGCCAGTCATATCAGCAACCCTTTTATTGAAAATATCTATACGGAAGCTCGAAAAGCAGGGGCATCAGGTGGAAAAATTTCAGGAGCTGGCGGTGGCGGTTTCATGATTTTTTACTGTCCCGAAGGGACCAGGGATTCAGTTTGCCGGGCATTGCATAATTTTGGCGGGTATATTAAACCATTTACCTTCAGCAGCACCGGGTTGATTTCCTGGCAAGAATAACACATGATGACTAAAATTGAATCGCTGATATCCGCATCTATAGAAGTAAAACAGAAACTACTCAATGATCCTGGTACTAATGAAAAAATCCAGGCCGTGGTGAGCCAGACGGTTCAGGCCCTTCAACGCGGAAACCGTTTATGGTTCTGTGGTAACGGAGGAAGCGCGGCAGATGCCCAGCACCTGGCAGCTGAATTCAGCGGAAGGTTTTACAAGGATCGTAAGGCATTGCCTGCCGAGGCGCTGCATTGTAATACTTCTTACCTGACGGCTGTAGCAAATGACTACGGATACGATATCGTTTACGCAAGACTGGTAGAAGGAATCTGTAACAAAGGCGACCTGCTTTTTGGATTTTCCACTTCGGGAAATTCGGTGAATATCTGTAAGGCTTTTGAAGTAGCACGCAGCAGGGAAGTGATCACCATCGGCTTTACGGGAGCAGGCGGCGGACAAATGAAAGAACTAAGTGATCACCTGCTTAATATGCCTTCGACAGACACACCCAGGATACAGGAGTCCCATATTTTGGTCGGACATATCATATGCCAGCTGGCAGAAGAAGAATATTTTTCTTTCCAATGACACCAAAAACAGCAATAATACTTGCAGGTGGTAAGGGTACCAGGCTGAGTGAAGAATTACCGGGAATTCCAAAAGTTCTTGCACCGGTGAATGGAATGCCCTTCCTGCATTATGTGCTGGAATATTATATTGCTGCAGGAATTGAAAAATTCATCTTTGCCCTTGGGCATTACCATCAGCAGGTGTCGGTATACCTCGAAGAAATATATCCTGAACTGGATATGACCCTGGTGGTGGAATCTGAACCGCTGGGAACCGGCGGCGCTATCATGCAGGCGCTGGATCACTGCGCTGAAAATACCGTCGCTGTCATTAACGGCGATACCCTGTTCAAGGTAAAAATCGGCAGCCTGGCCGCTTTCCACCATATGTGCGGTGCAGAATGCACCATTGCACTCAGGCACATGACATCGATTGATCGCTATGGAGAAGTATCCATGAATAAAGACTATTCCATTGCATCTTTCAATGTTTCCTCTCATGGGAAAGAAGGGCTGATGAATGGAGGATTTTATCTTCTGAACAAACGATTATTTGAACAACACGTATTTCCCGAAAAATTTTCCTTTGAGCAGGATTATCTTGCAGTTAAGGTTGGACAAAGCAAGATTTATGGAGTGAGGCAGGAAGGATATTTTATTGATATCGGCGTACCTGATGATTATCACAGGGCCCAGCTTGACTTTAAATTGGAACTATGACATGGACCGACAAAATTGACAACAGCTGGACCTTATTTCTTGACCGTGACGGCGTAATAAATCGTGAATCAGAAAATGATTATATACGCGACTGGTCGTCATTTCATTTCCTGCCCGGAGTTACCGGGTCATTCAGCATCTTCACCAAAATCTTCAAAAGAATTTTTATCGTTACCAACCAGAAAGGCGTTGGCAAAGGGCTGATGACCGAAGCCGATCTTGAGAACATCAACAATAACCTGTTAGCTGCGGTGAATAATGCAGGCGGACATATCGACAAAATTTATTATTGCACAGCTCTCGACGACAATGATCCCTGCAGGAAGCCGAACAATGGAATGGCCCTTCAGGCCAAAAAAGATTTTCCTGACATTGATTTTAACAAATCCCTTATGGTAGGCAACACCCTGGGTGACATGCAATTCGGTAAAACATCAGGAATGTATACCGTATTTATACCATCTGAAAAGGCCTGTCCACCCCTGCCCCATCCGTTGATTGATAAGGTTTATGATGATCTGGCAGCGCTTGCTAAAGCTTTGCAAAAATCGGTTGCTGCCAAATAATTTTTCTGCAATTTTGTTGTATGGTATCCAAGAAAAACATCCTGTACGCGCTGATCTGTAGCATGAGTTTGTTGTCGTTCTCCAATGTGAGCGGACAGGGAACAAATAATGCTGATCTCAGGATGATCCGTCAGAAAGAGGATTCACTGCGTAATGTAGCTTCCATTATTGTGACGGCCAGGGAAGCGGCAGATCGGTTCAGGGCCGACAGCCTGTTCACCAGGATGCTGGTAAGGGCACTGAAAATTCCCCACTCATTCAGTTATCCATTTGATTCCATTGTACATATTTCAAAGTTGTATTCCCCGGATTCGGTTTTCAGGATATTTACCTGGCAGGTGGTAAGGGATGAAAATTTAAACCGCAGGCATGGTGCCATACAGGTAAGAACAGCGGATGGTTCATTGAAACTGTTTCCGCTGATCGACAGGACGTCGGTTATTTCACATCCTATTGATACGGTTACCAACAATGAATGGTGGCTGGGGTCCATTTACTACAAGATCATCCACAAGAAGAATAATAACGCCGACTACTACACGCTTTTAGGATATGATGAGAATACGATGAAAAGCACCAAAAAAAGAATTGAAGTACTCAGCTTTGATGCGGCGGGCAGGCCTGTTTTCGGCGGACCATTTTTCAGTTTTGAAGAAGACAGTGTACGAAAACCTATGCAGACAAGGTTCTGGATTGAATATAAAAAAGATGGTAATGCGCGGCTGCAATTTGACCAGGAAATGGACATGATCATTTATGACCATCTCATCTCAGAAAACAACGAACCGGATAAAAAGTATACCTATATCCCTGATGGAGATTATGAAGGATTCAAATGGAAAAACGGAAAATGGGTTCATGTTGACAAAGTCTTCAACTTTGCCTTAAAGGATGGAGAAGCCCCTGTGATCGTACCTTTAAGCGAAGATAAGATGGGCACAAAAAACCCACCGGCCCCGGTTCCGGCAAAACCAAAAAAGAAATCCGGCGGCGGTAATTAAGGAAAATCAATCAAGTTTAAGGACGGCAAGGAAGGCTTCCTGTGGAACTTCCACAGAGCCAATCTGGCGCATCCTCTTCTTTCCTTCTTTCTGCTTTTCCAGCAGCTTTCGTTTACGGCTGATATCACCACCATAACATTTTGCGGTTACGTCTTTTCGTAAAGCGGAGATATTTTCCCTGGCAATAATTTTTGCACCAATTGCGGCCTGAATGGCGATCTGGAATTGCTGCCTTGGCAAAAGTTCTTTTAATTTCTCACATAGCTTGCGACCAAAATCCTGTGCCCTGCTGCGATGGATCAAGGCACTCAATGCATCCACTTTTTCATTGTTCAACAGGATATCCATTTTCACGATATCAGCTTCCCTGAGACCAATTGGATGATAATCAAATGAAGCATAACCGCGGGTCTGGCTTTTCAGCTTATCATAAAAATCAAACACGATCTCTGTCAGTGGCATTTCGAACAGCAGTTCAACCCTGGTGGTGGTCAGGTAACTCTGATTCACCAGGTTCCCTCTTTTGCCGAGACAAAGGGTCATAATATTTCCGATATATTCCGGCTTTGTAATAATCTGCGCCTTGATAAAAGGCTCTTCAATGTTTTTAATTTTTACCGGATCCGGCATCTCGGTTGGATTATTAACGATCACCTTTTCACCCCCTGTTGTATATGCAACAAAACTCACGTTGGGTACGGTGGTAATAACTGTCTGGTTAAATTCTCTTTCCAGCCTTTCCTGGATAATTTCCATATGCAGCAGGCCAAGAAATCCGCAACGGAAACCAAATCCAAGTGCCTGGGAGGTTTCCAGTTCATAAGTCAGTGATGCATCGTTCAGTTGAAGTTTATCCATACAATCCCGCAATTCCTCGAAATCATCTGTATCTACCGGGAAAATACCGGCAAATACCATTGGCTTAACCTCATCAAAACCTTTAATGATTTCCTGGGTGGGATTGTTGACCAGGGTAATGGTATCACCCACCTTTACTTCCTTGGCATTTTTGATACCGGTTATAATATAACCCACATCACCACAGGTCACTTCGGGCTTTTCCGTCATTTTTAGTTTAAGAATACCAACTTCATCAGCACCATATTCCATGTCGGTAGAAACAAATTTTACCTTATCACCTTTCCTGATAGAGCCATTGAGAATCCGGTAGTAAACAATGATTCCCCTGAAACTATTAAATACGCTGTCAAAGATCAGGGCCTGTAACGGGGCATCAGGATTACCCTTTGGTGAAGGTATCCGTTCTACAATCGCTTTGAGGATGTCTTCGACCCCAATACCAGTTCTTCCACTGGCCAGCAGAATTTCATCCGGTTTGCAACCAATCAGTTCAACGATCTGGTCTCGAACTTCTTCGATCATGGCGCCATCCATATCAATCTTATTGATCACCGGAATGATCTCAAGGTCATTTTCCATGGCCAGGTAAAGATTACTGATCGTCTGGGCCTGAATACCCTGGGTGGCATCAACGAGTAGCAGGGCGCCTTCACAGGCTGCCAGTGCACGGCTGACTTCATAACTGAAATCCACGTGGCCGGGTGTATCGATCAGGTTCAGGATGTACTCCTGGCCGTTTTCATGCTGGTAGTTGATCTGGATCGCATGGCTTTTGATGGTAATGCCCTTTTCACGTTCCAGGTCCATATCATCAAGCACCTGGTCCATCATATCACGGTCACTGATGGTATTGGTAACCTGCAGAAGCCTGTCGGCCAGCGTGCTTTTACCGTGGTCAATATGGGCAATTATGCAAAAATTACGGATCTTCTTCATGCTGTATTCTTCGTTAAACGAGGTGCAAAGGTAATAAAAAGAGTTTGGCCGGAAGGATGAATAACGGATAGTATTATCCCGTAGGGAATGGTGATCAATAGGCTGTTTTACCTTATTTTTATACAAACACCACAGATGGAAATTAAAGATCAGTTCGAAAACGCCGTAAAAGAAAGCAAAACCCTGGCAGAAAAACCCAGCAACGAAACGCTGCTGCAATTGTATTCCCTGTACAAACAGGCCACTGAAGGCGATAATTCCGCTGAGCCTCCATCAAACCCCTTCGATTTTGTAGCCAGGGCAAAATATGAAGCATGGTCCGGACTATCGGGCAAGACCAAAGAACAGGCCATGCAAGAGTATATTTCCCTGGTTACCAAGTTAAAAAGCTGATCGATAAGGGAAAAACGGCGGTCTTATTTCATGAGGTGTAAGTTGCTGTACAGGGTCGAAAATTCTTTGCCGATCCGGGGATAACCATATTTCTGCCTGGCATTTTCCGAGATCATTTTCCGGTCGTACCGGTAGTCATCTTTCATCTTTCTCATTGCCTCAATAAGCGCTGATTCATTTTCTGATGGCACTATGATACCATTGGAGGCATCAATCCCCTCTCCGGCCCCGCCGGCATCAGAGGTGATAACGGGTAATCCGCAACACAGTGCCTCAATGATAACGCAGGGAAAGTTTTCATACCTGCTGAACAATACAAAGCAATCTGCGTCCTGCATTAACCTGGCGACTTCCCGGTAAGGTACTTCACCGGTAAAGGTTATTTTTGCAACAGCTTCACTATTCCTGATCCGCTGTTTAGTGTCTTCCCCTATCGGGCCTACCAGTATTAATTGAACATCATTCCGGCCGCCGGCAAATTTTTCGAATCCATTGATCAGCCCGTTTATGTTCTTCTGATAGTTCATGGTGGATACATGAATAAACCGGAATGGTCCCTCTTTTTTTCCCTTGTAATAAAACAGATTCTCATCCACCGTATTTCTGATAACGGTAAACTGGCGAATCTGAAATGTTTGTTGTAACACCTCTCCTACAGTTTCAGAAACATTGGTGACTGCCAGGGCCTGCTTAAAAATTTCGTGTACACTATTACGGTAGTAAATATTTCTTCTGAAAAAATTGTCGGGCGCCGTTTTAAGATAGGATGCCGAATGTTCGCTGAGCAGGTAAGGCAGGTGCCATTTTCTTTTAATCCATAGGGCAATTTTTCCCTGTTTCATCGGTACATGAACATGTACAACGTCAGGAAGGCCGTACATGGAAAATAGTTGACGGATAACCTTTTTGGACTCCCTGAAAAACCTGAGATTATAGTGCAGTTTATGTACAAATGATATTGACGGACCTTTATCCCGGAAATAAACAATCAGTTCTGCGAGATTATTCCTTATGGTCACGTCATAATACAGCGGGCTTTTTGCTTCAGGATCATGAATAGTATGTACGATGATGACCTGGTGGTATAATGACATTGCATAAGCATGACGTTGGATAAAGTCACCATTATAAGGAACCGTCTTACTCGGATACCAGCTGGCCAGCCAAAGAATATAGCTGGTTCCGGAAGGAATTATTTCCGAAGGAAATTCCGTGGTTATGTAATGACCTTCCTTCATACTTCTTTATACTTTGTCATCAACCTTGAAACATTTTGCCGCAACCACTGGAGGTCCTGTTGCTGAACCAGTAACCTGGACAGTGAATAGTTTTCCATCCTTGAATACAGTATCATGGCATACAGGCAACCAGCCATATAGGCAATGCTGCTGGCAATGGCCGCGCCATTCCTTCCCATTGACGGGATTAATAATATATCAAGCACTGTAATCAGCACAAGGGAAACGATGGCTGCCTGCAGGTTATAACGGATTTTATTTTTGCCCGCAAAATAAGCTGCCAGCAGGGTATGCATGGAAACGAAAAGGACGCCGGGTAACAATATGATTAACGTAAGAGCTGATCCGGTAAAATCGCTTCCAAATAGAACGGGAATAATCTGTTTTGCGAAAACGGCTATTCCCAACGCCAACAACAGGTTGGCAGTGTTGGTAATCCTGATCATGCGCTCCAATATTTTGGCGTCAAAATTCAGGGATACCAGGTGTGGTAAGATGACCGAAGCCACCAGGCCCGGAATAATCCAGAACGTCTGTCCGATCCTTACCGACAGGGCATAAAGGCCGAGTTCGGTTTCTCCATGAAAATAATTAAGGATCCAGAAGTCTATCCGGTAAACGAGAAACTGAATACTATTTGCCAGCCAGGCAAGCATGGAATAGGTAAAAAATCCTGCGTTTGTGGTCAGGCTTACATTTTCATCCGGTTGGGACAAGGTAGGCAAGACAGTATAAGTAATTCCCAAAGAAATCATTTGAACAACGCCAATAAAAATAATGAGGGCAATAACATTGAATTCTGTGGCATTGCCTGGATCTAATGTCCAATAAATTAAGGATGCCAGGGTTAAAAATGAAAAGATGGCAAGCTGAAGGTTAAAAAGATGCAACTGTTTATTGCCGTTATACAATGCGGCATATCGTTCTGTGATCATGATGGAGATAAAAAAAAATATACCTGAAATGCCAGCCATGGTTTCACTTGCCGGCCAGATCAGGAATTTGCCGGAGAGCATCCAATGCATGAATTCAATCAGCATAATGAACAGCAACTGATAGCCGGCGGAGATAAACGCGAATCTCACCAGGGTTTTATTGGCAATGTCTTTTTTGGCCGAATGAAAGGTAATCCCTGAGGGAATTCCCAGTGAAGTAAAAACCAGTAAAATATTGGCTGTTGCAAAAAGAAGTGAATAGGTGCCTAATCCACCCGGACCAATAAGCCGGGAAACAAAAATCGTAATCAGGAACTGAAGTATCAGGAAAATAAACCGGTAAAGGGAATTAACTGCAATTTGATTCAAAAGCCCCATGTCAAATATATAAATGGAAACCTTAAGTCCCTTTACCGGTCGTTGTTATGGCAGTGCTGAAATTATCTGGGAAAATTCATCAGCATTCAGTGACGCACCTCCAACAAGTCCACCGTCAACATCCGGCCGGCTGAAAATTTCTGCAGCGTTTGCACCTTTTACACTGCCACCATATAAGATCGATAACTCACCGGCAATATCGTCACCATATTTGGCAGCCATTACACTGCGCAGATGCTTATGCATTTCCTGTGCCTGGTCGGAGCTGGCTGTTTTTCCTGTGCCAATAGCCCAGATGGGTTCATAGGCAATAATGATATTTTTTACCTGGTCATTAGTGAGATGGAAAAGGCTTTCCATCAATTGTTTTTCAACGTAACTATTCTGCCCGTTTTCTTCCCTTACAGACAGCGGCTCGCCACAGCAAAATATAGGCTGTAATCCATTGCTTAGGGCCAGGTTTACTTTTTCGGCCAGCATTGCGTTGGATTCTGCAAAGTACTCCCTCCGCTCGGAGTGACCGATAACCACATAGGGTATTTGAATTGAGTTCAGCATTTCTGCGGATACCTCACCGGTAAAAGCACCCGCACTTTTATGATAACAGTTCTGCGCTGCAACCGAATAATTTATTCTTCCGTATATTTTTTCCCTGGCCATCGCCAGGTATGGGAATGGCACGGCAAAAACGGCAAACTGGTGAGGCTTCAGTGAGATATTTTTTTGCAGGATGGCATCTAACAACTGTTCACCCTGTTCCTGGCGGAGGTTCATTTTCCAGTTAGCGGCGGCTATTTTTTTTCTCATACTTATTCGTTATGGCTAAATATATGTTGTAATGTGTTGATCTGTTCTATGCTTAAGGACCGGTTTTTGAAATTCATCCAATTATTGATATCGGCAACGGCCTTGTCAAATGTATATTTTATATCCGGTACAGGACCCCAGGCAAAACTGGGAATATATTTGGGTAATAAACCTCCTCCCTGGAATATATTGGCAGACACGCCGACTACAGTACCGGTATTAAAGGCAGAATTAATGGCAGCCCTGGAATAATCGCCCATCAAAACGCCGCATTTCAATCCGGCTGTTGTAAAGCTTTTATTTTTCATATTCCAGACCTTCACCGGGGTAGCCGTATTTCGGATATTGGAACAGGTAGTTCCTGCTCCAAGGTTGCACCACTCTCCAATCACTGAATCTCCGAGGTAGCCTTCATGCGCTTTATTGGAGTATCCGAAAATCACGCTGTTTTTAATCTCCCCTCCTACTATACAGTGCGGTCCTATACTTGTAGCGCCGTAAATAGTCGCACCCATCTTCACAACGGTGTTCTGTCCCGAGATACAAGGGACCGCGAAGCATTGCGCCTTCCATGATTTCAACCCCTGAAGAAATATATACAGGTCCTGTTGTGGTATTAATATAACAGTGTTCTGCTTTGGCACCCTCTTCTACAAAAAGACTGTCTGTACCAATAAGGTTAACCGTATCAGAAATTATCGCTGTTTGTCTCCCTTTCACCAGCATTTCAAAATCCTGCCGAAGCGACCAGTCGTTATATTGTGTGATGTCCCATGGATGCTTCAGCACTTTATACAAACCAGCATCGGCGATGGTTTCTTCCCAGCCCTTATTATTGAGCGTATCAAAAAATGCATGGCCCGGAATAATATCAGCGGGTATACGTCCGGGTAATTTCAGTTTGGGAAACATGGTTAAGGCAAGATCCCATTTGTCCTGGATAGTCATTATGCCAATCCTGATGGCTGCAGTATGACGGGTCAGTGTCAGGGGAAATAGTTGTTCCCTGCAATGATCATCCGTAAACCGTGAAATATCCATGGATTGCTAAGCTACGTAAAATAAAAAAACCCTCTTTCGCAAGAGGGTTTCCTTAATGGTATAGAGTTATTTCTTTTTCTCGTATTTCTTTTTGAACTTATCGATACGACCGGCGGTATCAACCAGCATCTTCTGACCCGTAAAGAACGGATGCGAAGTATTTGAGATCTCCAGCTTCAGCAGTGGATACTCGTTGCCATCTTCCCATTTAACGGTTTCTTTTGAATGTGCCGCAGAGCGAGTCAAAAATGTATGACCATTGCTCATGTCCTTGAAAACAACTAACCTGTATTGCTCCGGATGAAGTCCCTTTTTCATAATTTTCTTGTTTAGTCTGTATGGATTTTGCCATACATGATGGTAAAAACAGGCTGCAAAATTAAGATAATGCCCGGTTTTGACCAAGTTTATTTAGAAATTTAATGGCTAATACAATAAAGAACCAGCATTAACTGCGCATATTCTCGTATTGAAGGGGCAATCCGAGGTCTGCCGTCCGGCATAACTGTATGACTTCCTGCAGGTCGTCGATTTTTTTGCTGGTTACCCTGACCATTTCATCCATGATCTGGGCCTGGACCTTAAGCCCTGAATCCTTAACCATTTTGACGATCTTTTTGGCATCTTCCTGCTTCAGGCCGTTCCGGACCGAGACTTCTTTTTTAACCACCTTACCGCTGGGATAGGCTTCTTTGGAAAGGTCGAAGGCCTCCGGGGAAATTCCCTGCTTGTTGGCGCGGTTCACCAGCACGTCAATTAATTGCTGCATTTTCATGTCGTCTGGCGTTTCCAGTTTCAACTTGTACTCTTTTTTATCCAGGTCAATGACCACGTGGGCATCCTTAAAATCAAACCTGTTGGTGATTTCTTTCCTGGTCACATTTACCGCATTGTCGAGCAGTTGCGCATCAACTTTGCTAACGATATCGAAAGAAGGCATAATGAATTTTGTACAAATGTAGGAATACCTGCATAAAAAGCCCCGCCTTTTGGAGCGGGGCCGGTTGCAAATCGTGATGGTCCTTTACTGGTTATTATTGAGTTTAACACGGTTCTGTTCTTCACTGGCGCCGCCGGTTTTACGACGAGGCTGGGCATCTTTCATGGGTTTTCCAAAACGATAGACAAAGCTTAATGTAGCCACCCTGCTGTCCCTGGTATTCCTGAAGGTAGCTTCGGTATTCTGGAAATTGATGGTACCATTGACAACCTGGGTATACAGAATGTCACGGATATTAAACTTGATGGTGGATTTGCCTTTCAGGATCTGTTTGGTAACGCCGGCGGATAACTGCCCCAACGGCTGGATCATGATTTGTCCTTCCACTCCTTTTGTTCTATACCATCCGCTTAATTCCGCACTCCAGCCTTTCTTGAATTTAAACTGGTTGTTTACATTGACCATCAGGTTGGTGGCTTCCACATCCACCTTGTCATTGTTGACTTCACCCTGGAACCTGCTATAGTTAAGGTTGGTAGTACAGGATCGCCGTCCACCACTTCTGGACTGGGAACTGCGCACTAACGGCAATGCCACCACTATTTCTCGAACCGATATTACCCTGCCTTACGATAGTGGCGTATCCGTCTTCACCATTGGGCAGTTTAGCCTGTTCAAAGGTTTCTGTCTGGAAATCCTTGGTGTAACTGTAGTTTACCGTTGTGGTCAGAAATCCTTTAAATGTATGCGAGACCTCAACATTATTAGAGTATTGTGGTTTGATAAATGGATTTCCCGCCTGGTAGGTATACTGGTCAAGGAAGAACAGGAACGGGTTGAGGTCCTGGTAGGCAGGCCTGTCGATACGCCGGCCCGTATTGAATCCCCACTGATGATTCTTGCTGGCCTGGTAACTGATAAATATGGTAGGGAACAGGTTACCATATCCCCTGTCGAAAGACGAATCCGGGCGCTGTGTATTTCCAAACTGGTCGCCCCTCATTTCAGTATATTCATACCTCAGTCCGGCCTGTATACCGATCTTTTTAAACTGGCGGTTATAATTCAGGTAAGCAGCATGAATGTTCTCTTTGTACAGGAAATTGTTTGTTTTGCCATAATCAACCTCCTCGCCATAGGCAGTAATATTGTAATAGTTTGCCGCATTATTAGTTGATACATAACTCGTTTTAGCACCTGCTTCGAGTTTTCCTTTAAGAAAATTCTGGGCATAGTCGAATTTGGCGGAATAGATATCAATCTGTACCGGCATATCGCCCCTTAGCATCGTCTCGTTTAATGCTACCCATTCCGGGTCATAGGTGGTATTCACAAAATGCATTGAACTGGTGGAAGTATAGGTTGCATAGTCCAGATCGGTACTGAATTCCCTTCCGGTTGAATCGAACTGGTGACGAAGGTTGAGGTTAATGGTTTTATTATTCCACCTGTTTTTGTTATCGCTGACGGCGTAAACGATAGAGTCTACATTGGATTCACCATCCTGGAGATAACTGGTGCTATTGCTTTTGAAGGTTTCGGGGTTGATGAGTCCTGTGGTAATTACACCGATCGTTGTTTTTTTGCTGAGGTAATAATCAACGCCCATTTTCATCATATAGTTATCGCTCTGATTCCTCATTTTGGTCTCCTGGTCAAAAATGGCGTTGTAGTCTTTGGGTGTAGTTGCCGGTGTGCTGAATTTCCGGTTAATGTCGAGGTTCTGGAACCCGTTCCATTTGCTATAACCGCCATTGGCGAAGAAGTTGAATTTTCCTTTGCGATAATTAAGGTTGAAGTTGTCGTTGGTCCGCCAGTATTTTCCCTGTGAATAGTTCAGGTTAATACTTCCGTTAAAACCCTGTTGTTTATTCTTTTTGGTTTTGATATTGATAATACCGGAATTGCCGGCGGCATCATACTTGGCGGATGGATTGGTCATGATCTCGATCTGGTCGGCATTGCTGGCAGGCATGCTCTTCAGCAGGCTGGCGAGTTCGGCCTGGCCAAGGTAAGTCGGACGACCATCAATCATGATCAGCACCTGCTGTTTACCCTTCAGGCTGATATTTCCATCCTTATCAATGGTGACGCCTGGCGATTTTTCCAATACTTCGAGCAGGTTAGAGCCCGCATTGGTGACCGCTGCGTCAACGTTGACGATAGTTTTATCCATCTTCTGTTCAATAAATGGCCTTTTGGAGGTAACGGTAACAGTTTCCAGGCTTTTTGCCTCCTGCACCATCTGCAGAACACCCATCTCATGCGCAGGGGCTTCATTCCTTAGTGTTATTTCACCGGAAACTTTTTTTCTAAACCCTGATATGGTAACTGCCACCAGGTATTTTCCATGGTTGACATCATTAAAGATGAATTTACCGTCCTTGTCTGTAAGGGCGGTTTTTATTACGCTGGAATCTGCTGCCTTAAGAAGCGATGCAGAGGCTCCGGTAAGAGGTTTTTTTACATCGTCCTGGACCGTTCCTGATATTGAACCGCTTTGTGCAAATCCTGCCAGACCTATACAACAGGCTATTATAAATAACCACGTTTTTCTCATAAAAAATTAATTTAGTACCGTTTAATAACTAATACAGTTCAAAAGTAAGTACTATGCATTGCATAGATACTTGTTTTGTGTTGGAAGGTCTAAAAGATGGATTTCCGGAATCTTTTTTAGATAACAGATGATACGCTGAAATAAAAAATAGGTTACATCGCCATCTCCGTTAAGGGATGAGTGGAAAAAAAAACCAATAAAAGGTTTCGGCGATGTTTATGGAATAGCTATTGGCTATTTGATGGCAGCCTGCTTTTTCCTGGTGGCAAACAGCAGCAGGGCAATCCCGGTAATGACCATCAGGGTGGATAACAATTCAGCCTGTGTGGGGTGGAACCCGAAGATGGAATAGGTTGTATTAACCCTGATCTTCTCGATCAGGAACCTTTCGACGCCATTGAAAATCAGGTAAAGCCCAAACATTTGTCCGGCTGCATGCAGTTTTTTCCGCATCATCCATAATACCACAAACAGAACGGTACAGGCGATAAATTCATACAGCGGCGTGGGAAAAACAAGAGGGTTGAGTTGGGCGCAGTAATTTCCAGTGCAGCCTGGTATGGCCGTACCCACGTCATTTACATTGTGGGGATAATTATAGGCCCAAAACCAGTTGGGAAGGAAGTCGGCACCATGAAAGAAAGCATGAGGAATCTTATCCATGGATCCGTATTCCCTGACAAGGTATTGGGTAAAGTCGGAATTGGCCATCAGGGTATTTCGAAAATTATCCGCTGCAGCCGGGATAATAGTGCCGTCATTTGCCAGTGTGTATGCGCTGTTGAATATGCCCCAGTCGCCGTCACCCGAAACCTGGCAGCCGATCCTTCCTGTGGCATAGGCCAGCATCAGTCCCGGAGCTGCGGCATCACAAAGGTGCAGGGGCTTGATATTTTTTGATTTGCCATATAATAATATCACTACTGCCGCACAGATCAGTCCACCATAGAAAGTAAGGCCACTGGGCGATAAAAGATTGGCCACGGGATTCTCGATAAACCGGTCCCAGTTTTCCAGGTTATCAAATACTTTGGCGCCGAGAAATCCTGCAACGGCAGCCATTATAGTGATATCACCTACCCTTTCGTGTGGCCATATACGTAAGGTTCTTTTTTCCGGCTGGGCCAGTTTCTGCTTTTGTTTCTCGTAATATTTTAAACCGGCAAATAACAATCCCAGTAAAATACCGCCGGCCCAGCTTCCATTGGAAGAAAATATATATTCCTGCGGGTTTACATCCTGCCCATTAAAAAAAACGCCCAGGATTTTATAGCCAACGATGAAACCAAATACAAAATTAAAGAGGAGGTCCATCGGTTTTGGTCCCTCGCCTACGATACGCGTTTCTTCCTTTGGATGCAGTAAGCCCTGTTTTTCCTTCCTGCGTAATTCACTTGCCAGTAACATGGCTGCCAACACAAATGATATTGCCACCAACAGACCAAAAGAATTTATGTATTGAGTGAAGTTCCAGGGCTCGATGTTGAAAGTTTCCTTTAAAAAAAAATACAGGTTGGGATACATGCTGTAGAAATGTTCGCAATTATACTTTAAAAAACTGGATTGGTGTAAAAAGAAAAGATCCCGCCATAAGCGGGACCACCTCAACTATGAACAAAGCAAAAAAACTAATTACAATACTCTTCGAATGCTGCAATAAGATTATGTGCAATCATTTGTGCAGGCCTTCCTTCGATCTGGTGACGCTCAATCATGTGTACCAGCTGACCATCTTTAAATAAAGCAATGGCGGGCGAAGATGGCGGATAGGGTAATAGAAATTCGCGGATTTTTTTAACGGCATCCACATCATACCCGGCAAAACTGGTGGTCAAACGATCCGGTTTGTGCTCACTGTTGGCAACAGCCATTAAAACACCCGGACGGGCACTTCCGGCAGAACATCCGCAAACGGAATTAATCATGACCAGGGTGGTGCCTTCCTGCTTTAAAATAGATTCTACCTCGTCTGTGGTAAGGAGCTCATCAAAACCTCTCTCTGTCAATTCCTCCTTCATGGGAATAACTATCTCTGATGGATACATAGTAATAACTTGTTTTTAATCAAACACAAAACTACGGCTTTTTGTTATAAAAAGCAGTTAATATGCCGTTATGGCATAAATGGAAATTTTGTCAGTCAGAATGTCATTCATAAGGTCATTAATCTAGCAAATTTGCAGGTTTTCAGCCTTGGTATTTTATTTGGTCATTAAGTTCCAAACAATATTAAACACAAAAAAAATACAATTATGACACTCGTTAAGTTAAACCAGCGGCCGATCGAGAAAAGGGTCAATTCATTATTTGAAGATTTCTTCAACAATTTCCCTTCCAGGGTACTGAATGAAGAATTTGCAGGATTCAACCAGACCGTGCCTACTAATGTGAAGGAGAACGACAATGCGTACATCCTGGAAGTAGTAGCCCCGGGTATGGAAAAAAGTGATTTTAAAGTGAATATTGACAACAATATTCTCACCATTTCGGCAGAAAAGAAAGCATCAACGAAAGAGGAAAATGAGAGGCATGTGCGCCGGGAATTCAACTACAAATCATTCACCAGGTCGTTCACTATTGACGACAGCATTCAGAATGATAAGATCCAGGCCCGGTATGAGAATGGCGTGTTATTCGTAGAACTTCCTAAAAAAGAAGAAGTGAAGGTTTCTCCGAAAGAGATATCTATCCAATAATGTAAGGCATAAGCAGTTGAGTTTGATGACCCCCCTCCCTCACCGGAGGGGGATTTTTTTTAGCATTTCTTATGGTTATAGTGTTTAATATTCTTCTAATTTCGTGGCCGCTAATTCAAACTAAAATCAATTGTATTGAGATTTTTTTTCATTTGTCTGTCCGGTATGCTGATGGCGGCAAATCTGCAATCCCAGGATCATAAAACCGATACCCTTCCTGTTCTCCACCCGGTACAGATGACTGCAGATAGTGTGTTGAGGATCACCAATCTCAACCCTTATTTTACCATACATGTGGACTCTTTACTCAATTACGACCTTCGGATTAATAAAACTCCGGAAGAATACTACTGGTATCTTAAGCAGGCACCTGTAGGTGTAAAGCTCGACAGGAATAATGGTACACTTTTCTTTAAGGCAGAAAAGACATTCTTCCGAAGTGGCAAACTGAAATATGATGTTCCCTACCGCGTGGATTTCGGCGTTCAAAGCCTCAGCAATCCCCTGGAAAAGGTCGACACATTTGTCACGATCATGTTTTACAGTACAGAGATCAGTCCTTCCCGGGTAAAACCCGGCGTGCTCGGAACCATGTATGTTGAAGAAGGCGATACCATCAGGTTCAGGGTGCAATGTGAAAGTGGAACATTTCCCCTCGAACAGATTAATTTCAACTCCAATATTCCCATCAGTCCATTTTACCCGATCAGGAAATGTGACGATGAGTTTTTCTGGATGGTGCCTTATGATTTTATCCGGGAAAATGATACCACCAGTCTCAGGATGCTGCAACTTCAGTTCATCGGTGCTGATAAATTTTTCAATAAGGATACCGCAGCAATTACCATAGCAATCAGGCCCGGCATAAATTATCCGCAGAAATACCTGGAACACAAGAAGGTTTCAGATGAAATGATGCTGTACGTTCAAAACCTTAAACTGACCTTTTACGTACTCAGCAAAAATATCAAGACCAATAAATCTACCCGGACAGCATTTGATATCACAGGTTCCAGTACGGCCCTCGCAGGAACCGTTATCGCTACCACTGCATCCAGCCCGGATGTCCAGGATATCGGCAAGATTTTGCCCAGTATCGGCCTTACCCTTGTCCCGGTAAAAGAAGCCGTTGCACCGAATAAAGTTCAGGAACAGAACACAGCTGCGCAGCTGCGGGGTCTTACCAAAAGGCTGGAATACCTGGTAAGTGATAATGCACTTATTGGTGACCGTGACCCTGAAGTATTGAACAAAACAAAAAAACTGAGGGAGGAATTAAAGCAGGTGCAATTGCAGCTGATTGATCTGCCAGCCGTTGAAGTGGACGTCAACCTATCACAGGAAGATGCTGATAAATACTTCAATGATCCGAAGGTGATCAAAAAGTATAAACTGAAGGTTAACTAAGGATCAATTACAATTCAGCCTCCTCGTATCTACCAGGTATTGAATTTTCCATTCATTATTGATCCGTACCAGTTGGAAGGAATTGACACCGCAGTGGCTGAATTTTCCATCGAAATAAAAATGGTAAGGCGTCCACACACTGGCCAGGTCTCCATCCACGTGTATTGCAGCAAAACTGATCCTTTCATCCGCTTTTCCCGGGGTTTGTTTTCCCACAAAGGATGCAAACTCACGGACCTCTGCTGAAACAATTTTCACTGTACCATTTTTATTTACAACGGTTTGCAATATGGCACTATCGGCAAACACTGAAAGAAGCTTTTTCGCGTCAGCATTTTTCATTGCTGAAAACATACTCTCGACCGTTAGCTTTACCGCGTCTTCATCAGATTGTGCATTGATTGTCAACCCGTAAAAAGTTAACATCAGGATAAATAACATTTTGTATATCATATTATTCGAAAATGGCGTTTAATTTGATCCATATTAACCAAATCATTACCCGTGAAGAAAAGTATCATCCTCATCCCCGCATTATTCATTTCTGTAACCATCCTGCTGGTGTCCTGTTCAAGAAACAGTTATCCTAAAAAAGTGATCGTTACCAACGGTAATAATCCACAGGGACTTCCACCCGGACAAGCCAAAAAAGTATACGGTACAAAATCCGCCAAACCTTATGCACCCGGTCAGCAGAAAAAATCTAATGGCACTGTTGTGGTCATAAAATAACTCATTGACCCTCACAAAGGTCCTGGCTATTTGATATAACCCAGGATCTTCAGCATGCTCTGTGCTGTCTGTTCCTTGGCATAAACCCAGTCTACCAGTTTACCGTTCTTATCCTTTTCTACGATAATATGTTTGGGCGAAGGGATCAGGCAATGTTTGATTCCGCCGTATCCGCTGATCTGGTCCTGGTAAGCGCCGGTATGAAAAAATCCAACATACAATGGTTCCTTATCATTTCCATTATCACCATTGGAGGTCAGTTTGGGAAGAAACACTTCATTGATATGTTCTTCTGAGTCATAATAATCATGGCTGTCGCAGGTGATACCGCCCAGCACTACCCGCTGGTATTCATTATCCCATTTATTCACCGGTAACATCAGGAAACGTTCTCTCCAATGCCCCATGTATCCGGCAGGGTGGTGATAAAAGAAGAATCGATCATATACCAGGTTTCACGGTCATTCTGGTTTTTCTGGCCGATAACGCTGTAAATATGCGCCATGCTCTCTCCCACCGTATAACTTCCAAATTCAGTATAGATATTGGGCATCGGCACTTTGGCTTTCTTACAGGCCTTTTTGATATTACCGACAATCTCATTGATCATGAACTGGTAATCGTAATCAAAACCCAGTGAATGCTTGATGGGAAATCCGCCGCCGATATTAATTGAATCCAGTTCAGGACAGATCTTTTTCAGCTGGCAATAAAGGTTGATGACTTTGTTCAGTTCACTCCAGTAATAGATATCATCCTTAATGCCTTTATTCAGAAAGATATGCAGCATTTTCAGCTGGAATTTATCTTCATAGCCTTCAATCTTGTCCACATAAAACTCAAGAATATCTTTTGCCCTTAAACCCAGCCTTGAAGTATAAAAAGGAAATGTAGGCTCTTCTTCTGCAGCTACCCGGATACCAAGTTTAAAAGGAACTTTCACAGATCTCCTGTATGCATCCAGTTCTTCTTTATTATCCAGAACAGGAATTACATTTTTAAAACCGGAATTCAGCAAGCTTGGCAATCCGGGATGTATATGATTTTTGTTTATACCCGTTGCAGATAATATGAAATATCCTTGTTGATCTTTTTCTTTTCGTACAGTTTATTGATGATCTCAATATCGTAAGCATAAGAAGTTTCCAGGTGAATTTCATGCTTTAGAGCTTCTTCCACCACAAAAGAGAAATGTGAACTTTTGGTACAATAGCAATAAAAATATTTGCCCTCGTACTTATGTTTTTTGAAGGCTTTGGCAAACATGTCTTTCGCCTTATTGATCTGCATACCGATCTTGGGCAGATAAGTAAGTTTCATGGGTGTGCCATATTTATCGATCAGTGCTTTGAGGTCAAGTCCGTTGAAATGGAGGTATCCATCTTTTACTTCAAAACCTTCCTGGGGAAAATAAAATGTTTGCTTTACCAGGTCGGTGTAAGTGTTGTTGCTCAATGCTTTGTTCAGGTTTTAACGGTGTGGTAATAAGGGCTATATATAAACGCGTACAAAAATATATTTTTTTGAAGGATGCAAAATACAAAAAACCGGATATGAATTAATGTCATATCCGGCAGGTACAATACTGGTGTAACTATATTTATTTAACCGAAGCAACAAGTTTCTTGAAAGCATGCAGGTTCATTCATGGCGAGGTCTGCCAGTACTTTACGATCCAGTTCAATACCCTTTACTTTAAGTTTGTTGATGAATTCAGAATAAGTAAGACCTTCTTCCCTTACTGCAGCATTGATCCTGGTGATCCAAAGTGCACGGTATTCACGCTTCTTCAATTTACGACCAACATAACGGTACGGTTAGACCTTTTTCGAGGACGTTCTTGGCGACTGTATAAACATTTTTACGTTTGCCGTAAAAACCTTTTGCTTGTTTAAGGATCCGCTTTCTGCGGGCCTTTGATGCGACTGAGTTTACTGAACGAGGCATATCTAAAAATTTTTAAGTGTAATGATAAATTTGAAAGAAAGGATTATTTCAACCTCAGCAGCCTTTTTACGAAGTCCATATTGGTTTTGATTGACCTCGCCTTCGATACGATAGCTGCGTTTGCGTTTTTTTGATTTTTTGGTCAGAAGTGACCGCGGTATGGCTTCCTGAACATGATCTTTCCATTAGCCGGAAATCTTAAAAGTCTTTTTAGCCCTCGAATGGGTTTTTACTTTTGGCATTTGTTCCTGTTTTCTGATTACCCTGCTGGTGTACCCCGCACTGGCGAGGTCTCTTATGGAACCGTTTGGGTTAATGATTCACGGCCTTCGCCGTAAATGGAGCGCAAAGGTAGGGGAAATGTGATAATTTTCAAATTTGAAGATGTGAAAATAAAGGAAATCGCCATTTTTTGAGATTTTCCATTTTAAACCCGGTCATCCACCTATTTCATCCCCTGCCATTTTACCCCCGGTCATCCGCTTATTTCACCCCTGCCAGACATTATTCCCCGGCTGAATATCCGGAAAAACCCTGTCCGGGATCGATGACCACTTTTCCGATGGCCTCTGTGGTTTCTACCCTGAGGGTATAGCTGTCACTGCTCTGCCATACTTCCACGGGAAGCGATTTTCGTATCACCTTACCCGACATGGTGGTTAATATCAACCACCACCGGCATGGCCATTTTCTGCTGATTTTTAACGTAATCAGCAGGCTCCCGTTATTATTTCCCGATTTATCTACCCCGGTTATGGCCTGGTCTAACTGGTAATTTTCCAGGATCATGCCTTTCCAGAACCAGGAAAGGTCCTCCCCGGTACTATTCTCCATACTGCGAAAGAAGTCCCAGGGCGTAGGATGTCGGAATGCCCAGTCCCTGATATACTTCCGGAAGGCATAATCAAAGCGCTTGACTCCGATAATATTGTTTCGCAATATGGTCAGGGCATATGCCGGTTTGAAATACAGGTTAATGCCGATATTGTCTTCCCTCATCCCATCGGGTGTCAGCATCACTTTTTCCGTCTGCTCAGCGGTAAGTGCAGTGGCGGCGGCCTGGCCGTTAATATCCGGCTGCCTGTACTCGCCATTATTAAAGTCCTGCCCCGAAATCATATTGATAAAGGTGTTGAACCCCTCATCCATCCATCCGTACCTGCGCTCATTGCTACCAACGATCATGGGAAACCAGCTGTGACCCAGTTCATGGTCAGTAACACTCCAAAGTGACTCGTCAGCATCTTTATATCCGCAGAAAACGATTCCGGGATATTCCATCCCGCTGACATTACAGGCTACATTCACAGCAGAGGGAAAAGGATATTCGAACCATCGCTTTGAATAATTTTCAATGCAGCCTTTGGCAAACTCCGTGCTCCTGGACCAGGCTTTTGCCCCATCGGATTCCTGCGGGTAGGCCGACATAGCCAGTATTTTTTTTCCGCTGGGAAGGTTAATTCTTGCAGCATCCCAAATGAATGCTTTGGACGAGGCCCAGGCAAAGTCGCGTGCATTACGGACCTGGAATTTCCAGGTGAGTTGTGGCTTGTTCAGTTTGGCAGACGGATTCGTAAGATCTTCCTTTGATTTGATAACAATTGTCTTATCGCTTTCTTTTGCTGAATTATATTTTTTCAACTGGTCGGCCGTCAGAACTTCCTGTGGATTCAACAGTTCACCCGATGACACCACAACATGATCCGACGGACTGGTAATGCTCACATTGTAATCTCCGTATTCCAGGTAGAACTCGCCGGCGCCCAAATAAGGATCTGCATTCCAGCCACGAACGTCATCATACACACACATCCTGGGATACCATTGAGCGATAGCATATATATTGCCGTTAGTTGTGGGCAATATGCCGGTCCTGTCGGCCCCGTATTCCGGGATGGAATAAGCATATTCCATTTTCAACCGGATCTCCCCTTTTGACGCTAGCGGCCTGGCCAGCCTCACCTGCATGCGCGTATCCGTGATCACAGTATCCGCATCAGCTTCAACCTTATCTGTACCTGCATTGATCAGTTTCACCGATTTGAAACGGAAGCCCCCCTGGAAACTGCTTTTGCTGTCGCCATACCGGCTTCTTCCTTCGGCCGGTGTCTTGGCAAATCCCCTGGACTGTGGATTAAACAGGTTTTGTTCCAGAATGAGCCATAAAGAGGATATGCTTTGAGGGCTGTTATTTTTGTACGTAATCAACACCGTTGCCCTGATCTCCTTTTTACTGTCATCCAGTATTGCATCTATCTGGTAGTCAGCTTTGTTCTGCCAGTATTGGGGTCCGGGTTCACCGGCACTGTTGCGGAATTCGTTTATGCCCTGGGGATATACACCGGGGGAAAACAGGTCATGGGGATTATACTGTTGTGCATACGCACCCATTCCTGTGATCCACAGGCACAAAAGCATACAGGTCTTCTTCATATTTAATGTCATAAGGGTTGGCAAGTTAATTAATTTGGAATTACAGGAGGCTTTCAAGAAGGGTTTTGCCCTCTGCTTTATAGCCGAAGTCATCAACCGTTCTTGGTGGCAGTTTGATCAGCCGGTTAAGGATTTCAATGGCTTTATCGCTCTGGCCATTTTTCTTATAAGCCTTAGCCAGGTCAAGATAGTTAAGTAAATAATTGGGATCTGCTTTCCTGGCTCTTTCAAAATATTCGATGGCTGCGGGCAGGCTCGCAGATGGCAATCCACCGAAAAAAGTCTTCAGTGCTCCTTTTTCCGCCACATTCATTCCGTTGATCTCCACGTTCCATTTACCCATCATATACAATGACCTGGCGTGTTCAGGTTTAATTTTCAGGGCTTCATTAAGATGGGTAAGTATGTCTCCGGTTTTCTGCAGCCTTTCTTTCGTCCCGGTATAAGACTTATCCAGCGAGAGGGCCATCGCATAATGAGCATCGGCACTATTGGGATATTGCTTAACCACTGTTTCAGCATATGTTCTTGCAGCAGCATAATAATCTGCCTTCATTTTTTTATCTGACTGCCTGTTACCGATAATACTGCTGAGTTCACTGCATTTGAATAAAGACCTTTCGTCGGAAGGTGAAACCTGCAATGCTTCCTGGTATTTTTTAATGGCCTCATCATCTTTCTTATCTTTTTCAAACTGCTCCGCTTCACGGATGAGATAACTGACATCCTGGGCAGTGAGCCTGCTGACCGGCAGCAACAATAACAAGAGATAGATTATTTTCATCTTTCAGTGGTTAATCAGGGAGACGCTTAATTGACCCCGAAAGTTAATCAGCGGCGGATGAATTTTACTTATGGTAATGTTAATTTGACCTGCAAAAGGAAATCTTTCCCTGACAGACATTTCTATATCCTGTACAATAGTTTCCAGCAGCGCCGAGGGCTGTTGCATCCTTTTTTTCACAATTTCATACAACATCGTGTAGTCAATGGTCTGGTCAATACTCGAGATTTTCTGCGCAGGCTGGTAAAATACGTCCATACTGACTTCAAATTCGCCACCCGCATCTTTTTCCTGGGAATGGATACCATGATGCCCAAAGAGCCTGACCTGGCACAATGAAATTTTTATCATAATACTATTTTACTTCGTATCCCCTTGTGTTGAAATAATGTTCAGCAAAGGATGTCTTAAACGGACCCAGGTTTTCGATCGGCAGGCTGTGATCAAGCAGGAAGTTGGTGAAACTGGAATCTTTAAGGTGAAAGAAATACAGTTCAGCTTTCCTGCCGTTCAGGCCCTCTCCCGCACTGATCATTCCGATGAGAAAACTGTTATTGCCGGTCCAGGCGGCGAACTCCGCCGTTTGTCCCGGGCCGTTATACATGAGCTGTTTTTTATTTCCTGTCTTACTATCGGCCAGGACTACCTGCTGATCGGGCTCGCCTGACATCAGTATTTTTTTTCCATCCTCTGTGCTTTTGATATAATTATAGCTGACCATGTCAATGTACTTCGAACTGTCGGGCGAAAAAATATACAGATCGGCAAAAGCAGATTCATTGGGAATCCTTATGGCATCCTGGAGAACATCCATGTGAAGGGTCACACCTGATGCTTTGAAGTTATTCAGCCTGAAAGCACTGTCGGAGTTCCCGTAATGATCAAGCCATTCCTTCAGGGGCACCGGCATTTTTTTCAGTACAAGGGTATCATCTTCTTCATAAGCCATCACAGATTCCGGGTTCACCAGTTCATCATCTGAATATTCTGTATCCCTTTGCCGGCAGGCAAATATGAGGGTGAAAGAAATGATCAGTAATACTTGTGTTTTCATCTGTCAACGGAAATTTACAGGCTGCTGCCAAAGAAAAGGTATGCTACAGCTATTGCAGTAATCATGCCGGCAAGATCTGCCAGCAGCATAGCCGGTATGGCATATTTAGTATTACGAATCCCGACGGATCCAAAATACACAGCCACTACATAAAATGTTGTATCACTGGATCCCTGGAAGATAGCAGAAAGCCTTCCAGCGAAGGAATCTGCTCCGTATTTTGTCATGGTATCGATCATCATACCCCTGGCACCGCTGCCACTCAGTGGTTTCATCAGGGCGGTGGGCAATGCTGCTACAAAATCCGTCTTAAACCCCATGGCAGAAAACAGCGAGGAAATACCGTTCAGCAGGTAATCAAAGGCGCCAGAAGTCCGTAATACGCTGATCGCCACCAACATGGCCACCAGGTAAGGTATAATCCTTATGGCGATATCAAACCCGCCCTTTGCCCCGTCAATAAAGGCATCGAAGAGATTGATTTTTTTCCAAAGTCCGCCAAGCAGAAAGACAAGAAATATTAACAGGATCAAGCCATTGCTAAGTATGGCTGAAAATTGTTCGATACCTGCCTGGTCCAGGAATATTTTGAGATAAGCGATCAGCAGTCCCACTATTACTGATATACCCAGTATCCATCCAAGCACCACAGGCTGAAGCAGGTTTATTTTTTGTTTGACCGACACAATGGTAAGGGCCACAATGGTGGCCGCAAAAGTGGCAATCATACAGGGAATAAAAATATCCGTGGGATTTGCGGCAGGAGGTTTCACGGCCGCCCTCATGGCAATGATACTGACCGGTATCAGGGTAAGGCCCGAAGCGTGCAGCACCAGGAACATGATCTGTGCATTACTGGCTTCTTCTTTTTTGGGGTTGATTTCCTGCAGGCTTTCCATCGCTTTAAGTCCGAATGGGGTTGCCGCATTGTCCAGTCCGAGTAAATTGGCCGAAAAATTCATCATCATATGTCCCATGGCCGGATGGTTCCGTGGTACTCCGGGAAAAAGCCGGGAGAAAAACGGACCTACAATCCTCGATAGAAATCGAATGGCGCCGGCTTTTTCACCGATGCTCATAAATCCCAGGAAGAGCGTCATAATACCGATGAGTTTAAGGGAAAGGTCAACACTATCGCCGGCCGATTTAAAAATTCCATCCACGATCAGTTTGAAGATCATGGGATCATGCAGAAATGCCCACTTGATGAAGGCGATGAGAAAGGCAATAAGAAAAAAGGAAAGCCAGATATAACTGAGCGTCATGCTGTTTTCTTAAGATATTAGATTTGAAGTTACATAATCAACCATAGAATTCCTTCAAAACGCATTTGACCCGCAATCTCTTATCTTTGCACCCTCAAATTTTGAGGCAGGATTAATTATTTATTGATATATGGCACTTCAGGCAGGGATCGTTGGACTTCCTAACGTAGGTAAATCAACCTTATTTAACGCATTAAGCAATGCCAAGGCACAGGCTGCGAATTTTCCATTTTGTACCATTGAACCCAATATTGGAGTCATTACAGTTCCGGATGACCGCCTTGTGGAACTTGAAAAACTGGTAAAGCCACAGCGTGTTGTACCTACAACGGTGGAAATCGTTGATATTGCCGGACTGGTGAAAGGTGCCAGTAAAGGAGAAGGACTTGGAAACCAGTTTCTTGGTAATATCCGGAGTACTGATGCCATTATCCACGTATTGCGTTGTTTTGATGATGATAATGTTATCCATGTGGATGGGAATGTAAACCCGGTAAGGGATAAGGAAGTTATTGATACCGAATTGCAGTTGAAAGACCTTGACAGTGTTGATAAAAAAATACCCAAGCTGGAAAAATTGCTGAAGCAGGCCGACCGGGATGTGCTCAACGGTTATGAAATCTTAAAAAACCTTAAGGCACATCTTGAAAAAGGGATGAATGCAAGGTCATTTGTGGTTTCACCGGAAGACAGGGCCAAACATATCGATGATATGTTCCTGCTGACCATGAAGCCGGTCTTGTATGTCTGTAATGTTGATGAAAAAAGTGTGGTTAAGGGAAATCAACATACCCAGGCATTGACCGATTCAGTTAAAGGTGAAAACGCCGAAATATTATTTGTCAGTGCGGCCATTGAAAGTGAGATTGCGGTGATGGAAAGTTTTGAAGACAGGCAGATGTTCCTGGAAGACCTTGGGCTGAAAGAAAGTGGTGTGGTGAGGCTGATCAAATCAACCTATCACCTGCTAAACCTGATCACCTATTTCACCGCAGGTGTACAGGAAGTGAGGGCCTGGACCATACACAGGGGAATGCTTGCACCACAGGCGGCCGGTGTTATTCACACCGATTTTGAAAAAGGTTTTATCCGTGTTGAAGTCATCAAGTATAAGGACTTCATTCACTATGGATCCGAAGCAGCCTGCAGGGAAGTGGGTAAACTCGCTGTGCAGGGAAAAGATTACGTGGTGGAAGATGGGGATATCATGCACTTTAGATTTGCGGTGTGACGGTGTTACCACAATAAAAATTCGACTGCCAAAAAAAGCTGCGCGAGTTGTTACCACAATAAAAAATCGACCTTAAAAAAGCTTCGCTTTTTTGAAAGGTCGATTTTTTTATTGTAGTAACAGACATGGATTTAGATTAGGTGCCGTTTTTTAAACGGTCTATTTTTTTATTGGGGTAGCGGACCTTTTTTAAAGATTGATGTCTGCAATTTTCAAATTAACACTTCCACACTTGCACACTTTCCAATTTGCAAATTTTCCGCAATAAAAAAGTGCCGCTTCAATGATTAAGCATCACTTTTTTTATCAGGCACTTTTTTATTGCGGAATCAGCACCTGATCGATCTTATGCAATACGCCGTTCAGAAAATGCTGGTCATTAGAACCAGATGGATCTGAAACCGGCGGAATGTTAAGGATCAACTTCGAAGCTGTGGCATTTCCCAATCCTTTTACCGTTGCTGAACTGGCAAATGGAACCCCGGGTATTCCAAATGTTGCCTGTAAAGTAACCCCCGGATGAGCAGCAATACCCGAATTCAATAAAGTTGGGTATGCCGTTGCGGTTGTCGGGAAGTCATTGGTAAATGCCCTTTGTAACAGTATATGATACACGACAACACCTCTTACCGTAGTGGCAGTAAGTGAAGAGTACAATGCGGGATTGCTAAACACCGCTGGCGTGGATGCCAGGGCTGTTGCTGTCGCCAGCGCAGTTGCCGGTGGAACGCCCTGGTTGATGAGTGCCAGGGCAATGGCCCCGGTAAGAAAAGCCCTCATGGAGGAATCTTTGGGAGCAAACACCGTGAGGTTGGCACCGATATTTTTCAAAGCGCCTTCCAGGCTGCTGGGACTGGTAACGGCATAACCGCTATCAGCCCGCTGAATAGCGGCCTTTAGGTAAGTCAGGTCAGGATCTGTATTTATCCTGTCCCAGGCAAATCGCTGTGGAGGGGCAACAATGGCAGCAACCTTGTGGATATATCCGTTTGAAGCGGGAATATCAATCTGCTTGAGCGGAATATTATTGATCCATCCGCCATTCCTGGTGGTGGGAAAATTTGTTAACCTGAGCAATGCACTGATGGTTGGTGCAGGATTTAAAAAAGTTGGCGACTGCCTGTTAGGAAAATTTCCACCGATCTGTGTTGATGATAATCTTTGCGGCACCAGGTGGTACCTTAACACCGTATCGAGGAAGCCCGCCCGTAAAAAACCGATGGCCGGCAGTGTGATGCCCGATGCCGTAAATGCTGCGTCATCCGGTGCGAACAATGTCATGTTCAGGGTGCTGTCAGACAATAACGTCATCAATCCCGCCTTGGTTGCAGCCGCCTTCAAAATGCTGAACGTCGGATCGGTATTTATAATATTTCCAATAGAATTTCCAACAATGGGCGCTCGTTCAATAGGCGTTGGTTCCGGAACATCTTTATTGCAGGATGCGGCCAGAATTATTACCAGCAAAACACCTAAGGATTTTACCAGCCAGTTCTTTATTTGAAAATTTTTCATATTATTCATTTGTTTCAACCGGAAGATTAAAATATGTTATAAGCAAAACGTACATAATACAAACCACCGATGGACGGATTACCCATGGCAGTGATATAGTACTGGTTCAGCAGGTTATTGGCGCCTATACCTACCAGTGATTTGATGGCAGGGAATTTATAGGTAATCTGCGCATCAACTGAATGGTAAGCCGGCACATCACCACTTACGAAATCACTTTCATACATGAAATGATCCTGCCAGCGATAGGTAACGTTGACGCCTATCCTCTTATCCTTACCGAAGCCATTATTGCCTACAACAAAATTGTAACGGTATTTGGGAGAATTGAAATACGCTACCAGGTTGTCAGATACGCCGTTCAATACGTCTGTTGATCCGTTGAAATTGATGAAGAATCCTCTTCCAAGGCGGTATTCAAGGCTAAGTCCTGCTCCCCAAGTCTTGACCTTGCCGGTTGAATTGACCGGAATGGATAATGTACGAAGGTTAGATGCTGTGGGGGGAAGACTGGTGTTTAGCTTTTGTCCCACTGCAGTCCTGACGATGAAATTTGTGTACTGTCCCACATATCCATATGCATCGATAAGTAATCTGTCGCTGGCTACAAGTCCCTTATAACCTAGTTCGAAAGACTGCACGGATTCAGGCTTAAATTCGTTGAAAGTTGCTGTCTTTGTTGGATTGTTGGGATCAATTGGCAACGGAATAGGCGGGTTGCCGGCAAAGTCATAAATATCATAGAAAACAGGCAAGCCTCCTATCAGGGTTTCTCCGCCGCCTACACCCAGCCTGATATACTGTTGTTGTGTTGATGGGAAACGATAAGCCGTCTGGTAAGAAATCCGGATATTATTATTCTTGGCTACTTTAATAACGGCAGTAGCCCTGGGCGTTAGCCTGCCCTTGAAATTTTCGTTCTTATCATAACGGCCCGACAAAGTAAACCGCACTTTGTCACCGAACATGTTCCTGCTGGCCTGTACATATAAACCATATTCGCTGATTCCAATAGTGCCTGCAGTATCAATAAACAGGGTGCCCTGTGAGTTAAGTACAAAACGGCGGAAATTACCTCCCACAAGGATGTCAGCAACATTCTTGGTGTAGTCTGTAAGATTCCATTGTCCCTCTACAGCATATAAATCTGATTTATCAAGAAACAGCGCACCGCCTTTGGAGATCGGAGTTTTCCTGACCTGGTCATATATAGTATTATACGCATCGGTACCAACAGCCGGCCTTCCTACATCGGCAACACTCCTGGCCGCATTATGTGCGTCAATATCTGCTAAACCATTCAACTTTCCGCCCAAATAAGTTTGTGCATATTGCACCAGCCAGTCAGTTGCCTGGGGTGTTGGAGTACCATTTGCAGCAAAGGTTACCGTGGGTTTCCATTTCTCATTGAATATCCTGGAGGCTGCAGTCAGGTTATAAGACTGACCCGCATTCTCCTGGGTGGTATAGGCACGCAACAGCCAGTTTTTGCTGTTCAGTTCCACTTTATACTGGCCCATTTTGAGGTCTTTCAGGGAATACCTGTCAGAACCTGTATAGACGGTATTGCCTGTTCCCCAGAAACCACCTACGATAAGTTCAAGGCCGGGGTTAAGCTTATAATTTAATGAACCGCCAAGTTTAAAGTTTACCGTATTTGGATCAATTACCTGTCCTTCGGTATAACCTGTGCGGGACACATTTGTCGGGCCGTTAGCAACGAGGCTGTTGATAAATGGCTGAAGAAAGGGTGCCTGCTGGCCGATTCCCAGTAAAACAGCATTGATATCTGCTGTGGTTTCGTCTCCATAGGCATTTGCCCCGTTATAGTTGGGATCAGTGCTGCGCGTACCGTCTGCAATACGACCTACGGTCAGCCCGTTAGCTGCTGTTGGTCTTATATAATTACGCTGGTCATCAGCCAGCCAGTCTTTGGCTTGCACGAATTCACCGGTAATTTTAAAGGCAAATTTTTCACTCACCTTCTGGCCCCACCGTAAACTCCAGTTATGATATGGAGCGGGTTGCCTGTATTTACCGTCAGTATGCATAACACCTTCTTTCACCTGGAAGGAAAATCCCTGGTATTTAAATGGATTTTTGCTGTTAACGAGTAATGTTCCGTTCATTCCACCGGGTCCATATAGTGCGGAAGACGCGCCAGGAAGTAATTCCATGCTCTCTACATCCAGTTCGGTAAGGCCGATTACGGAACCTACCGAGAAATTAAGGCCGGGGGCCTGGTTATCCATTCCATCCACGATCTGGTTGAAACGCGTATTGCCGGATCCATTGAATCCCCGGGTAGTTACTGTTTTAAAAGTTAAGCTTGAAGTTACCAGGTCAACCCCTTTCATATTGCCCACGATGTCATAATAATTGGCAGAAGGCGCCGTGCGTATGGTGTTCAGGCCCACTCTTTCGATGGTCACAGGTGACTCAAGTGCCCTGGTCTGCGTCCTGGTGGCGGAAACTACGATTTCATCGGCCATGGTAGACGAAAGGCCCACAGAAACATCATTGTTTGCTGATGGAGAAGCTACAACCAATTCGCTGTTTGAAATTCCAACACCTGAAAAAACGAGGGTAACGGGAAATTTGACACTGGAGGGAACTGTCAAACTGTAGTTTCCGTTGTCATCTGTAGTTGTTCCTATCTTGGTGCCCTTTATCGATACAGAAATCCTGTTAATATTATCGCCGGTACTGGCGCTTACTTTTCCGGAAATGACAGGGTTTTGTGCAAAGACAATCGTTGAAACTAAAGTCAGCAGTAGGGACGCTGCCAACCTGCCTAATTTTTTCATAAGCAATTTTGTTTAGATGCAAATATGGAACAAAATAACAATTGTTAGTTTTTCCTTAAAATAAATTTAAGTTTAAGTGATTTTAATGTTGAAATAATCATCGGGGCTTAATTGGCCGGTTTACAGTACAAGTTTACTTTAGCGTTATGAGTCAATTTAATTTCCCCGGACAGACCGCTTATTATAAAGGCAAAGTCAGGGATGTGTACACCATTCAAAACGACTGGCTTGTTATGATTGCCAGCGATCGTATTTCAGCTTTTGATGTTATACTACCCCGCCCTATACCCTATAAAGGCCAGGTGTTGAATCAAATCGCTGCATACATGCTGAAAGCTACAGCGGAAATATGTCCTAACTGGCTGTCAGATGTTCCGGCACCCAATGTAAGCCTCGGAAAAAAATGTACACCTTTCAGGATTGAAATGGTGGTTAGAGGAAACCTTGTTGGTCATGCATGGCGCACATACCAGGTAAAAAAAGAACTTTGCGGCGTTTCGATGCCTGAAGGCATGAAAGAAAATGATTTCTTTCCCCAGCCCCTCATCACTCCATCAACCAAGGCGGAAACAGGACATGATGAAGACATATCGGCAGAAGAAATTATCTCAGGCGGACTGGCTACTGCTGCCGAATGGGAGCAGCTTTGTCATTATGCCCTGTCCCTTTTCGAAAAAGGAAGGTCGATGGCAAGATCCAGGGGACTGATCCTGGCCGATACAAAATATGAATTCGGGAAACTTGGGGACAGGATCGTGCTTATGGACGAAATTCACACACCTGATTCTTCGAGATACTTTTATTCCGATGGATTTGAAGAACGACAGCATAAAGGTGAACGTCAATTGCAGCTGAGTAAGGAATTTGTGCGGGAATGGCTGATTGCAAATAATTTCATGGGTAAAACGGGACAAGTTGTACCCGAAATGTCGGATGACTGGATCAATACCATTTCGAAAAGGTATATTGAACTTTATGAAAAAATCATCGGGGAAAGTTTTCAACCCCAGCCTCTTGATGATAACCAGGTATACGAACGTATCCTTCAGAGCCTGAAGCAGCACAACATATTGTAAAACCCTAATTATGACCCCGGATAAGATTTTTGAACTCTGTAATACAATCGCTCTTGTCGGTTGGCTGATACTAATGTTTTTACCTTTCTGGCATAACCGCAATAAATTCATTGTCGGTATTATTGTCACCTTATTTTGCATTGTATACACCTGGCTGATATTTTCCAGTTTTGATCCATCAGGATTTAAAAGTTTCAGCTCTCTTGACGGTGTCATGGGTTTATTTACCAACAAGACCATGGTCACCGCGGGCTGGGTGCATTACCTGGCCTTTGACCTGATGACAGGACTTTTTATTGTACATAATGCCCGTGCCCATGGAATCAATCACTGGCTCACGGTTCCATGCCTCTTCTTTACTTTCATGCTGGGCCCGGTTGGCCTGTTATTATATCTTCTGCTCAGGACGATCATCACAAGGAAATATTTTGCCGAAAACTTCAATCACTGATTATGGATCTGTTGAATCGTTTACGGCTTAAAAACAAGCCCCTGTATTATTTTGGAATGTTCAACCTGATCTTTGCATTTGGCAGCCTTCTGATGATGCAGGTTGATGATACACTGATTCTTGGAATCAATGCATGGGTAAAGCCGATGAAGTTCTTTCTGTCCGTTGCAATTTTTTCTTTCACCATGTTATGGTTCCTCCCTTTACTCGAAATGCCACGTGCGTCGCGGATCTACAGCATTGTGATCATCCTAACCTGTCCATTGAAAATATTATCATTTCTTACCAGGCCTGGATGGGAACTACTTCCCATTATAATGTTTCAAGTCCGGTAAATGGAGCACTTTTCGCGATTATGGGAATAGCGATCTTTATATTTTCTGCATGGTCGGCCTATATCTGTTTCTTATTTTTCAGGAAGAAAAATTTTAATGCCCCATTGCCGTACGTATGGGGTATCAAACTCGGATTATTGATTTTTGTGCTTTTTTCAATAGAAGGTGTGATAATGATAAGAATGATGAGTCATACCGTTGGGTCAGCAGATGGCGGTGAAGGGCTATTTTTTGTTAACTGGAGCAGGCAACATGGCGATCTTAGGGCTGCCCATTTTTTTGGAATGCATGCATTACAGATTCTTCCGGTAATCGGATACTATTTGTGCAAAACCACCAGGCAGGTCATTATTTATAGCGTACTTTATTTCCTGATGGTGGTCTCGTTGCTGGTGCAGGCACTAAAAGGTATTCCATTATTTTAAAAAGAGTTTACATGAGATTTTTTATCACTTCCGTACTGATCCTTTCAATGGCTATGAAAAGCAACGCGCAGTCCTATGCTTACCTGGTGACCGGCACCTATACATCTGGCAAGAGTGAAGGCATTTATGTCTTCAAAATTAACACTGCCACTGGCGATGCTACGCAGATTGCTGTTGCCAAGGGCATTCGCAATCCATCCTTTCTTGCCATTGCCCCTGATCATGAATTCGTATATGCTGTGGAAGAAATTAATGGCGGTGGTACTGCCGGTAAAGTTGTTTCTTATCGCTTTAATAAAAAAGACGGCAGCCTTGTACGGATTATAGAAAAGCCGTCTGAGGGCGATGATCCATGTTATATCACGGTAGATAAATCCGGGAAATGGGTCATTACAGGCAATTACAGTTCAGGCACTGTGTCAGTACATCCCGTTAATAAAAATGGTGTGTTGGGAGAATCTGTTACCCGCATCCGGCATGAGGGGAAAAGCGTTAACGCAGAACGCCAGAACAGCCCGCACGTCCATTCCACTGTGCTGGACGATGGTAATAATTTCCTTTATGTACCTGACCTGGGTATGGATAAAGTGATGATCTACAGTTTTAATAAAAAAACAGGCGGATTAACCCCGGCATCAACACCGTTTGCCGCCGTTAAGCCAGGATCCGGTCCCAGGCATTTTGAATTCTCGCAAAACGGTAAAATGGCCTACCTCATGGAGGAACTAACAGGGACGGTTAGCGTATTTTCGGTGGATAAGAAAAGTGGTGCCCTTCAGCCGGTCCAGTCCATTTCCGGCGCCAAACCGGGTTTCAACGGATTTATGGGTTCAGCGGATATCCATTTGTCACCCGATGGTAAATTCCTTTATGCTTCAAACCGCGGAGATGCCAACGATATCAGCATTTTCAGCGTTAATCCGGCAAACGGCAAACTGACTTACCTGCACAGTGAACCGGTATTAGGGAAAGCACCAAGGAATTTTTGTATTGACCCATCCGGAAACTGGTTGTTGGTGGCTAACCAGAACAGCGATGAGGTAGTTATTTTTAAAAGGGATAAGAATACAGGCCAACTAACCGATAGTGGCAAAAGAATACAGGTACCCAACCCCGTTTGTCTTAAGTGGGTGAAACCTTAGGATGATGCCTGCGACGTGATTTATTGAAGATATTCTGGCCCTTGTCGATTCCACGGCGAATTTCCTTTTGTTGCTCGGAAGGCAGATGAATAAAATCCTGGCATTCCTTACTGCAACAGTCTTCAAATGATGCGGCACATTCCGGGCATTGGATAAACAAAAGGTGGCAGGCATCGCTCTTGCAGTTCACATGAGTATCGCAGGGTTTTCCGCATTGATGGCAGGTAGCTATGATATCTTCGGTAATCCTTTCCCCCAGGCGTTCGTCAAATACAAAATTCTTGCCTATGAATTTATTCTCCAGTCCTTTTTCCCTGACCTGCCGTGAATAATTAATGATGCCGCCTTCCAGGTGGAATACATTTGAAAATCCGTTATGCAGCATATAAGCGCTGGCTTTTTCGCAGCGTATTCCCCCTGTGCAGTACATGATGATATTCCTGTCTTTATCGGCGCTCATCATATCAACGGCCATGGGTAGCTGCTGTCGAAAGGTGTCACTGGGAACTTCCACGGCATCCTTAAAATGACCCACTTCAAATTCATAGTGATTGCGCATATCAATTACCACGGTGTGTGGGTCCGAAGTGAGCTTGTTAAATTCTTCTGCATTCACATACTTACCTTTATTCCTCATGTCAAAAGCAGGATCCTGAATGCCATCAGCAACGATTCTCTTCCTGACCTTTATATCCAGGACAAAAAAAGATTTTCCATTATCGTCCACTGCGATGTTCAGCCTGATATCCCTGCATCCGTCTATAGAATAGAGGTAGTCGCGGAATGCGTTAACATTTTCGTTCGGAACACTTACCTGTGCGTTAATTCCTTCATTGGCAACATAAATCCGGCCCAGCACACCTGCCTTTTGTAAATGGATAAACAATTCATCCCTGAATTGCACGGGATCTTCAATAAAAAAGTAATTATAGAATGAAATGGTGGTCCGGGGTGTAGGATCTTTCAATACGCGCTCCCTGAGTTCCTTACGGGATACCCTGTTGTGTAATACTGCCATCTGTTGAATTTTAATTCCGCCGGGAATCCCAGTTGCAGGCTGGGCAAAATTCCTAAAGCGCTGCAAAGATAAACATTTAATAGTCCGAGAACAAATCAGTGAAGATCCTTAGTCCCCATTTCATGCCTGTAGTATACTTTTTGTTATCATTAAAGGCCCACACATAATCCAGCCGGAGCACCTTGAATATATTGTTGACCCCCACGAAAAACTCATAGTAGTTTTTATCCTTGCTTACAAAAAAGGCGTTTGCGCCTCCGATAAGCCTGAGGTTCAGCTTCCTGACCACGGGGATTTTGTTGGTCAGCAACCCGTTGAACTGGTGTTCCACATGAACTATGGAAAAGAATTTATCAGTGTTTGATTTTTGATAGTAGGGAGCAAGTTGAAAACTGTTCAAATATTCTGATGCATAGCTTACCCTGTTTCCATTGAAGTGCTGGTAATCCGGTAATTCCGTTTTGTTACTGTTCAGGAAACCTCCGATGATCACCTTATACCGTAATTCACCGGCAAGTTTCAGGTTACATTCATCCTGGATGGAGAACCTCCATTTATCAAAATCAACATCACTGCCAACTAAACCGTCGATGCCTTTAAAATAACTAAGGCTGAATAAGGGATATTTTGAACCAATATTGATCTTCCGGTCGGGCAGTTCAATATACTTGGCTCCGGGCCGATAGCTGATGGAAATACCCGCCACAAGGGCCTGGTGGTGAGGAATATTTCCCGATGAAATTTCCACTGGATAATTCGGCGTGAAATTAGCCGTCTTTTCAGCATTTCCCCATATGGTGGTGGTATCAGTATTATTGAGCGGCATGCGGTCCTGGAAACTGAGGGTAGCCCTCACTGTTAATCCTTCCCCGATACCCTTGGCGTATTGCAGGTTGGCAAACCAGGCCTCGTAGATCTTCATATAGTTATACCCCCTCAGCAAGGTGTTATATGTATTGATCAACTGGGAAATCGGATTGGCATTATTGAACTGGTAAATTCTTTTACCTCCCGATAGGGTTATGGAATTGAAATATGTTTTACCAAAACGGTATTCACCGATACCAAAAGCATTAAAATGGCGGTTTGAAAATCCATACCTTACAACCGGTGTAAAACGGAACTGTTTTCTTCCCGCTAACTCCTTGCGGTAGGTCCCGGCAAACTGAAGGGCCCATCCTTCCACCGTATTAAAGCTCACAGCTTTTAACAAAGGATCGTAACTAAATGAAGACTTTGCTTTTCTCTTGTTGAAGGTCTGGCCGGTCACCACCAGCCCCATTACAGAAAATTTATTTTGCCTCCGGTCAAGGGAATCCAGGTACCGCGGATCTTTCCTTCGTTCCTCCAAACTGTCCTTTTTATGGTAGTCTGCCAGTTCTTCCTCCTGTAGCGGTATCGGCCTCGACGAATCCCAGTAAGCCCGGTTTCTTTTATTGGAAGCAGAATCAAATTTCATGAGGGTTCGTCCGAAGAATTTTTTAGTATACGCTTCCCCTATGGCATAGTCACTGTATAGTGTTGTAAAATATCCATGGGCATTGAATCCAAAAATCTTAATGGATGGATAAATGGTCTGGCTGTTGACCATCCAGATATCGGGTTTAACAGGCACGTATAACTGCTCGATGCGGAGCGTGTCGAGCAGTTCCATCTGGGATGTTTTCAACAGCGTCAGGTTGATACTGTGTATCCTCCAGTCGTTCTCCATAATTTCTATAAATCCGCTGAACAGGGGTTCATAATTTCTTTTCGGAATCACCTGTATCCTGTTGACCTGCCTCCCGTCTTCGAAGTAAGCGCCCTGGTATTTATAACGGTAAAAATTTAAGGCACCGTCAGCAATCGGGGAAATAAAGCCCCGGGGATTTAATGCTTCAGACAACTGAACATTGTTATCATAAAATGAGATGAACTGGGGGCTGCTGAATCCCAGGCCGTTCGACTGTCCGCTGACCCTCGTGGAGAAGACTTCTATTTTTTCCTTATCCGGTTGTTGGAAAGTATACCGTGCGATGGTCTCAGAAAGAAAGATCATTTTTTGTTTGCTGGTGTCTCCGTCTTCAAAGTCAATCTTCTGACCGAAGAGTTTATTGGGATAATCCCTTAATTTGATCTGGCCCTTGATATACACTTCACATTGAAAAGAAGCTACCTGTGACTTATAAAAAGTTCTTTTTTTTATGGCCTGTCGGATTATAGCATAGGCCGGATCCTCCGAACCCGCCTTAACCACAATTTCTGAGAGGGTCAGTTCCTGTTCGGTCAAAACAAAATTCAGGATAGCAGGTTCATTAGTAACCGTAATTTCCTTTTCCGATTTTGTAAATCCCACATGCTGGCAGATGATTTGATAAGTGCCGGGACTGAGTTGAAGAAAATATTCGCCCTGGCTGTTAGCCGTTGTCCCAATAGTGGTTCCTTTTACAAGGATGGAAGCAAATGGCAGTATTACACTCCGCTGATTATACACGGTACCGGTAATCCTCCCGGCATTTGCGTGGGACCATGAAAACTGCAAAGCAACAATAAGGATAAGAGCAACTCCTCCACGAAAATTCATCAGGATGTTTTCTGGTTCACAATGATCGTTCTCAGCAGGCTCCCGGTCAATGACGCAAACCCGGCTACCAGCGCACCTAATAATGCAGTGACAAAAATAAGCAGTCCTGGATTGTCGGTCGACAGGATCAGTTTTGAAATTTTATGTGCAAACACCTGTTGATTTGCAGAACTAATCAGCCAGGACATGATGCCCCATAAGAGAAAGAGACCCAGGAAGCCTGATAAGAATGCCCAACCCGGTTTCATCTCAATCAGTAAGGGAATCAGGAAGGCAGCAATAGCGAGGCTCCACCATGGCATATAAATTCCAAGTACAAAAGCGCAAAGTGCAATAAGAAGGATACTTACAATAATTTTCATATGCGGTTTTTATGCGCTGAAGGTTAATTTCCACTTAATCCTTTTATCCGCTTTGTCCGTTTTTTGCATGATCCATAAGCGGTAGTATTTTCCTGCGGCCCAGGTATCCACAAAGCTATCGTAAAAGCGGCTTCCGGGATTACCGCTTTGACCGCCTGGATATACCGCATAAGCCTCAATGGGCGTTGTTAACTGTACGATCATCCTCCAGCTTGGGCCATGATCATGGGTAGTGGCGTTGATTACATTCACTCCGCCACCAATTGGAAGTCCTTCTCTCGCAAACGGCATCATACTGGTCTTCAGAATATGATATAACGTGGTATTCTTATACTTTCCCCATTCCAGTTTATCTGACAATTCCAGTTTTCTCAGTGTAACTGCAGCCTGCTTCAATGACTGTGTAAACGCATCTTCTATGGTTTCTTTTTCCGGTGTATTGATATTATCGAGGAAAATAAAGGAGGGATCTCTTAGCAGGGCTTCAACCAGCGTGTACTGTTTCGGCATACTGACAGGCAAATTGTTTCGTTTCAACTCATCTGCAAAAACATATTGCCTGAGAGAATCAATCCATGACGTGAATATCGTTGGTCCTTTTTCATCGATATCATTTTTAAGATTCCACTCTTCTATTATCCTCAGGTATTTATTTTCATCATCGCTGAGTTTGCTGCGATTAACATATTTCAGGAATAAAGGCCTGGCGGTTTCTGCCAAAACATTGTAGTTATCATTCTGCAGTGTTTTCATGTCATCCGGGGTAACATCCGTCATGGCGGCCAATCTCCTGTTTATACTGATGCCCCTGTAGAGATCATAACTTCCGGGAATAAAGTAAGGATATGTTGAATCCACCGGACGCTGGTTCGCACTGCTGATAAATCCCTGAAGCGGGATTAAGGACGTGTGGGTTATCTTCCTGCGGTATAAATCCCTTCCACATGTAACTGCTGTCTGTTCCCGGCATTACAAAATTTCCCTGTTGATTCCATCGTAGCGGGAAAGAGGCCTGTTGCCAAAGGGCGATATCTCCTGTTTTTGAGGCAAACAACATGTTTTGCCCGGGTGCATTGAAATGTTTTATCGCTGACAGGTAACCGTTATAATCCTTTGCGCGGTTCAGGTCGTGCCACATACGTAAGGCATTGGAAGGATTATGACCTGCCCACCTCAACGCATAGGCCCTGTTTTGTTTTAGTTTGTCCTGGAAACTTTCATCATAGATGACAGGACCGAAAACCGTATAAGCGACGGTGTCCAGCACTTCGCCTTTCCCTTTAACGGTAATGTGTTCAATCCTCAGCTCTGCATCTTTCCATTCATTATTGAAACGGTATTGCGATTTGGTACGGTCTTTAAAAGTAATGTCGTAGTAATCCTTTACATCCCGGCCCGAATTGGTGAATCCGAAAGCTATATCATCATTAAAACCAATGATAACCCCGGGAGTACCAGGAAATCCAACGCCATAAGAATTGTATTCAGGGGTGGTGACCTGCATTTCAAACCAGATTGACGGAAGGGAAATGCCAAGATGCGGATCGTTAGCCAATATAGGCTTGCCTGATCTTGTACGGGATCCTGATACGGCCCAGTTATTACTTCCATTCAACGGGTTGGGTTTAAAACCTTCGCTGAACCAAATGGAATCCGTATGATGAAAATATAGTGAATCGGCTGTGGCAGGTGGTGTCGGAATTGCTGCAGAAGCGATGAAGACATTTCCTGGCGGTATCACGGGTGAAAGGGAATCCTGTACTTCGGGATAAAGAATTTTAAATTTTTCCTCACCTAACAGTTTTAAGGCATTGGTGTGTTCAAAATCTTCATCGAAGCCCGCAAGGTCCTTGGTCATGGCCATGGAAAAAAGTGCAATTTTGAGGTTGGTCCATTTTTCCGGTTTGTATCCAAGTAATTTATATTCCACAGGAAGAGTAGCATCCGTCAGCGTTTCAATAAATGCGTTCACGCCAGCCGTATAGGCATCACAGGTTGCTTTTGTTTCGGGATCCTTCTCCATTTCCACAAGGGTATTTTCAGCGCCGTAAACCATCCCCATTCTTCGCTGGGTGCGGTCATAATTAAGGGCCAGGTCACCCACTATCTCACTTAACCTGCCTGCTGCAGCATGGGTCTGGAACTCCATCTGCCATAAACGAAATTTTGCATGCAGGTATCCCTGGACGAAAGAAGCGTCTTCCTCATTATCGGCGAAAATATGCGGCACTAATCTCTCATCCATGAATACCTCCACTTTACCCTTCAATAAAGGGAATCGAAAGTCTTCCGAAAAATTATGGTCGGCTGGCTCCGCATTCTGCCATAATCCTTCCTGCGGACTGAGGAGTTTACCCAGTGGCGCTGGCAATATTTTTTTGGTATCCAGCATTACGATCAGGACAATCGTCACGATCAGTGAAAGACTAAACAGTATAATGCGCATAGGCAGGCAAAATTAGGTCGTAAGATAAGTAAAAACCCCATTTGCCAGGCTGTCCTATCTTTACCGGAAATTTGACAGGATGAATGACACTGATGTAAAAAACATCCTTGGGCTGCAACTGGCTACTGATCCAAGATGGGTGAACCTGGCGGAAAAATCACTGGAGGAAATATTAACCGATCACGCTTTTTGTGAGCAGAAAGCTGCAACCACCTGTATTTCCATTATCCAGAGATATGCTGAAAAAGAAAAACTGGTAATTGAACTGGCGCCTATCGTAACCGAAGAATGGGGTCATTTCAGGCAGGTGTTGAGTGAACTTCATAAAAGGGGATTGAAACTTGGCCGGCAAAGAAAAGATGTATACGTCAACAGGCTTTTTGATTTTGAAAGAAAAGGCGGTCATGAAGATGACCGGTTCCTCGACAAACTGCTGATCTCAGCATTGATTGAAGCCCGGAGTTGTGAACGTTTTAAAAGACTCAGTGAGGGGCTTGATGATCCTTATATGCGTGATTTTTACCGCAAATTCATGGAAAGTGAAGCCGGACATTACACCCTGTTTATTGAACTGGCCGAATATTATCTGCCTAAAGAAAAGGTCAGGAAAAGATGGAAGGAATGGCTCACTTATGAAGCGGAACTAATGTTGGAAATGGATGTGCGGGGGGATAGGGTACACTAGGGTTGAGAGTTGGGGGTTGAGGGTTGAGGGTTTTTAAAACAGGCTAGAGACTAGAGTGAAGTGGAGCGGAAAAATATTTGATATCCTCCGTAAAGTCGAGATAGGGATATTGTTCCTGTAAGGACATTACCTTTTCAAGGTTTTTCCGGAGGAATTTTTTGTGTGCAGCAGAATCGGGTTGAAAAGGTTTGTGCGCCCTGGCAGCATTTACCAGGTTGATTTCTTTCATGATCTCCCTGGAACTTTTCTTAATACAGGCTTCGCTGAATTTATCCCACACATAATCCGTTGCGAGGTAGTTGGGATGTACCATATCCTCCGCATAAAAACGATAATCCCTTAAATCGTCAATCACCAGTTCATAAGCAGGGAAATAATATAACCTGTCAAACTTTTCGACCAAATGGTGAACCGCCTGAATCAGCACGGCCTTACTCCGGTTATTTTCCACGAAACCATCCCTTAAATGCCTGACCGGGCTGATCGTAAAAATAATCCTGAGGTCAGGGTTATAAATGAACAACCGGTGGATCATATTGTCGAGGGCAGACAAAACATCTTCTACTGGCAATAATTTCTTTCGGAATTTGTCGGCCGGTACCTTATGGCAATTGGCAACCACTTCTCCATTATCACGCTGGTAAACAAAGGCGCTTCCCAAGGTTATAATAAGCCAGTTGGCTTTTTTAAGGAAGTCATGCGCTTCCTGCTGGGCACCATTGATCATTTGCAGTAATTGCACAGGATCACTATGGGAAAATTGCGTATGGTGTTCCCAACTGGTCCACCATTCCTGGTTGAAAAAAATATCTTCAGCGGTATACTTCCTGTTCGAAATATAAGATGTCATGGATTTACTGATACTGACCGGGTTGAAAACAATGCCATTGGGATTTTGAACCGTTGAAAAATGGAACTGTCTGAACCTGGCGCCCAGGTGTTCAGTAAAACATGAACCACATAACATGACCTTGTCAGTGATTTGCAATTGCTCGCCAAATTCCTTAATCAAAAGTTCCCTGCGTAGTTCCATGAAATATTATCTCATTATAAATTTCCTAAATAAATATCTCCGTTGCCATTTGCCTGCACTCTTCCAATGCTGCCATGTTGATATCCATACATTGTCCCTTATCACGGAAATACTGAACCATCCTGACGGTATCCATGTTGCCCACTAAATCGTCGTCAGCCATCGGACAGCCTCCAATGCCGTTAATTGCCCCGTCAAACCTCCGGCAGCCGGCAGCGTATGCTGCATCCAGCTTGTCGAGCATATCCTCCTGTCGGGAATGCAGGTGAACACCAATGGTGATACCGGGAAATAATGGCAGAATTCCACTAACCGTTCCGGATACCTGTAGAGGTGTTGCCAAACCAACAGTATCGGCAATAGATATAATATCAATTCCCAGTTCCGCAATTTTCTCCATCCAGGAACTCAGTATCTGTTCATTATATGGATCACCGTAGGGATTTCCAAAACCCATCGACATGTACACCACCAGTTTTTTCCCGGCAGCAGAACAAATGGATTGAATATCCCTGACCCTCAACAGGGATTCCTGCGGACTGCTATTGGTATTTCGTTGTTGAAACGTTGGCGAAACAGAGAATGGAAACCCGAGGTAGCTGATACGGCTGAATTTTACCGCTGTTTCTGCTCCCCTGGTATTGGCCACGATGGTCAGCAATGCCGATGGACTGCCATCGGTTTCAATACCGGTCACTACTTCCGAAGTGTCTGCCATTTGTGGAATAAGCGTCGGCGAAACAAAACTCCCCATATCCAGCGTATGAAAGCCGACCCTGGATAAGGCATTGATATATTGAATTTTCCGTTGGGCCGGAATCAGGTTCTTCCATCCCTGCATGGCATCACGCGGGCATTCGATAAGTTGTACGGCGTCTTCCATAGCCGCAATGTACGAACCGCCGGTCAATTAGCGACCGACAGGCATCTAAAGCCGGGACTGATCGATCCGGTCATGGATAAGGTTGAAAAACTTTTTCCTGTCGCGCTCCCCTACCACGCTGATCATGGCCGACTTCTTAATGATGTTCTGGATAAATTCAAAATTGTAATCGGCAAATTCTTTGCTCGAAGTGGATATGAAATTGATGGCTGTATGATTGAGGTATACAATACGTGTGTTGTTGATGACAGCGATGATGGTATTGTCACCTACAAAAAAATCATTGACATACAGTTTAATGGTGCCGGCTGCAGGATCAGGATCCTTTCCGGGAAGGCATTTCAGCCCGGAGCCAGCCTGTAATTCCATATGACCCACCATTTCGGTAAGTTTCTGATACAATACAGCAATGTCAGCCCGGTTCTCAAACATGTCAGTGTCCCTGTAATATTCAATCTGTCGCAGGTCATTCAGTATATTGTCCGCATTAAGTATCTCCGTCCCTGGAATTCGGGTATAGCTTTCTGTTATTTTAATACACAGATCCTTTAATGCGGGGGTAAGCAGTCCGAAGGAGAACTTTTTATGCTTCATTTCTTCAAACTGCATCTGTGTTTTCGTCCACACAAAAAACTTAAAGGCGGCAATTTCAGGAAACATGAGGTAATAAAAGATCGGGATATCCTTGCATATATAAAACAACTCCTTGTTGTCATACCTGGTAATGAATTCAACATTCTCCATCATGGAGGCCAGGTAGGATTCGAGCCTGAAGTCTTCACTATTGACAAACTGTCCGTGGAATATGACATTTCCTTCGCCCAGGTTAAAGAGTTCGTCCAGTGAAATATTAAAGACTGTGGCAACCTTTGCCAGTTCATTAAAGGAAAGTTGTTTTTCTCCTTTCAGTCTCCGGTAAACACTGTCTTTACTGATCTCCAGCAGGTCTGCCAGGTATTCTGCTATGGAAACATTGGAAGGCAGCAGGGACCTCACCCGGTTAAATAAAATTGATTGGAGATGCTGTTCACTCATTAGTTAATATTTGCCCATTGTACGGACCTTGCTTTCCCGGAATATACCGATCCTGTTGTGGATTTGCTGGAAGAAACTGTTCCTGTCCTTCTCCCCCACTTCACTGATATAGGCCGATTTGCTGATAATATTCCGTATGAATTTAAGACTGTAGTCACAGAACTTTCTATCAGTGGTATGAATATAATTCGTTCCGCTATGGATAATAAAACAGGTGTAGCTATCGCTTAGCCTGAGCAGGTTGGTATTGTCACCCACATAAAAATCGTTTACATATAACTGGTAGTCGCCGCGGCTGAGTGAAGGTGTTTTCCCTGGCAGGAATTTCTTTCCCTCAGCTGCCATAGTTTTCATGTGGTCTACCATTGCATTCAGGCTGTCATATACCCTGTTCAGGTCCTCTTCGGATGCAAACAGCCTGGCATCCTTATAAAATTCAATCTGCCTGAGGGTGGTAAGGATATTGTCGGGGTTAAGTATTTCAATACTGGGTACCTGGTAATAGGCTTCTGCAATTTTCTGACCTGTCAGCAGCAGGTCTTCGGGCAGTAATCCGAATGAAAACTTTGTATCCTTCAGTTCCGGAAAGTTCAGCAGTGTTTTCATCCAGCTGAAGAATTTGAAGGCAATTAATTCAGGGAAAAGGTAATAGTGATATACCGGTATGTCTTTACACAGATAAATAAGTTCTTTATCCGGATGCGGCAAAATCGACCTGAATTGTGCAAGCATTCCTTCCAGGTAGGTTTTGAAATTTACGTCACCAGGCTTAATAAACCTGCCGGTAAAAATCATGTTATGGGTGGGAAGGTTTAGTAGTTGGTCCAGGGAAACCCTGTAATGAATACAGAGTGCCTGGATTTCTTCGAATGCGAGCTGTTTATCGCCCCTGATCCGCCGATAGGCGCTATCTTCACTGATATGCAGGATCTGAGCGATCTCATCAACAAATGACAAATGTGTCGGGTTTTTATTTTTCAGATACTGAAAAAACAAAACCTGCTGGTCAGGATTGTCCATTTAATCACCGGGTTGAAGGGTTATTTGGAGGGTTAATCCGGACATAAGTTAATGTTTTTAATAAAATTACTGGCATAAAAACTGTAACATATATCAGTCGCCTTCGTATTAACGAGTACGTCGACGGTTGGTTTGATTAATTTTTGATAATTTTCCGCAGGAGATAATGATATGTTGTTGAGAAAAGCACTGAAGTTTTTTTACTTGTTGCCGGTTCTGATCATGCTGACTTCCTTCATTGAAGCGGAGCGAAAACTTCATTATGAAGTGCTGCGAAACGGCAAGGTAATCGGTTACCTTGATGCGCTGAAAACCAATAACGGTAACAACATTGATTACCTCATGGAGTCCAATGTAAAGATCAGCCTGATTATGGACTTCGCGCTGTACTCAAAAGTTTCCGGGTCATTTACCAATGGAGTGCTGAGTAAGGGCAGTATTATCCGGCGGGTCAATGGAAAGGATAAGGCCAATGCAAAAATCACCTGGCAAAACGACCGCTACCTTATCCAGGACAAAGACGAAAGCATTGAACTGAAAGAGAAGATCACCTATACAACGGCCTGCCTGATGCATGAAGAGCCGGTAAACCTGCTCAGGATATTCTCCGAAAATTACAAAAGATTTATTCCGATCAAGGCTGTTAAGCCTCACCAGTATGAACTCCAGCTGCCTGATGGCAACCGGAATTTCTACACTTATGCCAATGGGGTATGCGTTAGTGCCGAGGTCAATACCACTCTCTCCACTGCCTATTTCAGGTTAAAAAACTGACAACTGCGGGCTTTGTAATATTTTTGCCCTCTTAAATTTGATGATGGCAATACTGATCACGGGCGCAACAGGCTATATAGGATCGCTGCTAACCGTTAAACTGGCAGATACGGGCGAAGACATCCGGATTTTATGCCGGTCCATTCCTGCATTACCTGAATTTCAACGGCAGAATATCCGTTTCATTAAAGGCGATATCACTGACCCGGCTTCTCTCGAAAAGGCCATGGATGGCGTTCAACAGGTATATCATATGGCAGCCTATGCGAGACTGTGGGCAAAAGATCCGGCGATATTCCGGCAGATCAATGTTGACGGAACCAGGAATGTGATGGAAGCGGCCGCCAATGCAGGTGTGGAAAAAATCGTTTATACCTCTACGGCAGGCGTGATCGGCCCTTCAAACGGACAACCCATGCGGGAGTCCGATGCCAGGATCACCGGATTTTTCAATGAATATGAAGAAACGAAAACAGCAGCGGAAAAAATTGCCCTGGATTTTGCCAGGGGGAAGATGCAGGTTTCCATTGTTAACCCGGCAAGGGTGTATGGTCCGGGCCTTGACACGGGAAGCAACCCGGTGACTAAAATCGTAGAGTTGTATATGAAAAAGAAATGGTATGTGATTCCCGGAAGCGGTAATGACGTTGGTTCTTATTGCTATGTTGATGATGTGGTAGACGGTCATATCAGCGCAATGAAATACGGGGCCAATGGCCAACGCTATATTTTCGGCGGCGTGAATGCAACATTTAACGAATTCATCGCTTATATCAGGAAGTACAGCCATGTCGATAAAAAATTATACCATCTTCCCTTCTCATTGATGTCGGGCGTCAGTTACCTGCAACTTGGATGGTCAAAGATCTCGGGCAGGGCGCCCATGATCACCCCGAACTGGGTCAGGCGTTATGATTATGACTGGGCACTCGACAGCAGCAAAGCAGTAAACGATATCGGTTACAAGATTCGCAGTTTTGAAGAAGGTATCCGGGAGACTGTGGAATGGATACGAAAAAACAGGATGTGATGAAAAAAACTTATGCGATGGTAACGGGGGCCGGACAAGGTATCGGGCTGGCATTTGCAACGGCCCTGGCAACCCGGCGGCATAATGTGATTATGGTTTCCCTTCCGGGTGAAGAGCTGGAAAAAAAGGCTGAATTGATCTCGCGGCAATTTAATGTTGAGGTTCGCTTTTATGAAACCGACCTTACCGTTAGCGGCAACTGTACGGCATTACATGAATGGGTAACCGAAAAGGACTATCCTGTAAATATCCTGATCAATAATGCAGGTATCGGTTCAGCGGGGCCTTTTGAAGATTTCAGCACGGCTTTTTACGAAAAACAGGTATCCCTTAACGTTATCGTACCTGTGCTGCTTACGCGTTTATTTCTGCCAGGCCTTCGAAAAATGGACCGGGCGTATATCCTGAATATGAGCAGCATGGGCGCCTTCTTCAATATGCCGAATAAGGAAGTGTACAGTGCTTCAAAATCATTCATATTATCCTTCAGCCGTTCGCTCCAGGCAACACTGGAAGGCAGTACCGTCCATGTTTCCGTGATCAGTCCCGGGCCTGTGGATTCCAATGCCCGCCTGCTTGAAATCCATAAAAATATGAAGGGTATTGCGAGGAAGGCCGTAATGAAGCCTGAGGATGTGGCCGAGGCCGGCCTGGATGCCCTGTTTAATGGCAAAAAAGAACTTGTCCCCGGAAGCATCAACAGGATACTGCTGTTCTTAAACCGGCTCCTGCCGGCCACTGTGAAAAAGGGTATAATTCGCAGGGAAATGAAGCGGCAGGAAGCGATCGGCATTCCACACTGATATATCACACCAGGCATGTCTGCAGGAAGCACTCATTACTTTCCTGGCGGAAACTGCCGTTGCCGGAAGGCTTCATAAAGTATTATACCTGCAGCAACGCTGACATTAAATGAATCAAAATTTCCTGACATGGGAATCGTAAAAGATTCATCGGCAGCCTTGGTAAGGAAGGGCTGTATGCCTTTGTCTTCACTTCCCATGACAATACAGCAGGGATCTTCCAGCGACGTATCAAAAAAATTACGGGACGACTTCATTTCTGCACAGAACACTTTAATGCCATTGAGATGGAGGGTATCGATCGCCTTTAACAGGCTTTCTTCGCGGCAGATATGAATGTTATGCAGCGCGCCGGCAGAGGATTTAATAGCTTCTTCATTAATTGCGCCCACACCTTTGTCCGGAATGATGATGGCCTGGGCCCCCGAACAAAGGGCGCTCCGGGCAATAGCGCCGATATTGCGCACATCCGTGATACCGTCAAGCATGATGAATAAAGGTGACTGGCCCTGTTCATTGATATGGTCGATGACCTGTTGCAGGTCCATATATTTCACCAGGCCGGCAACGGCAATAACGCCCTGGTGGTTAGCTCGGGTGATACTGTTTAATTTTTCCGGGGGTACTACGTTAATGGGTATCTGCAATGCCTGTGCAGCTTTACGAATATCGAAAATAATATCGCCGCCAATATTCTTTTGGATGAATATCCTGTCGAGCTGCTTACCGGCATTCATGGCTTCCAGTACCGGCTGGCGGCCTATTATATATGTTGATTTGCTGACTGTTTTCACAATATCAAATTGATTTTTCCAGTAATAATAATTTTGTCCGAAGGATCCCGGCAACAGAGAGTGAATCAGTTACCCTTCCCTCCAGTACCATCTGGTAAGCCTCTTCAAAAGGTAGTTTCTTTACCATGATTTCTTCTGTTTCTTCGGGTTCCGAGGAAACAAACGATAAACCGGTTGCCAGGTAAACAAATCCTGCCTCGTCGGATACAGAGTTTGAAAGGTGAATATCCAACAGTTTTTCCCAATGAAGCGCTTCAATACCGGTTTCCTCCCTTAATTCTCTTTTTGCCGAATCCAGCAGGTCTTCATTGAAGGGTGCGCCGCCCTCCGGAATTTCCCAGCTATAATCATTCAATGCAAACCTGAACTGACCAACCATATAGATATTGCCATCTGCATCCATCGGCACAATACCTACTGCCCGGTTTTTGAAATGCACTTTACCGTAGATTCCTTTTCCACCGGAAGGATTCAACACACTATACTCGGTGAGCGTGATCCATGGATTGTCATACACCGGGGTGGAAGCAAGTATTTTCCACGGATTCCTGTTCATAACCTGCTGTTTTTTCTTAAGAAAAAAAAGCCTCCATTAAGGAGGCCGTTTATACGGGCAGTGAATTATTTCATTTTAAAGGCTTTCCTGATCTTATCGGTATAGTCCAGTTTTTCCCAGGTAAATAGTTCCACTTTCATGGATTTCTTTTTACCATCCCCGGTTTCGAAATGTTTCTCCACGGTTTCGGTAGTTCTGCCCATATGCCCGTAAGCGGCAGTTTCACTATAGATCGGGTTTCTCAGTTTGAGCCTGGTTTCGATGGCATATGGCCTCATATCGAACAGTTCATCTACGATCCGGGCAATTTGACCATCCGTCATATCCACTTTTGCCGTACCGTAGGTATCCACAAAAATGTTCATTGGTTTGGCAACGCCGATGGCATAGGAAACCTGCACCAGGATTTCGTCAGCAATGCCGGCGGCGACCATGTTCTTGGCAATATGCCTTGCTGCATATGCCGCACTACGGTCAACTTTGGAAGGATCTTTTCCACTGAATGCACCACCACCATGGGCACCTTTGCCACCATAGGTATCTACAATGATCTTCCGGCCTGTAAGCCCGGTATCACCATGAGGTCCGCCAATAACAAACTTTCCGGTGGGGTTGACATGATAAGTGATTTTTTTTGTAAACAGTGACTGAACTTCTTTTTTACATTTTGCCTTCACCCTGGGGATCACGATATTGATCACATCGTCTTTGATCTTGGCCAGCATTTTTTCATCCTTGTCAAACTCATCGTGCTGGGTAGACACAACGATAGTGTCAATCCTTACCGGCCTGTGGTGATCATCGTACTCTATGGTCACCTGGCTTTTTGCGTCAGGACGCAGGTAAGGCATTTTTGTTTTCTTTTCATTCCTGATCAGCGACAATTCCTTCAGTACCTTATGCGCCAGATCAAGCGCCAGGGGCATATAGTTATCCGTTTCGTTAGTGGCATAGCCAAACATCATTCCCTGGTCACCGGCACCCTGGTCTTCTTTCTTTTTTCTTTCAACGCCATGGTTAATATCGGCCGACTGTTCATGAATCGCCGAAATGATCCCGCAGGAATTGGCTTCGAACATGTACTCACTCTTGGTGTAACCTATCCGGGCAATAACTTCCCGGGCGATTTTCTGAACATCAAGATATGTCTTGGATTTAACTTCACCTGCAAGCACCACCTGTCCTGTTGTTACCAATGTTTCACAGGCTACTTTAGAATCCGGATCCCAGGCCAGGAAATTATCGATTAGGGCGTCAGAAATCTGGTCGGCCACTTTATCCGGATGGCCTTCGGAAACGCTTTCAGAGGTGAATAAATAAGGCATGTTGCAGTTATTTTTTTAAATTTCGGTGGCAAAGATAATTAATATCCCCGCTAAATTTTAGAGTAAATAATCCTCATTACCATTTTACGCTCCTTGTTAGATCCGCCCCCGACTTTAACCCTTCCGTAGGCAAGGGGATTAACCCTTGCACTGATGAACAGGCTGCTGTAGCGTATGATATAAGGCGCGTATAGATAGATGGGGTAAATATTGGTATTACGGGTAACGATACCCTGTACAAAACTGGGAATATTGAAGCGGTATTCGGAAACAATGATGCCCGACGGACCGGGAACATATTTGCGGATTCCGCCGAGAAGGGTTGGCGCATAGGTGGCCAGGGTAAAACCATCTTGCAGGAAGGGAAGCTGGATATTATTTACCGTATCCCTGTAATCAATGTACAGGTTGCCCGGTGTTATGAAGACATCATCGCCCTGCCCTGCCGAAACCATCTGTTGCATGCTGAGTTCTGCACGATGAATGACAACATTACCCTTCGCTGCCCTGAAACCCTCAAGGGCCGGAATGCGGACAATGCTATATGAACCTGGCGCAGTTTGCAGGTAGAGAACGCTGTCCACCCCGGGTGTTACGGCATTGGCGAGTTGTGAACCCGAATAATCCCTGGTGATGTTATTGGCAAAGCCAGTGGTCAGGTTATACCTGAAAGTCTTGAAAGTAGTATCTTTTTTTGCTGCCGTATCGTAACGGTAATAGACCCGCAGGTAACTGCCGGTATCACTGATATTGAAACCCATCAGCGCATTTGCTGTTGGACCGCCAGACTGGTCAGGCACCACCGCAAATCCTTTCAGGAAAGCATTGAATGCAGAATCACTGCCAAGCGCTCCACCTGCGGCGGTATCGAGATTGAGCAGTGCCTGTCCGAAGGCATCATCGAGCCTTATCCGTAACTGGTTGTTTACACTCTGGCGAAACAGGAAAAGTGAATCATTCAGTATGCTGGGTGCAAATGATTTGGTCCCCAGTAATTGTGTATAGGGAATGGAAGCATTGGTATAGTACGCTGAATCTGCCTTAGGCAGTGAATCCAGCTTGTATACATTCACCTTCTGCACCAGGTTGGTATCGCCGAAAATGGTACCTGACCACCGCATGGTTAATACCACGGAGTCCAGGTAAAGGCTGTCTTTCACGTCATAAGGAAAAGGATAGAAAGGCGGCTCCATTTCAAAGTACAGCGTGCCCGTGCTTTTACCAAACTGCGGATCATTACTGATATATCCCAGCAGCATTTCGGGCGTGCCACCATTGACTGTTTTTGTTAACCGGGGAAGTGCGGAGTCAGGGCTGATAAAGTTCTCTGTAATAACTTCCAGCGTAGTATCAAAAGTATTTATATTGTCGACTACCGGTAACAGGTCAGCGCCTATATCCGTTCCCCTGATCTTGGTACAACTGTATAAAAAAGAAAACAGGATCAATATTGCTGTTAATCCTGCTGTAAACTTGTTCCGATTCACCGGCAATAATTTATCAGGGTTAGTTGGCGTTTTTTATTTGTCCGCAAGGTCGCGATACAATTGTAAATACTCTGTTAAATCAGCCTCTGGATTGAATGCTATGACTTTCTTACCCCTGACTTTGCTGAATTCATCAAGCAGTTTTTTATCTACTTTGTCGGCCCCGAAAGTTATCGCGTCAGCGAAGGTTGCGCCTCCCCTGAACATGGCCGTGTTGGTCATTTCCTTAAAGGGTTCGAGATCCTTTTCTTTGATGCTGGGGTGTATCTGGGATTTCTTCAGGAAATCAGTGCCCATTTTTTCCTTGAAGGTATTCTGGCCGATAGTATAAACGATCTTGCTGTTTCCGAAAACAGGTTCTTTCTTATAGACTGTTTTAAGGTAAAAAGGAATCAGTCCGGTCATCCAGCCCGAAGCATGGATAATGTCAGGAGGCCATCCGAATTTTTTCACCGTTTCGAGCGCCCCTTTACAAAAGAATATGCTGCGAAGGGCATTATCTTCAAACCATTTCTCATTTTCATCGTGGAAAACGAATTTCCGTTTGAACATGTCTTCGTTGTCGAGAAAATACACCTGCAGTCTTGCATTGGGAAGCGAAGCCACTTTTATCTGGAGCGGGAAATCGTCATTATCCACCGACACATTAATCCCCGACAGCCTAACTACTTCGTGTAACCGATGCCTTCGTTCATTGATAACTCCGAACCTGGGCATGATACACCTGATCTCGAAACCGCTGTCATTGGCCTTGATCGCCAGTTTGTTGACAATCTCGGAAAACTCCGTAAGTTCCAGGTATGGGGACATTTCGTTGGCAATGAATAAAATTCTTTTCTTTGCTAGCATTCCCGTTAATGTTAATTTATATTATGGCTCGAAAAGGTTTGCAAAAGTAAGGAATATTGGGTAAACAGGCTTAAGGATTTAGCAACAGGGCATTTTTGACAATGATCATATATAAAAAAATAGCAGGTATCCGTGAAAGGCTGAATGTACTTCGCCAGCATGGCAGCCTGGCTTTTGTCCCAACAATGGGGGCGCTTCATGAAGGACATCTTCAACTGTTGCGACAGGCACGCAAACTGTCCTCATTTACCATTGTCAGCATTTTTGTCAATCCCACGCAATTCAATGATCCTAAGGATTTTCAGAAGTATCCGGTGACCCTTGAACGGGATATCGAACTCCTTTTGGGAGAAGGTTGCGACCTGTTATTCCTGCCCCACCAGGATGAGATATATCCTGAAGGAATAACACCGGTGGAACGCTACGATATCGGATCGCTGGACCATATCCTGGAAGGCAAATTCAGACCGGGTCATTTTCAGGGCGTATGCAGGGTGGTCGACAAACTGTTAAGCATAGTGGAACCTGACCTGTTGTTTATGGGGCAGAAAGATTACCAGCAATGCATGGTCATCAGGAAACTGCTTCACATCACGGGAAGGCATACCGATCTTCATATTTGTCCAACCGTCAGGGAACCGGACGGGTTGGCGATGAGCAGCAGGAATATGCGATTATCACCAGTTCAGCGATTAAAGGCTCCGCTCATCAATATCGTACTTGAACATTTCAGCCAACATCTGAAGGAAGGAAGCCTGCAACCATTGAAAGACTATGGTAATGAAATGTTAACCCGTAATGGCTTTCGTGTTGACTATATTGATATTGTCAATGCACAGTCTCTTGAACCTGTATCATACTGGGACGGGAAAGAGCCACTGGTAGCCCTTGTGGCAGCTTTTATAGATGAGATCAGGTTAATTGATAATAAGGTATTAACCATTTAACAGTAAGTTATTTAATCCTAATTTTGCGGCCTATGGAAATTGAAATCCTGAAATCAAAGGTTCACAGGGTGACTATTACTGAAGCAAACCTTCATTATGTGGGAAGCCTTACCCTGGATGAAGACCTGATGGATGCGGCCAATATGATCGAATATGAAAAAATCCAGGTGGTCAATGTCAATAACGGAGCCAGGATCGAAACATATCTTATCAAGGGCAAACGTGGTTCAGGGGTATGCTGCCTGAACGGTCCGGCTGCGAGATTGGGTGCTGTAGGGGATATTGTTATTGTTATATCTTACGCGAGAATGGATTTTGAAAAAGCCAGGCAGTTTAAACCCTGGGTGGTTTTTCCAAATAGTGACAACAGGCTGTAGTAAAAGTTATTTTTACATGCGTAAGATCATCACCAATGTATTTCAATACGTTTTTTTCCTCGGGCTGGGCATATTCCTGATCTGGTATACAACCCGTCATCTTACCAAAGAGGAGATCGGGATGATGAAGGCGTCATTGAGAAATGCCCATTACCTGCTTGTGCTGCCGGCGATGTTACTGCTGCTTGCAGCGCATTACAGCAGGGCATTGAGATGGAAAATCCTGATGGAACCCCTGGGTTTCCAGCCATCTTCCACCAATACTTTTATAGCTGTTATGCTGAGTTATTTCTTCAACCTGCTCGTTCCCCGGCTGGGAGAGGTCATGAAATGCACGATACTGGCACGCTATGAAAAGACACCTGTTGATAAACTGATTGGTACGATGGTCGCGGAACGGGCATTCGATGTCATCTGTTTACTGGTGGTCATATTTATCACGATAGTATTGCAGATCAACATCGTGGGAGACTATGCTTCCACTGAACTGAGAAAGCTTTTTATGACAAAGGCGGGCAATTTCAATACCGGGAAATTGCTGTTGGTCATCGGAATATTTGCAGCCATTATCCTTATCGCAAGATTTATCCTGCACAGGTTCCGGCATATCATCATCATCGACAAAATCCGCAGCATCATCCGTGGCATCTGGGAAGGACTCACCAGTGTGAAGTATGTAAAAAGAAAGACAGCATTCTTCCTACATACCATTTTTATCTGGGGGATGTACCTGATGAGTATCAGGCTGGGTTTTTATGCCATGGATGCAGTGAACCAGCTGGGGATCAGGCCTTCCTTTACCATTCTCTCCTTTGGCAGCCTGGCCATGATCATCACGCAGGGAGGCATCGGCGCATACCAGCTCGCCGTTCAGAAAACACTGCTACTCTATGATATCAGTGAAGTTGACGGACTAGCCTTCGGGTGGCTGTTATGGTTAGTACAAACATTGATGGTGCTGGGTGTCGGATTTCTCTGCCTGATACTCCTGCCCCTGGTAAACCGGAAAAAACATGAAAAACATCCAGCACATACAGGATAAAATAATGACCAGGGAGCAGTTGGTTCACACCGCCGGCTTATGGAGACAGGAAGGACTTACCATGGTCTTTACCAATGGATGCTTTGATATCCTGCACAGGGGACACCTTGAAATTTTGTCGACGGCAGCATCCTTCGGTGACAAACTGGTCGTTGGCATGAATTCAGATGCTTCCGTAAAAAGACTGAAGGGTGACCACAGGCCGGTCAATGATGAAGACTTCCGTTGCCGCATGATGGCTTTTCTTTCCATCGTGGATGCAGTCTGCCTTTTCCCGGAAGACACGCCGCTGGAACTGGTGAAGGCCATTCAACCAGGCATACTGGTCAAGGGTGGCGACTATACATTATCCCAAATCGTAGGTGCGGAGGAAGTGATGGCAAATGGAGGTGAAGTAAAGATTGTACCCCTGGTAAAAGGATATTCCACGAGTGCCCTCATTGAAGCCATACAACGGCTTTGAATTAACTTAACAGTCGTTTTCTAAGGTCTTCATTACTTTTATACCAACAACGTTTTGCATGCATAAAAACACTAAAATAATTCCAAGGGATATCAGCTGGCTGGCTTTTAATGCAAGGGTATTGCAGGAAGCTGCAGATACTACCGTTCCATTGAAAGAAAGAATCAAATTCCTGGGGATTTTTTCCAATAACCTTGATGAGTTCTTTCGGGTACGGGTAGCCGCACTTAAACGGATGATGAAATTTGGCGCGGTTGCCACCATGCATGTAGAAGAGTCACCCCAGGAAATCCTGGATGCGATTCAACTGATCGTACTGCAACAGCAAAGTGAATTCAACCGGATATGGCAGTCGATCCTTGAAGACCTGAAAAAAGAAAAGATATTCCTGGTCAACGAGAAAGAACTCAGCAAGGAACAGATGGATTTTGTCAATGCTTTCTTTGACGAAGAGGTAAGGTCAAATGTTATTCCGCTGATGATTGAAAGCATCCCTACCCTGCCCTACCTGAGGGATAAATCCGTTTACCTCGCAGTGGTCATGGCCAGAAAAAATGTGGCTTACAAAAGAAAATATGCATTGATCGAAGTGCCTACCAGGGCCGTGCCCAGGTTTGTTCTGCTGCCTGATGGCAAAGACGGTGAAAAATATATCATCCTGCTGGAAGACGTGATCCGTTTCTGCCTGCCGAGAATATTTTCCTATTTTGAATATGAAGAATTTTCGGCCCACGTGATCAAGGTCACCAAAGATGCCGAATATGATCTGGATTATGATGAAACAGGAACTTATACCGCCAAGATCGAAAAAGGTATAAAGAACCGCAGGAAAGGAAAACCCGTCAGGTTTATCTATGACAAGGAAATTGATCCCGCACTGCTGGAATATCTCATCCGGAAAGTAGGCCTTAGTAAAAAAGATCACCTGATTCCGGGCGGCAGGATTCATAATTTCCGGCATTTCATTGATTTTCCGGCACAGGTTTTCAAACAGGTGTCAACAAGAAAAAAACCGTTTATTCATCCGCAGTTCGCCAACACTTCCAGGGTAACCGACGTAATCCTGGAAAATGATGTCATGCTACATTTTCCCTATCATTCCTTCAATCCCCTGATTGACCTGCTCCGGGAAGCTGCCATCGACCCTGATGTTACCACCATCAAAATTACTGCGTATCGCCTCGCCAAACATTCAAAGGTGATCAATGCGCTGATCAATGCCGTCAGGAACGGTAAGGATGTAACGGTAATGCTGGAATTAAGGGCGAGATTTGACGAAGAGAATAACCTGGCTTATAAAGAACAGCTGGAAGAAGAAGGCGTAAAAGTATTGCTGGGCATTCCCAACCAGAAAGTACATGCCAAAATCTGCCTGATCAGAAAACGGAAGGGCAACCATACGATTCACTATGGTTTTATCAGTACCGGTAACCTGAATGAAAGAACGGCGACGTTTATGGCGATCATTGCCTGATCACTGCCAACAGGCATATCATGGCGGATGTAAACCGCATTTTTTCCTATTTGGAGAAACCAAAGACCGGTATCAAACACCTGCGTATGGTACAGACCCTGTCATTGTCGCCCGTTTCGATGAGAAGAAATATTCTAGCACTGATCAATTCAGAAATAAAACAGGCCATGGCCGGCAAGAAAGCCGTTATCCACCTGAAGATGAATTCATTTTCCGATGAAATACTGATTCATAAACTTATATGAGGCTGCCACCGCGGGCGTGGAAATTAAAATGGTGGTGCGGGGTATTTTCTGTGCTGTTACCGACAACAGAAAATTCAAGATTCCCATTTATGCAGTAAGTATCGTGGATGAATATCTTGAACACGCAAGGATCATGGTATTTCATAATGGCGGCAAGGAAAAAGTGTTTATCTCATCGGCCGACTGGATGGTGAGAAACCTCGATCACCGGATAGAAGTGGCCTGCCCGGTATATGACCCTAATATTATCAGGGAACTGAAAGACATTTTGGACATACAACTTCGCGACAATGTAAAGGCGAGAATACTTTCCCATGACCTGGGTAATGAGTATGTACGGGCTAATGGCAAACAGGTAAGGTCACAGATTGAAACTTACCAGTACCTGCTCTCCAAAACCATTAAAAAGGCCATAAAACCAGCGGTTGCATAATAATTATCGACATTTGTGGATTAAGGAAACCTGCCGTCTGGACATTTCATGATAATATTGGATATTAAACAGAGGAATTGAGACTAGCCGCTATTGATATTGGGAGTAATGCTGCCAGGTTACTGATTACAGATGTTCTCATCCTGGATTCAGGGAAACCGGAATTTATTAAACTTAACCTTGTAAGGGTACCGCTCAGGCTCGGTTTCGATGTTTTTGAAACCGGTGAAATTTCCAAAGAAAAAACGGGCATGGTATTACAAACCATTAAAGCCTATAAGCATCTCATCTCCGCCTATGGTGTCAAACATATTAAAGCATGCGCCACCTCCGCCATGCGCGATGCCAGCAATTCAGAAGAGATCATCCGCAAGGTAAAACTGGAAACCGGCCTGGAAATTGAAATCATTTCCGGAGACAAGGAAGCCAGCCTTATATATGAAAACCATATTGCTGAAAACATGAGCAAGGAGGATTCTTACCTGTACATCGATGTGGGAGGTGGAAGTACCGAACTTACTTTTTTCAGCGAAGGAAAACTGGTATTCAAAAATTCCTTCAATATCGGTACCATAAGGATACTGAAGAATATGGTGACCGAACAGGCATGGGATAAAATGAAGGAAACGATAAAAACAGAAACAAAAAGTTTCAAGCACGTTACCGCCATCGGATCCGGTGGTAATATCAATAAAATATTTTCACTGTCCAAGCGAAAAGAAGGAAAACCGCTGTCCCTTGACACCCTCAGGGATTACCATAAGGAACTCAGCAATTTCACCGTGGAAGAAAGGATGACCATGTATAAACTCAGGGAAGACCGTGCGGATGTAATAGTACCGGCCCTGTTAATCTATATCAATGTGATGAGATGGGCGGATTGCACGGATATCTATGTACCCAAAATCGGACTGGCAGACGGACTGATTCAGAATCTCTACCAGGAGTTGATGAAATTTTAAAGACTCATTCGTTTTTGGCTATTTTCGTTTCTTGCACTTTACGAAATCATTTACTTATTGATATCATATGAGTGTAAACAGGGACATTAAAAGAGTGACCACCCATACCCTGATGATGATGAAATCAGAAGGGCAGAAAATATCCATGCTGACGGCATATGATTATTCCTTTGCCAGGATTATCGATGAGTCGGGCATAGACATCATCCTCGTGGGCGATTCCGCAAGTAATGTAATGGCCGGGCATGAGACCACCCTTCCCATAACCCTTGACCAGATGATATATCATGCCCAGTCGGTAGTAAGGGGTGTTAAACGATGCCTCATCGTTGTTGATCTTCCCTTTGGTGCATACCAGGGTAATTCCAAAGAAGCGCTGAGTTCAACGATACGGATCATGAAAGAAACTGGTGGACATTCGGTAAAACTCGAAGGTGGTGAAGAAGTACTGGAAAGTATAAAAAGAATTATTTCGGCCGGCGTACCGGTCATGGGTCATCTCGGACTAACACCACAGAGCATTTATAAATTCGGAACCTACCAGGTAAGGGCCAAAGAAGAAGCCGAAGCCGCCAAACTTAAGGCCGATGCTTTAAAGTTGGAAGAAGCCGGATGCTTTGCCATTGTACTGGAAAAAATCCCTGCCGATCTGGCAAGGGAAGTTTCCGAAAGTCTGTCGATACCCACGATTGGTATCGGTGCCGGTAAATATTGCGACGGACAGGTACTCGTTATGCATGATATGCTTGGGATCAACCAGGAGTTCAAGCCCCGTTTCCTGCGTCAATATGCAAAACTCTACGACACTATCAGTGACGCCGTCAAAAATTATATCAGTGACGTGAGATCAGGTGATTTTCCCAATGAATCCGAACAGTACTGATTTTTTATTTTGCATTCCTCAGTGCACGAAGTACATCTGCATCCAGGATATCATACAGCACCAGTCCGCCATCGCCCTTTGACATTTTCATGTACAGTGTTTTGCAGTCTGTAGGCGCCGTGATGGTCTGGTTAACTTTTACTTTGTCGTAATACTGATCCTTCATGTTCTTCTTTTGTTGCTGAAGAAATTCCAGTGCAGTTTTGTATTCGGCATTGATATCACCGTTGTTGGTGATTTCAGAAAAGATGGCAACATTTTCCTGCTCAGCATTATTGTTGCGCAGTTTCAGGATTTCGCAGGCACAAACTTTTGACCTGTTTTTTTCTGCACTGGCAGCACGATTCATTATTGGAGCATTATTTGCTTCAATAGCTTTTTCTGCGGCAATAAGATTCTTAAGTGTAAAGTTAAAAGGTGATGCAGATTTTTCACCTGCGGTAGCTGAAATAGTAATCAGCATAAATGATGCCTTCACAAGGAAGGTTAAGATTCTAGGGTACATGGTCAGAGGTTTAATCAGTTAAACAATTTGGCTTTCATAGAACTGATTAATGGCCCTACTAGGAAAAGATTTAAGACATTTTATAAACCGGGTGCTGTGGTTCTGACACGCGATTTATACTGTTATTAAACGTAAAGTAACTACGTATATTTCACATTTCCGAGCGTTTTTTGGTGTAAATTGCGGCCACCAATCCTCAACAACTGATACTCAGATCGCTATCTTAAAAAAAAAATTATGAAAGATTTCCTGGAACAGTTGCAAATATCTTCGCATAATCACGGAATGTCTACAGGCCAGCACTGGCTTGGTTCTTCGGGCAGTTCAATAGTTTCTGTCTCACCCGTTGACGGTCAGCCGATTGCGTCTGTATTCACAGCAGACAGGGAATCTTACGATGCCGTTATCAGTAAAGCGGAAGAAGCTTTTGCCGAATGGCGTAAATGGCCTGCACCTAAACGCGGAGACATTGTGCGCCAGGTCAGTAACCAGCTCCGGCTGTATAAAGAACCGTTGGGAAAACTGGTCTCCTGGGAAATGGGAAAGAGCCTGCAGGAAGGTATGGGTGAAGTTCAGGAGATGATCGACATATGTGATTTTGCTGTAGGATTATCGCGTCAGCTTTATGGACTTACCATGCACAGTGAAAGACCAGGTCACAGGATGTATGAGCAATGGCATCCCCTGGGGATCACCGGCATCATATCCGCATTTAACTTCCCTGTTGCCGTATGGAGCTGGAATGCTGCGCTTGCCTGGGTATGCGGAGATGTTTGTGTCTGGAAGCCGTCAGAAAAAACACCCTTGTGCGCTATCGCCTGCCAGAAAATAATCGGCGAGGTCTTTCGTGAAAATCAGGTACCCGAGGGCGTTAGTTGCCTGGTGGTTGGCGGAAGGGAAACCGGGGAATGGTTATCAGCTGACCATCGCATACCCCTTATCTCTGCAACGGGTTCCACCCGGATGGGGAAAGCTGTGGGTGCCGCCGTGGGCTCCCGGCTTGGCAGGAGCCTTCTTGAACTCGGGGGCAACAATGCAATAATTATTACCGCAGATGCAGACCTTGACATTGCGATGATCGGCAGCGTTTTCGGAGCCGTGGGCACTGCAGGTCAGCGTTGTACGTCTACCAGGAGACTTATTATTCATGAATCCGTTTACGAAGCGTTTAAACAAAAGCTGGTACAGGCTTATAAACAACTGAGGATCGGTAATCCGCTGGATGAGCATAACCATGTAGGTCCATTGATCGACCGGGATGCGGTTAACATGTATCACCAGGCGGTAGAGCAATGCCGTAAAGAAGGCGGCGTTTTCCTGGTGGAACCCGGCATTCCGGAGGGCAGTGAATATTCGAGCGGATGCTATGTAAATCCATGCATTGCCGAAGTGCAACCGGAATACAATATTGTAAAGCAGGAGACCTTTGCCCCTATCTTATACATCATGAAATACAGCACAATAGAAGAAGCTGTACGGATCCAAAACAGTGTGCCCCAGGGGCTCTCCTCTTCTATCATGACACTGAATATGCGGGAAGCGGAATATTTCCTTTCGGCAGAGGGGAGCGACTGTGGGATCGCCAATGTTAATATTGGCACCAGCGGGGCTGAAATCGGGGGTGCTTTCGGGGGAGAAAAAGAAACCGGTGGCGGCAGGGAGAGCGGCAGTGACGCCTGGAAGGTCTATATGCGCAGGCAAACCAATACCATCAACTATTCCAATAAGCTACCACTGGCCCAGGGCATCCGTTTTGACCTTTAGGAATATCCAAAAAACTGCCAAAATTGGATGGAAGGCTATAGTGTACGCATTTCAAGCCTTATTTTTGTCCATTAAACCTGTATTATCAATGATTGTACGTAAGCTCACCGCTATTGTTGTAGTCGCAGTTTTCTCGCTTTCAGCCGTGGCCCAGAATTCACTCAAGGAAGTACCCAAGGGATGGCACCTCATGGATCTCAAACAGGATGGTGTTTATGGAATAGGTGTTGAAAAAGCCTATGAAACCATCCTGAAAAATAAAAAACCCAGGCAACTGGTAGTGGTGGCCGTCATCGATTCAGGTGTTGACACCACCCATGAGGATTTAAAAAACATTTTATGGGTGAACCCTAAGGAGATCCCCGGAAATGGCATTGATGACGACAAGAACGGGTATATCGATGACATCCATGGATGGAACTTCCTGGGAAATAAGGATGGCAGAAATGTCACGAAAGACAGTTATGAAGCCGCCCGTGTATATTATTCCTATCGTAAAAAATATGAGGGCAAGATTCCTGATTCCACCAAAATGGATCCGGAACAACTGGGACAGTTAAGGATGTACCTGAAGGCAAAAATGCAGATTGAAAGCCAGGCCAAGGAATCAGCCATGATTGTGTTGATCCTGAAGAATATCGTGGAAAAGCTACCGGTGGCCGACAGTATCCTGCGTTCTGCCATGGCAAAACAAACCTATACCGGCGATGACCTGCTCCCCTTCAAACCCACTACGGCAGAACAAAGCAAATCCAAGAATATCATGCTCGGATTATTCCAGCAGACGCAACAGATGGATGTTACCAACAAACAGCTGATCAGCGATATCTCTGATTATTACAATGGAGAAAAATCCAAAGTGGATATGCTGGAAAAAGAGCCTGAAGATTACCGCGGTGAAATCGTTGGTGACAACTACGAGGATATCAATGACAGGTATTATGGAAACAACGATGTAATGGCTACAGACGCCTCCCATGGTACGCATGTGGCCGGTATCATTGGTGCAGCCCGGAATAATGGAAAGGGAATCAACGGTGTTGCCGATAATGTCAGGATCATGGCCATCAGGGCTGTGCCCGATGGCGATGAACATGATAAGGATGTTGCCAATGCAATCAGATATGCTGTAGATAATGGTGCCCGTGTGATCAATATGAGCTTTGGCAAGAGTTTTTCCCCACAGAAAAAGTGGGTGGATGACGCGATGAAATATGCTGAAAGCAAAAACGTCCTGATGGTGCATGCTGCCGGAAATGAAGCTTCCAATCTCGACAGTTCAGAGAATTATCCCAATCCCATATACCAGGAAAATGGCAAACATACCACCAACTGGATTTCTGTAGGAGCCAGTGGTCCAACCCCGGATGAGCTGGCAGCATCGTTTTCCAATTACGGCAAAAAGGAAGTTGACGTGTTTTCGCCCGGCGTTAAGATCTACAGTACACTTCCCGGTGGCAATAGCTATGGGAATCAACAGGGAACCAGTATGGCAAGCCCGGTAACAGCGGGTCTGGCTGCACTTATACTATCGTATTATCCTGAACTGACGGCCGCCGAAGTGAAGGATATTATTCAGAAATCTGTTACTCCAGCACCCCAAATAAAAGTTATGAAGCCTTCCAAAGAAGGTGAAGAAGATTTAGTATCTTTCTCAGAGTTGAGCAAAACCGGGGGAGTTATCAATGCGGCTGAAGCATTAAAGTTGGCGGAGACATATAAAAGCTCAACTGTTCCGGTCACAACACCCAAAAAAGCACCATTACCTAAATCATCAGTCAAAAAAACTAAAAAAGGATAATAATGCCACGTCCAGCTCCGTCTGATTACCCTGTTTTTTATGAGACCTATATAAACCTGGTAAGTGAAGAGGATCTGTCGCAGGTGATGCGTTCGTCATTGGAAGAAATGGTTGATTTCCTGGATGGTATTCCAGCCGACAAAGCAGAATACCGTTATGCAGAAGGTAAATGGTCAGTAAAAGAACTATTGCAGCATATCATTGATACCGAACGAATATTTTCTTACAGGGGATTGTGTATCGCCAGGGGTGAGCAACAGTCACTGCCGGGTTTTGATGAAAAAGCCTATGCCCGTAACGCAGATGTAAGCGGAAAGGGCCTGAAAGATTTAAAGGAAGAACTGCTCACCCTGCGGGAATCAGTCTTTATGATGTACCGGGGATTCTCCCCTGCTGTGCTGCAACAGGTAGGAACATCCAATAATAAGCAGGTTACCGTGAATGCCATTGGATATATGATCATCGGCCATGTCCGGCATCATTTCAATGTACTTAAGGAACGATACTTATAATCAATTATCCGTAAAAGAAAAGGGTCAATGTGAAATCCAAAACATTCACATCGACCCTTTAATATTTGCTCCGGTCTATTCTTATTTCTTTACCAGGGCTTCTTCCCTGATCATGTCATTCATCACATTTACGCTTTCATTGAGGTAGATATCCTTACCAAGGGCTTTGATCCACTGCTTTCTTCTTTCCAGTTTATCATTATCCTCAGATAATCTTTTTTCATCCATCGGGAGCATTGTAAGTTCAAGATTCGGTATCGTCTTATTAACCTCATCAACCTTCTTCAGGTTTTCTTTAATCTGCTTTTGCTCTGCCCGGTATTTCACCAGGTTCAGTGAATACTCTTTGTCGTTAATGGTAGACAACCAGCTGCTGCTTTGCTTAATGGCGTTAAAAGATTTACTGGTATCGATCCTTCCGAGGCTTGCAGACCTGATCCTTGACAAATCATAGTATGTCTTGGATGCATTGTATTCGGCCTTTTTAATTTCATCCCATGGCAATGCATCGGGATTGTCCTTTTCACGATACTTAAGATATTCCAGCTGGTCAGGTATAACAATATCCGGAATCACTCCTTTTAACTGGGTAGATCCTCCATTGATACGGTAAAATTTCTGAAGGGTCAATTTAACGGTACCAAGTTCCTGTGCATTGCTGGCCAGCACACCGCTGTTTCCTTCAAGACCGATATTGCGCTGCACGGTACCCTTGCCATATGTTGAGGTGCTTCCAATGATCACACCGCGTTTATAATCCTGTATGGCAGCGGCAAATATTTCTGACGCGGAAGCTGAAAACTCATTGACCATCACGGCCAGCGGGCCGTCATATAATACTGTCTTATCACGGTCTCTCAGCACGGTGGGATTTCCTTCCCTGTCTTTCACCTGCACTATCGGACCCTCATCTATAAAAAATCCGACCATCTGAACTACATCATATAATGAACCACCGCCATTGTTCCGCAGGTCCATGATAATTCCATCAATCTGTTGTTCTTTAAGCTTGATAATTTCCTTGGCAACATCCATGGCACTCCTGGCTCCATTGGGCCTTTCCCAGTCGGCATAGAATTCAGGGAGCCATATATATCCTATTTTTTTACCATTCTCATTAATAACGGCACTTTTTGCGAAGGTTTCTTCCGTAACGATCTCATCCCTGATCATGGTAACCGTCTTAACGGTTCCGTCTGAATTTTTGAGCGTGAGCCTTACTTCCGTACCCTTGTTTCCACGAATGAGTTTCACTGCATCCTCTACTTCAAAGCCCGTAAGATCAACGGGTTCTTCGGCACCCTGGGCCACTTTCATAACAGCATCACCAACCTGTATCTTTTGGGATTTCCAGGCCGGACTTCCGGTCACCAGTGTTGCAATTTTGATCGTGCCATCTTCTGCAGCCCTAAGAGAAGCGCCAATACCATAGAACCGTCCGCTCATCTGTTCTCGTAAAATATCTTTTTTCCAGCGGCGGAAAAAAGGTCGTATGGGGATCCATGGATGTGGTGATGGTGTTCACCAGCATATTGAATCTTTCTTCTTCAGTAAATTTATTGTTGAGGCGGTCAAAATTCCGCCCCATGATTTTTAAGACTTTGTCCCTGGCCTCTTTTTCCAGCTCGGCATCTGTTTTTACCACAAACCCTTCGGTGCCTTTATTTTGTTCCCTGGCATCCAGGAGATCAGCATAACGTTCGAGCGCCAGGTATTTCATCTTTTTCCTCCAGGCTTCCTTTCTTGCAGCTTCATTAGCCGGGTAGTCCAGTTTATCACCGTCAATGATTACGGTCTCATCGACAGTATAATTATAAGGATTGGCCAGCAGTGACTTTATATAAGCCGGATACTTCGGTAAGTCTTTTCTGGTAGATGGCATTGGCTGCAGAAAAAAACTGGATCGATGAACCATGAAGTTCATCATCGATCCTTGTTTCATACTTTTTCAGTTCTTTGATGTCTGACTGAAGAAATATATTCTTGTCCGGGTCCAGGTTACCCAGGAACTTTTTGAATATCTCTTTGGAGAAATTATCATCAATTTTATGGGGACTGTAATGCGCTTCTTCCAGCATTTCACCTACCTGCTGAAAAATCTTTTCATACTTGGTCGGGGGATTTCCGTTGCCAAGCGTAGTAAATGCAATAAGGATTCCGCCGATAACAATTGCCAATAAGACAGGGAGGGATTTTTTACTCACCATAAATTGTAATGTTTTATGCATATCTAACATACTCAAATTTAACGGAAATTCTATAGCATTGTTGCTAATCCGTGTTGCATTTAACGAACCGTTTTACATTATGGGATGAACGGTAAAAACAAAAACTCCTGCCGGGTGGCAGGAGTTTCGGGAGGATGATGGGGCTCGAACCCACGGCCCTCAGAACCACAATCTGATGCTCTAACCAACTGAGCTACACCCTCCGTATCCGACATTAGCCGGGCTGCAAAAATAAGTAAATGAGATTGCTGACCCAAATCTAAAAGTAAAAAAAACAGCTCCACCCCATGACGATCAACCCTCCACGAAATTTTCAGCCCGTCAGTGAAATAACTGTTTCTTTGCAGGCCTAAATCATTAAGAATGAGCATCTGGCTGCTGAGTATTCCATTTATTTCTGCATTTATCGGCTGGTTTACCAACTGGATAGCGATAAAAATGCTTTTCCACCCGAGGCTACCTGTCAAGATCCTGGGCATCACCTTCCAGGGCATATTTCCCAAAAGGCAACAACAGTTCGGAGAAAAACTTGGACGGCTTGTCAGCGAAGAATTTCTTTCCTTCAGTGATATAGAGCGAAAGATCTCCGATCCCGAAAACCTGCATATGGTATTACCCATGGTAGACGCCCATATTGATGAGTTCCTTCGAAACAAACTGGGTAAACAGTTTCCGATGATTTCCATGTTTATCGGGGAAAAAACAATCGGTTCCCTGAAAGCTGCCTTCATGACGGAAATTGAAGAACTATTCCCTGTATTAATGCAGCACTACGCCGCACAACTACAAAAAGAACTGGATCTTGAACACATCGTCACCGAAAAGGTAAAATTGTTTTCGTCAGACAAACTGGAGTCTGTACTTCAGCAGATTATGGCTAAAGAGTTCCGTTTTGTGGAGATATTGGGGGGCGTACTGGGATTTATTATCGGAATCTTACAGGTGCTGATTACTTTCCTGGCAAAATAACCGGCTCCTCCTGCCATATACCAAATTGACCGCTGATCGCCGGTAAAATGGATGCCATCCATTTTATACAACCTTTAGCCTTCCATCTTGTTAAATAGCCTTTGATCCATAATAAAATGACCCCCCACAGGTTTTTCGAACTTTTTACATCTAATACCAAAACAAACTTATGAAACTTTGCCTGCTAATGTTTTTGAATTTCATGTTCATGTGCGCCATGGCCCAGCCTCCGGCAGGAGGAGCAAGGGGTGGGAACCAGAATATGAACATGGGAAGATTCTACGGCAAAGTGGTAGATTCCAAGACCAATAAGCCGGTTGACGCTGCTTCTGTGCAACTGGTGCAAAGCAAGTTTGATACAGTTTCCAAAAAGAGGATGGATGTAGTCATTTCAGGTCAGCTTACCAAAGCCAACGGCGACTTCAGCCTGGAAAACCTCCCCATTATGGCCCAGTTCAAATTAAGAATTTCTGCCATTGGTTATTCACCTTTTGAACAACCAGTAAAATTTGACATCAAACCTGGTGGCGACATGTCCCAGATGATGAATATGGTCGACAAAGACCTGGGCAACCTGAAGGTAAACCAGGATATCAAATCTCTTGCTGAAGTGACGGTTACTGCCACCAAACCCTTTATGCAGATGGGCGTTGACAGGAGGATTTTTAATGTGGAGAAAAGCATGGTGTCAGCTGGCCAGACCGCTACTGAACTGATGCGTAATATACCCGGATTAAATGTAGATATCGATGGAAATGTGACCCTTCGGAACGCTGCGCCAACAATATTTATAGACGGAAGGCCCACTACCCTCACCCTTGACCAGATACCCGCCGATGCCATTGAAAGTGTTGAAATGATCACGAACCCTTCGGCAAAATTTGATGCCTCAGGTGGTATGGCTGGTATCCTCAATATTGTTCTGAAGAAAAACCGCAAGGCGGGTTATAATGGTAATGTCAGGGCTGGTATTGATTCCCGGGCAAAGTTTAACGTCGGAGGCGACATCAATGTCAAACAGGACAAAGTGAATGTTTTCCTGAGCGGAATGTATAACCAGCGTAAAACAATCGGGGAAGGACAATCTATCCGAACAGAAACATATACTACCCCGAATGTAATCATCAACCAGAAAAACAACCCCATCGGTGTAGGATATTTCATGTTCCTCCGTGGTGGATTCGATTATTTCATTGATAACCGGAACACATTCACCCTTTCGGGAAACTATGTAAAGGGATCGTTCGACAATTCTGACCTCTTCAAAATCGAGACCGATTCTGTCGATAATTTACTGGATGCTGATTTGTCGACCCGTACTACTAATAATGAATTTTTCTTCCGGAATATCAATACTTCCCTTGGTTATAAAAGGCTGTTCAAAAAAACAGGAAGGGAACTTACTGCCGATATGAACTACAGCCGGGCAAAAAATGGCAGCGAAGGGATATTTGTGAACCAGTACTATGATGACAACCTCAATCCCAAAGGTCTGCCGGTGCAGCAATCTACTGAAGGAAAAGGGAATAACAACTTCTTCACCTTCCAGTCAGATTTTGTGACACCGCTTACGGAAAATTCAAAAATTGAAGCCGGTGTCCGCGCCGCGATCAGGGATGTGCAGAGTCAAAACCTGAACTATATTCAAAATCCGCTGACAGGTGAACTGGTTCCATTTGCAGCTATCAACGCCAATTATAAATACCAGGATCGTGTATATGCGGCTTATACAACATATTCCGGAAAGATCGGGAAGACCTTCACTTACCTCGCTGGGTTAAGGGTGGAAAGTTCTAATTATGAAGGAACCCTGCTGACGAACGATTCAAGTTTCAGTAATTCTTTTCCGGTCAGTTTTTTCCCAAGCATTTTCCTGACCAAGAAATTGAAAAGTTCTGATCTGCAGCTCAGTTATTCAAGACGTATCAACAGGCCAAACTTTTTCCAGCTGCTTCCTTTCATTGATTATTCAGATTCACTTAATATCAACAGGGGAAATCCTGACCTGGTTCCTGAATTCACTAATTCACTTGACCTGTCTTTACAGAAGAATTTCAAGAATCAACATAGCCTGTTATTTTCAGCATGGTTAAAGATGACGGACAACCTGATCACAAGGGCACAGGTAAAAGAACCAAGTTCTGTTCCGGGCAGGGATGTAATTATCAATACCTATATCAATGCCGATAACAGTCGTGCATACGGATTTGAGATGGTGTCAAAAAATCCGCTTGCAAAATGGTTAGATGTAACCACCAACCTGAATATCTATAATTCAAAAATCAACAACACAGTAGATACAACATTCACCCAGCCTGCTTTATGGAGCTTCTTTGCCAAGATGAACCTGGCCTTTAAATTACCAAAGAACTTTTCCATTCAGCTGAGCGGAGATTACCAGAGCAAGACCATCCTTCCGCAGGGTGGCCGTGGTGGCGGAGGTGGCGGCTTCCGCGGTGGTGGAGGATTTGGTGGTTTTACACAAACCACTTCACAGGGATATAATAATCCCAATTACGCCGTTGATTTTGCCATCCGCAAAGAATTTATGAAAGACAGGAAGGCGTCACTTTCTTTAAGCGTGAACGACATATTTAAAACAAGGAGGTCATCTGTTCATTCAGAATCTGAATTCTTTGTACAGGATTATACGAGGAGGCAGGACTGGAGGCTCGTAAGACTGAACTTTAATTATCGCTTCGGTAAATTTGATATGTCACTGTTCAAACGCAAGAACACCCGTACAGGTGCAGAAGGTGCGCAGGAAGGAATGCAGATGCAATAAAAACTATGTTTCTAACACAGTCCTGAGTTTGTTAGTGGGCCACTGGAAACAGTGGCTCTTTTTTTGTATTTACTGTTTGTTTATTTTACCTCCCAGCATGGGAACGAAGGAAAACAGATCAAAACGTTCTTCACTAAAAGTTCCGTCGCTATTTTTGGTAATGCGAAGCATGCGCTGAAGATTTCCTTCATCCACAGGTATTACCATCATACCACCGAATTTCAACTGCTGTAACAGTTTTTCCGGAATAAATGGCGCCGCTGCCGTTACCAATACTTTATCAAAGGGAGCAAAAGTGGGCAGTCCCTCATACCCATCACCATAAAAAAATTTGATATTGGGAAATGATCTCAGGTAACTGAATTCCTTGTTGGTATCGAATAGTTTTTTTTGTCGCTCTACAGTAAACACATTTACCCCGAGGGCTGCCAGTATGGATGCCTGGTAGCCGCTTCCCGTACCGATTTCCAATACTTTGTCATATGGTTTTAGTGCCAATAATTGTGTCTGGTATGCAACAGTATATGGCTGCGAGATGGTCTGCCCTTCACCTATCGGGAATGCTTTGTCATCATACGCAATATTCACGAAGGCTGAATCCAGGAAGAAATGCCTTGGTACCTTTCCCATGGCTTCCAGCACACGTTCATCAGTAATTCCCTTCCTCCTTATTTCTTCAACAAGTTTGTTCCTTAATCCACGATGCCGGTAATTGTCGTCAATTGGTCGCATCCGGTAAAATTAGTGTTATTCAAACGCATATTAATTATACGATATGAATCAGGTATGATTTTTATATGATTACCATTCAATCTAACTTACAAATTAAAAATTATGAAAAATCTGAACCTGTTCAGGAACCTGCTGGTGATAACAGGATTGCTTTTCTTTATTGCCGGCTGCAAACCCAGTGATTCTGCCATTGCCGAGTCTGTCACGTCGAAAGTTAATACCATACCGGGGGTAACTGTAGCGGTCACCGATGGTGTGGTTACCCTTAGCGGCCAGGTATCTGACGATGCTGCCAAAGCTGCTGCGGAAACAGCGGCACAGGATGTAAAAGGGGTAAAATCAGTGGTCAATAACCTCACGGTTCCGCCCCCTCCTCCACCTCCAACACCTGCCGTTGTAATTAACCCGGATGATGTGCTGAGAGGAGGTCTCGATTCAGCATTTGCCGCTAAAGGATTTAAGGGGATAACTGCAACAGTAAATGATGGCGTAGTAACCCTTACCGGAAATGTAAAGAAGGCTGATCTTACTAAAGTTATGCAAGCCGCCAATGAACTGAAGCCAAAAAAGGTTGTCAACAATCTTACCATTACCAAATAACTTAAAATCATCTTTATGGCCTTACAAGACAAATACCAGGAACTCATACAATACACGCGTGAAAATGGTGTTACCAACCTGAAAGTTGTTGAGCAGGAAGGTGTACTGTACGTAACCTGCACAGCGCCCACGAACCAGGTAAAGGATAATATCTGGAAACTTTATGAAAAAGCAGATCCGGATATGCGCTCCGCAGACATGGTGCTCAATGTAACCGTTGACCAGTCGGCTCCGGAGACTTATGAAGTAAAGTCAGGCGATAACCTGTCTAAGATTGCGAAAAATTATTCCGGCATCAGCTGGAAAGATATCTATGAGGCGAACAGGGATGTTATAAAAGACCCTGATAAAATATTTCCTGGCCAGGTACTGAAAATACCGCTGTAAAATATAAAAGGCTTCCTTTTGGAAGCCTTTTTTTTAAGGTCATTACCAACTCAGGGATTAAGGTCAGTGATGATGTTTTTTATTTTCTGATCAAGGCTGGCACTCGTTGCATCAAAAGAAACCTTATCAGCCAGTTTTGTATTGACGCTGAAATAAAATTTTATTTTGGGTTCGGTCCCCGAAGGCCTTGCACTGATCTTGCTTCCATCGGCAAGTAAGAACTGCAATACATTGCTTTTTGGTAAATCGATTTTCCAGCTTTCACCAGTCTGCAGATTTTTCCCTTCTCCTTTTTCATAATCCAGCAGCTTTACTACCGGAGACCCTCCCAATGATGCCGGAGGAGTAGTGCGGAATTTTTCCATCATGGCAGCAATCTGCTGCTGCCCGTCCATTCCTTTCTTGGTAATGGAGATCAGGTGTTCTTTATAGAATCCATACTCTACATATAGATCCAGTAGCTTTTCAAAAAGGCTCCTGCCCTTGTCTTTTTCGTATGCCGCCATTTCACAAAGAATGGCGACAGCACTTACCGCATCCTTATCTCTCAGCCTGTCGCCCAGCATCAGCCCATAGGATTCCTCACCTCCTATAACATAATTTTCTTTGCCTTCTTTTTCTTTGATGAGCTCCGCGATCCACTTAAAACCGGTGAGGACATTATAACATTTTACGCCATTCTTTTTTGCAAATTCATCTATCATATCGGTGGTCACAATAGTCTTCACCACCATATCATTGGGCTGTGCCATGCCTTTGGCCTTTCTTGCTTCTATCAGGTAATTGAATGCCAGCACGGCAGTCTGGTTGCCATTTACCAGCACCCAGTTGCCTTTATGATCCTTAACGCCAATGCCTACACGATCTGCATCAGGATCAGTACCCAATAATATATCTGCATCGAGTTCGCGTGCCTTGTTTAATCCAATGTTCATGGCTTCACTTTCCTCAGGATTGGGATACACAACAGTCGGGAAATTGCCATCGGGTACGATCTGTTCTTCTACCAGGTGAACATTGGTAAAACCAGCTCTTTTCAGCACTTCGGGAACCAGTTTGATACCTGTACCGTGAATGGGGGTATACACAATTTTAAGGTCCTTCTGCCTCGCGATCACTTCAGGGTAAACACTCAGGCTTTTCACCATATCATAATATGCTTCATCCATTTCTGCACCAATCAGCGTGATGTTCTTTTCACCGCCGTTCCATTTGACGTCTTCTACCCTGGTGATTTTATCTACTTCTGTAATAACATTTTTGTCATGAGGAGGAACGAGTTGTCCACCATCGTTCCAGTATGCTTTATAGCCATTGTATTCCTTGGGATTGTGTGAGGCGGTACAGACCACACCACCATGACATTTCAACTGGCGAATGGCAAAAGAAAGTTCCGGGGTTGGCCGGAGGCTTTCAAACAGAAAAACCTGTATCCCGTTTGCCGCCATAACATTGGCGGTAATCTCCGCGAAACTGCGACTGTTATTCCTGCTGTCATGCGCAATGGCCACCTTAACGGATTCAGCGGGGAAGCTCTTCTTCAGGTAATTGGCATAACCCTGTGTTGCCATGCCCACAGTATATTTATTGATCCTGTTGGTCCCTACGCCCATCACACCACGAAGTCCGCCGGTGCCGAATTCGAGGTTGCGATAAAAGGCATCTTCAAGTTCTTTCGGATTTTCAGCCTCCAGCGCCCTGACATCTGATTTCGTTTTTTCGTCGTAGTTACCTTCTAACCAGGCTTTTACCCTCTGCTGAATCACAGCATCCATATGTTATTATTTTATTCTGAAAGATAGGAAGATGAAGATATTGAATTTTACAAATGGAAAGCTTCACAGGGGATTTGTATTTTTGAACTGTTGTATACGAAACTGATTATACCCTTTTTGCTGATATCCGCCCTTCAACTGGAGGCACAGGACAGTCTGCCTGCCCTGCCCCAAAAGTCAGCAGACAAAGGAAGGATTATTCTCGTGGCCGGGGCCCAAACAGCATTATGGGCAGGCTCATACATTGCTCTCAACAAGGCATGGTATGCAGATTATCCAAAAGAACCCTTTCATACATTCAATGACTGGGACGAATGGCAGCAAATGGACAAAGCGGGACATCTTTGGACCAGCTACCAGATCAGCCGAGTTTCGGGTGATATCTGGAAATGGACGGGCATAAAAGAAAAAAAGGCGATCTGGCTTGGCGGCCTTAGTGCACTGGCCTACCAGAGTATCATTGAAATACAGGATGGATTCTCTGCAGAATGGGGTTTTTCCTGGGGAGATATGTCGATGAATGTTCTCGGGTCAGCAGCTTATATCAGCCAGGCCCTTGCCTGGAAAGAGCAACGCATTCAGATCAAATTCAGTTATTACCCTTATGACTACCCGCAGGATATCTCCTATCGGGCCGATGACCTGTTTGGAAAAGGCGGAATGGAAAGGGTACTTAAGGATTATAACAGCCAGACCTACTGGCTCAGTGCCAATCTTCGGTCATTCATGCCCGATAGCCGGATACCGCGGTGGCTGAATGTCTCCTTTGGATATAATGCAAGACTCATGCTGGGCGGTGAGGAAAATATATGGACAGATGAAAACGGCACTACTACCGACCGTTCTGATATTGAACGTTACCGCCGCTTTTTCTTGTCAGCAGATGTTGACCTTACCAGGATACGCACTAAAAAGAAATGGCTGAAATCAGTGTTTTCACTGGTAAATTCAATCAAAATACCTGCCCCCGCACTGGAATGGAATACAAAGGGTGAGTTTAAAGTGCATGGTTTTTATTTCTGATTACTCCAGGTAGGCGCCTGTGATCCTGTCACCTTCCACTTCCACATAAATATGTTCATGGAGTGTAGAGGATAATGATAACCCCACATAATCAGGCTGTACGGGAAATTTTTTATGGCTTCTTTCCACCATCACGAGCATCTGGATTTTCTTTGGATATTGCTGCAGGAAGGGTTTGAGGGCATACATTAACGTTTTTCCGCTGTTAGTGACATCATCCACAAGGATCACCACCCTGTCATTGAAATCCACCGGGCGAATCAATGTCAATGGCAGAAGGATTTTTTTTATCCAGCGAAATGCTGATGAGGTCAAAAGAAATATCAGAGATGCCTTTCAGCAGGTCTAAAAGTTTCTGAGCAATGATGTAACCATTCTGGCGAATTCCGGCGAGGATCACATGAGATTCACCGATATTATTTTCCAGGATCTCATAAGCCATTCGCCTTAATTTCTTTTCCGCCACATCTGCACTGAGAATATAATTTTTTTCAGTCAACATAATGTCCATTACTGTTATATACGATGTAAATTAGCAAATAGTAACTAACGTTTATGGAATTGATTCAGCAAATTCTGTTTCTGGTGCTGGCCATATCAGCCATCTGGTTTTTTGTGAGGAAAACCGGTGAATTGAGAAGGAACATAAACCTGGGCAGGCCGGAAGACTTTAGCGGCAATTCAGCAGAACGGTGGAAAAACGTCCTACTGCTTGCTTTCGGTCAGAAGAAAATGTTTAAGAAGCCACTGGTGGCTATCATGCATTTCGTGATCTATGCCGGTTTTATTATCATAAATCTCGAAGTCCTGGAAATCGTGCTCGACGGTTTGCTCGGCACTCACCGTCTCTTTGCGTCACCCCTTGGCTCACTGTATCCTTTACTGATCAATGCCTTTGAATTCCTTGCAGTTGGTGTCATCATTGTCTGTGTAATTTTCCTGGCCAGGAGGAACCTGCTGAAGGTTAAACGCCTCAACCAGCCTGAATTAGAAGGCTGGCCGCGTAATGATGCGAACATCATCCTGGTAACGGAAATCATCCTGATGAGCCTGTTTCTCACCATGAATACCAGTGATACGATTTTGCAGTCGAGGGGATTATCAACATTATGGCAGCCATATTACCGGCAATTTTGTAATCTCCGGCAAACTGCACACCCTATTGAATGGATTGTCATCGACCGCCCTGGTAGGTGTTGAGAGAACAGCCTGGTGGCTTCACATCATCGGCATTTTTGCCTTCCTGAATTATCTTCCATGGTCTAAACACCTGCATATCATTTTTGCATTTCCCAATGCGTATTTTGCAAGGCTTGAACCCAATGGCAAAATGCAGAATATGCCTGACATTCAGAAGGAAGTATTATATGCCATGCAGCCTGAACTCATTCCAGCAGATCCTGTGGATCAGCCGAAAAAATTCGGCGCGAAGGATATCATGGACCTGAGCTGGAGAAACCTGCTCGACGCATACAGTTGCACAGAATGCGGGCGGTGTACTGCTGCCTGCCCGGCAAACATTACCGGCAAGAAACTCTCCCCTCGAAAAATAATGATGGATACCCGTGACCGTATGGAAGAAGTGGGAAATAATGCCAGGCTCAACGGCAGTTACCAGGATGATGGAAAATCATTGCTGCACAATTATATTACGATGGAAGAAATACGGGCCTGCACTACCTGCAATGCCTGTGTTGAAGAGTGCCCTGTCTCGATTAGCCCGCTGGATATCATTCTGCAGTTAAGACGTTACCAGGCCATGGAAGAAAGTAATGTTCCTGCTGAATGGAGTGGTATGTTCAGCAATACAGAAAATAATTTTGCGCCGTGGAAATTTGCACCCGACGATCGTGATCGCTGGGTGGAAGGTTAACTGTCTTCAACTTTCATGGTTGAGATAGCATCTTTATGTCGTGCCATTCTTATCCATTGAACGATGGCGGTGAGCAGGAATATCAGTCCGATGACAAGGTGAAGGACATTCTGCCTTGTATTCATCCGCTCCACAATCAGCCGACCCCCAAAAATAAAAATACAGTGCCCTATAATGGTACCAAGGCCGATGCCGGCAATATAAACAAGGTATAAGTTTTCTTTGGGCAATAACAATTTCCTGGTGGCCAGTATGGTGCTCCATCCGAACCAGAAAGGTACCTGCAAAGGATTAATGGCACTCATGCCAACGCCCAGCCAGAACCGGTGGACGTTATTGGAAAGTATCGGACTTGATTTAACGGAAGGATTTGCCGCAGCATAAAAACTGGAGACAGCCAGTGCGAGAATGATCACCAGCGTAAACCATTCCATTCCCATCAACAGTTTCTTGTGTTTACGAAACCAGGTCATGGCTACAAGCGTTACACGCACATAAAGCACTTCCACCAATACCGCTCCTGCAGAAAAATATAAGGCTGGCCTGATCCCGTCTGACAAGGATATCTGCATGGCGGAAATGTTCAGCGTTCCCATGGGTAATGTGCCCAGGAAACTGATAAACATACCAGTCATGAATAGCCGAAAAGTTGCCATTAATAAAATTATTGAATTTGGTCCGACATGGCAGCGAGCGCGGCTGAGTTTTTTTTATCTTCCCGGAACATCCTCATACCTTCACTGAAGGACAGGTAAGGAACACCGTTCCGGTGGTTCTTCCGGCTGACCTTTTCCAGAATATTCCAGTGACGCAGGATCTCTTTCCAGGCAAAAAATATGGAATGTCGCGGATCATACATATGTGTAGGCTCCGCTCCTGCCCCGTTTACTTCGATGATCATAAATTCCTTTCCCTCCTTCAGCAGGTCCCATGACCGGTAACGGATGTCAAACCTGCCGTAATAAAATCCAGGTATTTTTTTACTGATATTGTCCATTGTCTCTTCCAGTTGCTTGTCGGCCCACTCCGTGCGATCCAGGAACAAGGAACCCCGGGCATGGTTTCCATATGGCGAAACAATCCTCGCTTCACCGGCAGGGATAATTTCATCAAGATGCTCCCGGTGCATGGCTTCCAGGCTTTTAATATACATGATGCTTCGATTACCATCTTTCAGTAAAGTCAACAGGCTGTCTTTCCCATTTCCAGTTACCGTCAGGAATTCTTTACCTACAATCCCTGTAACATGTCCTTTGTCCTCGCCGGGATAACGATAGTAGAAAATCCCGACTTCAAGAGGATAATCAATATATTCCTGGATATGATAGTTACACAATACATTTTGTGAATAGGTTATGATGTCATTTTCATTCCTGAGCACTTTTACACCCCTTCCCTTGCCGCCAATATCGGGTTTCCCGATCAGTGGAAAGTTGAATTTTTCTTCATGTATTTTTTGCAATACATCATCCGGTGGAGACAGGTAAGGAAAATGAATGGTCCTGGGATAAAATGACAGCGGTAGAATATCGTGGATATTTTTTTTCGATTCACCGATAAGTCCGCCGTTTTCAATAGAAGGATTGGAAGCGGAAAAGAAAAAAAACGAACGCGCCCTCAGGCTGAAATATAACCAGGCCGGCAATATCCAAACATATACTGCGCCGAAAGACCAGTACTCCCAGTTAAACAGCCGGATAAAAAAAGGATGATGGAAAATCTTTTTCATAAATGATTAACGGGCGGCGCGGGAAATATTGAAGGGTAAACCCGACTCAGATAATTGGTTATTGCGAAGGTCATTATATATCATTGCCCCTTTTTCTTCATCAATTTCCATACCCGTGATACTCACCGTATATAAATTTCCGTCCCGGTTCATGAGCAGATCATTATGTGGATCGCCATCTCCCGTAAACTGGTGAAAATGTAAAATGCTGCGTAATGAGGGTGACCATGTTATTCTCCAGCCAGTCACGGAACCATTCTTCCCGTCGCAACCTGGCCGTTTGATCATACAAGGTAACGGAAGACCAGATATGAGGACTTTTTTCATCTTTCTTTGTGATCTGCCTGTTTTCTCCGTCCCATACGGCTTCCCAAAGTTTGCCTTTCTCCAGGCAGACCAGGGTAAATGGTTCAATGTTCTCCAGGTCAATAGAAAGAAATAATGAAGCGGGTAAATCTGATTTTGCAAGATCAAGCAGTACCTGGCCCCGGCTTCTCCGATATGCCGGCATTACGGAATGTGGCTCCCGGCCACCGTTTAATAAGACCAGTGCATTCCCGTTCTCGTGCAAAACGATCCATGTACCTTTTGCTTCGGCATCTTGCGGATACAATAATTTGCCGGAAGGGGAAGAATATATTTTAGGTGGGATGGCGTCCTTACGTAAATGTTTTTCGTCCCGGTTAGACACCAGGTAAACCCTTCCTTCTATAGGAATGAAGGTTACTGTGCACATGTTTTCCTATGCTTGACAGTAGACGCAGCAACACCATAATTTTCCGGCAACTCTATTTGTATTATTTCCTGCAATCCAACCCTGATCAGTGCCATGTGGTGAATAGTGTGTTCGAGGTTGTAAACAATTTCCCGGTAATAATTGGTAGGAAATTGCATGACATTCACAGCGTCATTATGGTACATCCCTTCAAGGATTAGCGCTTTGTCAGGTTTATGTAATCCCGAATGTATTTCCTGCAATTGCCGGAGGGCCGATTCCTTATCCTGCTCCAGCTGACGGTCGCGATTACGGTTTTCATAATTGACAATTCCGCCATGATAGCCGTTTTCAAGACATTGGAACATTTCAATGATATGTCTCACATGCTGCCCAACGGTGGCATCGCTGAGATTTTTACAGGGTCTTGTATAATCTTCAGGGCTTAAGGGTTTCAAGTGATCCGGATAATTGTGTAAAAACATTATACACGGCATGTTGCAATTGCATCAGTTCAAGTTGGTTTTCGACTATTTGTAAAAATAATGGTAATCCGTTAAGTCAGACAAAAAAATCGTCAAATTATCACTGGCAGGGTGATACGCTGAAGCAACATCCCTTTGATTGCAAGCCGGTGTGCCTGTATAAGAACAGGTCCATCTCTTCATCCCTGACAATAAACGGAAAACTAACCGCTTTGGTTTTACCCCTGGTCGTTAGTCTGTCATTGATTACAAAATCGCTCGAACCTGTCCGACAACAACAAACCCGTATTCTCGACCGCATACATTTTTTCATGAGTAAGAATAAATATTGTTTTGCTGCAGGTTCTTTGTTGAACAGGATGAATAAAACGTATCATCTGCTTTATATTTGGCGTAAATAATGATCACATGAATGTTCCCGTTATGGCCGATATGGTTGCCAGTGGAAAAACCCCCGATATACTTTTCTGGGTGGGATGTGCGGGAAGTTTCGACCAGCGGGCGCAGAAGATCACCCGTGCATTTGCCACCATCTTAAATAAACTCTCGATCAACTATGCCATTCTAGGAAAAGAAGAAGCATGTACCGGTGACCCGGTGAGAAGGGCGGGAAATGAATTCATTTTTCAGATGATGGCCTACCAGAATATCCAGGTGCTCAATAATTATGGTGTAAAAACGATTGTTACCACCTGCCCGCATTGCTTTAACATACTGAAAAATGAATATCCCGAACTGGGCGGAAATTATAACGTGATGCACCATAGCTACCTACCTGCAGGGATTAATAGATGCCGGAAAAATTACCCTGAAAGAAGGCGGATCGTTTAAAGGCAAACGGATCACCTATCACGATTCCTGTTACCTCGGCAGGGCCAACAATATTTATGAAGCACCACGAAAAGTACTTGAACTGCTGGATGCGGAACTGGTGGAAATGAAAAGATGCAGGTCCAACGGATTATGTTGTGGTGCAGGTGGCGCACAAATGTTCAAAGAAGAAGAAGCCGGAAGTAAACGAATCAACCAGGAACGCACCGATGAAGCCATTGATACAGGTGCCAACATTATCGCCGCTGCCTGTCCGTTTTGTAATACGATGCTTACCGATGGAGTCAAGGAAAAGGAAAAAGAATCCGCTGTCAGCGTGATGGACATCGCCGAACTTATTGCAGCATCCATGCGGGAAGATATGCCGGCATAATTTTATCTTTGCATCATGAACCTGAATTACCATCATTTAGTACCCGGTGAATTTCATGAAGATTCGAGGGTCTGGATTTACCAGTCGGATCGCCTTTTTTCCCTTGGCGAAGCCCTGGATATCGAACAAATGCTGGAGCAGTTTGCCGCAGGGTGGCAGTCTCATGGCGATCCCGTTAAGGGTTTCGGCACCTTATTCTTTGGCCAGTTTATCGTCCTCATGGCAGATGAATCGGCCACCGGGGTAAGCGGATGCAGCACGGACAGCTCTGTAAGACTAATCAAGCAGATAGAAGAGAAATTCAGGGTTAACATGTTTAACAGGCAATTGCTTGCTTTTGTCATAAAAGATAAGGTTCAACTCCTTCCCCTCTCACAGGTAAATTATGCCGTGGAAAACGGATTCATCAATGGCGATACCCTCTACTTCAACAATACGGTGCTGACCAAAAAAGAACTCCTGGAGAACTGGATCATTCCTATTCACAAAAGCTGGCTGAAAAACAAATTACCCCAGGCCACTTCCTCATAAATACCGGTTTCATAAGACTTTATGGTCCGGACAGAAATTAATCCCGGATCATATTGCTCTTGGCGTCTTACCAAGTACAGTTTTATGTCCCTGCGTCTTCCGGACGGAAAGGTGAAAATACCCATAAAAACAGGGGATTGATGGATAGACTATGACAAACTGTCACACTTTTCACCTATTTTTGCTATCCGATAAAAGAAGCCGATTATGCAGGAACTGTTGATGAATAAAGTGCATGACGAAAAAAGGCAGGGGGAAGCTATTGCCCCTGTGGAGAATGACCATCGTACCTACCTCAAAAAATTTTACATAGAGAGTTATGGCTGCCAGATGAATTTCAGCGACAGTGAAATCATCGCTGCCATTTTACAGGGCGAAGGTTTTGGCGCCACCAGGGATGTGGAGGAAGCTGACCTGATTTTTCTAAACACCTGCTCGATCAGGGAGAAAGCTGAACAAACGGTAAGGAAGAGACTCACTGAATTCAGGAAAATAAAAAAACGACATCCCTCACTCTTGATAGGCATGCTGGGATGTATGGCGGAAAGGCTAAAAACAAAGCTGCTCGAAGAAGAAAAGCTGGTGGATATAGTTGTGGGGCCCGATGCTTACCGCAGTCTGCCGGCGCTGATCACTGAAGCAGGCGAAGGACAAAAGGGCGTAAATGTAATGCTGAGCCGCGAAGAGACCTATGCGGATATTTCACCCGTGAGGCTCAACAGTAATGGCATTACCGCATTTGTCAGCATCATGCGGGGATGTAACAATATGTGTTCATTTTGCGTGGTTCCTTTTACCAGGGGCCGGGAAAGAAGCAGGGATGCTTTTTCCATCATTGCAGAATGCAGGGAACTGGCTGAAGCTGGTTACCACGAAGTGACCTTACTCGGACAAAACGTGGACAGTTATTATTGGAGAAATCCGGAATCATCCAAAGATCGTCACCTTTGCAGCACTGCTGGAAATGGTTGCTGGTATTGATCCCAAACTCAGGGTTCGTTTCAGTACTTCACACCCAAAGGATATCACAGATGAAGTGCTGCATACGATGGCCAGGTATACAAAATATCTGTAAGTACATTCATCTGCCTGTGCAAAGCGGTTCCAACAGGATACTGCAACTGATGAACCGGACCTATACCCGCGAATGGTATCATGCCCAGGTGAACCGGAAATAAGAGAAATCACTGCCGGGATGCGGTATCAGCTCCGATATCATCTCCGGATTCTGTACCGAGACCGAAGAAGATCATCAGCAGACGCTGGCGTTGATGGAAGAGAGCGGTTATGATTTTTCCTATATGTTCATGTATTCTGAAAGGCCGGGCACCCTTGCAGCAAAAAGATATACGGATGATGTTCCGGCAGATATAAAGAAGCAGGAGGCTCCAGGAAATTGTAAACCTTCAGAACAGGTTATCACTGGAAAGTAATAAAAGAGATTTGGGCAATACTTATGAAGTCCTGATCGAAGGCAATTCAAAGCGAAGCGACGCCTGCTGGATGGGCAGAACCAGTCACAGTAAAGTTATTGTTTTCCCAAAGCAGGATGCTGCCATTAAAGCAGGCGATTATGTTATGGTGAACAGTAAACGATTGTACGCAGGGAACATTATTGGGTAATATAACAGGATAGGAAATGGACCAGCAACAAATAAAAAACAGGTTTGGCATTATTGGTAATTCACCGGCACTGAACTACGCATTACAGGTAGCCATACAGGTGGCCAATACCGACCTCACCGTACTGATCAATGGTGAAAGCGGTGTAGGAAAGGAAGCTTTTTCCATGATCATTCATTCTTTGTCGGCAAGAAAACATAATCCATTCATTGCCGTAAACTGCGGCGCGATTCCGGAAGGAACCATTGACTCTGAATTATTCGGTCATGAAAAGGGTTCATTCACCGGTGCGATGGACAGCAGGAAGGGATATTTTGAAACCGTAAACGGAGGAACCATTTTCCTTGATGAGATTGGCGAAATGCCTTTGGGAACACAGGCCAGGCTGCTGCGTGTTTTGGAAACG
>CAVPPM010000013.1:0-160188 GCA_963707255.1 uncultured Sphingobacteriales bacterium | reverse complement strand
GTTTTTGGGATGTAGGCCGAAGCCTGGTTTTAAACTGATCGGTTTTAAGGGCTTTTAAGAGACCCCGGTCTAAGCCTCGTATCACTTTATTTATTGGTGTATCGACCCCTTCTTTCCTGCTTTTTGTTCAGTTTTTGACCTAAAAACCTTCCGTTAGTCAATATTCTGGCGCCATTTATCATTGTTATTTCATTATTTTAAAATAAGATGATAAATTACCCTTCCTCAAAAAAACTAACTATCAAGCATGGAATGGAAAGACTTTCTGCCTGCAGCACTGATCCCTGCAGGTCTTCTTACTATCGGCTCAGTTGGCCACATTCTCAGCGATCAGGAATTAAAAACGCAAATTCCCTTTTATAAACAGATTTTCCAGGACACTACCATCAAGAAGAAGGATACCGTAAAGTATACCACCTTCAAGGATCTGCCACTCAAGGCGGCAAGGAAAATCCAGTTCACCACCAATGAAGGAAGCTGGATGTCGGTAGACGTGAGCCCCGACGGTAAATCCATTGCTTTCGACATGATGGGTGACATTTACACCGTTCCCTTTGAAGGTGGGACGGCAACGGCGGTCACTAAAGGACTTGCCTTTGAAACCCATCCGCGCTTCAGCCCGGATGGCAACAAAATCCTGTTCACTTCAGACCGTAGTGGATCAGATAATATCTGGTATATCGACCGTGTTAAGGAAGATACCATCCAGCTTACTAAGGAAAGGGTCGATGATTTTCCTTCTGCCGCATGGACTCCTGATGGCGACTATATTGTAGCCACCAAAGGTCGCCGGACACCCCGGCTGGTAATGTATCATAAAGATGGCGGTGGCGGTGTTCCGCTGATTGACCAGCCCGCTCAACTTAAAACCATTGATCCATTTGTGGCCCAGGATGGCCGGTATATTTATTATTCACAGCGCTTCGGTTCATGGAATTATAATGCACAGCTTCCCCAGTACCAGATCGGCGTATATGATAAGGACAATGCAAAGACCAGGACGGTAACCACCCGTTACGGTTCAGCCTTTACCCCAACTTTGTCGAAGGATAACCAGTGGATGGCTTATGGATCCCGTTATGAGGATAAAACCGGGCTTGTGCTGCGTAACATGACTACCGGCGAAGAAAAATGGCTGGCCTATCCCGTTCAGCGCGACGAACAGGAATCGATTGCCCCCATGGGCGTGTTGCCTGGTATGTCGTTCACACCCGACAGTAAATTCCTGGTTGCTTCTTACGGTGGTAAGATCTGGAAGATCAATATCGCCGACGGTAAATCAACAGAGATCCCTTTCACTGTCAATGTTTCCCTGGAACTTGGACCCCAGCTTGATTTCAAATATCCCATTAAGGATACTTCACACGCACTGGCAACACAAATCCGGGACGCCATTCCTTCTGCCGATGGCAAAAAGCTGGCCTTTACGGTCCTCGATCGTTTATACGTGATGGACTATCCCAAGGGCACGCCAAAACGTGTGACCACCAATAATTTTACCGAAGCATTTCCGGCATGGAATGCCGATGGAACACAACTTGCTTTTGTTACCTGGCAGGATGATATCGGCGGACATATTCATAAAACGGTATTTGGTCCAAAGGGGATGACCACCACACAGCTCACCAAGGATCCTGCAGTATATTTCGAGATCGCCTGGGCGCCGAATGACCGGATCATTTTCTCCAGGGCCGGAACAAGGATTTACAAGGAAGCCATTGATCCTTTTATTTCCGGGGCCGAAATTGAACTGGCATGGATGCCCGCAGCAGGAGGAGCAACTACTGTAATAGACAAGGCTAACGGTCGCGGCAACCCGCATTTTAATAAAAACTTTACCGACAGGATATTCTTCACCTCTCCGGCAGGCACCCTTACTTCAATGAAATGGGATGCTACCGATGAAAAAACTCACGTAAAGATTACCGGTATCACCACATACGGCTCAGTTGCTGAGGGTGATGATCACGGGCACAATGGCAAAACGCCTTTGATGAGCAGGAACGCCCAATACTTCGTGAATAATTGCATGCTCAAAGAAACCAATGAAAGGGAAGTTCAATTGCCTTCTCCCGCAGCCGTGATTACGATGTCGCCCAGCACCAACAAGGCGCTTGCACAGGTGAATAATGATATCTATGTGGTAACCATTCCTACGGCAGGTAAGACAGTCAATATTTCCGTTGCAGATCCCGGCTCCAGCAATTTCCCGGCCCGTAAGCTCACTGATATCGGTGGTGAATGGCCATTCTGGGAAGCTAACGGACAAAAAGTACACTGGTCAATAGGCAATGGACACTTTGTGTATGACCTGAAAAGGGCAGAACAATTTGAAGATTCTGTAAAGGCAGCCAAAAAAGCAGAAGAGAGGAAAAAAGCTGCTCGTGCTGATTCCATTGCGGGGCTCGACAGTGCAGGCAAAGTTGCTGTGGCAAAATCAGACAGCCTGATGAAACTGCGGACCGACAGCCTGGCCAAAAAAGATACTACCAAGAAGGCGGATGCTAAAAAAGATCCCAAATACGAACCCGAAGAATTCCAGGTGAAAGTCTGGTATCAGCGCGATCAGCCGAAGGGTGTAATCCTCCTGAAGAATGCAAGGATTGTGACCATGAAGGGAGAGGAAGTGATTGAAAACGGAGATGTTCTCATTGTAGATAACAGGATTAAATCGGTCGGAAAATCAGGAACCCTTACCGTACCCGCAAACGCAAAAGAGGTCGATTGTAATGGCAAGACGGTTGTCCCCGGATTTGTGGATGCACACTCACACATGTGGCCTTACTGGGGCCTGCATAAAACCTCGGTCTGGATATATGCCGCAAATCTTGCTTATGGTGTAACCACTACGAGAGATCCCCAGACGGCAACTACGGACGTTCTCACTTATGGTGATCTTGTTGAAGCCGGTCAAATTGTTGGTCCGAGGATTTACTCTACCGGTCCCGGTGTTGGCTTCTGGATGTACAACCTGAAAGATCTTGACCAGACCAGGAAGATCCTCAAACAATACAGCAAGTATTATAATACGAAGACCATTAAAATGTACCTGACAGGAAACCGCCAGCACAGGCAGTGGATCATCATGGCTTCAAAAGAGCAGAACCTGATGCCAACTACCGAAGGCGGACTTGATTTCAAACTCAATATGACCAACCTGCTGGATGGTTATCCCGGTCATGAACACTCACTCCCCATTCATCCACTATACAAGGACGTTACCAAGACCATTGCTGAAGCAAAGATGACGGTAACGCCTACCCTGCTGGTGGCTTATGGCGGACCATGGGCCGAGAATTATTATTATGAAACAGAAAAACCTACCAGCGATGCAAAACTGAAGTACTTCACTCCATATGAAGAACTTGCCCAGAAAGCACGCCGTCGTGGCGGATGGTTCATGCCGGAAGAACACGTGTTCCAGAAGCATGCAGCGGGAATCAATGACATCGTGAAGCAGGGCGGACTGGCCGGGATAGGAAGTCATGGTCAACTCCAGGGTCTTGGCTACCATTGGGAAGTATGGTCTGTTGCCAGTGGCGGAATGAGTAATCATGATGCGCTGAAAGTGGCCACTATCAAAGGTGCCACGGCCATCGGGCTCGACAAGGATCTGGGTTCCATTGAAGCCGGAAAACTTGCCGATGTCATTATCCTGGATAAAAATCCATTGGAAAACATCCGCAATACCAATTCGGTCAAATACGTGATCAAGGACGGCAGGATGTATGATGCCAATACCATGGATGAAATTTATCCAACGCCAAGAAAGCTTAACCGCGAATGGCAAAATATTGCACCGGTGGTAAATACTACCATTAAACCATGATCCGGCAATAAAACTCAAACGGTTAGTTAAGTACTATACATACCCTCCCGGAGTACCGGGAGGGTTTTTTTATATAATTACTAATGTGACAGGAATACCTGAAATGTGAACCTCCATGTGAAGCTCACTTACATACAAATACCTGCTGCAGGAGCGTGGTTTAATATACATAACCCCCGATTAAAGCAAAAATTCATTTCAATCGTCTACCTTATAAATTAGCAGTTCAATGGCTGATATGGCCGCAGGTAAAAACAACATCATTCAAAATATCGGTGAATACGGAAAACAGCTTTTCGCGTTTATCAGGAGCCGTGTGAAAACGGATGAGGATGCCGAAGATATATTGCAGGATGTGTGGCAGCAGTTTGTCAGCATTCCTGATTCGGATGTCATTGAAAGTGTGAGCGGATGGCTGTATCGTGTGGCCAGGAATAAGATCATCGACAGGTCAAGGAAAAGAAAAACAGATTCACTGTCTGACCAGTATGAAGATGAAGACAGTTTTTCCATCCCCGGAATCATGGTGGCAGAAAACAGTTCGCCGGAAATGGAGCAACTGAAAGAGTTATTCTGGGAAGAACTTTTTGCTGCGCTGGAAGAACTGCCGGAAAAACAGCGGTCGGCATTCATTAAAAATGAACTGGAAGACAAAACACTGCAGGAAATTGCCGACGAAGAAGGAGAGAACATTAAGACCATCATTTCAAGAAAGCGATACGCGGTTATTCATCTCCGTGAGCGACTTGAATATTTATACACAGAATTCTTAACAGATTAATATAGATTTTATGAAAAGAAAGTTTGTTTTTGCGATCCCTTTGATGATCATTGGCTTTGTTTTCCTGGGCGGTCTTGCGGTGATGTTGTTATGGAACGCCATTCTGCCTGCAGTCTTAGGCACTTCCGTGATAACTTTCTGGCAGGCGGTAGGAATACTTGCGTTGAGTAAAATATTGTTCGGGGGTTTCCGTGGCGGCGGACCCTGGGGCGGCCGCAGGGGCGGTCCTCCACACTGGAAAAACCAGTGGGTGAATATGACCGATGAAGAAAAAGAAAAGATGAAAGAAGAAATGATAGCCCGCAAAGAAGCCTGGCGTAATAAGTTCAGGGGCGAGGCCTGAATGTAAAGTATAGTAGAACAGGGGGCCTGGGCCTTTCATTTAGCTATGATATTGTGAAAGGGCACGGCAGTGAATCAAAGTGGATTGCCAGGCAGGGAGAATTCACTGAGTTTTAAGTATAGTTCCCGGTATCAGGATAAGTGTATTGAGTCGCTGCCTTCACCTCGTTTTTGATGGATTTAGCAGCCAGTTTAACTCCAGTTTGAAAAGAATTTGGTTAATTTTAAATAAATATATTGATTATGTCAAAAGACGAAATCAAAGTTGAAATTCTACAAGTGTTGGATTCCTTATCGGATAAAGCACTACAGGAATTGCTGGTTTTTTTAAAGCAGATCAATTCTAAAAACAGTTCAAGTATTTTTAATATTTCTGCGATAAATCAAATACTGGAAGAGGATAAAAGTTTATTAGAGAAATTAGCCAAATGATCTCAATACAGGAGACCGTATATATACATAGTTTACTTTTCTTCCCTGTGTCTCAGCCTTCACCGTGCACTCTTCTTCCCTCAATTGCAGAAATCTGCCCAGCACAGTATACCTTTTATTAATCTGAATACGCAGGTTATTATTGGGAAGAAGTAAAATGCTACTATATTCATTAGCGCCTTCAGGAGATATATAAACTTCTTTTACCAATTGCTTTTTTTGTTGGTTAGATAATTTACCCTTCAGCGGAAATTCAGCTGTAAATCCCATAACATCTATGGTTTGTGCCAATAACGCATTTCGAGGCATCAGGAGCAATTGTTTATATCGGATCAATGAAGAATCCTGTGTCCTGTCGAGCAGGCTGATCAAACTATCGGTCCTGAGAGTGGTATTATAAACAGTTCCGATCTTTAACTTCATTTGAACTGTATCAATTACAGTAGACAAACTTTTGTATTCAGGTAAAGAATTTAATGCATTGATCACATCGGTATAGATAACTGTCCTCATATTGCTGTTAAGGCTGATGGTATCATCGCAATTGGATGAACTGATTACCGCAAGCAGGTCAAAAATATTCTTCCCTTTACTGGTATCCAGGACGTTGATGCCTTTGTTGACGACAAGTTCCTGCTCATTATTGATACTTCCTATATACATTTTCTGCTGCAGATCTAAATAAAATACGTCGGGGTACAATTGTTCATTAGCACATTTTTCATAGTACTTTTTAAACACCGCCAGGTCTCTTTTGTACTCATCACTTGATTTATATACACTATCGCTTACTGATATAAAACTCAACTTTGCTTTCTCCCTGGTATTCATATTGCAGCTCAACAGGGCAACGCAAATAAAACAAAGGATGAAAAGTCTGTTGTTATTAAACATGGTTTCTGCAGTTTATCAGCATGACTAAGATAATCTAGTTGCGGATTAAAGTAAATTATTGTCTGATTCGTCTTCCTTATTGAATGGCAAATGTTCCATTCATTATTTATTCACCAAAAAAGGAAGACTATGTACAATCAGTCATGCGCCGCAAAAGGCGCCCAGTACGGATCAGGTCAGCGGCACCTGCATTACCGTTCAGCTCAGAGAGCCGCAGTAAACATCTACAAAACGGATTCCAGCTACGAAATGCTGGTCTTCGCACCTGGAAGGATCAAGGAGAATTTCAATGTCCAGGTGAAGGGAAATGAATTGCATGTTTCCTACACGCCACCGGAAGGATTTCCGAAATCCGACTGGGTGCTTCGGGAATACAGCAGGGGTGGTTTCCTCAGGGTCTTTAACCTTGACAGTTCCATCGATGCCGGCAACATTTCCGCCAAATACACCGATGGTGTATTGCAGGTAACCCTGCCACTAGTTCCCGGCGCTGAGCCAAAAGAACAGCAGGTACCGGTTAGTTAACATCAGTCATCTGTAAATGAAGAGGTTGCAGCTTAAATGCCGCAACCTCTTTTTCGACTACAGGTTAGTGCTCGGAGATACACTTGCCCTGAAGTCTCCAAATCTTCCAACGCTGATCTTTCCACCCTCCGCGTCTTTTGCCCACAAAAAAATGTCGTCCTTTTGCATTTCAGCGTCGGGCACGACATTGTACGGAAAACCCTGAACCAACAATTATTAGTTTGCGAACCTGTATAGATCCTGCGTTGATTTTTGATTAAAATGAGGTCGAAATCTTAGATGTTATTTGGATATCCAGCACTTTATTGACAGATAGTGCAAAGTATCCGTTGGTTGGGTAGTATTATTTTAAGGTACCTGTTTAACCCCTCTTTAACCTTTAAACACCGCAGTAATCCAAAAAAACTTGATTACTTAGTATCGGTATTTGTACTTTACCTCTCCCGAAACTGGCTGCCTACCCAACCAAAATATTTACCCCGTCATCTATGGAGGAAAGCCGTCATATATTATTGGATAACCTTAACCAACTGATAGAAGAATGCATCAGCGGTCAGCGGTCTGCGCAAAACCGGCTATATGGCCTTTTTGCGCCCAAAATGTTTTTGGTCTGTCTTCGTTATGCAGCCAGCAGGGATGAGGCAGAAGAAGCGCTACAGGAAGGTTTTATCAGGATTTTTACCCATATTGGCCAATATCGCCATACCGGGTCTTTTGAGGGATGGGTTAGAAAAATTATGGTGAATGTATCGCTGCAACGATACCGGGATAAAACCCGGCTTTACCCTGTGGTGAACCTGGAGGAAGATCATACCACGCACGCATCTGCTAATGAAACCCTGTCAAGGCTGGGTGTCAAAGATCTCATTAACCTTGTCCAGAAACTACCTCCGGCTTATCGGCTCGTTTTTAATCTTTACGTATTTGAAGGAATGAAACATAGAGAAATCGCTGAACTGCTTGGCATTTCAGAAGGCACGTCGAAATCGAACCTTTCTGATGCAAGAAATATTCTCCAGAAGGAGGTTCTTAAACTGAACCAGGTGTATGATCAAAAACTAAACTGCTTATGATGGGAGATTTACACAACATTGATGATCTCTTTAAAGCGGGACTTGAAGGCAAAGAAGAAGCACCTGAGGGGAAGGTATGGAATGCTATCGAGCAGGAGCTGGATAAGAATTCAACTGAAACCATTCGCAAGAAATATGTCAGGATGCGCCGGGCATCTGCTATTCTGTTGATACTGCTCCTTGGCGTCAGCATATATGCGGTAAGAAATACCTTCATCAATAATGGGGCAAAAACATCCGGACAACAACAAACACCACCACCCGCCAGGAATCAATCTTCAAAAGAAAAATCTACTACTGAAAACGCAGGTGAGAAGACAAGTTCATTGCCTGCCATCGACCAGGACATAAATACATTGGACCCAAACAAATCCGATGCAAATACATCCGGCACAAGTGACAAATCAAATATCAACAGCACTGACCGCAAAACTTCTGCTACAGTAGAAGGTTCAGGGTCCGCTGGCAAATCCGTGCCCTATTCTTCTGATAAAAATAAAAATGGCGCTGGAATCACTTCATCGCTAAGCGGTTCAGAGAAAAACAGAAATACCAGGGACAGGGATGCTAAAACCATCACTGCAGGAGGAGTAATAACTTCAGGCAATTCATCCGACAAAACACAGATAACCCGCGGAAACAGCATGGACAGGAACGTCTCTTCAAAAGATAAAGGGAACACTGATCAAAAAATCACAAACAAGGACTTCAGCGCCGGGAACATCTCCGCGTCTTCCGGTTCCACTCACGTCTGGTTCCACTGGGTCTCCTCGTTCCTCTGCGTCTTCTGGTTCCCCATCCTCTGCGCCTCCAGCCTCCCTTGCGTTTCTTGATCCTTCGGCCCGTTCCGCATCTTTTGTAACCCCAACAAAAATTTCTTCGGACAATGCATTATCTGATGTGGTAAAATCCAACGCTAATAACATTTCTATCCCTGTCAAAAACAGGAAGAACAATAAGCTCGATCTCCCGCGCTTCAGTATAACACCCATGGCTTCCATTAACCTGATGTCAAATGCCATTAAAAATGATCTTAGCCATCCCGGCAGTACCGGATATGAGAAGGAGGAAATTGAAAGGACGGAGCAGGAAAAACTATCTTATACTTTCAGTCTCTTGTTCGATGTGAAGGTAGCGCCCCGTATAACCATTCAGACCGGTATCGGCTACATGGAAAAAACAACGGCCATCGATCCAAAAGAAATAGCTGCTGTAAAAACTTCGGATGGTAAAATTAAATACCAGTTCGACTGCTCCGCTGGCAGGTATTACCTGAATCCTAAATATGGTACATGGCCTCGCGTGGGTGATAGCGCCTATACGATCGCTTCCGCAAACGAACTTCATTACATTACGGTGCCTCTTGCCGTCAAATATTATTTCGGAAACAATAAACTGAACTTTTTTGCACTGGCCGGTGCTGATGCCAACTTTTTACTGGGCCAGGACCTCACCACCGGTCTGTATGGCGCTTCCTATTATGGAAAGAAATCGACACCAACACCTATTGGTCTCAATAATGTATTTGTGAATGCTATGCTGGGAGGTGGAATAAACTATTCTCTAACACGCTGGCTGGGCCTGACTTTCAGCCCCACTTACCGGTTCTCATTGAACCCGATCAATAAGGATATGCCGTTCAAGGCATACCCGCGCACTATAAGTCTCGCCGGAGGAATCAGATTCAGTTTCTAAAATTTTGTTTGCCTGCCACAAGAACCTGTAGTTTGTTTATAACAGATTGCAGGTTTCTTTTTTGCACCCCTCCCTTTGCGTCTCTACTCCCCTTTGCGTCTTCACTTCGCGTCTTCATCTCCCTTTGCGTCTCAACGTTTCTTGCCCTCTCATAAATTCCCCTTCTTCATTTCACTCATCGCATAATCCGCCGCTCTTGCGGTTATAGCCATATACGTCAACGAAGGATTCTGCGTTGATGTGGAGGTCATGCAGGCGCCATCCGTAACAAAAACATTTTTGCAGGCATGTACCTGGTTCCATTTATTCAGCATGGAAGTTTTAGGATCATGGCCCATCCTTGCTCCGCCCATCTCATGAATATCCAGTCCGGGTGCCTGTTTGGAATCACTCGTCCTGATATCCTTAAATCCCGCCTTGGTATACATTTCCGTCATCTGCTCAATAAAGTCTTTCACCATCTTTTCATCATTATCGTCATAATCCATATTGATGGTCAGTTGTGGAATTCCCCATGCGTCTTTTTTGGAAGGATCAAGCCTTACAAAGTTGGTCTCTTTCGGAATGGTTTCTCCCATCATATGTGAACCAACCCTCCATGGTCCGAGGTCTTTTTTGGCAAGATTGTCTTTTAGTGTTTCACCAAAACCATCGTAATTTCGGTCGATATTTCTTCCTGCTCCAAAGCCTGCTGCATAACCCCTTAAAAAATCAGTTTCCTGCTTTTTTACATTTCGGAACCGGGGCAGATATGCGCTGGTCATCGACCTTCCATCTGTCGTTTTATCGTCAAATCCTTCATACGTGGCATTGATCCGTGCGCGGTAATTATGGAAGGCAACATATTTTCCGAGTATGCCATTGTCATTGCCCAATCCATTGGGAAATCGGGAAGATGTGGAATTCAACAATATCAGGTTGGTATTGAGTGCCGCGGCATTCACAAAAATCACCCGCGCAAAATATTCGATATGCTCTTTCGTATTTGTATCGATCACACGCACCCCGACAGCCTTGCCTTTCTTTTCATCATAAATAACCGACTCTACCACGGAAAACGGACGAAGGGTCATATTTCCCGTTCTTTCCGCCCATGGTATGGTGGTGGAATTGCTGCTGAAATATCCACCAAACGGGCAACCGCGCTGGCAAAGATTTCTTTTCTGGCACTGCGCCCTTCCCTGGTCAAGATGAACCTGCTTCGGTTCTGTGAGATGGGCACATCGTGCATAAATAACATGCCGTTCAGGATAATTCTTCGATACAAAATCTTTGAAATAATTCTCAACACAACTCAGTTCCAACGGCGGTAAAAATTCACCATCAGGCAATATATCCAGCCCGTCTTTATTACCGGAAATACCGGCAAACGTTTCCACATAACTATACCAGGGTGCAAGGTCCTTATAACGGATAGGCCAGTCTACTGCAAAACCATCGCGTGCCGGACCTTCAAAATCATATTCACTCCAGCGCTGCGTTTGCCTTGCCCATAATATCGACTTACCGCCAACCTGGTATCCTCTGATCCAGTCGAACGGTTTTTCCTGTACATAAGGATGCTCCGTATCCTTCACCACGAAATGCTGCGCATCTTCCCTGAATACATAACAACGGCTTGCCACGGGATTTTCTTTTTGAACCGCATGTGGTATTTCGCCACGGTGTTCAAATTCCCAGGGTATCATATTGGTGGTGGGATAGTCTTTTAAATGCTTGACATCTCTTCCCCTTTCAAGTACCAGGGTCTTTAAACCCTTCCCCGTAAATTCTTTGGCTGCCCAGCCTCCGCTGATTCCCGAACCAATAACGATGACGTCAAATGTGCGGTTATTATCGCCCATAAAGTAATATTAAATATTATGCAGATTGTTTAACGGGCACACACCCGTGGTAGCGGGATGGAACCATCTCATAGACCTGTACCTTGGTGAGGTAAAACTCTGAACTCGTATAAGCCTGTATCGTATAACGCTTCATTGTCCGGTATAAAAAATGAAGATCATCTTCTACGTCCTTTTCCTTGTCTAATGACTCAAGCAAAGAAGCCCGTTCTGCAACACTGGCTTTCACAAATGTTTTTCCGGCTTTTTCTTTTGAGTACGCCTCAAATGCTTCAATGCCCTTTACAAACTTTTCCTGGTCCTCTTTACTCCGACAATCATCCATCATCTTAAGCGCAAAAAGATGGGCATAAACATCTTTCGCACCGGGTGTATCTGTTTTAGGAATAATACTTTCTGAAAGCTCTGCCAGCATCGCTTCCTGGTCCGTAGTAATAGTGAAATTCTTAACGAGTATTGAAGCCTTGCTTTTTTCATCAGCACAGGAAGGGATCAACCACAATCCTGCAGACGTGATGATCATCTGCTTCAATACAGTGCGGCGGGAAATAGACATAATACAATCGTTTGAACTGACTTGAAATTTATCGAACGGTCAAATAATTACCACTGTAATATAGGAAAAAATTTACCTGCTGAATCGATTTATCATGGCAATTTAATGGGGGTAATAATTATAAAGCATTTTTCATTGGTGGAAACCTGGCTTGCATATCAGCAATGGATGATGTATATAATTGTCCTGCATCAAATACTATCGATATATACGACCTGGGTTCCGGTCAATGGTCGGTTTCAAAACTTAATGATAAAAAGACCTTGCTTATGGCAGCAGCCACCTCAAAGGAATTAGTGGTGTCAAACAGCTTTACTACATCCATCGAAATAATGAATATTGGTACCGGGGTTTCCACTTTCGATTGTTTATCTTCCTATGGGACAGCAAACTCAATAGTCATTAACGACCAGGACTACTATATATCAGGTTATCAGTCAGTCAACAGGTTTAACATCAATCAGAAGAAATGGACACTGGCTTCTATTCCATTTACCAACAGGTTTATATTCAATGTCGGCAATGACTTGTATGGAATAACAAATGACAGCGATAACTCTTTTACTGGAGCGTACAAAATTTATCGAATCAGCTTCTGATGGTAAATAATATCCAGGCGAACATGAAACGATATTAACGGGCAATGAATAGGATTATACTTCCAGGAAATCAAGGTCCTTGTTATAGGTTTCGTCGATCTTCCAGGCCGCAGTAACGGCGATCAGCATCAGTATAATTCCCGTTATCCAGGCCCCGGTCACATAACTGCCAGTGACATTTCTCATGCCCTTAAACATCAACAGAATTAATGGCAATGCTCCGCGTACCATATTGGGAATGGTGACTGCTGCCGTTGCTCGAAGATTAGTGCCAAACTGTTCGGCCGACATAGTGATATATATCACGGAAAATCCTGTTCCAAATCCCAGTCCCGCACAAAGCCAGTACATGTTCTGGGCAGATCCGCCACCCCTGAGGGCAAAATAAAGGAAGAGGAATAATGAAGTGATGCCGTAAAATATAAACAAGGCCTTCTTCCTGCTTTTCAACTTACGGCTGATCAGGCCGGCGCTTAAATCACCAAAAGCTATCGCCATATACTGGTACATAATCGCCTTGCCGGGGTCAACATTTTCAATGCCAAATTCCTTTGCAAACTGATCTGAGAAGGTAACCAGCACGCCAATAATATACCATGCAGGTATACCTATCAATATACATCGCAGGTAAAGCATCGCCCTTTTCCTGTTATTAAAGAACATCAGGAAATCGCCTCTCTTAATATCCTCCCTGGTACTTACACTTGTGAACATCCTGCTTTCAAACACCCTGGATCTCAACAGCAAAAGCATCAAGCCAAGTCCGCCGCCGATAAAGTAACAGGTACGCCAGTCGAACAGTTCTTTCATCATGAATGCCGTGACCGCTCCCAGGATGCCAAAAGAAGCAATCATCGCAGAAGCAATACCTCTTTTCTCCTTTGCCAACAGTTCACTGACCAGCGTAATGCCGGCACCAAGTTCACCTGCCAACCCAACTCCCGCAATGAATCTCAATAATGCATACTGACTGGTGTTCGTTATGAAGCCATTCAGGATATTAGCGATGGAGTATAGGAGGATGGATCCGAAAAGTACGCTGAGCCGGCCTTTTTTATCACCGATCATACCAAAAATGATCCCACCCACCAGCAGTCCGATCATCTGTATACTGATGATCATTTCCCCCTGTTCCAAAACCTGTTGAGGATTTAGTCCGAGTGCAGTCAGGCTCGGTTTTCGGATAATGCCAAACAGCAACAGATCATATACATCCACAAAAAAGCCGAGCGCACTAACGATCACGGCTATATGAAATAAACCCACCGGTTTGCCAGGTGAATTAACAGCTGCCTTGCTCATCATATACGAACTTTTTTAACCACCTGTGGGCATAGCCGAAAAAAATACCCAGTGTTACTGATTTTAGTCATTTTTTCCTCCAGCAATTCTCAATAACTTGAAAAGATACAACACCATGTTAACCCGATGAAAAGCAAATTATCCATATTTGTTTTTTGTTTTTGGTTGCTTTTTACTGTTTCGTGCAGAAAATCTGACCTTAATTACCCGTTAAACAATCCAGCTTCGCTAAAAGCCATCTGCTTCGACTGTGATTTATTAGAAAAAAATTACGCCGACACCCTGGATTCACCAACCCTTCTTGGCGGGCCGGTTGAAAATCCCTACCTCATCCCCAATATGACTACTGCCTATAAAAATGTATATGGGAAAATGCCAAAAAACCCACTTGCGGTTACCCATCTGTATGTAAAATTCAGTCCGGCTGATTATCATCAACTTGATCAGCTTGAAGATCAGGAAATAGATCTTTTTAATTATCCCCTTCACCTTGAGCTAATATCAGAAGGTGATTACTATCATCCCCCCGGAAAGAATATAGAAGACATTCCTGATTATTACGCTGTGGTGGAAAATTCATACAGATTTCCGCAAGGCATCAGCTACACCATCATTGACAGAATGCATATTCCTGACAATGATCCGCCCTGGGAAGATGAAGCGTTGAAGTTAACGGGAAATAGCAGGCTTGGTGATGAATACCCGCCGGGATATTTTAATTCGAACAATGTAAAATTTGATCGCCAGGTACCGGGTGAATTGAACCCACAACAAAATATACCGGCGAACTGTGGTCATTATCCATCCGGAATTATTGAAGTCCAGAAAGAGCTGACCTCCGACCGTGCGTATACTGGCATACCCGAAATTAGTGTCGTGATTCGCAGGTTATTTAAAATGCAAAAATTATACACCAATGCTGCAGGCGAATTCACAGCTACAAAATATTTTAAGAACAAATACACCATTATTGCCAAATTTAAAAATCACTATGCCCGGATCGCAAGGATGAGGCCGTGGGCGATCCATGAACAATTTTTCCCGATAAAAATTAATTTTGGAAAATGGGATAACCTGGATTGCCACCACAAGTTTCTCATTCATCATCCCACCGTTACGGGCACTATTGGAACCAGCCAATGGTGTGCGGCAACTGCATTTAATTGTATCCGGGAATATCATTCCATGTGCAGGGACGAACAAATTTCGCCCCCACCGGCAAACCTGAATATTTTATTGAGTAGTAAACGTGGCTCAGGAACCGGCAATACATATATGCTGAATAAAATTCTAAAGTCGAGTGATGCTACCAATAGTACTGAAATAGTAGCTTCCGGAGCATTAATGATCTGGGCGCCGGCAGTGGGAATCGCAGCATTATTATCTGCTGAAGCTTACAAAGCAAGGGGACCCGACATTAAATATGGATATGGAGGCGAAGCCACATACCTTACCACTGACCGGTATGCAGAGCTGGTATACCATGAATTGTCACACGCTTCTCATTTTTCCAATGTTGGAAATAACTGGTGGTTAAAATTCGGCCTGGCTGAATTGAATAATCCCGGGGAAGGCGAATACGGAGCCTGTTGCACTGAATACGCTCCACGAATTGCAGTGGGTGAGGGTTGGGCATATTTCATTGGCCATTATTTGTCAGACAAGCAATGGAAAATGAAAAGCACACCATTTCCTGAACAGGGTTTTATCCATGAAAATCGGGATATTATTCTGTTCAGTAGCCAAAATGAATTAAGCAGTCATCTTGTATTCCTGGAATCCTTTAACCCCCACCGTAAAAAAGACCCAAATGCCTGGGTTCCCAAGGGTTTATTATATGATTTATATGACCCGGTGGGTGAATCCTGCACCGGCAGTACCATTCGGGACAGCGTTGCCGGGTTTCAGCCGAAGCAATTCTTCAATGCATTGAAAAAGGAAGTAAAAACCATGGATGAATTCAGGAACACCCTTATGGCCCAAAATATGAATGCACAAAAAGACCAGGTGATCCGGCTATTCCGGCAGTATGGTTATTAATACTATACTTACTTCAGTAATTGACTGTCGAATAACTTCAATATCCTTTTATATTCATCCGTCCAGCTGCTCGGCTCAACAAAACCATGATCCTCCAGGGGGAATACAGCGAGTTCCCAGTTATCCTTCCCAAGTTCAATAAGTCTTTGTGACAGTCTAACCACATCCTGGAAATGCACGTTAACATCCACCATACCATGACATATCAGCAAATGATTTTTCAATCCGCTGGCAAAATTTATCGGCGATGATTTTGCATAAGCGATGCTGTCCATAAATGGCTCATTGAGGATATTCGATGTATATCCATGATTATAATGCGCCCAGTCCGTCACCGGCCTTAATGCAGCGCCTGCTTTAAATACATCGGGCTTGGTAAACAATCCCATCAGCGTGATAAAGCCTCCGTAACTTCCTCCGTATATACCGATGCGTGCAGGATCGATGCCATATTTTTCCACCAGGAACTTAGCCGCGTCAATATGATCATCAAGATCTTTACCACCCATCCAGCGATAGATCCCCGTCCGCCAGTCGCGCCCGTACCCGCTGCTGGCCCGGTAATCAATATCTATAACCGTATACCCCTTATCAGCGAGCAGGTTATTGAACATATACTCGCGGAAATAGCTGCTCCACCAATAATGGACATTCTGCAGGTAGCCGGCACCGTGAACAAAGATCACGGCGGCGCCGTTCTTCTTTCCCGTTGCGGGTTCGTATACTCTTGTATACACTTTGGCGCCGTCACGGGCAGTAAACGTGGTAACCATGGCGTCTCTCCAGGGATAGGCACTGAATTCTGCACTCATCGACCTGTTGGTGACCTGGGCAGGTTTTTTTCCCGGTGCATTCTCCTGTATATATAGTTCCCATGGCTTATTGGTGTAGGAATACCGGTAGGCAATATATTTTTCATCGGGAGACATTGTCACCTCGTATCCTCCATCCATTGCGGTAATTTTTTCCTTCTTTGTACCGTCCGTATTGATCCTGCACCACTGCTGCTTTCCCGGATGCTCTTCATTGGTGAGGAGGTAGAAAGTTTTCTTGCCTTTGCTCAGCACAACATCCTGAACTTCATAGGGGCCACTGGTCAGCGCTTTTTTTGTCCCTGCTGCAACATCATATACATATAGGTGAGAATAACCTGACGCTTCACTTTGGAAATAAAAATGCCTGTTATCGATCCAACCAGATTTTGCTCCGAATGGTCCAATCCCCGGGCCTCCTGTCCATGCTTCATCACGCTGGCGATCGATCAGCTTTAGTTTTCCTGTGGCTGCATCAAGTTGCATGATCCATCGGTCTTTGTTGTCCTGTGAACGGATATCCACAATGGCATAAGTACTACTGTCGTTCCACGAAGGCCCGCTCACCATAACACCCCTTGGCAGCGGTTTACGATTGGCAAACAATGCGGGATAGTCTTTGGTATAATCAGGAACATCAGTGATCCCGGGAATGGAATCCGTATTTACCGCAATAAGCTTATCGGACTTACGGTCGTAAATATAAAATTCAAACTTCCCCTGAGGTGATCCAACTTTGGTCCGTGCATTGATATCCGTTGTATATCCCGTTTCTGTTACATAATCCGGTACAATAGCCTGTTTTGAGCCTGCTGGTGATTGAAAAAGCCGGTAGGTAATAAACCGACCGTCGGGGCTTACCTGCATGTTCTGCAGTGTTTTATCTCCAATACCAATCATTCGTAAAGTATCGGTTTCACGGTTTGTCTTGAGATAATCGTTACGTTGGGTGCGCTTATCTTTCCGCTCCTTCAGTATCTGGCTGGTGGCTAATTGCTGTTGTTGCAGAAATTGATCCTGCGTTTGAATCCTGGCCACACTATCGTTTCTGCGGCCTTGAATTTCGGTACGTGTCGATGAAGCCTGGGCGGGATCAGCCTTCGTTATATTAGTGATCTGCCGGGTAATACCGTTTTTTATGTTCCAGGCAAAAAGGTTCTGGCTGCGGGCATACACCAGCCATTCATCTTTCATGATAAAGCGGGGATTGGTTTCTGTTTCCTCGGTCTGGGTCACACGGGTAACCATACCTGTTTTAATATCCTGCATAAAAATATCACCCCGGTATACATAGGCCATCAATGTATAAGAGGTATTATAATTGCCAGCAGCTGCTGCGCTTATTTTCAAACCATCCAGGTAGGATGTCTTAACAGGCTCTCTACTACCAAGGACATATTTGTATGTTGAATCGGAAACATTTTTGTCGGGGTTCCAGCTAAAGAAAACCGCTTTACTATCCGTTCCCCAGGTGATGGCCGATGGAGAAGTGCCGATCCATTTTGGATCCTGCATGATCTTTTCAACAGTGAGGGATTGGGAATAACCGATAATGCTGAAGAACAGCGTGGCTAACAATAAACTCAACTTCATGAAGCAATTATTTAATGGATAAATATAAGGCAAGTTCACTTTGTTAATATCAACCTTTCATTTTCGATTAACGAACCCGTCCACGGTGTTTACTTGACTCCAAAAAATCCGACTAACAATATTAAGAATGCGGTTGAACACCAAGTCTCCGGAAATAATTTTGCATGGATCAGGTGCCATCCTATAAATCCCGCATACAAAATAGTTGAGTCGGTATTTAGTTTAAACATTAACCAGGTTCGTTTCCACGAAGCCCGGCTTAATGTTTTAACCCGGGTTGCATTTTTGGGAGGACTCAAAAATTTGTAAATTTATATACACCACATGGATACCATTAACTGTTTATCCAATGTTAGTTAACCCTTTTAGTATACAAGGAAAATATATTCTGCAAAGGCTTTATTTTATGGCAACAACTGTTTCCTCACTGTTGCTTATACTCTTTATCTATACATCATGCCAAAAGGCGGAACAGTTAAATGGTTCCGCGATTGCATCACTTTTCCCAAATGCTTCAGCCGGGCAAGACCAGGTGGTGACCATTCCCCTGAACCAAACTATTTCCCTGGATGGAAGCGCCTCCAGGGGTGGTACTTCAGACCCGATCAGGGAATACAGATGGAAAATTATTGCACCCCGGGCATATGATTCAATTGAGTTCAATACAGCAAGAATTTCATTCTTTATACCAACATCAGGAACTTATATTTTTGAACTTACAGTTGTGAGCAGTAAAGGATTGACTGACCAGGATACCGTGAATATTTCCGCCATTTTGGATACCATCTGCAATGTAGTTAGAACCACTCTCCCGATGACCCTGAAAGAACTGGCCATTATGCCCCAGGCTGATTATGATCCGCAAATATTTTCAATAGCAAACAAACTCATATTCACTGGTACCACAGGGACATCAGCGTCTATGTCAGCAAAGGTATTCATGTATGATATGGACCTGGACAACTTAAGCTATTCGTACTCTGCAAAATGGCAGGCAGGATATGGCGGTTACAACCTCAAATGATAAATTATTTATGGCAGGTGGACGGTCTGGTGATATTTTTTATAGCGACATTGATATTCATAATAACAAGACGGAAAGCTGGTCGAAAGAAAATCTAAGCATCCCCAGAAGTCACTGTGCCGCCGTGGAGGCAAATGATTATATCCTTTTTGCAGGGGGCTATTTGGGGACCAATACGTATTCCGACAAAATAGACATTTATAATACTGTCACTGGAACCTGGTCATCTGCAGTATTGAGTCGAACCGCGAGCAGGAATATTGGCACTATATGAAGCCGGTAAAGTCTATTTTATTGGTGGTGAAAATGCGGCTGGTATCAGTTGCAGGGTTGATGTCTATGATCTCAGTACCAATTCCCTGACAAACTACAATTTGCCCTTTTGCAGGAAAAAATTTAGCGGGCTGATCCACAAAAACAGGATGTATATCGCGGGCGGTTTTTCTACTATGGACAATGAAAATTTCAATTACGAAATTACTGTTCAAATACAGGATCTGACATCAAAGAGCTGGTCTTATGGCTGCCTGAATGAGCCTCGGATCTGGGCTAAAAACCTGCCTGCGCATACTTTGGGTGAAAAAATCTACTTCCTTGGCAGCTGGGCAGATAATTTTAATTGGGATCATATGAACAATTTGGAAAGCTATGATCTACAGGAAAATAAATGGATGCTGGCAACAGAAGGTACCCAGGATTCGAAAATACTTTCAGGCATAGTAAAAAACCAGAAATTCTATTTATTGTCAGCACAAATGAAAGAAACACAGGGTGGATTAACAAGAACCAATATACTTTACGAAACAACATTCTAACATATACTGAAACCCTATCCCTGGTAAACCAGTCCTATACGTTCGTCGTGAAATTCATATCGTATGTCGGTCAAACCACCGCATTTGTCTTATTCATGGAAAGCAAGCAATGAAAGCAGGTATTTTTAAGCACCAGCACCCATTTCAAAACAGGTTATACATTCTTTTTATGAAAAAAGCTGTCGTCATACTATTATTTGCACTGGGATGCGGAAAAGATGACATTCAAACAATACCTGACTATGGCCCGTTCCAGGGTGTCGTAAGTTTTTACGACGTAACAACAGGGTCAAAAGTAATTCCCTCAGAGGTCTTCATCGGTAATATGCGCCTTGCTAACAGTGATGCGTACACGCCTACTTTCAATCCATGGGAAACACTTAAAACAAATGATACCGGGGCGGTCTCTTATAAACAGTCGGCCAGCGCGGCAACGATACTCGCAAGGTCTCCCTCTTACCTCGAAATTCCTTATACCATTTCCGGAATAAGATACGCGGGTGAAATTTCAGGAGCTGCACAGGCCTCGTTGGTCAGTACTGAAAAGTATACATCCATATACAGGATCGGGCTTTTCAGAAAAGCGGTGACCTCCATCCATATTAAACAGGTTAGCGAGTATGCCCCTTCAATATTCCGGATATGGCTCGACAGTTACCATAACGCTGATACTGCAGAAGCCAATAAAATTGTAAGGCTGGCACTGCTGCCGGAAGGGATTTACCAGACCCCTGATAAAAAAATTGATACTACCATTGAAGTGAGCCTGCCCGGCGACATGTATAATTCACTCCGTTACGAACTGTTCTCTTTACCTGACGGATGGGGAGATTTTTACCTTCAGTACCTGGGTAAACTGGACGCAAAAAAATATCCCGCTGATATAAAACATTCCATTGAAATCATATTCTGAATACAATAATTCTTTGCAGGGATGGATGATGCCAGTAACCATATCCCCCATCCGGTAACAAGTCTGAAATCCCTGCATCATCATTAAGCCGTACTAACCTGGACCCGTAAAAGTTGACAACGACTTTAGTAAAACACCATCGGATAGCGGACTGCCGCTATCCGATATTTTTTAAAGCCACCAAAAGGGAGTTATAACTATACTACCTGCCAAAAAATTTTGAGAATTATCCTATAATGACGTAAATTATTGTTGCTGCTCTTGCCTCATGCCACCTGTCGCTCAGTCATTTTTTTCTCATCATAAAATGGACATACATGAAAAAGCAGTTTTACCCGTCAGCCGGAATTTTGTTCCTGGTATTGATCTTATTCTCTTGCCAAAAGGATTCCCTGGAAAAAAAATCTGTCGCAGTTACGGACAAATCCTCATTGGCCAAATCGGATGCCTCATTGAAGACAAACACATTCTATGGTCCTCAGGTGCAGATTGGTGATGGCATGGTCCGAACGTTCACCCGGATCAACCATGACGGTCACCCCGAGGAAATTGGCGTCGAAATTACCGAAGGGGCTTTATCAGGACTTCCCACTGATGGAGACCATAATGATCTTGCCAATCCGCTTACCCTCCATCAGAAAGCTCAGGCAGTTACCCCCTTTGACCACATCAGCTTCGACTGGAACCCTGCCGGCCATCCCCCATTTTTCTTCAGTGTTCCACATTTTGATATACACTTCTATATGATCAGTATGGCCGAAAGAATGGAGATCCCTGCATATTCTCCGGCATCTGCGCCGCTGTTCGATAATCTCCCAACCGGCGATTATGTTCCTGCAACCTATTCCGCGGGACCTGGTGGTGAACCGATGATGGGAAAGCACTGGGCTCCTCCGCCACCCAGTTTTCTTCCATTTTCCAAAGTCATGATCTGGGGTTCTTATGACGGCCGGTTAATTTTCACTGAACCTATGGTGACACTGGATTACCTGTTGTCTGGAGTAAACTTCAGTTCAGCATTCGGCCAGCCATTGAAATTTCCTGAAGCAGGGAATTATCCCACTGTTTATAATATATATACAGATGCAAAAACGCATTCTCGCTATATATCACTAAGCCATTTCGTATGGCATAATGCAGATTAATAACATTATAAAGGTTGGCTCCCAAAAGCCAACCTTTATTTTCAGATATCCTTTACGATATCTACCTGTACTGCTCATATACATTGGCAGGAATGGAATTCTTTATTCGCACCATCTCATCATCGGAAAAATCTTCACAATCCATTGTTCCGGCAATTTCTTCCAGTTGTTCAATACGGCTAACACCAACAATGGCCGAGGTAAGCGCAGGATGATGCAGCACGTACCGGATGGCCGACTGTGCCGCCGTCCTGTTATCATTGGCGAATGACCTGATGGCCAGCCCTGCCTTTTCCATTTCGGAAACAGGATGCCCCAGGTATTCTTTGGCCGGCTTATTCACCAGCATGCCCTGTGCAAGGCAACCCCTGGCTAATACTCCGATATTATTGGACGAAAGCAGGTCGAGCATTTCTTCTTCCGGCCTTCGGTCGGCCAGGCTATACTGCATCATCACACTGGTGATACCGGAACGCTTCACAAATTCCCTTATTACATTGGGCCTGATAGAGGAAATCCCGTAATGCCTTATTTTCCCCTGGGCCTTCAGATATTCAAATGCAGCAATGGTTTCATCGATTGGATCCTCATGGGTTCCCCCATGCAATTGGTATAGGTCGATATAATCTGTCTGTAATCGCCTAAGGCTATCCTCTACCGCTTTCAGGATATACTCTTTCCGGGGATTCCATTGCCATCCGCTTACTCCGTCGGTCCACTGGTTGCCCACCTTGGTTCCCAATATCACCTGGTCTCTTTTCCCTTTAATGGCCGCTCCCAACAAACTCTCATTGGCACCCCGCTCATACAGGTCAGCCGTGTCAAAATAATTAATGCCAAGATCGATGGCCCGATGAATAATGGCCATCCCTCTTTTTACATCATTACAGGGGACCGACATACAACCTAACCCTATCTGCGAGATCATCATTCCCGACCTGCCTAACATCTTGTACTTCATAGAAACCTATTTACAACATATATTATACGTATATCAATTTACTTCACCCTTTCAAGGTTCCATTCAATAAAACAGATTTCATATATTCATTAACAAAATTCCACTGTTGAAATATTTACTCCTACTGTTCTTCTTTGCCGCCAATCAATTACCTGCTAAGTCACAGGTGTCCCGTTATTATATCACGGCCGACAGGCTGTTCGATGGTGAAACCATGCAAAAAAACTGGGCGCTTATCATTGAAAATGATAAGATAATTGCTGTCGGGCCAAAGGACAAACTCAAAGAACCTGAAGGTGCAATACATATTGAAAAAAACAATGCCACCATTCTACCCGGACTCATTGAAGGACACTCCCACATGTTCCTCTATCCTTACAATATTACGGATTGGGACACGCAGGTGTTAAAGGAATCAGATAACTATCGCAGCGTCAGGGCCACCGTTCATGCCCGTAATACACTGATGGCGGGCTTTACAACAGCAAGGGACCTGGGAACAGAAGGTGCCGGTTATGCCGATGTTGCCCTCAAACGTGCCATTAATGAAGGTGTTATACCGGGACCTCGTTTACTCGTGGCCGGAAGGGCGATTGTCAGTACGGGATCCTATGGACCTAAAGGATATGATGAAGATTCAAAGATCATGCTGGGCGCCGAACCCGCAGACGGGGCCGATCTTGTTCGCGTGGTACGGGATCAGATTGGCAAGGGTGCCGACTTCATTAAAATATATGCAGACTACCGCTGGGGACCGGAGGGAGAAGACAGGCCGTCCTTTACCGTTGATGAAATGAAAACCGTTCACGATATTGCTACCAGCAGCGGGAGGTATTTTGTTGCCCACGCAAAAAGTATTGAAGCCATCCGGAGGGCGGTGCTTGCGGGTGCCGAGACGATTGAACACGGTGATTTTATGGATACGGCTACGGGCAGGTTGTTGAAGGAACACCACGTAACGTTTATCCCCACCATCGCCGCGGTAGATATGATCAGCCAGTACCGGGGTTGGGTAAAAGGGAAAACACCCGAGCCCGAAAGAGTTACCATCAAAAAGAAATCATTTAAAGATGCCATTGCTTCAGGCGTTGCCATCGGAATGGGAGGGGATGTTGGTGTATTCCCTCACGGCAATAATGTCCTGGAAATGGAACTGATGGTGGAATATGGGATGAAACCCATGGATGTGCTAAAGGCCGCCACCAGCGTAAATTCCAGGGCATTCCACCTGGACAGGTCATTTGGTTTCATTAAAGCAGGGTATAAGGCCGATATCATTATTGCAGAGGGAAATCCCGCTGAAAATATTTCCAGCCTTCGTTCAATTCTCTTTGTTATGAAGGATGGGAAACTGTACCGCGACGAAAAATAAATTTATTCCAGTTCATCAATATTATACAACATATATCCCTGCTGCATCAAATACGACAAGGTTGTTTTTGCTGAAATGGCCACTTTTATACCGGGATAAAGTTGTTCTTTTTTTACATCGAGGAAATTCATTGCCTGCCCACAGACTATAAACTTAACGCCTGCAGTCATAAAATCATTGATGATCTGGATGTTCGGGTTGTCTTTTTTATACTTTACCTGGTAAGCATTATTATTATACAGTGAGAATAATGCCTTCGCATGACCTACAATCACCGGATGAATATGATCTTTAGGAATACCAGACGCTACGTGTAGATTTATGATCCTGGCGATTTCCGTCAGGCCATCATTGATAGATTTGTTCGATGTGTCCTTATTGAAATGGGTAAAGTCAAAAACCAGGTTATATTGTTTCTTGGGATCAGGCACAAAATCCACTCCGTCCACGGGCAATACACCAGACCATGTTCCGGTTTTAAACCAGGGGAAGGTAGCAGCAGCCTCCATCTTGGCCCAACGGATACTGTCCCTTTTTGCAGCATTGATACTGTCTTCAATTTTTTTATCTATCGCCGTTGCTGTTGTTGACGACTGGCTGAACCCATTACTGCATAAGATGACAAGGACAACCAGGAATATGTATTTCTGCTTCATGTTTTAAATCTAGCAAAAAAACATCCTACCGGAATAATATATTTCATCCTCTCCCTCAACTCTCAACCACTCAACAGCTCAACCCTCAACCCTCAACTAATTGCTATCAGCTCCACCTCAAACACCAATGTACTATTCGGCCCGATCTGCGCACTTACCTGCCTGTCGCCATAACCCAGTTGCGGGGGAATGAAAAATCTCCACTTGCTGCCCTGGTTCATCAGTTGCAATCCTTCGGTCCAGCCCTTGATCACTCCGTTCAGGGGAAATGTAGCCGGCTGGCCACGTTTCACTGAACTGTCGAAGACAGTGCCATCAATAAGGGTTCCATGATAATGGCAGGTCACTTTATTGGTGGCCAGTGGTTTTGGCCCTTCGCCGTTGTGAATCACTTCGTACTGAAGTCCGCTGGAGGTTTCAGTTACCCCGGGTTTCAGTTTGTTGGCTTCCAGGAAATCCATACCTGCTTTCAGGTTCGCGGATGCTTTTTCATTTTTAAACTGAAACAGTTTGTCTGCTAATCCCATAAAATTTTATTTTACATGAAGAGGCCTTTGAAATCCAATAAAGCAACACCTGCCTCATTGTATCCCTTAAATATAATTGTTTCAGCACCCCGGTGTTACCGGGATGCTGAAAAATAAAGAAATGCCTGATCAGGATTATTTACCGCCTTTCAGCTCAGCCTGGAGTTTTTTCAGCTCATCCCATTTACCTGCAGCAGCGAGTTTAGCCTGCTTTGGCCAGGTTGCGGGGTCATGCATTTGGTATTTGCTGCCGGCAGCATCAAGAATAGCCTTGATTTTCTTTGGCGTTGATTTGGCGAGATCCTGGAAGGAAATAATTTCCCCTGCAGCAAGCAATTCAGCAATTTTTTTGCCGACGCCTTCAATTTTTGTGAGGTCATCAGATGCTTCCTTCGTTGCTTTTTTAGGTGCCTTAACTTCTTTAACGGCAGGTACTGCTTTCGCTTTGGGTGATTTTGCCTTTACATCAGAAACCGCCACAGCTGCTTCTTCACCGGCAGGAACAACAATCACACAATTCTCTACCTGGAACCTTTCGTCATGAACATATTGTGCATGCTCATCATTCACCCATCTGCCATCATTCAATAAATAACGGTATTGGTAAGCCCGGCCTTCTTCAAGAGAAACCGTGGCCATTAGTGAACCGTCCTTGGCTTTTTTCATGGTAAACCCGTTTTCCAGGTCCCAGTTGTTGAATTCGCCCAACAATAAACCTTCTGTTGCATTAGCAACGATATCAGCCGACAAAATGAATTTTACTTTCTTAGCCATATAATTAGTTTTTAAAAATCGTAATATTTTATGTTTTCCCTTGTGTCTTGCGCCTTCTTGGCGTCTTTTGATCTCGCCGCAAAGGTAACCTAAATCCGCCTTAAAAACAGCAGATCAGCAATCTTGTGGAAAAGCAAACAGAAAAAGTGGAAAGCATTTATTTCACCCTGGTAAGATCCAGGTCATGAAAATCAAAACTAAAATCAGTCAATGGAGAGATGGCTTTCATCTTTATTCCGGAAGCCTTGCCATCCATATCAAGAGAGAACATTACATAGGCGTCTGCGTCAAATGAACGATCATCCCATCTCACAATAAAGCTATTTCCTTTATAATAAGACAGGTCACCCCTTAACCTGGGTGATCTTACTGAACGTAATCGCATTTTCCCGTTTTGTTCTGAAACAATGACATCACCAAACCATGGATCCTTATATGTTCCGATGAACAGTGCATTGGCCGGCCTGGCAGATATATTCTTCTGGTTTGCTTCAATATCTTTTTGTATCTGGTCATTGATCTTCTTTGCTTCGGCTTCTCCGCGCAATACACGATCGTGCATCTGCTTAACCCTGTCCATCCCCGTTACCCCAAGATAACTGTCCTTGATGGTATTGGTGATGGCGGTGAAAGCCGCTCCTGACTGCTGGTTTGTGAGTACAATGATGCCGAGTTTTAATTCTGGCAATAAAGTGATTTGTGTAACTACACCAGCCAGTCCGCCTGTATGCGTGACCTGTTTATACCCTTTCACGTCAGATAAAAACCATCCCAGGCCATAAGAAGCGTAATGTGTGTTATAAGGAGGTGCAGTCTGCGTTGGGATAATGGTTTGCGGCGTCCACATTTCCTCGTGCACTTCATCGCTGAATAACTGCTTGCCATTATCGTATTTACCATGGTCCATTTGCACGATGATCCATTTACTCAGGTCAGTCACATTACTGACCAATCCGCCGGCAGCATTTGCTGTTTCACTCCAGTCGATGGTCAATGCCTGCACTTTCCCATTTACCGGGGCATGGGGATCAATAATATTGGTCCTGTTTTTTACCCTTTTCATAGACACCGCGGTAGCCGTCATTCCCAACGGTTGCAGGAACCTGCTTTCAATGAAGTCTTCCCAGGATTTTCCGGATACTTTGGCCACAACCTCACCGGCCACTATATATAAGAGGTTGTCGTAATCATACTTTGTACGAAATCCCGACACCTGCTTAAGGTAGCGCAGGTTATGAATGATCTCTTCCTTGGTAAAACTGCTGGAGTCAGGGAACATCATTAAATCACCTGCTCCCAAACCGAGTCCGCTCCGGTGCGTGATCAGGTCCCTGATGGTAAATTCCTCGGTTACATATGGACTATATAATTTGAACCCCGGTATATAATCAGAAACCTTATCGTCCCAGGTGATCTTCTTTTCGTCTACCAGCATGCCAAGCGCTGCTGCTGTAAATGCCTTGGTGTTGGAGGCCACACCGAAAAGCGTGTTCTCGTCAACCTTCTGCATCGTCCTTAATGACCTTACTCCGTATCCCTTGGCATGTATCAACCTGCCATCTTTTACCACGCCCACTGCAATCCCCGGAACGTCAAATGTTTTCAGCACGAGTTCGGTTAAGCTGTCAATCTGCTTTGAACTGATGACCTGTGAAAACAAGGAGTGAACAGAAAAAATTGCGATTAGTGCAAGGGCTGCAGTAAATTTTTTCATAACAAAACCTGGTCGTTTAGTGTACTGTCGAAGGTAAGGTTATTATTATTTACTCTTTATTTACACCAATTCTTCCGCCATCGTCTTCTTCGCCTGCCTTGCGAGAACCTCTTCAATATATTTTTCTACCAGGGCAAATGTGTCATATCCTTCCATTTCTTTTGCAAGCTTAACGACATTGGCTTTATAGTCTGGGTGTGTCAACACCTCATTAACCGCATTCCGGATTTGTTTGGCAGTGGGCTTCTCGGTTTTCAAGTTGACGCCATATTTGAAATAACCCACCCTTGCACATATTTCATTCTTCCCTTCATGTAGTCCGGCCACCACCATCGGCAACCTGTGCCTGATCCCTAATAATACACCGCCATATCCGCCATTGCTGATATATACATCCGCATACGGCATCACGTCTTCAAATGGGATGAAATCTTCAATGATGATATTGTGCTGATCATACTGCTTTTTCAACTGTGCCGTATGGGAACCGCCCGTGGTGCAGATCAACAGTGTCTCGCTGTCGCCCTTCATCGCTTCCAGGGTCGGCACCAGCAGCTTGGTGACATCTTTCTCCACTGTTCCCTGTGTCACCAGCACAATATTACTGTACTCGTACAGTCGCTGATCAGACCAGCTGCCGGTTTGTGATCCGCTGCTATAGGGTAAAAGCGGCCCCACAAAACGGATGTTATTGCCCAGGTCACTGCGGTAGTATTCAAAAGACGGACTTCCGCTCTGCAAAAACAGATCCACCTTCCTGCAGGTGATATCGAAAACGGAGAGATGATTGTGCTGTATACCATGCGCTTCAAGGACCTTCCACATATACTTTGCTGATGTCTTAAACAATACATTGAAGGCCAGCCAGCGTAACAGGTTTTGTTTGATCTTTCCGGCTAAACTATTTGAAGGGGTCATGCCAAGTCCGTAAGGAGGAAGGTCTTCAGAGGTTTCCGGGAGCGGCAGGATTCCTGCTGCGATCACGGTACACCGAGTACCTCTTTTACAAATACCGAACCTGTAAATGCATTGTCGCAGATCATGAGATCAAACGGAAATGCTTCCCGGATCCGCCGGATATCTTCCAGGTACTCCGGTCCGCGTGCAACAAAAAAATTAATGATATCCCAGTTGATCTTTTTAAACGGATTTTTAATTTTCGCGCGTTCAGGGAAGTCCGTATCCAGGTTGGATGCATGAATTTCTTTTGCGATACTGTATGGATAATACGGGATGCCCAGCTTCATTACCTTTTGTGCGTAATACTTAGATGCATACCAGCGCACATCATAGCCAAGATCCCGCAGGTGTCTGGCGATGCCGGTCAGCGGATTGAAATGCCCGTCAGCCGCCGCGCTGGCAATAAGTATCCTTTTCCTATTTATCTGTTTCCTTGTTTCCATTTTTAATGATTTAGTTATTTCACGATCAATTCATATTGCTCCTGCTGGCCTTTATGCATGCGGGTAAGTGTTTCTGCATCACTGGTAAGCCTGATCATTTGGTCATACAGGCTACTCACGGCATTGGCTACCTGTATCTCATCATAATTCAACATGCTTGCGTTTTTACTGGCGCCCCACTTATAGCTCCCGATGAAATCATTAAACTCGCCAAAAGCGATCTTGGTGCCACTCTTCAGTGAACTCCAGAGTATCGTCCTGGTCGCAGCCTCTTTTTTCTGGACCAGGTAAATGAGTGAAGCCTTAAACGTATTGAGCTCCGCCAGCCCCTGCTTTTCTTTGCTCTCGCCCATGGTAACCACAGGCAGACTTTCATATGCCTTCTTATACCAGTTATTGATATCACTGTATAGACCGCCATAAAATTTGTTGGCCAGGTCAGTGCCTTCCGCAATAGGCTTGGAAGCTTCCTGCATGTTTGACAACGTCTTACCGAGTAACGCCTGGATTTTTGCAGACGCATCGGTCTGGTTCTTCTCTTTCAACCCTGCTTCAAATGCTGCATCATTTCTTTCCGTCGTTTTGTTGGTCATGAATTTCTGCATCTCCGCCTGCTTCTGGGCATCCGTCATGTTATTGTATTTATTCCGGTAATCAGGATCATTCATCATCTTCTGCATCATCGCATTCATCCCGGCATCCGGAACACCGCTATATGCACCCGGGTTGGCTTTCGGGCTGTTCTTCAGGCTCTTTGCCATCGCCTTTCTTTCTGCCTCGCTCATATTCATCAGCGCATCTGCCCCGCCCATCTGTTGAACCATGGCATTCTGGTTGGCCATTTTCCTGGCATCTGCCATCATCTCCGCCTCGGAATTTCTTTGTTCTCCAACATGGTCCTGCACCATATCACTCAGCTGTTTTTTCTGCATTTCCACTTTGGATATAAAAGCGCCATATTTCATCTCGAAATTGACCTGGCTGGCTTCAGGCAGACTTGGAACGGGAGCCGGAATTTCTTCCCAGAGCGGGAACAGGTTCATCTCACCGGGCTTGTGCTGGTACGATGCCTTGTAGTCTCTTTCCATCTGCTCCTGTGATCTTTTGGTTTCCGCAATCCAGGCCTTAAGTTTTACTGTCATTTCATCAACGGATTTCTCAAGGTCTTTTTCCATTTCAATCTGCGCAAGTCTTGTATTATGGATCTGCTTAAATTTCTCCAGCATCCGGTTCATAAACGACTCAGGTAATTGGCCGGTCTGCGCGGTAACGCCATTGCATAAAGCCAGGATCAATGCGATGATGATGAATACATATTTCGTGATCATAAAAAATTGTTTTATGTGTTAGTCATTATAATTTGATGAATTCCACCCTCCTGTTACGGGCCTTGCCTTCTTTCGTTTTGTTATCACCAACGGCAACAGATTCTCCTTTGCCATCGGTATCCATCCTGGATGCCGCTATGCCAAAATCTTCTTCAAGGCTTTGTTTCACAGCAGCGGCCCTTTTCTTCGAGAGCTCCAGGTTGGCAGCATCACTGCCGTCACTGTCGGTATGTCCCACAATGCTCACCCTGATCTCCGGGTGTTTCTGCAACACCTCCGCGATATCCTTCAGTACACCATTGCTTTCCGGTTTTATCTCGGCTGAGTTCACATTGAACAATATTCCGGTCGTAGTAAATTTTCCTTCATCGATGAGTTTATGCCTGCTGTCCGGAAGTCCTTTTGCAATCCTGATATTGCTGATATTGTAACCGACCTCTTCATCGTTCCCTCCATTACCCTTCACAAAGAAGAATAACTGGTTCATTACCGAATCTTCTGCAAGGGCCTTGGGCAGGTCATACAGCTTGTTCTCATTGATCCAGATACGCAGCCTTGTTTTCTGGATTTGCATGGAGATATGTACCGGCTGATTAAACATGTTTTCCAGCACACCGTACTTTTTGATCTCAGTATTCAGGTATCGTTCGTATTTCGAAAAGCTCTCGTAGTGCATATGAGATCCGTTGTAATCGGAGGGCTGGATCTTCAGTTCGGCAGCAAAGAATTTCTTGTATTCCTTCAACAGCAAATTAGATGTAGTTGCTTCCGTTCCGGAAGAGAGCACCCCAAATCCAAACTGCGGAAAGGCTTCCTTGGGATTGCTCCTGCGCATAAGCAGGTCAAATTCAACAGTGAAGTTTGCCGTGAACGAATCCTTGTTATCCACCAGGTAGAAAGCATCTTTATATAATTGCATCCAGTTGCCTCCGAGACCTGCCACTGTTGCTACAGCGCCGTTCCCGCTGCTGTTCCATCCAACCGGCAGTTCACCCTCGATCTGGCCGGAAAAATCATTGTAGTAGATGATCTGCTCACCAGGAATGAAATCGAATTTTGCATAGGAAGTTTTTCCTGCGGGCGAGGTTTTTGTTTCAGCAGGAACTACTGCATTCCCTGCGACCGGTTTGCTGTTTTTCCCTTCTACTGCATCAAGCGTTGTGTCGATAGCAGCATCGATTTTTTTGTCGGCCCGCGCACTGACCTTTTCCTTAACCTTTGCCATCAGTCCCTTACCCAATTGAGCCTGCGATACAAAAGGCATGATGATCAGTAGTGCGGTGATTAACTTGTTATTCATGATTAATTTTTTTTACCCTACAAAAATGAAAACTCCATTGTCGCGTGACAATGGAGTCGTGAATGAATTGCGCATTTGATGAAGTGAATTGTAGATCCTATTTCTCCAGCTCAGGCATCTTCGCTGCAGGCACTGTCTGGAGATAACGGAACACTGCCTTGAGTTCAAGATCACTCATATGTTTAAAGCTGTTCCATGGCATTTCAGATTGCGGGATCATTTTTCCTTTCCTGAATCGTTCAATAAACATTTGTTCTGTCCAGCCAAAGATCCGGCTGGAACTATCCATGGTGAGATTAGGCGTTACCATGCCTTCGATGATATTACCACCTGCCATCAGGGGTCCGGAATATTTTCCTGAAATATCACGCTGGGTATGACAGCCCACGCAGTTGGTGGTGCTATGCACGATGTATTCTCCATACTTCGCCGTACTATCCGGCTCCATGTATTTGGTGATCGGCCTTACCGGTCCATTAGGTTTCATGAGAAAGGCCTTGATGACTCTTCCGATCAGCGTGTACTCTGCCTGTGGAACCTTTGTCGCTACCGGCTTCTGCGTGCGCAGGTAAGAAATCACCGCGGTGAGGTCTGCATCACTCATATCATGGAAACCCATGAATTCAGGCACTGCATTCCCGTTTGCATGAACGCCATAGCGCAGCACCCTTGCTATTTCACCATCGGTTCTCCGGCCCAGTCCATATTGCGGATCCGAAGTCAGGTTGGCCGTATAAAACTTTGCAATGCCCACGTCAAACATCTTTCCACCACTAAGCGACGGCTCAAGTCCCGCCGCCAAAAGCGAGTCTGAATTTTGATTGCTGTGGCAGTCAGCGCAGTGCGCCTGGCTGAATACAATATGCTTTCCTCTTTCAATCACCTGTGGATCTTTGGAGGCGATAATATCAGGATAAGGTGCATCAAATTTCAGGTCCTGCCGCAATGCGACGGTGGTGCTGATCAACAGTAACAATGTCAATAAGATGATGCCGGTCCACTTCAGGATGTTCAAAAAGCGATTCATGGTCTGTGTTTTAGTTGTTAACTCTTGCTTGTTTTATCAAACAAAAATTGCCCTGTTCAGCGGCAGGAAGAAACACATAATGCATAGGTTGTGATTTTAGGCGGATGAATTGTTTGGGACTTTACCCCCCGGGCATTTCAGTGAGCTCTGTATGAATTGAGGAAAAGGGTGTATGAACTGTGGTTACCGGTGGGTGGGCCGACCACCATTTAAGGCTAAACTTAATAGCTTTGAATAAACCTGTTTCGATTGAAAAAGGCGCTGACAATTGCTGTTTGTTTCCTCTGTCTATTTGCCCGTGCGCAACAGAATTACCTGTTTACTCACCTGGGCACAAAGGAGGGCCTTGCCTCCAATGCAACCCAAGGCATTCAGCAGGATGCCAAAGGTTTCATATGGGTAGCTACATTAAATCATTTGCAGCGTTATGATGGTTATCGCTTTCGCACCTTTACAGCCGGAACTGATTTCGCAGAAGGATTGATCCATGCGATGGTCATTGATAAGAAAAACAGGATCTGGTTGCAGATCGGTGACAGGGATATCGGATATTTTAACGCCGATGATTTTACATGGCACCCTGCTACGCTGAACCTCCCTCAGCATTATAGCACCAAGCTGCCATTCCTCTACCTCAGTAAAGACGACCAGGTGATCCTGCTTTACCAGGGCTCGGGTATTCTCGGATATGATGAAAAGACCAATCGCTTCGACGTGCAGCATAATCCATTCACACTTCCAACAGGATGGAACATTATCATGATGTGGCAGGATCATCACAAGAATTACTGGATCGGCACCAACAACGGGCTCGTAAAATATGAGCCGGGCACAAGGAAGATGTCTTACGCGGGGCATAATGAGGGACAGGACAGTACCATCGAAACCTTCAGGGATGTACGTGTAGTCAACATGTTTTATATCGATAAGCAGAACCGGAAATGGCTGGGTTCATGGCCGAAAGAAACAGGATTCTCACTCCGGAGCATCGAACCGGATGGAACCGTTAAAGAATGGAATCGTGTAATTGCCGATGCCCTGCAAAATGCTTATCATACCCTGTTCGCGATCGTCGAGATAGATGGCGGTACCTGGATGTACGGAACCAACCTGTTCGCGAGACTGGATGCGGATAAAGGTAAGATCTACCCCCTGCCTACGGATATGCCCGGTGAATACAGCATCCGGTATGATATCATTAACCAGGTATTCACCGACAGGGAAAAAAATCTCTGGTTGTCGACCAATCGCGGAATGTATCATTTCAATCCCGGAAGTCATTTCTTCACTTCCGTATACAATCGTTTGCCCGCTAGTGATTCATTGTTCACTTCTGATATTACGGCATTATTGTCGACCAGGTCCGGTGAACTATTGGTGAGTACCTGGGGAACGGGAATTTTCAGTTATGATAAGAACTTTAATCCCATTCCTTCTAAAATCTTCCCGGGTACATCAGGATTAAATGAAGGCATGGTATGGTCTATGGTTGAAGACCCGGAGGGAAATATCTGGTGGGGCAAGCAGGATGGATGGCTGGGCAGTTACAACGTGCTCACGAAAAAAATCAGCCAGGTACAATTGCCGTTTGCAGAAAAGAAAACGATCAGGCAGATCGTACGGGACAGGCAGGGCAATCTCTGGATGGGAACCCAGGGCGGACATATTATAAAGTATGATCCGGTGAACAAAACTTCCAGGCTGGTACAAAAATCCAAAGGGGTCATCGGCAGGTTGTATTGCAGCAGCAGGAATGAAATCTGGGCCGGAACGGATTACGACGGCTTATACAGGATCGATGCCCTGAATGAAAAACTGATCGCGCAGTATACCGAGTCATAGCCCGCCCGCCAGGAGATTGCTGATAAACGGCGCAGCGGATATATTTGAATATGACGATAGCACTATATTGATTGTCGCAAATGGTTTGAATATACTTAACCTGAATACTGGCAACTTCTCCTACCTGTTTAAAGGGATCGAGTTATTTAATTTTGAGAGAGACGACAAAGGCCGGATATGGATGGGCAGTTCAGGTAGGATCATCTGTTTCTCCATGCAGAAAAAAGAAATGCATTTTAGTTTTGATGAGCGGGACGGCGTCGAAAATATTTCATTTAATTCAGGAGCATCCCTGAAACTCGACAATGGAAATATTGTTTTTGGTGCCAGTCATAATATGGTGATGTTTAACCCGGCCAAAGCTATGGCTGGATTCAAAAATATTCAACATATCCAGGTATCGGGAATAGCGGTAAATGAAATAGACCTGCCCGTTGATTCTGTGCTGAAAGCCGGGCTTCTTGAATTAGGGCCTGGTAATATTTCCATCAGGGCCTTGTTCTCCACTAACAGTTTCCAGAATTCCATGGCTATGTACTATATGCTGGAAGACATGGATAAGGCCTGGAAACCTGCCCCTGCATCGGGTGAATTGAATCTCAACTATCTGCCGCCTGGCCATTTTATTTTAAAAGCGGCTGTCCTCGATGAACATAATAACGTCATCTCGCTTCAATCAATTCCCATACTGATCAGGCCCCCCTTTTACCGCGCATGGTGGTTTTATATTTTGCTGGCCATTGGCTTGCTATCGGTGTTGTTCCTGCTAGACAGTCAGCGGATGAAAAGAAAAGAAGAAGTCTATAAAATGAGGACCGATATCGCAGAAAAATTACACCAGGAAGTGAATGCTGCCCTGGGCAATATCAATATCCTGAGTGAAATGGCATTGTTGAAGGCCGATGAAGAACCCATGAAGGCCAGGGAATTTGTTGAACAGATCCAGGATAAAAGCAGTGCCACACTTACGGCTGTGGAAGATATGCTTTGGGCCATCACACCAGGTAACGACAGTATGGAAATGGCCACGGCAAGAATGCAGGAATTTTTGCAGGGGATCAGCAACCGTAACGAGGCCCGGATAGAAATGGTTATTGACGAACGATTGAGGAATATCCGTTTTGATATGCAATGGCGTTACGAAGCATTTCTGCTCTTCAAAGAAAGCATTAACGGATTATTGCAGGCCGGTGTTAAAACCTGCAGGGTGCATATAGGGTATGATAAACCGGAACTTACATTCCTGCTACAGTTTCCAAACGCGGGATGTGATATGCAACAGCTAAATAATTATTTTCAGGGCAGGAAAATTTCTGAAAGGGTGGAGGGATTGCATGCCCGACTGCATGTTGTGGTGCATAAAAGCAATACCGAAATCGAATGTTTTATTCCAAGTAAGCTGAATTAAGATGATGAAACTTAAGCTGCCGGAATATAATGGAAAAGATAACCTGGTGATGGTGATGGTCTGCTTCCCCATCGCTGTCATAATTAATATCATCTATTTTGGCTCTTCATATTTCAACAGCATTTCCGGGTTCATTTTATATACCATCATCACAGCGATCGTATTTGCACTGAACTTCATTTTTTGCGGATTTGTAGCCGTGTTAATGAAAGCCAGGTTTTCAGGTGAATCGGAGCTTCCCAAAAGACTGGCGATCATGATCTCCTTGTTTATCATGATCAGTGCATTATTCCTCCTCTTATTGTTCCGCCTTTACGAGATCCTGCCATTCAGTAAAACCCGTTTTAACGAAAATCGTTTTGCCTGGGCCTGCCTGTCTATGGCCATTGTCAATATCGTTATCACCTTTTTGATGGAGGGCATTGACCGGTATAATGCCTGGAGGTCTAACCTGGCGGAAGCACAGAAATTAAGCAGCGCCTACAAGCAGAGCCAGCTCAACGGTCTCCGGAGCCAGGTAAATCCACATTTTCTTTTCAACAGCCTGAATTCGCTGAGCAGTCTTATTATGGAAGATGAAAATAAAGCCGAGGCTTTTCTTGACGAGATGAGCAAAGTGTATCGGTACCTGCTTAGGAACGATGAAGAAAAACTGGTGAGCCTCCGGACAGAACTGGATTTTTTCGCTTCCTATTTACATATGCTTGATGCAAGGTATGGCAGCGGTTTGCAGGTAAGCATAAAGGTGGGGGAGAAAGACAGGGAATGCTATGTTGCCCCCCTCTTACTGCAGGTAGTCATTGAAAATGCGTTTTCGCAAAATATGGTGAGTAAGCAATTTCCGTTATATATAGATATTATTTCCCCCGGAGATGGAACGCTGACCATAACCAATACGATCAAACCAAAAAAAATCATTGGCGATACAGATGCGGAGTCGGGGCTGGATAACCTGATCAGAAGGTACAGTTTGTTGGGAATGGAAATAAGAGTAGAAGAAAACAGTGCACAGCGAAAGATCATCGTTCCATTAGTAAATATAAAAGAGGAGGTGGAACATGGCTAAGCTTAAATGGCCAAAAGTGAAGTTATATTCGTTCCTGTTTTTTACGCCATTCCTTATTGCCATGTTTTTGTTCATCATGTATGGTGACCGGCTCTGGCGTGAATTAGGGATCTGGCTGGTGGGATTTCCCATAGGCGTTGTAATGTGTTTGATGAATATGTTTTTCAATGTGTATTATGAAGGTTTGATTGAGAAAAAATTTCCCTCCACGGCCCATAGCATGCAACGTATCTCATTGAAAGCATTAATGATGACGCTACAGGTTACAGTCTCTGTTGTGTTGCTGGTTTATTTGTTTAAGAAGTACAGCCTGATGGGTTATGAGTATAGCAGGGATCACTATTGGCAGGCCTTTTTACTGGCATTTTTTTTCAACCTGATCTTTGAGACGCTGTATGAGGCTGATTATATTTTTTCAAAATACAAAGAAAGCGCTGTTGAAAGGGAGACACTGGAAAGATTGTCCTTAAGCCAGGAATTTGACTCCCTTAAGAACCAGGTGAACCCGCATTTTCTTTTCAATTGTTTTAATACTTTATCGTCCCTGATTTCAGTAGATAAAGAAAAAGCAGTGTTGTTCCTCGATGAACTAAGCAAGGTATATCGGTACCTGTTGCGAAATAATCAAGAGTCGATGAGCTCGCTGGAAAATGAAATGAAGTTCATCGAATCCTACTTTAAGTTGTTGCAGACCCGACATGGAGACGCGGTCAGGTTGAATACAAAGGTAGACCGGCAATATTTCTCCTACCTAGTTCCTTCGCTTACCCTTCAGTTACTGGTGGAGAATGCCGTAAAGCATAATGCGCTTTCAAAGAACTATCCTTTAGTGATCGATATTTTCACTGCCACGGGAAATAAGCTGGTGGTCAGTAACAATCTACAACGCAGGAGTGTGAAAGCGCCTGGAACGGGAATCGGTCTCCAGAATATCCAGCAGAAATACCAGTTGCTGAAGCAGCCAGGTTTTCAGATTATGGAAGGAGGAAAGAATTTTACCGTGGTTTTGCCACTAATCTGGAAATCGGAGTCAATAGTGCAGCATTAGTGTTACAATTCACTACGTATATATGGCAATTCATGCACCTGGTGGTGCTGAAAAGGCTGGCAAATGGTATTTTTGAAATGGGTTAAAACACTTTTTTATGAAAATATTGATCATAGAAGATGAAGAGCTCGCAGTAAAAAAACTGGAGAAGACGATTTCCGTGGTTGACAAGAGCATTGAAATCGCAGGGGTAACGGACAGCATTCAGTCGAGTGTAGAATGGCTGCAGGCTAATCCCAGTCCTGATCTGATCCTCATGGACATAGAATTGTCTGACGGGCAGAGCTTCGAGATCTTTAACCTCTCAGAAGTTAAGAGTCCCGTAATTTTTACTACTTCTTATGATGAGTATGCACTTAAGGCGTTCAAGGTCAATAGTGTGGATTATTTGCTCAAGCCCATACAGAAAGATGAATTGAAGAATGCATTGGAGAAGTTCAAAAATAATTTTGGCGGCAAACAACAGACCGGGGAATTAGAGAATGTCATAAAAGAGCTACAACAAAAATTACAGCCAAGAGAATATCGTAAACGATTTTTAGTAAAGAACGGAACCAGGCTGGTTAGTATTGATGTGGGCGAGATCGCCTATTTCTACAGTGATGGAAGGGTCAATTTTTTTAAAACCAGGGATAATAAGAAATTCATTGTAGACTATACGATGGAGGAATTGGAGGATATGCTGGACCCCAAAGCCTATTTCAGGATCAGCAGGCCATTTTTCGTTTCGGTTGATAGTATTGAAAAGATCGAGGACTATTTCGGTAACAGGCTCATTCTACAGCTGAGGCCTGTAGTTGATAAAGAAGCCCTGGTCAGCAGGGAGAAAGTTTCAGACTTTAAGGTATGGCTGGGAAGGTGAACGCTGTCATCTTCCCAGCCATTTTGGGGGGCAGTATTTCTACATAAACAAAAATTATTTTTGCCTGAACTGGTAGAATATTCCCAGCTGCCACACATTGTTTTTGACATTCGAACCGTTCTCGCTAATATCAGTCAGGCCCAAATTATAACGTGCATCCACGCCAAACCCGCCGGGAGTAATATAACCCGCTCCAAAAGACCAGCTGAAATCAAATCCATTGAAATCGTCTTTGACATCGATATCACCGGCTTTGGCACCCACCAGGAAACCAAATTGGGGACCCGTTTGAATTCTAAATCCCTCTCCAAACATGTATTGCCCCATCACCGGAACATTGATATAGCTTAGTTTGATATCTCCGCCCGAAAAACTGGCTCCCTGACCTGAGTACATGATTTCCGGCTGTATTGCAAATGGTTTTGAGAGGTGAAAATGAGCAAGTCCTCCAAGATGGAACGAAGTTCTGTTGTTCAGGTCATTGTTGTCGTCGCTATTCAGCGTAGCGAAATTAACCCCGCCCTTTAGTCCAAATTCAACATGTTGGGCCATCAGGGTGCTGATAGTAAATGTTACCATTACCGTTAGTAGGATCTTTTTCATAAATACCATTTTTATTTATCTGCTTCAAATCAGATACCACGACACAGACTGGGGAGAAATTTCAGCCAAATCACGGTGTACCTCAGGCTATTTACTGCCTAAAAGGGCTCTTTATCAAAAAAATCAACGGTTTACCGCAATATTTTCGCCTTTCCCCGGTTTATAGTATTGACGATTAACCGGTTAACTTTTGAAGATTAACCGATGATTTGTAGAAGGATAGTTTGAATCTGTTTTAACACAGTTTTTTTGCTAACGGCCGTTACTTTGAATTCGTTTATACGTCTAATGGATAGACGACATAATAAAAGCTCATGAAAGCAACTTCTACACAACAGGAAATATTATTGATGACCGGCACCAGTTTCGCAAACAGGCAGAGCCAGGACAAATCAGATAGTGACAAATCCAGGAACCTTTCTGAAAAAGAAAGGTTGGAGGAAGCCTGCTGGAATGGCTTACTTAAAGAAATGCTTCCCGAAGTATTTACAGAAATTGATAAGGAAAAGGAATTATACCTCTGGCAGATCAAGGAAGCCTCTTCCTTTATTGAACTTGAACTGGCAGAATTTCCCGAAGAAAAAGACAGGTATCTCTCTATCGACCCATATGTTTTTGTGCCAGTACAGTTTTATTCTTAATGTAACTGCAATTCAACATCAGGCTCCATTTAGGTCCGGTTTTCTTTCTACCAACATAGCCATTAACAGGTAGCCATAACCACCGGCGAATACCATAAGGCATTACTTACCGAATCCATATGTTACAGGATTATGGTTATCCAGATTCCATAGCTAACATTTGTCAATAAATAGCTGCCTAATAATTATCCTTTTATTATTAAAAATCCAAGGAAATACTGAACTTCACATTCCATGGAGCCATCAACGTTTAACCATGCTGTACCGTTAGATAAATTAAAAGTCTGGGTACTGGCACCTCAACTCCTGACCAACGATAAAAACCTGGATTATTACTACGATTTTTCACAAAGTATCGATGAGTTCGATGCCACTTTTAAATCGATGAATATTCCATGGCAATGGCAACCTGTCACTATACATAACTACCCTTCAGTCATTGACCAGATTTCCAGCGATTGCCAGTCGGAAGGATTGATGCCCCTGATCTTTAACCTTTGCGATGGCGACGAAATCAACGGTACCCCGGGATTGTCGGTGGTGAAGTACCTCGACAAAGCGCGGATGGTGTACACCGGTGCGGAAGAGTTTTTCTATGATATCACCACTTCCAAAATTTCCATGAAAGAGGCCTTTGATGCCTGTGGAGTGCCAACTGCAAAATGGGAACCTATCCGGACAAACCAACCCATTCTGAACGGAATCTTTAAGCACCTGGGAAGCCCGATCATTCTGAAACCAGCCGTTTCAGCCGGAAGCATGGGAGTTGGCATAAAGAATGTAGTACATAATAATGCATCGTTATCTGACCAGGTTTCCCTGATGTATTCAGGCTATCGTGGATGGAACCTGGCGGGAGACGGGCTGATCGCAGAACAATTCATTACCGGCCCGGAATTTACCACCCTTATCACCGGCTCCTACTATACCCCTGCATTATGCAAGGTGTATACGCCTGTGGAAAGGGTTTTTCATAGTTCCCTTCCGGACACTGAAAAGTTTCTTTCTTTCGACCGGCTTTGGGAAATTTATGAAGAGGAGGAACCGATGCCCATGGAAGAAAACTTTTTTGAATACCAGTCGGCCCCCCTGCACCTCCATGAAGCATTGTGCGATATTAGCACAAGAGCCTATATGGCGGTGAAAGGTACCGGTTACGCCCGCGTGGATATCCGGATGGACCAGGAGAATGGCCGCCTGTATGTACTGGAAGTAAATGCACAATGCGGACTTAGTGAAGATGAAAACTATACGTCCATTGGCGCCATCCTTAGGCTGAGTGGAAATACATTTAAAGACCTGGTGACCGATATCATCAACGATGCGTTCATCAAATACGGCGAAAAATGGGATTGAAAGTATGTGTGTTGCAAGCCGACTACTCAACAACCGCGGTCGACTATCAATATTATGATCCGCCAAGGAATTTGTCGGCCTTCCTGCCAAATGCAACTGTTGACCACATCTTCCTGAATAAACTCACCACTTACAAACAACTCAAAGCGCTTCAGCATAAGGGTTATGACATCTTCGTCAATCTTTGCGAAGGCTACCTTGAATGGGAGGTTCCGTCGGTTGATGTTATCTATTCACTTGACCTTTTGGACCTGCCCTATACCGGCCCAACTACCCAGCTCTATGATCCGCCGAAAGAGCTGATGAAATATCTTGCCCACTGCGAAGGCATAAAGACGCCCGCCTATGTCATCATCAAAACGGCCGATGATATCCAGGAAGCCCTTAACCAGCTAAGCTTTCCCATCTTCATCAAACCTGCCAAGGCAGGCGACAGCCTGGGGGTGGACCAGCATTCCCTGGTGCACAACAAGGAAGAACTGCTTCAAAAGATCAGTGAAAGTCTGCCGGAATACCCGCAATTACTGGCCGAAGAATATATTGAGGGCAGGGAATTCACCGTGCTTATTGCCGCCAATCCCGACGGCATCTCCAGCAGAACATTTAAGCCGGTAGAGTATATTTTCCCTGAAGGATACGCCTTTAAAACCTACCAGCTGAAAACTTCCGAACTCCACCCCGACGCCAATATCCCCTGCAGCGATCCTGCCGTGGAAAAGGAGCTGAGAAGGGCGGCCGAACTGATCTTCAAGGGATTTAACGGTAAGGGATATGCGAGGCTGGATTTCAGGATGAATGCAAAGGGAGAAATATATTTTCTCGAGATCAACTTTACCTGTTCTGTTTTTTATGCGGATGGTTATGAAGGTTCCGCTGATTATATCCTGATTCACGATGGTTGTGGTAAAGCCGGCTTCCTTGACCATATTATCAGGGAAGGCATGGCAAGACACAAGAGAAAACAGAAAAAATACGCCATCAAGGGAACGTCCATCGCCGGCTTCGGCATTTATGCCAAAGATCATATTGCCGCCGGCGACAATATTTTCACCGGTGAGGGAAGATCACAAAGACTTATTACCCGCAGGTATGTGGAATCTCACTGGAACGATGAGGAAAAGGAAACTTTCCGCAGGTATGCATACCCGTTAAGCCGTGAGCTTTTTATATTGTGGGACGAAAACCCTTCAGAATGGGCGCCTCAGAACCACAGTTGTGATCCGAACACCGGTTACGATGGTCTAAATGTGGTAGCGCTAAAGAACATAAAGAAAGGTGAAGAACTCACGCTGGATTATGCAACATTTCTTGATGAAAATATGGAGCCCTTTCAATGCCAGTGCGGCGCGGCGAATTGCCGCGGACTGATTACCGGCATCCCGGGCAATTCTATCACCAAAAGGGAAGTCAAAATATCTTCTACCGGCGAACCAGCTGAAAAAGAAACCAGGAAATCCCATTCCTGATACTGCCTGAATTCATTTAATTAATTTCAAATATTTCACTGCTGCCGTGGAGAAAAAATAAAATTTCCACCGTGTTAACTGTTATTGTATACAATTAGCGGCTTAACATTTTGATAATACAAATTGCCCTTACACCCTGCACACAGCGGCTGAAAAATGTGTTGGATATCAATAATACTTTTGTCTGTAACCCTTTACCGGTAAGGGTTGCACAGTATTGAAAAGTATTTTACGGTCACGAATAGCCGTATAACTTGTGTTGCGTCCGCAAAAAAACGGTCATACCTTTGCTTCAACGTTAACATACAGGATCCTGTTTTGACGTCATCTGCAGATACTACCCACTTCGACCTTGTCATCAACAACGATATTTGTTTTAAACCATTTTGTTAAAAAATATTTCACTTATAAATTATTTTACTATGAAAAAGAATCTGAAAAATTTTATTGCGGCGATGATCATCATCATGCCTTCATTAATTTCTACACCTGGCTTTGCAAAAGAGAGCAGTGAACCACAGGCAGTTGTAAAACTGGTGGGATACAAAAATTCACAGCCGGTGTATTGTCTCAGTATCAATAATCCTGGCAGTGATAAGCTGACGATTACCGTCAAAGACCAGGATGGCATTGTGCTTCATGAAGAAGTAGTTACCGGGAATTATATCTCTAAAAACTTCCTGTTGAACAGGGATGATCTTGGTAATAACACCATCTATTTTGAAGTAAGTAAGAATGCCGAGCCTGTGATTACAAAAGTTAAAATTCAGGGCGAACTGGAGAAATAAGCAATTGCGGCTAAACAAACATCAAAGAGTTGTTCCGGTACCCTGGAACAACTCTTTTCTTTTTGTGCTACATGTAGTAACTTAGTATTGATTAGCTACCACCCTTTGATTCATTTATTTCATTGCCTGCCATAAAAAAAAGGTCCACTGTAGAAACAGCGGGCCTTCAACGATTGCTTGTCTTATGAAAAGTTTTTATACTCTGTTTGATGGTAACCCTGGGTTACTGTCTCTGGAAATTTCCGGTATTTAGCTGGTTATTTTCCGTTGACAATGTGAAGGTACGCAGGGGCCAGGTAGCCATCAAATCAAGTTCGGGGTTGTTTAGTGACGTCAAAATCAAAAACCTGACGTGAAACCCTTGCCAGTATTGATTTTTAACCAAAAGGCATTTTGATGGCAAACCGATTTTCCGATGCCCTATTTCAGCTGATCAAGTCATTGGAAAAGGCTGAAAAAAGGCATTTTAAGATATATATCAAGAGAAGTTCAGCGAATGAGGAACTTAAGGTGATCCAGTTATTTGATGCGCTCGACAAGATGCATGAATATGACGAGAAGATTCTTTTCAAAAAGATTAGTTCCCTGAATAAATCCAAGCTTGCCAACCTCAAATCTCATTTATATGCAGAACTCCTGGCCAGCCTCAGGCTGCTAAAGTCAAGAGAAAACGTTGATCTACAGCTGAGTGAGCATCTTGATGATGCAAGGATACTTTACAATAAGGGACTGAAGCACCAAAGCCTTCGGATCCTGGAAAAAGCCAAAGACCTTGCACGCACCAATCAGAAATTTAATACACTGGTACAACTTATTTCTCTCGAAAAGAAAATCGAGACGCTTCATATCACCCGGAGTTCAACAGAAAAGACACAGCAGCTGGCAGAAGAATCCATGGAAGTCAGCCGTCATATTGAAAGGGTGACCAGGTTATCAAGCCTTGCCCTGCTGTTGTACCGCTGGTATGTCATTAACGGGCACTCGCGTAATGAGTCAGAAGAAAAAGACATCACCCTTTTCTTTAAAAATTATCTTCCTCCCAACCTGGATGAAGTTTCCGGATTTTATGAAAAACTCTACCTGTACCAAAGCTTTTGCTGGTACGATTTTATACGGCAGGATTTTCTGAATTATTATCGTTATGCCCAGAAATGGGTTGACCTGTATGCGGAACATCCACTGATGGTTAATATTGAAACAGGACACTATATTAAAGGATTACACAGCCTGTTGAATGCACATTTTACATTGAGGAACTACCGGGCATTTGATAAGGCATTGAATTTATTTATCACATACGCCCAGACGGAAGAAGCACAAAAACATGATAATTTCCGCACGCATACCTTTATCTATATCAACAGTGCGCGAATTAACGGCCACCTCATGAAAGGCAGTTTTGCAGAGGGCGTTAAAATGGTTCCGGAAATAGAATCGAACATAACCAATTACGCACTGTTTGTTGATCAGCATCGTATCATGTTATTCAATTACAAATGCGCATACCTGTACTTCGGCAACAGGAACTTTGAAAAGGCAATAGATTTTCTGCATCGTATTATCCATGGTCCGGGTGAACTGCGGGTAGACCTCCAGTGTTACGCCCGGCTGATGCATTTGTTATGCCATTATGAACTTGGTAATTATGATATCCTGGATCCGCTCAGCAAATCAGTACACCGGTTTTTCTCCAAGATGAAAAATCTTACACTGGTGGAGAAAGCCATATTTGACTTCCTGCAGCATAGCTTCGGTTACCCGCCGAAAGAAATCCAGGCGAGGCTGGAAAAATTCCTGGACCAGATCAGGCATCTTGAAAAAAGCCGTTTTGAGACCAGATCCTTCGCTTATTTCGATACCATATCCTGGGCCGAAAGCAAGGTAAAAGGGAAAACGCTGGAAGAGGTAATTAGTAGTAAATACAAGAACAGCAGAAAATACAAGTGAAATGTGAAAATGTGTTAATGTGAGGAATGTGATTAGTAACCGAAAGGATCGCTGCAGAGATTCTGAACCTGGTCTATTGCCTGGAAATAACTTAGCCAGTAGTCGCGGACGTCTGCATTGAAAAGATACCTGTCGGACCGGTTATAGAAGGTCTGCACGCCCCATCTACTGAGATCACCATAAATGACGGATCCCCGGAAAGGAGCGGATCCTCCCCAACTGCGCATAACGGTGTATCCACGCATGGTTTCCACAACGAAATAGTCACAGGAAAAGTCGGACGCAACAACAATGCCCCGCTCCCTTCCGAGCCATACCGCCTCATCTACAGGGGGAGCCACAAGTTCCTGCTTGGAACAGGAAGCCAGTAGTAACACAACCGGCAGTACAAGAAATGCTAACTTTTTCATCATCTTATCTCCGCCACTATAGATGCAAACCAAGGCCCCCTGGTTCTTAAAACCCTGTTAATGATGTTCAGCATAAATGCCGGGTAATTTGTTTAACAGATTGTTATCTCCCGGCAAATTTTCCCCTTATTTGTAATTTAGCGCGTGAAATTGCTACCAATAATCACGACGACACTGTATAAACCAACCGTCTTTGAACGAAGCTGAATTTCTTGAGAATATTCGAAGTAACCAGGGTATAATTTATAAGCTGGTCGGACTTTACGCCAGCGACGAGGAAGAGAAAAAAGACCTCTACCAGGAAGTTTTGCTGCAAACCTGGAAAGCATGGCCCTCCTTCAGAAAGGAGTCGAAATTCAGCACCTGGTTATACAGGATTTGTCTGAATACCATTCTTACACAGAAAAGAAAACCCTCCAGGGTAGATTATAAAAACTTCACTGGAAGATGTTTCACCTGTGATCGCTAACGTGTATGAAAGCAACCAGGATGTACTGGGCCTTCGCAACGCGATAAGGCAATTACCGGAAACGGACCGCGCTATCATTTCCATGCACCTGGATGGTTATGATAATGTGGAGATCGGTGAAGTCCTCGGCATCAGCAATAATCATGTTGCCGTTAAACTGCACCGTATCAAACGACAATTAGCTTACTCTTTAAAGCAGTTAGGATGATACCTCACGAACAATGGAAGAACCTGGAAGAGCATCGGGATGAGGACCTTTCCGCATTGATCAATATGCGCAGGATTGCCAGTCTGCCCTCTATCAGCCCACTCAGTAAAATAAAAAGAAACCTGCTGGTAAACTCAATATGGGGCCTGCTGATTGTAGTATTGTATGTAATCATCCTCGTGATGTTCCCGCTTTGGCAGGTCAGGCTTAGTATTGGCGTGGTGATGCTGTTTACCATCTGGAGTATGTATTCCGCCCTCCAACTATATCGTAAAATTGATATTGGCAGTACCTCAAATTCCTGTCTTGCAGAAATGGAGCGGCATTATAAAAGTATCTCAGACTGGATGAAGATCCAGCAAAATATGGGTCTTCTTGTTTACCCGATAAGCGGGGCAGGAGGATTTATGTTAGGCGGCTTCCTGGGTTCGGGAAAACCAGTAGAGGTTTTTATGGGCAGTCCAAAGATGATCCTGATTATGCTGGTGACTATCGCCATCCTGGTACCGGTTTGTTTCAAACTCGCCAAATGGATGAGTAAAAAAAGTTTCGGACGATATGCCGACCAGTTAAAGGAGAATATCGATGCATTGAGGAGCGGACTTTAATAACTTAACTGAATGAAAAATATCATCAAACTTGAAGAACTCGGATTGCTGTTGCTTTTTGTATTTGCGTATCAACACTTCTTTCCGGCATCATGGGCTATTTTCTTTGCCCTGTTCTTTGTGCCCGATCTTTCATTTTTAGTGTATGTGATATCAAAGAAAGCAGGAGCAATTGCTTATAATATTTTTCATCACCGCGGTCTCATCACAATTTTGATCATCGCGGGATTTATGTCTGACAATGACTGGCTAATGAAAATCGGTTTGATTTTTTTGGCACATTCCACATTCGACAGGGTAGCAGGATATGGATTAAAATATTCTGACAGCTTCGATCACACTCATCTTGGATGGATTGGTAAAAGCAGGCACAAAAATATAGAACATCAAATAGCGGCTGGACGGGAATAGCGAAATGGGCCAGGTGGAAACTGCTCTCCTTTCTACAGGAACCTTTGCAGCAAGGCTTTTGTCTTTCTTATGCCTTCGTCTTCATTTTCATTAAATCCCTCATACTCAATTCCGATATATCCATTAAATCCCGATGATTTCACAATCTCCATAAGTGTAGGATAATCAATTTTTGGCTGGTCGCCCTTTTCATTAAAGTCATATGTTTTGGCGCTGACACCTTTGGCATAAGGCAGCATTTCTTTTACCCCTGTTGCGCGGTCGTACATATTGGTACAGGGATCCTGTGTCTGGCCCCAGGGATGGTTAATACAGAAATTCCCGAAATCAGGAAGCGTTCCAACATTTGATTTCCCTACTGCCTTCATTACACCGGATATCCATTTGCCATCAGAAGAATCGCCACCGTGATTCTCTACCACTACATTATATGCCCGCCCCTGACGCATATTCTCCCAGCCTGCCTAATGAATCTACAGAAGCAGTATGCTTATCGCCTGCATTACCATCTCCATGCAGGTTAACCCTTACCGTTGCACATCCCAAAAATTTGGCAGCATCAATCCACTTTTTATGATTGTCTACGGCCGTTAATCTTTCTGCATCCTTAGGAACAGCCAGCGAACCTTCATTGTCAACCATGATCAAATGGTTATATACGCCTGCGTCCTTACTTCTTTGCAACAACTGCTTCAGGTACCCGGCATCCTTTGCCGCCGCTTTAAAATCCAATTGTTTCCCGCCAAAAAACTGGTTTACATACTCTACTGCTTCAATGCCAAATTTGTTTCTTGCAATACCGGGAAACTCAAGGTTGTCCATTTTACCGGCCTCCAATGTCCTGTGTAACGACCACTGTGCAAGGGAAATTTTGATTCCGGCAAAGGTCTCAGGTAACGAAAATGATGGGAGCACTAAACTGCCGGCACCTAATAATGTATTCCTGATAAAAGATCTTCTGTCTGAGTATGATGTAGCCATGACGGTATTTATTTTAATCAGATCTAAGCTTTCATTTATTTATCATTTCAACTGCTGCTGAATCCTTGTAATGTTGAGCAAGCTGAAGCAATTCTTTTTTCAGCTTTATCACAATTTCCCTGGAAGAGTTATTCGAATATATATTGTTCATTTCCGATGGATCCTTTTGTATATCGAATAATTCCCAACTGTCGAAAGGACCATAATAACGGATGAGTTTATACCGATCGGTCCTTATTCCAAAATGTGGCGCAACCCGGTGCGGCTCCGGGTACTCATAATAATGATAATACAATGCATCGCGTCCCTTTATTTTCGCGCCCTTTAACAAAGGGGCCATGCTTTCTCCCTGCATTTCAGGCGGTATCGTTCCACCGGCCAATGAAATCAATGTAGGTGCAAGATCAATGTTGACCACCATCTGGTTTACCCGGGTACCCGGACGAATATATCCGGGGTATCTCATCACAAGCGGCGTTCGAAGACTCTCTTCATACATAAACCTTTTATCAAACCATCCATGTTCTCCCATATAAAATCCCTGGTCGGAGGTATATATCACGATGGTGTTTTTAGCGAGGCCGGTTGAATCGAGGTACTTTAGTATTCTGCCAATATTTCTGTCCATCGACTTTGCCGTAGATAAATAATCTTTCAGGTATCGCTGGAATTTCCATTTTATCAACGCCAGGCTGTCCTGCTTCACTTTTTCATATTCGGTGGCAATCTTTTTATAATAGCTTTCATATGCTTCTTTGTCATGAGCTGAAAGTCGCCCGAACATTCCCGGCCTTTTATAATCCGCGCCAATTTTCAGGTCATCTTTCAGTATCATGGTCTTGCTGATGGTCATATCCTGTTCAAATGCCGCCCTCCGATGATCATAGCGGTCAAAGAAATTATCCGGCAATGGAAAATCCTTATCATCAAATGCGCCGAGGTCCTGTACATCCGGCATCCAGTTACGATGGGTTGCCTTTTCTCCCACTACAAGAAAAAAGGGAGCACCGGTATCCCGCTTATTCAGCCAGTCGAGCGAGAAATCACTGATAAGATTGGTAACATAACCGTTATGCCTAACCGTATCGTTGTTCATGTTGATGAAATCGGGCTGAAAATAATTTCCCTGGTCAGGTAATATATTCCAATAGCCGAATCCCTGGGGAAGCGATTGCAGATGCCATTTCCCGATCCAGGCCGTCTGGTAATTTTGTGCGGCAAGGACTTTCTGAATTTGCTGCTGCGCACCATCAAACCTCCTGCGGGGTGAATTATCAATCAGGCCATTTAAATGGCTGTACTTCCCGGTAAGAAATACCGCGCGGCTGGGCGCACAGATAGAATTGGTCACAAAACTATTCGTGAATATGGCACCTTCCTTTGCAATACGGTCGATGTTTGGTGTTTGCATTAATTTTCCGCCATAAGCGCTGATGGCCTGCTGGGTATGATCGTCAGAAAAGATGACGAGGATATTGGGCTTCTTCGATTGTCCGTATGCCAACGCCGATAACATCAGCAGCGCGACAGAAAAAAGAACGGTGATAAGATTCTTCATCGGTGAATAATGAATTTAAGTTAGCATTATTCCCGCCAAATTTCGATGGTGTATTTCGGGCAAATCTTAGTTAACTTCAACCTGTCACCTCACAACTTCCCGTTATGGATAAAAGAACCTTCCTCAAGACCTCATCAGCATTGGCCGGCGGTGCCTTCCTGTCACGGTTTGAATCTTGTGCACCGGCAGAAAAAAAAGAGCACTTAAAAAACTGGGCCGGCAACCTGGAATACAGCACAGGAAATGTCTGGTATCCCAAAGACGTTGCAGAGGTGCAGGAAGCCGTTAAAAAACACAAGAAGCTAACAGCGCTGGGATCAAGGCATTCCTTCAATAAGATAGCCGACAACACGGAGAACCAGGTTTCCCTGCGGGACCTCAATAAAATACTATCTCTCGATCCCGTGGCAAAAACAGTAACTGTTGAATCCGGAGTGCGATACGGCGAACTGGCGCCGTACCTGCAGGAAAAAGGATTTGCACTGCATAACCTGGCATCCCTGCCTCACATCACCATTGCCGGGGCTGTAGCAACAGCCACGCATGGATCCGGACTGAAAAATGGAAATCTTTCCACCGGCGTTTCTGCCATTGAGTTTGTGAATGCTGCAGGAGATATCGTGTCGCTTTCCAAACAAAAAGACGGCGATCAGTTTTATGGCGCTGTTGTGGGACTCGGCGCACTAGGCGTAGTAACAAAACTCACCCTTGACCTTCTCCCCACCTTTAACATGAAACAGGTGGTATACCGGAATCTTCCGATGGATCAACTGAAAGAAAATTTTACCGCTATCGAATCTGCCGGCTATAGTGTGAGCCTGTTCACCAACTGGAACAATAAAAATATTAATGAGGTCTGGATTAAAAGCATCGCCGAAAATAGCGACGCAGCAATTGCACCGGATTTTTTTGGTGCAAAAGCCGCTACGCAAAACATGCACCCGGTAGAAGACCAGTCGGCCGAAACCTGCACAGAACAAATGGGGGTAGCCGGGCCATGGTTCGAAAGAATGCCGCATTTTAAAATGGGCTTTAAACCCAGTACCGGCAAAGAATTACAGGCTGAATATTTTGTGCCGATTGAACACGCCTATGAAGCAATAATGGCCATGGAGTCATTACACGAAAAGACAACCCCGCACATGTTCATTTCCGAAATAAGGACCATCAATGCCGATGATTTCTGGATGAGCCCTTGTTATAAACAAAGCTGTATCGCAATACATACCACCTGGAAACAGGAGACCGATATTGTTATGGGGCTGCTTCCGCTCGTTGAAGAAAAGCTTGCGCCCTTCAATCCAAAACCGCACTGGGCAAAATTATTCACCATGCCGCCGGCAGTATTACAATCGAAATATCAAAAACTGAATGATTTCAGGCAACTCGTAAAACAGCATGATCCCAACGGGAAATTCCAAAATGAATTTTTACAGGGCAATTTATTTGGGAGCTGATCAATTGCGTTCGTGATTATGCTCAGGCAGGGGATGGTGGCAGCTAATCAATTGCGTTCGTGATTGTGTCAGGCAGGTGATAGTGGTAGCTTTTCAATTGCGTTATTAATAATCACATCACGCTGAAGTAGACATGTATCGATTTGCATTCAGAAATCCGATGGGAAGTGAAGTTTTACCATCCATTGAGAGATCTGCCATGATCTCTCCCACCACGGACGCAAACTTAAATCCATGTCCGCTGAAACCCGTGGCAATGACTACATCATCATAGCCCGGCAAAAGATCCAGGATAAAATTTTCATCTGGCGTATTGGTATACATACAGGTTTTCATGGCCAGTGTTGATGAATATCCTCCAGGCAGAAATTTATTTAACGCATACACCAGGTTGGCTTCGTCTTCTTCATTCGGAACCCGGTCAACCATATCAGGATCGGTTAAACTGCCGGGATAATGATGGGCCAGTTTTAACCCGATCGGTCCACCGAATTTTCCCACCGGCAATATTGGAAATCCGTAATAGGCCCCGGGCCTGTCTTCATCATCAATGAGCCAGCAGGGGAAATTACCCAGTTCAAAAGGTTTCCAGTTATTCGGACTTACCCAGGCAATCATCTGCCGCGTAATGCTAAGTGTTGATCCCATACCGGGAATCATTTGCCCGGCCCATGGACCCGAAGTGATCACCAGTTTCTTACAGGTATAGCTACCCGAATTTGTTTTCACATGAATTTGTTCACCTGATTTTTTCCATTCAGTCACTTTCTCTTTGGTTCTTATGACTGCTCCATGCCGGATGGCCTGTTCGGTAAACAACAGTATGGCCCTTTCCGGCGTTACAAATCCTGCATCGGGTTCAAATAAAATATCATAGTCGTCCGGAATAGTAAACTGGCTGAATCTTTCTTTGGCATTTTCAGCAGACAGATCATCGACCCTTATTTTAAATTTCTCCGCTGATTCACGCACACCTTTAATTAAGACCCCATCTTTCCTGCCCGCATAGAATAATCCCGTTTTATAATACACCTGTGTGCCTGTTACCTCTTCGAGTTCATTCCAGTTTTCATAGGCCCTTACCAGCAGCGGTACATAATCCGGATGTTCGAAATATGCTTTCCTGATAATGCGGCTCTGACCCGCATGAGAGCCAAATTCATGCGAAATATCAAACTGTTCCAGTCCGAGCACCTTTACTCCACGTTTTGCCAGTTGGTAACAGGTGGCAGCGCCCATCGATCCAACACCCAGGACAATAACGTCGAAATGCTTTTCAGCAGATGAATTCATATCCGTGAATTTAGCTTTTTTAGGATATCATCGCCTCCGTTAATCCTGTATCTTTAAATGCAGATCGAATTCTTATTCTACTTCAAAAATGATTGCATGCCTGAAGATCCCGTCATCTATGATGCCATAGTCATTGGTTCAGGAATCAGTGGCGGATGGGCCGCCAAAGAACTTTGCGAAAAAGGGCTGAAGACCCTGCTCATCGAAAGAGGCCGCAAGGTGGAGCATCTGAAAGATTATCCCACTGCCAATAAAGCTCCCTGGGAATTGCCCCACCGCGGAAATATCACCGAAGAATTCAGGAAGAAAAATCCACTCATCACCCGCTCCGCCGGATTTGGGGAAGACAATGCGCATTTCTTCATAGAGGATGCCATACAGCCATATGTGCAGGAAAAGCCGTTCGACTGGATACGCGGCTACCAGCTCGGTGGAAAGTCTATCATATGGGGAAGGGCAACGCAGCGATGGAGTGATTATGAATTCACGGGACCACAACGATTCGGTTTCGGGATCGACTGGCCCATCCGGTATAAAGACGTTGACGACTGGTATTCACACGTCGAAGAATTTATCGGCATCTGTGGTAATGCCGATGGTATTGCTTCCATGCCCGACGGAAAATTCATGAAACCCTTCGACCTGAATTGCGTGGAGCAACACCTGAAGGATGTATTGAAGAAAGAGTATGGCCGATATCTTGTCCATGCCCGATGGGCTCATCTTACTGAACCAAAACCAATACATCTTGCACAGGGAAGGGGACAATGCCAGGCAAGAAATCTTTGTATGAGGGGATGCCCGTTTGGCGGCTATTTCAGCTCGGTCTCATCCACCATTCCCTGGGCGCAGAAAACCGGTAACCTTACCATCGTTACGGATGCAGTGGTTCATTCCGTGATGTATGACGAAGAAAAACAAAAGGCCATCCGGCGTAAAAATCATTGACGCGAATACCAAAGAAACCAGGGAATATTTTTCGAAAATTATTTTTGTCAATGCCTCCGCATTAAACTCTAATCTCATCCTGCTGAATTCGGTTTCCAAAAGATTTCCTAATGGCCTTGGAAATGATTCAGGTCTTCTGGGAAAATATATTTGTTTTCATAATTACCGCGCGGGACTTGGTGGAAAGATTAATGGGTTTACGGATGGATATACCTATGGAAGAAATCCGACGGATACCATCATCGCCAATTATCGCAACCTCGATAAGATGGATGCCGATTTCATAGGAGGCTATACCACTTTTGCCGGAGCATATCGCGAAAGGAATGATCAGTCCACTACAACAGAAACCATCGGCGCAAAATATAAAGAAGCCATGCAGGAACCGGGCGGATGGCGGGTGTATGCATATCTCCAGGGAGAAACCATTCCGAAGGAATCCAATCACGTAAGGCTGAGCCCGGATAAAAAAGATCCCTTTGGTATGCCCCAGCTGATCACTTCAGTAGGGTATGATGATAATGACGACAAACTGGTGAAAGACTTTCTTGAACAAACCCAGCTGATGTTTGAAAAGGCCGGTGTGTATGACATTCATACTTACGATAATAAACAGCCACCGGGACTCGACATTCACGAAATGGGCGGATGCAGGATGGGCAAGGATCCAAAAGATTCACTGCTCAATGAATGGAACCAGTTACACCATTGCAAAAATGTTTTTGTCACCGATGGCGCCTGCATGACCAGCACCGGCAACCAGAGTCCTTCCATTTTATATATGGCCCTTACGGCAAGAGCTGCCAACTATGCTGCGGATCAATTGAAAAAGGGAGTTCTGTAATTTGCACATCCGCACATTTGCAAAATTTGCCACATTATCTATACATTCCTTTAAGGTCTTTTTCAAATAATGTGTAGGGGCTGTTATAAAAATTCAGGAAGTCGGGCTCACTCACCTGCCCGGGAAATGGTGCATAAAAATGAGTTGGACTTTTACTGTCGTTCCTCCAAACCAGTACATAGCTAAGCCTGAGTTTGCCCGACTGCAACGTTTTTAATAAAGTGCCCGTCCACCAGGTTGTATTGGGGATCGACTCCAGCCCGGTTTCAGTGAAGGCCGCAAGCTTATGGGCCTTCCTCGCATAGTCAGAAACGATCTGCAATTTTTTTAATCCGCCCGACAAATTATACTTTCCATCTCTTCCAAAATCAGCATAATCATCCATCCCTACCATATCCACCCATTGATCGCCGGGGTAACGGTCAAGGTATTCTGCTTCAGTGCTGAATAAACAGTCGGGAGAAAAGGCATAAATAAAATTATGTACCTGGAGGCTGTCGCGTAAATAGTACACCGTAAACTTCCACAAGGCATTAAACTCTTCTTTTGTACAATGTGGCTTCCCCCACCAGAACCAGCCACCATCAAATTCATGAAAGGGCCTGAAGATCATGGGAACAACTTTGCCATCTTTTCCCTTAACACTCCTTGCAAAATCACCGATGGTACGAAGGATGGATTTATATTTCTCATGTTGTCCTCCTCCAGGGATAATATTTTTTACTGCTGCAGCCGAGACAGAATCCTTCCAGTAAAAACCGGTAGGTGTAACCGGGTTATTAAAATGCCATGAAACAGTAGTAACGCCGCCCCTGTCGTAAGTGTCAGCAATATTTTTCCGCAGGGAAATTTTTTCCTTTTCGATAAGACTGTCGGGCCTGCCCGACAAACCGCTAAAATCAACACCTATCACAGCAGGATGAGAACCGGTAACTGATTTTACATCAGACCTGTTATCATCACCGTACCAGCCATGGCCATATTCTGTCGCATGCTGATGACCAAACAGTATGTGCTTAGCGGAAAGTTTATGGAGATTATTGTACAGGGCCTTTGTTTCCTTAGTGGCTTGTTTGTCGATAAGGCTGCCCTGCTTATGATCAAAAATATTCACCGCGGTCTGTGCCCCTGTGTTGAGTATAAGAATAATCAACACGATAAACATCAACCATCGCTTACAGACCATCGCTTCTATTTGTTATTATCCAAAGGGCTCTTCGATCGACTTACTCAGTTTGGAGAAAAAGTGCGGACCGTCTTCTGCCATGTAAAGGCAGTCTTCAAGTCTTACACCAAACTCACCGGGAATGGCAATGGTGGGTTCATCACTGAAACACATTCCGGGAGCGAGTTTAGTTTTATTTCCCCGCACGAAGTTGGTCCACTCATGACCTTCGAGGCCAATACCATGTCCGGTGCGATGAGGCAATCCCGGCAATCCATAATTTTTTGCAAAGCCTGCTTTTTCAATCACCGCCCTTGCAGCCGCGTCAACGGATTCGCAGGTGGCGCCAATTTTCATGGCAGCGAAAGCTGCATCCTGGGCCTGTTTTTCGAGGTTCCATACTTCTGTCTGCCTGGCGGAAGGTTTACCAACAACAATTGTCCGGGTAATATCAGAAGCATAACCCTCAACACTTGTTCCTCCATCCACCAATAGAATATCTCCTTCTTTGATTATTTGTGGAACGATGGTTCCATGAGGAATAGCGGAATACTTTCCAACCAATACCAATGCCCCGCCACTATAACCCAGTTTACGGAAGGCAGCAGAAAGATTGGCGCTGAATTCCGACTGCGGCATGCCGGGCCGGATGGTAGCGAAAGTGGCTTTATAGGCTTCAATCGTTACATCACTGGCTTTCTGCATCAGCGCGATCTCTGCTTTGCTTTTATACATCCTGCAGCCGGCGGTTACGGGTGTTGCGTCAACGATCTCAAAACCCGGTGCTGCTTTCCTTACCCCGTCAGCAATAAAAAACCTCACCCTTTCCTCCATGCCTATGCGCTTATTAACGGCTCCCCTGTCCTTAACGATTCCGGCAATCAGCTCATAAGGGCTCTGGTCCTCTTCCCAGCAACGCACCTCGTCGCCGAATGATTTATTGATTAATTCCCTCGCGCGATCTTCTTCAAACTTGGGGCATACATAGGCAATCGATCCTTTCGCAGGTATCACCAGCCCGAAAGTCCGCTCACTCTGACCCCAACGCATACCCGTAAAATAAAAACTGGAGGCCGTGCCTTCCATAAAAATGGCATCGATCTTCTGTTCATCCATCAGCTTTTGTGCTTTCGCAATACGCTGTTTTCTTTCTTCCACAGTTATCGGAACAACATCATCCGCCATGGGTTTAAGGTTACGGATGATCGATGGCAGATCAGCATCCTCAGCTGTTGTACGATTTCTCCCGAAAATATCCTGGGTAAAAGCCATGGCACCGGTACCTAAAGCCGATAGGCCTAAAAATTTTCTCCTGTTGATCGACATACTATTGGTTAAGGTTTAAAGATAAATGAAAACAACTGCCCGCCATCACAAATGCAATTCAACTTTCTTTCCTGTTTTTATCGATTCATAGATGGCATCAATGATCTTCATATCCTTTAATCCTTCTTCACCATCCACTGGCACCAGCGGCTGTTTATTTTCAAGGATAATGCCCTGCATCTCATCCATCTGGAGGGCCTGGTGGGTAATATGCGGTTGTGTAAGTGGTCCCTTGTGTGTCTTTCCTTCTATCGGACCATATCCAGTTGAAGGCTGCATCTCGGCAAATCCCCGGGTACCATTGAGAAAAAACTTGTCGAGGTTGTTCATGCTGTAGGTAGAAAGGCAGGAAGCCACCGCCCCGCCCGGAAATCCCAGTTGGAATGTTATGGTTTCATCTACACCTTCTTTGAATTTGACCTTGTCGGTTTTAACTTCCTGCGCCGTCACCCATATGGGATCTTCACCTATCATATAACGTGCACCATTAACCGAATATATGCCGATGTCCATCAATGCCCCTCCGCCGGATAGTGCCTTATTCAATCTCCACTGGGTAGGGTCTCCGATGGTGAAACCCGACAGCCCCTGGAAAAACATGATCTTGCCGAACTCACCATTCTTGCGCATGTTTATCACCGCAACCGTCTTGGGTTCAAAGTGCATGCGGTAACCAACGAGAAGTTTCACATTGGCTTTCTTGCATTCATCCACCATTTCCTGTGCTTCCTTTGCATTTACGGCCATGGGTTTTTCCGTGATCACGTGTTTACCGGCTTTGGCGACGCGGATCACCTGGTCGTGATGAAGTCCGTTTGGCGTGATCACATACACGGCATCAATATCCGGGTTGTCTTTGATCTTGTCGAAATTTTCGTAGTTGTAACAGTTTTTCGCCGGGATGCCATACTTAGACTGCCAGTCGGTAAGTTTGGCGGGTGTTCCGCTGATAGCCCCCACGAGTTTGGCTTTCTTGCTGGATTTCATGGCTTCGGCCACCCGGGTTCCATAACTTCCCAGTCCCATAATGGCCACCCGAAGCATGGGTCCCTGGAAGGTATAGTCACTGAGGGATAAGAAGGGCAGCGCCGCCAGTGGTGCGGAGAGTTTTTGTATAAATCCACGACGTGTATGCATAATATTCGTTTTAATGTAGTCTACTCCGAATGTAAAAATTTAATGCCTTTCGATGCTAATTTACCTCCAGCTGATCCTTTGCCGGAAGTTTTGGAAAAGGTGCATGATCCCCGGTCTGGTACCAGAATACTGTGGAGGCAATATCATCCTGCAATGGCAGGTAGGTCCCATTATTCTTCCATCCCAATGCCTGGATGGTGACGCGCAGATTTTTTTCAAATCTTATGGGATCCGTAATATGCCACCTGTACAATCCAAAACGTTGCTGCGAATTATACAGACCGTCGCCCCGGATCACCTGGTGCAGTCCGGCATAAGCAGTAGAAAATTCCGTGTAGTTCGCGACTTCAACACCGGCCTCATTCTTTTTCTTCGTATCAAAATTATATGACCCGCAGAAATAATCTTCCGTACCGGTTCCGCAAATGGTCGGGTATTTATCGTCATCATCCATAAAAAATTTGATCTCTCCTTCGCCCCACCATCCGTTATTATGCACACCCCAGGCGATGTACGTGCCTACATAGTGTCCCTTCCCCTTAATGCCATCTACCAGTACTGCATCCTGCTTATAGGGCAGCGGGTTTACACGCCTGAATTGCGCGTGAAAGTATGCAGCATCGGCTGGAACATCTGTCAGTACATAATCCACCTGGTAATACAACACCATGTCCCTGTCATCAATATTCTCCATCGTAATCTTGCATTTTTTGCGGAAGGGCATCGGCCAGTAACAGTTAAAGGCACTGCCGGGGTTAACCGTAACCGCCAGTGAATTCAGGTGTGCGTATCGTCCCCATCCCATACCAAAGAAATCGCCGACAGGCACTTCTACCGACGGTGTTGTTTCGCCATCCCAGTAAAAACGTATAATGGAATATCTCCAGTTACCCGTGGGCGTCATCCAGATATGCTGGATGGATCCTGCGCTGTCGATCTCTGCAATGGTGAACGTTGTTTTGGATTTGATGACCACGCTCGGACTCACTTTCCATCCCTGTCCCAAATCCTTTGATGCATTGGATCCTGTTCCTGTGGTGGCCATCCCGCCTTTACCTTTTGCGCCGTTAAAGTTTTCGGGGCTGATGGACCTTGATTTTGCATTCGACAACTGGTAAATATTACCCAGGTTATTGTCGATGCCGTTATTGGTTTTTTGCGCCATCAAAACTGATGATGATACCATCACAAAAAATAAAAGCAGAACATGTTTCATGTTGGTTGTATTTGTACCTAAATATAACAGTTCCATAAACCAGTTCAATTCTCCAATAAATACTGTAACTTTTATTCCCTTTATTAATGCCCAAACCCCGTTCTATGCGTCGTACAAAATGGTTCCTCGTTTTGCCAGCCATGCTGTTTTCTTTTTTTCTGTATTCCCAGTCCAGGCCTACTTCTATTACCTGGGATGAGTGGGGCGTTCCACATATTTATTCCAATACAGACGAGGGATTGATGTATGCTGAAGGATGGGCGCATGCTCAGCTTCACGCCAACCTGATTGTTGAATTGTATGGCCGTGCGAGGGGGAAGGGGGCAGAATACTGGGGAAAGGAAAAGCTTCCTGAGGATATGATGATCCATACCCTGGGCTTCCCGGAGCTCGCCGATGAATGGACGGCAAAACAGGATCCCGCATACGTAAAAATGCTCAATGCTTATGTAAAGGGGATCAATGACTATCTCACAAAAAATCCTGCATCCGTAAAAGAAATCAACAGGCCCATATTGCCATTAACCGCAAGGGATGTTAATCTCCACATGATCTTTGTGATCTATGCCCGGTTTGTTGGCGGCGGAGAACTTGAAATGTCGCAGCAGTGGAAGGAGATGGGCTCTAATACATGGGCCATCGGCCCCTCCAGGTCTGCCAGTCGCAAAGCCATGCTGGTGCAGAATCCTCACCTCCCCTGGTTTGGAGAATTTCTCTTTACGGAGACGCATTTAATGAAGCCCGGGCAAAATATTTATGGATCCGTATTGGTCGGATTGCCGGGATTAGCCATTGCCTTTAATGAACATCTTGGATGGAGCCATACCAACAATACTATTGATAACGCCGACCTCTATGAAGTTCAATTGAAAGACGGAGGATACCTGCTGGATGGCATAAAAAAAGACTTTCAATTCAGGAAAAAGACCATCTATTATAAGGACGAAAAAGGCCAACTGACCGACCAGGAACTCACGATCCTCAGCACCGAACACGGACCCGTTGTTAAGATGGGAAACCAGAAGGCACTGGCCATCAGGATGCCGGGATATGACCGCCCAAATGCGGGCCTGCAGTGGTGGAAAATGGCCAATGCAAAAAATTTCAGTGAGTTTGAATCTGCGTTGAAAATGGCACAGATACCGTTTTGGAATGTGATGTATGCGGATAAGAGCGGTAATATATTTTATCTCTTCAACGGGCTTGTCCCAAAACGATCATCGGGCGACTGGAATTATTGGAGCAGGATCATTCCGGGAGGAAAATCAGCAGATATCTGGACGAAAGTGCATTCGTATGCAGACCTTCCGAAGATAAAAAATCCTTCTTCCGGCTGGCTTCAGAATACCAATGATCCACCATGGACAAGTACACTGCCCCAATTGTTGAAGCCCGCAAATTTCCCTGCATATATGTCGCCCAATTACGCCGACTTTCGCACCCAGGGTTCCCTTCGAATGCTACAGGAAGATGCCTCCATTACTTTTGATGAACTGGTGGAAGATAAACTGTCTACAAGGCTGGAGATGGCTGAACGCCTGATGGATGACCTGCTGAAAGCCATCGATCAGTATGGCACTGATATTGGTAAAGAAGCTAAAGCCATCCTTGAAAAATGGGACCATAGGGCCGATGCGAAAAGTATCGGCACAATGATCTTTTTCTCCTGGGCACATGAAATGAATGCCTATAACCAGGATATGTATGCCGTTAAATGGGATGATAAGAATCCACGTACAACGCCTGATGGATTGGCCGATCCCAAAAAAGCAGTGGCCGTACTTGAAAAGGTTGCCACAAAAATAAAAACCGATTTCGGAACATTATCTGTCCCATGGGGTGATGTGTTAAGGGTCAGGTCAAGAACGGTGAATCTTCCCGGGAATGGTGCCGACGGATCAGTAGGGTCCTTCCGGGTGGCATGGCCAGGTGATAAAGACAATAACCGCTACAATATTGCCGGTGGTGATTCATGGGTTGGCGTCATTGAATTTGGAGATAAAGTTAGGGCCCGTGTATTGCTGAGCTATGGCAATTCCTCCCAGGAAGATGATCCCCATAATGGCGACCAGTTAACATTATTCTCCGAAAAGAAACTTCGTGAAGCACATTTCTACCAAAAAGATGTGGATGCAAATAAAAAAAGCAGGGAGGTCTTGAAAAACGGTGTTTTTGTAAAAGAATAATCATAAGGACAAAGAGAGCATCTAAATCTGTTACTTTTTCTCCACAATTGGCCATATTTAAGGAGCCAGTCACATCATCTTTGTTACCTCTCGCATCATAATCGTTTATTACAACCCCGATGAATAGACGAGCCCGATGCCAGTCATGCATTTTTAAGTCCTATTTAAGAATAATTTTTTGTAACTTATATAGGATTACTCCCTCCTAAAAACCAACGCATATGAAACATTATCACATTGTTTCTCGCATCGCAATCTACGTTCTGGCGGTTGTCCTCATCGTTTTTGGTATTTTTCATTTCAGATCTCCATATGACCTGCTAGTGTATTTGCCTGAGTTTCTGCCAGGAGGTGTTTTTTGGGTTTACCTGACAGGAACTGCTTTTATCCTGGTGGGTGTATCGTTTATCCTTAACAAGTTTGTAAAAATTGCCAGCTATGGACTTGCCATAATGCTGCTGATTTTTGTGGTCACCATTCATATCCCAAATGCCATGAATGCAGGAGACGCCACCTTCCGGCAGATAGCATTGATAAATGTGCTTAAGGACACTTCCATCATGTGCTTTGCTCTCTTTATTGCAGCCACTGCACACCATCAGCACCTGCATTTCGAGGAAAGCGACTGAGGGAAGGAGTTGACAGTTGGCGGTTGACAGTTGACGGTTTACGGTTTACGGTTGATCTACCAGGTTGGAATGAAACTCATGGAAAAACAGATTGTTGTATTTTAGGCCTTCAATCAATTACATGAGAAGGATAGTCGTGCTATTTATTCTGTTATTTACCTTATCTCCCGCATTTTCCCAGAAGACTTCTGCTGTTGAGAAAAAACTTATCGCCTATATAGATAAGCACCTGCCCGATGCAATGAACCTGCTCAAAGAAACTGTCAACATAAACAGTGGAACCCTCAATATAGAAGGCGTCAGGAAGGTGGGAGAAATCTATAAGAAAGAACTGGAAAAAGCCGGCTTTACCTGCACCTGGGTGAAAATGCCGGATTCCCTTAAACGGGCCGGGCACCTGGTGGCCACCCGGCATGGAAAGAAAGGTAAAAAGCTTTTCCTGATCGGTCACCTCGATACCGTTTTCGAACCTGATATGCCCTTTGGTCCATTTACCATGCTGAATGATTCTACAGCCACCGGCCAGGGTGTAAATGACATGAAAGGTGGTGATGTAATCGCCATCATCGCGCTCCAGGCCCTCAACGAATACAAACTCCTTGACGACACGGATATCACCGTATATTTTACCGGTGATGAAGAGAAAGGCGCCAGCCCAACTTCGGTTAGCCGCGGTGACTTTATTGAAAGGGCAAAGCAATGTGACATTGCCCTGGGATTTGAAGGTGCCACCGGCACCAATATTATTGCTACTGCCAGAAGGGGCGGCAGTACCTGGTTGCTGGAAGTAGAGGGCAAACAGGCACACTCATCACAGGTATTCCGGGACGATCCCGGTTACGGTGCCATCTATGAAGCAGCGAGGATCATCAATGAATTCAGGACCACCCTGGCCTCAGAGAAATACCTGAGTTTTAGCCCGGGTCTTCTCATTGGAGGAACCGAAGTATCCTATGCAGAAAAAAAGGGTACGGGTAGTGTAATCGGAAAAGACAATATCATTTCTCCCGTTGCCAAAGCGCACGGCGATCTTAGATTTTTAACTGCAGAACAAAAGGAAAATGCCCGCAAAACCATGCGCGAAATAGTTTCGCGTAATCTTGCAGGTACTAAAGCCAACATTACTTTTTACGACGGCATTCCATCCATGGCGCCCACAGAAGGGAATAATAAAATACTTGCGGTGATCGACCAGGTATCACAGGATCTCGGCATGGGACCTGCTATTGCCGGAGATCCAGGTCTCAGGGGTGCAGGAGACATTTCTTATGTGGCCGAATATTTAGATTGTGTGGATGGTCTCGGAGCAATGGGTGATGGCGCACACGCACCTGGCGAAACCATCGACCTGAAAAGCTTTCCCTTCTTTATCAAAAGATCAGCATTATTGATCCACCGGTTAACACAGGCGAAATAATTATTTTATTTTATCAAACCTTACGTGCTCCACCCTTCCACTGTTTATTTCAAAACCGGTGATTGCACCCTTTTTGTCCCTTAGCATCAACAGGTGGCCCATCCACCAGAGATTGGTATCCATATGATCAGTGGCAACAAGTTGTAGCCTGGAATCATTGTATTTAATATGTCCCAGGTAGAGTTCATGATCCTTCAGGAAGATGGTGTAATGAACTTCAAGTTCCGGGCAATAGTAGGTTCCCGTGTATTTACTCAACATTTCATCCGTCTTTTGTATATCCCTGTATTTGACTAAATGAAAGGTCTCCTGTGGCGTGATGAAATCAACGACGGTGTCTTTCCCGGCAATACTCATCCTGACTTTATTTTCTGGTTGGGTTGGGATTGAATAACTGCCATCGGCCTCCTTAAACAGCAACTTATATGAGTTGTTCGATTTATACATGAGCCTGCCATCTTTAAATTCGACAGCTCCCCTGTTTCCATTGTAGCCTAATATAGTTGCCAAGGAATTTTTTAATGGAATTGCTGTCTTTTACTACCGCCAGGGAACTGTCAATTTTTGGTTGTTCCTTAATCACCGAAATGTCTTTGAGAAAAAAATCGGTTACTGTTGACAGGCTGTTGGTGGGAAAATCTGCCAGGTTGGAAAAAACAAGAAAACCCATTTTATCATCCGGAAAAACAGACAAATAAGTCCGGTAACCGGCATCCGCGCCGCCGTGCGAAAATTGTCGTCTGCCCTTGTATAGTCCATTACTTATTCCCAGTGCATAATTTATTTCATAACCATTATTCAGTTTACCCCTTTGCGTTAATTGTTCGATGTCTTTGGGTTCGCTGATGGTATACCTGTAGAAATTCATGACCCATTTGCTCAGATCATTCATGTTGGTAAACAGGCTGGTAGCACCGGAATTGGAATAGCTTAATACACTGTTGGAGAACTGTACACCGCTTTTGCGCTGGTAAGAATAGGCTCGATTTTTTTCGATTTCAGTATAATCATCATGAAAATGTGTACTGTTCATCCCCAGCGGTTTGAAGATGGCCGAATCAGTATACTGCCTGAGTGTTTTGCCCGTTACTGATTTCACGATCTCGGCAAGCATCGTGAACCCGCTGTTGCAATAATTATACTTTTCTCCGGGCTTTGAGTTCAATGCCTGCTGCCGGGAAAGGAGTTTAATGATCTGGTCCTGTGTAATCACATCATCCAGCCTCGTTCCGGAGATGGCCAACAACTGCCACTGGTCCCTGATACCGCTGGTATGATTTAATAACTGCCGGATGGTGATCTTTTCTTTCAGATCGGGAAACCAGCTGAGGTATTTTCTGATATCATCTTCAAGGCTCAGTCTGCCCGACTTGGCCAGCATCAGCACTGCATAGGCAGTAAATTGTTTGGAGATCGATGCCATATGAAATATCGTCTCCGGTGAATTCGGAATCGCATATTCAAGATTGGCCATGCCATATCCTTTCACATAAATCAGGGAATCATTCCTGATTACACCAATCACTGCGCCGGGCGATCGCGGGCTATTCCACTGGCTGTAAAGGCTGTCGATCTTTTTTGCGATCGAATCAGGAATGGCCTGTGCCCCTGCCTGCATGACAAGCGAGACCATCAGACCCGTAAATAATATTCTGATCATATGATTCATTTTATCTAATACTGCACGGCTGGCACACTGATCAATCCGCCAAAAAACAATGCATTCAGAAACAACTTATTCGTACCATACCATACTCCCCTGAAATTAGGATCATCGGCAAACATGATGACCCTTCCGCTGCCTTCATTGCCTACAAGTATTGACGGCGGATTTTTTAATCTTATCAACTGCAGTAGGATGAAGGTATCCACCAATTAATGGATTGTCTGTATACTTTGCAATTGTACTGTAGGGATTAGTGCTTGGCAATAAATAGGTCTGGCTGTTTTTGTACACGGCGATCTTTCTTTGTCCAAATCCGAATCCTACCGGGTTCGTTGTATCAAGATCCGCCTGGAATATGGAACCGCCTAAAGCTTTTGCTCCTTCTGTTTCAATGGCATCATCATAATCCATCCGGATGGTATTCTTTGGCGTATCGATCACCAGCAGTTTCTCTTTTGTCAGTCCCTGCTTGATGGCCCAGTCCGATGCACTTTTTATAGTGATCAGTGTTCCGCCGTTTTGTACCCAGGGTTTTATTCTATCGGCTAGAGCCTTATCATAATTTCCTGAAACGAGTACGATCGTATTATAACGTCCGAGATCTGCCCTGCCAACATTCATGATGTCCATTTTCGTAATGGGCATGGAGAGTCGTTGATCCAGCAGATGCCAGACCTCACCTGCTTCTGTGGAAGCAATACCGGCACCAATCAACATCAATACCTTCGGAGGCTGCAGGGTCCGCAGATATCCGCTTCCCATATCAATGCCGCCCTGGCTGAGACCGGTTTCCAGGGGATAGATGTCCTGTCCTGATTAGGGATGATACGCGACTCACCACCGTATAAACGGAATCAGGAGAAATACGCTGGAGTTGCACCGGAATGGATATCGAACCATAACCGAATAATTTCGGTTTGCCGTTTACGTTAGTGGTGAACGACCTGAAGGCGGTCTGCACCATTACTCCTGCCTTCTGCAACATGAAGATGGCCTTGTGCGCATTATAATCTTTCAGTTCAAATACATAGGCATAATCGCTCCTGGTCACATTGCGGGCTTTATACACAGGTGTTTCGGTTAGCCTTGTACCCTTTGACACAGGAGTTCTGATTTCACCATGCGGCAATCCGAATGCCTGGATAACTGACCAGGTGGAAGCATCATAAAAAAGGCTGTCCGTATAGGTGATCCCTTTTTCAAAAAGTGACCTGACCATAATATAATTGGGCTGGTCCGTTGGCACCACATAAGAAAGATCTTTTTCAAAAGTCTTTCCGGCAACAGAAATATTGTTGCCATTCTGGTAGACTTCCACTTCATGTAATAATAGAATATCTAAAAATGCATTGGTCCTGCTATGATCTGCAGGATCGCCGAAGACATATCCCCTGACTGGAGATTTCTTTGCCGTTTCTGCGGCACTGTTGTAAAAATCCTTTCTGAGTTTATAAAGATTTGTTCGCTCCGCCAGCGATGCCCTGATCGTGGTAAGTGACGCGGTAAACTGGTTGCGGATGGTAAAAGCAAATGTTATGGGTATGGTAGTGGTTTCCTGCACATGTCCCCTCGAGCTGCCCTGTTCAAAAAGAAATCCTGCGCCGCCATAAAAATTGATATAGCTCGATCCATAACCAGGATACAGCTTGTCGAATGCTTCCTTGGTGAAATACATTGATCCAATCCCACTCATGGCTTTAGCAAAGTATTCGCCGTATTTAGGATAGACATTGTCGTAGAGATAATTGGGGACGATAGGATTGTTGCTACTGTATTTTCCCGGATCGAAATAAAAGGTAGACGTGCTGCCCATCTCATGATGGTCGGTCTGAACATAAGGCCTCCAGTAGTGGAATAATTTTATCCTGTTCCTTGTTTCCGGATGAATGCCCAGGAACCAATCGCGGTTGAGATCGAACCAGTAGTGGTTGCCACGACCGCCGGGCCAGACTTCCGTATGTTCCCTGTCGAGCGGATCGCCTACCGGCGGATCTGCCTTATGCTCATTGGCCCAGCTGGTATGCCTGTCCCTGCCGTCGGGGTTAATGACCGGATCCATCAGGATCACCATCTGCTCAAGCCATCTTAGTGTTTCAGGATCTTCTGATGCCGTAAGGTAATATGCCGTTAGCATGGCGGCTTCGCTGCTCGAGGGTTCGTTACCGTGCACATTATATCCCAGGTGTATAACCAGCGGCGTTTTTTCATCACCGCCACTCATTTGTGCCTTCAGGTGCGCAGTGCGTATTTCTTCTATGCGTGCATGATTCGCGGCGGTAGTGAATATTGCCGCAATCTGTTCCCGCTGCTCATAGGTCTTACCGGTGGTCTGCACTTTGACACGATCTGAAAGCCTGTCGAGCTCCCTGAAGTACTCCACCAGTTTTTCGTGACGTGTATGCTGATCGCCAACCTGGTAACCCAGGAATTTTTCCGGGGAAGGGATGGCCTTGTTCATTTTTGAATCGTCGATCTTAAAGTAGGCCGACTGACTAAAACTTAGTTGGGAGATCAGCAGGAAAAAGCAGGAGAGGAGGATTTTATTCATATGCAGTTTGATATACTGTAAATATATATCAATAAGTACTGCATGATAAAAGGCCCTCATTTTTGAGGGCCTTCTTTTTATTTCACTTCTTCGTACTGGATACTTTCGGGTTCCTTTTTCTTATCTTTTACTGGTATCCCGCATCCGCCAGCTCCACAGCCTGTGTTGGAAAGGCCCATCAATAAAAGCATGGCGCCGGCTATCCCCATGATATTATCCTGCCTGGTAACCGCATAAATAATTGCCGCAGCTCCGGTTACTACCCTGAATATCCTTGCCGCATGCCAGTCGGTCAAAAGCAATCTCTTGATCATATTTTATTTTTAAGGGAATCCCATGCCCCGCCATTATAACTTTCTATTCCCGCTGCTTCCAGGATTGATGTGGCACTCCCGCTCCTGTTACCACTCCGGCAACAAGTGATGATAACTTTGTTCTTTGATTTCAGATCAGCTATCGTATCGCGGATCTCATCCAGGGGTATATTTACAGATCCGGGGATATGTCCGCCCTGGAATTCTCCCGGCGTCCTTACATCTACGATCATTGCTCCCTGCTTAATCAGCGTTTGATAATCAGGTTCGATAGCCTTGGAAAAAAGGTTCATAAACAAACTCATATTCGATATAATTTTTAGTTTGATACAATAGGATTTCCCTGGTTGACCCATTCGTTGATGCTGGCAGAATAGTTCAGGATATTCTTATAGCCTTGCTTCGCCAGTAAGGAATACCCGATACTGGCACGATCACCTCCCTGGCAATGGATCACTACTTTCTTATCCTTTTTAATTTTATCCAGGTTATTTAATAAGGTTCCTACAAAAATGTGCTCGGCGCCTTTGATGTGACCACTCTTATATTCAGATGCCCCACGCAGGTCGATCACTTGCACCTCAGGCTCCTCAAGAATGGATTTAAACTCTTCAATGTTGATGATCTTTTCCGTTTCAAGTTTACCACCGGCCTTTGTATACTCTTCTGTCGAAGGAACATAACCCATGATATTATCGAGACCGATACGCATCAGTTTGCGGGTAAGGTCATCCAGCTGGCTTTCCTCTGCCAATAACATGAATGGTTCTTCGTAATTTAGGTACCAGCCTGCCCAGGTAGCAAATGCATTGTTTCCCTGGATATTAATGCTTCCGGGAATGAACCCTTTGGCAAAATCATATTTGTTTCTTGCATCGATAAGTTTTATGCCCTTGCTTAAGGCTTCAGTCATTTCCTGGTTAGACAGTTTTTTCAGTGTAGGAACTTCTGTCAGCAACGGACGATCAACCTTGTTAAGCTTCTTCATCATGGCGAAGTACTTTGGAGGTTCCGGTTGTCCTTCCAGGAGGAAACTGGTAAACCCTGCTTCGTCATTGGTAAACCTGAAGGCCCAGTTACGGATCTTCTCATAACCAACGGTTGAACTCGGCACAGCACCCAGTGCTTTGCCACAGGCTGATCCGGCGCCATGTCCGGGCCATACCTGGATATAATCCGGAAGTTTATTGAACTTGCTGATGGAATTGAACATCTGGTGTGCACCTTTTTCCTGTGTTCCTTTCATTCCGGCTGCTTTTTCCAGCAAATCAGGGCGACCAATATCACCAACGAAAACAAAATCGCCGGTGAATATCATAACGGGGTCAGGACTTGCCGGTGTATCCGTTAACAGGAAGCTGATACTTTCAGGTGTATGCCCTGGCGTATGCATTACTTCAAATTTCAGGTTGCCCACCATGAAACTGTCGCCATCCTTAACACCAACATGATCGAATTCATATTCCCATCCCGGACCGCCTTCATCTGACAGGTACATTTTTGCACCCGTGAGTGCAGCGAGTTCACGCGCACCGGAAAGGAAGTCTGCATGAATATGCGTTTCCATGATATGCGTGATCTTCATATTGTTCTGCTTCGCGATCTCAATATAAGTATCCACATCGCGCTTGGGGTCTATTACTGCTGCCACCCCTTCTTTCTGACAACCAATAAAGTAACTGGCCTGTGCAAGTGACCTGTCGTAAATGTGCTGGAAATACATACTCTTTTTGTTTAATTATTTATTGAGTATGCAAACTTCCCAATTTAGATCAGCAGCCACAGTGATACATATCACAGACCACACAGTGACGATTTACTTTAACTATTGGTTTGCAAGTTGCTGCTAAAACACTGACTTGCAGCTGACGATCAGGATTCAAAAAATAAACTCATTATTCTTTATCGAGCAGGAGTATTGTCTGCAATAAAACATTGGCGCCATTGGCCATATCGGCCGGCCTGGAAAATTCTTTTGGCGAGTGACTGATGCCGCCGACGCTGGGAATAAAGATCATTCCTGCCGGAGTGATCTGGGCCATCTCCTGTGCGTCATGGCCGGCGCCACTCTGCATGGTCTTCTGAGAATAACCCAGCATTTTTGCCGCGGCAGAGATCTTTGCCTGTATATCCTTGTCCATCAATGCAGGCTTTGCCTGGATGTTCAGGCTCCTGAAACTTATTTTTACATTCGACGCCTTCGAAATTTCTGCTGCTCTTTTCTCGATGTCGGCAAACACCATCATGATCTTGTCCCTGGAAAGATCCCTGATCTCGAGGCTGGTGACAACCTTACCGGGTATCACATTGAATGCTCCGGGAAAGGCAGTGATCTTTCCAACGGTGGCTACCTGCCGGCCCGGAAAGCTCCTTACCGATTCATTGATGGCAATGACGAGTTTTGATGCGGCAATCAGGGCATCCTGTCGTTTATCCATTGGCGTTGTACCTGCATGGTTGGCAAATCCCTCCACAATTACATCCCAGTCCTCAATACCTACGATGCCTTCTACTACGCCGATCTGCAGTTTTTCATCGTCCAGAAATCCACCCTGTTCTATATGCAGTTCCAGGTAAGCTTTGTAATCGCCCTGCTTTTTAGCCGCGAAATGAATACTGTCGGGATTGCCGCCAAGTGCTTTAATGCCTTCCCTGTTGGTGAGCCCGCTTGGTGTCACTACATTCAATCCTTCTTTTTTCAACTGACCGGCCATCGCCATACTCCCAATAACCCCACCTTCTTCATTTGCAAAAATGATCAGCTCCAGCGGATGCGATGTGGTGATATTATTTTCTTTCAGGACTTCCATCACTTCCAGTGCACCCATCGATCCCACCACACCATCATAATTTCCGCCATCAGGAACCATGTCGATATGCGAACCAAAAGCAATTGGTTTTTTCGATGGATCCTTTCCCTTTCTCTTACCATGGATATTCCCGGCATAATCAATCGACACCTCAAGCCCGGCGGCTTTCATCAGTCCCATATAATACGCCCTTCCCTGCAGGTCGCCTTTGCTATAGGCAACGCGGTAATTCCTGCCCAGGCTGTCTTTCCCGAACTTCGCGAGTTCCATCAAGTGTTGTTCAATTCTTTGCTGATTCGCCCTGGGTTGTGCTGAGGCGATGAAAACAAAAACGGCAAACAGTATGGTAAGGATAAATCTCATGTTGTAATTTTTTTTATCGTTCGAGTTTGAAATTTACATCTGTCGCCGGCCTTTTCGCAGCATTGGCGACTTTCCAACCGGTCCGGTATATCCAGTCGGCCATCTTCTTCAACTTTGCATAGTCAATGTTTTCTGCATTGTCCATCGGCGTATGATAATCCGGATGTAACAGTGTCGTATACATGATGGCGGGAATGCCAAGCCTCGCATAAGGCAGATGGTCGCTCCTGAAATACCATCCTTCTATATGGGTAACTGCATCCCAGGCGGAATCCAGTTTAAACTTAGGGCCTTCGTTGTTGGCCGACAAAGCCATGTTCACCAGGTCGGCGGAATTTCTATGTGGTGGCACAGCGCCAAGGATTACCGCACTGTCGATATGATTTCGACCTATCATATCCCCATTCAAAACGGCAACGATATTTTTCTGTGGTACAGTAGGATGGGCCGAATAATACCTTGATCCCAGCAGGCCCCTTTCTTCAGCGCCATGTATAACGATCAACACTGAACGTTTGGAAGGATATTTGACAAAGGCCCTTGCGCTGGCAAGTATCGCGGCATTTACACTGCCATTATCATCGGCGCCATAATAAATGGAATCACCGTTGACCGGGTTCCTGATCCCGTGCGCATCAATATGGCTGCTGTACAACAGGTACTCCGACTTCAATGTTTTATCCGTTCCGGCGATTACGCCAACAATATTTACCGATGGATACTGGTACCTGGATATCACAATATTGGCCTTAAGCACAGCATTATTTTCCTTCAACAGCTGACCTGTTTTCTCGTGAACCCAGATCACCGGCACCGTAGTCGTTACGGTCGTATTAGGTCCGCCATCGATATCATAATTTCCCCTTTTGTAATTCTCCGCCGCATCATCCCATGCTTTTTCTGCTGTTTCATCAGCAATGAAAATGATGGCCTTTGCACCCTTTCGCAATAAAGGCATTCCATACTTAGAAAAAATATAACGGTTGTATCTCCAGGTAGGAAGGGAAATATCCAGGCTTATGCCTTTCGCATTTGCCTTGATGGCCACAACCTTATCCTTTACTTCCACGGCATTGGTATCAATATTTACTGCATCACCCAGGTACATCACGGGGGCATCCAATGAAATATTGGCCATCTGTGAAATGGCAGCATCCTTCCATAACAACAGCGGCATATTGTTTATCGAAATGGTTGAGAGATCGGAAACATGGTTTCGCCACATATTAAAATACTGGAAATAGGTACCGTCATCACCCGCCGGCTTGATGCCGATGGCACGATACTGGTCAGCCATCCACATGGCCGCTTTCAGTTCATCGATTGTCCCGGCTGACCTGCCCCTGAAATGGGCGTCAGACATGGCATACACATCCCGCTTAAGGTCTTCTGTCCGGATCAGGCTTAGTCCGGGAGGCGCCTGCGCCATTAATGTGTCTGCACACATCATCAACAGAAAAAAGAAATAATTTTTCCTTGCCATCATTAAAAATTTTACAAATAACTCAGCCACCATTTATCCTTATTGTTCATTTTATATTTATCATACCACTTACATAATGGATATAACAGAAGTATTACGATGACCCATACGAGATACACCACACCCAGTGAAAATTGGGGATGGAAATATTTAAATCCGTTCCGGATGATGGTATCATGCCAGTCTCCGCCTGTAACCACCATCGCAATGGTCACCAGTAAATGGATCAGCAATAGATGGAGGATATAAAAAAACATCGGCACCCTTCCGAAATGCAACAGCGGTTGCGCCCATCTTCCCAATGGCTTTTCCATCAATGCAAGAAAAACCAGCGAAGGGCCGAGTGTCATTAGTGAATACAAAAGTGAGGGAGGATATTTGGTGGTGTTTAAAAAAGACATAATGGTAAAGGCCGGGCTGTCCTGCACCGACCATCGCGATAAATCTCCATAAATATTAACGGCCCGAATAATGATAAATAATGCAATAGCCGACCATCCGATCGTCAGCAAATATTTTTTTCTTACTTCGGGTAGTACTTCTTTTTTATACAAACTACCCATTGCATAACCCAGTGCCATAATCCCGATCCAGGCCAATATCGGATACTGCGCATTCACGTTGGGATTTCCGAATTCAAATCGTTTCGAGACATGTATCACCGCCCAGGCAAATGCTTTCGGACTATTTCCATCTATCGTTATACTGTCGAGCAAATTATGCCCGAAGAGAATGATCAATCCGACAGCCAGTATAGCCTTGAGGGGAAGATGAATGAGAACGGACAAGGCTATCATCGAAATCCCCAGCGCCCATATAACGCCCAGCGCAAAAAAACTAAACGACGGATTGAAAAACCAGATCAGGTTGATCACCGTTAGCTCCAGGAATACCAGCCACAAACCGCGCGTGAATAAAAACCTGGAAAGCTCTGCAGTTGATTTTCGCTGGCTGATGATGGATGCTGATGTGCCTGCAAGGAATACAAAGGCCGGTGCACAAAAATGCGTTATCCATCTCGTAAAGAATATCGCGGCGTTGGTTTTGGTGAGATCAGTGGCATCAAATAAGGCTTTATCGGCATGAAAATATCCGCGCACGTGATCAATGGCCATGATGACAATAACGATCCCGCGCAGCAGGTCGATGGATTCAATACGCGCAGGCTTGGGGTTGAGGGTTGAGCCGCCTTCGCTAAGCTTCGGCGGCCAGTGGGGTTGGGGGTTGAGGGTCATTGTAGGTAACGGTTGTTTAATATATCCAGAAATCCTTCGATCCCCAGGTGATGATTATCTGCCCAATCCGACGCATCACCACTGTCACTGATAAATTTGTAGGCGGTAAAATCGAACCCAAAAATGCGGCACACTTTCGCAATGCCATAAGCTTCCATATCATTTACTTCAAAAACCGGCTGGAGCTGGAACCTGTCTTGCGTGGTACATAATTCGCCCTGTTCATCAAATACCAACATTCCCTGTTCAATATGCGGATGGGTGATATCATCAAATGGTGTATGGCCCCAATCGGGAGCCAGCGGCCGCGCATCCATATCGGCCTGCTGAAATTTTTTGCACCTTACTATACTATGCAGTACATGATGATTCGATCCCGCAGAGCCATAATTGATAACGATGGTTTGTTTCGGGTCTGCATTCATGAGCAACATCGTTGCCTTTATGGCAGCATTTACTTTTCCCACCCCGGTATAGATTAATTCAACCCCAGGCGGACAAACTTCCTTTGGAAATTCTGACGGAATGGCTACGAACAGTTTGATTTGCATGCAGGAGGGTTGTTCGTCCTGAATATCATACAAAATCTCCAATCCTGCCGTATTAATTACAACGTATTTCTTCGCTCTTTTTATTATGGAGCGAAAATGTCAGAACTTCATACTGCATTTAATAAAACAAGATGACAAACGCTATTCTTAAAATAATCACGTCAAAGGCTGTCGTTCTTTTTGTATTGATTTTTGGGCTCGATGCATATTGTGTCGGGTCAGAATCCGCCCTCCGAAAAGCCAGGTGTTGTTGTGCGATCGGGCAAACAATGGATAGACCTGGATTATGCCGGAGATGGAATCATCGGCCACAAGCTTGATATACACCTTCCGAAAACCGGGAATGGCCCCTTTCCAGTAATCATCTGCATCTATGGTAGCGCCTTCTTTTCAAACTCATCAAAGTCGGCCGTTTTCAAAGAAGGCATCGGCCAGTATTTATTGGATGCGGGCTTTGCTGTCGTCAGCATCAATCACCGGTCGAGCCGCGATGCCATTTTCCCGGCCCAGATACAGGATGTAAAATCTGCTGTCAGATTTGTGAGGGCCAATGCAGCTAAATATGATTTGAAAGGCGAAAAGATAGGCATCACGGGCTGGTCATCAGGCGGACATCTTTCCTCCATGGCTGGAACAACAAACGGTCAGCGGACTGGACAGCTTAATGGCTTCACTGTCGACCTTATCGGCACTGCCCCTGCAAATGCTGAGACCTCTGATGCTGTACAGGCGGTGGTGAACTGGTTTGGTCCAACAGATTTTTTACGGATGGATTCCTGCGGTAGTACAATGAACCATAATGATGCAAAATCCCCTGAATCATCATTGGTGGGAGGGAGCATACAGGAAAACAAAGACAAGACAAGGCTTGCCGATCCTGCCTTTTATATATCAGCTTCCACCCCGCCATTTCTGATTTTTCATGGAGATAAGGATCCGCTTGTTCCCTTTTGCCAGGGTGAATACTTGTATAAGTCACTTGTCGCCGGCGGAAGAAAAGTAACCTTTGTCCCCGTTGCCGGCGGAGGTCATGGTCCGGGTGTCATGATCGATAAATATTATGCTCAAATGGTGTCATTCTTCAAAGAATATATCAGGTAACAAAACACATTTCCAGGATAATTGTTACGATGCTATGAACAAGGAAATAATATTAATTATTCTGTGCTTTTTATTCGCAGGTCCTGCCACTACGCAAGACCGTTATGAATACAAAGATGGTGATCCCAATGGCATTAATAAGTGGTATATGGGTCGGCAGATCGCCAATGTGATGAGCCACTATGGCATCAACTGGCTCGAAAGAGCAGAACGCGATAAAGATGAAAACTCATCACTGCTGGTCAAGAATCTCGATATTAAACCCGGCATAACCATCGCTGATGTGGGCGCGGGAAGTGGTTATTACACAGTGCGCATGTCCAAAATATTGAAGGGAGGTAAAATTTATGCCGTAGATGTGCAGCCTGAAATGATCGAATATCTCAACAAGCGGATCAAAAAAGATAAACTCACCAATGTTGTCACTGTTTTGGGAGAAGAACAAAAACTGAACCTCCCCGATTCAAGTGTTGACCTTATGGTACTGGTGGATGTCTACCATGAATTTTCTTTCCCCTATGAGATGGGAAGATCCATGATGGCTGCCCTTAAACCCGGCGGCAAGCTATATATGATTGAATTCAGGGCGGAAGATAAAGACCTTGCCATTAAAGGCCTGCATAAGATGACCGAAGAGCAGGTGATAAAAGAGCTTGCTGTTGTCGGTTTTGTATTTGAACGGAATATCTCCAACCTGCCCATACAGCACTGCCTCGTTTTCACCAGGCCGCAATGATTTTACCATGCCGTTAAGCCCTTGTAAATAATCCTGTATTTTCAAGGATGGGTAAACCAGCAGGGAACCATCCTTCATTAAAAAAAATCCTCCGGCCAATACATCTCTGGGCGCTTGCCGTTGGGTTGGTGATCTCGGGTGAATACTTTGGATGGAACTATGGCTGGAATGTGGCAGGAACCATTGGATTCCTCATTGCCACCCTCCTGGTTACCGTAATGTATGTTGCTTTTATTTTCAGTTTTACCGAACTCACCAGCAGCATTCCCCATGCCGGCGGACCCTTTGCCTATGCGTATAAAGCGTTCGGACCTGTCGGCGGACTCATCGCAGGCTATGCCACTTTCATTGAATTTGTTTTTGCTCCCCCTGCTATAGCGTTCGCGCTTGGCAGCTATGTGCATTTTCTATACAGTAATATTCCTGTCATGTATACCGCTGTAGGATGTTATATCATATTTACACTCATCAACATTCTTGGCATAAAAGAATCGGCCGTCTTTAACCTTGTCGTTACTGTCCTGGCAGTACTGGAATTACTATTGTTCATGGGAATTGTTGGCCCGCATTTCGACACGAGCAATTTTTTACAACACAACCAGTCATTTGGTATTGGAGGAATATTTGCGGCACTTCCATTTGCCATTTGGTTTTACCTGGGCATTGAAGGTGTTGCCATGGTAGCAGAAGAAGTTACCGATCCGCAAAAAAATATTCCGAAAGGTTATATCCTTGGGCATGGGCACCCTGGTGTTCCTGGCCCTGGGTGTGATGATATCTGTCGGGAGGCATTGGCGACTGGCAAACACTGAGCAGGATCGATTACCCGTTACCCGAAGCCATCAGCCAGGTATTGGGAAAACAAAACAGCTGGACCAAAATTTTTGCCGGCATCGGTTTGTTTGGATTAATCGCTTCCTTCCACGGTCTTATCATTGGTTATTCAAGGCAGATCTTCGCGCTCTCCAGGAGCGGCTTTCTTCCGGTAGTATTAAGCGATGTCAGTGCACGCTTCCGGACGCCGCACTGGGCGCTGATTTCAGGCGGAGGGGTCGGATTGGTATGCCTCTATAGTGGCACTACGGATAAGGTGATCATCATCTCGGCACTTGGTGCTGTAGTGATGTATTGCATCAGTATGATCAGCCTGCTGAAAATGCGGAGATCGCGTTTTTCACATGAAGGATTCAGGACGCCCTTCTATCCATGGTTTCCCGTCATTGCCCTTGTTTTATCAGCGGTTTGTTTACTTGCCATCATCTGGTATAACTTTATGCTATGTCTCGTCTTCTTTGGAGGACTCGCTATATTGCTGTCTATATTTGTTTTCACAGGCCGGCATAAAATTCCGTTGGCGGATGAGATGCTGCAGGACACCACAAAAATTATGGTGGATGTTTAATCAGACTGTACAAAACCATGTCTATCATTTCAGGGACCTGAAAACACTGATGGCAAAAGCCAGTCCGTACAGGAGTGGCGATGCATTGGCCGGGATTTGTGCAGACTCCTACCAGGAACGTATAGCCGCACAATTATGCCTTGCCGATCTCCCGCTGAAAACTTTCTTGTCTGAAGCACTGGTACCCTATGAAACGGATGAAGTAACCCGACTCATCATCGACACACATGACGAGCAGGCATTTCTCCTGATCAGTTCATTCACCGTTGGGATGTTCCGTGATTTTTTGTTGAGTGAAGCCGCAACAGCTAAAACATTATATCATCTGCAGAAAGCTATCACGCCGGAAATGGCTGCTGCTGTGAGCAAGATCATGCGCAACCAGGACCTTGTTCTTGCTGCACAGAAAATACGTGTGGTTACCAGGTTCAGGAACACCATCGGGCTTCCCGGAAGATTTTCCTCGCGCTTACAACCCAATCATCCCACGGATAACCTGCAGGGCATCGCCGCCAGTATCATTGATGGATTGATGTATGGAAGCGGTGATGCAGTGATCGGCATCAATCCTGCTTCAGACCGTCCGGATACAGTATACGCTATTTTGCATATGCTGGATAACCTGATCCACAGGTTTGACATACCTACCCAGTCCTGCGTACTCAGCCATATCACCACAACGCTTGAACTTATCGGGAAGAATGCCCCGGTTGACCTGGTCTTTCAATCGATCGGCGGAACGGAAAAAACCAATACAAGTTTTGGCGTTAACCTGGCCCTGCTGAAAGAAGCTTATGAAGCCGGACTGTCATTGAATCGTGGCGTGCTGGGAAATAATATCATGTATTTCGAAACGGGTCAGGGTTCTTCACTTTCTGCTGATGCACATGAAGGCGTTGACCAGCAGACCTGTGAAGCCAGGGCCTATGCAGTGGCAAGACATTTCAATCCGCACCTGGTGAATTCTGTTGTTGGTTTTATCGGGCCTGAGTATTTGTTCGATGGAAAGCAGATAACACGGGCGGCTTTAGAAGATCATTTCTGCGGTAAGCTATTGGGACTTCCGATGGGGATGGATATTTGTTATACCAACCATGCAGAAACCGACCAGGATGATATGGATAACGTATTGCTGTTGATGGGGGCAGCAGGTTGCAATTATATTATGGGTGTTCCGGGAGCTGATGATATCATGCTGAACTACCAGTCCACCTCATTTCATGATACCCTTTTTGTAAGAAAGGCCCTGGGACTGAAACCTGCACCGGAATTTGAAGCCTGGCTTCACCGGCAGGGGATCTTTGATAAGGAAGGGAAGCAATTGCCTGCCAGGGCCGACCATCCTTTATTGAAATATTCATCCTGACAAACGAAACAAATGGATGCACATCCCTATAAACCTGCCAATGATCCCTGGATCGCATTAAAAACATTCACTGCCGCCAGGATAGCACTCGGACGCACAGGGGTTTCGATTCCAGCAAAAGAAAACCTGTCTTTTAAACTTGCCCATGCATTTGCCCGTGATGCTGTGTATACAACAATGAATAGGACTTTATTGGCAGATGGTCTGGCTGAAATGAAGATCCCGTTTTTATTGCTTCACAGTAGGGCAAAGGATCGAGGGCAGTATTTGCAGCGGCCCGATCTCGGCCGAAGGCTTAACGAAGAGTCGTTGTCGGTCCTTTCACAACACACCGGATCATTTGATATTTGTATCAATATTGCTGATGGTTTGTCAGCAACAGCCATCAATGAGCACGCCATACCATTATTATCTTTATTAATTCCACGATGTATCGCCGGCGGATTTTCGGTTGCACCACTCTGTATTATTGAACAGGGCCGTGTTGCCATCAGTGATGAAACAGGGCAGGTGCTTGGCGCAAAACTTTCGATCATTCTTATTGGCGAAAGGCCAGGCCTCAGTTCACCGGATAGCCTTGGGGTGTACTTAACTTATCATCCAAAAGTGGGGAATACGGACCACCAGCGCAATTGTATTTCCAATATTGGTCCGAAAGGATTGCCTTTCCCGCTGGCTGCCGAAAAAATACTTTATCTCATAAATGAATCCATCCGTTTACAATTGAGTGGGATAGGATTGAAAGATTTAAGCGGACTGTTGAAAGACAGGCAATAAAAATTATGCATAAGGCATACATACAACATCCACAAAGAAGATAGTTAGAATTCATTATTAAAGCCTTCTTTCAACACTTTGAAGTATTGCTTTTTATTAAAACTATACAGGTAAGGCGCTTTATGCGCGCCACCGGTAAATAGTTTTTCTTTTTTATCGAGGATACCTGATGCCAGCATTTTCCGGTTAAAATTTGATCGTTCCAGTTTCCTGTTTAGGATCGTTTCATAGATCGATTGTAAATTTTTCATCGTGAATTCCTTAGGCAAAAGATTGTACCCGATCGGCTGATAGTTCAGGTGCTGACGCATTGCTGTTAATGCATGCAGGATGATGTCCCGATGGTCAAAGATCAATGGTGGAAGTTCGCTGATATCATGCCAGGCACAGGATACAGACAATGGGTCTGGTACAGGAACTACCTTATCAAATTCGACCAGGGCATAATACCCGATGGTGATAAATCGCTGAAGGAACCATTCGTTTTCTTCATATTGCAGCTGCATCGATTTCATAGCTCCTTTTATGACGGCTTCCTTCGATCGGCTCGGATTCCCAAATACATGAAACTGTTGCAGATACACGCTTTTAAGTCCCGTGCGATCTTCCAATACCCGCTGTGCTGCATCATCTACGGCTTCTTCTTTAAGGATAAAACCGCCCGGCAACATCCAGTCCTTCCTGTTCAGGCATTCCAGCAACAATACCTTCAGCTGGTTATCATGAAAGCCGAAAATGACATTGTCAATGGACAAACCGGCCATGTATTCTCTAAGGTCCGGATAACCTTCACCCTTTCTGAAATCTGCCTTTAGCCTCGCCATACGTGCAACAATGTTTTTTACGAAGTAACGGAAAAAAGTCATAATATTGTGTCATAATGACTCAATAATAATTTTGCACTTCATCCATCTGACATGAAATCAATTTACCTGAAAATCGCCCTGGTTTTCTGCGGCCTGTCAACGATTACCAATGCAAGCGCCCAAACGAATAACCTTCCGCAACTTGGAAAGAATCCCATTGCTGATGTTGTAAAAGCCATGACCCTGGAAGAAAAAGCATCGCTCCTCGTAGGCGGGGGAATGTATGTTCCCGGTATGCCTATGCCAGGGGCACCGGCAACCCGTCGGATGCCCAGAAGAGGGTAACAGGTGCGGCAGGAACTACCATCGCTATTCCAAGGCTTGGAATTCCCGGGATTGTTGTTTGTGACGGCCCTGCGGGCATTCATGCTTTCAATGCAGGCAAGAGCCGTATGTATTATGCAACTGCCTGGCCTACGGGTACCTTACTCGCTTCGAGCTGGGATACCAGCCTTGTGAAAAAAGTGGGTGCTGCCCTTGGAACGGAAGCGAAGGAATACGGCATCGATATCCTGCTGGGACCTGGCATGAACATCCACCGCAATCCGCTTGGTGCAAGAAATTTTGAATATTATTCTGAAGATCCAATGGTAACCGGTTATATGGCATCTGCGATGGTGGATGGAATACAAAGTGTGGGAGTAGGCGTTTCTGCCAAACACTTCTTCGCCAACAACCAGGAAACCAACAGAAATACGGTGAATGAGAAGATCAGTGAAAGGGCGATACGCGAGATATACCTTAAGGGCTGGCAGATGATGGTGAAGAAATCCAATCCATGGACCATCATGAGTTCCTATAACCTGGTGAATGGTCCGCATACCGCAGAGAATTATGATTTGCTGACCACCATATTGAGGAAAGAATGGGGTTTTAAAGGTTTTGTGATGACCGACTGGTTCGGCGGGGTGAATGCAGCAGAGATGATAAAGGCAGGAAACAACCTCATCATGCCGGGATTGCCACAACAAAAAGCGGCCATCCTCGATGCTGTTAAAAACGGGAAACTGGATGAGAAGGTACTTGACCAGAATGTAGCAGAGATACTGGGCATCATCATGCAATCACCAACTTTCAAGGGATATAAGTTCAGTGATAATCCTCCATTAAAGGATAATGCCAGGATCGCCAGGGAAGCCGCGGCAGAAAGTATGGTATTGCTGAAGAATGATCGCAAGGCATTACCGTTGGCAAGGGGTACAAAGCTCGCGGTGTTTGGAAATAATGCCCTTGAACTTATCGCGGGCGGTACGGGAAGTGGTGATGTAAACAAGATGTATTCAATTCCATTAATTGATGGCTTGTTCCAAGCCGGCTATTCCCTGAATACAGAACTTTATAGTGCTTACAAAAATTATATTGAAACTGAAAAAAGCAAGCGGCCGAAGAAGAGCCCCATGGAAGAATTGATGAGTCCGACCATACCCATACCGGAAATGACTGTTTCGAAAGAAGATATCATGAAGGCAGCAGGTAATTCGGATATAGCTGTGATAGCCATTGGAAGGAATGCCGGTGAAGGCAACGACCGTAAAGAAAAGGATGACTTCCTCCTGACCGAAAAAGAGAAAACTTTGATTGGTGACGTTGCTATAGCATTCCGTGGACAGAATAAAAAAGTGATCGTTGTACTGAATATTGGCGGTGTGGTTGATGTCACCGGTTGGCACGAGCTTCCTGATGCCATACTGTTGGCATGGCAACCCGGACTGGAAGGAGGTAATGCCATTGCAGATGTGCTTTCGGGAAGGGTGAACCCATCGGGGAAATTAGCCACTACATTTCCTTTTTCCTACTCTGGTGATCCCACATTTAGAAACTTTCCCGGAAAGGAACTAAAAGACAAACCGGTACAGGGACTTTTTGGACAAAAAGCATTTGAAGCCGAAGTGACTTATGAAGAAGGCGTGTATGTTGGCTATCGCTACTTCAGCACCTTTAAAGTTAAACCCGTGTATGAGTTCGGTTATGGATTATCATATACTGATTTCAGTTACAGCAACCTGAAAACCTCTGCTCCTGTCATGGCGGCAAATTTACAGGTGAGCGTTACAGTTACTAACTCAGGTAACGTGGCTGGAAAAGAAGTAGTACAACTATATGTGGGCGCCCCCGGCAAGAAAATGGATAAGCCGGTTACAGAACTGAAGGCTTTTGCCAAGACAAAGTTGCTTCAGCCTGGTGAATCACAGGAGATAACATTTACCCTGTATCCTGCTGACATTGCTTCTTTCGATAGTAAGACAAGTTCCTGGATTTCCGAAGCCGGTAATTATACCTTGCGGGTAGGCACTTCCGAAAAAACAATTCAGACAGGTACATTCAAACTTGCAAAGGATATTGTCACCGAAAAAGTCAACAAGGTGCTGGTACCGACAGAACCGATAAATGAACTGAAACCAGTTGCCGTCAAAACAAAATAGTCTTACTTTAAAATTAATTCAACGGGGTCTGGCTTAACCGACCCCGTTGTGTTTTTGTTGTCCCTGCAATAAATGCAGTTTTTCCATTGAAGTGTCAGGCCACTTCAATCAATTGTGGTGCGTATCAATGTTAGCAAAAGGGCCCGTTGAAAAGGCACTGCCCTGGTCCCCTCCGGCACTAGCATCAGGAGGAGACATTGGCATCATCTCTTCAGGTATTTTGGCCGAGCCCGCATCAAGCGCCCCTGCTGTTGAAAAAGGCTTTTCACTTTCCATTCCCTGCGAAACAGCGGGGCTCCCGTCAGATGATGGCATACCGTATCCGTCCGGAACTCTTGCAGCTCCCGCATCAATAGGTGATGCTGAAACAAAGGTGGCCATGTTGACAACCGGCTGATCCATGGCAACACTGGTTTCTTTTTTTATTTCAGGTTGTTTTGCGCCGGTATCATCAAGTTCTATTATGATTTTCATACTCCTGAATTTATTTAATTTAAAATCGCATAACGTCCTTCAAAAGTAAGCGTGTTCGCGGTCTCATTCTTTACCGTGATCCAGTAGGTACATACTGAACCAGCGCCTTTTTCCACAGCCACCGTCCAATTTAATTTGGCGCTGCCAATAGGGGTCAGCGGCATCATCTCCCATACAACATGCCATGAAGTGGGCCAGTTAAAGGTGAACCAGCTTTGTGTCTGATTCGGGGTCAATGTTCCGGTAAATTGAACTCCTGTAGTCATGATATGTAGTTTTTTTTGTTATGATTAATAGTAACTGAGTATTTCATACCTGCCCTCAAATTTTACGGTTTGATTCGTCAGGTTGGTCACCGTTATGAAGTAGGTAACATACTCTGCGCTGGCGCGTTGTACAGAAACCTTACTCGTTATTTTTGCTCCCGGCGCGGGCGAGATGGGCATTACTGTCCAGAGCATATGCCATGTGGCGGGCCAGTTAAACGTGAACCAGGTTTGTGTCTGGTTGGGTGCAAGCGTTCCATTCCATTGCACACCGCAAACCGGGTTGGTCAAAAAGCCATCCACCGGAATTTCCCATACACCACGGTTTCGCAATGCCACCCTTAACACGCGTGCATTAGGATGGTATAAAAGATCTATGGCAAGTCCATTCGGCAGGCTATTGGCAAATGCTGTCCAGGTGGTTCCGGCATCGAGTGATTGGTATACGCCTACATCTGCGGCTACCCATACCCGGTTGCTATTGGAAGAGTGCACTTCCACGGCATTGATGGGTAAATTGGGCAGGCCTGCAGAACGATCGATCCAACTGGTACCCCCGTTATCGGAACGGAAAACTCTTGAACCGCCAACAGATGATGAAGTGGCCCATATGCGATTGAGATTTGCAGGATCTACATAGAGATCACTGATCCATGCGCCTGTTCTGGGTGAAGCCAGGGCTGTAGCGCCTGACCATGAGCTTCCCATCCAGGTGATGCGATATATCCTGCCATCTGTTGTTCCCACATAAATATTATTGGGATTTGGCATATGCATGGCGGAGGCAACTCCTGCGGCCAGCGGTATGTTATTCCAACTGGTGCCCTGGTTACGCGAAACGTAAACTGATTGTCCGGCCATGGCCACCGTATCATTATTACATTCCATCGGTGGATAAAACAGGGCGCTGTATCCTGCAGGCAGCGTCGGGAAAATCCAGCTGAAGGAACCGAAGTTTCCCTTAGCGGTAGATCGCTCCATCCCCATACTGTAATAAGTATGGTACACTATATTAGGATTGGCCCTGTTCACTCCACAGTCTCCACCGTCCCCATCAGCAATATGATCCCATACACTACTGCCGGTATATCGGCAGGTGCCATTATCCTGGGTTCCGGCAATCAGGAAACGTGAGGTACCAAAGTCCTGTGCCATATACTCGATTTCGGTTATCCCTAAACCGTTATTCAGGGAAACCCATTTGTCGCCGCGATTCGGTGAAAAGAAAATTCCACCATCACAACCGATATATACATTGTTGGCATTGGAAGGATCAATGAAGATGGCATGCTGATCCGGATGTATATCGTCCCCCGCTTTATTGGAAATGGTGACCCAATTCCAGGCACCAAGCTGGAATGTTCCACGATATGCTTCGATAGCGCCAAGATAAATTTGCAGGTGATTGTCTGGAGAAATGGTCAGGAACCAGTCGTACCATGCCTGGGTGGTAGAAAGTCCTGGCGGTAACGGAAGAGATGTCCAGGCACCGGCAGCATTTCGTTGATACAGGTAGGCAGCATTGCCCGCAGCACCGAACACATAGGCAAAGGCCGGATTGCTGCTGGAAATTTGTACCGCCAACCGGGTAAAATTCGCAGGAGCCCCTGGTAGATTAACCTTGGTAAAAGTGGTTCCGCCATTGGCCGACCGGAATAATCCATTACTGCAGGCAGCCAGTACTTCTGCTGTTGGGCCGCCTGCCGGACTCATCGACATGTCCCAGCATCTGGCCCCATGGCGCAGGGTCCACGCCGTCCCGCCGTTGGTGGATTCGTAAACGCCACTGGTTGTTGCAGCCAGCAAGTGGTTGCCGTTAGCCCTGTCTACTATCAGGTCATGAAATCCCTGCCCGATAAAGGGCGCAGCGCTTAACATAGACCAGGTAGTTCCCCCATTGGTAGAACGAAGAACACCGGCACCAAGACCGGCATAGAAATTTCCTTCACCAGTGCCGCAATACACGATGTTTGGAGAAACAGGATTAAATGCCAGGGCACCGGTAGCCAGTGTCGGCATATAGTCGGTCCGCGGAGACCAGGTAGTTCCCCGGTTAAAACTTTCCCATACACCACCTCCTGCAGAACCCGCAAGAATATGGTTACTGTTGGAAGGATCTACCGCCATCGTGGCAATTCTTCCTGAAACTACCACGCGGGTATCTCCATAGGTTTGTCCGTTGGGCATACCATAGGGGCCAAGAAAGCGCCACTGGGGGCCTGTTGCAGTAGGCGGGGAAGTGGATATAATCCCCGCAGCTTCCGGTTCCAGCGCATCTGCAGTTACTGCAGCCCCTGGCTTAAGTGCAATGGATGCCTCAAATAACGTAACCGCATAATCATAATCTGCATCTTCACTTCGGCCTTCAGTGACTCTTTCTGGTGTGGCCCGTCCTTTTTTGGGTTTAGGTGCCAGGGCGTTGGCAATGGTTTCGTCCAGGTCCCCATTCAATGAGGATTCCTGGTGGGTCGATAAATGTCTTTGTGCAGCAAAAAGTTGCAGGCGTTTCAGCGCCTTGCCTCCTTTTGGTTTTACCAGGCTCTTCCTGCCTTCCACGGCAGGCGTGGTAATTTGTTCGCTTTGAGCTTCCATTGGCTCAAGGATGCTTTCCGCTGGTCCTTTCATATCATTTCGTTTTTGTTGTTATGGGTAATCACATTGTTCGTTTGTCAGGGCATGAGATCATCGGTCGCAGTATCCGGCCGATCATCTTCATCGTTCATCCCGGAATCGTCTGTATCCGGTTGATCATCTTCATCATTCTTCGCGGAATCCTTTTTTTTATTCTTTTTCTTTTTTTTATCCCCGGGATTTATTTCCGGTACAGGTTTTCGCGATTCCTCAAATTGACGCAGGCGTTCCAGCGCCTTGTCTTCTTGTTCGGGTTCATCACCTTTTCGTCTTACCATGATGTAATAATTTAAATAGTGAGCGAAACATTTAACGGCTTCATCCGGCACAGTTAGCCTGCACCGGGTAAGCTTACAAATGACTGCTTCAGGGCATTCGGTCCACTAAAAGAATGTCCGGAGTTTTAGCTCAGCGCCTCTTTCCGTCGGGAGAAGAAATGAGAAGAAATGAAGCTGATGGTGTACCAGGTAACGAGGAAAGCAGAACACTCCAGCATAAAACTTCCGAATTTGAATGTCAATTCTGAAACCAGGAGAGAGGCGCCGAGGGAAGGCGTTTCAGTAAGAAAGAATTTTTTAATCCCCTGTTGCTTGAGAAGTGTGTACATAGCACAAAAGTTTACATGTTAACTAATGAGTGGCTACGTCAGGAGTTTAGGCCAAACTAAGTGTTGAAAAGTTTACAAGGATGCGAACTCCAAAATAAAAACGGTGCAGGTAATATTGCCGCTTAAATGATCCTATGATAATGGGTAGTAAAAGGAAAATAAAGATAAACTATCTGGTTTTATTTTTCATATACCATGTTCATGGTATTTTGAGGTATAGGGTTTTTACGATACTGCAACAGCGATTGGCCCTACCTTTGTAAATACATTACAAACAACCATACGAAGTTCGTGCCTGAACCGGACATACTATGTACAAAGCTTCCAGGATACTCGAAAAATTAACGCCCCTCCAGCTCGACGAATACCTGGCCAGGGGCTGGTTCAGGATGAACCAGTCGATTTTTACCACCCAGTTTTTACAGGAAGGAGTACAGTTCCGGGACGCAATCTGGCTAAGACAGCAATTGAAAAATTTCGTCTTCCCGAAATGGTTCCTGAAACTGCAGGACAAAAACATTTTCCGGGTGGAAATGTCAGGTTTCCCCGTTACTACCGAACACGAGCTGCTTTACCAGAAATATCGAAAGAGCAGGATCATTGATAGTCCTGTTTCACTCGAAGCCATCCTTTATGGCGACAGCAGTGAAAATATTTACAACACAAAAATCATCAACCTGTATGTTGATGACGAACTTGCCGGTGCCGGCTTTTTTGATATAGGAGAAAAATCAGCCGCCGGGATTGTGAATTATTATGATCCTTTATACTCACGTTACAGTCCTGGAAAGTTTCTCTTTCTTTTAGCGGTACAGTATTGCCAACAGCAAGGTTTCGAATTTTTCTATCCAGGCTATTTCGCTCCGGGCAATTCGCATTTCGATTACAAACTGGACTTCCATAAGCCATCACTCGAATATTTTGAAGTAGCCTTTGACAGCTGGGTTCCCTTCAGGTTTTACAACGAACACCAACTCCCGACAAGGATCATCAGGCATCATCTTATGGAATTAATTCCGGAACTTGAAGAAGCTGATCATCCTGCATGCTTCATTCATAATGCCAACTATTTTTTCATTAAAAATTCAAAGTGGGACAGTCCCTTCGCCATTTACGTCCTCCCAACCAATGAACACCCCTGGCAATTCGCCATAACGTATAACACCAATAACAATCACTACTACATTTTTGATTGTACTGATACGAATGGCGCAGATGAAATTTTTGAAGAAGAAGGATCACTGGTATGCTTTCAGTTCCTTAACCTGAAACACCCTGTTGAAGAAGCTTTCAGCCATGCTGACGTTGTGAAGAAACTGAACGCACTGAAGTCATTGTTCAAAAGGGAAAAATAACAGTTTATTTTTTTCGGGATGCGGACCTTTGTAAATACATTACAAAGACGGATGCTATACTTGCCGACTTAATTATTGCGCATGAGACTCAGGAGTGACATTATTCATTTTTCCGCCAGTGACTTATCAAGCCATATTTCCTGCCAGCACCTGACCCAACTCAAGCTAAAGGTTGCCCGGAAAGAGCTGGTGAAGCCTTTTTTTGAATCCGCAACCCTGGATGTATTGCGGTTGAAAGGACAGGAATTTGAACAGGCTTTTTTGGACCAGCTCAGATCAGAAGGCAAAACCATTGTACATATTCAACAGGAAGACCTTGAAGCCGAATCCATGACACTGCAAGCCATGAAAGATGGAGTGGATTATATCTACCAGGCAAAACTCAGGCACGATATCTGGATGGGGTGGGCCGATTTTCTAAAAAAAGTAGATACGCCCAGCAACCTTGGTAACTGGTCTTATGAAGTGATTGATACCAAACTCGCTAAAGAAACCAAAGCGGGCTCTATCCTTCAGATCTGCCTGTATTCCTACATCATCGGAAAATGGCAGGGCATATTGCCTGAGCATATGTATATCAAAACCCCTGAGCAATTTCAACCATACAGGGTGGATGATTTTATGGCGTATTTCCGGCTGATACAAAAAAGGCTGACAGAAGCTGTTGAGCAGGAACCTGAAATATATCCCGAACCCGTTGCACACTGCGATATATGCGACTGGTGGGAACGATGCAATAAAATAAGAAGGGCAGATGACCACCTGGCTTTTATTGCCGGCATGGGTTCATCACCTATTCGTGAAGTAAGGAACTGGAATGTAAATACACTTAAAGAAATGGCCACGCTTCCCCTGCCATTGCCACAAAAACCATTGAGGGGTTCAATCGACACCTATACAAAATTGCGCGAGCAGGCAAGGGTGCAACTTGCTTCCAGGGAATCAGGAAAACCGGTGTATGAAGTGCTGCCGATCCAACCGGATTATGGTTTTTATAAATTACCGGAACCCTCTGAGGGAGATGTGTTCTTTGATTTTGAAGGCGATCCATTTGTTGGAGATACAGGCAGGGAGTATTTATTCGGATGGGTGTTCCAGGGAAACTATGAACATTTTTGGGCAGTCACAGAACTGGAAGAAAAGAAGGCCTTTGAAAATTTTGTCGACGGCATCATGAAGATCTGGAGCAAATATCCGCACATGCACATCTATCATTTTGCTCCATATGAACCTTCTGCACTGAAAAGACTGATGGGTAAATATGGTACCCGGGAAACCGAAATTGACAATATGCTCCGTGCCGGGATGTTCGTGGACCTGCATGCGGTTGCCAAACAGGCCATCCGCGCAGGCGTCGAAAGCTATTCACTAAAAGAACTGGAAAAATTCCATAAATTTTTGCGCAAGCGCGACCTGCGACTGGTGAGCCGTGAAAAAATGCAATACGAATGCCTGCTCGAAGCCGGAACACCACATGATGCACCCCAGGAAACCATTGACGTGGTAAGGGATTATAATGAAGACGATTGCCGGTCCACCGAAAGCTTACGAAACTGGCTTGAACAATTACGGGCAGATGAAATTAAGAAGGGCATCGACATTTCGCGGCCCGAGATTAGAACGGGTGAAGCAGGAGAAAATATTACAGATCACCAGGCGAGGATCAAGCCATTGTACGATACATTAATGAAGGACCTGCCTTTTGAAAAAGAAAACAGGAATATTGAACAGGAGGCCAAATGGTTATTGGCCAATATGCTCGACTGGTACCGGCGGGAACAAAAATCCTACTGGTGGGAATATTTTCGTTTATGTGATTTGCCTGATGACGAACTCATGGATGAGCGGGCGGCTATTGCGGGACTGTCATATACCGGAGAACGTACTCCGGATAAAAAAAGCGTTATCGACAAATACCGTTTCCCTGTACAGGAAACAGATATACAGGTTGGAGATGAACTTAAGTCGAAAGGAGAAACCGTAGGCAAGGTTTACGATATTGATCCCGAAGCGGGCATTATTTATATCAGGCGTGGCAATGCCAAAGCAGACATTCATCCGAACGCAGTATTCTCTTTAAAGAATTTTAAAACAGAAGAAAAAGAGGAAGCTATTATCAGGTTGTCGGAGTGGGTGGTTGGTAATGACATTTCCGCAAATGGACCTTACCAGGCGGGAAGGCATCTGCTGTTGCGATCAAATCCTTTAACGACGGGTCTCTATACCATTACCGATGATCCGCAAACCAATGCGGTGCATTGGGTGAAGGCCCTGGACAACAGTATCCTTCCTATCCAGGGCCCGCCCGGTGCGGGCAAAAGCCATACCGCCGCTGAAATGATACTGGAATTAATCAGGTCCGGGAAAAAAGTGGGCATTACAGCACTGGGCCATAAAGTGATCACCAACTTACTGGAAAAAGTAATGAAGACTGCGAAAGACCGAAAGGTTAAAGTGAGCATAGTGCAGAAAGTAAAAGACCTTTCTTCGTCGCCCAGGTGGACAGAAACTGATAAAAACGAAGTAGTGATTGATCTGCTGAATAGTAATAAAGCAAACATTGCTGCCGGCACTTCATTCATGTGGGCAAGAGAAGAATTTTTTGAAGCCGTTGATGTTATGTTTGTTGATGAAGCCGGTCAGCTTTCATTGATCGATACCCTGGCGCTCTCCCATTCTGCAAAGAATCTTGTGTTGCTGGGTGATCCGCAACAACTGAAACAACCGCAGAAGGGTTCTCATCCCGAAGGCACTGCATTATCGGCATTGGAACATATCCTGCAGGAACAAAAAACCATTCATCCGGAGCAGGGTGTATTTCTCGACAAGACCTGGCGTTTACATCCATCCATCTGCCAGTTCAATTCAGAATTGTTTTACGAAAAAAGGCTATCTCCCAATGCTGAAAACGCAAACCAGCGCCTGGATGGAAATACACCATACGCAAATTCCGGGATCTATTATGAAGCTGTTACACACGAAGGAAACAAGAATTGTTCCGAAGAAGAAGTTACACGAGTGAAACAGATCGTAAAAGACCTCACCAACGGAACTGTTTATTGGAACGATAAACACAACACACGTAAGAAACTTTTGACCTCGGATATCATGGTGATTGCTCCTTATAACGCACAGGTGCATGAACTTAAGGAAGCATTACCGGAAATTCATGTAGGGACCGTCGACAAGTTCCAGGGACAGGAAGCTCCTGTTGTGATATTTTCTATGACCACTTCTTCACCAGAGGATGCACCGAGGGGTATGGAATTTCTTTATAGCCTCAACCGATTAAACGTGGCCGTTTCCAGGGCCAGGGCGGTGTTCATCCTTGTGGCCAGTCCAAAATTATTTGAGCCCGACTGCAAGAGTCCCGATCAAATGAGACTTGCCAATGCATTGTGCAGGCTTAAGGAAATGGCAGTTCAGCGCGACTACGTAAATATTCAGCCCTTGATGGAAAAGGAAAATTAAATATCAGACATTTAATTCCCTGTTCAGACCCCATCATCCTGTGTTCTGATGTTTATTGCTCGATCTGGAATTTGTATGTTTTATTGGACAGATTACGGCTCTTGGTAGTCCATTCCATCTATACGCTTCCCAATTGCACCGCCTTCTGCATGACCTGGTATCTCTTATCCCAACTGGCCATATCCTTATTGAGGTTGTCATCAATATGCACGGTATCCTTGTCCTTGAATTGTCCGCCCCAGCGAAGATCGGGATCATCAATTATAGATTTTATGAAGTGCCTGACCGGTTCCGCTACCGCAGGGTATTTCGCCAGCTCCTGTGAATTGGCAATCTTCTTTTTATTGTCATAAACCACATTCATGTCTATGGCATGGCCCGACATATGGTTGGATCGTGTCGCCGGTTTTACGATTGCCCCTTTTACATTTGATGAGGTCCGGAAGGAACTGGTGACATGCACAAAAACATCTGCCTGTTCGGCATACTCGTTGATTCTTTTAAGCAGGGGAACAAATTTTATATCTGCACGGCATGGTTGTCCCTGGAACCTTGAACCCTCAAATAATACAAGTGGTGATTCCTCACTAGGTAAATTATTATTGGCAAGGTCGCTCCAATGCTTTCCATAAAAGGCATTTATATCCTTTAGGATGAGATTCATTAAGGGCCTTGTCAGCAAGTCGCCATCCGACTCAATTCCATTGTCTTTCGCATAATCCACGACTGCATTACGTGTGCCCTTGCCAAAAGATCCGTCAGCTCCATATTTAGGAAAATTCAATTGCCTTCCATATCCTCTTTCATTTAGCAGGGTTTGTATGGCTGTAATACTCATCCTGGTTCCCCTGGAAATATATTTTTTAGTTCTCAGATCGGAATTGTAAATAGACCATAAAAGATACATTTCCGGAAGAAAGCTGTGACGCTGGAGGATTAACCGGGCCAATGGATTGGTAACTGAAGTGCCGTCATTGGTAAAATTATTTTTTAATGCGAAGGCTGATACGGCGTCAACTGTTGCAGCGTCATAATTCCCGCCAGCCTGGTAATGATCAAACTTCAGCTCATTTTTGAAGCCCAGTTCAAACAGTACCCTTTGAAGATCGATAATCAATTCTTTGTCGGAAGACCCCTGGAATAAGGATTTGCTGATATCTCCTTTACTTAATGCAGCTTCTATAAGATCTGAGCATTCCATATAAATGGATTTAATTAAGCCTTTCGGCATATCGTATTTAATCCACCGTCCTCCCTGATTACGCTGTGGAAATCGGTTACCTGGAATAATGCCTGTTCTTAAATTATGATAATTTTCAAAAAAGAAGAAATATATCTTGCTCATGAAAAAGACGCCTGCCTGAAAGGAGTGACCCGGAAATAATCTATTAATTAACAATAACTTTGCCCTAACTAATTAATCCTGGAACACTGGCTGATGCTGTATTTAACAGGCACCATAATTTCAGTTTTTCTTGTTTTTATCCTGGTCGGGAAAAGGAAAAAAACAATTGCCGATAAATTCCTGCTCGCATGGCTAATGGTTTGTGCTGTTCACCTTCTTTTATATTATCTCTATATCACGGGTAAAATCTATGAGTATCCATCGCTGCTGGGTATAAATATGAGCCTGCCCCTTTTTCACGGACCGCTGCTGTTTTTATATACATGCTCCCTCACCGGCAAAAATCCATTGACATCAAAGCTTCATTTATTACATGCGCTGCCTATTGTTTTGATCAATATCCCCCTGATATCCTTTTTCATGCTACCACCGGATCAGAAGATTGCCATTTTTAAAAGCCAGGGAAAGGGCTACGAAACATTTAACGTCATTCATCTTGCTGTCATCATGATCTCGGGTACAATGTATGTATTGGCATCCCTCCTCTTGTTAAGGAAGTACAGGAAGGCCATACAGGAAGAGTTTTCCACGACGGAAAAGATCAATCTGATGTGGTTGCGTTATTTGATCTATGGTGTAGGCGTAATCTGGATCCTGGTAATTTTTGGAAAAGACCCGATTATTTTTTCAGGGGTGGTCTTATTCGTGATTTTGCTGGGGTATTTTGGAATCAGGCAGGCAGGAATTTTTTCAGATGTTCCGTATGCTTCCATTACATTGCCGTCTATCGATCATCATCAGACGGATTCCGTTACCAAATCCATTGAAGAATTTGCGGCCGACAAGTCGATCTCAAAATCAAAATATGAAAGATCCGGGCTAACCACCGCAATGGCAGAAAATATATATGCCGGGCTTAATCGTTCAATGATCGATGAAAAGTCATTCAAGGACCTCGACCTGACCCTTACCCTGCTGGCAAAAAGACTGAATGTTCACCCGAATCATCTCTCACAGGTCATCAATACATATGAACAAAAGAATTTCTACGATTATATCAATTGGCTAAGGGTCGAAGAATTTAAAAATTTAGTGTTGAGGCCCGAAAATCAACAATACACCCTTCTTTCCCTGGCCCATGAATGCGGGTTTAATTCCAAAACAACCTTCAACAGGAATTTTAAAAAAGTGACCGGCCTTTCGCCTTCCGAATACTTATCACAGGCAGAAATTACCCTCTCCTGAAGTCCCAACGCTCAGGATTGTATTCAACTTCCAGGGAACTATTGAAAATCAACGCTATACGAATTGTTAATTGGTTTACGTTTCCTGGTTCCACCTTTCATGCCGGGGCGACTTTCGCATTTCTAATCTCCAGTTTTGCAGTAAATATTTACTTCAAATGAAAAAGATTGGAATTTTAACAACAGCAATGGCTCTAATCCTGGCGATAGCCGGGTGTACAAAAGAACGGAACGTAAATACGGACGGTAACCTTGTGCCCAGGACCGTGGAGCAGGATGCTTCATTGCCGTCCATTAACATTATGCCCCTGAATCATGCAGCAACCACCCTGCATGCTGAAGCATTTGGTAACCCTGCGGACCCGATGATCCTGGTTATCCATGGAGGCCCGGGCGGTGATTACAGGTCTTTAATGAACTGTAAGCAGTTTGCCTCCCAGGGTTACTACGTGGTGTTTTATGATCAGCGTGGATCCGGATTATCAAAAAGGCATCGAAAGGAAGACTATTCCATAGAATTGATGGAAGCCGACCTGGGCGCCGTGATCCGGCATTACAGAACATCGCCTTCACAAAAGATTTTCCTATTGGGACATTCCTGGGGTGCGATCCTCGCAAGTTCCTTTATCAATCATTCCGAAGGCACCATTCATGGACTAATCCTCGCTGAGCCGGGAGGCTTACTTTGGGATGATATCAAAGGATATGTTGAACGGACAAGAGATATCAGGTTCACCAGCGAACTAATGAATGACGCCACCTACCTTGACCAGTTTATTACGGGCAAGCAGGAGAATGATCATGCCTTACTGGATTATAAACTTGGCCTGCTTGCTTCATCAGACGGGTCGACTGATAATCCTATCGGGAATGAGGGAATTGTTCCTTTCTGGCGCCAGGGATTTGTGGTGAATAAGGCGCTCTTTGACCTTGGTGAAAAACAAAAACCTGATTTCACCACCAACTTACAGCATTACACTTCGAAAGTTCTATTCGCCTACAGCGAAAACAATAAAGCCTATGGTGCAGCCTATGCACAGAAAGTTGCCTCCGCCTTTCCCAATGTAGAGCTTTTCCAGGTGAAAGATGCCGGGCATGATATGCTCAGTTTCCCAGCCGGATGGCAGAATTTTTATCCCACAGCACTGGCCTATTTTAATTCATTACGATAAATCTACCAGAAATGAAATACGTATTCGTCACCGCATTACTTTTTGTAAGCACTTTTATAAAAGCACAGAATATTAACTGGCAAAGGCTTGAAACGGAACAAAGACATCTCGTATTTCATTAATGCCGGACTGGATTACGGAGTCACTCTTGGTGCCGGTTATGGCTATCACTTCAAAACCGCTATGCCACTGGTAGCAGTCGCCGACTTTTCACTCCCTTCCGGCAGTACCATACTTGATGATTTCAAAACAAGGATCGGCGCGCAGTTTAGGTTCGCGAAGGCCGGAGATTTCCAGTTCTCGGGCAGGGTTTATGGTGTTTTCAGAAGATACCAGAATGATTTCGCAAGACTGCTCAATTTTGGATCTGACATGTCGATTGTTGCAGGATACTATAAAAAGAAATTTTTTATAGCAGGTGAAGCCGGATTTGATAAAGCCATTGTCACCCATTTCAACCACAGCGATGCCTACAAGGAATTATTTCCTGGCGTACAGGATGGCTGGTACGATCCGGCAACCGGGGGCAATTTCTATTACGGTTTACAGGCAGGGTATTCCTTCAGCAAAAGCGATCTTGTATTAAGGCTGGGAAGCCTGGTGGAGCAGGATTTTAGAACCAAACCAACATTGCCTTTCTATGTAGGGATCGGATATGTGCTTAAATTCAGGTAGAGATCAGTGAACAGATTGATTGCCCCATATAGTTTGGAGTCTGTTTGTTTTCTTTAAAATCAACATCAGCCGGTAAAACCACCCGCGGATCGATGATTATATGTACAGGTTTTGAGGGTGGCGGGATGTTAAACTGGCTGTTTTTTCATTTGGCATGCAGTTTCTTTTCAAATGAAACAGATTCCATACCATCAGGGATGTGGGAAGCATTTATTTTACTGCTCAGAACACGTGGCATTGGTCATATTGCAGTTATGATTTTTCCTGGCCGACTTGCCTTTTTCTGGAGACCTGCCCTGTATTGATAGTATTTGACAACACTGCGGCGTAGTTGTTCGGGTAATACAATCTTCGGGTTGCCGCTGGAAAAGATCTCTTCTGTTCTTTCATTGGGGTTGAAATCTTTTGCGCATAAAATGTCGTACACCTTACCTAATCTGATCCCCAAAAAATCGATCAGGTAGCGACGTCGGACCAGGATGCTGCTGAATATTTCACTCTTTTTCTTCGTCTTGATGCCGATGCAGATTCCGAATGTTCGGGTATCATCCATTCCGAGGTGCTTTACCAGGTAATTCTTGAGGGCCAGTGCTTCTGTAGAATTGTCTTCCACCTGGAAGTTCAGTTCATTGGCGGCATGACGCATATTGATCTGGAACTCCTCGAGCAGGAGATTCCATGTGTCCTTATCCTTCTCTTCGATTCCTTTGATCATAATTGTTTTCCAGGAAGTGCAGCAGAGTTGGCGCAGCCCGGTATCCGTACAGAGTTTACAGAGTTTCAGAAGAAAGTCGACACCGAATACTTCGTCGCGTCGATAAATTCCCAGCCAGTATTTATGGTCATAACGATTCAGTCCTTCAAAATATGGGAGGTTGAACGGGGGCAGGACCACTTGCTTCTCAGCGGGTTTAAGTTGATAACCCTCTTTTGCAAGCATATAGAAAAGTTTCTCTCCGTCTGCTTCGGGGTTGTCGATGAACTGTGAAGCATTGCCGGTCATGATTTGTTCCAGCGCCTTGGTGACCCTGCTGATATCATTGGTGTGCGTAAGCATGTTCCACTCATAGATCACATTTGTTTTGGGGAAACGGATGATGAGGTGCCAGTAATGCGTAACCGAAGCGGCAGCGATCCAGTTGATATTACCTGTTAGCATTGGAGTGAAACTCTGGTCCCTGTCGCAGATATTGACCTTGATCCCCGGTTCATAGTCAAACGAACCGAGCAGTTCTTTATATATCTCTTCGCTGAGCCAGGAATCACGAATGAAGGCATCCGCTGCGGGATAGGAGCTCACGATATTCGGATAAACATTATTATCCACCTGGTATGCGATGGCCAGTTTGTCGAGCTCCGCGGTAAAATCCGGAATGCTGAAACTTTCCAAATCGACCAGGAGTTGTTGGCGCAGGCCAAAGCGTACGCCATGTACCTTGATCTTCTTTGCAGCGGAAAGGATATCGTACAGTTTGTCGGGCGGGATGATGCCGCCCCTGAAATTGATGAATATTGTGTTGGCGATGGCAGTTAGATTTAGTAACTGAATGTAAGTCTTTATTCCTTTAGGCTATGGCCGGGATTCTACACAACCAATTATTGTGTCTCATATTCGATCCAAAACAAAACATCGCGCGCTTTTACAAGACGTGCTGCATCCGTGCCTTTGTCGATTGTTACCACAACAGAACGGGCAGGAGATCCTCCGACCGCCTGGTTAAGAGGTTGGGCATTTGCGGGAATTCCGTCGCTGAGGGTTCCGCTATTCGACATGGCCAGGCCGTCAGTGATCTTAAAGGATGTTGGCGCCTCAGTAGCGAATTTAATTTCTGCATCAAAATTACCTCCTTCTACGCCGGGAAGTAACAGCGCCAGATTTGTTATAACCCCACCTGCTGGCAGTACGAGCTTATCTAGCGTGAGGGTAACTTTTGCCGGGACGCCTGATTTTCGGAGCGTGGCCAGTCCGGTGGAATCGATAGCAAGAGCCGACACAAATACCGCCCGGCTGGATGATGTTGGCAATGCAGGTGCAGGCACCTGTTGGGCGGAGTATGCAGCCTGCACATCAAAGGTGATACGGACATCTGTAATGCGGTTCAGGCCAGTTGCATTGGCGGTTTTTGGCAGTTCGAGTGTCCAACTTGTTGCAAATCCGGAGCCTTCAAATGGTAACAGTCGCTCACCGGGTAAACCGTGCAGCTCGAAGTCCCTGCGAATTCGGAACTCACTTACCGGATACGCATCAGCGAAGCGAAGAAGAGGAACTGGTTTACCTCCCGGTTCGCGTCGGAAGCTGGAGAAGCCTCCGTTCGTAAGCATGCCGCGTACCGGCACCGCAGTGCCTGGTGAATCAATGAAGACATCAACGGCTCGGATCCGATGGGCATAAGTTCCCGGATGTGCGGCTGCCAGCTCGTCGTCAGTTAGCGTGAATGTGCAACGACCCGTCCGCTTTAGCTGCCCAAAAGCCAATGGCAGGTCCTGGGCGAGAGAGTAAGTTCGGGTGACCGGCACCGTTATACGTGCCGCAGCCAAACGGACTGCTTCGAGTTCGGCGAGATCCAGGGATAATCGATCCACTCCGCCCAGATCCCGCATCTTCGCATCGAAGTACCCGAGCTTGATGATCCTGAGTGGTGTACCGAGCATATAAGCCAACGCACGTTCGGCGAACCAGGCGGCTTGTGCTGCAAGATCGAGATACCGATGTAACGCCCGGCGCGCTACGCCGGCAAGAGCATCCCAGAAGTCACGATTGAGGAAGCGCTCGTTTTGATAATTGATCAGGTCACGTGCATATGCAAGATCAGTTGCGGCAATCTCAGCCTGGAGACGAGCAATGGATACATTTCTCTCCTGTACACGAACACCGGCTTGCGCGGCGGGCAGTGCTTCGTTCATCAGTGTTTTGAGTTCACCGTCACGTTTGGTAGCTGCGTCGGCCATGCCCTGTAAGGTAGTGGTGCTGACAACAGCAAATGCAGCAAAGCCTCCTACCACAGCCAATCCACTCATTGCACTGCCGAGCCCCACGGTTTGGGAACCTGCTGCCGCACCAGCACCAGAACTTTGTCCCAACCCCAAAGCTTCTCCCACTCCGCTTGTACTTAGGGAAGTATACCCCTCTGAAGCGGACTTTCCCACATCGATCATCGAAGAGACGCTCTCTTTCATTCCTTTGAAATAATCTTTGAATTGGCTGAAGATTGAGTTCGCATCTTCAATCTCCTGCTTTTTAGCTGCGATCTGCTTCTCTACATCTGAAACCAGTTTCTTTGCGACAACAACGCCTGCTTGTGCAATCTCAATTTGTTCAGCGGCTATCCCAACCGTGGCACGCGCCTTTCGCTCCTGTGCCTTGGCGGCCAACAAATCGAGATCGAGCTGTTCAACCCGACCGAGATATTGCAGGTAGTCAGACTGTGCAGATTTGGCGCTGCCCGCCCAACGACCTGCGGCCGCCGCTAACGTCTCATACCTCAGTGTGGGAACAGCCGCGTCATTGTAGCCATAGAAGTTCAGTCCGGCTTTGAGTTGCTGTAGCGCAAGCCTTGCCCGGTCTTTCTGGTTACGTACCCGCGGATTCTCAACCAGTCCGAAAAATGGTGAAGGATCGAGCATGAAGGGCTGATAAGCACTGGTTCCGGGATCCTCACCATGAAGGAATAGCACCGCTTTATAAAGTTCCCTCGCACGTTCCAGTGTCGCGGCATCGTCAGTCCGGTAAAGCGCTTCGGCCCATGCAAGGATTGCATCTGCCTGAACAATCCGGGCGTAACGCTCCTCGAGCTGATGCAGGATCGGAGGCTGTTCTGCTGAGAGTGCATCATAACCACCGCGGAGCTGGGGCGTAAGAGGATGTGGACCATCCAAAGTTCGGGTGTTAGTATACGTTAGTCGCGCTGTATATGGAAGATCGCCGAGTTGTGCATCCCAACGCAATTTGCCGGCCACAACATGCTGCACCGATGCAACCGCCTCCGGATGTTTTATCATTCCTGCCGGAGTGCCAAGCATTCCTATGCCAATGTGCATGCCCGTTACCTGTCCGAGGATCTCAACTGCGCCCACAAGATCACCTAATCCCGACTTAATCGTGGCTTTAAACATTGGCAGAAGGAAGCGCTGTTGGTAAATGCGTAACCGGGTTGCCAGGTCGCGTGCAGTACGGAAACTGTGAATATTTGAATAACCCCAGGGGTCGATGGGTCGGTCTAGCTGAAAGAATCGCTCAAATCCGTTAATTGGGTATGCTCCTCCTGTGCCTGTGAGCTCATTAATATTTCCCACCTTCATGCGGCGACGCCGGTTAAAACTGAGGGGTCGTTTAAAATTACCCTCGCCTAACACAGGTTCCCAATTCTCCCCGGATGCCGGCTTTGGAACGGCAGCGGCGAGTAACCTTTCGGCTTCATCGGCGAGTCTCGCTGCAGTGGCGTACTGACTCAAATCAATTGCCTGGACCAGTTCTGTGAGTTTGGCGTCTGCGGCACCATATTCGAACAAAAAAGTAGCAGATCGACGGACCTCATCCATCGAACTAAACAAGCCTTCGTATCCCGTCATCCCCAAGGATAAAGGCAGTCCCTTATGATATTCGAGAAACTTCTTGCGGGTTTCATCCAGCCATGGGCCCGGGGTTATACCTGGCAGACGGGCCACACCAGCCACCTGGGTGCGTAATGCAAAAAGGTTCTCGGCAAAGAACGGTTGTTGACGAGCGAGCCATTCGTCGAAGCGAAGGAAGAAAGGCGCTGCACCTACCACTTCCTTCCATAGGATAGGTTTTCCTTCCTCTCCCGGCAATTGTGGTGCGATAACGTTTTCTTCAGGCTCCACCGGTCCTTGTGCCGTATCACTCAGCGCTCTTGACAGCGTGTGAATATTCAGTGCGATCGGTGATGATAATGTGCTGTCTGGTTCATCTAACGGTAATCTATACCTGTTAGCGAACTCCGGAATAAAGACCGGAGCCAGGTTCAACAATGCATCAAGGTGTTGCCGATCGGTGTTTGTGCCTTGTGCCGGTAGACTGGCAGCTGCCAGTCCGAAGCCGAAACCGGACCCTGTAGGTGCGGTAAGGATGGACGTAACTATCGGTATCAAAAGTTTGTTGAGTGGTGTCTCGGTGCGGTCGGCCGTTCGGAAATCCTGGAAGAAGCGGGTTTCAATTTGGCGCTCAGCGATTGAAGGAAAAGTTTTCGGATCGGCCCCAACACCCAATTTCTGCTGGTGTATAAACAAAACAAATACGCTGCGTAAGTAATCCCGGTAGGATTGGTCATCAGGTAAGGCCCAGGGAAACTTCTCCCAACCCAACCCCGGCTTTATAAACAGGTCCGGATCGAATTCATACCTGTCTGCTGCATCGAACTGATTTGGTAATTCACGTATAGGAAGCAGCTGCACGCTGCCATCGCGAAGTGCATGTGGGTCGAAGATAAATGCATCACCGGTGTTGCCGTTGTTCTCGTGGTCGACTATTCGATCGATTTCCGCAAGCAGACGTGCCCTGGTGCCGGGTGTCAGCAGGCGTGTAATACTGTCTGGAGCCGGACTGGCAAGGTCACTGGCAACATCATCAGCGCGAACTCTTCTTGTCGCGATGAGATGCTCGGCCAACATTTTGAATTGTTCGCGATCAACCTGGTTCGAACCAACCAAATCGATCACTGCATCTTCGCTGCCATTCAACATTGCTCTTGTTACCGGAACAGCAGTTCCATCCTGGTCTGCAACGAACACCATCATCTGTTGGCACCACAAATCGGGATCGAGATTGAGTACTGCTACACCTTCATGATCTGTGCGTGCCTGTGCAACGAGATTTAAGTTGGAATCATTTGTAGTCTGCAATTGAACCAAGACTTCTGCGAGAGGTACGCCCGTAGTAGTATCTCGAGCGTGTACCCGGATTGGCAAGGGGTCCGCTTCTCTGTCCATGATTGTGGTTTTACATATATTAATTTAAAAAATTAAATTATAAAGTCCAACCGAATTGCTCTTTTTCTCTGCTTCTTAAAGACAGAATAATAATGAGGCTGCAGAAACAAGGTTAAAATGTATTTCACTTTGACCCCATCTTTTACTGGTGTTAGATGCTTTTGTTTGTGGTATGGGGTGGGATTGAATCGCTGAAATAGACGTTCATATCAGCGAAGGCTTATTGACGGACTCCTTGCTGTTTACAATGACAACCAGGATCAGGCCGCTTAATATCGATGCAAAGAAACACCACACTGATATGACATACTCCCTGTAAACAATGAATGATACAATATAGGATACCAGGAAAGCCAGGCCCAGTAATTTCATGAACCGCACACTGGAAAGAAGAACCGGTACCAAGGCGGTCAACGCGTATAACATTCTGCGGGAACGTGGAAAAGGATAATACAAGTTATACCGCATGTGCCCGGCTTCAATAACAGCCGAAACTTTATACTCAATGAGCCAGTAAACCTGGTATGCAGAAAAAGCAACGCCTATCAACAGGATAAAGAATATGATTTTTTTCAGGACTTTATCCGGCTCCATCTTCCAGATTGCATATGGCACCCATAACGGCCAGCCGATCTGGGCAAAAAACACATAAAAGTACGTGGCGCTGTTCTGCAGGGAAATCAAATCCGGATCTGATAAAGTGAGCCATAATATCCCTTCCGACAACTGATGCATACCAAAGAGAATCGGTGTACATGCAAGGGCAAGCATTTTTGGCGATTCAGTTTTCTTAATGGCAACAATACCGGCGCCAAAAAGAATAACACTCACACCAATACTCGCACCCGCTGAAAAACACATAAGTTATCATTTAGGGTAACCCTGCCGGAATATACAATCCATAAGGTAGTCACCTTAATCTGACTTTCAATGATAAATGTTGAAGCAGGTAATAAAGCGGAATTATAACTGCAGGAAATACCGGAAACTGTTCATTGAAAATAAAAAACCCACGACTGGCGTGGGTCCTATTGATTCCTGGTGGTGTGGGGCGGGATCGAACCGCCGACACAAGGATTTTCAGTCCTTTGCTCTACCGACTGAGCTACCGCACCATTTTGGTTGAGGGTTGGGAGTTGTGGGTTGACGGTGTATTCTACCCATCTGCCAAACCATCAAGCGGGTTGCAAATATAGCCATTTTTCAATTTGAAACTCATTTCAGGCCATAAAACTGGGCCGCCAGTCCACATTTTTGAAGTATTTTCAAAGGGAGGACCCGGAAGTAAAAAGTCCATAATCAACCGGATTTTCCTACAAATTGCAATTAAATGAGAGCTGCTGTACATTCAGAATATGGTCCGCCGGAAGTGGTCAGTGTAAAAGAGATCGAAAAGCCGGTTCCCGGAAAAAATGAGGTGTTGGTGAAAATTCATGCCTCCACGGTCAACCGGACAGATTGCGGTTTCCGACTGGGGAAACCCTATGCGGTTAGACTGTTCTCCGGCTTAACAAAACCCCGGTATTCTACCTGGGGAAATGAATTTTCCGGGATTGTAGAGGAAATCGGAGCCGATGTAAAAGCATTCAGGATCGGGGATGAGGTGTTTGGCATTGACCAGAAGAAGTTTGGTGCCCATGCTGAATACAAGTCTGTCAGGGAAACCGCCCCCATCACACTGAAGCCCGCCAACCTGAGTTTTGAAGAGTCTACCGCCATCCTCGAGGGATCCTGGCTGGCATTAAATTACCTGAAGAAGATTAAACTCGGAAAACAACATGCTATCCTCATCAATGGAGCAAGCGGGTCTATCAGCAGTTCGGGGATACAACTTGCGCGCCATTTTGGTGCAGAAATTACTGCAGTAACAGATACACAGAACCTGCAACTTGCCAGGTCCCTTGGCGCTCATGAAGTGATAGACTATACAAAGGAAGACTTCACCTTAATAAATAAAACCTTTGATTACGTATTCGATGCTGTCGGTAAAAGCTCCTATTACAGTTGTAAAAAATTATTAAAGCCCAATGGCATTTACTTTTCCACCGACCTGGGCCCGAACGCATCCAACCTTTACCTGCCCTTATGGACATCCATTTTCGGCAATAAAAAAGTCATCTTTCCTCTTCCAGTAGAATCTAAGGACGATATCATCTTTATTAAAACACTGGCCGAGGCAGGAGAACTCAAACCGGTGATCGACAAAATCTATCCACTCGAAAAGATCGTTGAAGCCTACCAGTATGTTGAGAAAGGAATGAAAATCGGAAATGTGGTTATCAAACTCGTTTGACAGCAACAACCAGGAGCACGCACATTCATTTTTCAGAAAAACACATTGGGTTATTGTTTTTTCCACATATCCAGTCCCTATCCGACTTGTATATTGCATAGTTATACAGGTCTTTTTTAATTTCATTGCCAGGAATGAACCCATCGACTCCCATAAAATTATCAGAACTCACCACCAGGATACGTGATACCCTGAACAAAACCTTCGGGAACCAGTCATATTGGGTCTTTGCTGATATCACGAATTATAGTTTTAAGCCTGATAAAAACTATCATTATTTCGAACTTGTAGAAAAGGGTGACTTCGGCCTGGTGACCAGGATTAACGCTTTAGCCTGGGGGGAGGGTCACCAGCATATCAGGCAATTTGAAAAATCAACCGGGCAGAAATTCATGAATGGTATCCATGTGTTGATCAGGGTCACTGTGGAATATCATATACTTCATGGATTAAAACTTACACTAATAGATATTGATACCAGCTTCACCCTCGGTGAGTTGGAAAAACAAAAACAGGAGACCCTTCGGAAATTATTGAAGGATTGCCCGGATTTTATCAGAATGGAGGGCGATACCATCGTGACAAAAAACAAGGGACATATGCTCCGGCCCGTTATCCAACGAATTGCTGTGGTGTCGTCAAAACAGTCGGCCGGCTATGAAGACTTTATGCACACGCTAAGGCATAACGGCTTCGGATACACGTTTGATGTGGATCCATATTTTTCTTCCGTACAGGGAGAGAGTAATGCTGAAGAAATGTACACGCGGCTGTTGGAGGTCTTTCATGCCAATAAGCCTTACGATGCCGTCATCATTATCCGTGGTGGCGGATCAGATATGGATTTTCTCATCTTTAACCAATATATTCTGGGTAAAATCGTGGCCAAATTTCCCATTCCGATTATAACCGGCATTGGTCACCAGAAAAATGAGACCATTGTCGACCTTATGGCCCATACTGCAACGAAGACCCCTACAAAAACCGCCGAATTCATCATCGCCCATAACCGGCGATTTGAAGATATGATCCTGCTATTGCAGAAAAATATCATCATCAAATCACAGCAGCTTTTTGGAAGACAACAACAACTGTTGACCCAGGCTAAATCTATTGTGGTTAACAGAAGCCGCGATTATATTGCCGGTTTTTTGCAGGAAATGGTGAAGATGAACAGGGCCGTAACACAGACCTCATCAGGCATCATTCACCGGCGAAGAAATGAAATGGTATCTTTATCGGGACGTATCATTGCAGAGCCAAGGGTTATCACTGGAAACAGAAGGCATGAACTGGAACAACTTGTATCCAATATAGGTACTTTTAAAAGCCAGTTCCTGAAAAGTCAGCGAAGCTATCTTAATCATTATGTATCGATGATCAGGCTGGCCTCACCACAACAAACCCTTAAAAGAGGTTTTGCGTTAGTCCGGAAAAACGACAGGATCATTACCAATCCCGACGATATAAAAAAGGGAGACGATATTACTGTTGTATTACATCGCACCGAAATCTTATCGACGGTTAAAAGTAAAAAAGAATCAAATGGAGGAGATGACAACATATGAATCAGCTTACCGGGAATTGCAGCAGATTGCCAAAGAAATAGAAAACGAATCGGTCTCCGTGGATGTACTTGCTGAAAGAGTAAAACGGGCTGCTGAGCTGATCACTTTCTGCCAGGATAAATTACGAAAAACAGAGGAGGAAGTGAGTAAGATTATTGAACAGATGGAGAAAAAATAAGGTCGATGGCTCTTTTATAAATGTTCCTATTTTGTTGAAATAAGGTCATTGTTTTCCGGATGCCTTTTCATGTACCCCTGCATGAATACACAATATACTTTCAGTTTGATATTTCGCTGCCGCGCAAAAGCTATTGCATATTCAGCAAGAGCATTGGCATAGCCCTTACCCGTCCCTTCTTCCGGAACCGATGTATGCATGATGGCCAGGTCACCGTGGTACCAACGGTACACCATAACTGCCTTTTCATTGCCCACTGCAGCCTCAAACTGCATTTCCCTTTCATTATTGATCACGTTAATTTTTTCCATGCAATTGATGAATAAAATTATTTCAACTTGCCTTTTAGGTATTTCAGGCTTTCCGGTACTTGTTGGTTTACATTGGTGCTTTCATCTTCTATATAGAAATACTGTATCCTGGATTTACGGGCGGCTTTTAATACTTCATCGATATTTACTTCGCCTGTTCCCAATGCCACATCGTTGTTGATATCAGTGGTCCCGGAAAATCCATGCGGTGTGCCCTTTTTTAGGTCCTTCACATGCATGAGCCTGAAACGATCAGGGTATTTATTAAGTAGCATTGCAGGGTCGGCATCTGCAATATGTGCCCATAAGATATCCAGCTCAAAGCTCACTTTTGCAGGATCCGTCTTTTTCACAATAAGGTCAAATAGTGTTCCTCCTTCATGAGCAGTGAATTCATACCCGTGATTATGATAACAGAAAGTGAGGTCATAACCGGATTTCAAAATTCCACCGATAGTATTAAAGTTCTGGGCTATTTTCTCGGCTGCCTCCGCCGTCAGTGGTTCTTTCAGATTCAACCAGGCTACCCGAACATAACTTGCACCAAGCACCTGTGCTATCCTCCCAACTTCGTGTGTACGGTTTACCGCATCGTCATAACTCACTCCATAACTGGTGCAGTACATGCGGCGAGCCTCCAGCATGGCCCTTATGTTTTCCGGCGCCTGCCCGAATAGGTTCGAAAACTCAATATTATTAATGCCGAGGGCCTTGATCGTATCCAGTGTTGCTTCGAAGTTCTTGGGAAAGCTGTTCCTGTAGGTATAAGAAACGATGCCTAATTTGTCAGGCCCCTTTTGGGCAACTGCCCCTAAAGTAAACAACAGTGCCAGCAGGCATAGTATTTTTTTCATAACCGCAATCTTGTACTTAAATGTACTATCATATACGGCTACTTCAATGCTGCCACTTTATTATTTGCGAAAACGATATCCCTCCGGCCGGTTGTAGTTCTCATCAGCCGCCTTTCATCCGCCTGCACAGGGCGGGCGTCGTTTTCAGGTCTCCATCCGGGCGAACCAAAAAGGCATAACCAACCGTTTCTGAAGCTTTTTACTTTTTTCAGGTCCTTAACGATATTGATCCACTCGGAAAACGTGATATAAAATGGATTGTAGCTGTCCATTTTTTTAGTCAGTCCGTAATGCGGGGCAAAAGTTTCATCTTTATATGTACCGAACAGCCTGTCGAACAGGATTAAGGTTCCGCCGTGATTCTTATCAAGGTATTCCAGGTCAGAACTGTGATGTACACGGTGATGCGATGGCGTATTGAATATAAACTCGTACCAGCCAGGCAACTTCCCAATCGTCTCTGTATGAAGAAAAAACTGGTAGATGGTGCTGATGGATTTAGCATACAAAATCATTTCTGGCGTAAAACCAGCCAGTGGCATCCAAATCCAGAAAATAAACGAACCATTGATATTGCCAAACCATGACTGTCTGAAAGATGCAATGAATGTATAGGTCTCGGAGGAATGATGAACCAGGTGAGTGGCCCACAAAAGCCGAATAGTATGACAGGCGCGGTGATACCAATAATAGGAAAAATCTTCCCCAATGAAACAGAGTGCCCAGATCCACCAGGTAAAATGCTCAACATGGAAGATCCGGAATTCATACAGGAATGAATAAACGAATAACAGAAAGCCTTTTGAGAAAAACGAACAGAAAATAAAGATTAGCCCGATACCGAGACTCGCCAGGACATTCTTTTTTGTTTCCGTATTCCGGTGCTCCAGGGAAAGCGTGATAGATTCTGCAATGGCCAGGATAATAAAGGCTGGAACGGCACTGAGTATAATGTTGGTATTGATAGACATAAAAATGTTTTCTCAAACCTATCATACGCAATGGCCGAACTTCAATCGATTTCCGTGGTCATTTCTGTTATTTTATGGAAATATGCTAAAAGTATTGATGCAATGCCAGGGCTGTTGCAAAAATTGCAGTAACAGCATCTTTAATAAGAAGATGCTGCATTTTCTGTAGGGAATGGAAACAACCTGGCTTCTGAAAGTGTTTTTCTGCAAAACAAAAAGCCTAATTATTTTTTCCCCATATACGCTTTTAACAGGTCGATGGGAATGGGGAATATTGTTGTTGTGCTTTGTTCTGATGATATTTCCACGAGGGTTTGTAAATACCTGAGGGTAAGGGCACTGGGCTGACTCTCCAGGATTTCGGCTGCATCTGCCAACCGCTGTGATGCCTGGAACTCACCTTCAGCAGCAATAATCTTCGACCTTCTTTCCCTTTCTGCTTCGGCCTGCCTTGCCATTGCCCTTTGCATTTCCTGGGGAAGGTCGATTTGCTTTAACTCTACATTAGACACTTTGATTCCCCAGGGTTCTGTGTGACCGTCAATAATCTGTTGCAACTGGTGGTTGATCTTTTCGCGTTGTGAAAGAATTTCGTCGAGCTCTGATTGTCCGCAAACACTCCGCAGCGTGGTCTGGGAAATCTGTGAAGTGGCCTGCAAATAATTTTCTACCTGTATAATCGCCTTATCAGGATTTATAACCCTGAAGTATACAACGGCATTTACTTTTATCGAAACGTTGTCCTGTGTGATTACATCCTGTGGTGTGACGTCAAGTACAATCGTTCGTAAACTGACTTTCACCATTTTATCAATGATGGGTATGAGCAGGATAAGCCCCGGACCCTTTACACCATTTCCTGCCAGCCTGCCCAAACGAAAAATTACTCCTCTTTCGTATTCCTGCAGGATGCGAATGGAAGTAAACAGTATGTACAATCCGAAGATGACAACCGCAATAAGTCCGAAGGGATACCTTTCCATATAAAATTTTTAATGATTTACACTGGTTCCACTGTAACCCGAAAATGATTCATCGATGTTACACGGATTTGTTGACCTGCTTCAAGTTTTCCCCTTATCGACTCTGCTTCCCAAATCTCACCATGAACCCTTACCGTTCCCAATGGATTTATCGGGGTCAATACAATCCCCAGTTCACCAATAAATCCTTCAAGGCCCGTAACCGGCTTTGCTTTCTGCGCACGTATGCCTGCCCCGATGACGAACATAAAAAACAACACGCTCAATCCAACAGTGGTGATCACCGTGGCAAGAGAGATTTTCAATAAAGGATATCCGGGATCTTCGCGTATTAACATCAACGAACCCAGCAGCAGGCATATCACTCCCCCGATGGTTAATAAACCATGACTGATAATCTTTATCTCGAGGATCAGTAAAATTATCCCGAAAACGATGAGTGCAAGTCCGGCATAATTTAACGGCAATGTATGTAATGCATATAGCCCGAGCACCAGCGCTATCACACCAACAATTCCGGGAAACATCGCACCCGGGTTATACAATTCAAAAAGCAATCCGTAAAATCCTACCATCAACAGGATATAGGCGAAGTTGGGATCACTGATAATGTTAAGCAGTTTTTCTGTAAAACTCATTCCCACTATTTCTTCTGTAGCAGTGGAAGTTTCCAGTGTGATCCTGCCCGAGGATACTTCAACGGACATTCCATTGATCTTCGACAACAGGTGTTTTGTGTTAATCGCTATCATGTCGACCACGCTGTCCTCAACGGCTATATCACTGGTAACAGAAACACTTCTCCTTACCGCCTCTTCCGCCCAGTTGACATTGCGATGCCTTTTCTCTGCAATTGTCCGGATAAACGCTGCGGCATCGTTAGTCGCTTTTTCATTCATGGTGCTGTCCATGCCCCCTCCCTGTGCAACCGGATGTGCCGCTCCAATATTTGTCGCCGGCGCCATTACGGCAATATGAGCCGCCATCGTAATAAAAACCCCGGCAGAAGCTGCATGGGCACCACCCGGATAAACATAGACCACCACCGGAACTTTCGATGCGAGGATATCGGCAACGATCACCCGCGTCGATTTCAATAATCCACCTGGCGTATTTAAATAGATGATTAAACATTCTGCACGATCCTTTTCAGCTTTCCTGATCCCTCGCTGTATATAACTTGCAGAAGCAGGATTAATAGTGCCATCAACTGAAATGGATATAACTTTCTGGGCTTTCGGTAAGAAAGGAATTGCGAGGCATAGCAGGATGAAAAACGCCCTTTTCATTATGTGCAGTAATTTACTAAATAAAGACGGCCGTCACCGACCTTTAATTAGTGCAGAAGGTCCAGGCGAGACAAATGGGAATTATTCCCCTCACTCTCAGAAAGTCCATGCGAGATTATTCCTCTTTAACCACTGCAGAAAGTACAAGAGAGACAAATGGCTATTATGACTCTTTGAAATCCGCCAATCCGGTATTTTATGTCCGGCTTCGCCCGGCTTTAAAACTCCCTGAAAAAAAATATTGCCCAAGATGTTGGAATTATGAACAGTGTTCAGTAAGTTTGTGCTGTAATTGACATTATGACTATAGCGACCAGGAAACAAAGGGAAAAGGAAGAAATGAGGCGACTCATTTTGGATGCAGCGAAGAAGATCTTCCTGGAGAAGGGCTATGAACAGGCCAGCATCCGGAACATCGCCGAGGAAATTGAATACAGTCCCGGGACCATCTACCTCTATTTCAAGGAGAAGGACGAGATATTCCACGAAATTCACGAAGAAGGGTTCAGAAAGCTCCTCGAATATATGTCACCGCTCCAGTTTGTGGCCGATCCTTTTGAGCGGTTGAAGGCCATGGGCCGTGTTTATATCGACTTTGCCATGAACAATAAGGACTTTTATGACCTGATGTTCATTATGCAGGCACCCATGAATTTTGAAGAGAAGCCGGGCTGCTGGGAAATGGGTGAAAATGCCCTTAACGGTCTGAAAAATGTACTACGTGATTGCCAGGCGGCCGGCCGTTTTGTAGGAAAAGACGTTGAATTCCTGTCTTTTATGATATGGTCAGCCATGCATGGTATGAGTGCGCTGTATTGCCGTGACCGCTGCAATGCCTATGAAAATATCGACGCATTGGACCTGGTACATAACGGTTTTAATCTTTTCATTGAAACGCTGGAAAAGGGATCACTACCATAGATCCTTTTTTTTGCCCGCTCAATGAACAATGTTCAGTATATACACAATGATTACAATAAATTAATATTATATATGAGACGGTTATATTCCTCCCTCGCCGCCATCATGATGGTCTTAGTAATTCCGGTAAAGGCGCAACATGTTTTGGACGAATACATCAGGATCGCCCTCAGCGATAACCTCGTCCTCAAAGAGAAAAACATCAGCCTGGAGAAAAGCCAGGTAGCGCTCAAATCAGCAAAAAGCCTGTTTCTGCCTACCACCTATTTCGAGGGGCAGTACACCCTGGCAAACGGGGGACGAGAAATCAGTATTCCGGTAGGTGATCTCTTAAACCCGGTCTACCAGACACTGAACCAGCTCACAGGTTCCTCTAAATTCCCCACCATCCCCAACGTCTCCGAACAACTCATCCCGAATAACTTCTATGACGTCCGTATAAAGACATCCGTGCCGGTGATTAACACCGATATCCGCTATAACCGCGACATCAAACAACAGGAGACCAGGTTGCGGGAAAATGAAATCGAGATCTACAAACGCGACCTGGTACGCGAGATAAAACAGGCTTATTATACCATCCTGCTTTCCGATAAAGCCATCGGTATATATGAGTCCGCGCTCCTGGTGGTGAAGGAAAACCTTCGTACCAACCAGTCCATGCTCAACAACGGAAAAGGATTGCCGGCATATGTTTCCCGTGCAGAAAGTGAAGTTACACAGGTGGAAACCCAGCTCCTCAACGCAAAAAATGAAAAACAAAAAGCCATTGCCTGGTTCAATTCCCTGTTGAATCGGCCCATGCAGGAGACCGTGCTGCTTAATGACATTCCCTTATCCCTTGCCGCCTCGAAAGCGCTACAGGAATATGCCGACAATGTCGATGGCCGGGAAGAACTGAAATCATTGTCCATCGCCAAAGACATTAACTATAAGGTCCTGGCCATGAATAAATCATTCCGCACCCCCAAACTGAACGCCTTTGTTGACGTTGCAGCACAGGATTTCGATTTCAGGGTAAAGAGTAATTCATTTTTCTACATCGGCGGAATACAGCTGAATGTCCCCATATTCTCCGGCAACAGGAATACCTATAAAATACAGCAATCCGAACTCGACATAAAATCCATCGAACTAACTGAAAAGAATACCCGAAATCAGCTGGAACTATCGGCCTTCAATAGCAAGAGCAATGCCCGCAACAATTACAATACTTTCCAGTCGGCCGAAAAACAGGAACAATCCGCTTCCCAGTATTTCAAGCTGATCGACCGCGGTTATCGCGAAGGCGTCAACAGCTTTATTGAAATGCTCGATGCGACGAAACCAGCTCACCCAGTCGCAGTTGCAGAAAGAAGTGAACAGGTACCGGTTTCTTGCTTCGCTGGCCGACTACGAACGTCAGACCTCATCATTTTCCTTTTAATAATAAAACTGCATATATGCGTAACACCATTACTATCCTCGCACTTGCCGTCATCATGTATTCCTGCGGCAGTAAGGCCAATGAAACAAAAAAGACCCGTGATGAATCCATCCCGGTCAGGCTGATCTCCATACAGGAAGAGGCAGCCAACAACAATATCAGCCTGTCGGGCATCCTTGTCCACAGAAGGAAGTGCAAGGCTTTCCTTCAAAACCGGTGGAGTGATCGACAGGATTTTTGTAAAAGAAGGTGACCGGATCACTAAAGGGCAGCTGCTGGCTACCCTGAAATCTACCGAGATCTCGGCACAGGTGCAGCAGGTCCAGTTGTCGCTCGACAAAGCCACCCGTGATTACCAGCGAGCCAGCAACCTGTATAAAGACAGTGTGGCTACCCTCGAGCAATTACAAAATGCAAAGACGGGACTGGACATTGCAAAGCAAAACTTCCAGCAGGTGAGCTTCAACCAGCAGTATTCTAAAATCTATGCGACCCAGGATGGATTTGTGGTAAAGAAAATAAAAAATGAAGGTGAGTTGGCTGAGCCAGGCGGACCGGTGCTGATGACGAGTGAAGTATCCGGCGCCTCCAAATGGATCCTGAGTAGCGGCGTGTCAGATAAGGAATGGTCTACGCTGCAGAAGGGCAACACAGCAACCGTTACGATAGAAGCCTTTCCAGGTAAAACCTTCCCGGCAGTGATCAGCAAAAAATCACTTGCCGCCGATCCTACAGACGGTTCATTTGATATTGAAATGCAGGTGGATTTTGGTAAAGAACAACCGGCGATTGGAATGTTCGGCCGCGCCAATATAAAAACTTCCACTAACACCACCGGCTACACGATACCATATGAATCGCTGCTGGAAGCCAACGGTAAAAAGGGTTTTGTTTTTGCCAGCAATGACGGCAAAACCGTAAAGCGGGTAGAAGTAACTATTGGTTCCATTGACGAAAAAACACTTCATATCACTGATGGTCTTGATGGATATACTTACGTGGTAAGCTCCGGTTCGCCTTACCTGAACGATCAGTCCATCATAAGGGTGATTAAATAAACCATCTCCAACCAGATTCCTCATTCACATATTTTCTATATGCGTTTCACATCATTCTTTGTAAAAAATTACCAGCTCACACTGGTCCTCTTCCTCATGATCATTGTTGTTAGTGCAACAACCATCCTGAGTATGCCGAGAGCGGAAGATCCCGAAATCAATCCGCCGCAGTTTCCTATCGTTATCATTTACCCCGGCACCAGTCCAAAGGATATGGAAGAACTGGTGGTGAAACCTATCGAGAAAAGGGTCAGCGAACTGGAAGACATCAAAAGAATTAAAACCCAGATCGATGATGGTGCTGCTGTTATCGAGGTGGAATACAAATACGAATCCAATGTTGACGCCAAATACCAGGAGCTGGTACGTGAAGTAAACTCACTAAGACCGACACTGCCGGATGATATATACAAACTCGAAATAAGAAAGGTTACACCCACAGATGTGAATGTTATCCAGTTGGCACTGATTTCCGAGAACGCTTCTAATGAAAAAATGAAGGCCTACGGAAAAGCGTTAAAAGAAGAATTGGAGAAAATCAAAAGCCTCAAGAAAGTGGAGTACTGGGGCGTTCCCGAACAATCAATCCGTATTGACCTGCAGCTTGACAAAATTGCGCAACGAAAAATTCCTGTCAATTATGTTATTGGAAGCATTCAGAGTGAGGCCGCTAATATTCCGGGTGGCAGTATACGCGCAGGAACAAAGAGCTTTAATATCAAGACCAGCGGCAAGTATAAAAATATCGAAGAGATCAGGAATACCATCGTGTATGCCGCCAACGGGAATGTAGTTTACCTGAAAGATGTGGCCGATGTAAATTTTTCTGATGAAGAACAAAAACATATTACCCGGTTAAACGGTCACCGGGCCGTGCTGGTTACGGCTGCTCAAAAATCGGGAGAAAATATCAGCGCCACTCAAAAGGCCTACCTGCCCGTGCTGAAAAGGTTTGAGAAAAAACTTCCTCCCAATATCGAATTGGTGAAAAATTTTGACCAGGCGGATAATGTGGACATGCGGTTAAGCGGCCTTGGGATAGATTTTCTTATCGCCATCGGCCTTGTCATGATCACTTTATTACCGCTTGGAGGAAGAGCCGCCATAGTGGTAATGGTTGCAATACCATTATCTCTTGGCCTTGGTATCGTTGCCCTTAATGCCATGGGCTTCTCCTTAAACCAGTTGAGTATTGTTGGATTTGTGGTTGCACTCGGACTGCTTGTTGACGACAGCATCGTTGTAGTAGAAAATATTGAACGATGGCTCAGGGAAGGACATTCCCGAAAACTGGCCGCCATTGAAGCCACCAAGCAGATCACCCTTGCGGTGATCGGATGTACCGCAACACTCATCATTGCATTCATCCCCCTGGTGTTCCTTCCAGAGGGTTCCGGCGAATTTATTCGTAGCCTACCCCTTGCCGTTATTAGCGTCAGTATTTGCGTCCATGCTGATTTCACTGACCATCGTTCCGTTTATGGCAAGTAAAATTCTCAAAACGGATCACAATCCCGATGGAAATATTTTTCTGCGCGGACTGAAAAAGCTGATCAGTGGAAGTTATACCAAACTGCTCGACCAGGCACTTAGGCGTCCTGTGATTACCCTGTTCATTGCATTGGGTTTATTTATTGCTTCATTGTCCGTTTTCGGCATTATCGGGTTCAGGCTTTTCCCTACTTCTGAAAAACCACAGTTCCTGGTCAATGTGAATATGCCGCTGCAAAGCAATATTGAAACCACTGATTCAATGGCCCGTTATGTTGAAAGGGTATTGAAAAATGAAGACCAGGTCAAGTTCTTATACAACCAATGTAGGTCGGGGCAATCCAAGAATATATTATAACGAAATCCCGGCCAATGAAAAGTCGGACTATGCGCAGTTCCTGGTGCAACTGGACACGCATACTTCACCAGTGGCAAAACGCAAACTGATAGAAAAACTGAGGGCAAGGTTCGATGGAGTAGCCGGGGCAAAGATCGAAGTGAAGGATTTTGAACAGGGGCCGCCCGTTGAAGCACCTGTTGCGATCCGTATACTGGGCGATAACCTCGATACACTGCGACAGCTCGCCGCCAAAGCGGAAACGCTGATGAAGTCGACCGAAGGTGCCATCTACGTAAAGAACGATGTGGGCATCCTGAAATCAGATCTCAAACTACGGATCAATACTGATAAGTCGAGGAGCCTTGGCATACAAACCGCAGACATTGACAAGACGGTAAGGCTTGCCGTAGCCGGACTTGAACTGGGCCAGTATACCAACGATAAGGGTGATGATTATAATATCACGCTTAATGCGCCGCGGGCAAAGTTTGCCTCTCTGTCAACCTTTCGATGATATCTACGTCAATAATGCAGCGGGCACTCCCGTTCCATTGAACCAGGTTTCTGAACTGGAATTTGAATCTTCTCCCACCACCATAAAACACCTGGATAAGAAACGATATGTCACTATTGCTGCTTTTAACCGTGAGGGTGTATTGGCAGAAAAGATCGTAAAAGACTTTCTTGCGAAAGCGAACGGGCTTAATCTTCCTGAAGGTTATACACTGGAAGTGTCCGGTGAGGCCGAAAGCCAGAAAGAAGCCTTTGGTGGCGGTTTCATGACCGTTGTGATTTCAACGATTTTCCTGTTTATCATGGTGTTGCTGCTGGAGTTCAAAACCTTCAAAAGCACCCTGATCGTATTGTCGGTGATACCGTTGGGAATTATTGGCGGTGTTTCCATGCTTTGGCTCACCGGTAATCCCATGTCCTTTGTGGCCATTATCGGTTTCATCGGGCTGGCGGGTATAGAGGTAAAAAATTCCATCCTCCTTGTTGATTTTACCAATCAATTAAGGTCAGAGGGAAAGGAATTAAATGCCGCGATAAAGGAAGCCGGAGAGATCAGGTTCCTGCCCATAGTACTTACCAGTCTGACCGCCATTGGAGGATTAACGCCAATCGCGTTAAACAGTAATCCATTGGTATCTCCATTGGCCCTGGTATTGATAGGAGGATTGATTTCATCAACCTTACTGTCAAGGATTGTGACACCGGTAGTGTATAAGCTCATTCCGCCAAAGATTGATGTTTGATCTTTAAAGAGATGAAATTATGCCTGGCAGGATGTAATGGTCTATGCCAGGCATTTCTATATCCCGGCAGTCCTTCGGTATTCAATTGTTGAATAAGCCATTCCCAAATGTTTATCCGGAATATGCAATTGTAATTCAATCAATGCCACCTTTATTAAGGCAAGATGATGGATCGCATGTTCAGTGTTATAAACGATTTCCCTGAAGAAAGTGGAATTCACGACAACTGCTTTTTCCAGACCTGAACTTTCTTCTGTTACAAGGGTTAATCGTTTGTCGGGCAAGTCAACACCCTTCAACAGTTCAGAAATTGATTCAATTGCGATGTCAGGATCAGTTTCAAGCAGTAAGTTCCTGTGACGGTTATAGTAATCTGCCACGTCCTTGTGGTAGCCATTCACGGCACATTGTAATAATTCAATGATATGCCTTGCATGAGCACCAATGCTTGATTCGCCAAGGTGTTTAATTTGCCTCGTATACTGTTCCGGGGTCAGGGTTTCTATCAGATCTTTAAGCAGGGTAAGTTGATGAGAAAGCTGGGATAAAATCATCAGGCATATTTATTTAAGCAATGCCGAACCAAACAAATGGTTATATGCGACACAATGAATGGAAATGTATTTGAAATCGGAAAAGTCTGGCATACCGGCGATATTATATACCTGGTTGCCGTTGGTTGACTTTAACTCGCCAAGGTCAATAAATGTTATTGGCATTGGCTCTTTTGAAAGATAGACTCTTAATGCCGGACCATTTGTACTATTAAACCCGTTAAGTTTCAGTTCATATCTGCTCCCGGTAAGATAGACTTCTGCTTTTCCACTTACATTTCCAAATGGACCATTGGTGAAATCACCTGAATACTTTAACATGGCTGAATTGCCTACCATTTCATTGATCGGGATTGTAGGAGCAAGGTTATCTTTTTTGCAGGAAGCTAGGAGGCAAAATACTGTCAGCATTATTACGGCATACTTCATATTAGCTATTTAGAAGTGAAAAATGAATTCCGGTGATATAACAAACTTTCTTGTTAGTCCGTCTGGTCTTAAATCTCTGACAACAAATGGCAGTCCACCTAAAACACCCAGGGAGATTTTTGAATTTATTTTGTACCACGCCGCAGCGGTGCCATTGAGCGTCAATCCCTCTGAACCAACCAATGCTATAGGCTCAATGCTTTCATTGGCATTAACATAAGTATCTCTGCCCAAATGGTAGATTCCCAGTAAACCGGCATTGAGGGTCAGCCTCCGATTCCTTATCAAATCGACCCCGGCTCTTGCAAGGACGTCACCCTTACGGTTAAATGCATTTGTTGGAGGATAGGCAAAAGCTTCCGTAGTATTCCAGTATTCTGGAAGAAAAGTGTTACGATTTCTGCCAGTCAGGGGCTGTTGTATGGCAGCTGCGAATAGTAACCTGCCACCAGATACGGTAATTCCCGCAATGAGATCTACCGTACCGAGGCTGCTCTGGTATTGCATGGGTAATGGTTTGGAACCATTCTTTATATCCCCTGCATTTAACGGTAATTTTGTTCCCAAAAGAAAAGAAGTTGTCCATTTGCCTTTTGCTCTTGGTGTATATGTTCCTGAAAGAAATACATCACCTGCGCCAAATGCGTTTCCCAGGTTGCCTGACGCATAATTGGCCGTTAATTTTACCTGAACGGCCACGCTATTGCTGAGTTGTTTGTCGTACTGAATCCCCGGTGTAAAAACATACACATTCTCATCTCCAATTCCGTTAGCGAAGAAAAAAGTTAATTTCTGCTTTTTCACTGAAATGGAATCCAGCATATATGGTTTGATATTACCAATGGTACAGAAACCAGCATCACTGCAACCCTGTGCCTTAAGCAGGTCAGGTAAGCATAGAATGTACATCAAGATCGATATCGTTATATATTTTTTCATCACAACGCTTTACTGAAAACCCTGTTATAAAGAGCAATGCCTTTTTGTTTATGTAATACCACCAGCGCAAGGCAACACAGCAACACCAGTATGGCCAGCATAAACAGTTGACCGCCGTCTCCTTTTGATTCAATGCCGATCACCGTAAGGTGTGATAGTATAGCCCCGGCCATCAATCCTATTCCAAGGAAAGCGCCGATGAATACTGTTGATGGCAGTAACAATAATATTCCTGTTATCAGTTCAATGATCCCTGTACCAATCCGGCCCCATGGTTCTACGCCGAGTTTGGTAAAGAGTTCTACAGATTCAGGATGGCCGCTGAACTTGAAATACAATGTTTGCAAAAGGATCACGGCGGCAACAATCCTGAGTACCCATGAAATAATATTTTTTGATTGCATGTTGATTGGTTGAATAAATAAGGTAAAGGGTTGTACTGCTATTAGTGATAAATGAGGGTCCAGTTTTTATCGGCTTTTGATTTCAGGTTGGCTTCATCCTTATTCCATTTGGTTAATGTGTTGTTGGACCAGGTATGATAGAACAGGTACAACTTGCCATCAATGATTTTAAAAGTTTCAGGGTCAATTTCAACCTTTTCATTATTGGCGCCCATGGCATATGCACACCATCCGCCATACTGCGGCTCATACTTCTTGTAATCTTTAAGAAAGAGGTCCTTATTGGCAGATGAAGAAAAATAATACAGTACGCCTTCTGCCGAAGCCGCAAATTGCTTACTGCCTTTCACGGCTTTGTTTTGGGTAAAGTAGGCAACCGGATCATAACCCTGGATGGCAAGGCCTTTTTCGAGGTTGAATTGTTTAGTACGTACAGCATTTTGTGCATAACTATGGGCAGTGGAGACAAGAATTACCAGGAAAATGAGTACCAACTTTTTCATTGTTGTATGTTTTTACTATCGATTTAATTTTCGTTTTGTGTTCACCAAACTATTTTAGAGACTTCCAATATGCATCTGCAGATTTTATCCTTGATGTTGTATCCCTGATCCACATATCCTTCACCTTGAAATTATAATTTAGGTAGAGCTTATTATTCACAATGGTAAAAGCATTTGGATCGGTAGGAGATTTGTGATTTTCACTGCACCCGTATGCACAGTATCCGCCATACTGTGGCGCATATTGTAAAGGATTTTTTTTGAAACTGTCGAGGTTAGCCTGGGAAGAAAACTTCCACTGGACTCCGCTCCATTGGTAAGTAAATGTATCATTGCCCTGCACGGCTTTTCCTTCAGTAAAATATGCCACCGGATCATAGCCTTTGATGGCAACTCCGTTATTGTTAACGAATGTACCCTCCTGGGCAAAGGTTCCTGCTGATGCAAGCAGGAAAGACAGAAAAAGAATGAACTTCACCATAGTTTTGATTTATGGCACAAAAATGCTGTGTTTAAGGGCAGATGTAAATAGACATCTTTCCCGAAAACTTGTAAAATCTTCCCTGAAATATTGCTTTATGAATTTTGTAACAATCCGTCCTAACCCTCAACTCTCAACCCTCAACCCATCTGTTTGGTTTGGGAAAGTTTTTTCAGTTCTGACGGATTCCTGGACGTGGCATTCTTAAAATATTTACTGAAATGGGCGGCATCCTCAAAGCCAAGTTCATCGGCGATTTCCTTAATCGACTTATCGGTATAATAGAATAGTCGCTTAGCCTCCGTGATGATCCTTTCCTGGATAATTTGCTGCGGAGATTTTTTGCTGTACAGTGAGAAAATATTGGAAATGGTCTTCGGTGACTTATTCAGCAATCCGGCATAAAACTGTACCTGGTGCTCTTTTCTGAAGTGGATTTCAACAAGCAGATTGAATTTCCTGATGAGGTTGAACTTTTCTTCTGAAACTTCCTCCGTTCCCAGGTATTGCTTTTTGGCAAGCCTTGTAGTTTTTATAATCAACCTTACCAATAGCATCCTCAGCATTTCGCCCTTGATATCGTCTTCAGACAAATACTCTTCTTCAAACACGCTGAGCAACCTGTTCATCATTTCTGTATCAACCTCTTCAAGCCTGACAAACATTGTGGGAGAGGGACCGAAAAAAATAAAACCAACACAACCCACTTCGGCGTCATGGTTAACGATGCAATAAAAATCGCGGTTGAACTGCCAGGCTACGATATCCGATGGCCGTTCAAATCGGAACGACTGGTTAAGCATGATCGGAAGGATGCAGTTCCCTTCGAAATGGTATGGCGTTTCGTCAATAAATACTTTTTGCGCCTGGCCGGTGTTCCAGGCAATGGTATGAAATGTGAATCCTGCCTTCTGCTCAAAATAATTCTGCTCAAAAACTTCTTCGTTTTTCAGCATTAGTATTTTGCCATTGCCATCCTTATGGGTATATGCGTATTTCATTTGATGCAGTTAGCCGGATATCTTCATACTCGTTCTTTGGAGTAGTAATTATTCTTTCAACGTAGTATTTGCCAAATTATCTTCCCGTTCATTCTTTCAATTAGCCGTAGTTCATTTTCCCATTCGTTCCACAAGGTCAGCAATCAATGCCGTCCAGCCTGTTTGATGGCTCGCACCAAGACCCTTTCCTGAATCGCCGTGGAAATACTCATAGAACAACAGAAGGTCTTCGTTACCGGGACGTGAATAAAATTCTGCATACTCCCCAAATACAGGCCTGTGCCCATTTTCATCAGGTACAAAAATATGTGCAAGCCTCAGGGTGAGTTCATCGGCCACCTGCAGCAGGTTCATAGTTTTCCCGGAACCCGTCGGGTATTCTACCTGGAGCGCGTCACCATAAAATTCGCCATACCTGCCGGATACTTCTTAAGATCAGGTAATTCATGGGAAACCATACCGGTCCCCGCCAATTGGAATTTCCGCCAAAGAAATCACTGGTTGAATCCCCGGGATCATATTGAATCGTATAATCAATCCCACCGATATTTACCGTGTATGGATTCTTTTCATACAACCTCGACAAAGCCCTGATTCCATTGTCTGATAAAAATTCTGATTCATTCAGCAGCCTCGTCAGCAACGAGACCAGCCTTTCCTTGGGAAGTAGTGATACCAGTATTTCATCCTTCTCACCATGTTCTTCATTTGGCCAGAACAATGAATTCTTCAGTGCGATACTGTTCAAACCAGCTGATCCGTTTATTAAAGTCGTCGAGCTTATCCAGCATTTTTTTCTGGATCACCGACACTGCAAATAAACTTGTCAGTCCCACCACAGACTGGATTTTCAACTGAATGGGAGAGGTGCCCCCGATCGCGAGCGTGTCATAAAAAAATTGGTCCTCTTCATTCCACATGCCATGGTGTTGAGGGCTTCCGCAATCAGTACAAACTGTTCAAAAAATTTGGTGGCGGTATCTTCAAAAGACTTGTCATTCATGGCAATTTCCAGAGCCATATCGAGCATGTTCAAGCGCATACATGCCCATCCATGCGGTACCATCGGCCTGTTCTGAGTTGCATGTCCACCATTGATGGGAACGCTGCGGTTGAATACACCAATATTATCCAGTCCAAGGAATCCCCCTTCAAACATATTGTTGCCATTCGGATCCTTCCGGTTGATCCACCAGGTGAAATTGATGAGCAGTTTTTGAAATGATCGCTTTTCAGAAATATCAATATCGCCCTTACCGGATTTTTCTTTTTCAATATTATAAACTTCCAGTGCCGCCCAGGCCTGCACAGGAGGATTGACATCCGAAAAATTCCATTCATATGCAGGTAACTGTCCGTCTGGTTTCATATACCATTCCCGCATGATCAGCAACAACTGGTTTTTTGCAAAACAGGGATCAACCAGGGCCATGGGAATACATTGGAAAGCCAGGTCCCATGCTGCATACCAGGGAAACTCCCATTTATCGGGCATCGAAATGACGTCCTGGTTTTTCAGGTGTTTCCAGTCGTGGTTTCTTCCAGCCGACACGTGAATGGCTAACCGGGGAAATGCCATCGCCTTCATGCAGCCATCGTTCCACATCATAATGATAATACTGTTTTGCTCCATAGCAGTCCGGCTAATGCCTGGCGTTGGATATTGCTAAAAGGAGAGCCTGGCTGTGTTTTCAACCGGGAACTATAAAATTCATCTGCTTCCTGTTTTCTCTGCTTGAAGATTTCCGCAAAATTTTCGGGGAAGGCATTGCTGTTGGACTTATGCGTTAACCGTAAATATATTTCTTTTGTCTGCCCGCCTTCAAGAGATAGATTATATACCGGCGAAAATTTGGTTCCTGTTTTTCTTTTTCTCAGCAATTCCCTGTTCTTTCCGTTTACTATGGCATTATTAATGGCATCCTTGGTATAAATATTCGTCGATTCTTTTCCTGTGACGAGAAGCATGTTCGTTTCATTGTCAGTGAAAAGCATGTCGTCGGCTTCCTGGAAATACAGGTAATAATTACCCAGCCGTTGATTGATGGCCCGTACATGATCGTTGCCTTTTAATTTTATTGAGGGTTTCCTGAGGTTAGTATCGTATTGCCAGCGATTGTAAAACCATAGGGTAGGCAACACCGTTAGTGATGCATTTTCGCGGCTGCGATTTGTAATCCTGATTCTTATGAAAATATCCTGGCTATTATTTTTTGCATAGGTGATATGTGCGTCAAAATACTCATCGTTGTCAAAGATGCCGGTGTCAAGAATTTCATACTCTGGTTCCAGCCTCGACTTTTTAGCATTTTCTTTGATCAGCTTCTCATATGGGAAAGCATTAATGGGGTATTTGTAGAGATACTCCATATAGTAGTGCGTGGGAATATTGTCCTGGTAGTAATAGAGCTCTTTCACATCTTCACCGTGATTGCCCTGGAAATTGACCAGCCCGAAAAGCCGTTCTTTCAAAATAGGATCCTTCCCGTTCCAGAAGGCCACGGAAAAACAGAGGTTCTGGAAAAAGTCAGAGATGCCGGCAATGCCATCTTCTCCCCACAGGTAGGCTCGGCAGTGGGATTGTTCAAACGGGAAATATCGCCATGCGTCTCCATTCTGGCTGTAATCCTCGCGTACTGTTCCCCATTGTCTTTCGCTTAGGTAGGGCCCCCATTGTTCAAGCGGGACTTTTTTTACTGAGTTTAAAGACAGGCGATGTCCTTCTGCATTCATGGACTGAAATTAAGTAATGATCCTTAATCCATGAACCTTTGTGTAGTGAAGGGCCCGATGAATACAAAAAAGAAGAACACCTTTATCAACAAAAGGCCATTCTCACATCCCTCACATCATCCAATTACCATATTGCCCAAGGCCTGGTTACATCCTGCCCTTCATCATCATATTCCAGTACAGCCATGGCAGGCCATATTTTTTCAGCACCCACATGCTCCACTTTTCTTTGGTGGTATCAATAAATTTGGTCAGCAGCGGATCGCTGTCACGCACATTGTCGTATTTAAACTCGCAAAGGAGCATTTTACCGTAGCCTGTAACAATAGGACAGGAAGAATATCCCTCATATTGTTTTTCCCCGAAAGACAACTGCTTCATCATATGGATGACGTTATCTACCACTACGGGGACCTGTTTCCTGATGGCTGCACCGGTTTTTGCCGTTGGCAAAGCCGCTGAATCTCCCATCGCAAAAACGTTCTTGAAATCCGGGTTCTGAAGGGTATGAATGTCGACATTCAGCCATCCTTTATTGGGACCTTCTTTATAGGAAAAGGGTGACTGTTTGATAAAATCGGGTGCGCTTTGGGGTGGCGCCAGGTGCAGCATATCATAATGCATGGTCACCAGGTTTTCACCATCCAGTTTTTCTCCTAATTTAGGATCGAGGTCTTCGGATGCTATTTTAAGGTCGGGCTTTATGAACTGGAAAGTAATTTCCTGCTTAGCGGAATCAATTTTTACAGGTTTATAAAATGGTTTGAAGAACACTTCTTTCTTTTTGATAATCCGTGTCAGTTCAGTGGCAAATTCCTTTGTACCGAATATCACTGAACCCGGAGTGGCAAAAACCACATTGGTTTTTTTTCTTACACCACTTTTCTGAAAATATTCTTCTGCGAGATACATGATTTTCTGTGGAGCCCCGCCGCAGCGGATGGGCGTTCCGGGTTGGGTAAATATGGCGTTCCCCCCTTTGAATTCCTGGAGTACCCTGAATGTTTTTTCAGGATCAAGATAGTTGCTGCAGACCTTATTGGTTTGAAGAGCTTCTTTCAGTCCGGGCATGGCGTCTACATCCATCTGGATACCGGTACTGAGTACGAGGAATTCGTATTCAATAGGACCGCTGTTCTTTGTATGAACAATATTGTGTTCGGGTTCAAATACCGTAGCGTAGTCCTTAATCCAGTCGACCCCCGGCGGAATCAATCCTGCTTCTTTTTTTCGTGTAGCATTAAAATTAAATGTCCCGGCGCCAACCAGTGTCCATGCGGGCTGGTAATAGTGTGTGTCACTGGGTTCAATAATGGCTACCGTAATATTTTTATCTTTTCTTTTCAGTTGTGCTGCGGTCATGATGCCACCGGTTCCACCACCTATGATCAACACTGAATAATGAGATTTCATGATCTGAGGATTTGTGTTTGAAAGAGATTTAATTTTTCAATACACAAGGTAGCCAGGCCTTTGGAGGAAAACAGTGACTGAAATCACTGAATGGGGGAGAGTTGAGGGTTGAGGGTTGAGGGTTGAGAGTTGAGGGTTGACTCGTAACTATGGCGATTGGGTTAATGTGTAAGTATGAATTCCCTCATTTCAACTTCCACATTCACCACATTCACCACATTATCACATTTTAATGTAGCTCCATCCCTGTTCCTGTTTTTTGACCAGTTCGAGAATGGCCACGGGAACAACGGTTACACCAGGTAAAACTTTGGAAGGATCGATATTATAACGGCGAAGACTGTTATTACAGGCTGCGAATATGACCCCCTTCTGCAAAAACTCCTGGACCTTGTCGGCAAAAAAAGAACTGCCCTGTACCACCCCGGTGATGGCTCCTCCATGGTACACGATCTCTATTTTGGCATCGGGAGATTCCTTCAGGACGTTGCCGATCTGGCGGAAAATGATCGACTGCTCAGCAGTATCCTTAGAATTGATATCCCATATGATTTTATGCTGTTGCGCGTTAACGGCAGAAGAAAAGAGGACGGCTATAAAGAGGATGTAAACTGTTTTCATAGCCTCAAATATAGATTTTCGGCTTGTTACTTTGCTGATTTCGCCTTTTCTTTTATGGGTTTAAATGGCCCATACTTATGCTGTTTTTCGGAAAATCCGTCCGAAAAAGGGCCAAAAGGATGATCCACCGGCTTTTTGCTGATATCCGGCCAATCCTTCGAAATATCCATTACCGGCCTTGGCATGGAGTTGACAAATGCAGCTACGTCCCAGGCTTCTTCATCGCTGAGTAAAGGTCGATGATAATCTACGGTGCCAAAGGGCATGGAATTTTTTACATACCCGGCAAACCGGCTGATCCTGAACAGTCCGGCCCCCGTATTATAACTGTGTTCACCCCATAATGGCGGATAAGTATATCCATACCCCTCCGCGTTAGGTGTTCCTGAGCCGTTTTCACCATGACAGGATGTGCAATGTTTCATGTACACTATGCGCCCCAGTGAACTATCTGCGGCCCGGTCGAGATCGGGCAGGTTCATAATTCCAGAGCCTTTCGGCTTAACGTTCTTGGGAATATCGCCGCCCAGCCAGTACATATAGGCAAGGATGGCCTTCATTTCACGGCTGTTGGTATCGAGTGCTTTTCCATTCAGGCTTCGCTCCATACAGTCGTTCACCCGCTTTGGGATGGTCTCAATACCCCCGCTGCGATCCCTGAATTTCGGATAGGTAGATACTACGGCGCTATAGTTATTGGACCAGGGAAGCGTTCCCCCCTCCAGGTGACAGTTCTGGCAATTCATTCCATTTGTGAGGGCCGCCACCTTTCCCTTCGGACCAAGATAATATGAGGTATTGGCAATGAGTTCATGTCCATACCATGTAAGCGTGTCTTCAGGCTTGATCTGGTATTTATTCCAGCCCCTCCAGGGTGCTTCATCTTCCATATTTCGGGTGATAGAAGATAACTGTGCAGTGTCACCGGCAGAAGCAGTCATTCCCTCCTTATGCCCATTGCAAGAGGAAAAAATAATGATTGTAAGACCGAATAATATCCATTTCATTCTTTGCGCATTAATGGTCAGGGAAGTTTATCCCTGAAAAAACCATAGACCCAGGTTCCTGCAATGGCGCTCAACAGGGTAACGATTACTACGGTGGCGCCGGTCCCAACCTGTGCAAACAGGGGGCCAGGACAGGCACCGGTCATCGCCCAGCCAAATCCAAAAATCAATCCGCCATAGATCTGGCCCTTATTGAATGTTTTATTGGGCAATATTATAGGTTCTCCATAAATGGTTTTCACCTTGAATTTCTTGATGAGGAACACTGAAATCATGCCCACCACTACGGCCGATCCAATGACTCCATACATATGGAAGCTCTGGAGTCTGAACATTTCCTGGATCCTGAACCAGGAAATCACCTCAGATTTCACCAAAATGATTCCAAATAAAATTCCGGCAACAAGATATTTTAGTAAATGCCACCAGGGCTGATTTTCTTCCATATTATTAATGCATACAGCATCCAGTGACCGCACTTCAAAATCACGGTTCTCTTCTTTTATCTTCGGATATTCTTTAACGTTAGTTGACATGATTTGTTAAATTAAAGTTTCATAATGACAGGTATCACCAGGTTGGCTACAATAAATCCGCCAGCCATAAAACTAATGGTAGCAATAAGTGAAGGCAGCTGAAGATTGGATAATCCCATGATGGCGTGACCCGATGTGCAGCCCCCTGCGTAACGGGTACCGAAGCCGACAAAAAATCCACCTATCACCATAAGTATAAATCCCCTCGCAGTAAACAGCGCCGGCCAGTTAAATACATCGCCCGGCACAAGGGAATGAAAATCGGAAATACCATATCCGCTTAGCTCCGCGGCAAGCTTCGGATTGATCTGTACCGGTTCCGGATTACTCAGAAAAAAAGCTACCAACATCCCTCCAATGACAATACCCGCCACAAAAAGGAGATTCCAGGCTTCCTTTTTCCATTCGTATTTGAAGAATGAAATATTGGCCGGAATGCATGCTGCACAAACATGCCGCAGGGAAGAAGATATGCCAAAAGTTTTGTTGCCCATGATGAGCAGTAAGGGAACGGTTAAACCAATCAGCGGACCCGCTACATACCATGGCCAGGGTTGCCTGATCCATTCTAGAAATGACATAGTGTTTAATTTAAATGCAAAAATCCCTTTTAAATTACAAATCAATCGTGATAGTTATCACAGACGGTAGTTAATGATGAAGTTAACATGGCCCATATTGACCTTGTTTATAATAGCTTTCTGATTCTCTGTTGATTCTGCCTGCAGTTTATAGGTATACATAAATTCCATTTCCATTCCCCTCAAAAAACCCGGCAACTGATATTGAATATCAAAAAGCAGCTGGTGATAGGAAGGCATGCCATATTTATTCAGCCGAAAGTTGCTTACCCCGGGAAGATCATAGTACCCATAACTCACCTCCGTTTTAATTCGGGGTTTTGTGAATTCGTGTAGAAGGTTTACGGAAACAGCATTCAGATCTCCATATCCTTCATTCCTTTCCCTTTTCAGGAAGGTGTACAAAGGCTCCCTACCCCATTCCCTTGGAAACAAAAATCTTCCGTCGCCAGTGATCCGGGAATAGTTCAGCAGCAGCTTCGACAAATGCTGATGGTAGCCTATCCGGCCGGAAATAATGTTTGAACGCTGTCCCGGATCGAAATAGGTTTTTAAAGGGTCTTCATTGCCGCCGTCATTTAATGGATCCTGCCGTATATACATCAGGCCCGCAATGAGTGATCCCCGGCCCCCGGTTTTCCACTCTCCTTCCGATTGCAGCATCAGGGTATTAAATATATTCTCTGTAAAAAACTCCCACCCCCTGATTTTCCATTGTGGCTGTAAGGCATATTCCAGTCCCAGGATTCCTACACCCGCCGAGTTTAGATTGCCCTTATAGTTGCTTTTCCCGCCAAGGATGTTTAGTCCCGATGGATAGACACCAATGGATTCGTCCATATCAAACCATCGTACGGTTCCACGCGGAGAGATTTTCGTGAGCCAGCCGGCCTGGATTCTTGTCCGCTTTACAGATTGAACATCGATCCATAAACCCTGTTCACCTGTTGGCCGCATCCTGCCATCCTGCGGATTTATAAATGGGGTATTGATTTGCTGTTTACCAAAAATGATGGCCGATGATGAAAATTTGTATTTAAGGTAGAAATCCTCCAGCCTGTCCAGATTATTTTTGTTCGACGGATCTTCGATATCAAACTGCCCAATTTCATAGCGGTTATTTATTCCAGTTGATGGATCAGGCTTTGTCAGGTCCGATGAGCCAAGATTCCAGGTAAAAAACCCGCCAATACCAAAAGAAAATCCTTTAAAACTTCCGGTTTCATATTTCATGCCCCCGCCAAAAGCATACGCATAATAATCCGTCAACTCCCTGTCATTGTCGGTATGCATATAATAGAACCTCAGGTGCAGGTCAAACTTTCCCTTTCGTAGTGCATGCGACAAGGTTGTGGTATCCCGGACTTCTGATGATTGTTCCTGGGCACTGGAAAGCAATGGCATGATGAATAGTATCAAGCCCGCTAACCAATGGAAAGGTTGTTTAAAAAATGATTTCAAATAGAAGTATACCGTCATGGAGGAAGCCTGTATAAATGGCATGGAGGAAAAGGGGGACGTTGAAACGTCCCCCGTACTAATCCTCAAACACACTAATGAAAAATTATTCAGAGAAGGGTGGTCGGACAAACATAATCCGTCACTTTAACATTACCGGACTCTTTTAATGCTTTGAACCCGCCATTGATATCTACCAGGTTTTCGAATCCCCTGGCCTTTAATGTAGAAATAAAGATCATTGAGCGGTAACCGCCAGCGCAGTGTACATAATATTTTTCGTTCCGGTTGATCAGCTGCATGCTGTCATTGATAAAATCAAGTGGTGCATTAATGGCATCTACTACATGTTCCGAATCAAATTCGCTTTTCTTACGCACGTCAAGAATATTGACCTTTCCCTTTTCCATTATTTTGTTAAGCTCTTCTACGTTCACAGATTCAATGTGGTCAAATTCCCTTCCGGATTTTTTCCATTCTTCAAATCCTCCCTTCAGGTATCCGATGCAGTAATCATAACCCACCCTTGCCATCCTGGTCACAATCTCTTCTTCTCTGCCAGGTTCTGACACAATGAGAATCTGGTGCTTAATATCGGGGATCATTGCGCCTACCCACGGAGCAAAGCTTCCATCGATGCCGATATTAATAGAATTGGGTACAAAGCCTTTTGCAAAAACCTGGGGATCCCTTGTATCAAGGATAAGGGCACCGGTTTCATTTGCGGCGGCTTCAAAGGCAGCCGGACTTAAAGCATGATTGCCACGCTTTAACACCTCTTCAATACTATCGTACCCCTGTATGTTCATCATTACATTCAATGGAAAATAAGCAGGAGGCGCGACCAGTCCGGTCAGCACTTCTTTTTTAAATTCCTCCTTTGTCAATTCAGGACGAAGTGCATAATTGGTTGCTTTCTGATGACCAAGGGTATCGGTGGTTTCTTTACTCATGTTTTTACCGCAGGCACTGCCGGCGCCATGGGCAGGATAAACAATAATATCATCGGATAACGGCATGATCTTGTTGCGCAGGGAATCGTAAAGATGCCCGGCAAGAATATCTTCCGTCAACTCTGCTTTTACCTTTTGTGCGAGATCAGGACGGCCCACATCACCTATAAATAAAGTATCACCGGAAAATAATCCCACATCTTTTCCTTTTTCGTCCTTAAGGAGGAAACAGGAAGATTCCATGGTATGTCCGGGAGTATGCAGGACTTTTATGGTAAGCTTTCCAACTTTTAATTCTTCGCCGTCTTTTGCTATATGTGCGCTAAAAGAAGGAACGGCAGTAGGTCCATACACAATGGTTGCTCCTGTTGCTTTTGCCAGGTCGATATGACCCGATACGAAGTCGGCATGAAAATGGGTTTCCAGTACATACTTAATCTTCGCATTGTCTTTATTTGCTTTTTCTACATATGGAGCGATCTCGCGAAGAGGATCAATGACTACTGCTTCGCCGTTACTTTCAATGTAATAAGCACCCTGGGCCAGGCAACCTGTATAAATTTGTTCTATTCGCATACTCACTGTTTTTTTTAGTATTACAAAATTGACCATTAATGCATGTCCAGTCTATGACTTTTGTCACATTGGTCAAAAACATTTTACCGGATAAAAAGCTCTTTGATAATAATATAAATGCCCATCACCAGTACGAACCATCCGAAGCCCTTTTTCAATTTTCCGGCATCTATGTTACGGCTCATCCTGTTTCCTATGAAGATTCCTGTTACCGCGAGAATGGTAACGATAACCAGCAGTTTCCAATCCATGGAAGTATGGGACAGATCTCCGAGGAAACCAATCAGTGACTTCATGGCAATGATGAGTAAGGATGTGCCGATGGCCTGCTTCATCGGCAGTTTGCTGAGCAAAACAAGCGCGGGGATGATTAAGAATCCGCCTCCTGCGCCTACCAGGCCGGTCAGGGCTCCCACAATAATGCCTTCCAGGATAATCAAGGGGTAATTAAATGTCTGCGGGGTTTCGCTCTCGGGACAATCACCGTTTTTATCCCGGATCATGCTGATAGATGCAAAGCCCATCAGGATGGCAAAGAGCACCATCATCATGATAGACTTGGTAACCTGCAGCTCGCCCACGGTAAAAAGCTCATTAGGTATGGCGGGAACAATCCACTTTCGCGTTGCATAAACAGCTGCAATGGAGGGAATACCAAAAATTACTGCTGTTTTCATGTTCACCAGGCCTTCCCGGTATTTTGAGAAAGTGCCCACAAGGCTGGTGCTGCCTACAATAAACAAAGAATAAGCAGTTGCCAGCACGGGATCGATGCCAAAAAGATAAACTAAGACGGGAACGGTAAGGATCGATCCGCCACCGCCGATTAGTCCGAGCGAGATGCCAATAATAAGAGAAGCTAAATATCCGGCTATTTCCATGGCGCAAATTTCCAGTCAATCATCTACACCCATCGTGACAATCATCACAAAGAAGCAAATGTTATTTTACCATTTCGATATGATTTCTGTGCAGGATCAGGAAATTGCTCTTCTCCATTTTTTTCAATAATCTCGAAATCACTTCCCTTGAGGAATTCAGGTCATTGGCAATTTGCTGATGAGTGAGATGGAGGTCTTTTCCAAAATTTTCTGATTGTTGTTTCAGGTAGAACTCCAGTCGCTCGTCCATATTCTTGAAGGCGATATTATCAATCACAAATAATAGTTCCTCGAACCTTGACCTGTATGTCTCCAACACAAAATAGTACCATGATTTATATTTTGTCATCAGCTCATCCATATACTGAATGGGAATCATCACCACTTCAGTTTCTTCCACGGCTACAGCCATAATCTGGCTGGCCTGGTTTCTTGTTGCACAGATCATGCTCAATGCGCAGGCGCTGCCGCCTTCCAGGAAATACATAAAAAATTCATTGCCGTCATCTCCCTCCCTGTACAGTTTTACTTTTCCGCTGATGATGAGCATGCTGGATTTAAAAAACTGACCGGTCTTCATCATTATCGTCCCTTCATCAAAAGTCCGGACTTCCGCCACGGATGAAATAAACGCCGCAAGTTCTTTATCGAACATCGGGAAATATCTGAGGAGTTCTTCTGAACTGTACATGTGGCGCGGGTTTTAACAAATTATCAATGAGAGGTCGAATGTAGTTATTTAGGTTTAGTTAACAAAGTGATCCTTTTGTCATATTCATCTGCCGCCTGTAATAGCAGGCCTGTGAAGGATTCACATGATTATGCTATTTAGCCAGGTGTTACTTTTTCTAAATTTGTACGTCTAATATAGCAAAGGAATTACAAGAAGATTTTAAGGTAAGAAAAACAGGCAGGATGAAACAGACAGACGACAACAAGATCAACAGCTTACACAAAGACCTAAGGCAAAGGATGTTTGAAACAGGGCTGCAGGCACAGGTGATTGAAGCAGGAAGCAGGAAGCAGATGAAAGACTTCACGGAAGGATTGAAGGAACTGGTAGGTTATTCAGCATTGGTAGTGATGGAAGAAGAGAGAAGTTTTTTCCCGGGTATTATTTCTGTGGCCCCTTTCATTATCCCTTTATTGGAACAGGAACATGCAAAGCTTGAAGAGTTAGGAGAAAGGATTTGTGTTTTGGCAGATGAATTCGAAGAGGCGTATGCCGACAGCGAAAGAGTGAACACCATTATCCAGATCAGGTTTGCATACTATGAATGGATGGCATTTGTAATGCAACACCTGGTGAAAGAGGAAATGATCATGAAACAGGCTATGGCCGAAGAACCAGTACAGGAAAGAGTTCTGTCACTTGTAGCAGCGTGATTTCTTCACTTCGCGAAGAAATAATGTGGGAACGTGGTGAGTGTGGGAAGTGTGGAAATTGAAATTGGAAAATTTATCGGAGTAGTTCAAACAGATGTCTTTTTTTGTTTAACCAACTAACCGTGAAATTACAGCAGTTGTCCACTCCTCAACTCTCAACCCTCAACCACTTCATCGTCCCATATATACCATAAGGATCTGAACATCGCTGGGATTGATCCCCGATATCCTTGATGCCTGTCCGAGTGTGCGTGGTTTTATTTTCTTCAGCTTTTCGCGGGCCTCGTTACTGATGGCCTGCACTTTAGCATAATCGAAGGCATTGGGAATTTCCAGTTCTTCCATTTGTGACATCCTTGTCACCAGTTCTTTTTCCTTACCAATATATACTTCATACTTCACCTGGATCTCGGTCTGTTCCAAATGGTCCGGCTTTTCGTTTTTAAAAGCGGCCGCAATTTTCGGTACTTTCTTCATCAGGTCATGCAGACCAATGCCCGGCCTGAGAATCACCTGGGAGAGTTTTTGTTTTTGGGTGAGGGCAGATGAGTTGCTGCCGGCCATAAAATCATTGATCTCTTCCGGATCAATCGTCATTTCTGTCATGGTTTTCTTAATCCTCGCCACGGCTTCTTCCTTCGCCCGGAGGTTATCCATTCTTTCCTGGCTGGCCAGTCCCATTTTATAACTGGTTTCTGTCAGTCGCATATCCGCATTATCCTGGCGTAAAAGGGTACGATATTCCGCCCTGCTGGTAAACATGCGGTAAGGCTCCTCGGTACCTTTGCTGATCAGGTCATCGATCAATACCCCGATATAGGCTTCGCTTCTTTTAAGGATCAGGGCTTCTTCGTCTCTTACTTTACGGTGCGCATTAATTCCGGCCATCAATCCCTGGCAGGCGGCTTCCTCATATCCGGTGGTGCCGTTTATTTGTCCGGCAAAAAATAAATTCTCTAATGGCTTGGTTTCCAATGAGTAATGAAGTTGCGTGGGCGGGAAATAGTCGTACTCGATAGCATATCCCGGCCTGAACATCCGGCATTTCTCAAACCCCGGTACTTTACGAAGCGCTTCGTACTGAACTTCTTCGGGTAATGAGGTGGAAAAGCCATTGACATAAATTTCGATGGTGTTCCATCCTTCGGGCTCCACAAATAGCTGGTGTCTTTCGCGCTCAGCGAATCGGTTTATCTTGTCTTCGATACTCGGACAATACCTTGGTCCGACGCCTTCTATCCTTCCTGCATACATGGGACTTCTGTCGAACCCCGTTTTTAAAACTTCGTGAACAGATGCATCGGTATAGGTGATCCAGCAACTTTTTTGCTGGCTTGGTGCAAGTCGTGGTAAATCGAGATAAGAAAATCCCGAAATCTCTTCATCGCCCTTCTGCTCTTCCATTTTGGAGTAATCCAGGGAGCGACCATCGATCCTGGGCGGCGTACCAGTTTTAAGCCGGTCGCTTTCAAATCCCAACGTCACTAATTGTTCGGTAATCCCCGTTGCGGCCTTCTCGGCCATTCGTCCGCCTCCGAACTGTTTCTCCCCTATATGGATGAGACCGTTTAGAAAGGTGCCATTGGTAAGAACAACCGCCTTGGCCTCAATCTGGTGCCCCATATTGGTAATTACCCCATGGCATCGGCCATTTTTCACCAACAGGCCCTTTACCATGTCCTGGTAGAAATCAAGATTTGGCGTGGCCTCCAGCATTTCCCTCCATTTGGTGGAGAACAGCATGCGATCACTTTGAGCCCTCGGGCTCCACATAGCCGGACCCTTCGACCTGTTCAACATCCGGAACTGTATCATCGTCTGGTCTGTGACAATACCAGAATAACCGCCAAGAGCATCTATCTCCCGTACAATTTGACCCTTGGCAATTCCGCCCATGGCAGGGTTGCAGCTCATCTGGGCAATGGTTTGAAGATTCATAGTAATCAACAATACCTTGCTGCCCATATTGGCAGCTGCAGCTGCTGCCTCTGAGCCGGCGTGTCCGGCCCCTACCACAATCACATCATAAACTGGAAACATCCTGCAAAATTAAAATAGATCAGGCAAATGAAAGGAACTCAATTGTTCCACGTGGAACGAGGTGATATCTGTTGCGTGCTACCCTTATCCCCCGGCAATATCACCCGGAACCCGACCCGGCTTACTAAAGAAACTAAGTAGCTCTGATGGATTTGGAGGATCTATCGTAATAAGCGGCTTCCTGACCAAACTGACGATTGCTGTAAGGAAATCCCTTCTTAACCGACTAAAGCTACCTGTCCCTTAAAGCGGGTGGTGAAAACATCTGTCTTCCTGCGGGTCACCGGTGCCTGATATTAGATCTCTGGAAATCAACCCACTATCTGGCTAAAACAAAGCAACGATAATAGATGTAAAGGAACGACTTGCTTGCCTAACGTGACAGGCGAACTCCCTGTCAAGTTGGAGAATGGCCCTCTGTAAACAAACCGCATGGCGCCTTTCAACTGCCGGGAAAACGAATGATATTCAACTTCAATCCTCTCACTGGCAGGAGAAAACCTGCACCATAATCACCGTGCCGTTCTTCTCCTCTGCTGAACCCACCCCTACTTTTGTAAACGCCGGGTTTAACAGCGCCTTTCGGTGCCCGTAGTCCGCCACACCCTGGTCAATTAGCAGTAACAATAGGGAAACCAGTGCGTCGGCCTTACCCTCGAAAAGATTTTCACCGGCACATTCCCTCACGCCAACATCTTCCATTCGTTGTTTGAACGACTTCCCGTTTCGACCGGTATGGGTAAACTTATTGGCTTCTGCCAGGTAAGCCGCTTGCAGGGAGGCTGCCTTATTAAGGTTTGTTGCTGGTAAAAGCGCCGATAGGCTGGATGCCTGGCTGAGTTCCTTGTCCAGTGAGCGTGAGGATGCTCCCTGCATCTCAGGAAACTGAGATAAAAATGGCTTCAGGTATTTGACCCGGAATGTTGCCGGATCCTTTCTCATAACAGCAATCCAATAGGCAACGTCTCTTTCCAACAAAGACATTTGTTGGTATCCGGCTGAGGCCTTCAGGCTTTTCACAATAGCACTATCCGTGACATGCTGATAGATAAAGGTCTTGTCCTGCAAAATCACTGCACCCTGGGATCTTCCCAACACACCATAAAAGCAGAAAATCAGTAAGAAAATAAATTGTTTCACGTGGAACTTCTTAAAGCGTAGCGCTTAAGATACTCCTCTTCCTTCTCTCTCATAGCGGCCTTGTCATTGTTTAACTTATCCTTAAATCCGCATAAGTGCAGGCAACCGTGAAAGATCACCCTATGAAGTTCATCAATACGATTGACCTTGTGCAGTTGGGAGTTCTCAATGATCCGGGGAATACTTATGTAAATTTCTCCCATAACCGCCTCACTATCAGATAGATCAAAAGTGATGATATCCGTAAAATCATCGTGTTGCAAAAATTCCCTATTAATGCCCAGTAAGAACTCATCATCACAAAAAATGATATTCATGTCATGTACGGGGGTATTTTCCAGGGCAAATAATTCCAGCACCATTGCCTTTAAGTCCCTGCGGTTAATCAACCAGGGTACCGGGACAAGTTCATAAAACCTCACTGCAGCCATAGTCCAAAATTAATATTCCCGCTTCAACCGTACATTTGTTCCGTGATAAAAAGATTATCTGAAATAGCCGTCGGGCAACCGGTGACCATTGTAAAATTCGAAGAAGACGAGATTTTCCTTAAACTCATGGAAATGGGCTTTATACCCGGCGAACGGGTTATTGTAGAACAAGTGGCCCCCTTGGGAGATCCTATCTCTATTGAAGTCGCGGGATACCACCTCAGCCTGAGGTTGAATGAAGCCTCCAAAATATTTGTCAGCGAAATATAACTCATTGTATTTCAACTATTTATGAAAATAGGCTTATACTTTGGCTCCTTTAATCCGATCCATCACGGACACCTGATCATAGCCAATCATGTGGTCAATGAAACAGCACTCCAACAAGTCTGGTTCGTGGTTTCCCCGCAAAACCCCTTCAAGCAAAACCACTCCCTGCTGAATGAATATCATCGCCTTCACCTGGTAAAACTTGCCATAGAAGGAGAAAATAAGCTCAGGGCAACGGACATCGAATTCAAATTGCCTAAACCATCGTATACCATTACTACCCTCCAATACCTGGAAGAAAAATATCCTGAACACCAGTTCACCATCATACTCGGCAGTGACAGCCTGCAGAACCTCGACAAATGGAAAAACGCCGAAGTCATCATGGAGCGTTATGAATTATATGTCTATACACGTGAAGGATTTACTGTAAGAACAGATCTTCCGGTTAAATATAAAATTCTCGACGCGCCACTATTACAAATTTCGTCTACCCATATCCGTGAGCTTGTAAGAAAAGGAAAATCGATACGGTATCTGTTGCCTGATGATGTGAAAGAAGAAATTGAAAAAAATCATTATTACAGGTAGCATAAAGCTGATCGCAGGAATTAAAATTATAGAATCCAACCCAGCAGCAGGCAGACCAAAGCTATGATGGGTGCGGGCAGGCGGGTAAACATCAACAGTACAAAGGTGCCGGCAATAACACCTACCTGCAACAGGCCCAATGTCTTCCCATCCATTACTTCCACTATAGAAATATCATGGGAAAGAAAAACAGTTGACGCCGCCATAATGCCAACCACAGCAGCATTGATCCCTTTCAACGACCGGTATATTCCTTTATAGCGATGAAGGTTTTGCCAGACAGGATAAAAGAACAATACCATCAACGCGCTTGGTAAAAAAATTCCGACGGCTCCGATAATGCAACCCATAACCTGGGCCTTCTTCCCATAATCTTTAAGGGCAACACCACCCATAAAAGAAGAAATAGAAAACACCGGACCGGGAATAGCACGAACCACACCGGCACCTGTAAGAAACTGGTCCTGGTCGATCCGGATAACATTCTGGTTTTTCCGCAACACCCTTTCTGAAGTGGGGCGAACAACATACTGCTCATACATCATCGGAATTAATACATCTCCCCCTCCAAAAACTATGGAACCAAAACGATAGAAGTTCTCAAAAAGGTTAAAGGCTTTCCTGTTCTGCCATTCCTGTTTCCGGGAAACTTCAGAAAGAATACCGCTGATGATAAAAATGGAAACAAAAATCAGCATGTTCCCCCATTTGATAGGCCGGTAAGGAATTTTTTCTGCATCCTCGGTCTCCCTGCCCATAAATGAGCTGACGGTGCCACCAAGAATAATGACTATGGGAAAAATCCAGGGCGTCTTAAAAAAGTAATAGGTCACAATCATTGACAACACCATGATCCATCGGCTCATCCGGTTTCTGACAACTATAGTAAATGCCCGGAAAGTGGCAAAGGCCAGAAACCCAACGGCCATGGGCTGGATAAACTTGAAAACGTTGGTAGTAATATTCCGGCTTTCAATATACTGTACAAGAAAACTCAGCAGGCTCATCAAGATACAAGCGGGCAGTACCCATATCACCAGGGTGATGACCGCAAGCGGAAGCCGGCCTCTTTTAAAACCGATGAGCGTTAGTGTTTGCGTTGATGACGCGCCCGGCAACAACTGGCAAAAGGCATTAAAATCCAGGAGCTCTTTCTCGGTTACGTCTTTCCTTTTGTGAACAAAGGTTTTCATCATCATGCCGAGGTGGCCCTGTGGTCCTCCAAAAGCTGTAATGCTGTGCAAAAACACAGCTTTCAAAAAAGGAATATGGCGAAGAATATTCAAACCGTAGCTTTGGTGCCTGAATTTACACATTCTCACCATTTTGCCAAGTCTGGAAGGTTATTTGCAGGCAGATGACATTAATTAAAAGAAATTCATAATATGAGGCTAGTCGTTGCGGTGATACTATTTTTCGTCACTATCGGTTATTCCTGTTCTCCATCATACTATAAAAAAGTCTCCGGTTCATCTATCGGTAAGGCAGACCCGAATGCGCCAGATTATTCCAAAATGGAATTTTGGGCGGCACATCCTTTGAAACACGATCCATCCGATAGTATTTCCCTCGGCATTAAAGACCAATACAGGGATTCAACAGTCGATGTTTTTTTTCTGCATCCGACAACTTTCACCAACCGCGACAGGGTCGATGAACTGAATGCTTCCCTGTCGGAGGATACCTTAAATGCCAAAACAGACTATGGTAGTATACTTTACCAGGCCAGCGTGTTTAACGCCGATGCCCGGATCTTTGCGCCCCGGTACCGGCAGGCACATATCGGCATGTACTTTTACCCCGATACGGTAAAAGCAAAGGGAGCATTTGAATTAGCCTACAGCGACGTAAAAAAAGCCTTTGAATATTACCTGGAACACTTCAACAACGGTCGCCCGATTATCATCGCTTCTCACAGCCAGGGCACAACACACGCAAAAAGGCTGATCAGTGAATTCTTTGACGGGCAAACGCTGAAAAACAGGCTGGTCGTGGCCTACCTGGTAGGAATCTATGTCGATAAAAATCAGTTTGAGACAATTCCTGTTTGCAAAGACTCTCTACAAACCGGATGCTTCGTCAGCTGGAGAACCTTTCGCCGCGACTTCAGCGGACCGGATTATATATCCCTGGAGCCGCCAACTGCGGCAGTGGTAAATCCCCTTACCTGGACAATGGATACTACGCTGGCACCAAAAACCTTACATAAAGGTTCAGTGCTATATAAATACAATAAGGTCTTTCCTCAAACCAACGATGCCCAGGTCAAGGGCAATATTTTATGGATCAGCAGGCCTAAATTTCCCGGGGGAGCATTATATAAAAGCAAGAACTACCACGTTGGGGACATCAACCTGTTTTATATGAATATCCGGCAGGATATCAGGCGACGGATATCATTGTTTTGGAAATGATCCTTTCCTAACTTTCCGTCATGAAAACCATAATAGTTCCCACCGATTTTTCTCCAGTGGCTATTAATGCAATGCATTACGCAGCCAATATGGCCTCATCCATTGGAGCCAGCGTCATCCTTTTTCATGCGTTCCAGGTTCCTGTAGCCTTTAGCGAGGTTCCGGTGGTGACGATATCGATGGAAGAAATGAAGAAAATCAGTGACGAGAAACTAACCGAATTAAAAAAAGGCCTTGAACACCTAAATTCCGGCAACGTTAAGGTGTATACAGAAAACAGGTTGGGCGATATGGTGGATGAACTTGAAAATTATTGCAAGACCATAACACCATTTGCCATAGTGATGGGAACCAAGGGAGCTGGTGCAATAGAAAGGCTTTTTCTCGGAAGCAATACGCTCACGGCTATAAAACACTTAACCTGTCCCGTTATCATTGTTCCACCCGGCACCACCTTTCATGCCATCCATAAAATCGGTTTCGCCTGTGATCTCCGTCAGGTGGTAGAAACAACGCCGGTTCATTTTATCCGGGAATTGTGTAATATTTTCAATGCGGAACTACTGGTGCTGAATGTTGATTATAAAAACAGGAATTTCAATACGGATGTCCCCGAGCAATCACTTTTATTGCACAACATGATCGATGATTTAAGTCCGAGTTATCATTTCATTGAAAATCCAAATATCGAAGAAGGTATAAACGCTTTTGCAGAAACACACGGAGTAGACCTAATCATTACTATCCCGAAAAAACATAAACTGCTGGATGGCTTATTCCAGAAAAGCCATACACGTGAACTGGCCTTCCACTCACATATCCCGATTGTTGCTATACACGAATAATAATGCAGATGTGAAAAGTGTGCAAGCACATCAAAACATTATCGCATTAGAATTCCGCACTCTTGGGTGTTCTTGGAAAAGCAATGACGTCGCGGATATTGCTCATGCCCGTCACAAATAATACCATTCGTTCAAAGCCCAGACCAAAGCCGCTATGGGGCACGGTGCCGAACTTTCTCGTATCGAGGTACCACCATAATTCCTCTGCAGGAATATGCATTTGCTTCATTCGATCCTGCAGTTTATCCAGCCGTTCTTCCCTTTGGGATCCACCAACTATTTCACCAATTCCGGGAGCCAGTATATCCATTGCGGCAACGGTCTTGCCGTCCTCATTCTGTCGCATATAAAATGCCTTGATGTCCTTGGGATAATTATATACGATCACCGGTTTTTTAAAATGTTTTTCCACCAGGTACCGTTCATGCTCACTCTGCATATCAATGCCCCACTTTACTTCATACTGGAATTTCTTCTTCTTATAGGCAGGAGACTGTAAAAGAATGTCAATGGCTTCTGTATAGCTGATCCTTTCAAAGTCATTGTTCAGGACGAACTCCAGTTTTTCTATCAGCCCCAGTTCGCTCCTTTTATCCTGCGGCAATTGTTTCTCTTCTTCAGCCAGCCGGCCGGCAAGGAATTCGAGATCCTCCCTGTTATTTTCCATTACAAAGCGGATGATATACCTGATGAACCCTTCTGCAAGATTCATATTATCTTCCAGGTCATAGAAAGCCATCTCGGGCTCAATCATCCAGAACTCCGCGAGGTGCCTTGTAGTATTTGAGTTTTCGGCCCGAAAGGTTGGGCCAAACGTGTAAATCTCGCCAAAAGCAGTTGCCGCAAGTTCGCCTTCAAGTTGTCCGCTTACGGTAAGGTTGGTATTCTTTCCAAAAAAATCCTCTTTATAATTGATCGTACCGTCTTCGTTCCTGGGTGGATTATCAAATGGCAATGTGCTTACCCTGAACATTTCTCCTGCCCCTTCTGCATCACTGGCGGTGATGATGGGCGTGTGCATATAGAGAAATCCTTTTTCATGAAAGAATTTATGAATGGCGAAAGCCAGGGAATGTCGTACCCGGAAAACGGAGCCGAAAGTATTGGTACGAAAACGAAGATGTGCTATCTCCCGGAGAAACTCAAGGCTGTGTTTTTTAGGTTGCAGGGGATATTGCTCCGCATCAGAATCACCCAGTATGTCGACTGATGTTGCACGAAGCTCCATGGTTTGGCCTTTTCCGACCGATGGAACAATAGTTCCTTTCGCCCTTATCGCAGCGCTTGTGGTAATTCTCCTTAGCAGTTCGTCGGAAAACTTACCCAATTCCAGTACAACCTGCAGGTTGGTATTGGTAGAACCGTCATTAACAGCAACAAACTGGTTATTCCTGAAAGTACGCACCCAACCCATCACAGTAATCTCACGGCCATCAGCAGAACCCTCCAAAAGGGTTTTAATTTTAACTCTGTCATTAAACATTTTGCAAATATAATGAGCGAAACTGCTGTCCTGTGGGTAAATTTGCCCGGTAAGAGGGTTATTATTTGGGTTTTTGAGAAATTATGATTAAAATTGTGCCGGAATCTAGCTGATAGACCTTTCTTTTTTCCCCAAGCTATTCAGTTAATACCCAAGTTCAGTCGTTAATCAAACCTAATTTTTTCATTCATACTACTGGCCGTTAATGTTGCCAAATTCTTTTAATTGACGTTATGTACGACATCCTACAATTGAACGATATGCTCGTTCCTGAGTTGCTTGATATTGCTGAGCAGCTAAAAATTCCCAATTCAAAAAAGCTCAGTAAACAGGAAATCATTTACAAGATCCTCGACAAACAGGCCCTGGTGAACAGTGAAACTATGGACAAATCAAAAGAAGATAAAACTCGCAAGAAGAGAATTGTAAAAACAAGTACCTCCAATTCAACCGAAGAAGCCATCGTTGAAAATGATGCGCCTGTTGTTGAAAAGCAGGCCAGGACCATAAAGAAGAAGGTTGACCTGCCGCAGGCAGCACCGGAGCCCGACAAAAAAACAGAACGTAAATCGGCCAAGAAGCGCCCTGTTGCTGAATCTCAGCCAACATTGCCTGAATTGGTGGACAATGATAACGAACCTGATATAGATATACAGGATAATAATAATAACCGCGAAGACGGCACCGCTGAAAATGATGGCAGTGCGCAGGAAGCAGAAAATGCGGCCACCAAAACCTTTAACATCCGCAGGCAGGAAGCCTTTAATATTGAGTTTGACGGCGTCATACAAAGTGAAGGTGTTCTTGAAATGATGCCAGATGGTTATGGATTTTTAAGAAGCAGTGACTATAATTACCTCTCTTCCCCGGATGACATTTATGTGTCTCCCTCACAAATCAAATTATTTGGATTAAAAACCGGAGATACGGTATACGGTGCCGTTAGGCCGCCTAAAGAAGGAGAAAAATATTTTGCCCTTCTTAAAGTGGAAATGATGAACGGCCGCTCACCCGAAGAAGTTCGTGACCGGGTTCCCTTTGATTACCTGACGCCCCTGTTCCCATACGAAAAACTGAATCTATGCACCAGGCCGGAAATTTATTCCACCAGGATGATGGACCTGTTTTCGCCTATCGGTAAGGGACAGCGTGGTCTCATCGTTTCCCAGCCAAAAGTGGGTAAAACGATGTTGCTGAAAGATGTTGCCAATGCCATTGCCGCCAATCATCCTGAATGCTACCTTATGGTAGTATTGATTGATGAAAGGCCGGAAGAGGTAACCGATATGGAACGAAGCGTAAGAGCAGAAGTACTGGCATCAACCTTTGATGAACCGGCCGATAAACACGTAAGGGTATCTTCGATTGCCCTTCAAAAAGCTAAAAGACTTGTTGAGTGCGGACATGATGTTGTGATCCTCCTGGATTCCATCACCCGTCTCGCCAGGGCCCATAATACAGTAGCGCCGGCATCCGGTAAGGTGTTATCAGGCGGTGTGGAAGCCAATGCCATGCAGAAGCCAAAACAATTTTTTGGTGCCGCAAGGAAGATTGAAAATGGCGGATCGCTTACCATCCTGGCTACTGCGTTGATTGATACAGGCAGCAAGATGGATGAGGTGATTTTTGAAGAATTCAAGGGAACGGGTAATATGGAATTGCAGCTCGACAGAAGGCTGGCAAACAAACGCATATTTCCTGCTATTGATCTTCCAGCCTCTTCTACACGTCGTGAAGACCTGCTCCTCGACAAGGATGTGCTTCAGAAAATGTGGGTGCTGAGAAATCACCTTTCAGATATGAACAGCGAAGAAGCAATGCAGCTCCTCATGAAAAATATGAGAGGAACAAAAGACAACGCAGAGTTTCTTGCGAGCATGAATAGCTAATAAAATAATGTGGAAATGCGAATATGTGCGAGTGTGCAAATGAAGAATATCATAAGGCACCTGCACATTTTCGCATTTGCATTTCTGCACATTTCCAGAGATGGCAATTGAAAAAATAGACATTTCCCGTTTCCTGGAGCTCTATCCCAGGTTCCCGGTTTTCGATGTAAGAAGTCCGGCAGAATATTCCCACGCCCGCATCCCCGGCGCATACTCATTACCGTTATTTAACGACGAAGAACGTAAGGTTGTCGGTACTGCTTATAAACAACAAAGCCGCGAACAGGCCATAAAGATCGGGCTTGATTTTTTCGGCGGTAAAATGAGGAAGATCATCGAAGATGTTTCTGTTATTGTAGAACAATGGAACAATAGCAGGACCAATTCGCTTTACGCCGTGAACGCCTCACACAGCAAGCCCCCTGTGGTGGTTCATTGCTGGAGGGGCGGTATGAGAAGTGCAGGTATAGCCTGGTTGCTGGATCTGTATGGATTCAAGGTGTATACCATTGCGGGCGGATATAAAGCATTCCGTAAGTGGGCACTGAAATACCTGGAAGAAGATCAACGGCTTAAAATTCTGGGTGGATATACGGGATCGGGTAAAACCGAAATACTCCATCACCTGCGCTCAGGCGGCGAAACGATTGTTGATCTCGAAGGACTTGCCAACCACAAAGGATCTGCCTTTGGAGCTTTGGGGATGCCGAAGCAACCCTCACAGGAAATGTTTGAAAATTCCCTGGCGCTTGACTTGTTAAGGGCCTCATCAGGTGGCAAAACTATTTGGATAGAAGATGAAAGCCAGCGCATCGGCCTGATCAATATTCCGCAGTCTTTTTGGCAAATGATGCGGTCAAAGCCCGTGGTCTTCGTGAATATTCCATTCGACAAGAGGCTTGAATATATTGTACGGTCTTATGGCAAGCAGCCGAAGAGTGACCTTGCGGCGGCGATCACCAGGATCCAGAAAAGGCTCGGTCCGCTGGAAACCAAAACAGCCCTTTCCTTTCTCGTTGAAGATAATCTCACGGAATGTTTTCGCATTCTGCTGAAATACTATGACAAGCTTTATTCCAAGGGACTTTCGAACAGGCCGGAAACAAATAAACAAATCGACACCATTCCCTGTAATGATCCGGGATCGGCACTGGCCGCCGAGGCAGTAATGGCCTTAAATAAAACTACCTATGCCTGAAATAAAAGAAACCATCAAGCTTACTCAATATTCTCATGGGGCCGGATGTGGGTGTAAAATTTCACCAATGGTCCTGGATAAAATACTGAAGTCGAATTTTGCTATGCCCGACAATGATAAGCTGCTCGTAGGCAATCATAGCAAAGACGATGCAGCAGTGCTTGATCTCGGCAATGGAACGGCGCTTATTTCCACGACGGACTTTTTTATGCCCATCGTCGATGACCCTTTTCAATTCGGAAGGATTGCTTCTGCCAATGCTATCAGTGACGTATATGCGATGGGCGGAAAACCCATCCTTGCCATAGCCATCCTCGGATGGCCGATAAATATTCTGCCGCCCGAAGTTGCGCAACAGGTCATTGAAGGCAGCAGGAGCATTTGTGCTGAAGCGGGTATTCCTCTTGCAGGCGGACATAGTATTGATTCACCGGAACCCATATTTGGTCTGGCTGTTAACGGGATCGTGGATTCAGATAAAATCAAGCAGAACAATACGGCGAGTGAAGGTGACCTCTTATTTCTTACCAAGCCACTTGGCGTGGGTATCCTTACCACTGCAGAAAAAAAGGGCATTCTTAAACCGGGTCATGGTGATCTTGCGGCCAACCAGATGATGCAGTTAAACAGTATCGGTGAGTTGCTTGGAAAGATAGAAGAGATCAGTTCAATGACAGATGTTACCGGCTTCGGCCTGTTGGGTCATTTGGTTGAAATGGCCGAGGGAAGCGGCTTTAGCGCCTCCATCTACTTTGACCGGGTTCCGTTGATCACACCGGATCTTGCAGAATATCTTGATCGCAAAGCCGTTCCCGGCGGCACTAACAGGAACTGGGACAGTTATGGAAATAAGATATCGATTGATGAAGATTTTGACAGGAGGAAAAATATCCTTGCCGATCCCCAGACCAGCGGGGGCTTACTCATAGCAATTAAAGAATCAGGCGTTCCAACACTTCAGAAATTGTTCATGGAGTCGGGGCTTGAAAATTTCCTGAACCCCATCGGCCGCATCACAACAAAAGAAAACGTAGTTGTTCGTGTGTTATAGTTAAGGTATTTGCTGTTGTGTGTTTTTGTGGAGTTTATAAGAAATATTGAATTCAACCTGGGCGGCTGAAGGAATATGTTCAAAGCAGTATTATCTCATTTGCACTTCCACATTTTCACATCTGCAAATTATCACATTAATATCGCCGTCTATTTTCTCCGCCAGCTTCCGGTCTTTGTCGGTAACAACATTCCCTGCGTCATGAGTGCTAAGCCAAACCTCAACAGTGTTCCAGACATTTGTCCATAAGGGATGATGGTCCATCTTTTCTGCTTCAAAAGCTACCCTCGTCATAAAGGCAAAGGCTTCGGAAAAGTTTTTGAAAGTAAATTTCCGGTAAAGCTTATTGTCCGTTTCTGTCCACATAAATCTTCAATTTAAATTTGATCACACTCCATCACATCATCGCATTCAATAATTAGAAAATGAGATGGCCCTTATTTTTAATCTTATCCGTCGACAACTCCATCACCAGTTGTACCCCCTGGATCTGCTTGATCGATTGTACCAGCGCCGATACTCCTGAATCGCTCATCATATCCCCTTTCATGAGCCATAAAAAATCCAGGTGTTTGAACTCGGGCAAAAGGTATTCGCCATCGAACTGGTTATTATATAAATAGTGTACCAGGAAGCCCGTAGGTTCCGCATATTCATAAATGGAAAAGAAATAATTGCGCTTCTTCCTGGTCAGTGCAATTTCTATATCGTGGTTGATACGAAGGTCTATCTGCATGGCCTGGTTAAGTTGCCAGCAGAACTGGTAGTCCTTTATCGGCCCAACAATACCCAGCAGCCTTGTTCCGTCAAAGAACTCCTCTGCAAGTGCATCATTATCGACTTTTAACTTCACCATCAGAAAACAATATCGAATTTCAGTTCCTCCGCTCCCCGTTTTACCACCACTTTCGTGGAATCGCCTTTTTTAAACTTACTAAGTGCCTGCATATAGGATTCTACAGAACTCACTTTATAGTCCCCCAGTTGTGTAACAATATCTCCGGCTTTCAGTCCGGCCTTTTGTGCAGCCCTGCCTTCGCTCACGCCATCAACCCTTACGCCGCCACTGCTGTAAGTATAATCAGGCATAATGCCCATGGATACTGTAAAGCGGGTAGACGTGCCCACCTGCTGCTCCCTCGTTTTGGTAAAGGCCAGCTTATTCATATTTGCCGTTTTCTCAACAACACTATAGATATACTTTACGATCTGGTATTCCCCCAGGTAGTTGATCTTCGGTGCATCGTCAGTTGGTTTGTGGTAGTCGCTATGAAGCCCGGTGAAAAAGAAAAGAACCGGGATATCTTTCCTGTAAAAAGAAGTATGGTCGCTCGGGCCCGTTCCGCTTGAATCTATTTTTATAGTGAAGGGTGCCTTCGGGTCATTGACGATAACTGTTGCCCATGTGGGTGAGGTACCAAAGCCGCCGACGGTTATTGTTTTAGTGCTGTCGTTCATCCTTCCCACCATATCCATGTTGATCATATAATCAATGGTGGTCAGCGACACCGTTGGGTGTTCCACAAAATATTTAGAGCCAAACAGCCCCAGTTCCTCCCCGGAAAAAGCCAGGAACAGGTAATTGTGTTTTTTCAGCTTGGACTTCTTCAGCATTTTGGCAATCTCAATCAGGGCCGCTGTTCCGCTGGCATTGTCATCGGCGCCATTGTGTATCTGCTTTTCACCGGTACGTACCATGGAATTTCCATCCTCCCCATATCCAAGGTGATCAAGGTGCGCTCCGAAAACAATGGTTGTAGGCGCGCCATTATCAATATATCCGGCTACGTTATGCCCCGTACGGGTCATGGGCTCGGTTTCCAGCCTGATCTTAAAATCATAGGATGCCGACTGGTCCTTAAGGTGATCGGTCCAGGCCTTTTTGGTAATATATAAAACGGGAATGGGTGCCTTTTCGGACCTGTCCTTTGCTTCAAACTTCAGGTTGTCGGCAATGTCTGAACTATTGTATAAAATAAGGATCGACGCTCCCTTATCTGCGGCATTCTTTATCGCTGTCTTTATAAAATCTGCCAGGTCAAAATGCGGATTGTCCTTGTTGGCCAGCAGGGGATCTCCCAGGTCCTTGAACCAGGGCGAATTTCTTTCTGCCAGCGATGTGGAGGTGGCGGCTTCAATAAGTTTGGAATCGGGGCTGAAGCCCAGCGGAAAATATTCCGTACCTGTAGCCAGGTCATGTCCATTGACCTGGAACAAGGAAGACGGTTTAATCTTCTTGCCATCATCAATGGTAAAAGGCTGAACAAAGCTGCTGTTTTCGCCCTTGGGCTGAAGTCCGGCTTTGGTGAATTGTCCTGTGATATAACTAACGGCAAGGCCCTCTCCGGGAGAGCCGGCCCTGCGGCCTTCCAGCTTATCATCTGCCAGGTAGGAGATGCTGGCCTTTATGGATTCAATAACGGCCTTGTCTGCCTTCTTAAGCTTTTGAGCTAAAAGTATCGATGGCAGAAATAACAGGAACGCGAAAAGTGATTTCATGTGTAACTACAAATTATGTCAGCAAAGTTAAGGAACCGGGGGCGACCAATATTTGTATAATATTATGCCAAACGGGTCCTTTTTAATTTGTTTTTACTCCTTTCGTAAATGCATATCAGCAGAACCCGTTTACCTTTGCAGACTTCTTGCCCATTGCCAAAAAACTTACATATCGCCCTACTCGGAAACCCGAACAGCGGAAAAACATCGCTGTTTAATTCCCTTACTGGCCTGAACCAGAAAGTGGGCAACTTTCCGGGCGTTACGGTGGAAAAGAAGACCGGCATCTGCCAGCTAAGCTCCTCCAAGGCAGCCACGATAATAGATCTTCCCGGCGCTTACAGCCTGTATCCACGTAGAGCGGATGAATGGGTGGCTTATATGGCCATAATGGATCCGGAACAAGACTACAATATCAACCTGGTGGTGGTCATTGTAGATGCCAGCAACCTGCAAAGGAACCTCTTATATGCCTCCCAGGTGATTGACCTTGGCAAACCGGTAGTGATTGCGCTTACCATGATGGATGTGGTGGAATCAAGGGGAATAACGATTGACCTTCCCAAGCTGGAAGCAGAAATGGGCGTTCCGGTCATTGCCATCAATCCAAGGAAGCACCAGGGAATCGACCAGCTTAAGAAGATGATGCTGAAGACGGCCGCCGGTGCAGAAACCCGGGTGACACGTTTTGTAGCGGTTGATGAGATTGCCGAGGCGCCGGTAAAAGAATTAAGGGGGATATTTCCTTCCCTGAGCGATTATTCCGCAGTGCATTACCTGATGAACCACGAATCGATGTCGTTCGACAATGAAATGCAGGAGCGCATTGAAAGGATCGAAAAAAGTAATGATTTTAACCATACCAAGATACAGGCGGCCGAAATCCTGAAGCGATACCACCGCATACGGGATATCATCAACAAAACGGTAACAGAAGAAACACGGGAAAGGAAACGAAGTATCCCTGAAAAGTTTGACGAAATACTCCTGCACCGTGTATGGGGATATGTGATCATGTTTGGTGTGCTGTTCTTTATTTTCCAAAGTATTTTCTGGGTGGCGGAATATCCAATGAATGCCATAGAGTGGGTCTTCGGTCGAATTGGAAACTGGCTGGGAACCGTGCTTCAGGAAACCTGGTTCAGCAACCTGCTGATCAATGGTATCCTGGCCGGACTAAGCGGCATACTTGTTTTTGTTCCGCAAATCATGATCCTGTTCGGGTTGATCACCATCCTGGAGGATACCGGGTATATGGCGAGGATCAGTTTTCTGACCGACAAAATAATGCGCAAGGTGGGGCTCAATGGCAAAAGTGTGATGCCGATGATCAGCGGACTGGCCTGTGCCGTTCCTGCAATTATGAGCGCACGAAATATTGAAAACCGTAAAGAGCGCTTACTCACGATCATGATCACTCCGCTCATGAGTTGTAGTGCAAGGCTGCCCGTGTATACGATACTTATTGCACTGGTGGTCCCCAAGAAAATTGTTTTCGGATTTCTCAACCAGCAGGGGTTAGTGATGATGGGACTTTACCTGCTTGGGTTTCTTATGGCGATGATTGTTTCCTATGTCATGAAATGGTTCATCAGGCTGGAGGAAAAAAGTTTTTTCATACTTGAATTGCCGTTGTACAGACCGCCCCGCTGGAAGAACATTTTTATTACGATGTTCCAGAAAGCAAAAATATTTGTGGTGGATGCGGGCAAGGTAATCATGGTCATTTCATTGCTGCTCTGGGCGCTAAGTTCTTTCGGTCCGGCCAACAACAGGGACATTATCAGGAAGGCATATGCCGAAAGTATCATCAAGGACCCTGCAAATGAAAAGGAGCTGAAAGCCGGTCGTGACGCGGCTTTGCTGGAAAATTCATATGCCGGACTTGCCGGCCGTTGGATTGAACCCGCCATCAGACCATTGGGATTTGATTGGAAAATCGGCATAGCGCTAATTACTTCTTTTGCAGCGCGTGAAGTTTTTGTAGGTACGATGGCAACGCTGTATAGCGTAGGTGATGCGGACGATGGAGACAAAACCTTACGACAAAAAATGAATGCCGCCGTTAGGCCCGATGGTACAAAAGTTTATACTGAAGCCACAGGCGTTTCACTGATGATATTTTATGTACTGGCAATGCAATGCATGAGTACACTTGCTGTTGTAAAAAGGGAAACCGGCACATGGAAGTGGCCGATGATACAGTTGGCATACATGACCGCATTGGCCTATCTCCTTAGTTTCCTCATTTACCAGTTTATGGCGTAAAGGAGATAGGCAATTAGAAAATTGGAAAGTGTGAAAGTGTGAAAATTCAAATTGGCAAATTTCATCTGCACATTATCGCACTATAGCACTCCCGCATTATCAATTCGCTCTGCTTCGGATCCGCGATTTCAGATCATTTAAAAACCTGTTGTAAACTTCCTGGGTCAGTTGTCTTCCTTCGATCGGCATGTTGCTGTTGTTAACGATGGCCCAATCGTCCGGGCTCAGGGCCCTGGAATCACCGCTATAAGTGGCGGTCTCAAACTTCCTGTTGTTGTTCAGCGGAATCCTGTCCCAGGCAATGCTTTCATTGGTTACTACATCGGTGATCCGGTATTCAATATTGCTATTGGTGGGATATTCATAACGTGTAACATGGAGGGTAGCCCTGACCGTTTGCATGATAGGCTTGCCGGTAGTATCTGATCCAACCTGGATCTGCCTGCTGATGTTCCTGGAATACCTGTTTGCATAGGGTTGCTGGTTCATATTATCCATCATGATATCCACCACCCAGTCGGGTTGAATATTCCTTCTCCTTACTTCAGCAACGGTATAAAATCTTGCAGAAATTCCGGAAGCATACGGCCCACCCAGGTCCCTGGCCAGTTGTTCGTCAAGGAACATGGTTCTGTAATCACTGTTGTTCCAGTTGCCATAGAAGCTGTTATTCTGGGGAGGATTAATAACAACATCAACAATGCTGTTTTCATAGGCCTGCTTCATCAGTGTTGAAGCATCCTTATAGTTGGATACATATTGCTGCGATTTGCGAAAAAGGTTATATGCCTGCCTTGCAGATTCCCTGTCCTGGCGGTTAATATAATCAAGTCCTTCGTTGTAATAAGCTGCGGCGGCTTCCTGTTTTACCTGCTCAATGACGTTGAAATAATTTATGGCAGAAACTTCTTTCGCCACGGCACTCGTCCTAACGTCTTCGCTTAAACGTTGTAGCGTATTGTACTCTGTGAGGATCCTGTCGTACCTGTTCAACTCACTGCTTGTCCGATAGGCTGAGATGCGGTCCTGGTGCAGCTTTACGGCCTGGTTGAAATAATCGGTGGCCTGTTGTCGAATTGCAGGATCGGCTGGTTTTTTATTCAGTTTTCTCAGCGCATCATAAAACGCCTTGTCTTCCGAATAGGAAACCGTTTTATGGCTGCTCCCGCAGGAAATAATAAATAATGAAGTAATGACTGTGGTTAAAAATATTAGCCGTCTCATGCGTCAGTCCTTTCGGTATTAGACGATTTAAAAACCTTATCGTTAAGACAGCTGAACGGTTTTAGTTAAACATTAACGGTCAACATCAGAGTACCTGAAGTTCAACCAGTTTATTGCGAAACTGTTCGGGATTAACGAAATGAATGGTATGCATGCCCAGCTCTTTGGCGGGATGCAGGTTCCTTGCGATAGCCCGGCTAACCCGTTTCGCACATAGGCTGGACTCCTTAGTAATCGTGAAAAAAGCGAAAGCCATGCAGGTATAGGGCTTCTCGCAGGAGCAGCGCCAGAACTCCCACGTTCAATGTAGGTCGTCAATATAACTATATGCATTACGGTGGCCCGGCGGATCGGCAATTTGATGTATTGTTTTGTTTAACCTTAAGTAAACATTAAGGAGGAGACGCAAAAATGTCCCGGGCTCGCTGCGCCGGCGTGCGGGAAATTGCCGGTCTAAGGTGCACCGAGCCCGGGACAAGCGGGCGGGGAACTATGAAACTGGAGTGTTCTAGTCGTCGCCGGCGATGAGTTCCGGCATTCCGAACTCGACGTGATTGCGCTCGGTGTCGGTGAGAGAGAGTACTCGACCGAATCCGACAGCGCGATCCAGATGCCTCGATGATGTTGGGCGCTGGCACCCACGGTGGTCCACACGTGCTCGCCATCGCAAAGTCGATAAGCACACGCGTGCATGGCGGCGGTGCCGCTGGTGCTGTCAAGGATGCGTACCTTGTAGTCGGTCAGATGCACCGGCGCGCAGGCGTGGATAGAACGCCCGGATGGCCTTGCGCAGCGCGCGATTGAGCGAGTTGACCGGGCCATCGCCTTCGGCGACTTCGTGAAGGATGTGGTCCACCGACACTGCACCTTGACCGTGGCCTCGCTAAACATGCCGCGCCCGGTGATGTTCGACGGTGGCGGTATAGTCGACCAGTTCAAAGGGCGCCGTATAGTCGGGCCGCACACGGCGCAGCATCAGGTCGATGCTGGCCTCGGCACTCTCGAAGGCAAAGCCGGCGTTCTCCAGGTCCTTGATGCGCTGGAGCACGGCACGCTCCTGCTCGAGACTGAGGCCTTCCAGCCCAAACTCGCGGCGCTTGACGGCGATATTGTCTTTGCCGGCCAGTTCGCTGACCAGGACACGCGTCTCGTTGCCAACCAGCGACGGATCGATGTGCTGGTAGCTCATCACATACTTGACCACGGCATTGACGTGTGTACCGCCTTTGTGGGCAAAGGCGCTCTGCCCCACGAACGGCTGATGGCTGTCAGGGTTCTGGTTGGCCAGCTCGCTGACGTACCGGCTGAGTCCAGCAGCTGGCGCAGGTTTTCGTCGCTCGTGCACTGGAGCCCCATCTTGAGCTGAAGGTCGGGAATGATGCTGACCAGGTTGGCGTTGCCGCAGCGCTCGCCGTAGCCGTTAACAGTGCCCTGCACCTGCGTGCAGCCGTGACGCACTGCCTCCAACGTATTGGCGACACCGGTTTCGCTGTCGTTGTGCGCGTGAATGCCGAGGTCGACGTGGGCGAGCTTGCCGCCCTCGCCGTCGACGGTGCGGCCAAGCACCTGGGCCATCACTTCGTCCACTGCTTCGCCGACCTGCCAGGGCAGGCTGCCGCCGTTCGTGTCGCACAGGACGATGCTGCTGGCGCCGCCCAGGATCGCGGCCTTGAGGGTGGATAGGCATACTCCGGATTGGCGCGGTACCCGTCGAAGAAGTGCTCGGCGTCGTAAACCACTTCCTTGCCATCCGCGGCGAGATAGCGCACGGTCTCACGGATCATGCGCAGGTTCTCTTCCAATGTGGTGCGCAGCACCTCGGTCACGTGCAGCTCCCAGGTCTTGCCGAAGATGGTAACCACGGGCGTGTTGGCCGCAATCAGCAGCTGCACCTGGGGGTCGTCGGCGGGGTCGACATCGGCCTTACAGGTCGAGCCAAATGCGGCAACCTTGGCATTGCCCAGCTTCAGCTCGGTCTGAGCACGTTCGAAAAACTCCATGTCCTTGGGATTCGAGCCCGGCCAGCCGCCTTCGATGTAGGCCATGCCAAACTCGTCCAGGCGGCGTGCGATCTTCAGCTTGTCGTCGCAGCTCAGGGCAATGCCCTCACCCTGCGTGCCGTCGCGCAGCGTCGTGTCGTAAAGCGAAATCCTTAGGTTTTTCATGCATCCTCAATTTGTACGGGGCGGCTGGCCCAACGTGTCAGCCTGCATCAGATCGGCCACGCTGTCCAGTACACGGTCAGGCCAGATGCCGCGCCCAGATCTTCCTTGCGAAAACGTCCCGTCTTAACAAGCCAGCCCTGCATGCCCATCCGTTTGGCGCCGCGCACGTCGATCTCGATGTCGTCGCCAATCATTGCCACCCGGCTTGGAGGCAGCTTGAGGTCCTCGAGAACCAGGTTAAAGTAGGCAGCACTCGGCTTGCCGACTACCACTGCGCTTTGCTCGGTCGCATATTCGAGCGCCATTACGAAGGGCCCCGCATCAAGATAGGGACCATCCGGCGTTCGCCAATGACGCTTCTTGTGCAGCGCCACCAGCTTTGCGCCGTTGAGCAGGGCCCGGAACGCCTTGTTGAGGCGTGCGAAGGTAAAGCTCGCGCCCATGTCACCCACCACGACGTATTCCGGATTCTCCTCGTCCACGTCGATACCGCTGAATTCCAGCTGCGCATCGGGCAGGAGGAGTGGGAAATAGCTCTGGGCATTCTGGGCGTGCAGGTAGCGCGCCGCCACGTAGGTGGCTGTATACAGCTCGTCCAGGTCCAGTTCGAATCCGCGGGCATGCAGCCGATCAAGCAAGGTATAGCGACAATAGATAGTCGTGTTCGTCATAAAGCGGTACGGAATACCGCGGGCGCGGCAGAGCGGAAACCGTCTCTGCTGCGCCCGGGATCACCTCTTCGCCCAGTAACAGAACGCCATCGATGTCGAACAGAAGACCGTCTACGCCAGCCAAAGAACGTTTCATGCTACTTATCCCACATTTTGTAGACCGGCGGCGATGCCGTTGACGGACAGGAGAACTGCGCTGCGCAGGCGATTGGCTGCCTCGGGATCGGACTCCGTGCGCAGGCGGCGCAGAAGGGCAACTTGGATATAGTTGATCGGATCCACATAGGGATTGCGCACCCGGATGCTGCGTTGGATTACCGGTTCCTTGTCCAGGAGCTGCGGGGTTTCAGAGATATCCAGAACAACACGCACCGTCCTGTCAAACTCATCCTGAAGATCGGTAAAAATCACCTGGCATATCGCCTCGTCGGTCAACCCAGCGTAAAGCGAGGCGATGGCAAAATCGGCTTTGGCCAGCCCCATCTGGACGTTGTCGAGAATCGTGCGAAAGAAGGGCCAGATCTCTTCGTACATCTCGCGGAGGGTGGCGTGCGGTTTTCCAGCCGGTCGCCTGCAGCCATCCACATTTCCAGCGCCGTCCCGACGCCGTACCAGCTCGGCAGGTTGACACGGGACTGCGTCCAGGCAAAAACCCAAGGAATGGCGCGCAAATCGCTGATATCCTGGGTTGCCTTGCGGCGGGCAGGGCGCGAGCCGATATTGAGCGCGCCAACCTGTTCGATGGGAGTCGTCTCATGGAAGAATGCGAGGAACTGCGGCAGCGTTACAAGCGAGCGATACTTCCCAAAGGCAATGTCACTCAGCTCGTTCATTACGCCGGCCCACTCCTCCTCTCTTGGGAACCGTGGGCGGCGGCCGCTGGTCAACAAGACAGCGCCGACAAGCTGTTCCAGGTGGCGGCGGGCCAGGTCGCGATTCGAGTAGCGGCTGCTGATGACCTCCCCCTGCTCGGTGATCTTGATGTTCCGCGGACCGATTCGGGCGGCTGCGCCAGGATGGCGCGGTTGGCGGGACCGCCGCCGCGACCGAGTGTGCCGCCGCGGCCATGGAAGAGGGTCAGGCGCACGCCGTGCTTCTCGCACAGCTGGGCGAGCGTGCGCTGAGCCTTGAACAGCATCCAGTTGGCCTGCAGGTAGCCGCCGTCCTTATTCGAGTCGCTGTAGCCAATCATGATTTGCTGGCGCCGGTCGCGGAGGTCAAGGTGCTTGCAGTAAGCATCATTCTTGAAAAGGGTGGCCATGATCGCAGGCGCATTGTCCAGGTCGGCCACGGTTTCGAACAATGGCACGATGTCGATCCGTCCCAGCAGCCCCGTGCTCTTTGGCCAGCAGCAGCACCTCGAGCATATTGCTGATGCTCGAAGTCATGCTGATGATATAGGTCTGAATGGCATCCTCGTCGATCTCATCCTTGGCCCGGCGGATCAGGCGGAACAGCCTGACCGATTCGTTGGTTTCTTCGGAGAATACAAGCTGCGCCGTAAACGGACGCAGATTTAAGATCTCACCGGTCAGTACGCGGACCTTGTCGGGCTCAGCCAAGGCGTTGTAATCGCTGTAGATCCCATAGTGGTTGTAAACCTCGGCGACGGCGGCGCGGTGCCGGCTGGAGTGCTGGCGCACGTCGAGCGTGGCCAGGTGGAAGCCAAATACCTCGACGTTCCGAATCAGGTCGGCAAGGCGGCCCTCGGCGATGCGCACGCCTTTGTTCTCGCGCAGGCTGCGGTCGATGATCTGAAGATCGTGCATAAACTCGTCGACACTGTGATAGGCGCGTGCATTGCGCACACGTTCGTCCCAGGGCCGCTCGTTCTCTGCCCGTGTGGCGCGCAGGCGGCGAAACATCATGATCAGCTTCTGCCGGTAGGGCTCCATGCGGAAGCGCTCTAGCACCTCGACCTCGTTCTCCGGCACAAGCTTTAAGTCCTCGGCGATACTGTCAGCGAGTTCGGGGCTGATCGGGATGCGCGTCACGGCGGGGATGAGGTGATGATACAGCTCGTCGACCGCAACGTTGTAGAGCGTGAGGATTGATTCCTTCATCGTGCGGAGCGCCTGTTCGGTGGTGTCGACGGTGACGAACGGGTTGCCGTCGCGGTCGCCGCCAATCCAGGAGCCGTAGCGCAGAAAAGTCGGGACTTCAAACTTCTCGCCCGGATAAGCGAGGGTCAGGGCCCGGGCAAACTCGCTGTAGATCTCCGGGCAGTACATTGTAGAGCGTGGCCTCGAAGAAATAGAGTCCCGTGCGCACCTCATCCAAGACAGTAGGCGGGCGATCGCGCGTCTCGTCGCTCTGCCACAGCAGCAAGATATCTTCGCGGAGGCGGTTCGTCAGTTCACTGGCTTCCAAGGGCAGCAGGTCGTCGGTGTTGAGGCGCCGCAGCGTAGACGCGATGGTCCCCAGCTTGGTCAGAATTGCCTGGCGCTTGGTTTCAGTCGGGTGGGCAGTGAGCACCGGGCGGATAAAGAGGCTGCTGAGGGTGGCGCGCATCTGTCCGCCGTCACGCCTTCCTGTTTGAGACGGTCAATTGCCTCCTCAATCGTTTCGCGCCCCGGTACGCCCGTGGTCTGGGCGTCGGCCGTACGCCGGCGCAGCACCTGGGTGCGCTGCTCGTCTTCGGCCAGGTTCACCAACTGGAAGTAGGTAGTGAAAGCCTTGAGAACAGCCAGCGCCTTGGGCAGGTCGTCGACCAGGTCCGGGATCATAGCCCGAATCTGGTCGCCGGCCGCGGCGTCGCCGCTCCGCCAGGCCTTGGCAAGACTGCGGATCTCTTCTTCCAGGTCGAAGATTTCGCGGCCTTCTTGCTCGATTATCGTTTCGCCCAGTAGATCGCCGAGCAGGTGAATATTGGCGCTGAGCTGCTGCTGCTGCTGTTCGACGTTCGGCTGTTCGGCGCTGATATCTTCGCTGCGACCAGGTCCCCCATTACGACGGTACCCACGACTTCGCTGCCGGTATCGGCGATGTCGCCGGTGCGCACACCTTGATCAAGCACGGCATCGACCGCGTGTCGATGGCCTGCGCCTCATTTTCGAGGCCAAGGCTGTGGCGCAGCAGCATTGCGACGCTGAGAATCGTTGCCAACGGATTGGCGATTCCGGCTGGCGATATCGGGGGCGCTGCCGTGGATAGGCCCAAGAGGCCGAGGGGCAGCCCGTGGCTGTTGAGCTTATCGCCGAGGCTGGCTGAGGGCAGCATCC
>CAVPPM010000012.1:0-45378 GCA_963707255.1 uncultured Sphingobacteriales bacterium | reverse complement strand
TTCAAAAAATAATATTGATCAGGCTGTGACGTTCGATGAACTCAATAATTTTATTGAGGTAAGGAGTAGGTTTGCCAATTACCACAAGAGGAATATCGATTTTGCCATAGTGCAGTGCCTTAATCAGGGTTAACAGGTTTTTTCTTTCTTCAATGGTTCCAACATACAAAATAAAAGATTTGGGAAGCAGGTATTTCATACGGAGAATCTCTTTTTCGATCAGAGGTACTTCATTATTAAAAACTGCATTACATCCCTGGTAAACTACATCAATTTTTTCGGGGGATATATGAAAGAATTCCACGATATCTTCAGCTGTCTGGCGGCTCACTGCAATAATCCGGTCTGATGCCTGACAGGCATATTTAAATTTTTTCTCATAAATGGTCCGGTCAATAAGCCTGTACATATGAGGGAACCGTAAAAATATCAGATCGTGGATGGTAACCAGTGACCTGACCTGCCGCTTTGGAAAATTATAGGGTATCTCATGACTGAGTCCGTGATAAATTTCGATTCCGTCTTTAGGAAGCTGTTTCGAAAGGTAAAAAGAGCGCCAGTATGCGCTGAAAAGTCGGTGAAATAGTCTTCTAGGAGTTTTTATCTGGATTGAAGCGTGTTTTGGTTCAAACAATTCATCATTGATGCCGGGAGTATATAGCAGGTATTCATTTTCAGGATACCTTTCCGTAAGGCCCTGAATCAGGTTCCGGCTGTAACTGCCCAGTCCGCTTTTATTAAAGAAAGCACGTTTTGCATCAAATCCTATTCGCATAATCCGAGAATATTAAAATCTGTTTTCAAAAATAATGTATTTAAGCAGAATTATGCGTACAGATCAACTTTCAATCTTTATATCCTTGATATTGAGTTGTATGGAAGTAGTTCCTCTGAAGTTGTTTTCAAAAATGGTATAGGCAATATCGAATGACGCACCTTTTTTTATTTTTTGAAGATGGCCTGCCTGATTAAATGCAATAGCCCGGTAAACGGTAAAGGGATTTTCCTCCTGTATAAGTCCAAGTTGAAGATGTTCTTCAACATGTACCTACAAGCCGGGCATAACCGTTATCTGCAACACTTTCGGTAAAAAAAACCGGTGTTGTATTTTCAGGACCAAACGGTTCAAACTGTTTCAGAATTCTTAACATTTTAGGCGTAATATCCTTAAAATTCAATTCCGTATCAATTTCAATCTGGGGAATCAATAATTCCGGAGTACACTGAATTTTTCACCACTTCTTCAAACCGATCACGAAATTTCTGAATATTTTCGGTTTTGAGGGTAATACCGGCAGCATACATATGACCGCCATAATTTTCAAGCAGATCTGCACATTCGGTTATGGCCTGGTAGAGGTCAAAACCGGGTATAGAACGGGCAGAACCGGTTGCATGTCCGTTTGATTCGGTAAGAATAATGGTTGGCCTGAAATAATTTTCAATAAGCCTTGATGCCACAATTCCTACAACACCTTTATGCCAGGTCGGGATTGAACAATACAGTTGAAAACTTGTATTTATCCGATTTGGCAATTTCTTGCAAGGCTTCTTCGGTAATAATTTTATCAATATTTCGTCGGGTCTGGTTATGAGAATTGATCTTTTCGCAATGAAGGGCAGCTTCGTCAGGTATTTCAGAAACCAGCAATTCCACCGCCTGATTTCCTGATTCAATCCGGCCTGCTGCATTGATTCGTGGACCAATTTTAAAGACAATATCCTCAATGGTAATATTTTTATCGGTCAAACCTGCAATACAGATAATGGACTTTAAGCCTACTGAAGGATTTTCATTTAATTTTTTAAGTCCATAATAGGCAAGTATCCTGTTTTCATCGATCAAGTGGTACAATATCAGAAGCAATACTCACAGCAACCAGATCAAGATATTCTGCAACTGTCATCAAAAGAAATATTATTTAATGAAGCAAAAGCCTGAAGAAGTTTAAATCCAACACCGCAACCCGAAAGATATTTAAAAGGATATCCGGCATCATATCTTTCGGGATTCAGCACCGCAACGGCCTCAGGTAAAACCGGACCCGGTGTATGATGATCACAAATGATAAAATCGATCTGATGTTCTTTGGCATAAGCACTTTATCAACTGCTTTAATTCCGCAATCGAGTGCAATAATGAGGCTTACCTTATGCTGAATGGCATAATCAATTCCTTTGAATGAAATACCATAACCTTCGGTATACCGGTCGGGAATATAATAGTCCACCTTGTCATTATACTTCCTGATAAAGGAAAACATCATGGCAACCGATGTAGTGCCATCTACATCATAATCGCCGTAAACCAGTATTTTTTCTTCGTTTGTGAATGCTGATTCAAGACGGTTTACAGCCTTGTCCATATCCTTCATCAGGAAGGGATCATACAAGACTATTCAGGTCAGGCCGAAAGAATGCTTTAGCCTGATCAAATGTTTTTATGCCACGCTGGACAAGTAATGTAGTAATTACCGGACTAATTGCCAGTTCTTCTGCCAATCGTTTGATATCTTCGGAATACCCATTCTCCTTAATTTTCCAGGCCCGGTTTATCATGTTATGTGAATCATAAACAGAACGTCTCATCTTAAATCCATCGGGTCAGATTCATATCCTGTCGGTGTGGCAGGTTTTCATTTTTGGGAAATATTCTGATTCCGTAACTGAAGGTACCTGCCTGATGGATACTAACTTTTACAGAATAAAAGGCTTTATCGGCGGTGGATTTATCGAGAGTGAATTCATGTTTCGAAATAAGTCTTTCACCGTTTTCAGTAATCACCAGTTCAACACCAATATCAGTTGCTGATATTTCATTCAGATCGAGGACTACATTACCGTTATAAGTGTGATCCATTTCAAACAACTCAGTTGATTGTTAAAGATGTTGCATTCCACAACATTGATATTTTTCCAGGCTCTTTTAATCCGTTTTTTCCATGATGAAAGACGTTTGATCCTTGAAAAATCATCTTCAGTCATTATAACCGAACGTTCAAACAGCTTGCTGTAAAAACGCTGATTATAATCATGCAGCATTCGGCTGGTAACAAAGTGCGGAGCAATGGATGCAATGGAATTTTTCATCATACGAACCCAATTTTCCGGGACATCGGATTTATTACGATCAAAGAATGCGGGAATTACTTCCTGTTCCAGCAGGGAATAAATAATTTCCGCATCCAGATCATCCTGAAGTCCGATATCCTCATAAGTGATTTCGTTGGTTAATGCCCAGCCTGCTTCGGGTTGATATCCTTCAACCCACCAACCGTCAAGCACACTGAAATGGAGGGTTCCGTTAACTACAGCTTTTTCACCGCTGGTTCCTGAAGCTTCCAGAGGACGGGTGGGGGTATTAAGCCATACATCAGCCCCCTGAACGAGTGATTTTGCCAGGTTAATATCATAATTTTGAAGGAATACTATTTTCCCCAGAAATTCAGGCCGTTTTGAAACATCAATGATCATTTTTATCAGATCCTGGCCGGCTTTATCATTGGGATGCGCTTTACCGGCAAATATAAGCTGAACCGGTTTATCGGGAATGTTAAGGATCTGGGCCAGCCGGTCGGTATTCCGGAAAAGCAGATATGCTCTTTTATAGGTAGCAAATCTTCGTGCAAAGCAAATGGTCAGGGCTTTATCTGAAAGTTGCCGGTTAATGGCAACAATACGCCGGGGATCCTCGTGTCGTTTAACCCAGTTTTCCTTATACCGGTCTTTAATGGTATTAATCAGTTTGGCTCTTAGTTTCTGTTTGGTTTCCCAAACTTTGGCATCAGGAACCTCATAAATTTTTTCCCAGTAATCCGTGTCGGCAAGATTGTTTTCGAATCCTTCGCCAAACGATTCACGGTACAATTTTTTCAGGCTTTTGGCAGTCCATGTGGCATAATGTATGCCGTTGGTCACATAACTGATATGCAATTCCTCAGGAAGATAACCCGGCCAGAGTTTTGAAAACATTTGTTGTGTAACGGATCCATGCAAAAGGCTCACACCGTTCATCTCCTGTGACAGGTTAGCTGCAAGGAAGCTCATATTGAACTTTTCTCCCCATGCATTGATATTGGTACGTCCGAGACTCATTAATTCATTCCAGTTGATCTTAAGCCTGTCGGGATAATGGCCGATAAACTGACGCAGTAGATTTTCCTCAAATTCATCATGTCCGGCCGGTACGGGAGTATGTGTAGTGAACAGCGTGGAACTGCGAACTATTTCTTTAGCTTCGGAGAACGACAGGTTGTTTTGCTGAATGTACCTGCGCATGCGCTCAAGTCCGATAAATGCACTATGTCCTTCATTGCTGTGATACAGATCGAATCTTGCACCCACAAGTTCAAGTGCGCGGATACCTCCGATGCCAAGCAAAAGTTCCTGTTTCAGACGGTTTTCATTACTCCCTCCATATAAGATTATGGGTAACGTTGCGGTCTTCGTCAATATTTCCCCTGAAATCAGTATCGAGCAGATACAGGGTTACACGGCCCACATGCAATTCCCAGATACGGGCAAGCATATGTCTGCCGGGAAGCACTATAGAGACTGTGATAAAATTTCCTTTATCATCCTTTAACGGTTTTACCGGTAGTTTGGAAAAATGCTGATATTCATAATTCGCCTGTTGCTCACCACGTGTCGTAATCATCTGGTTAAAATATCCATAACGGTAAAGCAATCCCACTCCTGTAATGTTCACGCACTGGTCACTGGCTTCCTTCAGATAATCACCGGCCAGTATACCCAAGACCGCCGGAATAGATCTTCAGGGAATTGTGAAAACCGTATTCCATGCTAAAGTACGCAATACGCGGGCCTTTTATCATCAGGCTTGACTGCCATATAATCCTGAAGCCGGTTATAAACCCTTTCAAGTTTATCGGTATAACTTTTATTCTGACTCAGTTCAATCAACTGGCTGTATTTAACCTGCTCAAACAGTATGGCAGGAGTCTGATCACATTTTTGCCATATTTCCGGATCAATAACTTCAAAAAGCTCCTGAGCTTCGTCATCCCAGGTCCACCATAAGTTTTCAGTAAGACTTCCCAGTTTAACCAGGGGATCCGGAAGTTTGGATTTAACAATAATTTTCTTCCAGGCGGGCTTAATTTCGGTAGGCGCAACATATTCCGGCATGGCCTCGCTGGGTCTTTCTTCAATCTTAACGAACTTATCAATGCGTTTTGCAACCAGCTGCAGTGCAAGATCATAAGTTTGCTGGTAATAAAGAATAAGGCTCTTCCAAAGAACCTTTTTGGATGTATCAAATGCATTGTAACGGACCGCTTCCATCAGTGAAGCATCCAGATTACATCTTCTTCAATACCGCAGACACGATTCTTTTAACAACCTCTTCGTCATTATCATCATTGCGATTGATTACCTCAACACTTTCGGCAGCTTCAGGGATCATATCATTAATCCACTTGCCAAATCCGGCAAGCGTTGTAGTAACAGTAGGTACTGAAAATGCAATACTTTCGAGCGGTGTATAGCCCCAGGGTTCATAATATGAAGGAAATACCGTAAGATCAAGGCCAATCAGCAGATTGTAATAGGGAGTATTAAATATCCCATCATTTCCGTTAAGATAAGATGGCACAAACAACACTTTAACCCGGTCGTCTGGAACCGTTTTGCAATCCCGCTTCCTTTATTCGGTTAAGGATGGGATCCCATTCCGCATCATGTAAATTATGGGTAAGAAATTTTGAACCGAAGGCTCCGTCATTGATTGAGTGTACCGCTTAACAAATCTTTACGGGGACCATAATGATTTGCAGGAATAAAAAAGAAGGCAATAACCGGGCGCTTGAGTTTATTCATCTGAGTTTAACTTTCCCAGAGCATCAATGAAAAGGTCAATTCCTTTATTTTTGAATTCATAACGGCCACTGGTGGCAATCATAAAAACATCGTCATCGTATTTCTGACTTAACATGATTTCAGCAGTCTTCAGAAGTTTCCGTCGGCCTTCGAGCCTCATGATATCGAATTCAGTACGATAGGAACAAAGCTGTCTTCAAAACCATTGGGAGTAACCATGGTAACATCTTTCTGAAGGAACTGGGTACATTCCTGTGAAGTAATTTCACTTACTGTTGTGAAGGCATCAGCCTGTTGTGCAGAAAGCTTTTCCGCAGATTGTTTTGAAATGATATTAAATTCCCTGGCAATTTCTTCAGCATTATAGGTTGTGAGATTTTTATATAATGGCCGGTTATTACCCGCAAGTGCGCGACCCACAGCTGTTGCATGGGTTGTAAATACCGTACCTACCTGGGGGAGTCTGTCCTTAAGATAAAGAATACCGGTACCTGTCATCCATTCATGGAAATGGGCAATAATCCGGTCATAGGTATTCAGGTTAAATTTGACAAAGCTTTCGATAACCTTACCGGCAGCGTATCCGAATAAGGCAGGTTCTACGTAATCCCATTGTCCGGGAAGAGAATCAAGTCTATATTTTTCCCACAGTTCAAAAAATATCTTATCCTTATCCTGAAAGTAATTTGAAAAATTCAGGATAATGGCAATAGGATACCTGTTGATATTCCACCTGCCGATTCTCACATACAGACCTTCTGATTCGGCCTGTTTTTTCCAGGCACTGAATAATTGGGGATCTTCAATAAATTCGGAATTTTCATCCGAGTCATCCTTTATCAGATCGGGACCTATCAGAATCAGGTTATTCTGCAGTTCATTGACAAGGGTAAGCGCTTTGGTGGCAATAACCGTGTGGATACCTCCGACTTTATTGCAAACTTCCCAGCTTACTTCAAAAAGATAATCCGGAGATAATAAATCTTTACTCATACACAAATATATTAATACAACACTGGATCGTATACTACGATCACTAATCAGGAGGCTAAAATACGATATGTAATTACTTTTTCCCTGCTTTAGACTAATTTAGTTTTTGATTTTTTGGGAGCAGGGGTTTTGCGGCCTTTGGCAGCTTTTACAGGCGTACCGCTTTCTTTGGCAACGGCATTTATTTTTGATTTTGTTGATTTTAATCTTTTCAGTTCGGATTCATATTTATGGATCAGTTCATCCTTTTCCGATAATTACCTGTGTAAGGCCGGCTAAATCCTGATCGCTTCTGCTTTCAGGAGCCAAAGCATTCACCCTGATAATGAAATCACTCAACACATTCATATAATTGATATAAGCGTCATAGGGTGTTTCATAGGGGTTATAGTATGCCTGTGTGGTTCCTGCGGTAAAGAATTTTGTCGACATATAAGTAAAAATGGTCACTGGATTGCAGGTATTTCCAATCCTTCTGAATTTTATCATCCTCACACTTTCTTACTTTATCGGTAATAGAATATAACCGGTTAAAAGCATCAACCTGAAGTTCATTTCCCAGCCAGGCCGTAAGATCACGTTCTTCATCAGCCCATGAAATGGGGTAGGGAACGCTGATGGTAGAAACGGGCAACAGTTCATTGGCAATCTCCGAAGGGGTGCTGAAGGTAAAATTTGTAGCTTTTATATACGGCTTTTGGCAATGCTTTTAAAAACTCAAAAATTCCCGATTCCATCCATTGATGTTCTCCGAAAGTTTCATAGTCAATAAACAGGTTAACGGTTTCTTCTTTTTTATCGAGTTTTTTAAGCCATCCGGCAAATTTTTCAGCTGTAAGCGGATATTCCGACCATCCTACATTTGAAAATCTGAAAGCAATATCATCACTGATCCTGAAATTGCGCAGCAATACCTTCAATCGGGGATTTATTGAATTACAATACAAATAATTCGGACTTTTCCATCCGAGAACATGTTTAGCGCCTTCGGTAAGCATGGCCGTGAAACCCATTTCGGCCACATCTGCACCAATCTTATCCGAATAGACGAGTTCCGTATTCCTGAAAACTTTGGGCTCCTGGTTAAACAATTGTTTGATTTTTTCCCTGTGTTCATTTACCTGTCTGACGAATTCATCCTTATTTTTCAGAGCAACCAGTGAATGGGAATAAGTTTCAGCTAAAAACTCCACTGATCCGGTTTTGGCCAGTTTCCGGAAACTTTCAATTACCTCGGGTGCATAAAGTTCAAGTTGATCCAGGGCAACACCTGAGATGGAAAAGGCCACTTTAAACTGGGTTCCGAATTCCTTGATTATTTGTCCGATTACTTTATTGGCCTGCAGGAAACTTCGCTCGGCAACCCGTGAAATAATGGATTCATTCAGGTAATCATCGTAATAATAATGATCATTTCCGATGTTGAAAAAGCGATACCGTTTCAACCTGAAGGGCTGATGGATTTGAAAATACAGGCAAATCGTTCTCATGCTCAATAATATAATAAGTTCGTGTTAATTCAGCAATGAAAGGTAAACATCCTTAACCTTTTCGGCAGCGTGTTCCCATTTAAGATTGTCCACCTCAATACGGGCATTCTTTTTAAACATATTGGGCAGTCCGTCATATTTCAGAATCCCATAAATGGCATCAGCCATAGCATGTGTATCCCAAAAATCAACTTTAATGGCATACTGCAAAATTTCAGAAACACCCGACTGCCGGGAGATAATTACCGGTACATTGGATTGCATGGCCTCAAGGGGTGAAATACCGAATGGTTCCGAAATGGAAGGCATTACATATACATCACTGAGGGAAAACATATGATGCACATCGTCACCTTTTAAAAAGCCTGTAAAATGAAAACGATCACCCATTTTGAGTGCGGCCACACGCCAGATCATCCGGTTTAGCATATCACCGCTGCCGGCCATAACAAACCGTACGTTTTTCATTTTTTGTAAAACCAGATGGGCCGCTTCGATAAAATATTCAGGTCCCTTCTGCATGGTAACACGGCCTAGAAAAGTCACAATTTTATCGTTAATGCTTCTTTTCATCTTTAAGTAGTTCTCTGTCTTCAATAGGTTCCACAGCATTATGAACGGTTACTACCTTATCGGGATCAATTCCATATTTTTCAATAATGATATTTCGGGTAAGATTGCTTACGGCGATTACCTTATCGGCCATTTCCATTCCCGCTTTCTCAATTTCATATACGCCCGGATTTACATTACCGCCGCTGCGGTCAAAATCGGTAGCATGTACATGAACAACCAGGGGTTTTCCTGAAACCAGCTTGGCAGCAATTCCTGCAGGATATGCCAGCCAGTCGTGGGCATGAATAATATCAAATTTATTTTTATAGGCAATAATTGAGGCAACAACAGCATAATTGGCAATTTCCTGAAACAGATCCTGTCCATATCCGCCACTAAAGCTCAGTTTACCGGAAAAAGATGACTGGATCAGGTATTTGGTTTTTGCCTGCTCCTCTTCACGTGATCTTTTCCCATTCTTCGGGTGTGGAATAAGCTCTTAATGAGGATCCAACTTCAATAAACCGCATTTTCTGAAAAAAGGTGGCATAATCAATGATACGGTCACTTACAACAACTTCACCGGCATCAATAATGTTTACTTTACTGGTATCTTCATCACCGTATGCTTTTGGTACAACAAAGAGTATATCGTCAACGCCCACGCTGTACAATCCTTTGGTTAAACCATAACAGGCTGTTCCGAGGCCACCGGAAATATGGGGTGGAAATTCCCAGCCAAACATCAATACACGCATAGTTAGATCGGTAGTTAGGATTAAAAATTAGATTATTGCTTATTGCTTGTCATGGATTCATATCGTTCAATTATTCTTAGCAAGGCTGCAACACTCCAGGCCTGAGAAATAGCACCCCGTGCACGGTGAGGAGGATCGCCGTCAAATATTTCGGGTATGGTTCCAATCCCTAATTCAGTCATAACAGGTTCAAATCCGTTGATTAACCTTTCAAGAAATGAGAGCCCGCTTTCTTTATGCAGATTCATATAAGCTTCACAAAAATGCTCAAGCAACCAGGGCCATACTGTTCCCTGGTGATAGGCCAGATCTCTCTGTTCCTGCGTGCCTTTATAAATTCCTTTATAATTTTCGTTTGTAGGAGATAACGTACGTAAGCCCCGGGGTGTAAGCAGATCCCTTTCAACTACATTCAATACCGCTTTTTTAATTTCCGGTGTCAGCATGGAATATTCCATCGATGCAGCAATAATCTGGTTGGGCCGGATTGACCAGTCGCAGATTTTATAATCAGCTACATCAGCCAGATATCCTTTTTTGGGATCCCAGAACATAGCCATGAAATGATTCCTGAACTTTTAGCGGCAAGTGTTCCCATGATTTTAGAAACTCTTCATCTTTGGCGCGTCTGGCCAAATCGAGGCTGAACATAAGAGCATTATACCATAGTGCATTTATTTCAACCGGAAATCCGACACGCGGTGTCACCGGTTTTCCATGAACAATAGCATCCATCCAGGTAAGTGCTTTTCCGGGTTCACCCGCATAAATCAGACCGTTTTCATGCATTTTGATGTTGTAGGAGGTTCCGTCACGATAAGCTTCCAGAATTGATCTCATGGCCTTGCTGTACATCCGCCAGATGGATGTATACGATTTTACAACTTTGGTATATTGCTGCAATGCCCAGAAGAACCAAAGTGGGGCATCCACCGAATTAAATGCAGGATTGTCTTCAGTGCCCAGATTGGGAAATAATCCGTTTTTTAACCTGGCAACCTGTGTGTCAAGTACATCTTTGCAGGTGTCGGTATCGCCAATAGCCAGAGTAAGTCCGGGTAAGGCAATAAAAGTATCCCTTCCCCAACATCCAAACCAGGGGAAACCTGCAATGATTTCGGTTTTTTTATTCTTTTTAATAAAAAACTGCTGTGCTGAATTGATCAGGCAATTTTTAAAACTGTCCCGCGGAATTCTCTTGGACAGTTCCAGGGTATATTTTCGTTTTAACTGTTCGGGATTGGCCTTGGCTGTTGCATGCTGAAAAAATAATAACATCACCCTTTTTGGCATCAAGTTCAAAATATCCCGGCACAAACAAATCTTCCTTATAATCGTAACCCCGTCGTAATTCCTTGTTATATTCAATCCCATAATACCAGTCGGGTGCCGGAACAAAATCAGCATGTTTCGAAAACTGCATGTGCAGGAAAGGATAACCGTCGTATAGCCTGATCTTGGCTCCGTTGGGTATTAATACTGCCTTGGTGTTGGCATAAAGATTGGCCTTGCTCAGCTGATGCATATTTCGAAATGCCAGAAACGGCCGGAACCGCAGTTTAACAGGTACATCCGATTCCTTAATGGTATACCGGATCAGAATCTGTTCCTCCTTTTCAACAAGAAGGCTTTCCTTTTCCAGCACAACACCTCCTACGCGGTAAACGATAGTGGGTGTGGGATCGGCAATAAAATCCCGGACGTATTTATGACCACGGGGGCTGTAAATATCACCCTGGTATTTGTGAATACCCAGATTGAATTCATTTTCCCTTTCAATTATGGTTTCGTCAAACGAGGAAAGCAGCACATGCCGGTCACCATCGAGATTTTCAATGGGAGCAATAAGCAAACCGTGATATTTTCTGGTATTGCAATATACCATTGTAGTGGAACTAGTAGGAACCGGCACGGTTACTTCTTATAAACTCTTTTGTTAAAGAGTACTCAAGATTAATAAGTTGAGTTTTGTCAAATTTTAGGTAGGCCATTACAATAGGGATTTAAACAGAACAAGGTATTAAAAATTATTGAGATTGTAAAAGGTTTAGAATAAGAATTTTATTTACTATATCATAACAACCTGAAAGCCTAATTTGTTGATTGATTTTGCAATATTATCAGGGAATAATATAAATTTGAGACCAGATTATCCAGACTTATGTATAGACTGCTCCTTTTTCTGCTTATTATTCTCGCTCATCTATTTCATGCGGAGATGACAAACATAATTTCAGCGTTGAAGTACAGGTAGATGGTACTAACGGTGAAATGGTTTATCTGGCCCGGAGGACACTTACGGGTACCATTATGGTTGATTCAACACTACCCGATAAATCCGGAAAATACATTCTCGAAGGATATACCACGCAACCCGACTTTTTCATATTGTATATCAACCCGAGGAAGTTATATCAATCTGATCATTCATCCGGGTGATCATTTCAGAGTACTTACCAAGGCTGCAAGCTTTTGATCAGAATTACATTGTTGAAGGATCAAAGGATTCGCGGCTGATTCAAAAAATGGTTAACATGCAGTCGAGAACCCTTGAAAAGATCACTGAAATCAGTGAACGCTATGAAGCCAGCCGGGGCAGATCAGAATTTCAATAGTATCGAATTGGAGATCGACAGCATTTATAATCAGACCTTTGCCGAACATAAAAAATTTTCCATTGACCTGATCACGGAAAATCCGGGTTCACTGGCAGCGCTTATGGCTTTATACCAGCAGCTTGGAAGAAATGCGCCGGTTTTTGATTATAAAAAAGACTTCAGTGTTTATGAAATGGTTGATTCCAGTCTTGCAGGTTTGTATCCTAATTCTGAAGCAGTTATCGATCTGAACAGGAAGGTAACGGAACTACGTGAGTTGTTGAAACTTGAGGTAGGATCCGTTGCACCTGAGATCGCACTTCCCGACTCAACCGGAAAGATCATTACGCCTTTCGTCATTGAGAGGTCAAAACGTTCTGGTGATTTTCTGGGCATCCTGGTCGAGTCAGAGTGTTAGCGAAGTTGAATGAATTTTGCTGATGCTCTTTCCCGCTCTGCAACGCGGGATATGCAGTTGTACCAGGTTTCACTTGACAGGACGCGGGAATCGTGGATAAAAAATATAAGCAGCAAAAATTCCGGGGGAATTCATGTTTCGGATCTGAAATACTGGGATTCTCCTGTTGTTGAAACCTACCATATTGAAAAGCTTCCGGTAACCTATCTGGTAAATAAGCAGGGTGTAATTGTGAAGAAAGGATTTACCCAGGTTCAGAATGAAGATTCGGAGGAATGGATGGTTGAGGAGTAGGGGAGAAAGCAGGAATGTGGTGAGAACCAGGACATGTAGCAAATTGACATGCAGTTTTCGAACAGTTTGAAATTAAAGAATTATATTACATGAGAAAAATTATAGTTTTATTATGCTGTGTACTGGCATTTACAGCCTGTTCAAAAGATCGTGTAAAAATTTCAGGAAGAATTGACCATGGTGAAAAGGCCATGCTTTATCTGGATGAAGTGGATGTTTATAATACGATACCCTTGGATTCTGTTAAACTTAAAAAGAACGGCAACTTCAGTTTTTCCTTCGATGCTAAAGTTCCGGGCTTTTACCAGTTGCGTTTGAATCCGGATAAAATCATAGTCGTTTTTCCCAAAGCCGGGAGAACATGTGGTGATTGAAGCAGATGCCAGTAATCCTGTGTCATCTGTTAAAACCCAAAGGATCACACGATACTGAACAGATCACCAAGCTCATCGTCATGCTGAATGAGGCTAAAGAGTCAGCTCGATTCCATTGCATACGTCTATGAGAATTCAACCGATGACAGTTTAAGGAACCAGCTCAACGGCCGAGTATCAGGAAATTCTTGAAAGCCACCGGAAAGCATCCATTGCCTATCTGCTGACAAATTACAATTCATTATCCAGCGTGTATGTTCTATATCAGCAATATCAACCCGGATATTACGTGTTTTATAAAACTACCGATCTTCAGTATTTCAAGATCCTGAGTGATTCGTTGTCGAAATATCATCCGGATTCAAGGCATGTGGACGCATTGAAAGCCTATACCAATAAGCTTCTTAATGATTATAATTCACAGGTATTGTTACAGCATGCCAATACCATCGGTAGGAAGCTTTACCCGCTATCAGACTGCCTGATTATGCCGGTGATACAGCAACACTATCGTCATTAAAGGGCAAATATGTATTGCTCAGTTTCTGGAGTTCCACCAACCAGGTTATGCATACAGCAGAACCTGGAGCTGAAAAAGGTTTATGAAAAATTCCGGAAAAGAGGATTTGAAATTTACCAGGTATCATTTGACAATTCACCCGAAAGATGGCGAAGGGCAATCCGGTTTGATGAACTTCCCTGGATCAGCGTTATTGATTCGGGTTATCCTAATTCCGTGGTAGCCGGAAATTATAATGTAACGCAGCTCCCGGCCAATTATCTGATCGATAAGGATAATAGTTCCATATTGGGCAAAAATCTGACCCCGGCTCAACTGCAGGGCAAATTGCAGGATCTGATCCATTAAAAACTGTTGTTTTGGCTAAACACAAAAGAAAGTATTTTATTTCGGATGTGCATCTCGGCCTTTATCCACCGGAAAAGAGCGCATTAAGGGAACGTATTCTGGTGGAATGGCTCGACACGATAAAAGAGGATGCCGACGAACTGTATTTGATGGGTGATATTTTTGATTTCTGGCATGAATACAAACATGTTGTACCCAGAGGATTTACAAGGTTTTTAGGAAAAATTGCCGAATTGGCTGACAGGGGGATTAAACTGCATTTTTTTACCGGCAACCATGATATCTGGGTCTATGATTACCTGCCCCGGGAAATCGGATTAACCCTTCACCGCGAAAAGCATTAACCTCAACATTTAATGGGAAAAAGTTCTTTTTAAGTCACGGTGATGGACTTGGGACCAGGGGACCATGGTTATAAAATCATGAAATGGGGATTTACCAACCGGGTTTTGCAATGGCTGTTCGCGAGGATACATCCCAATGCTTCCATGGCTTTTGGAAAGCGGTGGTCGAAGAGCAGCCGGTATGCCAAGGGTATTATTGCCGAGCCTTACAAGGGTGATGAGAATGAGTTGCAGGTAAGATTTGCCCGATCAGTACTGAATAAAGAACATTTTGATTTTTTTATTTTCGGACACCGGCATATCCCTTTTGATGTGAGCATTGGCCCTCACACCCGGGTTATCAACCTGGGCGATTGGATAACCAATTTTACCTATGCGGTGTGGGACGGGGAGGAGCTTGCAACTGCATTCGGTTTATCCGGAGAAGGAGAAGGGGATATATAAATCAGTTTGAAGTTTGAGGTTTGAGGTTGTAGATTGTTAGTTGTGCTAGGTTGTCAGTTGTCTGTTGTAGTTTACAATGATTGTAACATATAAAATAAAAAAAATCCCGGATTCCATTACAGAATCCGGGATTTTTATATTTAATGAGATTTCTTTTAGATCAGCGAGGTCGCAAGTGTTACGCCAACAACCACAATCGAAACCATGCTCATCAATTTAATCAGGATGTTGAGTGAAGGACCGGAAGTATCCTTGAACGGATCACCAACGGTGTCACCAACAACAGCAGCTTTATGAGAATCACTTCCTTTACCGCCAAAATTTCCTTCTTCAATATATTTCTTTGGCATTATCCCATGCACCACCGGCATTGGCCATGAAAATAGCAAGGATAAAACCGGTTGATGTACTGCCGATCAGTAAGCCCATAACACCTGCCGGTCCAAAAATAATACCGACAGCGATAGGGATAATGATGGCAAGCAATGAGGGAAGCAACATTTCACGCTGCGCACCTTTGGTGGAAATTGCCACACAACTTGCATAATCAGGTTCTGCTTTGCCTTCGAGAATACCTTTTATTTCGCGGAACTGGCGGCGAACTTCATCAACCATGGCTTGTGCTGCACGACCTACAGCATTCATTGATAAGTCCGCAGAAAAGGAATGCTGCCATGGAGCCAATAAATGCACCAACGAGAACCCTGGGATTCATGAGATCGATATGATAATAGGTCATGACATCCTGAATTCCGGCATTATGAATTTCTATACCTGTAGCGGCATAGAAATCAGCAGCTTTTTCAGGTAACCTGGCCAGTCCTACTTTAATTTCTTCAACATATGAAGCCAATAAGGCAAGTGCAGTAAGTGCAGCAGAACCAATGGCAAAACCTTTACCGGTTGCTGCTGTGGTATTTCCCAATGAATCGAGAGCATCGGTACGTTTACGAACTTCAGGTCCCAGGTGGCTCATTTCGGCATTACCACCGGCATTGTCAGCGATAGGACCATAAGCATCAGTAGCAAGGGTAATACCGAGAGTTGAAAGCATACCTACTGCAGCAATACCAATTCCGTAAAGACCCATGCTGATATTGTCAAAATTGAAATTGGATGCAAATAAGAAAGCCAGAATAATGGAAGTACCAACAATTAATACAGGAATAGCAGTGGATATCATACCTGTACCAATACCACTGATAATAACAGTAGCAGGACCTGTTTTAGAAGCATCGGCAATATCCTGGGTAGGTTTGAAACCTGATGAAGTATAATATTCAGTTGTTTTACCAATGCCAATACCGGCAACCAGACCGGCGATCATGGCACCCCATACACCAATAAAATTGGGAATATTAAGTACCCAAAGAATCAGAAATGCAAATACAGCAATGAAGAATGAACTGACATTTACACCACGTCCGAGGGAAGCAAGAAGTTGCTTTCTGTGAAGCACCTTCTTTGGTACGTACCATGAATATACCGAGGATTGAAAGAACAATACCCACAGCTGCAATAAGCATAGGAGCAATAACAGCATTAAACTGAGTTGCTAGTGGCATCATAATTGTGCATAACCGGCAGCAATAAGCCTGTAGCTGTGAAGCCTGTTGCTCCAAGTGCAGCAGTAGAAAGAATTGAACCGCAATACGATTCATAAAGGTCAGCACCCATACCGGCAACGTCACCTACGTTATCACCAACGTTATCAGCAATGGTGGCAGGATTACGGGGATCATCCTCAGGAATTCCGGCTTCAACTTTACCTACCAGGTCAGCACCAACGTCGGCAGCTTTTGTGTAAATACCACCGCCAACACGGGCAAACAAGGCCTGCGTTGACGCACCCATACCGAAAGTAAGGGTGGTTGTGGTGATAATGATGAGTTTCATCGAAGGATCAGCGGCAATAGCCAGATTGGTAGTATTGTCCAGAGCCCCAACGATATAATTCAGGGCATAGAACCAAATTGAAATATCAAGCAATCCAAGACCTACAACAACAAGACCCATAACAGCGCCGGAACGGAATGCAATCCTGAGTCCGTGATTCAGTGATTTCTGAGCAGCATTGGCCGTACGGGCCGAAGCATAAGTGGCAGTTTTCATGCCAATGAAACCGGCAAGACCGCTGAAAAAACCTCCTGTTAGAAATGCAAAAGGCACCCAGGGATTCTGGATTTTCAATACATAAGCCAAGAATTGCAAAAATCAGCAGTCAAAATAACAAAAACAAGAGTAACAACTTTGTACTGTTGTTTCAGATAAGCCATTGCACCTTCACGTACGTACTGGGCAATCTTTTTCATCGTATCGGTACCTTCATGACTCCTTCATCATCTGCTTAAAGAAGTAATAAGCAAATCCCAGGGCCATGAATGGATCCGATCGGCACTAACCAGAATAAATTATTCAACATAGGTAATAATACTTTTTGGTTAATAAATGGATAATAGTTTACAATGAATTGATATTACAAATAAATACAATAAATATTTATAAAAATACGGGCGTAAAGATAATAATTTTAGCAAGATGATTTGACTGCATAATGATATTTTATTGGTGAATTCTCGTGTTCATAAAACACTAACTTTGTACCCGACATTTTAAACACTCATAATAAATATTTGTTTGATTATGAAAACTATAGCCAATTTTCTATTTTTAATTCTGTTTAGCATGGGAATCTTTGCACAGGGACAAAAAAATCCAGAGAGTACTGAATTATGGGAACCGGTGCCTCCGGTTGTAACTCCGGGAGAGGGAACCTCTGCTCCTTCCGATGCCATAGTTCTTTTTAACGGAACAAATCTTGATGAATGGACCAATGCCAGCGGATCTGCAGCCGGATGGACCGTATGCCGAAGGGGCTGTTACCGTAAAACCGGGAACGGGTATCATTAAAACGAAACGCGGTTTTGGCGATTGTCAGCTGCACATTGAATGGCGGTCACCGGCCGAAGTTAAGGGAGAAAGCCAGGGACGCGGCAACAGCGGTATTTTCCTGCAGAACTTATATGAACTACAGGTTTTGGATAGTTATGAAAATAAGACTTATTCAAACGGTCAGGCCGGTTCGATTTATAAACAAAGCATTCCGCTGGTGAATGCCTGCAGAAAACCCGGTGCATGGCAGGTTTATGATGTAATTTATACAGCTCCCCGTTTCAGTGAGAATGGTCGTTTGGCTGTTCCCGGCCCATATTACTGTCTTACATAACGGCGTGCTTATACAGAATAATGTAGAAATCAGGGGAACCACCGAATATATTGGTTCACCCAGGCTGGTAGTACATGGCATGAAAGAACCTATTTCGCTTCAGGATCATGGAAATCCGGTGAGTTACCGGAATATTTGGATCAGGGAGCTGTAGAAGCAGTCATTGCGAGCCCGGATCTTACGATGCTGGCGATAGTAGATACTGGATATTAGATACTGGATGTGTGGGAGGTGTTGCATGCAGATTTGGCATGTTGTAAGCATCCAGCATCACAGTATCCAGCATCCAGCACTCAGTATCCAGTTTCAACATTTTCAACATTTTCAAATTTCCTAATCCACCGCCCCGTGTAAAAACGGATTTTCCTTGCTCAGTTTCACCTGAGTTATCATCATCGGTCAGCGAATATCTTGAAATCCTGGTCTCATCCGAGTATTTCTGAGGATCTATTTGTAATTGCTTCCGTTTAAACGCAGGCGTATTCTCCAGCTCATCTATTTCCTTATCGCTCTGTCGTATGCCCTGCTTGAGTTCCTTTAATTCTTCCTGCGTTCTTTTGATAGTATTCACCCTGTCGCCGGCCTTTCGTGCATCTACAGGTCTGCGTACCCTGCTGATATTCCTGAAAAGTTCATCATCTGCCGTCTTCAGTTCAAATTCAATGGTTCGCTGAGAAGCGGAACCTACGCCGGTTTTTTGGGTGGGAGCATCCTTAACAACAAATATGCTTTCCTCATCATTCTGACGGACGGTGAAGTCGGCAAGCGGAATTCTGTCGATTTCCCGTTTGAGAATATACAGTTCAGGAATACTGTTTGCATTAAAACCTGTAGCAATTACCGTAACGCTGATCTGATCGCCCAGGCTGGCTTCAGTACCGTTTCCCCAAATGAGATCGGCATTCAGACCCGAACAATCCTTTACATAATCAATGATCTGTCCGATTTCATCCATAGTCACTTCTTCGTTGCCTGAGATAATGTTGAGCAGGATATTTTTAGCCCCCTTAATATCGGTATCATTCAACAAGGGTGAATTCAGTGCCTGTTTTACTGGCTTCCATGGCGCGACCTTCGCCCGATGCCATCCCGGTGCCCAGAATGGCAACACCACTATTGGTCATTACGGTTTGAACATCGGCAAAGTCAACATTTATAAACCATGAACTGTTATTATCTCTGCAATACCCTTTGCAGCAACAGCCAAAACATCATCGGCTCTTGAAAAGGCCTCGGAAAGACGTAAGTCGCCATATATCTGTCTGATTTTCTCATTGTTGATCACCAGCAATGAGTCTACGCTGTTTCTCCAGTTCGGCAATGCCTTCAAGAGCCTGATTAACACGCCTGGGGCCTTCGTTTTTAAAGGGAATGGTGACGATGGCCACCGTTAGTATTCCGAGTTCTTTTGCCACTTTGGCAATTACCGGAGCAGCACCTGTGCCGGTTCCCCCGCCCATCCCGGCTGTAATAAACAGCATGCGGGTGTTCACGGAAAGTATATCCGATAAGTTATCCAGACTTTCAATGGCTGCCTGCCGGCCTATCACCGGTTTATTACCTGCGCCCCGGCCTTCGGTTAGAGAAGCTCCCAGTTGTATTTTAATAGGTACAGGACTGTTTGCCAGTGCCTGTGCATCGGTATTGCATACAATGAAATCAACATCTTTTATACCCTGCCTGAACATATGGTTGACTGCATTACTGCCACCGCCCCCAACCCCCAGAACTTTAATTATGGAGGATTTATTTACAGGCAATTCAAAATGCATGAGTTCGTCCATGACTTATGATTTATTGGTTAAACATCATTATTCGGTATCATCATCGAATATATTTTCGATGGTTGTTTTAAATGAGTCGAGAATGTTGCTGAATTTGCGCGGTGGTTTTTGCACCGGATTTTTATCTTCCGCATTCCCCGGGGCATATTCAGGTTCCGGCATTTTTGCAGGTTGTTCCTGAACTGTTTCAGGTGATTTATTCTCAAATCCCTTATAAAGCAAACCAACACTGGTGGAATACATCGGGTGATTTACTTCTTTCAGACCGGCATTGTTTACATTTACATTGGGCATTCCCATTCTTACATCGAGTCCGGTACGGAATTTCACCAGTTGCGGTAAATGACGCAATTGTGATCCACCGCCGGTAATTACAATTCCTGCAGTCAGTTTCTCCATGCAATCGGATCCTTCGAGCTGGAAAACAATTGCATCGATAATCTCTTCCATACGGCTTTGTATAATATAAGCAAGACTCTTAATGGAAACTTCCTTGGGATCTCTGCCGCTGATACCAGGAACTGCAACTACCTTTGCCTCTTCGGCCAGGTCGCCCAGAGCAGATCCATATTGTATTTTGAGCAGTTCAGCATGTTTATTCAGAATGGAACAACCTTCCATAACATCCCTGGTGATAACATTTCCACCAAATGGTATTACAGCAGTATGTTTAATGATGTCATCATAATATACGGCAATATCTGTTGTACCTCCGCCGATATCCACCAGGGCTACTCCCGCTTCAATCTCATCATCAGTGAGCACAGCCACCGCTGATGCCAGTGGTTCGAGGATCATCTGTTTCACATGGATGCCTACCCGGTTTACACATCTTTCAATGGTACGCGCTGAAGAGGTTTGTCCGATTACAATATGGTAATTGCCTTCGAGACGTTTCCCGAACATTCCGATGGGATTTTTAACCCCGGTTTCATTATCAACCACATAACTCTGCGGTATTACATGGATGATTTCCTCTCCTGGCTGAATGGAAATCTTATACATTTCAGCCAGCAGTTTGTCCGTATCCTCCTTGGTTATTTCCTCTTCGTAGGAATCGCGCAGAATATAGCCTCTGTTTTGCAGGCTGGTGATGTGCTGGCCTGCAATACCAACATAGGCTTCCTTAATCCGGAAACCAATCTGCTTTTGCACTTCATCCACGGTATACCGGATTGCACTTACCGCTTCTTCAATATTCAGCACCACGCCCCGCTTGACTCCCTTTGAAGGGGTCTTGCTCATACCTATGATTTCGAGTTTGTTATCAATCATCCGGCCTGCAATGGTGACGATTTTGGTTGTCCCGATATCTATGGCCGCTAAAATATTGTTACTCTGACTCATTGTTATTGGATTTTAGTACAAACTACCTGGTTTTTATATTTTAAGCTGATTTTTTCATATTGATTCCATCCAAGATTATTAAATCCTCTCGAGATAGAGAATTTTCAAATTCTCAAATTTTTCTTCCAGATTTTCCACCTTGCCCAGTTCAATAATGTGGGAGCCAACCCTTGGGATCAGCTCAAATTCATATTTATTGTTCACATAGATCTGTTCAATCTGGGAGTTCCAGAAATCATCTGCAGTTATAAAATCAGCCAGCCTGTACACATCATAAATGGTATGCAGCGAGCGCGAAATGGAATCATGTTTTACATCAAGAATATTCAGTGTTTTGCCTAAAGAAAATGGCTCCGCAATAAATCCGTTGGCCACCAATACAAACGGACTGAATCCATGGGTCCAGGGGATAATATTTCCCTGTCTGTCGAGATAATAACTCTGCCCATATCGGTTGAAAATCCGTACAAAAGGAGTTTTCTGACTGATTTCGACATGTACGATTCCCGGTTCGGTAATAAATACTTCAGCTTTGTCAATAATTTGACGGCTTTTCAATGAATATTCAATTTTTCGAAGATTGATACCCAGCGATTCATTACCAATCGGACTGAATTTATTGCACATCGAGTATATTCCGGATATCATCCGAGCCAATGAACTTGATTTTCTGTACTATCAATTATCCTTATTCGCAGCCCGTTTATCCGCTGTGTTCTTTCCCTATCACTGATAAAGCCCGAGACCATCACAATGTATGCAATGACAGCAACCATGAAAACAATATGTTTGAGCCCGTTTCATTCTTTTATCCTTTTTAAAAGAAGTTTTTTTACCGGTTGCACCAATTTATCTATATCCCCTGCACCCAGGGTAATGAGTACTTCGATATCGGACTGCCCCAATATACCTATGATATCGTCTTTTTTACACATGATCTTATCCCTGATACTGACATTCCTGAATATGATTTCGGAGGTGACTCCTGCAATGGGCAGTTCTCTGGCTGGGTATATATCCAGCAAAAGCAAACGGTCGAGCAGGCTCAGACTCTCCGCAAATCCTCCGGCAAAATCCCGGGTACGGGAATATAAATGGGGCTGGAAGATACCCGTTATTTTTTTGTCAGGATACAGTTCACGAACCGATTTGAGTGTAGCCTCTATTTCTTTCGGATGATGAGCGTAATCGTCGATATATACCACACTGTCTGATTGTACCTGGTAATCAAAACGTCGCTGTATACCGGTAAATGTTGCAAGCGCATTACGAATTGTGTATTCATCAATTTTAAGCAATGATGCTACGGAAGCAGCGGCAACGGCATTTTCCACATTTACTAATCCCGGATGTTCAAGCGATAGGTTTTTGATGCGCATGCCGGGACAGACAAGTTCAAAATAGTATCTCCGGTTTTTCAGGAGAATATTTTCCGCATAAAAATCGCTTTTTCCGTTAAGAGAATAGGTATAGGTATTCGCCTTCATTCGGGATGTCATCAGCGGCAGGTCCGATTTCACCAGCAATACGCCTTCGGGGTTCACCTGGTCAATAAAACTTTGAAAAGCTTCCTGCATAGATTTTTCCGTACCATAAATATCCAAATGGTCAGGATCCATGGCAGTAACAACTGCAGCATAAGGGTAAAGCCGAAGGAACGACCTGTCAAACTCATCTGCTTCGGTTACCATCCAATCGCTTTGTTCATGAAGCACCAGGTTGCTGTTAAAGTTCTTGGAAATTCCTCCCAGAAAGGCATTGCATCCGGCTTTGCTTTGCGACAGAATATAGGCGATCATAGTTGAAACCGTTGTCTTGCCATGTGTTCCGGCAACAGCTACGGTTTTATGATCACGGGTTATCTGTCCCAGCATTTCAGACCGTTTAAACAGGGTATAGCCCCTGCTTATTAAAAAGTTTAGTTCCGCATTGTCAGCAGGCACTGCCGGTGTAATTACCACCCAGGTATCATCAACAGAACTGAATTGCACCGGAATTAACCCGGGTGCATCTTCATAATGAACAGATATTCCTTCATCCGTCAATTGTCTGGTAAGTTCAGTTGGAGTTCGGTCATATCCTGCCACCTGTTTGCCGGTACGCATAAAATACCTTGCCAGCGCACTCATGCCGATGCCTCCTATTCCGAGGAAGTATACATTCCTGTATATTTCGGATGCTTTTCACGCTGGTTTTACCTGGTTAAAAATTTCATTTACTATTTTGACTGCAGAATCGGGACAGTGCCATTTTCTTACAGTTTTTCCCCAATGTGTCCTGCAATTCAAAGTCGTTAAGAAGTTCAATAGTTCTTAAAATAAGCTTGTCAGGTGCTTCAGTATCAGTAACCATCAAGGCAGCCTGATTTCTGACCAATGCCATGGCATTTTTCGTTTGATGGTCCTCGGCTACATTGGGGGAGGGGACAAGAATCGACAGGTTTGCCCAGAAGACATATTTCCGAAATTGTGGCTGCACCGGCACGTGAAATAATGATATCTGCAGCAGCATATGCAAGGTCCATGCGACTAATAAAATCAAAATACCTGATATTCCTCAGTTCCCTTCCTGCAAGTTCTGTTTTGATGCGATCGATATATAAACGGCCGGTTTGCCATAAAACCTGTACGTTTTCCTTTTCCAGCGGGGCGATCTGCTGCAAAACGCTTTCATTTATCGTGCGGGCGCCCAGACTACCGCCCAGAATAAGCAATACCTTGCGGCCTTCTCTAATATTAAAGAAGCTGTATGCTTCAGATTTTTTAACCTGCCTGACTACCAGTTCTTCTCTGATGGGATTTCCGGTCAATACGATTTTATCCTTCGGAAAGTATTTCTCCATACCCTGATAGGCAACACAGATTTTTTTTGCTTTTTTGGCCAGCCAGCGATTGGTAACTCCTGCATAGGAATTTTGTTCCTGCAGAATGGTGGGTATCTTCATTCGTGCTGCCACCCTGAGCAATGGTCCACTGGCATATCCGCCAACCCCGATGACCACGTCGGGTTTGAAAGATTTTATTATGCCAGAAGCTTTGTACATGCTGATCGCAAGTTTATAAAGTACCACAAAGTTTCTGAAACCTAATTTGCGCCGAAGACCTTCGATGGGCAGACCGATTATTGGATAACCTGCTGCAGGTACCCTTTCCATTTCCATTTTACCCAGGGCTCCTACAAACAATATTCCTGCTTCGGGATCTCTTTTTTTGATCTCACCGGCAATGGCCAAAGCGGGAAAGATATGTCCTCCTGTTCCTCCTCCGCTAATTATAAATTTCCGGCTCATCTTGTGGCTCCTTTTGGTTAATTTGTTCCTGCACGAGCTTCTCAGCAGCCTCCTGCTGATTTTTAATTCCGCGGCTTACACTTTGAATGATCCCCAGTGCAATGCATGTAAACAGCAATGATGAACCTCCCATGCTGATCATGGGAAGCGGTTGACCCGTTACCGGAAGTAAATTCACCACCACCCCCATATTAATCAGGGCCTGGAAAGTAATCATTACTGCCAGTCCGACAGCCAGAAAGGCAGGAAAGGTCCTTGGGCTTTTCTTTACCAGCACTGCCGCCCGGAATAAGCAGGTATAAGTATAGTGCCATAACAATGATGCCCCCTAAGAGCCCATATTCTTCTATGATGATGGCGTAAATAAAATCGGAATAGGGATGGGGAAGAAAATTTCGCTGCATGCTTTTTCCGGGTCTGAGATTTACAGGTCCTCCGCTCACAATGGCTATTTTAGCCTGGGTAACCTGGTAGTTGTCTTCTTCATCAGCATGTATAAAACTTTCAACCCGGTTTTTCCATGTTCCGATACGGCCTTCCCAGTCGTTCGACAAGGCTACTGCAATAAATGCACCGAGCAACAGGGTAATGATGCCGACCATGCCAAAGAGGTAAGTGAACCGAACACGACCGATAAACATAAGAATAAAAACTGTAGCAAAAATCAGCATTGAAGTTGACAGGTTTGCCGGAAGCACCAGTACGCAGATCAGCAGTAACGGTGCGATCAGTGGCCGGAAGGCTCCCTTGAAATCTTTAATATTGTCCTGTTTCTTTGATAAGCATGCGTGCTGTGTACATCACTATGGCAAGCTTGGCAATATCTGAAGTCTGAAAGGTCAGGCTGAGTCCGGGTACTGCCAGCCATCGTGATGCCTGATTTTTAGTAACACCATAGATAAGGGTAACCAGCAACAGGGGAATGGATATGTATAACAACAACTGGGAGATTCGTGAAAAATACTTATAGGGTATCAGGTGCGTGACATAGGTGATAACCAATCCCATAAACAAGATGGTGGCATGTTTCAAAATGTAATAACTGGTATTACCTCCCTGGAACCTGTATGCAAGCGAACCGGTGGAACTGTATACTGCCAGTAGTGAAAATATCGACAGGAGCAGAATTACCGCCCAGATTACGGGATCACCTTTGAAGTATTTTTTGAGCGTCAGCATTTGGTAATATCTTTTGGATCTTTAGTTTGTTGATTTTGATGTTAGACTTTCAGGACCTTTGGACTTTTAGGACTTATATTCCTTGTCCCCTAGTCCCTCGTACCTTTTTCTATAGTTCTCTCACATATTTTTTAAACTGTCTTCCCCGGTCCTCGTAATTTTCAAAAAGATCAAAGCTTGCGCAGCATGGTGAAAGCAGTACTGTATCGTCTGTCTTCCCCAGCCGGTAGGCTGCCTGAACAGCTTCTTTCATCGAAGCGGTATCTACGATTTCCGGTATGATACCGTCAAATGACTTATGCAGTTTGGAATTATCCACGCCAAGACAGACCAGTGCCTTTACTTTTTGTTTCACCAGATCCGTAAGTTCTGAATAGTCATTGCCTTTATCAGTGCCTCCCGCTATCCATACCACAGGTGTAGTCATACTTTCAAGGGCATACCAGGTAGAATTGACATTGGTGGCCTTGGAATCGTTTATGAATTCGATACCGTGAACTTTAATGAACCGTTCCAGGCGATGTTCCACTCCGGCAAAGTCCATCAGACTTTCACGAATAATGGGTTTTCTTATTTTTAGTACACTGCCTGCTATGCCTGCAGCCATGGAATTGTAAGTGTTATGTTTTCCCTTGAGGGCAAGTTCAGCCAGTGACATTTCAAAAAGATCATCTTCCACTTCAATCTTCATGGTATCTCCTTCGACGTAAGCGCCCTGCTGACGTGTTTCCTTAATAGTAAAGCCCAGTTGTTTTGCTTTTGTAACGATACGTTCCAGTTCACGGATCGTTATTTCATCGTCGGAGCAGTAAACAAAGAAATCATCTTCAGATAAGTTCCGGCTGATCCTGAATTTGGAATCCACATAATTCTGAAGATTATAATCGTAGCGATCCAGATGATCGGGAGTAATATTCAACAAGATGGCAATATCTGCTTTAAATTCAAACATGCCGTCGAGCTGAAAACTGCTGAGTTCAATGACATAGTATTCATAGTTTTCGGTGGCCACCTGCATGGCAAAGCTCTTTCCTACATTTCCGGCCAAACCTGCATTTAAACCTGCCTTACGAAGCATATGATGGATCAACGTGGTGGTAGTGGTTTTACCATTACTTCCGGTGATACATATTTTTTTTGCCTGTGTATAGCGTCCTGCAAATTCAATTTCGGAAATAATCTTAATTCCCTTTTTGCGGATAGCAATAATGATATCGGATTTTTCGGAAATTCCGGGACTTTTAATCACCTCATCGGCATTCAGGATATGCCTTTCGGTATGTTTTCCCTCTTCCCATTCAATTTCGTAATTAAACAGGATTTCTTTATATGCATCCTTGATCTTGCCGGCATCGGAAACAAAAATATCGAATCCCTGTTTTTTTGCGAGAACCGCAGCTCCGGTTCCACTTTCTCCAGCTCCTAGCACTACAATACGTCGATCCATATTTATCGGATTTTAAGGGTAACAACAGTTATTATGGCCAACAGAATTCCAATGATCCAGAACCGGGTCACAATTTTAGGTTCAGGATAATTGAGCTTCTGAAAATGATGATGCAAGGGTGACATTCGAAATATCCTTCTGCCTTCGCCAAATCTGAGTCGGGTATATTTAAACCAGGCTACCTGGATCACCACCGAAAAGCTTTCGGCAACAAAAACGCCGCAAAGTATGGGTATCAGTAGTTCTTTACGGATGAGAATGGCAAAAACTGCAATAATTCCGCCAATGGCAAGACTTCCGGTATCGCCCATAAATACCTGTGCCGGATAGGAATTGTACCACAGAAATCCGACCAGGGCTCCGATAAAAGCGGAAATATACACTACCAGTTCGCCGGTACTCGGCAGATACATGATATTCAGATAATCGGCCATTATGGTATTGCCCGATACATAGGCCAGAAGTCCCAGAGTTCCGCCGATAATAGCAGATGTTCCTGCCGCCAGTCCATCAAGTCCATCGGTGAGATTGGCCCCGTTTGAAACAAAAGTTATGATGAAAATTACGGCCAGGATAACTACAATCCATGCGTATTTCTGGGCTTTATCGCCCAGAAACCATATCAGCATGGCATAATCAAATTCATTATTCTTGAAGAAAGGAACATTCACCTTGGTGGATTTTACCTCACGGGTAACATAGGTTATAACGTCCATTTCATTGTCTTTGCCCGTGTTCAATGCGTGTTACCGGTACTCCGTAATTATCCAGCACCTTTTCCCGGGCCACGATATCATCATTAAAATGCAAGGTGAGCCCAACCACAATTCCGGCAATGATCTGTGCAAATACCTTGAATTTTCCGCGCAGGCCCTGTTTGTTTTTTTTAAATACCTTGATGTAGTCATCAATAAACCCGATTAATCCGAGCCATACGGTAATAAACAGCATGAGCAATACATATACATTTTGGAGGTTGGCAAAAAGAAGTACAGGAACGACAATGGAAAGCAAAATAATCAATCCTCCCATCGTTGGTGTTCCCTTCTTCTGCATTTGTCCTTCAAGTCCCAGGTCACGTATGGTTTCTCCTATCTGTGCCTTCTGTAAGCGCTTAATAATCCTTTTGCCATAAAGGGTGGATATGATCAGCGAAGTAATAATGGCCATGGCCGACCGGAACGAAATGTAATTAAACAGCCCTGCACCGGGGACGTCTAAGCTTTCGAGGTAATTAAACAGGTAGTATAACATAGGCTGTTTAAGTATTGAGTTGGCATTATTCCAAAAATTGATTCAACTTCTTCAAAATCACTAAAATGATGTTTGACTCCTTTAATTTCCTGATAGGTTTCATGTCCTTTTCCGGCAATCAGGATAATATCACCCTTTCTGAGCCAGCATACAGGCCATTTTTATGGCTTCGCGACGGTCGGGCTGAATAATGGTTTTCTGCAGTGCTTCATTACTCAGTCCGGCTTTCATATCGTTTAATATATCCAGGGGTTCTTCGTTTCGCGGATTATCTGAAGTCAGGATCAGTTTATCGCTCATTTCTGATGCCACTTTTGCCATAATGGGCCGCTTTGTTTTATCGCGGTTTCCACCGGCACCTACCACAGTGATCACCTGTTCATTTTTCTTTCTGATCTGTGCTATGGTTTTGAGAACATTCACAATGGCATCAGGTGTATGGGCATAATCGATAACTGCCGTTATTCCATTTATCGGAACGCAGATACTGGAAGCGGCCTTCTACAGTGTCCATGGCGCTGATCAACCGCAGCACTTCTTCTTTATTCTGTCCCAGAAGCCGTGCACAGGAATATACTGCCAGAAGATTGTATGCATTGAATTCACCGAGAAACTTAGTCCATATTTCAATATTGTCAATATTCAGCAGGGTTCCGTTGAAATGGCTCTCAATGATCCTGGCTTTAAAATCGGCCATGGAACGTATACCATAATAACTCACTGTCGATTTGGTGTTTTGCACCATAACCGTACCGTTTTTGTCATCGGCATTGATCAGGGAAAAGCTGCCGGCAGGCATATTGTCGAAGAACAGTTTCTTGGCCCTGATATATTCATCAAACGTTTTATGATAATCGAGATGATCATGGGTAATATTGGAAAATATACCTCCGGCAAATGTCAATCCGGCAACCCGCTGTTGTACAAGTGCATGAGAACTGACTTCCATAAATGCATACTGGCAACCGGCCATCTACCATATCGTTCATAATGCGGTTAAGCTGAACCGGATCAGGTGTGGTATGGGTGGCTTCAACAGTTTCGTTTCCGATATAATTGCGGATGGTTGTAAAACAGCCTGATTTATAACCCAGCTCGGTGAATAACCTGTGCAAAAGAGTTATGGTAGTGGTTTTGCCGTTGGTACCGGTTATTCCTACCAGTTTTAATTTCCGGGAGGGATGATCATAAAACGCTGAAGCGAGATAATGCCAATGCTTTGGCGGAATCGTTAACCTGGATCCAGGTTATATGTCCGGGTAATGTTGCAGGGAAGCTGTTCGCAAACGATTGCAGGTGCACCGGATGCAACAGCGCTGTCAATATATTCATGGCCATCGGATTGGGTTCCCCTTACAGCGACAAAAAGCGTACCCGGTTGTACTTTTCTGGAATCAAAAGTAATACCGGTAATGGTAATATCCGTTATTTCCTGATTAACCGGACGACTTCAATTTCTTTTATGAGGTTGGTCAGATTTTTCATGGTCTAGATTCTTGACATTTCCAAGTACAATCTGTTCGCCTTTTCTAACCCTGGTTCCCGGTGCAATGGACTGGCTGCGGACACTGCCGCGGCCCAGCAATCGGACCTGTAAACCGGCATTTTCAAGCAGATAAACTGCATCCTTTGCTCCCATGGATACCACATTGGGTACCAGCCCATCAATAACACTCCGCCTTGTAAAGTGACACAGCTTCGTCTTTCTTTTCCGTATTAACCCATTCCGATTTAACGTGGGCATTTTCGACCGGAATATCCAGTTCCTTTATTGACATTTCTTAGCTCTTCACGATTTCCGGTTTTGGTAAAAGGTAGTATCCAGTGGAATCATGTTCCGGGCAACCATGGGATGCATGTCAATAGATGTGGCATATACTTTTTTTGCGATTTCCAGAAAAACAGGACCGGCCACCATATTGCCGTAATAAACATTCTTTGAAGGGGAATTCACCACCACAATGCAGGAGTACATGGGATCTTCGGCAGGAAAATAGCCTACAAATGATGCCTGGTAACTGACTTCAGAATCGTGATTTGTAACCGTATTTCTTATTGTAAATCTGGTTGGTTCCGGTTTTACCGGCAATTTTAATCTGCGGATTTTTCAGATTCTTAGCTGTTCCTGTTTCCACCACACCTTCGAGAATTCTTTGTACTTTATGCAGGGTGGAGCGTGAACATACCGATGACTGCAGCACTTCGGTATCAAATCGTTTTACCAGTTTGCCATGATACCGGATCTCCTTTAACAAATCGCGGCTTTACCATTTTGCCATTATTGGCAATGGCATTGTAAAAAGTAAGGGTTTGCAGCGGAGTGATCCTGATTTCATATCCATGGGAAATCATGGCCAGTGAAATTCCCGACCAGTAGTTTATCACCGGGATAGCCGATTTCGGGTTTACCTTCCCCTTTGATTTCAATACCCAGTTTTTCATTCAGGCGCATGGCATAGAGCCTGTCAATAAACTCGGCGGGTTTTTCGCTTGTATGCGCTGGTAATAATTTTAGCCATCCCCACATTGGATGATTTTTCAAATACCTCTTCCACGGTGATCTTGCCATAACCGCCATGTTCATGATTATCGTCCCTGATCATCTTATCATAATATCTAAAAGTGCCGTTTCCGGTATCAATCGTATCTTCGAGTTCAATCACCCCGTCTTCAAGTGCTGCAATCAATACCGGCAGTTTAAATGTAGAACCCGGATCCAGTGCTTTCACCAATGGCATAATTCTGAACTTCGCGATAATACCCCTGTTCATCCCTGCCCAGGTTAACCATGGCTTTGATCTCACCTGTTTTAACTTCCATCACTACTGCAGTTCCATATTGTGCACCCTGGGATACCAGCTGATGCAACAGGGCCTTATGGGCAACATCCTGAAGATTCACATCAAGTGTAGTGATGATATCGCGGCCATCTTTGGGCTCGATTTCATTACGTTCATTCATGGGCATCCATACATCTCCCGAAAGCCGCTGCATAAGTCTTATTCCTTGAGTTCCGGCCAGCTGATCGTTATAGGCCCCTTCAATGCCAACCACATTTCCGTTAATATCTTTTGATGTATACCCGATAAGCCTTCCTGCCAGATTCTGATGAGGTCTTACCCTGCGGTTTTCCTGCATATAAACCAGGCCGCCCTTATATTGTCCCAGTCTGAATATGGGAAAGGTCTTTAGTTTTTTCAGCTGAATATAATTTACGCCGCTTTTTACCAGATGATAACGCTTTCCCTGCTGGCGGGCTTTAATAAGGCTCCTTTTATAGTCTGCTTTGGATTTGTCACCGAATAAACGCGAAAGGCAAAGAGACAAGTGAATCAACCTTTCTGTAAAAGATCCTGTCGGTAAGGTTTTCACATTTGGCATCAAAACGGACTTCGTAATAGGGAACCGAACAGGCCAGCAACCTTCCGTCGGCTGCATAAATACTGCCCCTGTCGGCCGGAATATTCATGGTTTTAAGTGCGAAAGTGTTGGCTTTGTCCATCCATTTGTCCTTTTCGAATACCTGCAGATAAATAATCCGTGCCGATAATGATCAGCATGCCCAGAAGCAGAAATACGATATAAACCACCGCCACCCTCCACAATATTTCTTTCTTTACCGACATCTATCGCTTTAGTTTTTTTGGCGGTTCCATGGATTCTTTCAGATCCAAGCCCCTTGGATTCAACCAAGGCAGCTACTTCTGAAGGCCTGCTGATATTCATCAGTTCCGAAGTAGTGGTAATTTGTTCCGAACGAAGATTGCCCACTTCAATTTTCAGCTCATCAATTTTCCGTACCATACGTTCGGCATGAAAACGGTTACCGATATAGATAACGCCCAAAAATGTAAGAAACAACAAGAAAGGGCAACTGTTTCATCATATTTTCCCGAACCAAAAAAGTGCCATCAATAATTTCCTTGAACCGTGACTTTCTTTTTTCCTGGTTATTCAGGATCTTTTTGAGCCGGTTGTTTTCTTGCTCTCCGTTTCTTGTTTCGTCAGAGTAGGCTTACCGGATTTTCAGGCAAAAAGTCCGTCTTCGTATGTAAAATCAATATGTTGGTTTTCCTGTGCCATGTCTATTTCTTTTCAGCAATTCTTAATCGTGCACTTCGGGCCCTGGGATTATTTTTAATTCTTCTATCTCCGGCCACAACGGTTTCCGGGTAATGATACGGAAAGGTTCATAACTGTTTCCGAAAAGATCTTTTACCGGTTGTTCCGTGGTATTTCCCCAGCGCATAAAATTCTTAACCATCCGGTCTTCTAAGGAGTGATAACTGATGACAACCAGTCGGCCTTTCGGATTCAGCATCTCGAGTGCACTGTTAAGCATATTCTTCAAGACTTTCCAGTTCCTGGTTCACTTCAATTCGAATGGCCTGAAATACTTTCGACAGAAACTGATTTTCCGATGGTTTGGGAATCAGGGGCTCAATACAGCTGATCAACTGATTGACCGTTTCAATTCGCTGATTTTGCCGTCCATGTATTATGGCAGATGTCAGTTTACGGGCCTGGAACAATTCACCGTATTCATGAAATATGCGTGAGAGGCGTTCCGCGTCATATTCATTAATAACGGTTTCTGCAGTAAGTTTGCTTTTCCGGTTCATGCGCATATCCAGTGCTGCATCGGTACGGTAGGTAAATCCTCTTTCGGGAGTATTGAAATGATGTGATGAAACACCGAGATCGGCCAGTAATCCATCAATGTGCTGTACTCCATAAAATTTCAGATAATTTTTCAGGAATCTGAAATTCCCCTGGATGAATGAAAATCTGGAATTCTCCGGAAGATTCCGGATGGCGTCCTCATCCTGGTCAAATGCGTACAATCGGCCACTATCCAGTTTTTGCAGTATTTCGGCAGAATGACCTCCGCCACCATAGGTTACATCAACATAAGTTCCGTGCAGGCGAAATATTTAGCCCGTCAATGCTTTCTTTCAGAAGAACCGGTATATGATAGCCATTCATTCACCAGCGGTGTTTCTATGCGTTGCATCATCCCTGTTCAGGTTCCCCATGATCTTCTCGGCCAAAAGACCAAAATTTTCATCACCACCTTCGACTTGATCATAGGTTTCTGCCGGCCATATTTCAATTTTCCCCAATTGCCCGGCCAGCACAATTTCGCGGCCCGCTCCAATTTCGTCCAGCAATCGTTTTGGAATCAGCAAACGGTTACTGGAATCCAGTGCTATTTCGGCAGTACCTTTAAAAAAACCGCGCAGGAATTTATTGTGCTCACGGTTATAGGGATTGGTATTTTGCCTGAGAATTTCATTCTGACGTTCCCACTCATTCATGGGGAAAAGCACCAGACACGATTCGAAAATATCCTTCTTCAGAACAAAACGCTCCTGCATACTGCTCGCCATCTGCTTTATAAAAGCAGCAGGCAGCAATACCCGGCCTTTATCGTCGAGCTTGCAGGAGTAATCGCCTATGAAGGTTATCATGACTGGTTTTCGAGATTTAAATGTAAAAGTAATATATTTATTCCCACTTTATACCACTATCACCCATTTTTTCCCACTTTGTTAATAACTTTTTCTTCCTGCTGGTTATTGTAATTAAATTTGATGTTTTTGACTAACTATCAATAAGATTTAAACAGATTTTTTAATTTTGGGTTTCCAATCATTGAACCTGTTATAATGGATGAAAATGATCTTCCTTTAAAAGCCAAAATGGTAAACGTCAGGCAGGTATTCCATGATAAGAATCCGCACCTGGCCAGAGCTTTTACCGGGTTTCTTTTACCGCTACCTCGAAAGGATTGTGCATCAGAAAGACATTAATGAATTTCTCAGCCGCCATGGCGATAAATTTGGAATTGAATTTGCACGGGCTGCCATCAGGGATTTTAATATTACCCTGGAAATTAAGGGTGAAGAAAATATTCCGGTAAACAGACGTTGCATATTTGCTTCCAATCATCCATTGGGCGGATTTGACGGAATAATACTCATGGAGATCATGAGCAGGTACTATACCGATTTTAAATTCCTTTCGAACGATATTCTGATGAATATTGTAAATCTGCGCCCGTTATTCATCCCGATCAATAAGCATGGAAGGCAGGCTGCTGAATCGGCCAACAAACTGCATGAAGCGTATCTATCGGATACACAGATTGTCACTTTTCCCGCGGGACTGGTTTCCCGGTATATCCATCATCAGATTATGGACCTTGAATGGAAAAAGAATTTTATAACCAAGGCAGTCACTTATCACAGAGATATTGTACCTGTTCATTGCACAGGCCGAAACTCCAATTTCTTTTACAGATTGGCCAATCTGAGAAAGTTCCTGGGAATAAAATCAAATATTGAAATGCTGTATCTGGTTGATGAAACCTACAAGCACCGCAATGACCATATAACGGTTACTTTTGGAAAACCGATTCCATGTGCCACATTTGACCAGACAAAAACTCCGGTTCAATGGGCCAAGTGGGTTAAGGAACAGGTGTACGCGCTGGGCGGAGTAACGAAGGTACCAATATAGGCTTGTTCGCGTGTTCAGACCGTTTAGCTATTCAGCTGTTCCTCCGACTCTACCAGATTACCGAATATCCGCATAATAGCCGAATAGCTGAAAGTCCAATACCGTTACTTACTCTATTCAGCAATCAACTGCACGTCGAAAATCAGCACACTGTTGGGCGGAATGGCCTGATTGCCTCTTTCACCGTATGCAAGATCCGATGGAATATACAATATCCAGTTGTCACCGGCCTTCATAAGCTTTAAGTGCTTCTGTCCAGCCCGGAATTACTCCGTTTACAGGAAACTGAATGGGTTCGCCGCGTTCTACCGAGCTGTCGAAAACATCACCATTGATCATTGATCCCGTATAATGTACTGTTACATTACTGGTATCTACAGGTGATTTTCCGCTGCCTTCCTTGATCACCTTATATTGCAGTCCACTGGCAAGGGTAATAACACCTTCTTTTTTTGAGTTTTCTTCGAGAAATTTCTGCCCTTTGATAAGCAATTCCTGTGCCTGTTTCTGATTTAATTCCATAACATATTGATTGATAACTGTATTGGCTTGTTCATTGGTACATAATGGTCTGTTTTCCTGTCATGGCGTCATTGATGCCCAGTAAAAACAAGGGATCATTTAAGGATTCAATACCGGCATTCCTCAGACTGGCGCCCATAACAATTCCCAGACCATAGGAAACGGAATCTTTTTGATTTTGTATCTGACTGTTTTGAGCTGTAACCGGAAGAAGTAAACAAACTCACTAATAAAGCGCACAAGAAAGTTCTCATAGGTGCAAAAATTGGTTAATATTTAAAAAATTAGAGTATTCATGTTTTTAGAAAAAATCTCGCCAAAAGTAACCTTTTTTATTGAACCGGATCGAACGGTAAGGTGTACTGAATTGTGAAAAAAGCATAAAAAATGGCTAAATCAGATGCGGGTGTGTTCAAACGCCGGAACTATTACTTAATTTTAATCTCCGTTTTACTGTTGATTTCCGGGTTTTTGTTCATGAAAGGTTATGATCATCCGGTAGCAGAGCTCATTTAATATGGAAATTTACAGTTTCAGGAGGATAACTCTGGCACCGGTAATCCTTCTGGGCGGGCTATGTGCTCATGATATATGCCATAATGTCGGTTAAAAATGTTACAAAAACACCCAGGCATGGATAAACCCGAAAAGGGTAAATACAGCAGGATAAGCGATGAGCATTTGATGATATCTGTTCATCATGGTGATGTTTATGCGTTCAATGAATTATACAACAGGTATAGTAAGCGTTTGCTATATTATTTCTATCGTATGCTGGGCAGTTCACAAGAAAAATCACGCGACTTTCTTCAGGATATTTTTATAAAAATTATCGAACGGCCGGAACTTTTTGATACGACAAGGAAGTTCTCAACATGGATTTTTTCCGTCGCCCATAATATGTGCAAGAACGAGTACCGGAGAATGGCCGTGAGAAGCAATACGGTTTACGATGTGAGATGCCGGACTATACCCGGAAGTGGACGAGGTACAACTGATGGACAGGCAATTAACGGCTGATCAGATATTCATGGAAATTGACCAGCTTGAAGAAACAGAGAAAACGGCCTTCATCCTTTTCTATCGTGAGGATTTTTCAATTCATGAGATCGGTAAGGTTCTGTCTTTACCCGTGGGAACGATAAAATCCAAATTGTTTTATGCCAGGAAGAAACTGGCAAACAGATTGCAAATTCAGGAAATTAAATGATTCGGATATGAAAAAAAGCGGCTTCACATTGAAAAATATTTACAGGGTTTTTATAATGAGACCTGGTAAATCCGGCAGGATAATCAGCATATCACAGGAATCCACTCAATCGGACGGGAGTATGGACGCATTCCTCAGAAAAACAATTCAGGAAGACCGACTCACTTTTGAAGCCGGAAATGAAATTGCCGGAATGCTTGAACAACGAATAATCCGTAAGGGCACATCATCTTTATCAAAAAATTCCCTGGCCGGAGCTCTTCTTCCTTTTTCTCGCTGCAGCATATCGAATTAAAGATGGCAGCAATTACGCTGGCGCTGATATTTACACTGGGTACCGGCCCGGCAGGCATTCATTCAGAGAACCGGAATCAAAGTCCTTCATTTCTTGCAGATACACTAATCGATTCATCCCACTTTATTGAAACTCAGCATCGCGATCCGATATTTCCGGGTCACTGAAACACGCCGTAGCGTCACTTTAAGATGGAATTCTGCCTGCGCCGGATTCTCTTCCCATTTCAGGGTATTGTAAGAATTCATATTAAAATCTTCCTTATAGATTCCCATGACCCTGAAATGGCGTAGACTATCAAAATTCTTAAACATGGTCAAATAATTGCTTTTTTACATCTTCATGGTGTATATTTGAAGGTCAAATTATTACACTGACATTCCGGATCAGTTGCATTACTTCCCGTCAACTTTCCCGAAAAAAGGTTGTTAAGAATATAACCTAGTATTTATTTTATAGTGCTTATCTAAATTTAAAACCATGAAAAAATTCAGTGCGATCTTAACCGTGTTAATTATTGCCGTTGTTCTTATGCAGGGTTGTGCATCTATGAACAAAACCCAAAAAGGAGCAGTAATAGGTACTGCTGGTGGAGCTGCAGCTGGTGCTGTTATTGGACGTGCCGCCGGTAATACAGCCCTGGGAGCAATAATCGGGGCCACAGTTGGTGGTGTTACCGGTGCTGTTATCGGAAATCAAATGGATAAACAAGCTGAAGAACTGAAGAATTCAGTTCCCGATGCCAGTGTTGAACGTGTTGGTGAAGGCATTGTTGTGGAATTAAGTCGACAAGGTGCTGTTCGATTTTGGCAAATCGGACCTGACGGATGCATCACGGGTAAGTCTTGATAAAATAGTCCAGGTATTTAATAAATATCCCGACACAAATATTGAGATACAGGGTCATACCGACGATAAAGGGAGTGAAGAGTTCAACCAGGGATTATCGGTTCGCCGGGCTGTAACAGTAACCGATTATCTCAACAGTAAGGGAATTGCAAATTCACGACTGAATGTAAAAGGTTTTGGTGAACTTGCTCCAAAATACGACAATACCACTGAAGATGGCCGTTCACAAAACCGCCGGGTTGAATTTCTGATCACCGCCAATGAAAAGATGAAAGCAGATGCTGCAAAAGCAGCCGGAGAAAATAAATAAACTTTTAACATTCAACTTAAACTCTACAGATATGATTAAGAAGAATTTATTATGTTAGTGACAATGGTGGCTTTAATGTCGTACTGTTGCGTATTCCCAGGTTTCTTTTCGGCATCCGTGCCGGTGTTAATTTTCAGAATATTAACGGTGAAGGATTCTGAAGGAGAGAAACTCGAAAATGATTTGACATCCAGGATTTCATGCAGGTGCTGATGTTGAAATTCCTGTTGCCCTGGATTTCTATTTTCAGCCCGGCCTTGCTTTTCAGTACAAAAGGTGCAGCAAAGGATTCAGTGAAGAGATCATAAAGTTTGGGTTCATACATGGAACTACCTGTTCATGTAGTTTATAAACCTCAACTGGGTACCGGAAAACTTATTGTCGGATTTGGACCATACGTTGCCTATGGTATTACAGGCAAAGTGAAAATCCGATGAAGGGACATGGATATCAAATTTAACGAGGGATCTGTCGGCAGATGAATTAGTGGAAGTAATTTCCGGGAAGCTCTATATTTGAAGGGACTGGATGTCGGAGCAGATATCTTTTTCGGGTATGAGTTTTCTTTTAAAGTATCAGTTCAGTTAAATGCTCAGCTTGGATTGCTCAATATGTGGCCGAAGCTATGAGGGAGATGATGACTGATGAGTCCGTAACAAAAAATACCGGATTTGGACTTTCATTAGGATATCGATTTTAATATGTTAAAGATAAAACCGACAGGGAATTTATCATCACTGCCAGGTTTCTAGTTTTATCAATATCATATACCTGACAGGCTTCTAAGGCCTGTCAAGGTTTGCAATATTAAGACTGGTGACAGTCAGGCTAAATTCGATTAAGTTTTTTTCGGCATTAATTGGATTTTTTATTGCAATTCAACATTTGCGTTTATCCCAGGTATCATTTGGAATACATGCGGGTGCAAGTTTACAGAACATAAACGGAACGTATGAAAATGGCGAAAAGCTGAAAAATGATTTTGTTCCGGGTTTTCATGCCGGATTTATGTTGGAAATTCCTGTCACCCCTGATTTCTATTTTCAGCCCGGATTGTTGTTCAGCACAAAAGGAGCCGATAATGTATATGAAATAGCAGGTCAGAAAGCATCCATATACTACCTTGAACTCCCCCTTCACATTGCTTTCAAACCGCATGCAGGAGCCGGCAGACTGGTTTTTGGATTGGGCCCGTATCTGGCCTATGGGATTTCAGGTAATTTTCTATTTGCCGGTGGCAAAGAGGAAATAGTATTCAGAAACAGAATAACGGCAACCGAACAGCTATCAGGAGTGCCTTATTTAAGGCCATTGGATGCAGGAGCCGATGTCTTTCTGGAATATAAATTTAGTACAGGACTTGCAGTAAGGCTCAATGCGCAATTGGGCCTTCTCAATCTTTTACCAACAACAGAAGGTGAATCATCCAGTGCCCTCCGTAGAAATACCGGATATGGTATTTCGCTGGGATACTGGTTTTAGCGAAACAACTTTGCAGTATCATCCTGCATCAGAACCCACAGAGAGTAAACTCCGACAATGGTGCCAACAGGAAATGCAAAACAACCGATGGCCGAAATTACCATTACCACAATTCTTGCCCATTTGTGAAAACCCAGTAAACCTATTCCGCCAATAAGTCCGATCAATGCAGTTAACATCATCATGGTCGGTAGAAAGGTTCCGATAAACCGTAAAACGGTATTGGCAATGTCAACATCATTCACAAAAGATCCCGCGAAAGAAAATACAAAAAATAGTATGGTGGCTCCAATAATACCAATGGTACTGAAACCAATCTGAAATGCAGCCACCAGCGTTACATGTTTTTTCATTATTGAGTCTTCCATATATGATAATTTTACGAAAGTTAATGATTTTTAATAAATAAGGTGTATGTCTATACATTGAAAGTGTTCGTATATTTGTATAATTTAATCGCATATTCTTTAATTACTTTTGTGCCAATCTCTATTTCTTCTTTCTTCAAATGTGCTATTATACAGACATTAAAAAGGATTGGAATCAGGTAATTCAATAAAATTCATTCAAATGAAAAAAGGAAAATTCAGAATATTTGTCACTGTTTTTGTTATTGTTGTTCTGGCAGTCATCATTTTCTATCCCAAGGTAAAACCCTTATTTTCGAATGAGCCTAAAGGCGGTGCAGGTGGACAGATGATGGGCGGCGGACAACCTTTATATGTCAGCGGATTTCTGATTAAGCCTGTGCAGATGAATGAAATGAAGAGCAGTTCCGGGACTGTCTTACCGGATGAGGAGGTGGATCTTTCATTCGAAACCTCAGGAAAGATCGTCGGCATATAATTTCAGGGAAGGTACCCGGGTTAAGAAAGGTGACCTTCTGGCCAAAATAAATGACAAGCCTCTGCAGGCTCAGTACCTGAAATTGCAGGCCCAGTTGAAGCTGGCGGAGGAAAAGGAATTCAGACAAAGAAGCCTGCTGGAAAAAGATGCCATCAGCCGTGAAAGTTATGATCAGATTGCTACCGAACTACAATCGCTGGAGGCCGATATTCTGCTCATACAGGCACGAATAACGGAAACCGAGCTGAGGGCTCCGTTTGACGGTATCATCGGACTGAGGTTGCTCAGCGAAGGAAGCTATGCTTCACCCGCTACCAAAATTGTGAGACTGGTTAAAACCAGTCCCCTGAAAATTGAGTTTTCCATTCCCGAACGATATGCCAGTGAGGTTAAACCCGGATTTCCCATTGAATTCAGAATTGATGGGGAATCTCAGACTTTCATGGCTTCGGTATATGCCGTGGAACCTAAAATCGATATCAATACACGAACTATTGGTGTGAGGGCACTATACCCCAACTCCCGTGACGAATTAAAGCCCGGCAGGTTCGCCAGTATAACCATGCGGTTGTCGCAAATCAATAATACGATTGCTATTCCTACCGAAGCAGTGATACCTGAAATGGAAGGTGAAAAGGTATATGTTTATAAAGCCGGCAAGGCATCGGCAGTTCAGGTAACCATCGGATTGAGAACCGAATCTTCTATTCAAATACAAGACGGACTTCATTTCGGCGATACTTTGCTCACTTCGGGTATTCTTCAGTTACGCGAAGGATTGCCGGTTGTGTTGGATACGTTAGTTGTTAACTGATAGTTTTTATTTGATTGTTATGAGTCTGGCTTCAACAAGTATAAAACGGCCTGTAATGACCACGGTATTTTCACTGGTTATTATATTATTCGGAATAATAGGATTGACTTACCTGGGAATTCGTGAGTTTCCAAGTGTTGATCCTGCCATCATTACAGTAAGTACCAACTATCCCGGAGCGAATTCTGATGTTATTGAAACCCAGATTACCGAACCACTGGAACAAAGCATAAACGGAATTCCCGGTATACGAACACTTACAAGTGTAAGCAGGCAGGGAGGAAGCAATATTACCGTTGAATTCGAACTTAGTGTGGACCTTGAAACGGCTGCAAATGATGTGCGTGATAAGGTTTCACAGGCACAGCGTTTATTGCCCAGGGATGTGGATCCCCCGGTAGTGGCCAAGGCTGATGCAGATGCCAATCCGATCATGATGCTTGCTATTAAAAGTAATAAAAGATCGCTGCTGGAATTATCGGAAATAGCAGAGCTTACATTCAAGGAACAATTCCAGACCATACCCGGAGTCAGTGCCGTTATGATCTGGGGGCAAAAGCGCTATGCGATGCGTTTATGGCTCGATCCGGCCAAACTGGCGGGCTATGGAATGACACCTCTTGATGTCAGAAACGCCATAGGAAGAGAAAATGTTGAATTGCCTTCAGGAAGTGTTGAAGGCAATACCACAGAACTTACCATCAGAACCCTGGGATTAATGACCACTCCTGCAGAATTCAATAACCTGATCATCAAGCAGTCGGGTGACCAGGTAGTAAGGGTTAGTGATATCGGCAGGGCAGAACTGGGTCCTGAAGACATTCGCGGTATTCTTAAAATGAATGGTGTTCCGATGGTGGCCACAGTGATCATTCCCCAACCCGGAGCCAACCATATCGATATTGTAGATGATGTTTACGAACGGCTCGAATTTATGAAAAAGGATCTTGCGGATGATATTGAAGTGGAAGTTGGCTTTGATAATACCGAATATATCCGATCATCAATAAAAGAAGTAGAGGATACCATCCTTATTGCATTTCTTCTCGTAGTAGTGATAATCTTTTTCTTCCTGCGCAACTGGCGAACAACATTGATACCGATCATTGTAATACCTGTATCACTCATCGGCGCATTCTTTATCATGTACCTGGCCGGATTTACAATTAATGTGCTCACATTGCTTGGCATAGTGCTCGCCATTGGGATTGTGGTGGATGATGCCATTGTGGTGATGGAAAATATTTATGTGAAGATTGAAGAAGGAATGGATCCCATGGAAGCAGGAATGAAGGGTTCCAATGAAATTTTTTTCGCTATTGTGGCCACCACCATTACCCTGATTGCAGTATTCTTTCCCATTGTTTTCCTGGAAGGAATGACAGGAAGGCTATTCCGTGAATTCAGCATCGTGATGGCAGGAGCGGTTGCAATTTCAGCCTTTGTTGCTCTTTCCCTTACTCCGATGTTATCGACCAAAATGCTGAGGCCCCATAGCCAGCATGGTTGGATGTTCAGGAAAACCGAAAAATTCTTTGTCAATCTCAATAACGGATACAAAAAATCGCTCGATTCATTCCTGAAACGGAAATGGATTGCCATGGGCATTGTAATCGGATCTACCGTACTGATTGTCATCTTGTGGACAAATATTCCGGCTGAAATGGCCCCGCTTGAAGACCGTTCGCAGCTTAATGTCAATGCTACTACCCCTGAAGGTTCCACCTATGAATATACATTGTCATATGTGGAAGATATTGGCAAAACAGTTGAAAAAACAGTGCCTGAAGCAAAAAGCATCACAACCATAGTCCGGAGCGGTTTCGGATTTGTTCGTGTTGTACTTGATGAACCTTCGGAAAGAGAACGCTCACAACAGGAGATTGCAGGCAATCTGTCTTCGACTGTCAGAACCAAAACCAAAGCCCGATCCAGTGTGATACAACAATCAACCTTTGGTGGCAGGCGAGCAGGACAGCCCATACAATATGTTATTCAGGCACAATCTATTGAAAAACTTGAGAGAAATTCTTCCTGCATTTATGGTGGAGGTGAATAACAATCCCACATTTGAAATGGCTGATGTAAACCTCAAATTTACGAAACCTGAAATCCAGATCAGATTAACCGTGATAAAGCAAACCTGCTGGGTGTTTCCACTCAGAATATCGGACAAACCCTGCAACTTGCTTTAAGCGGCCAGCGATTCGGCTATTTTTTCATGAACGGAAAGCAATACCAGATCCTGGGAGAACTGGCACGCGAAGACCGCAATAAACCCATGAATCTTCAGTCATTATATGTCAGGAATAATGAAGGTTAGATGATCCAGTTTGACAACCTGGTATCACTTAATGAAAGTACAGCACCTCCGCAATTGTATCGTTATAACCGTTTTGTGGCGGCCACCGTATCTGCCGGACTGGCAGACGGAAAAACCATAAGTGAAGGAATTGAGGAAATGGATAAGATTGCCGATAAAGTACTTGATGATTCTTTCAGAACTGCATTGGCCGGCGATTCAAAGGATTTTGCAGAGAGTTCTTCCAGTCTGATGTTTGCATTTTCACTTGCCCTGGTGCTGATTTTTCTTGTGCTTGCAGCACAATTCGAAAGCTTTAAAGATCCGGTTATCGTAATGATTACAGTTCCCCTGGCACTTACAGGAGCACTGATCTTTATGTGGTATTTTAACATTACCATGAATATTTTCAGCCAGATCGGAATGATCATGCTGATTGGACTGGTATCAAAAAACGGCATTCTTATCGTTGAATTTGCCAACCAGAGAAAAGAGGCAGGTATGTCAAAGTCTGATGCAATAAGGTATGCCGCTGCAGCCCGGTTCAGGCCGATCCTGATGACAAGTCTTGCAACAATATTTGGTATTTTTCCGCTGGCGCTGGGACTTGGTGAGGGTGCTCAGAGCCGTGTAGCCATGGGCATTGCTGTTGTAGGCGGAATGACACTATCAACTTTCCTGACATTGTACGTTGTACCGTCTATTTATTTAATTATCTCCACTGAAACGAGTAAAAGAAATGATAATCAATAGAATCTGCCTGTTTTTATGCCTCGCACTTTTTAGTACCTTTTCTACATATTCACAGGAAGTATTTACTCTCAACCGCTGTATTACCACTGGGTTGGAAGGTAATTTTTCAATTCAGATCGCAAAGAACAAAGAGGAAATAGCTTCCAATAACTATACGCCTGGAAATGCGGGAATTCTTCCGGTAGTTGATGTGAGCAGCAATTATGGAGGCACGCTGAATAACACGCATCAGGAATTCAGTACGGATAGAGATTTCGAACATCAACGGTGTTCACAATACTTCGGCCGGCATGAGGGTAAATCTTGACTGGACCATTTTCCAGGGGTTTAATGCGCTGACATCCTATAAAAAGCTAAATGAACTCAAACTGGTTGGTGAACTGAATACCCAACTGGCCATTGAGGATTTTATGGCGGACATGGCATCGGAATACTATTTCTATATCCAGCAGATCCGGCTTAACAACAACCTGGCTTACGCTGTATCTCTTTCCCGGGAGCGGGTGCGGATTGACCGGGAGCGTTATTTGCTGGGAGCCTCATCTAAATTGCAGTTATTGCAATCACAGGTTGACCTGAATTCCGATAGCTCCAGGCATGCAAAACAAAAAGAAGTTCTCTATGCATCTCAGGTCAGAATTAACAGATTAATGGCTATGGATGATCTGGGACGAAGGATTGCGCCGGAGGATTCGAATATTGTAATATATACCGGCTTGAATTACGACACCCTTCTGGCATCGATGTTACAATCAAATACAAGTTTGCTTATTGCCCGTAAAAACCAGGTGATTTCTCAGTATGACTATAAGATCATTGCTTCCCGAACATATCCCTACCTGAATTTTACTTCAGGTTATAATTACAACTATAACAAATTTGAAAACGGCAACCTGAGAAGCCAGCAAGCCGATGGACTTAATTACGGTCTGTCATTGGGTATTAACCTGTTCGACGGATTTAACCAGCGCAGA
>CAVPPM010000011.1:0-13662 GCA_963707255.1 uncultured Sphingobacteriales bacterium | reverse complement strand
ATTTGCCAAGGTGGGCCAGGCCGAGAGTAAATTAATTATGTTGTTTCAGCCAGCGGGTAAAATGGAAGAGTGGTTTAATCTTGTCAATAACGGTGAAGTGGCCAAAATGTCGGAGGAAGAAAAGGATGCCGCCCGGAAAGCTCACGGGTTTGTGCATATTGGTCCACCACTGACCTTTATGAAAAAATCTTAGGTAATCTCTGCTAATGAAATAATGTAAAATCACATGCAAAATGAAACATTATTTGTTGTATGCTTTGTTCCTGGTTTTAATTGCATGTTATGGGCCGGCTTCGAAAGAAAACTCCGGGGCTGTAGATGGGCAACTGGTTATAAAGGTTGAAAACGTTTCCTTTACCTTTCCTTTGAAGGGCTTTGCTTATGACAACAGGAATGAGCTGGTGCAGGAATGTCTGGCTGCAATGAAGAGCAATACAGCGTTAATCAAATTACCGCAATATAACGACAGCATAAATGTTCACTTTTTGCGATCCCGCGAAGAGATGAAGAGCCTTACCGGCATGTCCGCTTCAGGTATAGCATTGTTAGAAAATAGAATGGTGTATATCGTTGCCAGCGGTAAAACCAATGAAGTTAGACCGCCGGTAAAACATGAGTTAATGCATATGATTGCAATGTCATCCTGGGGTTATCCGGCAGAGGATTCCAATTGGATGAATGAAGGATTGGCTGCGTATGCTGAAAATAACTGCAATGGCTACAACGACAAGCAGATATATCGGTATTTATCTGGGCAAGGTATGCTTATACCGATGAAAGTTTTGGCAACATCATTTTACCGGCAACCGGAAATGATTGCTTACCACCAGGCTGCGTATATCGTTGAATATCTTTTAGGACAGTATGGGATCGAAAAGTTTACAGCGCTTTGGATCCAGGGATTTGTACAATTTGAACAGATTTATGGGATCGACTTTCAACAGGTAAAGACAAGCATGGATGCCATAGCCAAAAGGGATTACCCGGATGCACCCGCGATTGATTGGAACAGCTTTGAAAAAGGTTGCCTCTAAAGGGTGTTGATTCGCTACTTTACATAAGAAGTTGTCATCTTAACGCCTTAACACTAAAACTAATATGAAAAAAATCATGCTGAATGTCGCACTGCTCATCCTGTCAACGGGATCTGCTTTTTCACAAAGTAAATCCACCACTGATGTTGAGTATCTTGATGTCCCGGCCGCAAATACCTATCCGTTTTCAGGGGCTGTGCGCGTGGGCAATATGCTGTATTTATCCGGTGCATTAGGAAACAATCCTGCTACCATGAAGTTGGTGCCGGGAGGCATTGAGGCTGAGACCAGGCAAACAATGGAGAACATCAAAGCCACACTGGAACGTCATGGTTCAGACCTTGACCATGTGGTGAAGTGTACAGTATTCATGGCCGACATCCAGGAGTGGCCACGCATGAATGAAGTATACAAAAAGTATTTTCTGAAACATTTTCCAGCGAGAAGTGCAGTTGCCGGAAGCGGCCTTGCCCTTGGTGCGAGGGTGGAAATTGAATGCATTGCAGTGATCCGGGATTAAACGGAAAATGAAAGCAGCATAAACTACCATTGCCAAGTGCACAACGAAAGTCCTGCATAAAACAAAATCCGCACTTATAGATAACCGGTATCCTGGCGGATTTTTGTTACTTTGGACAATCGTAATGGTAAAACTTATATGGACGTAAAAGAACACATCCAACAATATATTTCAAGTCAGCCTGCGCCAAAACGCAGTGATATGCAGGAATTGCATCAGCTCACACTTGGGTTATCACCTAAATGTAAATTATGGTTCCTGGATGGTAAAAACAGCGAAGGTAAAATTGTGTCTAATCCCAATATCGGGTACGGTTCGTATATCATTAAGTATGCCAATGGAACTACTAAAGAGTTTTACCGGGTTGGGATGAGTGCGAATACCACCGGCATTTCTGTCTATGTCATGGGTATCGAAGATAAAAATTACCTCGCCCAAACGTATGGGAAAGATATAGGTAAGGCCAGTGTGAGTGGATATTGCATTAAATTCAAAGCGCTCAAAGATATCAACATTGATGTACTCAAATCGGCAATGCGGTTTGGACTTGAACGAAAGCTGGACAATTAACAAAACCAATTCATGGAGAATATAGTAACGTTTATTAATTCTATTGATGGCAATTATGTGATCATTTTTTTGATCGCCTTATTTTATAGCCTTGAGCACCTGCTGGGAACTCCTTTCAAATTTCAAAGACGCATCGGCCACTTCTTTAATAATTTGGTCCTCATGCTAGTTTTTTACTTTGCCAACCTTGTATTTGCAATAGTTCAGGTGGGGATCATAAATTGGTCCTCTACAAACCATGTAGGCCTCTTTTATTGGATAGAAGTACCAATGTGGCTAAAAGTTATTCTTGGTGTAATGTGCCTGGACCTTTCGTCGTATTGGTTCCATCGAATGGCACACTCCTCGCCACTTCTTTGGAGGCTGCATCGTGTGCATCATAGTGATACTGCCATGGATACTTCTACATTCTTCAGGGGGCATCCGTTAGAGGTGTTGATATTTGGAACATCAACCATTGTAGCCTGCATTATTTTTGGCCTTGACCTTCCGGTGTTAGGTGTCTACCTCATTGTACAATTACCTTTCCTGGTGGCTCAACATGCCAATATTCAATTACCCAACTGGGTGGATAAAGTTTTTGGAAAAGTGTTTATCACACCAAATATTCATAAGGTGCACCACGACCAAAACCAGTACTACACGGATTCAAATTATGCCGACATCTTTGTGTTCTGGGATAAATTGTTTGGGACCTATAAATATGTGCCGGTTAAGTCGCTCCATTATGGGTTAAAGGAATTTGATGACAGCAGGAAGCAAGGATTTTGGTATTTATTGATAAGTCCTTTTATAAAAATAGACCGCAGTGTCAGTGATGAACCATAAATGAAAGTCTGCGGAATATTCCACAGCTGATGAGAGACTTTGTATCCACATTCAACCATCTTGCCAACCTCAGCAAGGAAGCTGCTGATGAGCTGTATAACTGTTTATCTGTAAAGTCATACGACAAGGGGGAGTTATTACTGCGAAATGGAGAGACCTGCAAAAAGTTATACTTCATTGATGAAGGACTGACAAAGACCTTTTTCACTAAGGGCGACAAGGAGTTCATTATGCGTTTCTTTCCAGAGAATACACTTTTCACAGTGGTGAATAGTTTTGAATTGCAGGTTCCCTCTTATTATGAAATCATGGCTTTGGAAAAGACCTCGGTCACCTATATCCTTAAAGCAGATCTGGAGACTTTATGCAACAGGCATCACTGCATTGAAACAGCATTCAGAAAACTTTTATCTATCGCTACAATCAATATGATGAAGCGGATAAGCGAAATGCTGGAAGAAAGCGCCACGGAGCGGTATAATCATTTCCTGAAGGACAACGGACATCTTCTTCAACGGATCAGCCTGGGAGACCTGGCAAATTATCTTGGCATTACCCAGGTTTCACTGAGCAGGATAAGAGCCGGCAGATGATTTTTTATCATTTGTAAAAAATCGGGTCAATCGGCTATAATAGTATTGCATAAACAAAATTATTTGCAATGCGAAAATTAACACTTAGTCAGCGGGCCAGCTTAATAATAGCTATAGCCATCTGCGTTATCGCTCCCACCATCGGGTATTTGAAAATCGGTTGGCCACCTGTTATCATCGTAGGCGGCGCCGCAGTTATCGGATTTTTCTTCTGGTATTTTACCTACTTAAAGAAGCCCAGCGACCCGAAAGTCATTTTGCCCATTTTTATTCTCACCGTTGCCGGATTACAAATTCACATGGTCGAGGAATATTTTACAGGCTTCGGACCTGCCATGTCAAGAATTTTCAATATTCCGTGGACAGAGGAAAGTTTCCTGATGGTTTTTATGATGATTGGACCGATTATTTACACCTTAACTACCCTTGGGTTGTATTACCGTGTTCCGCTGGCAGGATTCGTTGCCTGGTTCATCTTTATTGGGCCGGGTGTGGCGGAATTCACTCATTTCATCTTCCCGCTGATTGAACCCCAACTTGAACCGGGCAACGTCGACAGGATAACACAAATGGTTAATGGAGTGGAAGTCGAAAATATGCCCAACTATTACTATAAGACTACCGGGATGTATTATTTTTCCGGGATGTGGACTGCCATCCTTCCGATGATTCCGGGGATGTATGCCATATTTCGTTTAACCAAAGCACACCGGTCATCAGTAAACGAAAAACTGGCTGCTAGTTATGCCTAAGAACGCGAGGCTATACCTGGTATTCACCGCAACATTCCTGGTCATGCATTTTACCGGGGTCCTGGTATCAGGTCTTCCATATATCATAAACGGACTGATTACTTCTGCCATCGTGATAACAACACTTGTATCACTCCTGGCATGGAACAGTCATGAATCCCTGGAAAATATCATTAGCAGTATCGGGTTTCGTAAAGCAAATGTAAAGGCGATACTGCCCGGGATGTTGATTGCGGTAGTGCTTCTGTTTTCTTATCTACTGCTTGGTCTCGGGTTAGCCGCAAAAGTCTATCTGGCAAAAGACTGGTATCTCAACCTTGCGGGCTTGTTTTTAACAGGAGGACTTACTGAGGAAATGCTGTTCAGGGGGTATTTATTTGATCGCGTGCGAAGGAATAGGAGTTTCCGAAATGCTTCCCTTATCTCTGCAGTGTTATTTTCTGCGGTGCACCTGGTCATGTTTGCCTATATGGATTGGCCGGTGGCTTTATTATCTACTATGCTGGCTGTTGCCAGCGCTGTGCCACTGGCTTTCCTGTACGAGTATGGAAATCGAACGATCTGGAGTCCGGCATTGGTACATACTGCGATCAGGACAATTGGCCTCGTAGTAACCACTGATGAGGCGCATTTTATGCAGTTCTCCCTGTTATGGATAATATCCGCTATGGTGATACCATATACTGTATTGATTTTCTACAAAGAATTCAGGTCATCATGGAAAAAAGGGAATTAGTATTCAAGACACATTATTCTTCCATTGTAAAATCTTAGTCAATACATGAAAAAATATTTAGTGGCATTCCTGGTATTTTCATCAGTAATGGCCAACGCACAAAGAAGCGAAAGCACATCCAGCATATCCATCGGCGTTGAAGCCGATATTTTGCCCTACATAACCGGTGGCTACTATGGATCACTGTGGGCGTCGAAAAATCATTTCAGGTACAGGGCTGTTGTTACGAATGTGACCACTCCTGATTTTATGATCAAAGACGGTTTCACCGGTAACAGCATGATGGTGTATGCAGGGCTCGTTGATTACTTTTTTGAAAACAGTCCGGAGAAATGGTGGGTTGGCTCCGGACTTGAATACTGGGATGCCGAAATTAAAACGTCTCAAAAACTTTCTACCGCCACGTTCAGCCAGGTGATGTTTACATTGGGCGGTGGTTACATTTGGAAGCTTTATAAAAACCTGTATATTAATCCATGGGCGGCAGCCCACCTCAGGCTGGCGGGTGATAAAGCAGTCATGGTTGATGGAAAGGAGTTTAAACCTTCTCCATTTATTCCTGAAGCTTCTTTGAAAATAGGTTGGTACTTCAACACAAAAAAATCGAAAAAGTGAAAAGGAGAAAGTTTTTAGGTCTTGCAGGCGCTAGTCTTGTTACGGTCGCCGGTACTGCTTATTTGTTGAGTGACAGGCAACATTTTACCAGGGCTGATCTGAAAAAGGAGGAGTATGCCGGGTTGCCATTGGAGGCTGATGAAAAGAAGATACTCTATCTCGCATCACTGGCACCGAGTGGGCACAATACGCAACCCTGGCTGATTAAACATATAGCGCCTTATCACTGGATCGTTTCCAATGATAAAACAAAATGGCTGCGTGTGGTTGATCCAATGCAAAGGGAAACGATCCTGTCTATCGGTGCTTTTATTCAGAATCTTGAGTATGCCGCTGATAGTTTAGGATATAACTGCGCATTCAACATGATAGCATTGAGTAACCAGGATGAGGATGTAATGGAAGTAAGACTAAGAAAGCGAAATAGTCCACCGGTGTATGATGCAACGCGAATAGAACTTCGCAGGACCGTCCGCTCCGGTTACCTGAATGAACGATTGAGTATGGAACATATTGATTACATCACTGGTAGTGACAGGGAGTATTTTCATTTCTTTCCTAATCATTCAAGGGAGTATGGCTGGATAAATGAGCAGACAATCCAGGCCAACAGACAACAAGTTTACCGGGATAACGCCCAAGCTGAGTTGGCCGACTGGATGCGATTATCAAGCAAAGATGCAAAGCATTATTGCGATGGATTAACAACTGCCAGCATGGAACTGGATGGAATAGCCGGCTGGGTAGTTCGTAATTTTTATTCAAGGGATAATATAATGAGTAAAAAATTCAGGGACCAGGGGCTTGACCTTGTGATCAAGCAGGTTGGCCGTTCAGGTGGCTGGCTCCTCATTACCAGTAAAAGCAATTCCACAGCGGCATTGATTGAAAGCGGCATGCGACTGCAACGAATGTTATTAAAGACGAGAGAAAAGCAAATTGCTGTCCACCCGATGACACAGATACTTGAAGAAGCGCCATACAGGAACACTGTCAATGATTCCATTGGGATTTCCGATGATGTTCAGTTTATTTTGCGGATTGGGTATATAAAAAATTATCCTGAACCTGTTTCTTTAAGAAGGCCGGTGGAAAGCTTCGTGAAGGCAGATCAGCTCACGAAATGATCAAAAAATGATAAATGGTTATCCAATTCCAAGGCACAATGCTGTAAAAGAAAATAGCAGATTATGAAAAGGGGGAATTCCATCATCCCGTTCACTATTCATATCAGGGATTCCGTTATTGACGATTTAAAGTACCGGTTGAACCATACAAGGTGGGCGCCAGCAATGGAAAGTTCCCATTGGTCAGATGGAACAGATAATGAATACCTGAAGAACCTTGTTCATTACTGGGCCACTGACTATAACTGGCGAGAGCGGGAAAAAAAACTTAATTCGTTTAATCATTTTACCGCAACTATTGAAGGTACAACAATTCACTTTATCCATGCAAAAGGCAACGGCATTGATTCGGTTCCATTATTAATGATGCATGGCTGGCCATCCAGTTTTGTACAGATGCTTGATATTATTCCGTTACTAACCGAAGACCGGCAGGATGGAACGCCTTCTTTTGATGTGATTGTGGCTTCGTTACCCGGTTATCCATTTTCGCAAGTCCCCGCCGAACATGGCATGAGTTTTTCGCGAATTGCTGATTTGATGACGAAACTTATGACAGATGAACTGGGTTGTGAGAAATTTGCCATGAGAGGATCCGACCAGGGTGCATTAGTACAGCAGCAGATTGGACTCAGGTATCCTCAACATGTCATCGGAATACATCGTACCGGCATCACACCATTTATCAGGCCTTTGCCGGAAAATTTAAGTGAGGCTGAAACTATTTACCAACAAAAAGTTGCCGCATGGGCCTTACAGGAAACTGCTTATGCCACCCTGCAATCTCTACGGCCGGAAACACTCACTCCGGCATTGGCAGACTCCCCTGTTGGATTGGCCAGTTGGATCATGGAGAAGTTCCAGCGATGGGGCGACTGTACGTCAGACATGGATACTTATTTTGGAAGGGATAAATTACTCGATAACATTTCCCTTCATTGGTTTACAGGTTCCGGTGCTGCTTCCATCAGGCTATACCACGAAGCTTTACTTGACCCTGGTGTAACAGGGAGAGTAGCGTTACCAACAGGAATGATGATGCCGCTTCGGGATGGTATAACCGTACCTGCTCCAAGAGAATGGGCCGAACGGTTTTACAACATTCAACATTGGACGGTAATGGAAAAAGGGGGTCATTTTTCTGAATGGGAGATCCCTGGAGAGACTGCCAATGATATCCGGAATTTTTTTGCAACCATTATCAAACAGGGTAGTAATTAGAAAAGCACCCATGTTGCGTCAATCCTTCATCTTTGCAGGCAATTGAGGTCCATGATACAGTTACGCCAGGCTAACATCTCAGATCTTGAGATAATACAATATTGGGATACTCAACAGCATGTCATTGACAGTGATCCCGATGACGACTGGAACTGGGAGTATGAGCTTACCAGGACGCCGTCATGGCGTGAACAGTTGATTGCGGAATTGGATGGACGGGCAATCGGATTCGTTCAAATTATCAATCCGGCGCAGGAAGAAAGTCATTATTGGGGCGACATCGGGGAGGGATTTCGGGCAATAGATATCTGGATTGGCCTGGAAAGCGATCTGGGTAAAGGATACGGCACAGAGATCATGCAGCAATCCCTGGCAAGGTGTTTCTCAGAACCGGAAGTGACCGCTGTTTTGATTGATCCACTAGCGTCAAATGTACGAGCCATCAAGTTTTACGAACGGCTCGGATTTGAATACGTGGAGGATCGAAAATTCGGGGATAGTGATTGTAAAGTATATTGTATTAGCAGGGATACCTGGGAATCGAAAACCTGGAAAAGATAATTATTCTTTACCCCTATTGTTGGCGTCAAATTACTACTGTGATGAAGTACTTGTTTTCAGTGAGTTTATTACTGGCCGCTATTGTCTCAAAGGCCCAGAATGAAGTGGCCCTGTTCCCGGTGGCGAGCCCCAGGGGAACCATTTCACAGGTCATTGGAAATACAACAGTTGACATCGAGTACGAAAGACCTTTGGCACGAAAGCGAATTATTTTTGGTAACCTCGTCCCCTGGAACCAGTTGTGGCGTACAGGCGCAGGAGCGAGTACAAAAATTGACATCAGCAGGGCCGTCGTCATTGAGGGACAACAAATACCACCAGGGAAATACTCACTGTTTACTATTCCGAATCCCGACAGATGGGTCGTTATTTTAAATACCGACACCACATTGTACGGGACCTACGGCTATAGCCAGTCAAAGGATATTGCCCGTTTTGTAGTTATCCCCCGAGCCACCCAGCGCCACTATGAAGCGTTGACTATAGATATAGACCTGGTACAAACCAATGGCAGGCTGTATATCTCCTGGGTCAATACACAGATTGATATAAATATTGTTACAACAACCGCTGCAGAAGCAATGCAGTATATAAAAGAGCAACTAACCACAGGTGTCAATACAAAGGCGGATGCATATTTCGAAGCTGCGGATTATCTGTTCCTGGAAAGAATACATTTACAGGAAGCCCTTGCACTTGCAGATAAAGCGATTCAACTGGACAAAAACAACGGAGGTGCAAGAAGGGTAAAGATGGAGGTTTATGAATATTTAGGTATGTACAAAGAGTCGCTAATTGAAGTCACCAAAGCATTAGAAATGGAAAAGAATAAGCGGTACGAAAACGAGGCGGATCGTATGGTAGAAATTAAGTATTGGCAAGGGCACCAGAAGCGGGTACAGGAAAAAGTTGAAAAACAATAAAAAACCAGGCAACGGGTTTATGACAGTTTTTGAAACCAGGCGGTAAACAAGGCCTGGCTGTCATAGTTCTTTGTAATGACCTTTCTTATGACATTAAACGAGGTAAAGACAGAACTTAAAAACTGGCGATTCACAAAATACAAGGCAATCAATTTTGTTATTGGAATTATTGCATTACTCATTTACGAATTTGTTGGACGGCCAATTTATCGGCCTTATATATACGCAAACAAGATCAATGACTTTCATATAGCCGACACTTTAGGTAATACATTTGGGACATTTCCGACAATATTTTTTTTAATTGCAGTTTTATCCAATGATATAACGAGGGGAAACTTTTTAATAAAACTCGGAACTTGTAGTGTTGTTGTTTTTGAAATTGCACATCCTCTATTAGGTAAGCCAATAGACATATGGGATATTATAGCTACTATTTTAACAGGATTTATCAGTTACATTATCTATAACAGCATATTCAAGTATAGACAACCAAGGCAGAAGATAGCGAACCGTTGACGCTAGTATACGACACAATATTTTGAATTTCATATAACCATGAAAAGAAGAGACTTTATTCTTAAGACATCAGTGGCTGCGGCAGCATCCCTATCGTATGCCGAAATGTATGCAAAGGTCCAACAACAGGTTGATTCGAGTCCTCTCCAGGGAAAATATGATGTAATCGTTTTAGGAGTTGGCAGTATGGGCTCTTCCACGTGCTATCAACTGGCGAAGCGGGGATTTAAAGTATTGGGGCTGGAGCAGTTTGACATTCCACATGAACTGGGTTCACATGCGGGGCAAAGTCGCATCATTCGTAAAGCCTATGGTGAAGGATCTGACTATGTACCGCTATTGGAAAGAGCCTATAAAAACTGGGAGGCGTTGGAGTCAGAAACCGGCGCGCGGGTTTACTACAAGACCGGCCTCGCTTATTTTGGCGCACCGGATGATTCGTTCCTGAAGACAGTCAGGGATTCCTCTGAAAAGTATAAAATCCCGCTTAATAATCTCTCGGTAGAGGAATGCAATAGGAAGTACCCGCAGTTTAAACTTCCCCCAAATTTCCTGCGCCTGGAAGAACCTGAGGCCGGCTTCATCACTCCCGAACGTAGTATACTTCTATATGTGGAACAGGCAGTAAAAAAAGGCGCCGTTATCCGCACAAAAGAGAAAGTGTTAGAATGGAAACGCGAGTCCACAGGAAGTGTTACGGTGGTAACAAACAGGGGTACATACAAGGCTGATAAGTTGGTGATTACGGCAGGACCCTGGGCTGGCAAAATGATTTCCTCTTTAGCTTCTAAACTTACAATTACCAGGCAGGCTGTCGCATGGGTAAAGCCTAAAAACTGGGACAATTTTACACTCGGAAAATTTCCCTGTTGGATTTTGGAGAACAACGGGTATGATTTTTACGGGTTCCCCATACTTCCTGTTGGCAACTTTGCCGGCCCTTTGGGCCTGAAACTGGCGCTTCATTATCCTGGTGCTGACGAGACAGATCCGGACGCGGTGAATAGAAACACAAAGGAATCAGATGAAAAAGTGCTGGTAGAATTTTTACGGCAGTTCATTCCCGACGGCTACGAGAATACCCTGGTAATGAAAACATGCCTGTACACCAATTCTCCCGATCAAAACTTCATCATAGACTATTTATCGGGATTCGATAAGGACGTTGTTTTTGCAACCGGCTTCAGCGGTCATGGTTTCAAATTTGTAAGCGTTGTAGGTGAAATCCTGGCTGACCTTGCAATGAATGGATCAACCCATCTGCCTATAGATTTTCTGAGCGCAAAACGGTTTCACTGAATTCACTGCAGGCGAATATCCTGCCGGATGTTTTTTTACTTTTTCTAAACGACTTACGGAGGTAACAAAAAATGATAAGGCAGGTACTGGTTGTATTTATGTTTTTAATTGGCTGGCAGAGCTCTTTTTCCCAGGAAAAGTATATGATCATTAACGCCAATTCCAAAGACATCAAAATACTGGATGGGGATGATTTACTGGACGGTGTTTTGGTACCTGATCTTAAGCCGGATATTTATGTTTATCATAAATCATTCAAGTCAAAAATTATTACTTATTATACAGACATCGATAGCATTTCTTTTGATGTGAAGCCCGGCGATCATTACGATTTTGCCATCCTGCTGAACAATAAGGACACCTGTTACCAGAGAATCTCTTACCAGAACCCTAACAAGGTAAAGTATTCAACACCATTCAAGAAGGCAATGTCGTCCCCTGATACTATCCCTTTTGTCCTTGGTGCAAACAATGCCATTCATATCAGGGGAAGCATAAACAATTCCGACACCCTTGATTTAATATTTGACACAGGCGCAAGTATAGGTGTATTGTCGGAAGAGGGCAGTGATAAAAAAGCGACATTAAATCAGGATAAAAATAGATTCGAAATGTCGGGTATAGTTATAGAAAATTCACCCGCAGTATTTGTGAATTACAATGGCGGATTGAGGGCTGACGGTGTAGTGGGATACAATGCTTTTGAAGACAAGGTGGTAGAGGTTGACTATGATAAAGGCATCATGGTGATACACGATTCAATAGAGAACCTGCCCGGTTCATATTCTGCAATTCCCATGAAATGGAGGGGCAGCGCATTGCACATTGAATGCATATTGAGTGCAGGCGAGAAAAAATACCGGGAACTGTTGATTTTTGACACAGGCTCTAAATGGGCCTTATCGATGAGCAGGGAATTCGGGACAAAAAATGGGTTGTATGATCATTTGACGAAGACAGGCACAAGGAGGGCGAAGGGAGTTGATGGTAAAATTATAAAAAGCAATACCTATACATTGCCCGGTCTCACAATAGGAGAGATTTCCCTGGTAAATGTGCCGATCGATATTGAACTGCCATCAGACGGTGCAGGTTTCGGGAAAAATATTTTGGGGAATGACGTCCTTAAAAGATTCAATACAATTCTTGATTACAGGAATGGTATCATTTACCTGCGGCCCAATAGTTTAATAGGTTCGCCATACAATAAGTCTATTGACGAAAATTTGATTTTTATCCTTTTGGCAGTATTACCTGTACTGCTGATCATTGGTTTCGTCGTCTATAAAAAAAGGAAAAGGCAAACTGCATAGCTCCCGTTTATTTCCATCAAAAATTATTAAATTAACATCTGCATGTATTGAGCAAGCAGTAATAAAAGTATATGATAAGCTAAATGTAGTAGTAACATGAAATATTTCCTTTTCCTGGTGATGGTTTTCGCAACATGGCAATCTCATGCACAATTACAGGGTCAGCCCCTTATTGATTCCCTTATTTCCCGGCTGCCAGCATCAAAGGAGGATACTAATAAAGTAATGCTGTTGAATGATTTGGGCCTTGCCTATTACTCAATTAATCCTGATGAAGGGCTGAAGTATGGTAAACAGGGACTGGCGCTTGCAGAAAAATTGAAATGGGAAAGAGGAATGGCATATGCCTATAAAGTGCTGGCAGGTAATTATGGATATGGGAAGTCGGATTATACAGCCGCGTTAGAGCATGCTTTTAAATCCTTACAGAAATTCAGGGAAATCGGGGATAGTACAGGCGCCGCAAAAATTCTTGGCGATATCGGTGTAATTTATTGGTTCCAGTCAGATTTCCCGAATGCATTGAAATATTATTTTGATGCATTGAGAATTCATGAAAGACTGGGCATTAAAAATGAGATAGCGGCTACGCTCTGTAATATTGGGATTATTTATAACAACCAGGAAGATTACTCTAAAGCGCTGGAGTATATGTTCAGGGCAAACAAGATAGATGAGGAACTAAATAATAAAATCGGCGTGGCTACAAATCTGGGGAATATCGCAGAGATATATACCAGTATGTCAGACACCGCAAAAGCACTTGACTATAGTTTACAGTCGCTCAGGCTTTTTCAGGAACTGGGAGATAAGAACGGGATGGCCAGAAGCTTAGGAAGTCTAGGTGCTATCTATAACAATAGGAGGGACTATACGAAAGCGCTCGGGTATTATTTTGAGGCATTGAACCTGCAAAGGACTATTGGTAATGAGATTGGAGTTGCCTATAGCCTTGGTAATATAGGAAACACTTATTTGGAAATGGCGAAGGAAAACAACAGTGGCAAAAAGGGCGATGGCAGAAAAGATTTATCAGGCAAGAATACTTTTC
>CAVPPM010000010.1:0-214743 GCA_963707255.1 uncultured Sphingobacteriales bacterium | reverse complement strand
TGTAACCTACTTGACTAGAGTACGTATTGCTCTTGATTATACCATACCTGTTTCATGTTTTACGGCCACAGCCAAGCAAAAGGTAATAGAAGATATAAAAAACTATTTCAAGGAAAAATTGGATCTCGACCTAAGCGTCTTCAGTGCGAATGCATCACGTACTAATTTGCATTACAGTGTTTACAGGAAAGAGAATGAAGAGGAGAAATATAATCAGTTAAGGAGTATTATTGAAACAAAAAATTGTCCGACGATAGTCTATGTCTCCAGGACAAGAAGAGCTGTTAAGCTTGCAGAGAGATTAAGCGAGGATGGATTTACAGCCAGACCTTTCTATGGGAAAATGGACAGGGAGGAGAAAACCAAAAATCAAGATGCTTTCATGGCCGGTGATATCAACATAATGGTTGCAACTTCTGCCTTCGGTATGGGTGTTGACAAGAGTGACGTTGGTTCTGTGATCCATTATGACATTTCCGATTCACTTGAAAACTACGTTCAGGAAGCCGGAAGAGCCGGCCGTGATGAGAACATTCTGGCTGATTGCTATATATTATTTAATGAAGACGACCTGGATAAGCATTTTATTTTACTGAATCAAACTAAACTCAGTAGTAAGGAAATCAATCAGATTTGGAAGGCAATTAAAGAGCTGACAAGTCCCAGAAGATCGAAGCTGTCTCAAGCTCCGCTCTTGAGATCGCGAGGAAGGCTGGTTGGGATGAAGGTATAAACGAAATTGAAACAAGGGTAAAAACTGCAATTGCCGCCCTTGAAGACGCCGGATATTTGAAACGAGGACAGAATATGCCAACGGTGTTTGCCAATAGTATTCTCAGCAAAAATGCACAAGAGGCAATAGATAAGATTAATGCCTCCGATAAGTTTTTGGATACACAGAAGGTAAAATCAATTCGAATAATAAAGAAGCTGTTTTCCAGTAAAAGCAAAATGCTGACTACAGATGAAATGGCAGAAAGCAGGATAGATTATATTTCTGATCAATTGGGCATTGTAAAAGAAGAAGTAATTCGAATCATTGAATTGATGAGGAGACAGAAATCCTCGCCCAGACAAAAGATCTAACCGCCTTTGTAAAGAAGACCGAGTCAGTTAACAAATCCTTAGCTATCGTCGAGAACTTCAGAAGGCTGGAAGAGAACTTATTAGCTCAATTAAAGGAAGCTGAAGCAGCCTATCATTTAAAGGAAGTGATTGAAGTATTTATTCAGCAAGACATTAAAGATAGTTCGCTTAATAAGCTTAAGACGATCATTAATTTCTGGGCAATCAAGAACTGGATTAAGCGCCAAAGCCTGGATTATTCTAAAAATCATGTACAAATCAGTTTATTGCTTGATAAGGAAGAGTTTCGTGAAAAGCAGGGAAAACGGCACTTGTTGTCGAAAATTATCACGGAGTACCTTTATGAAAAAGCATCAGAATTGGGTAGAACTGACGAAAAAGAGGAAGTATTGATTGAGTTTTCCGTACAGGAGCTGAAAGAAATGATAGAAAACGGACAGGAGATATTTTCTGTTCAGGCGACTATTGATGACATAGAAGATAGCTTATTTTACCTCTCAAGGATTGAGGCAATCAAAATAGAAGGAGGATTTATGGTGGTCTACAATAGACTCACTATAGACAGATTAGAAAAGAACAATCGAATACAATACAAAGAAAGTGATTATGAAAAATTGCGGCAATTTTATCAGCAGAAAGTTCAGCAGATTCACATAGTCGGGGAGTATGCGAAGAAAATGATTCGTAACTATAATGAGGCCTTACAATTTGTAGACGACTACTTCAGGTTGAACTATACTTCATTCTTATCCAAATATTTTCCAGGCAGCAGACTGGATGATATCAGGCGAACATTAACACCTGAAAAGTTCATAAAGTTATTTGGCGCGTTATCCCCGGCCCAATTACAGATCATTAAAGATTCCGGTAGTCAGTATATCATTGTGGCAGCAGGCCCGGGTAGCGGCAAGACGAAACTACTGATCCATAAGCTGGCTTCACTTCTGCTAACCGAGGATGTTAAGCATGAACAGTTATTAATGCTGACTTTTTCCAGGTCGGCGGCCACTGAATTTAAAAAACGTTTGATTGAGTTAATTGGAAATGCTGCGAATTTTATTGAGATAAAGACATTTCATTCCTACTGTTTCGACTTGCTGGGAAGGGTTGGCAGCCTGTTGGAAGTTGGTAATATTATTAATACGGCAGTGCAAAAAATAAGATCCGGCGAAATTGAAACTTTCAGGATCACTAAAACGGTTTTGGTAGTCGATGAAGCGCAGGATATGAATAGCGATGAGTACGAGCTTGTCAAATCACTGATGGAACAGAACGAGGATATGCGAGTTATTCTTGTAGGTGATGACGACCAGAACATATATGGGTTCAGGGGAGCCGATTCTGGCAATATGGAGAGGCTAATTACTGAAAAATCAGCTGTAAAGTATGAGCTCACGGAGAATTACAGGAGTAAAAAAATTATTGTTTTGTTGTCGAACAAATGGGCATCAGGAATTACCAAACGGTTGAAGAATGATCCGTGTTTTGCAAGGCAACGAGAAAGCGGAACCATACAGATCACTGAATACATCAGCAGTAATATGAGTGTTCAACTTTCCTATATTTTAAAGCATACAGATCTGGTAGGCTCCACCTGTGTACTGGCTAAAACAAACGAGGAGGCAATGTTCTTACTCTGCGGATTATTGCTTCAGCGGGGAGTGGAAGCAAAACTAATCCAAACAAATGACGGCTTTAAACTTGGCGACCTCCATGAACTTCGTTTTTTTTCTGATATTATCAACGATAATGAAGATCATCCACTGATAACGGATGAAGATTGGGCGAATGCGAAACGTGAATTGAATAATTATTTTGATGCCAGTGCCAGGAAAGAGCTGGTTAATGCAGTAATAAGTGCTTTTGAACAGGCTAATACATTAAAAAAATATAAAAGCGATTGGAAGTCATTCCTTTATGAATCAAAAATAGAGGATTTTCAGAAAATTGATTCTGAATGTTATATATGTCTCGACAATACACAAGGCCAAGGGAAAAGAGTTTGAGAATGTATTTATTTTACTGAAAAATTATACTCCTGGTACGGATGCTCCGATAAGCGCGAGCTTTATGTCGCCATAACAAGGGCTAAGTCTAATTTGTCAATACATTATATCGGCAACTATCTACAGCCATTTTCCGTAGAGGGGCTTATTTATAAAAGAGACAATAACAAGTATCCCGAACCTCATCAAATTACCATGTACCTCACACATCGGGATGTTTACTTGGGGTATTCTGAATATGTTCAACACCGAATAGCCAATCTCTTCAGTGGTAATTCACTACAAATTATGGAAGAGGGATTAGGAAACTCCAAAGGCGAATTAGTGGTTAAATATTCCCAGAAGTTTCAAGAGGTATTAAGAGACCGAATCCAAAAGGGCTTTAAGCTGGCAGAAGCTAAAGTCAATTTTATTGTCTACTGGCGCGATGAGGATAAAAAGAAGGAGTTTAAGACGGTATTACCGCAAATAATATTGACCGAAAGTGTAGGTCATGGTCTTTTGAGCAAATACAGTTCTTCCACCCTGCTGCAGCTACAAGTCCTTGGCCTTTCACACACAAATAATTGGTATTTTCAGTATCAATCTTTGATTCATGCGGAACATCCTGCTTGCTGTATTCCTGCTCATTGGCCTCGTTAGTAATGGAGCTGAAAAAAAGGAAATCCTATCCCCTGACGGAAAAATAAAGGTGGTAGTGGAAGTGAAGGATCAACTGTACTATTCCGTCTATTATGAGAATAATGCTTTGCTGCTTCCCTCTGCCATCAATATGGCCTGGCAAAATGGAACCAGCCTCTCTGCGCAACCGAAGATTAAAAAGACCAGTACCAGGTCGAACAATTCCATCATCATTTCTCCGGTGCCCGAAAAGCGAAAGTATATCCCGGACCATTATAATGAACTCACCATCCATTTTGCACAACCCATCAGCGTTCAATTCCGTGTATATAACGATGGTGTCGCCTATCGTTTCCTGTCGTCCTCAAAGGATAGTATTATCGTGAAAGAGGAGATCGCTTCTTTTAATTTCCCTGCAGCTCATCCGTTTTATTTCCCGGAAGTGGCAAAAAGGGAGAATGCCGATATCTATCATACTTCTTTCGAAGAGCCTTATAAGATCAAACCACTGGATAGTGTCTTTAAAAATAACCTCTCCTTTACCCCGGTACTGGTTGCACCGGCATCCGGACCGAAAATGGTGATCACCGAAGCGGACCTGGAAGACTACCCTGGCATGTTCATCGTCGGGAATGGGAACCAGTCGCTCAGCGGGCATTTTGCACCCTATCCCACTGGAAGAGAAAGTGGCGGAAGGTGAATTTCCGCAAAAGATCGTGACTAAACGTGCGGATTATATTGCCCGCACCCGCGGGACAAGAAGTTTTCCCTGGCGGGTTTTGATCATCGCAGCCGAGGATAAGGACCTGCCCCAGAATGATATCGTTTATAGATTGGCGTCACCCTCACGCGTGAAAGACGTATCGTGGATCAATCCCGGTAAGGCGACAGACGAATGGATCATCGGGATCAACTTATTCAACATTCCCTTTAAGTCGGGCATCAACACGGCCACCTACAAATACTATATCGATTTTGCGCAGCGTTTTGGATTTGACCGCATCATGCTCGATGCCGGTTGGAGCGAGGTGAAAGACCTGTTCAAAATAAATCCTTCGCTCAACATGGAAGAGCTCGTCGCCTATGCGAAGGAGAAGAAAGTCGGGCTGGGATTGTGGACACTGGCGATGACACTCGATCAGCAGCTTGAACCCGCCTTGCAACAGTTCAATAAATGGGGCGTGGATTTTATCATGACGGATTTCATGGATCGCGACGACCAGGAAATGGTAAAATTTTATTACAGGATTGCGCAGGCATGCGCTGATCACAAGATCATGGTGATGTTTCATGGCGCCTTCAAACCGGCGGGCTTCAACCGGACTTATCCAAATGCGGTTACCCGTGAAGGAGTGCTGGGTTCGGAATACAATATCTGGAGTGAAAAGCCAACGCCGGAACATAACCTGCTGCTTCCTTTTATCAGGATGACATCGGGCCCGATGGATTATGAACCCGGGATATTGGATAATGCCACTGCAAAAACTTTTCGCCCGATCGGTGAAAAAGTTATGTCGATAGGCACACGTTGCCAGCAGGCCGCGATGTTTATTGTCTACGAAAGCCCGATGCAGATCTTTGCCGGAAACCCTTCGCAGGGCTTACTCGAGCCGCAGTTCATGGAATTGCTGGGAAGTATTCCTACCACCTGGGATACAACGATCGTGGTGGATGGAAAGATTGGCGACTATATCATCACCGCAAGAAGAAAGGGCGATGACTGGTTTATCGGCGCGATGACGGACTGGACCGCCTCGCGACCTGAACATACAACTTGATTTTCTGGACGGCGAAAATTACACCGCTGTTGTATGTGAGGATGGAGTAAATGCCGACAGGTATGCGTCTGATTATAAACTGTCCGAAAGGAAAGTGAAGAAAGGAGATACCATCAATATCAAAATGGCACCCGGCGGTGGGTATGTCTTGAGGTTAAAGAAACAGTTTTAATTTTAGACGATGAAAAGAAAAGTCTTTTTGCTCACTTCAATCCTGCTCATTTGCCTGGGAGTGGTCTTTCGTTCAGGTATGGCACAAAGCCGGATTGACTCGCTGATGCCAACGAGGGGGTTGTGTATTGCTGCTCCAAATCCCGGTGAAGTTGATGTATTCACAAAATTTATCACGGACGAGTTGGTTCCCAGGAATGTTAATACGCTCATATTGAGAGTTGACTGGAAATTTCAATTCACAAGCCACCCGGAGTTGAGAGACAGCATTGCTCTTTCTAATGATGACGTGAAAAAGATTGTTGCGGTATGCAAAAAAGGCGGAATCCGCCTGATACCTCAAATTAATTTGCTGGGTCATCAGTCCTGGGCTGGCAGGGTATCCAACCTGTTGAGGGTATATCCCCAGTTTGATGAAACGCCTCATGTGAAAATGCCTGCGAAATATGTTTGGCCAAATGATGATGGACTCTATTGCAAGAGTTATTGTCCTCTTCATCCCGATCTGCATAAGATTGTATTTGATTTGGTGGATGAGATCTGCGAGGCGTTTGAATCAAATGCATTTCATGCCGGAATGGATGAGGTGTTTTATTTGGGTGACGACAAATGTCCGCGATGCCAGGGCCTCGACAAGGCAGAATTATTCGCAGGAGAAGTCAGAAAAATCAGGGATCACCTTGCTCAGAAAAACAGACATCTTTGGATTTGGGGAGATCGTTTGCTTGATGGAAGAACAACCGGGTATGGTATGTGGGAAGCAAGCTACAATAATACGCACAGGGCAATCGACATGATTCCAAAAGATGTCATGATCTGTGACTGGCATTATGAACGCGCGGATAAGTCTGCCGTTTACTTTGCTATGAAGGGCCTGGCTGTGGTAACATGTCCGTGGCGTAATGCTGCATTAGCGGTTGACCAGGTCGATGACATGGTAAGTTTCCGAAGGGATGCAACGCCTGAGATGAAGGAGAGATTTCAGGGCATGGTGCAAACCGTGTGGTCTTCTACCGACATTTTCCTTAAAGAATACAGGGCTTCAAAATCAGGGGAAAAACTTCCTGAGCTCAGCGCATGGAATTGCTTCAATACAATGTACAAGCGTATCAATGAACTGGGTACATATTCAAATAAAAAATAGAGAAAAGTCCCCCGCCAAAGCGAGGGATCTTTTCTTACCAAATCAAACAATATAATTCCATCCGTAAACATCATCATCCTTTCCTGTTCTTATCCTTTCTAGTTTTTGTTTGATCCGGTACATCAGGTTTTCATGGCTATAGGGTGGCAAATGGTAATCAGTTCCCTTTATATGTATTGTTTGAATGGGCGCTACTACCGCAGCGGTGCCTACACCAAAGGCTTCCGTAATCGACCCGTTGCGAATGCCTTTCTCCAGTTCATCAATGGAAATTGGCCTTTGCTCTATAGCAATGCCAAGGTCTTTGGCAAGGGTGAGTAAGGAATCTCTTGTTATACCATCCAGGATGGAATCTGATAAGGGCGGAGTGACCAGCTTATCGTTCATCACGAACATGATGTTCATCATGCCGGATTCTTCCACCAGTGTATTGGTATGCGCATCGGTCCACAATACCTGGTCATAACCCTCCTGCCTTGCCTTATGTGTTGGATAGAACGAACCACCGTAATTTCCTCCGCATTTTGCATAACCCGTACCACCCCTTGCTGCCCTGATATATTCTGTTTCAACTTTAACCTTGATGGGATTGGCATAAAGTTCAGGAACCGGTCCTGTGAATATGATAAACCTGTATTGTTCCGATACTTTAACGCCAAACTTTGCTTCGCTTGCATACACGAAAGGGCGTAGATATAAAGCAGCACCCGGTTTTGACGGTATCCAGGCCTTATCTGTCTGAACAAGTTTTATCAGCCCCTCTGTGAAAATCTCTTCGGGAGGAGGGACCATACACATTCTCTGGAGCGAACGCACGAATCGTTGGTAATGTCTTTCTATCCTGAAAATACTTATCCGCCCATCCTGCATCCTGAATGCCTTCATCCCTTCAAAAACGGTCTGACCGTAATGAAGTGCAAGGGTAGCCGGACTCAAAGAAAGATTGGCAAATGGAACGATCTGTGGTGTATGCCATTCGCCATCGAAATAATCGCAAACAAGCATGTGATCGGAAATATATTTTCCGAATTCCAGGTCATCCAGGTTGGCTTCTGCCAGTCGTGAATGCAATGTTCTGCGTACGGGGATATCAGTGATTAACTCCATAGAAGTTTTTTTATGTTGTTTGTAATTGCTGGTCAAATTGAGTTGCGCGCTCCAGTGCAGTGGCTGTATCGATCACCATTTTTACATTGGCCCGTTTGTACACTCCATTTTCAACACGAATATGTATAAAGCCGACTTTTTCATACATCTTTATAGCCACGGCATTCTTTGTATTGGAATAAAGAATGATCTTTCCAACCCCCAGCTCAGCCGCTTTCTTAAAACTGGCGTAACACAACATCTCTGCAATTCCTTTTCGCCTGAAATTGATGTCCACGGCCATTTTGGTGAATTCAACCGTATCCTCATCCACCCTGCGTAATCCTACTGTACCGGCAGGAACACCATCATATTCGGCCATCAGGATGGCGCCACCTCCCTCCAGGATCGCTTTATCCGGATGCATCAGCACCCATTCATCCATTGGCTCCATTTCAAACAATTCTTCTATCCAGGCCCTGTTGAATTTTTCAAACCAGGGCTGGTGTTCCGGTCGAAAATCAACGATGGTAATATGGCTCATTGCTTTACTTTTTTAAATTCACGATTTACGAGATAAACACCAGACAGTGTAACCATCATGCCCGTTAACATTATAGGGTTCATTTTTTCTGATAAGAGGAACCATCCCAACCCGACAGCAACGATTGGATTGATATAGGCATACACAGAAACCAGGGTAGCGGGAAGTTTACTGATGGCGAATACGAAGGCTGAATAAGCCACCAATGATCCAAACACGATTAAATAGATAAGGGAGAGCCAGGAAAGCTGCCCTGCCTGCGCCAGGTTTACATACTTGCCCGTTATTGCACAAACGATCAGCATAATGGTTCCTGCTATCAACATTTGCAATCCAACGCCAAACAGGATGTCCACCACCGGTTTGTTCCTCGAAGAATATACGGTACCAAATGACCAGGATAACACCGAGATCAGTGCCAGCACTATTCCCAACGCAAAGGAAGGATTATGCATTTCACCGCTATAGTCTGAAAAGATCAATAAAATTCCGGCAAAGCCAAGTAAGAGTCCTGCAAGCATCCACCTTGTTATGACAGCACAACGCGACATTAATGCACTGAATAATGCAACAAACAATGGAACCAGGGCCACAATGATAGCAGCCAACCCGCCACTTATATATTCCAACGACCAGGTCAGCAAACCATTGGCAATACAGAGCAGGAATATACCCTGGATGGAAATCTGCTTCAATGCTTTCCAATCGGGAAGTTTATAGCCTTTCAATAGAAAGTAGCCGGCTAATAATACTCCTGAGATGAACTGACGAACGCCAGCCATAAATAGTCCCGGCATTTGTTGCGCACCTACACGGGAGGCTACATAAGTAGTGCCCCAGAAGAAACTCACCAGCGCCAGTGCTATATATGCGTTACGGGATTCCCTATTCATAAAAACTGTTTTCGATTGGTTAGCAACAGTCAGATGACTGTTCCAAATCCAGTACAAATATTTTACAAATCCTATTGTAAAAACAGATTCAGTTTTTGTATTTTTGACTAGATCAGATTTTTTAACCTATGGGTAAGTCGGCAACTATCAGCAGCGACCACCTCTATTTGCAGGTGGCAGAAGTCCTTGAAAAGATGATTGAGGAGGATGTATTGCGCATTGGCGACAAGCTTCCTTCTGTGCGTGTATTGAGTGATGAGTATGGCATCAGTATGGGCACGGCTTTCCAGGCTTATTATTACCTGGAAGGGAAGGGCCTGGTTGAATCCAGGCCCAAGTCGGGGTATTATGTAAGATTTAATTACAAGCGCTATCCCGATCTGCCAAAAATGATCCAGCCTGATCCGCTTTCGCATGATATCAGCGTGAAGGAGATGATTGCTTCCGTGTATGCCGACATTGCTTCTTCCAACGAGAAGATCATCAACTTTGCTTTGGCAGTTCCCGATGCTTCGCTGGTACCCACGGCCAAACTGAATAAGTCGGTCGTGCATGTCTTGCGCAATTACAAGGATTCATGTATTGGCTACGAGCATACCCAGGGGAATCTTGAGTTAAGAAAACAGATATGCAGAATTGCATTCAATTGGGGAGGTAAGATCAAGCCCGATGAAGTTGTGATCACCAACGGATGCCTGGAAGCCATTACACTATGCATAAAAGCGGTTACGCAGCCGGGTGATACAGTGGCAGTAGAGTCGCCTAATTATTTTGGCATCTACCAATCGCTTGAAAGTATGGGATTGAAAGTTGTAGAAATTGCTTCCTCTCCGGTAACCGGCCTGGACCTTGATTGTTTACAGCAGGTAATGAAAAAAAGTCCCATTAAGGCGGTGGTAGTGATCCCGAATTTCAATAATCCATTGGGGGGCTGTATGCCGGATGAGCATAAGCAGCAATTGGTAGAGATCATTACGAAACACCAGGTTCCATTGATTGAAGACGATATTTATGGCGAATTGTATTTTGGGCAACAGCGTCCCCGTACCTGTAAATATTATGATACCAAGGGATGGGTGATGCATTGTTCTTCGCTCTCTAAATCTCTGGCTCCCGGTTATCGTATTGGCTGGGTCATTCCGGGTAAATTCCTTGAACAGGTAAAACAGGCAAAGCGAATTCAAAGTATCAGTTCTCCTACACTTACCCAGGCGGCTATAGCGCATTACCTGCAGAATGGCCGTTATGAGTATCATTTAAAAACCATGCGAAGAGCCTTGCATACGCAATGCCTGCGGTACCTCCAGGCCATCATTGATTATTTCCCGGAAGGGACAAAGGTCTCACGCCCGCAGGGAGGATTTTTATTGTGGGTTCAACTGGATAAAAAGATCAATTCCTTTAAACTTCGTACAGAAGCCATGAAGCATCATATTTCCATTGTACCGGGAAAATTGTTTTCGGCAAATTGCAATTACAATAATTGTATCCGCATCAGTTTTGGTAAGCCCTGGACAGAGGATGCGGATTATGGATTGATGATGTTGGGGAAGATGATTAAGAAGATGATGTAGGGAGTTTCCCGCAACGCATCAATGCAAATATCCCGGTATCACTGAGGATGAACCTGGTACCTGCGCAATATATTTTTGCAAATAATATGGTTTAGGGTTATATTTCTATATATTAAAAACCCACCTAAACCTAATGTTATGAATGGATTTGTTAGTCGTGAAGAACTTCAGAATAGGATTTTAGAAGGTACCAAGAACATGGGTGACATTGCTGCTGCTGTTAAGTCGCTTACCAATTCGCTTATTGTTCATCTGGTAGTAGATACTTCCAACATCCCAGCATCTCCTGAAAATATTCTGACTGATCAAAGCAAAATTGCTCAATATGTAAAATGCTATATTTCTAAATTTCAAATACCGCCGAGTCAGGCACCTTTAGATCCCAATGATAAAAATGAAGTAAAGCTGGCTAAGGGAATTAAAGTTATTTGGAGTGGAAGTTCATCGCATGTAGCGACAACACCAAAATCAGGAGTTGCAGCTGATACAGTGAAAATTACAAAGATCGAGTGTAAGGGTGGTGTGAATCCTTTTAAGGATAGTATTTTGACTTCGGCCAGTGGTTTTATTGTGGCAGACGTTGTCAACTTGCCTCCTGTTTCAGCACCTGGACCTTCAGATCCGCCACCACCAAAAACACAAAAAGATAAAACACCTCCAACTAACGAGAAGCCTCCGGTAAATAACCAGTCAGGTAAAACGATTTTTGCAATACAATTTGCTGTATATAATGGCAAATCCTGCCGCGGGAATTATTCAATTACGGAAACTTTAATCATTAAATCTACCTGATCTCTTCTGTTATTTTGAATCAGCTTAGTGTAGAATATAGATGCTGGATTTTGATCTGGCCGAACTTTATGAAGTAGAATGTGCATAAGAACCGCATCTTTTGTCATAGAGTTCTGTTTTATGATCATCCGCAAATCAGATATTTTATACCAGATGAAGTATAAAAATTGATGTTTTTTTACCACTTCAAAAAGAAATAAGAGCGGCGGTTATAAAATCAAACAGGCAACAGAATTGTAAACTCCGTATACTCCCCATCCTTCGAATCAACTTTTATTTCTCCACCATGGGCCTTAATGATATCATAGCTGAGTGATAGTCCCAATCCTGTTCCCTGTCCGGTGGGCTTGGTGGTGAAGAAGGGTTGAAAGATTTTGGCTTTTACTTTTTCAGGGATTCCCGGTCCGTTGTCTTTTACGTGATCGATTACGGATTTCGGCACTTGCCCGCGATTGCGGATTACGGTTCCCGCCTTCGCTAACGCTTCCGCCGTCGCTAAAGCTTTGGCGGAGGACTTGGCGGGCAGTGACGGATTTGTACCGCCATCACCCTGTATTTTCATCAACTTTGTTGTAACTGTAACGGTCGGTTTATAACCATTCGCCGAAGGCGCCGCAGCTTTGGCGGACACAGCATAAAACGCATTGTTATACAAATTCAGCAACACGCGGCCAATATCCTGCGGAATCACATTGACCTTGCCGAGACTTGGATCAAAATCGGTGACCAGGGTGGCATTGAAGCTCTTGTCCTTGGCCCTCAGGCCATGGTAGGCCAGGCGCAGGTATTCATCAGCAAGGGCATTGAGGTCAGTGGGTTCCTTATGGTCATTGCTGGTGCGGGAATGCTGCAGCATGGATTTGACAATGGCATCGGCGCGAAGGCCATGGTATTTTATCTTCTCCTCATTATCGATCACATTGTCCGCAATGGTTTTTACTTCACCCAGGTTGCCCTTGTTGATCTCGTCTTTCATCTCCTCCAATAATTCAATATTGACATCGGAGAAATTGTTGACGAAGTTCAGCGGGTTTTGTATTTCATGCGCAATACCCGCAGTGAGTTCACCGAGGGAAGCCATCTTCTCCGACTGTATCAATTGTGATTGCGTGGTCTTTAATTCATGATAGGCTTTCTCAATTTCTTTTGCCTGGGCCAGCTCGCGGGTCCTTGTCCGCTCACGCTCTGCATTGATCACCCGTTGTTTTAGTGTACGGTGTATCGTTAGCCCGATGCCAATCGCCAATAATCCATATAGAATATATGCCCACCAGCTCCGCCACCAGGGCGGAGAAATAATGACATCAATGGATTTTTCTGTCCATACCCCGTAACTACTGGCTGCCTTTATGCGGAATCTATACCTGCCGGGCGGGATATTGTTATAATAGGCAATTCGCTCAGAGCCTGCGCTACGCCATTGCCGGTCATAATTTTCCAACATATAAATAGCCTTGTTCGCGTCGGGATTACTGTAGTGGACAATATTAAAGTGGAAGGTAAATGCATCCTGATCGTGGCTCAGGTTGAGTTGCTTTCCGGCTTCCAGGCTATCGATTAGTGAGGTTCCGTCTCCGCCAGGCAACGTGTTGTTTGCCAACTGGAAATCCGTAAACACTATTTCAGGTGGTGTTGGATTACTGCTGATTTTATCTGGATATAATGCGTAGTAACCTCCACCAATCGCAATAAAAAACTGGCCGTCATCGGCTTCATATATTCCCAGGCCGGAAAACCTGGCTGCATTGATACCAAAGCTTTTACCGAACCTGGATAATCCTAAACGATCATGGTGGATCTTATAAAGTCCGCCCGCAGAAGAAACCCATAGATTTTTATTCGCGTCTTCCTGGATACCCCACGCACTAAAACTATTTCCTGTAGAAGGATCTTTAAATAAAGTGAAACTGTCTAATCCGGCGTTATAAAAATACAGCCCATCTTCAGCTCCTGCCCATAATTTACCATCATTGTCTTCAAATAATTGGTAAACTCTTCGACGATTTAGGTAATGTGCAAACTTCCCGGTTTTCCTGTCCAGGATATGTAATCCTCCTCCGCTTTCGGAGCCAACCCATAAATTTTGCCGGCTGTCTTCCAGGATACACATGACAAAATTCCTACCATATACAACAGTATCCTCCGGAAATGGCAGGTATTTGGTAAATTCACCTTTGTCATTCATCTTTCCAATTCCAAATGGAGTTCCCACCCACAGGTTGGCTTGCCGGTCTTCGTATATTCTGAAAATGGAATTATATCCCTCACGTTTGCTATTCTTTGGATCGGGCTGGTATAAAGTAAAAGTTTCCGTAAGCGGGTTGAACAAATTTAGTCCACCCGATTTCCCGGTACTCCCCGTCCAGATCCGGTTTTTTTTATCCCTGTATATAGTCCAGACTTCGTTATCACTGATGCTCCCGGGATTTTGCGGATCATGTACATATGTCTTGATCTCTTTATTGTTGTTATCCATTAAAATAAGTCCGCTTTCCCGTGGCCAGGTACAATCCAAGTCCAGGTACCTTCAGGAAGTCGAACACCCTTCCTCCCGAAGATATCAGGGTATGATGAATATCCTGGTGCGAGGGTTCAACCCGGAACAGATCTGTAGTAAAGCTGCTTATCCATAATACACCATCACGGGAAATAAACGACCACCAGCTGGTGGAATCGGTATAGTTAGCATTAGGATTTTCAATGGTGTTATAGCGGGTTATACTTTTGCTCAATGGATCATATCGTGAAATACCCCCTGAAAATGTACCGATCCAGATAAATCCCCTTCCGTCTTCGTTGATGAAAGTGATATGGTCATCGGCAAAGGTTATGGATTTATTAACCGGCGGGCGACTTAATTTATCCGGATGGGCAGGATCATAATTATGTCTTTCAAAAGTCCCTGTCTCCCTGTTCATGGTATGAAGACCGTCGCCTGCCGTACCCACCCAAAATACACCGCGGCTATCTTCAAATATCGCCCTTACCCTGTTATCGATTAAAGAATGGGGATCTTTCGGATGGTGTTTGTAGGAAATAAATTTGCCCGTCTTCCTGTCAAACCGGTTTAAGCCACCGTCAACGCCAGGTTGGTTTTCACGAAACGGTCCTCCGCAACCAATCCACAGATCACCTTTTTTATCTTCATAGATCACCCTCACCTGGTCAAAGCTTAAACTGCCGGGATCATTATCATTGTGCCGGAAGTGTTCGAATTGCCCCGTTGCCGGATCGAAACGATCCAGGCCGCCATGCTGTGTCCCAATCCAGATCATTCCATCCCTGTCCTCGAGGATGCATGTAACGGTATCATCAATGATGCTGTTGGGATTTTTTGCATCGTGCCGGTAGTGCGTGAAGATCCCCGTTGCAGGATCAAGCTTATTAAGACCTCCACCGTAACTGCCTGCCCAGATATATCCTTTCTTATCTGCCAGGATGCATTCTATAAAGTTGACGGAGATGGAATTGGGATTGAGAGGATCATGTTTAAAGATCTTTAACTGAACTCCGTCATAGCGTGCAATCCCGCCGGCGCTAAACCAGATATTTCCCTGTTTATCCTGGGTAATACCGGTAGTAGTATTAATGAAGTCTTCAGGAAAGGATACTTTATTGAATCGTATGTTTTGCGAAAATGCTGTGCATACAATGATGAGTTGTATGAATACTGAAATAGTAATTCGGCGGGAGAAACTTGTCATGGACAGTCGGTTGGGGTAAAGGGTTACTCCTAAAAGATAGTATTTTTCCCGGAAAAGCCTGTTCTTATCCCCTGGGTATTACTGACTGCATGATTGAACTTTGTCTTCGTTTGTTCCCGCCGTTGCTTGAGCTGGTATTACTAAAAGCATGCATTTTTTGGATCATCGTTAAGGATGTGCAGCTAAGACATCATCCTTGCAAACAACTCACCGATACTTTGCCACACGGCGCCCATCCTGAATTGCCAGGCGAGTAACCCCAGCAGGCTGACCAGGAAAACAACGGCAAATGCGGTATAATTCCTTCGTTGGGAAATATCCATTAACAACAGGGCAAGGGCACAGGCTGTTTGCAGGATCAGAACACTGGTCACAGCTACAGGAAAAGGAACACTGAAATAAATGATCAGCGCTCTTCCCAGTCCGGGCCCGATCATCAGCAGTGCCGTGCCGATCATGTAACGCATATGGCTATACGTATTCCGTCGGGAATAAATGGCAAGAATGTAAAAGATGGCAAAGGCAGACCAACGGGGGCATATTTAAAGCAAGACCACCAATTTTATCAGCATGTGTAAGATTGGGGTCCGGTTTGTTGTAACCCATTTGAGCCGTCAGGAAAATAGTAAACACTACCAGTGGCGCGATGATAAAGCTCAGCCGTCCAATGTTGCGGTGGATAGTTATCTTCCCATACCGGATCAGCAATGGCTGTACAATGAGCATCATCATCCAGGTCATCATCACCGCACCATGAAAATGATGGATCATGGTAAAGCCGGTAAAGGCAGGAAAAAATACAAGATAGGTTCGATAGAATCCCCAGGTGATCATCACCAGGATGAGGACAAAAAACGAACTGATGAGCCGATAGGGAACAGGGGTTGACTGATTCATATGTTGATTGGTTTATCCTAAAATATATGGGCAATCACTCCGCCTACCGTCTGCCAGAAATCAGTCGTCTTCAAATTCCATAAGGTAAAATGCAGCAATTCAAACCCGAATACCAGCATAAACGGGCTGACCCGTTTTGTCTTGACAGAATCCAGGACCACAAAGAAGGCGATGATCCCCAGTTGGAAGTAAGCGCCAACATCGTAACCGGGTAATTGAAAATATGTACCGAGGGCGCGGTCCAGGGCAGGGGGAATAAACAGGAAAGCCGTACTACACATAAACCGCATGTGAAGTGCCGGCTTCTTCTTATAGTACATTGCCAAAATGTAGAGTATCGCAAAAAAGATTAGCCCGGGGAAGGTTAACGAAAGGAAAGCTATTGCCTGGGCTTCGCCTGCCGTACTCACAGCCCTGTGGAAACCATCGTAATTGGCCAGGTATATCGACAACACAACCAACGGAGCTAGTACGTAACTGAATCGACCAACTCGCCGGTGAAGTGCTGTTTTTCCCATGCGCATGAGGATGGGTTGTACCAATAACATGATGACCCAGCTCATCATGACCATTCCATGAGCATGCATGATCCAGTTAAAGTCGACAGGGCCGAAGGGTCCGTTCGCTGTTTTAAACTGGGGAAAGTATTTAATATAAGTATGATAGAAGCCTACGTGGATCATAACAAGCAGGGCAATGATGCCCGACACCATGCCAATGATGAAGCCCGGTGAAACGGCAGGGGTGATTTTAGGCAAGGGCCTGATATCCCTTTCGGTAATGACATCGGAAGATTTCATATTCAGTTGTATTAGTTCAGATGTTCTATAAATATCCGTCGGCACCACCCTTATTTACAATACCCAGTGCTTGGTATTTTTTTTCTTAGTCGGATTTCGGAACTTGTATGGAAACATCCAGGGGTAACCGAAATGTCATCAGCCGTTAAATATGTACTGGCAGCCTGGGCCTGTGTATTCAGCCTGGGTTCAACCTCGCAAACCATTGACCTCGGCGAGCTGGACAGGGATCCCGGCTATATATTTTTCAACGGCCGGGCCCAGAAGCTGAGTACCGGTTCCATCATCCCGCTGGATTCCGTACTGAAACCCTTTTCACAAAGCGGTTTGAAACACTGGCCAATAAACCCGTTATTTTCCATGGACTCGATCCCTACTATTATTGGTACAGGTTCACGGCCTGCAACCCTGACACACTGCCCCGCCAGGTGGTCCTCATGTTTGGCGGCAAGGGTATAAGGTCTGCCGAGTTGTGGCAACAGGATGGGAGGGGCTGGACCTCCTATGGCAAGACCGGTTACCAGTACCCGTTTTCAGCCAGGCACTTTGTTTTTAATTCCTATGCCTACCTACTCACGGTGCCGGCTAAGTCTGAAGTTAAATATTATATCGATGTGGACGAAAGCCATGCGTATAAAACCATCAACCTCGCGTTATTTGAACCACGGGCGGTTGATCTCATCAAAAGCAGGTTCTACCTTTTTATGGGATTCCTTACGGGGGTAATGATCCTTTTTGCCCTGTTGAATTTTTACCTCTATGTATCGGTGAAAGAGCCTATCCATATCTGGTATGGCTTGTATATTCTTTTCACGTTATGTTTTGTGATCAAGCACGAAGGGCTGGATATGCAGTTCCTGGGACTCGACTCCGCGACCGGCTACAGGGCCACATCCATGGCGGCCTTTGCCGCTATTGGATCAGGCTTCCTGGTGCACGTGGTACAGTTGTTTCTAACCAATATCCCCCGCCGCTCATTCCTTGGCTGGGCGTTGTTTGTCGATAAATGGTCGCTCTGGATCAGCGGTATTATCTATGGCATTATATTTTTTGTCGAGCCCTCCAATACGATCGAGACGATTGTTTTTGAATGGTCCAATAAGTCGGCCATACTCGGCGTCATCATCATCTTATCGTCCTGTATCTACAGTATCGCCAAAGGCTACAAGCCGGCGTGGATACTATTGGTCGGACAATCAGCCTACCTCATCGGCGCCATGATGCGCGCACTTTTTATCGGGAAGTTCAGCCAGGTAATTCCTCCCGCTCCCTTTCATATCGGGTTATTGATCGAAGTGCTGGTCATCTCCTATGCATTGATGCACCGGTACAACCTGTTCAAAAAAGAAAAGGAACAGCTATCGACCCAACTTAAAGATCAGCAACTAAAATTCAGTGAGCAGATCCTGGTGACCCAGGAGAACGAACGGAAACGCATAGCCGGAGATCTGCACGATGAGTTGGGCGGAAACCTGGCCGCCATGAAGATGGCCATTCAAAGCTTTGACCTGCCGGTGGAGCAGAATGAAATGCTGAAGGGTCTGATCGACAAAACCTCCGTCACGGCAAGGGAGATTGCGCATAACCTGATGCCCCCTGATTTTGAAAAGACCAGCCTGACAGATATGCTGGAAAATTTTTACAACAGGCTGTCGACCGAATCGGGTATTCATTACGGATTCTTCTCTTCAGGCCCAATATATACATTTAGCAAGCAGGATGAATTGATGATCTACCGGGTACTGATGGAACTCACCACGAACATCAATAAACATTCGATGGCTACAGAAGCCACCGTTCAGCTGGTGTACGATACGGATTACCTGGAGTTGGTGGTGGAGGATAACGGGAAGGGATTTGACGATGGAAGGTCCGACGGCATTGGTTTGAACAGTATCCGGTCCAGGGTCGATTACCTGGGCGGGTCTATGAATATAGATTCCGGGAAAAAAGGCACCACCATTATTATCAGGATCCCTTATCAAAGAGAGGTATGACAACGGTAAAAATCATCATAGCAGACGATCACAAGCTTTTCATCAACGGACTGCAACTGTTGTTGAAAGATGAACCATGGATTGAAGTCATTGATGTGGCCAATGATGGTAAAGAGCTGCTGGATATATTGTCGGGACAACTGCCCGACATCATTCTGCTCGATATCAATATGCCCCTGTTAAACGGACTGGATGCGACCCTGCATATCAAAAGATCCTATCCCGGTGTGAAGATTGTAATATTGTCGACATACAATGAAGACCACCTGATAGAAAGGGCAAAGAAAAGCGGCGTCAATGGCTACCTGCTCAAGAACTGTGAGAAGGAAGAGCTGCTCGAAACCATACGACTGGTAATGACCAATCATACCTCGTTTCCTTACCGCGCACCTTCGCATCCGGGTGTGCTAGACGATGAGGATGTTTTCCTGAAACAGTTCAACCTGACGCCGCGGGAGAAGGAGATCATCGGGCTGTTAAAAGACGGCGCTACTAACAAACAGATCGCGGACCAATTATTCCTGAGTGTTTATACGGTAGAAACCCATCGCAAGAACCTGATGCGCAAACTCGGTTTGAGCAACCCTGTCTCCCTGATGAAGTTTATTTTGGAAAAGGGGCTGTGAGTGGTTGAGACTTACAATGGGTAAAAAACATTTTTATACGTTCTTTTTCTCCTCATGCTTTTAGTGGCTATTCCACTACATAAGCATAAAATGCATTCTGGAACTCAAATAATTTATTTTACACTTTGATATTAGGTAACAAATATGTTACCTTTAAATCGACTAACTTTTACCATGAAGGCGAGGGAGGTCATTAAATTGCTTGTGAAAAATGGATGGTATGAAAAAAGGCAAAGTGGCATTCATTATGAAAAAGATTACACTAATAATAGAAAAAGGGGGCAATGGTTTGTTATGGGGTAGGGTAAAGTATAAAGATAACCTCCTGGTAGAGAAAGCGACTTCAGTAATTTCTTTAGAAAGAAAGATGAAAAAATTGCTTACTGATTTCCATCATTTGGAGAGTGACAAGATTTATTTTGATGTAGCTTATGATTTAACGGTTTTATTTGAACAGATGAATTTTCTAAATATATCCGGAATCGCCAAAATAGCAAATATCAATTCGAGTTTACTACGGCAGTACGCAGCCGGATTAAAATTTCCTTCGCCTGAAAAAGCTTCCGAAATTGAAAGAGTAATAAGGGATATTGGCAAGGAACTTTCAAAGATCAAAATCTCTGCAAGATCCGACGGGGCACATCAAAGGGGACGTAAAAAGATTGAGTCTAATTTGCATTAGGTATTAATTTATTTAATGCTTCGAGGTATGTTCGAACTAGTGATCGGTGACTAATTCTGCATACAATTACATAACTTCAGTCGCATAGTATGTTATCTGACGTCATTACCTTTCTGCTCATCCTCCAATGAATATTCCATCATGAAATATTGCAGGCTCTCATTCCTTTTTATTGTATTTCTTGCCACTAAAGTCCAGGCGCAGAAAATGGTTACCGCAAATGATATAGACGCCCGAAACTTTAATCCGTCGACTTTATTATGGTATACCGAGCCTGCCAAAAAATGGGAAGATGCCCTTCCGGTAGGTAACGGCCGCCTCGGTGCCATGGTGTTTGGAAAAAATGGTGAAGAGCGTATTCAGTTGAATGAAGAGACCTATTGGACAGGCGGACCGTACTCCACCGTGGTAAAGGATGGCTATAAAAAATTACCGGAAATCCAGAAGCTGGTTTTTGAGGAAAAGTATTTAGCCGCACACAACCTCTTCGGCAGGTACCTGATGGGCTACCCCGTTGAACAGCAGAAATACCAGTCGCTCGGCAATCTTCATTTGTTTTTCAAAAACCAGGATAGTGTTAGCAACTATAAACGGTGGCTCAACCTCGAGACCGGGATCACCAGTGTTTCCTATACTTCAAATGGGATTGTTTACCAACGCGATGTTTTTGTTTCGGCGCCCGACCAGGTCATAGTGGTCAGGCTCACGGCCAGTAAACCCGGCAGCATCTCATTCACCGCCAACCTGCGGGGTGAAAGGAACCAGGCACATTCCAATTATGCCACCGATTATTTCAGGATGGATCCTTATGGTAACGACGGGTTGATACTCACCGGGAAATCGGCCGACTATATGGGCATCGAAGGAAAATTGAAATACGAAGCCAGGATCAAGGCAGTGCCGGAAGGCGGAACCGTAAAAACAGATGGCGTTGATCTCATCATTGACAATGCAAATGCGGTTACGCTTTACTTTGCCGCCGCCACCAATTTTGTGAATTACAAAGATGTAAGCGCTGATCAACATCAACGGGTGGACAATTATTTGAAAGGGATAGAAAATAAAAACTATGCTGCCATACATGAAGCAGCTATTGCTGATCATCAAAAATTCTTCAACCGCGTTTCACTGAATTTGCAAAACACCGACAATTCATTTTTGCCCACACCGGAAAGGGTGGTGAAAATTCAGTCGGCCCCCGACCCATCCATGGCCGCCCTGAGTTACCAGTTCGGCAGGTACCTGATGATTGGATCTTCGAGACCCGGTACGCAACCCGCAAACCTCCAGGGCATCTGGAACGACAATATGAATCCTTCCTGGGATTCGAAGTATACGACCAACATCAATACGGAAATGAATTACTGGCCGGTAGAGAGCGGTAATCTTTCCGAATGTGCGGAACCGTTAGTAAGGATGATCAGCGAGCTGACCGACCAGGGAACACAGGTGGCCAAAGAACATTATGGTGCACGGGGCTGGGTGTTCCATCAGAACACGGACCTATGGCGTGTGGCAGCGCCCATGGATGGTCCCACATGGGGAACATTTACTGTCGGCGGTGCCTGGCTCTGCACACATATATGGGAACATTACCAGTACACACGCGACAAGGACTTTTTAAGGGAAACCTATCCGCTGATCGAAGGCTCGGTGCAGTTCTTCATGGATTTTTTAGTGCCGCATCCCAATGGGAAATGGCTGGTGACCAATCCATCCACATCTCCCGAAAACTTTCCGGATGGCGGCGGCAACAAACCCTACTTTGATGAAGTAACGGCAGGATTCAGGGAAGGCACAACGATATGTGCGGGATCTTCCATCGATATGCAGATCCTGTACGACCTGTTTGGTTATTATATTGAAGCTGCTGCAATTTTGAAGAAGGATGATGCCTTTGTTCAGCAGGTAAAAAAGGCAAGGGAGAAACTGGTTCCTCCACAAATCGGCAGGGATGGATCATTGCAGGAATGGGCCGATGACTGGAGATCACTGGAAAAAAATCATCGTCATTTTTCGCATATGTATGGGCTGTATCCCGGCAGGGTCTTATATGAAAAAAGAACACCTGAGCTGATTGGTGCTTACAAAAAAGTGTTGGAAGAAAGGGGCGATGCTTCCACGGGTTTTTCAAGGGCCTGGAAGATGGCTTTATGGGCCAGGCTGAATGATGGTAACCGGGCCAATAAAATTTACAAAGGCTATTTAAAGGAGCAATCCTGTACTTCATTGTTTGCCTTATGCGGCAGGGCATTACAGGTGGATGGCAATTTTGGCGTAACAGCCGCCATTACGGAAATGCTGATGCAGTCACAGGATGGCTTTATCAAACTGCTTCCCGCACTGCCCGATGAATGGAGTGAGGGAACATTTAAAGGTGTTTGTGCCAGGGGCGCTTTTGAACTGGAATATTCGTGGAAAAATAAAATGGTAACTCAACTAACTATCGAGTCGAAGGCCGGCGAAGTTTGCAGGATCGAAGCTAAGCCAGGGGCCAGGGTTCGAACTAATGGCAAGGCTGTCGCCGTGAAAAAATTGCCGGGTAACATTATTGAATTCAATACGGTGAAGGGTGGTGTTTATGTAATTGAATAGAATAACCGCGGAATACTATAACTGCCTGTGAGAAAATTCCTGGTTCGAAATATGCATTTCAAAAAACCTTAGATTTTATACCTGATCGGGTATAAAAATGTTCGTTTTTGAACGACCTCAAAAAGAGTATGCCTGGGTCCGCAAGCAATGAATGGAAATTTTGCGCAGTCAATTTCATACTCCATCAACAGTGCAACATAAACTGTGATCGATAATAATTCCGGGAAACGACATACGCAAATGTCACTAAAACAGGCGCATCAAACAGCATTTACCGTGTCGACTGCCGGCACAGGTTTCTCCGTCTTTAAATAAGCCCTTAACATCACTGCCGATGTATACAAGATCACTACAATGACTACCCAGCGCAGGGTGTCCAGTGGCAGCGACTTCACGATCAATGCAGCGATCAATACGGCTACTATTCCCGGCAAAGCCATGGCCATGGCGGCCTTGCGGTTATAAGCGCCTTCACGGATGAACCGGATCGAGGCAGGCGGCATTAAAAAAGCACATGAACCCATCATGATAGGAAAGGCAACCTGGGGCGATAAGCCCAATGCATATACAAGCGCCATGCACGGTGCGTACAGTCCGATCCCGGTGGTCATTAATGCACCTAAAATGAAATTGACGATTACGGCGATGGCTAATTTCCCATACGACAGCCCGATATCCGTCCCGCCTCCGCGGATCCATTCCATTTTACCCGCGATCATGAACCCCGCAGTGATGAACAGGGCAACGCCCATGGTCAACCGAATTTTGTTTTCTGATAGTTTCGAGACTACACCCGCTCCCATGATGGCTCCTGCCGCCGCAGCCACAAGCATGGAGATCAGCGTAACGGGATCCACTTTGATGACCGTGATAAAAATGATGGCCTGAACCAATACAGGCAGCGTATTGGCTACATTGAGCGTTCCCGGTAATACACGGTCTTCCGTTTGTTTCGTGAATTTTAATAAGGCAGTCTGCGGTGCAAAGGCACCTATCCCCAATACGTCAAAAAAATTGACGACAAAACCTATCAGACCGGCTTTCAGCCAGCTGACGGGTTCCAGGATATTCCTATGCTTGAAAAAGTCCCTCGTGAATACAATTCCATACCATATAGTCAATACAGCCAATGAGATCCAGACGAATAGTATCATTCAATCCTTGAATTTAAATTTAGAATACCTTTAAAAGCAACGCGAACTATCATCGCTACATTCAATCGCGCCGTTAGTATTGGTTTTAAAAATTAACTCAAATTATTTTGGCAGCAGGATTATTTTCTGCAGTAACACATCGACATATAAAAAATGGAAAAGATCATCACCACATTCCTGTTTGTTTTCCAAACCCTGATTATTCCGGCCTATACCCAGCAAATTCAGTCGCCCCTGGAAACTTCTTTCAAGACTTACCAGGAAATGAAAAGCAAAAGCCTGTATAATCTCAGCTGGGTTTCACTTGGACCAATGGTGAATTCGGCGCGGGCAGATGTAGTGCAGGTAGATGCGCTTCATCCGGGCACCATGTACGTGGGTTATGGCTCCGGCGGTTTGTGGAAGACGGTTAATAATGGGATTAGCTGGAACTGTATTTTCCAGGACCAGGCTTCATTAGGTATTGGCGATATGGAACTGGCGCCTTCGGACCCAAACATCATATACCTCGCGACGGGTGAAAACCTCAAGAAGCCCAGGAACTTTACGTTGCCGGGCACAGGCATGTACAGGTCGGCCGATGCCGGCAAAACATGGCAACATATCGGGCTGGAAGACTCCTGGTCCATTGCTGAAATAGCCATCGATCCTGGGAATCCCGATATAGTGATGGTTGCGGTGCTCGGACATCTTTGGTCGAAAAATGAAAATCGCGGGCTTTATCAAACCACCAATGGAGGGAAGACCTGGAATAAAGTACTATATGTTGATAATTCAACAGGAGCCAATGATGTGGTGATTTCTGCAGCGGATCCAAAAATCATGTATGCGTCACTGTGGGAAATGAATCCTGGCATTAGCGGTAAGAACAGTGGTGTGTATAGAAGCATTGATGGAGGGAAAAGCTGGATGCCCTGTACCAATGGATTGCCATCGGGAAAAATGACCGGGCGCATAGGCGTAAGCGTTTCATACACCAATCCGCAAAAAGCGTATGCTTTGGTGGATAACCTGGCGAATGCCGCGGGCCAGTCGGCCGAATTATATAAAACTACCGACGGAGGTCTTACCTGGACCAAAACCCATCAGCAGCCATTCAATATTTTTTCCGTGATCGGCTGGTATTTTACGGATGTGTATGTAAGTCCGGCTGATGATGAAGAAGTGTACTGCCTGGGGGTCCGGTTAGCACATACCAAAGACGGAGGAAAAACATTTTCATTCATAGGAGGAACAGTAACGAGAGTAAACCAGGGCATGGCCAGGGGATTTCACCTGGATCAATGTGAATTGTGGATCGATCCGCTCAATCCCAATCATATAGCGGCAGGGAATGACGGTGGGTTTTATGTGAGCTATGATAAAGGATCAACGTGGTTTCATTATAATAATATTCCGACGGGTGAATTTTATGATATAACTATCGACCAAAAAAATCATATCGTCTATGGTGGCACGCAGGATGATGCAACCGTGTTTGGTCCGCTTGATGAGATCAAACCAAATTTCCCCGATACCTGGAAGTACCTTTGGATCGATCCATGGGATGGTGGCGATGGATGTGTTACGCAGGTGGATCCGGAAGATGATAATATCGTTTACTATAGTGCGCAGCATGGATATGCGGTGCGGCTCGACAGGAATGCTGATACGGCTTTCGAAATTCAACCCAGGCTTCCCAAAGAAATAAAGGACACGCTGTTGTTCAATTACATCACTCCTTATTTCATTTCTCCGCATGATCGTAAAACACTTTATCATGGAGGCAATTTTATTCTCAAAAGTAGTGACCAGGGGAACAACTGGAAAGTGATCAGTACGAATTTAGCGTGTTCATCTTCTAACGAAAAGAAGTCTGTTTCAACGGGTGCATTGGTGGAGTCAATTCTTCAGAAAGGCTTGCTCTATGCAGGTACTGACAAAGGAGCATTCTGGGTTTCGAAAAATGATGGCGTGAGTTGGGAAGAAAACGACATCGGCATTGCGAATAATTATATTAGAAGTATTTGTCCGTCGAGATTTTCCAAATCAAGAGTCTATTGCGCGATGACGGGCATCAATTCTGATGACCTGCATGCTTATTTATACATGTCGGATGATTACGGAAAAACATGGTCCGGCATCGCTGGAGGTTTACCTGATGAGCCAGTGAATGTGATCCTGGAAGATCATGTCTATGAAAATATTCTGTATGCGGGTACCATTCGCGGAGTGTATATATCTGTGGACAGGGGAAAGAACTGGTCTTGCCTGGGTACCAATATGCCGGGCGCCGCCATTGCCGACCTGGAGATACACGAATCCACCAGGGAGCTGGTTGCTGCCACACATGGCAGGGGTATATATAAAATTAACCTGCAGCCTATTCATTCGATGGTAGAAAAAAAGATCCCGGCTGACAAAAATTATTTGTTTGAAATAGCAGAAAGCATACTTCCATGGTTCAGTTCTTCATCAGGCGCACCAGATTATCGTACCGTTGAAAAAACAGCTATATCCTATTGGTTGAATGAATCCAAATCAATTACGCTTACTCTTAAGGATGAAAAAGGAAAAGAAATATGGAGCACTGCGCTGCAAGGTCAAAAAGGGTTTAATCAGTACCGTTGGGATCTGATCGTAAGCCGTCAATCCAGTGATCTGCCCTATTTTACTAATTATGTAAAGTATTTGTCGGCCGGTAAGTATGCACTGGTTTTGTCGGACGGCAAGTCATTGTTAACGCAACCATTTAAGGTAATCAACCGGACATCGACCAATAAGTAAAAGCATTAAAGATCTGCAGCATGTTGCGCTAAATATTTGGTAACTTACCATAACCTAAAACTATTGTCCATGAGTAGTTTCCCAAGCATATTCAACGATGTTATTGGCCCGGTAATGCGCGGCCCGTCCAGTTCTCATTGTGCCGCCTCATTACGCATTGCCCGGTTGTGCAGGGATTTGATGGATGAAAATATCAAAGACATACTGATTGAGTTTGATCCGGATGGTTCTCTTGCCACAACACACAAAAGCCAGGGATCCGATATGGGATTGTTTGGCGGATTTCTTGGATGGGAAGCTTATGATGAGCGGTTGCCGGAGTCGGACAAGCACATCGTGACCGCTGGAATAAATGTCACTATTAATATAACGGATATCGGTGCCGATCATCCGAATACCTATAAGATAACATTGCGTAATGATAAAGAAACGAGGCAGCTGACGGCCATTTCCACGGGTGGAGGAATGATTGAAGTGATTGAGATAGATGGAGCAAGGGTTTCGATGGCGGGAGATTATTATTACACGTTGATTTATTGCACCCGGCCGGAAAGAATTGTTGAGTTTTTGAAAGCTTCGATTGAGTATGATGCTATAGAAGTTCACCAGGGTTTTATCGAAATCAAAGCACAGTCTTTTCCCGATGAAAATTTCAGCAGGGAACTGCTGGCTATGGAGGATGTGTTGTTTATAAAATACCTGCAACCGGTATTGCCGGTCATGTCGAGGAAGAATTTACAGGTCCCTTTTATCAGCTGTAATGAGATGCTCGAGTATAACAGTGATAAGAACAAAGCGCTTTGGGAACTGGCAGTGGATTATGAAATGGCGAGGGGAAATATTTCAGCCGGGGAAGTATTTGAGAAGATGCGAAAGATCATTCATATCATGGGTGATGCCATTCAGAATGGTTTGAAAGGAACACATTATGAGGACAGGATATTGGGCAGCCAGTCGTTGCAGTTTAAGGAAAACATGGAAGGCAAAAAACTGGTTGGCGGTGACACCAATAACCGGATCATCATGTATGTGAGTGCCATGATGGAAAATAAAAGTTCGATGGGCGTTATCGTTGCAGCGCCCACTGCGGGAAGTTGTGGTGCGTTGCCCGGCGCTTTATTTGGAACGGCGCATTCTATGAATTTGCCGGAAGATGAGTTGGTGAAGGGAATGCTTTCTGCGGGGTTGATTGGTGTGTTCATCGCTGCGCATGCAACATTTGCAGCGGAAGTAGGTGGATGTATGGCGGAGACTGGATCAGGAGGTGGAATGGCTGCTGCTGCTATTGCAGAAATGAATGGCGGCACACTTGATCAGGCTATTGCTGCTGCTTCACTGGCGCTGCAGAATTCGCTGGGCATTATTTGTGATCCGATTGGAAATCGTGTGGAGGCGCCATGCCTGGGGAGGAATGTGATGGCAGCAACCAATGCGGTATCCTGTGCAAATATGGCTTTGTCGGATTATGCGCAACTGATTCCGCTGGATGAAGTCATTGAAACCATGAAGGCTGTGGGCGACCAGATCCATCATACGTTACGATGCACCAATCTCGGTGGACTTTCCATTACCAATGCTGCTAAGAAGATCGAGGCCATGCTCGAGGAGATGCCGGCTGACCGCCGTGCCGGGGAGATGTCCGCGAAGTTTTATAAGAGTTGCTGAAGGGGTGTGCACATGGCTCCACGGCCTATTCTTTCACAAATTTCGCCTGCTTTCCATTACTCAAGCGCAATAAGTACACGCCTTGTTGTAAGGAACTGATATCTACAGCCGCAGTGTTTGTATTCACACGCTGTTGCAGTACCAACTGACCGCTGGCATTATAGATGTTTACAGCCACAGAACCGGTTTGTACATCAATGCCATCGATATACAGCATGTTCTTAGCCGGATTCGGCCTTACACGAAAGACCATATTACTGCAGTCAACGGTGACGGGTACAACCTGGGAGTAAGTGGTCGTTCCATCCTGGTCTTCCTGGCGCAGGCGCAGGTACCATTTACCGTTAGGTACATTGCTGATGGTAAAACTATATTGTTGAACGGAAGATGGATTGGCCCCCGCAGTTACAAATCCTTTTGAGGCAAAACTGATTCCGTCACTGCTTTGTTCAATTTGAAATCCTTTGTTATTAATCTCCTGTGCGGTTTCCCAGTTCAGTTGCAGTTCATTACATTTTTGAACGGTTGCTGTAAATGAGGTAAGTTTTACAGGAACAGCGGCACTGACAGTTACCGTATTACTGAAACCTGAAGTAAAAGAGCCATTAAAAGATTGTATCCTGTAAAAATAAGACTGGCCACTTATAATGGAAGGGTCGGTATACTGCGTTGTGTTTGCCGGTAATGTTGCAATTTGGGTATATGTACCGGTTGCCGATCCTACAGCCCTGAACACCCTGAAACCGGTTTCCTTATTCCAGCGATCTTTCCATTGTATAGTAGCGGAAGTACCCGTTACCTGGACTACTGATAAACTGCGGGGTGCAATATTGCCGATGCGCATGATACGATCATCATCGGGTCGGGGTAGACCGGGAGGCGGATTAAAAGCGTCGCCGTTATCATCGGTGTTGGATGTGCTGACATATATATCTCCATCCGGAGAAATACAAACATCCCTGAGGCGTCCCATGCCTTCATCATAGTCATAATAAATATCCTCAGTTGTAATGCTTAGCCTGTTTGCACTAAGTTTTAATACCCGCAGATCCCGTTCTTTCAAGGTGGACAGTATTAAAGCATTTTTCCATTCAGGAATGATATCCGAATTATAAAAGTCCATACCGCAGGGTGCAATGGTGATGTACCATCCATATATCGGTTCCTTAACATTATTGGCGACACAAAATACCTGTTCGTCGGGCAGGTCGCAAAACCCCTCGACATTTGGCCAACCGTAATTTCGGTTACGCTCGACAATATTAATTTCGTCATCAGTGCCAGCGCCATGTTGCGAAGAATACAAAATGCTTTTATCAGGAGAGTACACGAGGCCTTGGGCATGACGGATGCCAATAGAATATATGTAGTTGCCGGGGATCGGATTATCGGCCGGTACAGTACCGTCTAAATTTAAACGTAAAATCTTACCATTTAAGGAATTGATGTCTTGCGGTGTTGATTGATTGCTACGATCGCCGGTGGTAAGCAGCAACTTTCTGTCGGGTGTGATCACCATACGGCCGGAGTTATGAAAAGTGGTAGTGCCCTCGATATCATCAATCAATACAAAAGGGTTAATCAAAGCATCCTGTACGGCATTGTAGGTGTATCGCACAATTTTCACCCTGGGCGTACCGGGATAGTGTGTATAATACAAATAAACATAAGGTGAAGTGGTAAAATCAGGATGAATGACCATTCCGAACAAGCCACTGGCCATATTTTCAGACGGCACCGGGTTGTCGGTCCACAAATCAGGAATTGAAGGCAGGATGACGAAGGATTGCCTGGTTTCAGGGTTGAGCCTTGTTATTTTCCCATTGCGTTCGGTGTACCAGATAAAATTATCGGGACCCCAGCTTAAGTCCCAGGGGATATACAAATTATTTTTTAGGGTAGCGGTGTCGATTAAAGTACTGCCTACCTGTATTTGAGAGTATGAAATGAATGGCAATATTGAGAGGATGGCAATATTAATAATTCGCTTGATAAGCATAGTTTATTGGATAACGTATGATGCTGATTAAAAAAATTTTACAAAGTTTGTGCCGTGGCTATATTGAGGAAGTTGCGCCCCATTCTGCCAGACTTGCTGGACCAATGAAAATGCGCAGTTAGTTCTATTTTTGTCTTATGGCCATCAGTAATGTCGAACGTCTCATCGAGCTCGCGGATCATGTCTTCGCCGTCAAGAACGATCCGGATCAACTGGATGTTGACTGGAAGGTCTTAAACAAGTTGCGCGAAATCCATCCCGCAACGATTTCTGAACTGGATGAGGGTATGGGCCCGGTTGCATGGGTACTGCTGATACCCACCACCCAGGAATTAATGGAGAAGTTCCTGGCAAAGGTTATTTCGGAAAACCAGCTATACGAAATGACACCCATCGGCGCCAGCTATGACGCCATCTACCTTTGCTCAGCACTGGTCCTGGAAGAATATCGGAGAAAGGGTATCGCCAAACAGCTTGCCTTGAAGGCTATAGAAGACATACGCAAAGATCATCCGATCAAAGCATTGTTCGTCTGGAGTTTTACCAAAGAAGGCGAAATGGCGGCAGAAAAAATAGCACAACTCACCTCCTTCACAGTTTATAAGAGACCGACATCAAACTAGTGGTGGGCATTTCCAATATTTATATATACCACCATGCAATTTGACTGCAAATGCCGGCCAATTATTTTACATCCATTGCTGTTTTGAGGCAGGTAAAAAAGTGATCAAATTTATACTTCAAGAAGTATAAAAATCGCGGTATTTAGTCAAACAGGATTTTTGGTGCCGGTTTTATACAGGACCGGTATAATTATTCAAAAGTCCTCTATTTTATACTGTATGGTGTATAAAAAAGGAGCATTTTATACAACCTCAAAATCATCATCATCTTCATAGAAACCGGATGAATAGTCGTTGACTAGTTGTCCGGGTGCCAATTCCAGGTGATCTTGCATAAAATAAGTTTTTTCATGACGTGATTGGGTGTTAAGGCGGGTTAAATGATCAGGTTAGAAACTTTCCAGGCAGGCGAATGATACTGTTTTTTGAAAAGAAATTGCCAGGGGTAGGGGATTGATAAATATAGGGATAATAGTTTCATAACTTTGATTTGAGATGAAACGGATCGATTTTATTAACCGGCTGATTGCTTTAGGCGGACTATCATTTCTCGCAGGGAAGAGCATTGAGACCAAAGAGTACCATAAGTTTTACCTCTTGCAAAGTTTTGTAAGAGGGTTCAGGCATTACGAAGGTCCGGCCCTGATTGGGCAGATGAAGGAGGGCGATATGCTGGAACTGGTGCGTGAACCGGATAATGAATACGATCCCGCGGCCGTTGCATTGCATTGGAACAAGCATAAAATTGGATTTATCCCCGCGGAGGACAATGAGCTGTTGAGCAAACTCCTGGATATACAGGTGCCGGAGTTTATGGCCGAGATCGTATTCCTTCAACCTGCGGCATCATCCTGGGAGAATGTACGCATTGCCATTTATGTGCTGAAAGAGATTCCGTCGAATGAGCAGATTCCATCTACGGCTGCATATTTGACCCAACTGGAAACGCCACATTACCGTACACTCAAGAGAGCGGATCAAAAGCTGACAAGAGTGTATATCGATAAGGCGACAGAAGAGACAGAACTAGGCATTGAAAAAGCTATTCAATGGTTTCATCAGCATAGCCAGTCGGACCGCGTTAAAAAACTGATCGAAACCAAACTCGATCCCACCATTGATTACAGTGCCCAGGCTGATTTCCTGGTAGTCAATAAAAAACGCCTGGGTAAATCATCCACACTGGCAGACCAACTCAAGCTCATCGAAAGTGAACTTTACAATGCCGATGCCATGTTCGATGAAGACGGGTACATCGTGCTATCAGTGAAGAAGGCGGAGAACTATGTCGACCGCATCACCAATATGGTGGACGTTACCGATAAACTGGGCCGGCATTTTTTAGAGTTGAGGTTTTGAGGATTCGGATCGACTCGATGAAATGGCGGCACTAAATTTTATAAGCCTGAAGAGTGGAATTCAGAAAATCATTTCCATAGCCTGTCCTGGGTTATTCAATATCGTCCACAACTATTTTGGGCACATTCCATTCCCATTCCCCTTCCCTTCCCCATGCCCATACCATTGCCATGACGGCTATTTACAATGACATCGAATTCAAGGTTGGTTAATACTACAGGGGTATAAGTAATGCCCATTCTTTTCAGGTTCTGCACAAAAGCGTTGAGGTGATGTTCAGACGCTTGTATGAGATAGACGTATGTACTTTTAATATCCGCATTGCCGGATTTTGCGAGCTCTGTTTTTAAGTCCCGGATATCCACTTCCTCAACCCTGGCCCCTGCCCTGAAAGCCGCTTCCATGCTGGTGTTTCCGGATGATAAAAGCTCATCGTACAATTTCTTCAGCGAAGCGTTTTCAAAAGCACCTCTTTTGTCTTCGTTTTTAGTAACCGGGTCGGTTAGTTGAAATTTATCGATCAGTAATTTCATCTTCGACATATGATATATTTCACTTTCCGAAATATGGGAAAATGGAACCTGGTCCCATTTTTCATTAAGGGATTGGTAAATATCGCGGGCCATTTTTTCTTCTTCCCTCATGAGAAGGATGCCGGCTTTCTCATTTTCTGAAATGGATTGTGCGAAAATGTTAACAGAGAATATAACTGCGAGAACAACAAGTATCTTTTTCATAACAAATCGTTTGTTATTGTCGGCCGGTTTCCATCCCACTATTAATGACAGTATTATAATCGGCCAGACTTAGGTATTGTGGTGTATAGGTGATGCCCTGGGTATTCAAAACTTTAACAAAGGAACGCAGGTGGTTCCTGGAGCCTTTGAGCAGGTTGGAATAAACGAGTTCGATATCCTTGTTGATAACATCATCAGTATTCAGCAGGTCCTGCAGGTCCCTGATATCGACTTCCTCGATGGCTGCGCCGGCTTTCAATGCTTCAGCATATGACTGATTTCCCCTGGCAGTGAGGTCATTGTACAGTGCCTGGATATCTGGATTAATGAATATGCCGACCGGGTTTGTACCCACCGGGTCGGTCAGGCTATATTTATTGACCAGGAGCAAAACGGCATCCATATGTGTTTGTTCCGCCTGGGAGATATTTGTGAATATGGGTTGTTTCCATTTTTGGTAGAAAATAATATAGGCATCGCGTGCCATTTTTTCTTCCTCCCTCATAAGCAGGATACCTTCTGTCTCATCCAGGCTAAGCGGTTCGTTTGGAAGGCTATTGATTTGCTGGCTCAGAAAGGCGTTGTTGAAAGTTGTGACACCTTCACTATTGGTAGTGATGATGGTGGCTGGTTCATTGTCGTCCTTGCCACAACCGGTGAATCCGGTTAGTGATAAAGACAACAGGAAAATTGCGACGATGAAAGAGGTGTACTTTTTCATAGATCATGATTTTGACTATGCAAAGGTTACCTCCTGCAAGGCAGAAAATGTGTACCAAATGTTACATATAAACTTCTCCACTTGATGGTATCACAACGTAAACGGACGATCCCTTATCTTCATTTACCAAATTGCATTAGTATGAAGTTATTCCCGCGTACATCAGGATATATCGTATTGCTCATCATCCTATCTGCCCTTATCCATGGCTGTAAGCAGCAGGAGAAAAAGGCTGTGCCAGATGTAAAGCTTGGTCAATTGCTGGACAGCTATGCGCATGGATATTATGCGCTGAACCCATTACAGGCAACAGCTAATGGAGTGAACGATTATAATGACCAGTTGGCGATGAACCTGGGGCAGGACTATGTACAAAAAATGCTTGCCTTTAACAAGCTGTATCTTGATTCACTGAATATGCTGGATACAGCGGCGCTAACGTACTCTGAACAGTTGAGTGTAGAGATTCTTGATTATAAACTGAAGATGGAAAATGAACGGTTAACTGCCGGTTATGGCCTGAACCGGCCGGTAGATCAGTTTGTGTTCAGCTTTCCACAAAATTTCGCGACCATCGGATCAGGCTCGGGTTATGTGCCGTTCAAGACGGAGAAAGATTACCGCAATTTTATGGGCAGGATGAAGGCCTTCCCTCAATGGATCGACCAGGCGATTCAGAATATGCAGTCGGGCATCGAATCCCACAATACCGTTCCCCAGGCTTCCATGAAAAAATTGCCTGCACAATTGAAGCCTTTGTTTGAAGGTCCGGTGGAACAGAATATTTTTTATAAACCGCTGTTGAATTTGCCGGATGGAATAGATTCTTTAGCCAGGGCGGCATTGATAAAGGATTATAAAGCGGTGATTGAAAATGAAGTGATGCCGGCATATAAGAAGCTGAATGACTACCTGGAGAAAGATTATATTCCCAATGCGCGGACTACCACGGGACTTGTTGATAATGCCAATGGTGCAGCGGAGTACCAGTACTGGCTGAGAAATTACACTACAACCAATATGACCCCTGATGAGATCTATGATCTGGGTATTAGTGAAGTGGCGCGTATCAGAAAGGAAATGGATTCTCTTAAAACACTAACAGGTTTCAAGGGAGATCTGAATGCATTTTTTAATTATATCCGTACAGATAAAAAATTCTTTCCATTTAAGACCGAGGAAGAAGTGCTCGATCGATACCGCAGCTTCCAGGCCAGGATGGAACCCTACCTGGAAAAGGAATTTAACCTGCGGCCAAAGGCAGGTTTTGAAGTGAGGGCCACAGAAAAATTCCGGGAGGCAGGCGCAAATGCGCAGTATATGACTGCTTCGCGAGATGGCAGCAGGCCAGGTATTTTTTATGAGACCATCAGGGATCCGTTGAAGTATAATTATTTTGAAATGGAAACCCTGTTTATGCACGAAGCCATTCCCGGTCATCATTTTCAAAGCGGATTGCAACAGGAAGCAAATATTCCGGAGTTCCGTAAATCTTACTGGAACAGTGCTTTCGGTGAGGGATGGGCGTTATATGCGGAGAGTCTTGGAAAAGAGCTTGGGCATGATGAGCGATCCGTATCAATATATGGGCCGACTGAGTAATGAGATGGAAAGGGCGGTGCAGGCTTGGTAGTTGATGCAGGCATGCATGCTAAGGGATGGAGCCGTGAAAAAGCGATTGCATATTTGCTGGAGAATCAACCGGTAACAGATGATGTGGCGGTGCAAAGAATTGAAAGGTATATGGTCACAGCCGGACAACCATCCAGTTACAAAGTAGGAGAGCAGACAATATTACGCCTTCGTAAAAAAGCCCAGGAGAAGTTGGGTGCAAAGTTTGATATCCGCGCCTTTCATGACGAAATGCTCAGGGAAGGATGCATGCCATTGCTGATCCTTGAGAAACATATGAACAGGTGGATGGATTCGCAGTAGGAAGGTGATTAGGTTTATAACCATTGGTCGGGGTGTTGAATTTAGGGTTTTGATAAAAGCCGGTAAATCAATCAACTTCCATGTTTGTTTACAGGCCGGTTAAAAAAAGGCCGATTTTATACTTGAACCAGTATAAAAAATCCTGTTTTTGGAGAAAAACATCAAATAAGATTTCTGAGCCCTGGTTTTATACTGGAACGGTATAAATGTTCAAAACACCCCTAATTTATACTTCATAGTGTATAAAAGAAGAGTATTTTATACGTCTTCAAAAAGACAGAGGAACAGCTTTGACAGTTATTGATATCCTTCAGAAACAAGAAGAAAAAAACGCTGAGAACATGTTGTTTACAACTTGCAGAGCAATTCAACAATATTGAATTTTACAGGAACAACGTCGGACATCTGCAACAGTATTTGATCTATAGTCGAATAACAAAAAAAGGTGAAACCATCGGCTTCACCTTTTATATCATGGCAACCTCAGATCGCGATCAATACCTTTTTGCAATACGGAAGAGAAAACGTTTAGGCTCGCCCTTTACACCACCGGCTTCCCTTCTTTTTTTCAATGCATCGGACTTGTAATAAGCAAAGGCTTTAGCAGTATCGGTTACAGCAGTAACCAACGAAACTTTTGTGCTGTCGCTGGCATCGTGACCATACGCCCTGTCAGATATGCCATTGTCGAGCCTTTCCTGCTTACCAGTTTTAAAATTTTGTTCCCATGCACTCCATTCCTTAATATTCATTATTGTTCTTGAACGGAGAGCATCTCCAATGTTTGCAGTATCCTGCCAGGTAGTTGTTATTACAGAAATTTCAGGATTGCCTACAACACCAGCTTTTTGCATGTCTTGTTTCATGCCGGGACGTTTTACATGAGCCTTTGCTTTTTCCAGGTCATCTGCTTTCAACGCCAAAAGCACCATATTGCTGTCCTGAAAACCCCGGCCGATCACGTAATCGTGGATACCATTGGCCTTTCTCATAGAATCACGTGAATCATGAGCAGCAAGCCATTTTTGGTAGTTTGACACTTTAAGCGTTATCATCACCATTGTCTGCGGTGTGGTCACAATGGTATTCACTTCGGGAGCAGCGGTTTCCGTTGGAGTGGAGGCTGTAGTATCGGTAGCTGCCTCTTCGCTTTTGTCCGCTTCGCCACCACCACAGGAGACGAAGACAATTGGCAGTGCCACTAAAAGAAGCATGGAAAAGAACCTGGACTGTTTCATTTGATTAGTGTTAAAGAGTGAAGAAAAGAAGGGAGGGAAGAACGTTCTGCAATAGGTAGGAAAGGCTAAAGTAAAGGAAATAGTTTATCCAAAAAAAAGTTTCAATCCCGGGGTGGAAGTGGAATTGTAGGTTTGGCAGCAGTTGTCTCCAGGATTTTCATCAACACTTTTTCTTCGGAAGTCAGTCCGCTGATATTGTCATTTTTTTCCAGCTTGTTTAGTTCCCGGACATAATCATTAAGCTTGTCCTCCTCATACATTGATATGATGGCAGGATGGATATAATACTTTCTGCAAACCGTCCGGGTATTACCCAGCCGTAGGCTCACTTCATCCAGCGCCTTCAGGATATTTTGCTTTTTCATTTTTTCATCCAGTGCAGATTCCATGGCAGAAAGTGAATTCAATATATTCAAGGAACCGGCCCAGGTCCTGAAGTCTTTGGCCGTAAATGATCCGCCCGTGGCTTCTTTGATATACTCATTGACCATTCCGCTGTCAATGCTTTTTCGCTGGCCGGCTTCGTCATAATATTGAAACAATTCTTTACCCGGGATATCCTTGCAGGCAGTTACAGCCCTCGCCAGTTTTTTATTTTTAAGGCTGATATTATGATCGATGCCTTTCTTCCCCTTGAAGGAAAATTTAATGGCATCGCCCTGGATATCTACATGCTTATCTTTTAATGTGGTAAGACCAAAAGAGCCATTCATTTTTTCATAGCTCTCATTACCGATCCTGATATAGGTTCTTTCCATCAGGCTGATCACGGTGGCAATCACTTTTTGGGCCGATATTTCTTTCAGGGCCATGTCTTTTTCCAGCCTGAGCCGAAGTGCAGGAAGTGCTTTACCAAACTCCAAGGAGATGGTGATACTTGGTTTCGTTGCGTAAATAATTCCACAGTGGATGGTACCGGTATTGCTTACGCGAACGTGCATCATAGCCGGTGGCCTGTAAATGTCCGTTTTCCATCTGGCAGATCCAGACTTTTTCCCATGCCGGTGGAATGGCAAGTTTCCTGATCCGCTGTATGGTGGCTTTGTCTTTTACCACCTGCTCCCTGAATAAATAGGCAAATCCCTTACCCTTTTTAGCGCGACGAATCCCTTCAGTACCGTCGTTTATATATACGAGGTTGACCGTTTCAGCTGCCATGGCATGATTGTGGTGAATCTTCAGTAGCTGCTTGTGCGTTAGTCTTTGTTCTTTGACCATGTTGGTTTGTTCGTACAAATCATCGGCCAGATGGACTACCGCCAATGCTGGCATTAAAATAGTAAAGTCATCACTGAGTATCATTGGATACACAGGGCAGTATTTGCTTTTCTAATAACTTAAAACATACAAAATGGAAATTCTTGTCATTCTTCTGATTGGAGGCTTAGCCGGATGGCTGGGTAGTACAATTTACCAGGGCAGTGGTCTTGGTCTGCTTGGGAATATCGTGGTGGGAATCATTGGAAGTTTTGTTGGTTACTGGCTATTGGGTAAACTGGGTGTTAGCCTGGGTACCGGGTTGCTGGGAGCTATTGTAACCGGTGCTATTGGTGCGATCGTTATATTGGTGCTGCTGAACCTAGTTATCAGAAGAACACCCTAGCCTTTAAAATTACTTGCAATAAAGTATAATCGCGTTGAACTATGTAAAACCTAAATGATGCGGTCACAATTTGTGATCGCATCATTTTTTATTGGGAAGTATAGATCAGATAACAAATGTAGTTTGCAGTTTATCCTTATCCTTTGTTAGCCTGCAGGCCACCAGCACACCGCCTTTCGCTACACTGTAATCAAGACAAATCGCCTGTGTATTTTCGAGATTTGGCTTTCCCTTAAGCCAGTAGTGACCGAAGAAAACCGGTTTCTTATCTGCATATAAATGAAAGTCGTCCTGCTTCTTAATTTCTATATTAGCCAGTTCTTCCGGGCATTCCATGACAACATCTTTTAGTGTTTTACGTGATAATGGATCGCTCCACCACCTGATCCGGCATTCGGACCTTTTGGTTCCATCCTTGTCCGTAAATAATACACCGGCCGGAAGCCTGTACTCTTTCCCTTTCATGGTTTCGTTCACTGCAGCATAATATCCCTCCACATCTTTCTTGTTATTTCCCCTGCTGAGAAATTCCGTAGTAAACCCGTGGAAATGTTCTTTGAAAAATTTGATATGATGGTTATCCCAGCAAGCGTGCACTACCCTGAATTGGTCGAACTCTAAATAAAGTGGAAGTGACTTAAACCATTCAAGAAAACCAGACCATTCACTGTCGTAGTTTTTGAACTGGTCCAGTGTTTCAATATGCTGCTTGATCTCTTTAATGGTATGATCCCTGAAGAAACCTCCTTTTTCTGTATGCGGAGTATGAAAGGAAATGGCATTGAATTCGTGGTTACCCATGACCGATAGTGCATTGCCGGATTCTATCATATCCCTGACCAGGTGAAGCGTTTCACGGATCCTCGGACCACGGTCGATGAAGTCGCCCACAAAAACCACCTTTCTTTTTTCCGGGTGGCTGTAAACCCCGAATTTCCTTCGATATCCCAACTTCTGGAGTAATTGTTCCAGTGCATCTGCATGTCCGTGGATATCGCCGATGATATCGTAGTCTATTCCATTTAGTTCCATACGCATTTAAAGCAAACTCATTTAATAGTGTTTTTATATACCACTCCGTTTTTCATAATCATCACGTAGTTTTTTTCGTAGTCCACCATCAGGTTAATATCTTTCAACGGATTTCCATCTACCAATATCATATCCGCATATGCGCCTTCTTCTATAACACCCAGTTTTCCCTCTTTATAGGGGCTTCTATTACCGGAAAGGGCAAGCAGTTGGGCATTGTCGGAAGTAATCATTTTTAGCACTTCAAAAGGAGTGAACCAGTTACTCATTTTTGCAATGTAAGTATTCTGGTTCTTATTTACAGGCGGGTTAAAAAACACATCTGTACCCCATGCCATTTTAACTCCGTATTTTTTTGCCAGCTTAATGACAGCGTCTGCACCATTTGACACAGCAAGTTTCTGTTGTTTCTGCTCTTCTGAAAAATCAGCCCGGCCCCCGCTATCCAATGCCTGTATGCTTAACCAGATTCCTTTTTCACCCATTAGTTTTAAGGAAGCTTCATCCATCAATTGACCGTGTTCAATACATTGAACGCCTGCCGCAATGGCTTTATTTACGGCCCTGGAAGTAAATGCGTGTACCGTTACATAAGTGCCCCAATCGGCTGCTGCTTCAACGGCTGCATGAATTTCTTCTTCCGTATACTGACTAACATCCAGCGGATCGAAGCTGGAGGATATGCCGCCGCCGGCGGTTAATTTGATATGTGAAGCGCCTCTTTTTAGTGTTTCTCTTACCGCGACAAGCATCGCATCTTTCCCGTCGGCAATAATACAGGCACCAATGACTTCAGAATGATCCAAAGATCCACCAAGGGACACAGGCCGTTGATTGAGCGTTCTGAAGTCGCCATGACCTGCTGTCTGTGAAATCATCGGACCACTGGGCCAGATTCTCGGACCGGGTATTACTCCGGCATCGATGGTTTGTTTCAATCCAAAGCTTGGGCCTCCAAAGTCCCTTACTGCTGTAAAACCACGAAGTAATACATTACCGGCTTCTGATCCTGCCCTGATGAAAGCTGCTCCAATGTCTCCATTCTGCATTTGAGAAAGGGTTGAAGCCGCTAAAATCATGTGCATATGGTTGTCTATTAACCCCGGCATCAGGAATTTCCCTTTACCGTCGATAATTTTTGTATCACCGCTCCTGTTTGTTGGTATTGGCGCTGAGGAAATCTTGCTGATCCGGTTGTTGACGATCAACACATTCCCGGTGGTGGTTTTTTCATCCCTGCCGTTGAAGATCTGGACATTATTGATGAGCACCTGTTTAACCGGGGCGGGAGCTGTCTGTGAGTGGGCGCAGAGAGTAAATGTACCCAATGCAAGAAGGAAAAGCATGTGTTTGTTCATGTAGTTATTTTTTACCTGAAAAAATGAAGATTGATTAATTAAGGAGGAAGACCTTATGAAACGGAAAGTTCGGGCTGCGGAAAGGAATAAATGATAATGCCACCCTGTTATATGTATAAAAACGTCGGTGGCATGTTTTAAAATAACTAATTCAGATGAAAATACGGGTCTACCTGGTTAATTTACCTGTCTGCCTGTCCGCCCCCATGTATTTTCATAAGTTCCGAAGGTAGCTGACCGGTGATCTTCTTAATGTTGGTGATAAAAGTGGACCTGTTCTTGAAACCACACTCCGAACCAATGGCTTCCAGCGTAAGATTGGTCCATTTGGGGTTTTGGAGGTTATCCTTAAAGTAATTTACCCTGTACCGGTTTAGGAATTCCCTGAATCCCATTCCATATTCCCTGTTAATAAATGCAGAAAGCAGGTAACGGGGTATTTTGATATCTGCCACCATATGGTCGAGCGAATACTCCAGGTTCAGAAAGGGATTTTTGTCGATAAAATACTGTTCCACTATCATCTTTATACGAAATTGCTCATCAGGATCTATATCGATGGAAGCCTTTCGTTCTTCATGAAGGTCGATTGTATCTGTTTCTGAGAAGGACGTAGATCCAATCAGTGCATCACCAGCCACCCCGGTGTTGAGATTGTCATGAGGGGTAAGTTTGGTTAATGGCAGCGGATTATATATGCCGTATAGTATCTGTGGCCTGATAAAAAGATTGAGGCAAATTAACAGTATGGTCCCTCCCAGTAAAATATCCCCAATGGTGAGCTGTGTATTTTTTATGGTGGGAATTACAACCCTGAATACCATCGCTACCAATACAGCGGCAAGCAGGACATTTAACGTTAACAGCCACCTCAGTAAAATTTTATTCCTTACTAATATGCCAGGACTGTTTCTTTTCCTGAACATGTACAGCATCCGGAAGTTCAGTATTATAAATATGACCGACCAGCAAATCCTGATAGCATAATATAAATTACTTGGGATAATTCCCCTGCCCGCATCCTGGGTCTGATGCTGGCCATAGAAATTCTCATTCAGGTAGTTTATTTTTTCCGAAGCAGTTAGTAGGTAATAGGGGATGAAATTAACAAGTGTCAGTATGGCCGGAATCAATAGCAGCCAGTCTTTTTTTCTGAAGCTTAATTCATCGTTCAGTACAGAACGGGTATAAATATAAGTAGCCGGTGCTATAAGAAATGTAGTGGGGGCAGCCAATCGGATCATCCATGGTACTTCGAGTATTAACCGGGTAAAAAGTAGAATGAAGATCAGGTTCTGAACCGCGAAAAAGATAAGAACGAAAGCCAGCAGCCTGTTGCTGTGTTTTCTTTCCTGGTTGACCAATAATAGCAAAGAGCCTGCAAGCATGGCTAGCAGAAATGAGATACTATGAAAGGCAATATTGATCTTTTCCATTAATAGCAACCCGGCGTTAAAATAGGTCAGGATGAATGTTCAAATCTAGACTATTATCTAAGCCGGATACAATAAAGGAATGCATCAATTTATACAGCCCAGGCGCAGATATTATTCCACGCTCATTTTCTTATACACAAAATTCAGTGCCGCGGTGTCAGACATACGCCGCGTTGCCTGTATATCACCCAGGCCCATGATGAGTTTAGAATCGGCGACATATCGTTTCCATTCAGGAACGCCGGGACCATTGGGGTTGCCTGTTTTGATGAAGTTGGCAAAGAAGTCGGACATCACTGCCGCCAGTTTATGATCCACTTCCTCCCAGGGCCGGTCAACAAATTTCAGGTTGTTATAGGCATAGGGCACTTCCCCGGTATGAAAGGCGCCGTACTTTACATATTCTCCTGTTGCCGGCACTTTGCGAAGGAAGCGATATACAAAAACGATCCCTCCATTCCTGTCATGCTGATTTGCCCATGCATAATTTTGTACGCCAAATGTTTCGTCCCTTGAAAGTTTTATTTCTGAAGCCGCTGCTTCAAAATTGTTATTGGCGGGATAGTATTTAGATGCTTCCGCAGCGTCTTCACCAAACTTATCACTGAGCGACTTTATAAATTCGTTTGCGTCTTTTGCCTTTCCGAAGACGAAGCCCTCATCTTCATTCCAACCCGTCAGAAGGGTCACCTTGTTATCGTTGCCCTTTTTAAATATCTCAGCGATGGATTCCGGCAATACATAACCGTCAATGATGGGACCGCGGAATGCCATTGACTTTTTCATCAGCACGCTATCAGGAACTTTTCGAAGGTCACTGATCGATTTGGCATTGAGAGAATTCATGATCTTAACGCCTTCTTCTTCGGCACCCTTAAGGGCAGCATTTCCCCTCGTAAAACTCGCTCCGCTCTCACCGATCGCTTTATTGAACAAACCTTTTGCGAGTGGTGAAGCCACCAGGCAATTCACACTCATCGATCCGGCGGATTGCCCGGCGATGGTAACATCATCAGGATCCCCGCCAAAGGCCTCAATATTTTTTTTCACCCACTGCAGTCCGGCAATCTGGTCCATCAACCCATAATTTCCCGAAGCATGCGAGGCAGCTTCTTTAGAAAGATCAGGATGTGCAAAAAATCCGAATATCCCTACACGGTAGTTAATGCTTACGAAGACGATTCCCTTTTTGGCCATCGCCTCACCATCATAGATCGGGCATGCACTACCCCCACTTGAAAATCCTCCACCATAGATCCATACCAGCACAGGTCGTAATTCCTTATCGGATTTTGCACCGGTCCACACATTGAGGGTAAGGCAGTCTTCGCTGATCGGTTCTTTGGGAATGAGGAATTCCGCCGTCCACATGCTGAAAGGTGCGGGTGAAGCCTGCATCGGGCTTGCGCCAAACGCTGTGCAGGCCCTGGTTCCCGTCCACGGGATAACGGGCTGTGGCGCCTTCCATCGTAATTCGCCTACGGGCGGTGCCGCGAAAGGGATGCCTTTGAAAATATGGATGTCCTTGGTTTTATTTACCGTTCCGGAAATGAATCCGCCATCGACCTTTATTTTTTTAAATGCATTTGTGGAATCAGCGGAATCAAGGGAAGTGAACAACAGGCAGAGTATGGCGCTCAGTAAATGTATTGGCCGGATAAGTCCTGGATGCATCGTTGAGTAGTTTTAATGAATATGGATATGTTAAGTTCCGGTAATTTTCGGACATCACACCAGTAATTATTCATTATAGTATTAAGTAAACTTATTGTTCCTGTGCAAAGGTTACGGCCTGGCGGAAATATGAACGGACCCTCCGGTTGTGGCTAACAGCGGGTATCCATTTTGGTGAAGCCTTCACGGCTTTTTCTGCAATCCTGTCGAAGGCAGGATAGAAAGGAGTGGTGGTAAATACTTCCGCCATATCCCCGTTTTCGTCGATCACAAAAGAGATGACTACAACGGCTCTATCACCATTGACAATGGTAAAATTTTCCGGGAAATAGGCTCGTTTATGAATGAATTCTACCCATGCTTTATTGCCCCCGGGGAAACTGGCTGCATGGTCCCTGTTGGTTGTATCTTTTATTTCGATACCCTTCTCGTCAAAATATTGTTTGTCCATCAGCTTTCCTGCATCATAGGTTTCCAGGGAACTCACCTGTCCGTTGATATGATAGTAAACCCATTTGCCATGCATTTTCATTCCTGCTGAATATCGGCCGGCATGTGAGGGTACGCCATTGTCGAACCAATGTACCCTGGTTCCACTTCCGTCCTCATTCATAAAAGTTGAATCACTCAGGAATCCGTCTGAGGTCCAGGACAGGCCAAGTCCGGTTGGAACGCCCATCCTGTACATGGTGGAATCCCGCAAGGATCCGTTGGTGTGGAAAGCCAGTAAAAGGCCATCAGGTTTTCCGTGGACATACCTGTTCACCGACTGCAATTCGCCATTGGGATGATAGAAATAAAAAACACCGTTTTTGACTTTACCTTCTGCGTCTTCATAAAGCCCCCGCATCTGGAGTTTCTGTTCATGGATGAAATAGTCGTTGTGAAGCCATCCTGAATCTGTTTTTTCTATCGTGCTGTAAAACCTGGCCATCGACGGCTCACATTCTTTCCAGTTATAGTCATAGAATTTTTCTGTTTTCTGGGCAATGGATGAGGTGATGGAAAATAGAAAAACGAGCAAAATGGAGAAGGATAGCCTGCAAGCATGGGTAAGCGAACACATTAGAAAATTCATTCATTTATGGTTTGGTTGCCGGCATAAATATATCCAGGCAATGTAAAATAAACGAATGACGGAAAAATTAATTGCCGGGTTTGACGCTATTGGCCTTCCTAAATTATTTCAATCCCGGTAGACAAAGGATAGTGATGGAAGATGTTCAATGCTTTTCAGTGCATGAATAACGATAATAATAATGATAGTAATGATCAGTGACCTGGTGTCTTTCGGTAAGGCTTTCATCTCGTTGGTGTTTTAGTAAGCAGCGATTCTTTTTTTGCGTATCGACCACGTTATAGGAGATTCGACATTATCGGATGTCAAATCTAAATTACCGCCGGAAGCATTTCAGCGTAAAGCGACGAATGGCTTTCATTCCCCTACATACAACCTTAGACGCAGGTTTCTTTTATGGGATAACAAAAAAGTCCGGCAGTTTTGATATAATAACCTCCTGTAATGTTCAGACCAATAAATTCAGTATTTTAACCGGCCTTAAGTTTCAAAAACATATTATGAAATACTTGCGCATTATATTTCTTTCCCTTTTTGCACTGGTTATCATCGCTGCGGTCATTGCCTATATTACCTATCGAAATGCAAATACAGAAGTATATGAGTTGGATGAAGTCGCGCGGAAGTCGGCCCCCGGCAGTTTTGTGCAGCTTTCAGATGGCTATACGCACTATGAATTATCAGGGCCCGACACGGGAAAGGTGGTTGTATTGATTCACGGCTTCAGCGTTCCTTATTATATCTGGGACAGTACTGCATTCTACCTGTCTAACGCGGGCTTCAGGGTATTGCGTTATGATGAGTTTGGCCGGGGATTTTCTGACCGGCCTGATAAGGAGTATAGTGCTGCTTTCTTACGCAGACAGCTAACCGAACTACTGGATTCCCTGCATATTTCATCGGTTCATGCCATGGCCGGATTGTCATTCGGCGGACCGGTCACTGTAGATTTCGTAGCCAATAAACCGGCAATGGTGTCGAAGGTCATCTTCGTTGATCCATTATATCCTGATGCGGGTCCGGCTGATGAAGATTATCCCGAAAGTTTCGTCCGTTATATGATGGCGATCAACCCGGAAAAGATGGTGGCCGGACAACTCACCGACCTGAAACATCCTGAGCAATTTCCCAAGTGGGCAGACCAGTATAAAGTTCAGATGCAGTACAAAGGACTTCGACGTGCATTGGTATCGACCAGGTTCCATTATGGAAGTGCGGATTCAATCAGGAATAATTATCGGATACTGGACAGCCTGCGTAAACCCGTTTTACTGATCTGGGGAAAGGAAGATAATACGCTGCCGTTTCGATATTCAGATTCTTTACGAAAAGCAGTGAAGACGGAGTTCCTGCCCGTTGATGATGCGGGCCATCTTCCCCATATGGAAAAAGCAAAGATGGTGAATGAACGGATCATTGAATTTCTAAAAGCAGAATGATGTTAATCCCTCCCATCAAAAAAATCTTCAAGTAAGGATCCCAGTTCCTTTAGTGATGTAGATGGGTCATAATAATGTGTCCTGGTTTTCAATACGGGCGGGAAATATTTCTGAACCTCCTTATTCTGTGTGAGGATCAGGGTGGGGCGCCCAAGTGCCTGCGCCATGGCCAGTTCCAGCACCGCATTAGGATTGAGATTAGTGATGTCGGCAATGATGAACGATGATTCAGAGATGTCCTTCCAGATGGCCGCCAGGATCTCAGGATTTATCTTATCATATCCAATGGTAAAAACAAGGCCCTTTGCTGTACAAACCCTTTTCAATTCGGTTTCCAGCGCCTTGCTCCATTCACGAAAACCGGTAACATGGAAAACCTTTTTTAAGGTTTGATCAGGATATCCGCCCGGGAAGGCCGGGGTGATGAGCATCAGGTTTTTCTCCTCTATCCTGTCGAGGATCGTTTCTATGGTGAACTTAATGGTGGAAGCATCCTTTGTGTTCGTTATCGAATTCAATAGTAATTGAACTTTTTCGTCTTCAACATTTTGAAAAACTGCCCTGGCATATTCCAGTGTTTCCTTCAAACAACTTCCTTTTGTTTTCCTGTTTACTCCATATAATGCAGTCTGGATACCGGCAATGATGCGGTCTTCATCATTCCCGTCTTCTTCCAGGACCACCGGCTCTATATCAATATCAAATGGGATCTGCCTTCCCTTCCTGGTAATGATCACAACGGGTTTTCCTAACGCATATGCCCAACCGTTCTCGTACGCCGCAATGGCCACAGGACCCGCCGCGCCCAGTACTTCGGATTCATTATATGTGGCCGACTGGATAAGGCCTGCGGGGTCTGCCTTTGCAGGATCATAGCCTGAATAGTCAAAGATCGCCAGGGCAGATTCACGGATCTGCGCCCAGCGGGAATCCAGTTGATTGGATACGGATCGTTTTGTGGAGAGGACCATCCCCAGCGTGGTACATGCCTTTAAGATTGTGGAAACGATTGTCCCGTGCACCGGAAAAGAAAATGCGATTGGGATCGACAACTATATTTTCTGCAGGGAAGACAGGGTTGGCAATCATCAGGAAGCGCCTCCGTTCAAACTGGCTTAATTCACAAGCCATTCTGCGCAGGCTGATTTTCTGATGACGCATAAACTGTTCGATGGTATATGCGCTGCTGAGCAGCCTGAAAGTGTCTTGCAGGTCTGCCTTTAATCTATCTAACTCTTTTTTGTCGTTGGTATTATCATCCGTCTTTTCTTCCAGGAAGCGGATGGCCAGCCCGGGATAAAGATCGATAAACTGCCTCATGTATGACTGGGATGTTGCCTGGTCAGACACCGGCAATTGCAAACCTGCATTAATGAGTCTTTCATTTTGTTCTTCCATCCGCCTGTATTCAATTGCCTGGTCCACTTCATTCATGTCCATATGTTCAACGGCATCAGAAACAAACCCCAGCGTTTTTAATGTTTCTTTCCAGACACCTTTCTGTTCATCAGTAATATAATTACCGATGATATCCATAAAATCCTTGTACATGCTATTCATTACCAGCTTAAGCACCTTTTCACCTTCTTCATCATCCTGGGGTATAAAGGGGATGATGGAATATATATTGGTGAATCCGCGGGAGATCGCAGTTTCAATGTTTTCCCCCTTTGCCAGGTTATTTTTAAGTTCAAGCAGGTTCTGGTCTAATATTTCTTTTACCTGGCTGGCGGTATAAGGTTCCTGCTCTGTGTTCACCATAGCCATGGATTTCTGCAGGCTTTCTTTGGTGACCTGTATGGGGCCGGAAATTTTTTCATCCCGACTATACGTTATCCCTACATCACAAACCTTTACCAGGCTGTCCATCACTGTTTGATAATCTTCTTCTGTTTCCTGCGGAAGTTTTTTTATATCCGCCACCGCCTGGTCAAACGCATAAACAGTGGTTCCATCTTTTTTAACCAGTTCGGTAAATGCTGTAATTATTTCGTCTGCGGATTTTATTCGTGATGTGGCGTCCTGTTTATTTTGATCGTCACGAATGGTCTGGCCGGCATATTGTCCGCTTAATTCAAGCACCCTGTCCTCCAGTATCTCTAATGCCGGTGCGTTTTGGGGGGCTAATAAAATTCCAATTCCATAAATTCTTAACAGTGTTGTTGAAAGCAGGGTAAAGTCTCCCGTATACTGCTTTCCCATTTCTTCCACGCGTTGAAATGTGCCGATGATTTCGTTTTTACTAAAGGAGTGTAGTTCGATGAATTTCAACAGATCGGAAAATTCTTTTTCCATGGGTTCCTGAATCTCTTCAGGAGGGCGGGGATGTAAAAACCAATCATAAGCCAGGCTGGAAGAAACAATGCGCGACATCGCTTTACCACGGCTGATTTTATCATCGGGCTCATCGCTGTAGGGTAGCGCTGATATTTTCCTGATGGCTGTGGCAAAGGCGTTTTGCGTGTCTCCAGGTCGGGAGAGGCTTCCGACGTATTCGTACAGGATTACATTCGATTGATTATATAATGAATCAGTCGCATACAGGTAATACAATGCTGCGTTGTAGTGGTTATATATCCTGGTCACTTCAGCCAGTTCCTGGCCTTCGGGGAATTTATCTATATAGAATTTGGTCAGGCGACAACATGCTGAAAGGTATTCGCATTTATCTTCTTCAGTAATGTATTCAATTTTATCCAGTGCTTCCATGGTCTCAAAGATCAGCTCCTTGTCATCTTCAGATCCTGTAAAGGAAGAACTGAGGTTATCAATCAGTTCATGCAACTGAATTTTAATTCCAGGGTATGCTTCCAGTTGTATTTGCGAAGCATCATTATTTCCTTTTGAAGTTTTTCCTGTTTTTCCCATGGCCCTTACTTAAAAGTGTAGATAAATAGGGAACCCAATAGATGTACCGGAACAAATAGATAAATGAAATATAGGAATGGCGATTGGCTCCCGGTCTTCTATAAGTTAATTAAATTTTTCCGTAGAAAAAACTGGTTAAGTAGCTACAGCCATAAACACGATAAGGTTAATCATACAATGTTTAAAGAAATTTTACCCTAACCCTGGCGTTTGAATTGCATATTTAGATCAACAGTCGTGCTGAATCCTGCTAACACATTTACAGAAACCTGATCCTGGCCTTTGTTTTCTGGCCTTCAGGAATATTGAGTCGCAGGCTGTTGAATATTTTCAAACCGCTATCGGAACCCTGCCATAGCAATGCGTTGGCCAGCATCCATTCCTGGGTGTCAGGATTCCAGACACTCACTTCGGTGTTCATTTTATTGCGCCATGTGAAAATGCCGGGTTCCCTGATGGCCAGCTCTATGTAATTCCCGTTTGGATCAGTCACTGTTGTCCACCTGAGGTCATCATATATACGGGTACTGCCTTGCAAACTGTCTGGCAGGACGTTGATTTCGAATGTATCTGATACAGATAAATTCAATTCATTCATAATGTCAACGCTGAAGACATATTTACCAGGTATGCAGTCGGCCACTTCCGTAAGTAAGCTGGACGGGTTTTTGAAAATAACATGGGAGCTTCCAAAGGGAGTTGATAATACCTGCCATGCACAGAATAGTTTTCTATCGACGGGATTTTCCGTAATGGCTGATCCCGCATCCAGCATAACAGGTGCGGGAAGGTAGACGGTTTTGTCGGGCAGTGGTGATAGTTTTGGCGGCCCGTTAAGTGTGTCTGGATAAACGATTAAAGGGAATTCCGCTATGGCTTCATTAACAGCGTTGTCCCTGACCCGCAATAAAAAAACATACCTGCCGGTATCGGGGATTATTGCTGTGGCGGTGGGTAGAAAGCCGTTGATAATGGACGGCCTTTTATCGGGCGGAAAAACCGTACAGCTCCATGAGTATAGCAAAGATCTGTTGCCATTCACTTGCGGGGTTGGCCCTGCGTCAAGGATGACCTGTTTTTTATTTGCGTATATGGATGGGGGTACCGAAGCTGAAATCTTTATTTCTGACGGCGGACCCGAAACTGGCTGGATTATATACTCTTTCTTTTTGCAGGCCATAGATAATACCGTCAGTCCCGCAATCAGTAGTATATGATATCGAATAAGTTTCGGCATAGACCAAAGTTACCTGATCATTCGTACGTCACCTATTGGAAAGTGACCTGGAGCTTTTCTTTTTTACCGGCCAGCGATTGATAATTAGTAAACATGCGAACTTCAAGTCCCAGCTATTATAAAAATTTCACCTGCACCTTTGTTTTTTGGCTTATTTGGGAACTGAAAGGCGGTACGATGAATAAAAATAGTTCGTAGTCATTTACATTATAGTTGGAAGCAGGTGGTGACCAGTTTTGTAAGGCTTCGTCCCAAAAATGCACTTCGATCATTTCCCTGCTGCGGTATTTGAATAGCCGCGGTTCATGAATAATAATCCTTGCATAGGGATCCCAAAAATCATCAATAATTTCCCATTGCAGGTTGTCATAAATCCTGGAAGTGCCGGCCAGGCTGTCTTTCAATACGTGTAGTTTTCGGGTGCCTGACACAGATAGTCCGTATTCATTGGTTATCTGTATGGCAAATTCATAGGTTCCTAATGCCAGCCCCCTTACTAAAAACATTGGACTGGTTTTGTCGCCCAGGGTAAGCGGTCCGGAACCTGCCGGCTGTTGAACCAACGACCAGGAAAATCTAAGGTCTCTTCCAACCGGATTTACATCATATACGTCAGCGGCTGAAACATATGCCATTGTTTGTGGCAGGTTGACAAATTGATCAGCCAGTGGGCCGAGTTTAGGTGCACCACTGAGGGTATCTTTCAGAACTTCCAGGTCATAGTCAGCAAATGCCTCATGGCCTTTATTATCCTGCACCCTCAAATGAAACCTGTATTTGCCGAGGGTAAGATTGTCGACAATAGTGTAGGCTTCACCAGTTTTTGCTATCCTTGGCGGATGCCCGGTGGGGTAAACGGGGCAGGACCAGAGTATTGAAAATTCCCGCTGGCCATTTATCAATAGCGTACTTGAGGCATCCAGGGCCAGTTCTTTTTTATTGGAGTACACCTGTTTAGGGACCTGTGCCTCTATCCGTATTTCGGTTGGCGGGATAAATGGTGTAATACCATCTCCCTTGAAACAACTGGCTGCGAACAGGATTATTATGAATGCAAATACCAGTTGCAGTCTGCTTGTATGTTGTATAAGCATGGCTGGATACTTTTGCATGGTGTTAAATTAGCAAGTACATATATCCCGTCATAGAAAAAGAGACAAACGACAGGATATTGTCGGCATACACTATTAGTCGATGATTTTAAACAAGGGATAACAGGAGAAGTATCTTTTTATGGCGATAGCTATTGGTCGAGCCCGCTTCGCTCCATGAACTTGTTGTTGAACACCTCCCTTGTAGCAGCATCCAGCAACTGGTGGCGTGAGGCCAACCATGTGTCCACCGCACCGTCGCCATACATTGCCCTTACACGGCTGGGCGTAAGATTCTGGTTATACTTTCCCCAATGCAATGTGTAGGGAATATTTTCCAGCTCCATTTTCTCCCAGACGGTTTCAAAAAATTTCCGGGATACATTGGCATCCACACCATCGAGTTCAAGAATGCAGGTCTTTGGAAACCTCGTGAATCCCAGTATTGCCCGCGTGCCTTTTACAAACCGTAGTGCCATCCCGCCGGGAAAAGGAGACTGTTGATTGGTATCCATGATGATATTAACGACCCGGTCAATATTCGAAGTGTCCATACCAATGGCACAGCTGATGGCCTTGCCCCTGAACTTCGGATTGGTAAAGGTTTCGCCGATGGTGCCTTCTGTATCCATAGCTTTTTTAAAAGCCTGCGGAAATAGTGTATTGACCAGTTGGGGAACCAGTGCAACCTGCAATGGCGAAGGCAGCATATCGATAATTGTCTCTATAACTCCCAGGGTGTTTTCACCGTATTGAAAACGGGCTGTATCAGGTGTGGGTTTAATGTAGGGACCATAGGGCTTCTTATACATGGTCTTCAGGTATACCCCTTTTTCTTTATTGTCACGCGCAAACTTGTGGGGGTTGATGATCACTTCGAAATGATAGAGTTGCTTATCGGGACCATCGGGAGGATAGGGCAACTTCATCTGGATGCCCGTGAAATCAAGGGTTTCCAGCGCCTGCACAAGATCATCGTCATAGGTGAACTGATCTGCTCGTTGCTCCGCCAACAGATAGATCGGCTCAGTTTCGATCATGACGCCGTGAATAAATCCGAAACTTCCGAAGCTCACCAGTGCTGAATAAAAAATGTCATCGTCCCTCACCAATTCAGCCCCCAGCCATTGTATAAATTCATCACCGGCCACTGGCGCCGATGCCCTTTCTACCCATACATGCCGGTTGGCCCCCGTTACCATATGCAGTCCCAGGATGGTATCATGAACAGCGCCTACCCGGTAGGCAGAACCATGGGTTCCCGTTGAAGTAGCGCCGGCAATGGATTGTCCGTTACTTGCGCCCGATGCTTTTAATGACCGTTTTGGATTGGCGCCAATCTCGAGTTTCTCATGAATGTCGAGAATGCTCATTCCACACTCGACAAAGAACAGGTCCCCGGGCCCCTTACCCGTTGCCTTATAATCCGCATGGATATAATTATTGGGAACCCAGAAGGATAAACGCAATGCCTTTGTATCGATCATGCCGCCATCACAAACCATTACATCGTTGAATGACCATCCATTACCGACTGCACGAAGTTTCAGGTTATTGTCGATGGCATGTTGGATCAGCCATTGAAAGTTGGCCGTGGTCTGATGATACTGCGCTGCCTTGGTGGCGGGCTGAAAGGGTATACGAAGTTTAAAGGATGCATTGTCTTTAAACCGATGGGAGAAATTCCTGTGCCCGTTTTCCCAATCGGTAATGGGAAATATTTCAATTCCATCAGGAAGGTTAAGCGGTGGCATGGGCAATTATTTATAGTTCGATGATTGGTGTTTGATGGGCAGGATCAGTGTACTAATTAATACGGATCAGGGTCGTTGGTTGAGGGAATCGGTAGGCGGACTATAAGGCGCACAACACCATTCCACGCGTTGAGGCATTACTATGCCCAGCGTTACCACCGTAATGAGCGCATATCCCAGGTTGGTTTTCGACTGCACCTGGTTCATGTGGTTGAATCTTGGATCGCAATTGGGTGTGATGGGTTTTGGTTCCACCAATCCCCAGGCAAAACTCCAGGTGGTTTTTTTGTTCAGCGGATTGTTGGAGACCGTGTCACAGTCGTACTTGCTGACCACGCGCGTGGTAGTACAGGAGAGAAACAACATGAACACAAATAAAACGGGGACCCTGAGCAGATGTTTTTTTGGCATCACTATTAGTTTTCGGTTATGATGGTTTACATCAGGGCAGGAAGAAATACCGATCAGAGATTAACCAGGGCTCTCTTAAATATAATATTTATTTTTTGCATCTCCTATTCCCTGCGGTCGCTGTCGGGTCATTTGAAATGTTTATATTAGGGTAAGCGTATTCGACATGTCATTCAACCTACAGACGCTCGAGGGCGCCATCGACCTAAATGATAAATCACTGGTAGCATCCCTTTGTGATGAACTGGTGAAGGAAATATACCACCAGCCCGATCAGTACGATATCGCTGTACTGGAAAAAATCATGAAAGATCTTCGCGCAAAAAGGATGTTTCCCTCCATGGTAAAAATCGGGGATGCCAGCCTGCAGAATGGGAAGGCCAGCCTGAAGATCCGGCGGCAGTTTGCACAGGCCCTTATTGAAGAAAAATTATTCACCGCTGCGCTGCAGGTACTGAATGATATCTCCCGGGATTTAAAAGATATGACAGATGCACTTTCCGTGTTTGAAAGAAACGAAGCGCTGGGGCTGACAGGAAGAGTGTACAAACAACTGTACGTCACTGCCAATAATCCCGACCATCCTTATGCAAAGGAATTTATAAAGAATGCCATCAATGCGTACATGCAGGTGTACAGGATCGATCCATCTGTTTACCTCTGGCATGGCATCAATGCAGTTGCCATGGCGGCACGTGCAACATCAGACGGCATTGAAGTTCCGGGTATTGATATCAAAAGCATTTCGCAAAATATACTGCAAACAATATCCGAAAGGGAGGCCACTGAAAAGAGCGATGCGTTTGACCTTGCCACTGCGGTAGAAGCCTGCATTGCATTACAGCAACCAAAGGAGGCCATTGCCTGGCTCAATAAATACATACAGTGGCCACAGGCCGATGCCTTTGAATTCGCCAGTACCTTAAGGCAGTTCACTGAAGTATGGCAGCTTGAAAAAGACAATGCTGAGCTGCAGCAAATCATTCCCATATTGCGCGGAGCGTTATTGAAGAAGGAAGGAGGTACTGTTACGATCAATGCAGCAGAGATCCGTGATGGTGTGTATAACAAGGATGAAATGCCAGTGAAGGCCGAAAAAGTTTTTGGCCCGGAAAGTTATCAGTCATACGAATGGTATATGAAGGGGGCGCAGAGATGCCTGATGATTGCGCGCATCGGCAGGGAAAAATCAAAAGGATTCGGAACGGGCTTCCTGATGGACGGGGCAGACCTTCACAAGGATCTCTCCGGCGAACTGGTATTGCTGACCAATGCACATGTGGTTTCTGATGATGTAAACGACAGGGAAGCACTCCGGCCGGAAGAAGCGCTGATTATTTTTGAAGTGCTGGGACTTGCAAAGACTTATGCCGTCGACAAATTATATTTCACATCGCCCTTTAAAAGATATGATGTATCGATACTTCGATTCAGTAAGAAAGACAGTAGGGAATTGAAGGATGAATTGGCAAAGAAAGGAGTTGAACTCTTTAAAATTTCCAGCAGGGAATTGAAGAAGGAGGCCAATGAGCGGATGTATATCATCGGTCATCCGGCAGGAGGAACATTGCAGTTATCACTGCAGGACAATGCATTACTTGATTATGATAACCGGCTCTTGCATTACCGGACACCCACTGTTGGCGGAAGTTCCGGCAGTCCGGTATTTGACGACAACTGGAACCTTGTGGGCATCCACCATGCAGGCGGGAACTATATCCGGAAACTGAATGACGTAAGGGGAATGTACCAGGCCAATGAAGGCATCCGGATCAACGCGATTATCAACGCGTTAAAAGAAAAGGTTTAGATTTCCAGTCCGCCTATACTGAATCCAAGTTGTGTTATGGGATCGGCAGATTCATTCAGCGATTCCCTCACATCCACCTCTTTAAGGATCAGCGGAATTTTTCTTTTATCCCTGAACGGTTCATCTGCATCGGTAAAACTGAGCCCGGTAAGTTTTTCTATCGTCCCTACATTGACCTGGTAAGTTTCTGCCTGGTCAAATTCCATGAATAGCCTTTCTTCTTCTGTTGGTGTGGCTTCGAGCACGGCCTCTTCGGCTATGCCGTTTTCAAAGAGCAGGGTCGACTGGTTCATTAAGAACCCTACACGATGGATCTTGCCATCGGATTTCTTTTTGAAGTAAACAATCTTCCAGAAGAGTGTGGGCAGTTGAATGTTTTCACCATTGACTTCTGTTACAAAGAATGGATCGAGTTTCATTAATACCGGTCCCGTAAATACGCAGATTTTTAATTCGTTTTCAGTGGTCTCTGTATGCAGGATATAATCTTCCAGGCTGCGCCAGATTTGCTGATTCAGTTCGGCGTGTTGAGGAACGGCATTGGTATAATAAAATGTGCTGTCGGCCGCCAGGCTGGCAAAGGCAATGGAATCGCCCCATTGTACGTCTTCCCTTTTTGTCATATGCCCTTTATCAAAATCACTCATTGCCGCGCTGTATAATTCAGGTCCCCATTGAAATTGTTTCCCGATACGTTCATCACGGCGCCACCTGTCTTTACGCGGGGCCTTCCTGAACGTTTTTCCATCAATATTCGACGCAGTGTAAAAGGGAAAACGGCGGGAGGCCGACATCTGCAGGCTGTAATTGACATAGTGAAGGATATTGTCGCTGGTATTGTCAACTTTGACAAGATCTTTTTGTTGTGAGGATTTTAGTGTGGGGAAATTCACCAGGCGACTGTTGTCGAGGAAGTCCTCCAGATATCCGATGTAGAGATCGAAATCTGCCATAGGTTTAGTGTTTATTAACTAAATTTAAGTTTACTGTTGCAGAGTACAATACTTCCAGATTATCAATTTATGCTATGAATACTCTTTTACGGACGGTGGCGCAATTATTATGTATTGTTATGGTTTGCGGCAGCATTGCCTGCGGAACAAAAAAATCGGATACGGTGGAGCGGGAACAGTTGGATAATAATCTTCTGGATAAGGAACTTTCAACAATAACGGCATTGTTGCACGACACTGCTTTTGCTGCATCCATGGCAGCCGGACAAGAGTCTGCCTTCTACACTTCACAGGGCAAGACAGCCGAAGCTTTTTTTACGGGGCCAGACAGTCTTAACAGGAAACCGTTGAAAGAAGAAAAAATCGCCATCAACCTTGCAGGATTCTATGCCGTGGAATGTGGCATTGGTGCCTTGATGGCTGAGAAAGGTGGTACACCGGTTTCATGGCTGAAAAAAATTACCGAACAGTCGCTGGATTCCACTGAACAACTGTTGTTGAACCGATTTGCCAATGCTACCTGGAAGATCAGTCAGCCATTCCGCTCGCTGGACAGGATTACCCGTGATAATTTTATAGTCGCCCGCCAACTCAGCAAAGAAGAAATTCAAAAGGATGTGAACCAGGTAAAGGCTGCTGCAGAGAAACTGCTGGATTCTTTACAGGGTTCAGCAAATGATCCTGCATTGGTGCAGTTGAAAAAGATTGGTGCGCTGTTAAGGAACAAGGCTTTTGCAGCAGAAATGGCGGCGCATATGGAAGCAGCGTACTATAAGGGCGAAGGAAAAACGGTGCCCCAGTTTATTTCACCGGCAGACGATACTGCAATGGTAGCAAAGAGTGCCAGGTCGGAAAAGATTGCCATTAATATTGCCGGGTTTTATGCGCTTGAATGCGGTTTGAACTACCTGTCGGAGACACAGCAAAAATTGCCTTCTGTTATTTTACAGGAAATTCTAACCGACAGTCTCCCTGCCAAAGACAGGGAATTAATGAACCGCTTTGCCAATGCCACCTGGAAAACGAGTCAGCCATTTCGTTCGCTGGACCGCATTACGCGTCCCGTTTTCATGCCCTATGATCTGTTACCGGAAGATGAAAAAGACAAGGACTGGGTACAGATCAAATCAGCGGCGAAAAAGTTGAAAGAAGGGATGCAGTAATCAGGATGGTTTAGGAGAAAACTTCGGGTATGGGTTGGTGTGACATTCTAAATGTGCCAGGATTTTTCCATCTTCCCGTATGCCCTTCCCGCTGGCCGGGGCGCGACTGAACGTAATCCTACTATCTGACCGCTGGTATTATTACGAATTGGTGATGATGATAAAATTTAATAGATTTAACCTAATCAGTACCCTGGCCTTCTTGCCTGGAAATACTACAAACAGGGTATAGCATACATTCGGTAATAAGGTTAATTTTTCTGCTGTTTCTATAGACTTTCATTTTCCGTCTAATTATCCAGGCTGGCCCTGTGAACTGTTCTTATTTATCGGCGTACTTATGGCAAAATTGAAAGTTTACATATCATCTACTTATCGTGATCTTAAAGAACACAGGAAGCAACTCATCGAATTCTTCGGCAAAAAGACCATAAAGGAGAATTTTGACCTGGTCAGCATGGAAGGATATGTGGCTACGGATATTGCTCCTGCCATGGAATGCATCGAGGATGTAAAGCAGTGTGACGTTTTCATACTGGTGCTGGCCAATCGTTACGGGTTTATCCCTCCGGCTGACCCGGCAGGGATTTCTATTACGGAAACAGAATATAACACAGCCCTATCGAACCATAACAAAACGGTTCTGGCCTTTTTTGCCGATGAGACCGACCCGAGGTTTGAGCCCGATAGTGAAAGCGATCCTGCGCTGTCGGAATTAAAAAAACAAAAGCTGGTTGCCTTTAAAACCAGGGTAAGGAATGAAAAACTGACCCATCCCGAACCCTTTGTGTCGTCCTTTCACCTCACATTGCAGGTAGCGGAGTCACTGATGCGGAAATCATTCATCGCCTTTAAATTGGAAAAAGCACGGACCTATTGCTGCGACCGGGTACCGCAGTTCAGTAAATTCCTGCAGGTTCGCACCAAGGGAAGTTTCAAGTCCTTTATCATTTATGGCAGCAGGAAGGAACTGGGGCTGAACCTGATCAACCGGGTCAATATCTTCAGCCTCGATCTTCCCGAAGACGCGATCCAGAGCCAGCTGGTAACTTTTGAAGACTTCATGATCAGTTCGGATTACGAGGAGAATAAAAACAGCCTGCTGGCTTTTATTTACGATAAATATTTCCCCAACAGCCTGCCTGATGGGTTCTGCCTCCCCAAATTCCTGGAGTCATTTAAACAAAGCGAACTGCCCGTGGTGCTGGCCATAGACTGTGACGCCACGATGTTTGAAGAAAACCAGATGAAGTTTATCGGCCAGTTCATGAATGACTTATATAAGGAATCGAAATCTTCCTCCTGCAGGATATTCCTCTTCCTGAATTTCGAAGTCAATGCAGAGCCTGTCATGGCGGAAATAGAGAAAAAAATTAAGGTCATGCAGGAGTCGGTGGACCAGCAGCAAAATTTCCTTTGTGTATTGCCAAGGCTGCAGCCGCTCAACCGGCAACTGATCAGGACATGGATCATCAATTATATCACGCCCAATCCCGGGCGGGCGGAAGCCTTAATGGAAGCCTGTTTCAATGACCTCCCGACACCGCTCAACATGCAGGAGGCCGAAGAAAAGATCCACGTATTCATCAAGAGCATCAACGATAACAACCCTGAAATCCTTAAACTCATCAACTAAATTTTTTGCCATGCAGATAGACGTCAAAAAAATATTCCTGAACAACAATGCCATCGATTATGTGGCAGATGAAGGATTGATCAAGGCGGTGGAAATTGCCATCGCCCTCGGAAAGCCGCTGCTGGTCAGTGGGGAACCCGGCACGGGAAAAACCAAGCTGGCGGATTATGTTGCCGCCCAATTGTATAACCAGACCAGGGATATGGCCAATGGTTTTATGCCCCGTCCCTATATCTTCAATACCAAGTCCACTTCGGTTTCAACGGACTTGTTTTATTTCTATGACGCTGTCAGTCACTTCCGCAGCCAGCATGCAAACCTGAAGACCGGGCAGTTCATCGAGCTTACTCCTATGGGATTGGCCATTGCACAAACCCATGGTATGGGCGCAGACGCACTGAAGCCGATCGCGGATATCGGCAACTTCAATGAAAAATGCCTGGTGCCCGAACCCCGCAGCAGCGTGGTATTGATTGATGAGGTAGATAAGGCGCCAAGGGAGTTTCCGAACGACCTGCTGAATGAAATGGAGAACTACCAGTTTACGATCAAAGAGATCAACCAGCAGGTGGAGCGTGCGAAGAACGACTGCAATATCGTGGTGATCATGACCAGCAACTCGGAGAAGAACCTGCCTAATGCTTTTTTACGGCGCTGTGTGTTTTATCATATCGAATTCCCGGATAAGGATAAGTTGCTGAAGATTGCCAAGAAGCGGCTGACGATCAGTAATTCGGAGTATGATGCATTGATCGAAAAAGCCATTGATGAATTTAATGTAATCAGGAGCAGGGCGATGAATAAAAAACCATCTACTTCAGAGTTCCTCGACTGGATCAATCTTCTCCAGTTTTATAAGCTGTTGAAAAATGAAAGTTTTGCGCCTGATAATGTTAACCCTGTTTATAAAGCAACAAAGGGCGTACTGATCAAAAACTACGACGACCAGCAAATTATTAACAACAAGGCCGGCACTTAAGCCTCTTGTGATGGCTACCAAAACTGCTGATATTGCTTCAAAGGAAAGCCGGGTGTTTCTTCCACTTGAGCCTTTGTTTACCCTGTTACACAATAACGGTTTTAAGGTAAAGCCTGATGACTATGTGGAGATGCTGAAGGTTACCGAGCGCTTCGGGTCGGCGGATATTGATGAAACAGCAAAATGGATTTGTCCGATCGTCGCCACCAGTGAGGGAGAACAGGTGAAGTTTTACAATCTTATCGAAGAGTATAAAAAACTGTTCAGGGAGGATAAGGATACCAAAAAAGATAAGATCCACCTTTGGCAAAAAATTGTCTTTCCCATTGTTGTTGCAGGGATAATATTCGCCATTTATTATTTTTCCAGCCGACCTGATCCATTGTTTCCCGGCAATACCAATATATACCGTACGGTAAGGATGGGTGATACCGTAATGCTCAATACCAGTGAACTGTTCTACGAGAGGATAAAGGATAGTGCAAAAGTGAAAGTGCAATGGCATTTCCAGGATGGGGAGACCAGGGCGGGAATGAACATCGTACACATCTTTACAAAGCCGGGAGAGAACCGGGTGATCAGGGAATTTTCTTCTGAACAATTACCGCTGGCTAAAAAAACAGACACCGCCTTTATCTACGTTTGTAGCGATATTCCCTTAATAACATTTGATTCCCCCGCACTGCCTTTTTTTACTGACAGCAGTTTTAGTTTGACCGCAAGTGTTACTTCGCCAGGAAAGGTAAGTTCCTATCAATGGAAAATTAATGACTCCACCATTACCACCACCACTCCCGAACTACGCAATATCAGGTTATCCGCGGAAGGCAGTTATGACGTTGAGCTGACGGCCATTGTTGGTGATGCAGGCTCACCCTGTTATGCCATTGCCAGTCAGTCTATATTGGTGCAGCAGCAGGGCGTTAATTATAATTCGGCCTTTACTCATTTTATACCGAAGGTTCAGGGCGGACAAACTACTTTGAAATGGTGGGTGCATGCGGCGCTGATTTTACCGGCAGTTACGGGACTATTTTATTCTTTGTTTAAGAGGAAAAGAGACGCGAAGAAGGCTAAGAAGACACGGAGAAGACGACGAAGCGCGGAGACGCAGGGAAGGGAAGGTACGAAGGTTAGGCAGGTCTATGATATTCCCTTTGAAAGAAGTGATCTTAGGTTGGTGCAGCCGGATAGGGATTTGCGGATGGTGTTGTTGCAGATGCGCATGAAGGCCGAAGAAGAGAACCTGGTATTGAATGTGCCGGGAACCATCAATTCTATTATACGTGCGGGAGGCAGTCCGCAGTTGGTATATACTCCGCAGACCAGGCAGCAGGACTATCTGATCCTGATCGATCGCTCCAATCCAAAGAGCCTGATGAACTCACTTTTTGAATACCTGGTGGGATCGATGCAGGAAAGCGGGATACCGCTGACTTGTTTTTATTACGACAAGCAATTCAATTGTACCAATAAGCAGCATCCGTTCGGGATGAGTTTGAAGCGGTTGAGTGAAATCCATGGGAAGTCGACCCTCATCATCATGGGCAAGGCACATGAACTGGTCTACCGGGCTTATCCCGTGATTGAGGAAAAGTTTCATGCGGAACTGCAAGCCTGGGAACATAAGGCCATCATTACCCCTGTTCCTTCCTGCGACTGGGACAGCAAGGAAAAAGTGCTGCTGGAACATTTTGTGTTGCTTCCCGCAGATATTCTATCCCTTCAGAAGTTGATCCCTGCGCTGAAGGAGAAAGTAAAGCTGAAGCAAAACCAGATCGAAGATTTTGAATCGAAACCCTACAGTACATTATATGTGGATTTCCGGGATGTTGAAAAGCTAAAGGCATACCTGGGCAATGATGAAGTAATGTTCCAATGGATCTGTGCTACCACAGTATATCCGCGGCTGAGATGGGAAGTATTGATTGAAGTGGGGAAGGCCATACTGGATAAATATGGACAGCCGGAAAAACTGAATTATAACAACCTGCTACGGATCTGCCGGATATCCTGGATGCAGGAAGGCGTATTTCCTCAATCCACCAGGCTTGAACTGCTGAAACAGTTAACGGTTGAAAATGAAATTGTAGCCAGGGAAACCCTGCAAAGGATGCTGTTGAATGTATCTATCCTCTATAAGGGCACCAATTATGTTTTTGAAGAAGAGCGGAAACGGCAGCAGCTGACCAATGAATTCATTTTGTTTAGCAATAACAGTAAGGCATACCCGCAATTTGTGAAAAGCGAAGAGATCTTCAAAAAATTGTGGGCTGACGATGCCATCATGGATGGGCCGGTGAAAAAGTACCTGTCGAAACCCGCGGGGAGCGACTGGCAGACACCGGTACAGGTGAATAATGTTTCGGTAGGTGTTCCGGCTTTCTTCCAGATGGAAGAAAAAAAAGACGCCAGGCCGGTACAGATAAAAAGGTTTGGGGCCGCGGTAATTTCTTTCTTGTTGATAGCCTTATGGATATATCTCGCGTTCTGGGGCGGAGCGCAAAAAGTGCCAGGTGTGAAATTGTACCAGTACAGATCCAATGCTCCGATCGAGTATCAGCTTGCTGTAGCAAAGGATTTCAGCCAGTGTAATGACAGCACCGGTAAATATTTTGATGAATTGGTGATGAGCGTTAATATGAATAATAACAGTTATCCGGCGGTATATAACAATAAAACGGGCCTTGCAAAATTTTCCATACCATATGGAGATTTTAATAGCGGGGAGGGACAACTAACGGTAGCATGGAATAACAATGCAGATGGCGGAGTTTCGGCAAACAGGAGCATCACCACGTCGATTGATTTTTCCGCAAAGGAAATCCCAGATTCATTTACTGTGACCTGTGCTAATCCTACACCTGGTCCGACACCAAATCCTACACCACCGAATCCGGACGAGAAATGGACAAAGCTCTCGCTCACCGATATACCAGCGTCCCTGCGGGAAATCTGGAAGGGTGAGTCTGCCAACAGGCTGGCATTTATTGACCTTCCAAACAACAGGCTGTATTATTCTACGCAGGGGAAGGGCACCTATGGTACCTACCGGATCATAGCGTTCTATCGTAATAATGATAACTACCAGTTAGTGACGGCGGGCGATGCGAAACAGTTCAGGACATTTTACCTGAGAAATATTACGCCTTCTTCATTTGAGTTTGCTGTCTGCCCCATGTCCTATACGGAGAATATAAATGACAGCAAGGACACCGTTGTTTGCGGTGGATTTGAACGGATGACCTATTATTATGAAAGAAATCCAATAAACATTTACCTGCCATTAGTATCCGGGGAAATGGTGGCTTCAGAGCTAAGCAAACTGCGTAAGGTCATAAAAGATACCCTGCTTGCCGGCAGTAATGACCTCCTGTATAATGTATACATAAATCAGAATACGCAAAACAGCAGGGGAATTGATTACCTGCCAATGGTAAAGCGCAACCTGCAAAGTAACGGCATCGTATACCCTGGAAATGCGCCGGAGAGAGTTGTTTTGGTAGGGATGCGCAATGCCACTCCCTTCAGCCGGAACTATATCCAGTTCAATGGAAATTACCGTAGCGAATATGATGGGAAAATCGATGATTATAAAGATCCGAAAGCAGCAGAACCTAAAACTTCCAATGCTCCTGTGGAACAGGCAAAAAGACCTGGTCCCGACTGCTCAATAGTGTATACATCAATGGATGATGTATATAACTATCCGCCTGCCATTTGTCGGCTTGACCTGTCCAAAGCCGGATTAAAAGCACTTCCGGAGCAATTGCAAAAATGTGTGAATATGCAGGAATTGAATTTGGGAGAAACTTCGATACCTGAATCCACTATACAGTTATTGCAGAGAGCGCTGCCAAAATGTAAAATCATTTACACCATCGCAAAGACAACAACTGAACAGCCTGCAAACTTTGCGTTAAACCGGACGATCACCTTCAAGGCGCCGGGAGAAGTGCCGAAGACTGATATCAGTTATATCAACAGCCTTGTCGATGTATTATCGCAATACCCTAAAGCTAAAGTAAAATTGGTGGGTTATTACAGTGGAGATGGTAACAAAAAAACAGCCACTGTGAATGTGCAGGCGATCAGGAAATTGCTAACCCAGAGTAAGATGTTTTATAACACTGACCAGGTGGTAGAAGAATATGTGGATGAATCATTGAGAAAAAAGGGAACGGCATCTGTTTACCCCAACTTTATTTTCACGACACAGTTGGGCAGCAGTGGAGATGAAACGGAATCGGAGCCAACTTCCAAGGTCGATGTTTTTATCAGCGGCTTCCCTCCGAGCGTTGGAAGACCGGTAAAAAGATAACAACTAACAATAATATTGATCACTTTTAAAATCATGATTTATGTCGCTCAGAGAACGTCTTACAGCAGCAGGACCAAAACGCATCCTGGCACTTGATGGCGGTGGCATCCGCGGGGCACTGACCCTTGGTTATCTTCAGGAGATAGAAGATATCCTTCGAAAGCAGCATGATAATGATCCGGAATTTCGTTTATGTGATTACTTCGACCTGATCGGTGGCACCAGCACGGGATCCATCATTGCTTCCTGCCTGGCCATCGGTATGAAGGTGTCTGATATCAGGGACAGTTACTTTGATCTCGGCGGCAAGATCTTCGCAAAAAAATATAAGTGGTATAATATTTTTCAGGTCGATGATTTCATTAAAGCATCTTATGATGCAAAGCCGCTGGAAACAGAATTGCAGAAAGTATTTGGTGATATCACGCTGGGCGACAGCCGGATAAAAACGGGATTGTGCGTTGTAGCCAAGAGGGCCGATACCAATAGTGTGTGGCCGATGATCAACCACCCCGACGGCAAGTATTACGACAGCGCCGATGGAAAAAATAAAGACATCTTATTATGGAAGGCCGTGAGGGCGAGTTCTGCGGCGCCATCTTACTTCCTGCCACAAATCATTGACGTTGGCGGTGGCCTGCCCGAAGCAGCTTTTGTTGATGGCGGCGTTAGCATGGCCAACAATCCCGCATTGCAGTTATTGATGGTAGCTACACTAAATGGATTTCCATTTCACTGGCCATGGGGAAAGGATAATATGTTGCTGGTATCTGTGGGTACCGGCATGAGCAAATGGAGCAAGATCCCAAAACAGATCATGAAGAGCCACCTGCTTACCTGGGCATCGCAGATACCGGATATGTTTATGCAGGATGCCAGCTGGCAGAACCAGATGGTGATGCAATGGCTCAGCTATTCGCCAACCGCATGGGAAATAGACGGCGAATCTGGAAGCCTGGCCAAGGACCTCATTGCAGGAAAGAAAGAAACCACAGGAGGATACCTGACTTACCTGCGGTATAATATGTGGCTCGATAATAAAAATTTACAGTCATTGATGGGCAAGTCGTATTCGCAGGAACAGATCGATGGTCTAACGGAAATGAGCAATGCGGAGAGCCGGTTTGAATTGTATGATATCGGGGTGAAGTCGGCCAAGCAATCTGTTGCTGCCGATCATTTTTCTGAAAAATTCAAATTAGTAAATCTTGTCTCATGATACCGAAAGAATGGCTGCAATATGCCCCTAAACCCAAGCCATTAAAAGACGGTGAGTATAACGTTTTCCTTTCCTATCGTTCCATAAACAGGCCATGGGTGCTGCACCTGTACGACGTACTCACTGAATTGGGATACAAGGTATTCCTTGATCAGTATGTCCTGAAGCCTGGTGATGAACTCATCACGGTGCTTGAAAAAGCCCTGGAGAACAGCCAGGCCGCGGTACTGATATGGTCAAATGCGGCCAAGGATTCCGACTGGGTAAGGAAGGAATACAATACGCTGGAAAGGATGGCGACAGAAAATAAATCTTTTCAGTTTGTACCCGTCGTTGTTGATACTGCAAAACTTCCCGTCTTTGCGGCCAACAGGGTCTATATAGATTTTTCCGATTATCCCGATGGTCCCAATGGCGGCGACCTGCTCAGGCTACTGCATGCTATTTCCGGCGTGCCGCTGAGCAATGAGGCGGTGCATTTCGCCAATGAGCAGGATGAATTGTCGAAGGAACAGGTGATCAAGGTAAACGCCGCGATCAAACTGGGCAATGCAGCGAAACTTGTACAATTATCGGAACAGGATATACTGCCCTGGAAAACCTCATCAGCACTGGGCTGCAGGGCCGCGAACGGACTGATAAAAATGAAACGCTATGATGATGCGATTGCCATCCTGGAAAAAGTGGAGAAGCAATTTAAAAAAGCACTCAGGCCCCAGCAATTAAAAGCGCTGGCACTGGCAAGACGTGGCGGAGATGGTGACCTCGACAATGCCATGGAGATCCTCGCTGAACTTCACGAGAAGAATCACCTTGACCCGGAGACCATGGGCATTTTTGGCCGGACATGGATGGATCGATATGATAAAACAAAAGACATCAACGATCTTTTACAATCCAGGGATCTGTATGCGGAAGGATTCGAAAAAGCGCCGGACGATTATTACACGGGCATCAATGCAGCCGCCAAAAGTGTATTCATCGGTACGGATGACGACTTACAAAAAGCCGCCGACTATGCCGCCAGGGTGCAGCAGATCACCGGTGTGGAAGCAGTGAAAGATGACTATTGGAAAACGGCAACGATCGCCGAAGTTTTTCTTATCCAGAAAAAATATAAGGAGGCGGGGGCGATGTATGAAAAAGCCGTTGCCATGGCGAGGATGGAAAGAGGATCACACGAAACATCCTGGCTGCAGGCAAAACGACTGATGGAAAAACTAAAGCCCACGGAAGAAGAGCGGGCATTCGTGAGAAAGGCGTTCGGTCATTTGCCGGAATGAATTAATCGTCAGCATAAAAGATATTGTTCTTACCTAACAACTAAAACACAGAATTATGGGACTTCCAAACATGTTCAACGACATCATTCAGAAAGACCTTAATGTACACGCAGCATGGCTGCCCATTACGCAGAATTATGAATTGGGAGATTATGGCCTGATATCGGATGGCGTATTTGCCAAACTGGGAAATATCAGCGAATTCGGCGTAACATTTAATTCCAGCCAGGGCCCCAACGTTAAAATGGATTATACTTCTGCGAGGACCAGGGTGATCAAATTTGCCGGCGGAGCAGAGGTGGACGCCATTCCCGCAGGCGCCATTGATGCGAAAATTGTTTTCAAGTTTGAGACGGCCAATTCCTTTATTATTAAATGCCCGGTGATCTCGGTGAATGCGATCAGCAATGTTCAACAGGTTGCCAACCAGTTGAAAAAAGTAAAAGACTGGCGCAAGAACTGGAAGGTGGTGTATGAAACCTATAATGCAGACGATGCCGTAGTGATGTCAACTGCAGATGCTGATACCGAAATCAGTTTCAGCGGTGATGCCAAGGCATTGAAAGATTTGAAAATCGGAAATGCTGATGTGGGATTCGACAGTAATAAAAAACTGGGGCTCGACATACAGGGCAAGGATGGCGTGATCGCCCTCGGGCTGTTTAAACTAAAAATGCTTGGAGGCGGACCGGTATTCCTGGGTGAAGAAGATAAGGCGGGAGATGCCGTGGTAGAAGATTTAAAAGGTGCTACACTGGAAAACGACCTCTGATCCAAGGTTTCAAATTGAGTCTCTTATGCGCACCATTACGATTGAAATTGAACGTCAGGGTAAGGCTGAAGGCTATCAGTTAATGAAAGACACGGTGTACCTCGCATCCTGTGACACGGAGCCTGTCGTTAATATTTCGATCAAGTGTGACCAGGCAGACTTTCAGCAGCGCAAGGAAGTACTTCGGTATACGGATAAAGCGGCGATGAAGGAAAGTTTTGCTTTTCTTCAGCAGCTGGTGACACGGATCTTCGATGATATCCATCCTTTGCCGCTTGTTGCAAAGGATGAAAAAGACTGGATACATGTCAGGCTCATCACCAGCGCCAAAGAATTAGTGCAGATACCATTTGAACTTTCGCTGACGCCATCGGGATTCAAGGGGGAACACGTAAAACCATTCCTGCTCAATCCGCTTCGGTTAACCACGCTCACGCGGGAGGTGAGGCAGGTGGGTGTAGCAGAATATGAATGGCCCGAAAAGCCCAGGATACTTTTTGCCTGGGCAAACCCCGACAAAGAAGTACCCTATGAAGAGCACTTCAATGTTTTGCGGGATTTGGCAAGACAGTTGGTATTGCCCATTAAGGATAACCCCGAACCGATACCGGACATCGGTCAACTCATCACCATTGTCAAAAAAGCGAGCAGGAATTCGATCAATAAGGCTATTGCAGAAGGCATACAGGAGGATCGGCCATATACACATATTCATTTGCTTGCCCATGGCAGCCAGAACGAGCACCCGGAATTTCCCGAAGAGTTCAGGCTAATGCTTCATGATAAAAATGATGCATCGAAGGTGGATTATGTAAATGGAGAACAGCTGGCTTTGTCGATCCTGGAATCTGAGGGCGCATCGACAAAATTTCCGGCCATCATTTCCCTGATGGCATGCGATACTGCCAATGCGGGAAATACATCCCTTCCGGGCGGAAGTGTAGCGCACCAGTTGCATGAATCGGGAATACCCTGCGTATTTGCATCACAGTTTCCGCTGTCAACACAGGGATCTGTTGAACTGGTGGGAAAACTTTATGAAAAACTGTTGCTGGAAGGAGACGATCCCAGGACAGCATTGTACCATACCCGCAAAGCGATATCAGAGAACGAATACCATGACTGGGCAAGCCTGGTAGCCTATGTAAGATTTCCTGCCGATATCAATGATCAGATGGAAGATTACAAGTTAAAAGTGCTGCTGCAGGCGCTGAAGACGAGTAATGACTGGACCGGACACGTATTAAAATATAGAAAGGAAATTCCCGCCGCTGCACTGGAGAAAGTATTGGCAGATGTGAGCCTGAGGCTTAAACGTTCCATCGATAAACTCGATAAACTGGTAACGCCGGTAGGCAGTACATTAAAGGAGATCGATCGTTATGCAGAACATTCGGGTTTGTTGGGAAGTGCTTATAAAAGAACAGCTGAACACCTTTACCTGCTATCGACCCTTCATCCCGAAATGGCAGAAGTACTTTGCAAGGAATCAGGGGAAGCACTTGTTATGGGACGGAAGTGGTATTACAACGGGTATAAGAAAACGTATAAGAATCACTGGACGGGCATGCAGTATTTATCACTGGCAGCCATTACCAACAATACGCTGAATAATGAAGAGGACCAGGATGTCTGGACCCATGTGAAGATCCTTGCTGTGAATGATGAGCAGTCGGACGATACTATGACGAAGATCTGGGCCTGGGGCACATTAACGGAATTGTACCTGCTCAGGCCTTTAACCAAAGATCCAGCAGATTTTGAAAAAACCGCAACCGAAGCATTGACCAGGGCAAAGGAATATGCCGGAAAGATCAGGGATGCAGACACCACCTTTATTGATAAGAAGGCATTAAGGGATACAATTCTGTATGCACAACAAACCACCAGGAAGCAGGTCGACAGGTATATTTCATGGTGGCCGGTGATGATGCCGGGAACCGGGACGGAAGCGATTAAAAAACTTGCCATTGAACTGATCAAGGTATTACCATAAGATTTGCGGGTTTAAAAATATTTTTTATGAAAATATTTATTTCCTATTCGCACAAGGACTCAGAGTCGATGAAGTACCTGAGGGGAGGATTGAATTACTATATCAAATCAAAACAGATTGAGTCGTGGAACGATCGGGACCTTCTTGCAGGAGATACCTATACGCCGATCATTAAGGAGCGGATGGAAGAATCCGACGTTATCCTGCTGCTGATCAGTAATAATTTCATGCAATCAGATTATATCATGGATTATGAGATCCCGATTGCCGTTGAAAAAATAAAAAAGGGTGCCCGTATTATTCCTATTATACTGGAAGTTTGCCCGTACAGTTTTCTCGCAGACGCATTTGGCGAAGCCATCAATGAAATTCCCAGGACACCCGATGGCAATATGTTAAAGCCGGTCAATGAATGGGAAAAGGAGGCATGGAAGGTGATTACCGAGCAGATCATAAAAATTTTAAAGAATTCCACCCTTGCCAATGCCGGGCTATCCACCTCTCCGCAGAACCAGAAAATTGTTGCTGAACAAAATGAAAAAATTCAATCGAAAGCCTCGCCAATAACAGATGGGAACATTCAACCTGCCGCGCAACCCCTGAACAATATTTTTTCAGGCTCTTATGTTGTACCCGACAGCCTGGTATCCGGAAAATCTGATCATCAAACACAGATGACATCGGTGGCTGGTGTTAGTAACGAGTATGATCTGGTCTTCGACAGCATACTCAATGATGCCGGAAATGCCGATGCGGTCCAGGGACAGATGACAAAAATAAGGTTGGAAGATTCTGAGGTGGCGGGCATCTCGAAAAAATGTGTGGTCATCGCTGCGCTTACGATTTCACTGCTCAGGAATTATAGCCGCGAAAAACTTCTTACCCTGATTGATTTTATAGAAGACAGGGAACATATCTTATGGCAAAGGGCCCTGGCCGGTATGGTACTGGCTGTTGGGAACCGTTATCCGCAACTGGATGCACAGGTGAAGAAAAAATTGCAATCGCTGAAGAATGACCGCGAAATGCAGGAATGTATCACCAATCTTCTGTATGGAATGGGCTTCAGGGTGGTTGCCTCTGAAGAGCGATTGTACAGTAACAGGAAGGCATTGGAAACCATCGACTTTTTTGACAGCCATGCGAACTGGTTCCTGCCATTCAACAGGGAATGCGTACCGGGTAAACTCGTTGATAAGAACCCCATTTTTGAGTACGCGCCACAGGCGATCGTATTAAAGGACGATAATATAAAGTTCCTGACGATCCTGCAGTACGACCAGCTTTCGGCAACAGAGCAGGAATTACTGGAAGCCGAACTTGAAGATGAAAAAAAGCTCCGCATCCAATTGAAGGGCGATGAGCATCCATTAACGGGAGAAGCCGATGTGATCATTAAAAATTATCTCGCGATACTTTTTTCTTATTTGTATATAAAACATCCCGGGGAATGGGAAAACTATAAGGGAAACTTCCCGTGGCCCGAGGAATTGAGGTCGATTGCACTCAATGAGGTTTACCAGCTTAAGGCCAATGCCATCATGGCGGATATCAGTAATGACCTTACTGCTACGCCGGCCCTGTATGAAGATTTTCTATCAAAGACGGATTACAAAGACAGCGGCGCGCTTAAATTTTATGGATACTATTGTTTGTATGTGAAGGATTATTCAAAGGCGCTTTCGTTGCTGGAATCGGCCCATGCCATCGACCCCCTTGATGTAAACCTTAATTTGCAACTTGCCTTTACCTGTATGTCGAAGGCGGACCCTGATTATTCCCTGGCCCTGCAATATTTACAGTATGCCATTGTCCTGGATCCGTTGAATTTCTGGTGCCTGAAGAATATTGGTTTCTGCCTGCAACGGCTTGCCATCCCCGACAATGATCTTGCACTGAAATATTACCTGGAGGCCTGGTCGATAGATCCTTCAGATGCCTGGCTGGCCATTAAAATCGGATCCTGCTATCAGCATATCAAGGAACCTGATTTCAATAGATCGCGTGAATTTCTCGAGCGGGGAATAGCCGGAAATAACAGTGATTTTAGTGCCTATGCCGACCTGGGTTACGCCTATCAGTGGAGCGAAGGCGCAGATTTCCAGAAAGCACTGGAGTACCATCTCAGGGCTTATGCCATTGATGATACCAATTTGTGGAACATCAGGAATATAGGGTTCTGTTATATGAAAATTCCGCAGCCAAACATTCAAAAAGCAATGCGGTATTTCAGGATGGCATTGGAAGAAGAACCCAATGATGCCTGGACCCTGATTAAAATGGCGCTCTGTTACCAGCAATTGGTTCCTGCGGATAATTCTTCTGCCCTGGAGTACTTCCTTAAAGCCTATAAGGTGGATGGTGATAAAAGCAATCTGGAAAAAAATATCGGCATATGTTATATCAATATTAATCCCCCCGATTTTTCTACAGCAAAATCATTCCTGGAAAAGGCACTGGTAAAAGAACCCGAACATCCGGACGTGTTAGCGAACCTCGGTTATCTTTCGCAGGTGGCTGATCCGCCGGATTTTCCCAAGGCGCTGGAATATCATCTCAAGGCCTACCAGTCGGACCCCGCTTATACCTGGAACACAAAAAATATAGGCCATTGTTATATCAACATTCCTGTACCGGATTATAACGAGGCACTGCGCTACCTGTCGCTTGCCAATGACCAGGTAAAGAATGACGACTGGGTGTTGAAAAGAATCGGATTTTGTTACCAGTTTATTGAGCCCCATGATTATGAAAAGGCGCTCGATTATCACTTGCAGGCTTATGCATTGAATGCAGAAGATGTGTGGAATATTCAAAGTATTGCTACCTGTTATTCTCATTTACCAAAGCCCGATCATAAAAAGGCGCTGGAGTTTTTGCTGATCGCCTATGCTAAGGATGCCGATGATCCCCAGACTTTAACTGATATCGGAGCATGCTACCAGGAAATTGATCCCCCGGATTGGAACAAGGCATTGGAATTTCACCTGAAGGCATTAGAGGTAAATCCCGATGATTTATGGAACCTGCAGAATGTTGGTTATTGCTATGAAAAACTTTCGGAGCCTGACCATGAGAAAGCCCTGGAATATTATCTCAAAGCCTATTCGATAAAACCTGATGACGCTACCATACTGGGGAATATCGGGATTTGTTATCAGAACCTAACGCCCTCCAATTATGAGAAAGCGATTGAATATCATTTGAGGTCGCTGGCCATTGATCCGACCAACGCAAACTTTTTAAGGGAGATCGGGATATGCTATGAATATAAGGAGCCGCCTGACTTTCCAAATGCTTATACATATTTTACCAGGGCAGTTGAAGCCAACCTGGAGACTGATGGTTTGTTTGAAATTGATTTCGGATGGGTGTGTATTTTACTGAAGAAGTTTGAGGAGGCAGAGAAATTGCTGCTGAAAGGTTTGAATTTACAACCCGAAGAATCGTCAACCTATATCAACCTGGGACATGTTGAAATGTTCCGGAATAATATTGATAAGGCAAAGGAATATTACAAGCAATGCCTGGAGAAATCGGTTTCCAAAGAATCCTTCGTTGAAGTCAGCAGGAAAGATATTGATGTGCTTGAACCTTTGGGGATGAACAGGGAACTTTACTTAAAAGCGATAGAGGAAATCACTGCCGAATAAAAAAATAAGCATACACTTAATAATAAGTTTATGTTTCGTTTACACTATCATCGTAAAAACAACAGGAAAAAATACTATAGCAAAAATGATTTTTCCCCATTATAAAAAATAAACACATAGTGGTATTTTTATATTAATCTAATTCCTATATCTTCATAATACATATCCGCATCCTCCAGTTTTCAACAACCTTTTAGAAAGTCTTCTCCTGATTAAGTAGCCATCCGCAGTCCCTGTCCATGTTTTGTTTGCATGCCTCAAAACGCATGCCCGGTAAGCTTTTGCTAACGAAGTAACCTTCCATTCTATGATTGGAAACGCGATGATTTTATTGCGAGAGGAGTTGTCTGCCTATATGATTGCACAGGGAGATCCTGCAAATGTCGTGATAGACAATATTGGTTTATACGATACCGACAACGATGATAATCTTGCAGACAGTATCGTGATTACCGTTGTGAATATTGAAGAGGAGAGCACATTAAAAAATGGTAAACAGTTTTCGAAATGGCCCGATGGAATGGCGAGGTATGAGAACAGGCCAGTGTTCCTGAATCTCTATGTTTTATTCACGGTCAATTTCCCGGGCGGCGTCCCTCCTAATAACGGGTATGTGCAGGCACTAAAAAGACTTTCACTGGTCATTGAATTTTTCCAGGGCAAAACAGTATTTACGCCTGCGACTTCTACGGTCACATTGCCTGCGGAGCTCAGTGACCTGAGCAATCCCGATGTAGCTGCGTTAAAACTAAATCTCGAACTATACACGATGACCTTTGAACAGATCAATCATCTGTGGGGGTCGCTTGGTGGAAGGCAGTTGCCTTTTGTCATGTATAAAGTTCGACTGGTGGCCATTACCGAAAGGAGCATCAGGAGAGAGGTTCCGCTGATTGAAGAAATAGAGACCATTCTTAATAAAACACCCGACAATCCCTGATGCCACTCATCTATAAAATATTGTGCGATGTAAAATGGCTGCATGAATATTACCTGACAGGTAGTTCCGGTGAAACCATTTTTGATATTCCGTTGCAGTCGGACCGCATCCAGTTTCTCTTCGAACAATTCCAAAAAGATTCCCCTACGGTCAATAGTAATCTTGATTTTCTTGTTGCTGATTCGCTGACAACACAGTTCTCAAATTACCATCTCAGGGTTATTCCCTCTTATTCAGGTTTCAAACTGGCGGTTCAATGCAGTAAGAAGAAACTGGCGGATGGCACTACAGTGTATACGCCGCTGGCGGATATTCCGGTTTCTGAGCCACTGATGGTAATGGTTAAAGAGCGCGACAGTATCAGGACGTTTTCCAACCTTTCCCTGTCGATGCCCTTCAGGAGCGCCTGGTATTTTTCGAATGATGATTTTCCCGGGGCTAAAACATTTCCATTTTTAAGCGGCACCGTACCTGACTTTGATCCCGCTGTAACCTATGCCCAGGGCGATATTGTACTGTTTGGCGGAAATGATGCTGCGATGTTCTTAAATAATGGCGCCCTGGATCCATGGCTGCATTTGCAGGGTATCCATTACATTACGAACCGCGACAGGATGGTGGTGCCACTCTCTTTTGTATACCATTTTACTGCTGCCGATAATGTAACGGATGCCAGTTTTTCACTTAAGGACAGTACCAACACAGAAGTGAAAGGCCTATACATTCTCCGGCACTGATCCACTTCAAACCGTCTCGCTGAATTTCAGGTTGCCGGGAAATCCCATCCAGACCATACCATCAAACACACCATCCCCACAGGTTGTCTATACACTCACGGTTACTTCCACGAATGGATATACCAGGTTGTTCAGGTTATTATTTGCTGATGATAAAATGAATATTGCTGAGTATACCGCCATCATAGGGTTAACGTTCAGGCCGGCAAATCCTGATTTCAATCTTATTGATAATGATGGATTCCTCAATACCCGGATACTGCCAAATGGTGTCCGGACAGAACCTCCAATTTTTGAACTCTGGATGAAGAGCCGGCTCGTATTCTGGCAATACCGGAATAACCGCAGGAAAAAAATAAAGCTAACCCCGGATACACAGGACCTGCTGACAGACGTGGATGGCATACTGATCACAAAGAATCCGCAGCGACTGGCTTATGCGCCTTTCGGGCTAAAGAAGCCTGATAACAGTTTCCAATTTTTACCAAATCCATCGCCCGGCGACCAGGTTCGTGCTGATTCGTCGGGCTACTTTGTCAACATCATCGTACCCGCGTCAAAAATGTTTCCATTAGTATAACAAATCAATACATCATACCATTCATCAACCTAACTAAAACTGAATCTTATGGCAGAATACAAAACCCCGGGAGTGTACATTGAAGAGATTGCCAAGTTGCCACCTTCCATTGCTTCCGTAGAGACCGCTATTCCTGCATTTATCGGGTATACCGCAAAGGCACAGCTGAAGGAACCCGGAGACCTGTCGATGAAGCCCAAGAGAATTACTTCGATGCTGGAGTATGAACAATTTTTCGGTGGGGCATTACCGGAAACCACCATCAGTATTACGATAGATGTCAGCCAGGGAAGCAGGATCGACACGAGGGGAAAGGTAACTGCTCCTTCCAAATACCTGATGTATTATTCACTCCAGATGTTTTTTATCAATGGAGGCGGTCCGTGCTATATAGTTTCTGTGGGAGATTATAGTGGAGGTGGGGTGATCGACAGCGCACAGTTGAAACTGGGACTTGATGAAGTGGAGAAGATAAATGAAGTAACCCTGATCCTATATCCTGATGGATTGAATATTGCCTCTGCGGGAAGCTATTACACTTTGTATAAGGAAACAATGGATCAGTGTGCTGCGCTGAAGGATCGTTTCGCCGTATTGGATGTATGGATGGATGCAGATACAACGGTTGATAATATTGAAGTGCTGCGCAATGCAAATTTCGGAACCATCGACACCATGAAATATGCCGCAGTGTATTATCCGAGAATTTTTACCCGGCTCAGGTATGCATATGAAGATGAGACTACGGTGACCATCGTTGGTGTTGGTGATGGTTCCCTGAACGGGACACTGGCCGAACTAAAGGATAAAAATAACGCCTACTATTCCCTGGCAAAAGCTGCGATTGGTGAAATAGAAATGCTCCTGCCAGCCTCATCTGCGGTGGTTGGGAAGTATGCAGAAGTGGATAATACCAGGGGCGTCTGGAAAGCGCCCGCGAATATTGGCATTGACTATGCGATAAGGCCGGAAATCCTGGTTACCCATAAGCAGCAGGAAAGCCTGAATGTGGATACACTGGCGGGTAAATCCATCAATGTGATCCGTTCATTTACCGGTCGGGGCCCCGCGATCATCTGGGGTGCAAGGACACTGGCCGGCAATGATAATGAATGGCGTTATATCTCCGTAAGACGGTTCTTCAATATGGTAGAAGAATCTACAAAAAATGCTTCGGAACGTTTTGTCTTTGAACCCAATGACCGCAATACATGGATCCGTGTAAAGTCCATGATAGAAAATTATCTCTCACAACAATGGAAGGCTGGCGCCCTGATGGGCACTACGCCACGTGAAGCCTTTTATGTAAAAGTGGGACTGGGTGAAACGATGACAGAACTGGATGTCTGGGAAGGCCGGATGATCGTAGAGATCGGAATGGCTGTAGTAAGACCTGCAGAATTTATCATCCTCCGTTTCATGCATAAGATGCTCCAGGAATAACAGTACCTAAACGCACACCAAAAAAATACTGAACAATGACAATCATGCCATCCTCCAAAAAGAATATCCGGCAAACGGAAAAGGACTGCAATAACTGTGAAGAGAATGATACCAAGACGCAGAAATCCATTACTGCAGAAAGAAAAAAGTATTGTGATGAATTGTATACCACGGCAGGTGAAGTAAGTAAGGCAGAAACCAATTATGAGGGACAGACAACACTGTATGAGAGTAAGAAATGCATGTTTGTCTGGACGGAAGATAATTACCGCCGGTACAGGAACACGGAGCTTACTGTGGGTACGGAACTCGTGGCTTCCAATGACCTCATAAAAGAAAATGTCTCCAATTACATTAAATGGGGAACAGAACTTTCCACCGGGCTCAAAAACATTTTCAAAGCCATCAAGGAAGTGAAAACCAAGGTAGGCGACCTGCGTGAAGCAGCCGATAAACTGAAGAACTGTACAGAAGATATCTGCAATTGCACTCAGATGACGATCCTGACCGGGGAGGTGATGGAGAACTGCTCGGATAAAAAACCACCGGATAACAGGCCGGCAGAATGCAATGATGCTAAGGATGTCCTGAAACTGCTGCTCTGTTTACCGGGTGCTTTGAAAACGGATGCGGATTCATTGTTCCAGGCATCTTCCGATGTGATCGGTATACAGGTGTTCTCCAATATTGGAACGCTGGAACCCCTGCAGAAGACGCTTTCCGACGAGTCCAAGGCTTTTGAAAAGCATATCCAGGAAGCCATGAAAGCAAGGGAATCAGAGATGAAAAAACTGCAGGAAGACCTGGTGAAGAGTGTACAGGAGGCGACTAAATCGGCGGCCGGACTCTATAACAAACGCAGCGACTTTGAAGGACTGATGTGCACCACCAAATTTATCTGTTGTCCGAATTGCGACTGCGTGGTAGAGCAGGTGGATTGTGACAAAGCAAGGCTCGATAAATGCAAACAAAGTATCTGCGATATATGCGATGAAGTAAAGGAAACTTTCTGCAGCCCGGAAGAAGAGCAACAGCATAATCATCATGAATCTAAAGCACACTGATATCATCTCAAACATTTAAAACTGTTATCATGCTTATTCAACATAGTTATGAAGTTCTCGAACGGTCTGACTGGGAATCCAAGATCGATAGTTGTTGTGGAAAGGAAAATCCAGATGATCCCAAAGGATGTGATTGCTGCTACGACAACTGGGTGGATGAACTCAAAGGAGTGAAAGTAGAGTATAGTGAAGCAGAGGAGAAGGCGAAGCAGATCAAAGACGAGTTGTCACTACTGGAAGAACGAAGGGACAAGATCAAGAAATGGTACGATGAACTGACGAGGGCCAACGACCTGGCCAGGCGGATCTGCGACCAACTGGACATCGTACTTACACAATCTGAGAAGATCAGTACCAATACCAACCTCGCGGTACAGGCGATAAAGACACTGTATTGCATGATCAGGGATTTTTATATGCAGGTAGACCTGATCAAAACAAAATATGACCGCCTGCTGAATTGCATTAAATGCCTCAATAATCCTGCTTTTGGGGCCGGCCAGGGCATCATGAAATGCCTCGAAGAATATGGTAAGAAACTGGATATCGTTATCGCCACGCGGGATGAACTGATTAAGAATATGATGATAGTGATTAAGGCGGCCTGCAGGATCAATAAGAATATAGAAGAGGATTTCGGACTGATCACTATCCTCACTGAATGGAAAGAAGTTTTCAATTGCAGCGTGGGTTGTGATGATGCGGGCGATCCTTGTCCGCCTAACGCCCACAAACAAACGAATAAGGCACAATCCCCGGCACAACATCAGGCTCCTGCAGTGAGTTGTCTTGGTGAATGTGAACTGGTACCCATCCTGCAGTTCCCGATTTGCAAGGATCCTTACTATAAATGCCTGGAAGATCAGTATAAGACTGATAAGAAGGCAGCAGAAGACCTTGCGAAGCAATTACTGGTGGAAAATAAGCGAAAGGAATCTCTATCCGCCTGCAAACAAAGCCTTGAATCCGCTATCAAGGAAGTGGATCCAAAAACAAGATGTAAATAATTCATCCATATTTTCTCTTCATCATTAAAATAAAAACTCATGGCAGCAAAAGGAGATTATCCCATTCCTAAGTTTCACTTCCAGGTTGAATGGGGTGAGAATTTCAGGATCGGTTTTACGGAAGTCAGCGGACTTGATTTTGAAACAGAAGTGATCGAATACCGTGAAGGCAATAGTAAAAAATATAACAAGACCAAGCAGCCGGGGCTTACCAAGTTCAGCAATGTCACGCTGAAACGGGGAACCTTCGAAGGGGACTTTGATTATTACAAGGAATGGAGAAAGACTTATTTCTTCCAGGAGGGGAATAAGACCGGCTCACAATACCGGCGTACAGTCACCATCAAATTGCTGAATGAAAGCCACGAAGCCATTATCACCTGGAAGCTGTTAAATGCCTGGCCGTCGAAGGTGCAGTCGACCGATTTAAAAGCCGATGGCAATGAAGTGGCCATTGAAACGATGGAGCTGGTGCATGAAGGACTGGAAATCATGAATGTTGATTAATACGTTTTATAATGGCGGGAAAACCAACTCCGGAAAAGTTTTACCAGGAAGTAAATTTTCATTTCCTGGTCAGTTTCAAACCTAATGATACGGATTCCATTGATACCCGTTTTCAATCTGTCAGCGGCCTCGATTCCACATTGGAAACAGAAGTGGTGAAAGAGGGCGGTGAAAACCATTTTGAACACGTGATACCGGTCAGGCGAAAGTATGGTCCACTGGTATTGAAGCGTGGTTTGCTTGGGCCTGAAGCATCAGATATTACGGCCTGGCTCAAACAGGCATTTGATGAGGAGAAGGTTAGGCCGATAGGGACTGTCGATATTCTCTTATTGAGCCCGGATCATAAGGCCCTCATGCAATGGACCATTAATAATGTGTGGCCCCGAAGCTGGAAGATCGGTGAATTGAATGCTGAGCGCGGAGAGGTACTGATTGAGACCCTGGAGTTAAACTACAACAAATTAATTTTTAAAGAATAGCGCCATGCCAATAGAAATAAGGGAACTCGTCATTAAAGCAACGGTAGCCCAGGAACCCGGGCCAGGGAGCAACGGCGCCGGTATCAAATAATGAAGTTCCCCCAAATGAAGAGATCATTAAAATATGTGTTGAAAAAGTCTTACAAATTTTAAAAGAAAAACATGAGCGGTAAACTGGAGAAACTGATCATCATTGCTTTTACCGACAAAAATTTTACTGAGGAAGTAAAGGATGCAAAATTTACCGCGCCTATCAACCCTGAATCATTCACCAAGAATTTTAAAGTTGAACGGGACGCAAGGGGTGCGCATGGCAGTGCGGGAAGGGATCCAAAATTTACGTCCACCGGTCCGCAGGAATTAAAACTTGATTTTATCCTGGACGGGACGGGAACAATGGAAGGCTATGTGGAGGTGGAAAACAAAAATAAGAGCGAAGATAACAAGGAGCCTTATCTGTCGGTGCACGAGCAATTGGACAGGTTTCTTAAATGTGTTTATGATTATGATGGGAATATTCACAGTCCGCACTATTTAATTGTCTACTGGGGTTCTGAGATCAAGTTCCCCTGCGTGTTAACGAACCTGGACATCAATCATACGCTATTTGACACCAATGGATTTCCGATAAGGGTCCGACTGAGTTGCTCCTTCATGGGATATATCACTCCGCAGTCGCAGGCCGCCTTAAACAGGATCAGTTCTCCTGACCTGACGCATAGGCGGAACATTAATACCGGTGACCGGCTCGACCTGATGACTTACCGGATTTATAAGGATACGCGCTATTTATTGCAGGTAGCCAAGGTGAACGGACTGGGGACTATCAGAAAATTAACTGCCGGCAGGGAAATTTATTTTCCGCCATTAGATAAAAACGAAGCCTGATGGATGAATTATTAGTTCCGAACAATGCTGTACACGATGTGGCATCTTATGAAATCCTGGTGGATGATGTGGCGACCAATGCCATGTACCAGGTATTGTCCATTTCCATTTCAAAAGAGATCAACCGTATACCCTTTGCAAAAATTATTTTTCGTGATGGGGATGCATCCGAAAGAAATTTTGCCTTAAGCAATGAAGGAGTTTTTGTGCCGGGCAAAAAAATCCGCATCAATATCGGAAGGGATGGAAATAATGTGCAGGCTTTCAAAGGAATCATCACCCGTCATGCGGTTAAGGTAAAGGAGAATGGGAATGCGGAATTGCAGATCGACTGCCGCGATGAGGCCATAAGAATGACTATTGGGCGAAAGAACCGCTACTTCGAAAATATTAAGGACAGCCGGTTATTCGATGAACTCATCGGCGCTTACAGCGGACTTATCCGGTGAATCGGATGACACCACGCTGACTCATCGTGAATTGGTGCAACATCATCTCAGCGACTGGGATTTCATGCTCTTGCGCGCAGAGGCCAATGCCATGCTGGTTCATGTGAATGACGGTAAGATAAAAATATCAAAACCTGATACTTCTACTGAGCCTGTCCTGCAGGTTACTTATGGAACATCCATTCTTGAATTTGAAGCGGAGATGGATGCCCGTAATCAATGGAAAAATGTGAAAGCTACTTCCTGGAACTATGCCAACCAGGAATTATTTAAGGCAGACACATCCGAGGCTACGGATTTTACACAGCATGGAAATATATCCGGATCAACACTGGCAGAGGCCATAAACCTTTCTGAATATGAAATGCGGCATGGTGGATATGTGCTGGAACAGGAACTCCAGGATTGGGTAAACGGTACTATGATGAGGAGCAGGCTGGCGAAAATAAGGGGCCGTACCAAATGCATTGGTTTCTCCGGGATCAAACCCGGTGACATGATTAAACTGGATGGTGTTGGCGACCGGTTTAACGGAAATGCTTATGTCACCTCAGTGATACAGGAACTCGGTAACGGAATCTGGGATACGAATATTCAGTTTGGTCTTGATCCCCGGCAGTATGCATTTGTGCACAAAGATATCCAGGATGCGCCTGCTGTCGGGATTAATAGGTGCGGTACATGGATTACAAATTGGCATTGTAGTGCAGCTGGAGAGTGATCCGGAGGGGCAGGACAGGATACGGGTAAGGATACCCGCAATTGATAATAATGACCAGGGGATATGGACCAGGATGGCCAGCCTTGATGCCGGTGATAGTCGGGGTGCCTTTTTCCGACCTGAAATTGGAGACGAGGTTATCCTCGGCTTTATCAATGATGATCCAAGGGATGCTGTTGTGCTGGGGATGTTGCATAGTGGCGCAAAACCTGCGCCTATTACTGCTAAGGATACCAATCATGAAAAGGGTTTCACTACCAGGAGTAAGATGCATTTGTCATTTAATGATGATACAAAAACCATCACCATTGATACCCCTGCAGGAAACAGTATAAAGATTGATGAACAGGGGATGAGTATTGAAATAAAGGATCAGAACAGTAATAAAATTACCATGAGCTCATCGGGCATTTCCCTGGAAAGCCCGATGAATATTGATATTAAGGCCGGTGTGAACCTGAGTTTATCAGCGGCTGCTTCCCTCTCGATTGGCGGAGCATCACTGGGGGTAAAGGCAGATGGCAGCCTGAGCCTGGAGGGTGCCGCTGCAAAACTTTCAGGATCGGGGATCACGGAAATCACAGGATCGATTGTAAAAATAAATTAGAAAAAATATTATGCCTCCAGCTGCAAGATTAACGGATATGCATACCTGCCCGATGGTGACCGGCACAGTCCCTCATGTCGGGGGACCGATTGCCGGCCCGGGAGTGCCGACGGTATTGATCGGCAGTCTGCCTGCAGCGGTGGTGGGCGATTTGGTGATATGTGTGGGGCCACCGGATTCTATCGTAAAGGGTTCGGCAACGGTATTGATCGGCGGAAAACCTGCTGCAAGGCTGGGTGATTTAACTGCCCACGGCGGAGTAATTGTTTCAGGATTTCCCACTGTACAGATAGGTGGATAGACAGGATACATTTTAAATGAAAAAGTTTGTCATATGACTTCATTTAATTCAATACTGGGTACCGGATGGGCATTTCCTCCCAGGTTCGACAGGGAATCGGGGACGGTGGCAATGGTGAGCAATGAAGCTGATATCAACGAAAGCCTGAACATCCTTTTGTCGACCCACCTGGGTGAAAGGGTGATGCAACCAAAATACGGATGCAACCTCAATGATTATTTGTTTGAACCGCTCAGCAGTTCTGTTATCGGTTTTATAAAGGACCGGGTGGAAAACTCGATTTTGATATATGAACCCCGGATCATTGTTGAAAAAATAGAAGTTACGGATGATGGTTCCTTCGATCTTTTGGAAGGCAGGTTTATTATTTCGATAGAGTATACCATACCCGGCACCAATTCAAGGTTTAATTACGTGTATGATTATTACAAGAATGAGGCACTGAAGCCCGTGTAAGGACGTATTAAATAGACCAGCTTATGATTGACTGTAATAACCTGATCCATCCGTTTCAGCATGACCCCGGCACCAGCCAGCGGCAGAGGGTAATGGATGACCTGTTATCCGGTGCTGCCAAAGTGGATGGCAGGAGCATGGCCGACCTGCTGGATTATTTTGTACAGCTATCGCGTCATGTCAATTATTATGACGCTGATCTTAATGTCAGTGACTGGCAACCCTTCTTCAGCAAGAGCATTCCTTTTAAACTCGCGGCTATCATCAGGTATAACCGCGACGGCGTCAATGAAAAAGTTGGCAATTATTCCAGGTTGTTCAACAAGAAACCTTCAAAGAATGGCCTTCAGTTACTTTTTCACTATTTCTTTCACCAGGTGATTTCACCGGTCAACGACTGGCACCTTAGTTTGAAAGGCAGTGGCCTTCCTGCTGAACTGGTTATTGAGAAACTGATAAAAGACAAATTGCGCGCGCCACTGGAAAAATTTATCTGCCAGAACAATGCAGCAGTAAAATGGCATTGCATAAAGCCGCTGAATTTCCAGCGACTTGCAGCTAATGATGCGTGGAAGATAAATCTTGATGCCATTTCCGAAAAAGCAGATGACTGTAAGCCAAAGGGCAAAACAAAGCGCAAGCGCCTGGTAAATTTTTACCAGCAGCTGACCGACCTGCTGCCTTCCTTCCTCGATGCAATCAGGATCATTGCTGATACGGCAGCATTGAGCATGGAGCAGAGTCTATTTCCCTTAAAGGAAGAATTGCAGAAAAAGCATAGTCCGCACCTGGCATTGCTTTTTGCCTTCCTGAAATTATTTCAACACCTGCAGGGCGACCTGAACAGCTTCACTAAAAAACACCTGGATTATTTTTATCAGCAGGTATTAAAACTCCGTTCCAAAGATGCCGTGCCCGACAAGGTGCACATTGTTGTCGAGATCCAGAAACAACTGGATAAATACCTGCTGAAAAAAGGCCTGAAGCTAAAAGACGGGAAGGACAACAATAAAGCGGAAATACTTTTTGCCACTGACGATGAAATTGTGGTCAACAAGGCACAGGTGGCCGACAAACGCACCTTGTTCCTGAACAACAGGGACATTGTTGATCAAACATATCTTGAAGGTGTGTACATGGCGGCTGTTGCCGATAAGGCCGATGGCATTAAAGAAGCATTTCCTGACGGCGGACCCAAAAGTTTTCCAACGGTGGGATCAAAGCTGAGTAAGTATACAGCGCCGGGAAAAACATTATTAAAACCATATTCCAATGCAAGGCTGGGCTTCATCCTGGCTTCTCCTGTATTGTTGATGAATGAAGGAAGCCGGACCATTGATATTACGATGGCCTGCAGGCTGAGCGAAGATTACTGTAATGAAATGAATATTGCCACCGCGGCTACGTCCAATAATTGCTGTGACGAGACAAGACCCGGTATTGCTACAGTGGAAGGAAGTAAATACCCCGACTTTATAGATGCAGGAATTTTCTTTAATGACGTCAGTGATGCGCTGAACGAAAATTATTTTTATGTGAGTGTGGACCTGGTTGACGAAGCGGTTAAGAAAGGGATCAGTAAAGAACTCGAAAATAAGCTACGGGGCTTGCTCATTGAGACCATCGAAAAGTCGGACACCAGCCAGGTTTGTTTCTGCCCGGTGGAGATTCCTCATTATGATATCGTAAAAAAAGAATCAGGTGTAAAAGGCTGGGCAGCATTCCGAAATAGGTTAACAGATCCGGAAAAGGTAAAATTGGATGAGCTGTTTAAACCAAGGAAGCCTTTGCAGGTATTATTCAGCGGCGAAAAGGAATGGATTGCACCGAAAACTCCGTATACCATTTCAATGACTAAAGTTGGTGCCGGGCCGGAGTTCCTGCTAAAGATCAAGGCAGCCATCGACCCTGATCAACCTGCAGTTACCTTTTACAACAAGGATAATCTCAAAGAAGATTTTAATACGACACGGCCGGTGGTAAAAATTGAACTGGACGATAAAATAAAATTGTCGTACAGCACAACACATTTAAGAGACCTGATGGGGGGTGCAGGCAGTAATGACCAGTGTTGCCTGCTGAGATCCAGTCCGGGTGAACAGAGGGATGTCTCTCTATATCATTTCTTCAGGAACGTGAGTGTACTGCAAAAAATTAGTACGGAGACGACAAGGATCGATGTCAGTGTTTGCGGACTGAAAAAATTTATCGTGCAGAATGAAGAAAGTGTGCAGGACGTCAACGGACCGATTTATCCGTTCGGCAGCAGGCCTGATATTGTGGAGTTCAGTGTGGTTAATCCCATTGCCTGTATCACACAGCAGTTTATTACCGATGCCGGTGGGCTCACCAATAAGGCAAGAAATTTTCTTCAAAGCCTGCTCACTGCTCAAAATCAACATAGGAAGGCCATTGCAAAAAATGAACTGGAGGCATTTCTTGATCAAAAAGACGGTGCTAACACCGCGATTTTTAACAATAATGACAAAGCAATCATTCGTGGCCTGGTAAATAATCCTGCAAAAAAATATTGCCAGGAGAATCAGCAGGGCCCGGAGTTTTATATAGGTTCACAGGAGGTCTTTGGCAAGAACTGGAATGCGGTAAGGATAAACCTCAACTGGAAAGACAAGCCGCTGAATTTCCGTGATTATTACAGCGCTTATGTGGTAGAGGATGTTGCCCAGCAAATCTTTGGGCTCGATGAAAATAATTTTAAGATCAGCGTGGCTGCACTTAAGGATGGGCAATGGAATCCGGGGACGGCCGACAGAAAATTATTTGATCAGACACCGCCTCCACCATTGCTTCCCTGTTCCAGTGATTTTACACAGGGGATCCTGGTCATGCGCAATGATATCTTTTCTGATGCGCAGCCATTTACATTAACCGCAGAGAAAGATAAACCACTGACTGCTGTTGCGAGGAATGGCTTTATGAAGATCGGGTTGCGGGAACAGGATTTCCTTCATAAGGATTATGGTTTTGTCCTGGCCCGGCAGATGATGGCATTGGGAAGATACCCGGATGCCATTCTTGAAGGGGCAGTATATCGTAAGGAAGGTTCAACAGTTTTGGTTTTCAGGGGGCTTGCCAAAACGCTGATTAATTTGAAGGATGAAATCATAAACACAAGAAATGCCGCTGAACAGGCAAAGAATAAAACGGAAGATTTAAATACAACATTCGATGCAGCCATTGATTTCCCTCCACCGCTAAGTACCATCAATAATACAGAACGGAATTCGCTGATACCTTTGGTGCATGATAGTAAGGATCTCGCAGCCACTGCATTTCAACTGGCAGACGATACACAGGGTAAATTGTCGGACCTCTTTGCCATCATTGACATTTTTGATGCACACTCATTCGAGATCGTCAAGCCCCTTACTGTTCTTATTCCGAATGAACCGTGGACACCGGTCATAAAAAATATTTCTATTGATTATACGGCTACTGCCTTTGTTACCGACATCGACCTTATCCATCTGTATCCATACCAGGGAACGTATAAGAAAGAAGACATCAACCTTACCCCCACATTATTTCCAGTTTTTTGTGATGAGGGAAATTTATATATCGGGCTGAAAGACCTGGTGCCGGGATCCAATGTCAATATGCTTTTTCAACTCGCTGAAGCCACATCAGATGCTGAATCGGACCGTGAGGAGCCGGTGTGGTACTATCTCGAAAACAATCAATGGAGGATCCTCCGCGAGGGATTTGAAGTATTGGATGACGATACAGATGGACTGACAACTTCGGGCATCATCAAATTTGCGCTTCCTGCAAATATGACGAAGGAGAATACCATTCTCCCCAAAGACCTGCACTGGATCAGGGCTTCGGTAGTAAGGAACAGTCGCACTGTCAGCGAAACCATCGGCATATATACCCAGGCGGTAAAGGCAACTTTTACGAATGAAAAAGCCAATGATAAGTCGAGGTTATCCAGTCCGCTTACAGCTGGCGCCATTGCCAAACTGAATGAAGCCGATGCAAACATCAAAAAACTGGAACAACCTTTTGATTCATTTGGCGGAAGGCTGCCAGAGGCCGATGGGCATTTCTATGTTCGCGTCAGTGAATTACTGCGACATAAAGGAAGGGCGATTCAGAAATTTGATTATGAACGACTCGCACTCGAAGCATTTCCACAATTGTATAAAGTGAAATGCATTAACCACAGCTATGCGTTGAACGCGTATAAGTACAAAAATGATTTTCCTGCAGCACCCGGTTATGTGATCCTTGCGGTTATCCCTGACATGAACCGGTTGAAGGCTGCAGAATCATTTGAGCCAAGGGTTCCTGTGAGTATACTGGATGATATCCAGGAAAACATGAAAAAGCTGACCTCTCCTTTTGTAAGGTTCAGGGCAATGAATCCCCGGTATGAAAAAATTAATTTCTGCCTTTCGGTCAAACTGAATAAGGGCAGGGATGAAAATTACTATAAAGAGAAATTAAAAACCGACCTGCGTGAATTCCTGGCGCCATGGGCCGTGGGCCAGTACGAGAAGTTAACCTTCGGTCAGTGTGTGAGCCGTTCCGAGATCATCGGATTTCTTGAATCGCGTGACTACATTGATTATATCGTTCAATTGATGATGTGGCATGAGGATGATATTAAGCCGGTGACGGCTACTGATTCGGAACTCGCAAAACCCATTTGCCCGAAGACGCCGAGAAGCATATTGATTGGTGGCAGCATGGATGTTTGTATTGCTTCGGCCGACTGTGAAAAATGGCAGGAATGTGGTGACCGGCAGGGAATAGAATGTTGCGATAATAAAAAAATACCGATCGCTGATTATTGTATTGGTGATATAGGATAATAATATGTCAATGGCGGAAGAAGCTAAAAATGGCATTGTGATCAGTAAAAAAAATTCCGGATTCCCGGACTGGCTTGATTTTGATAAACTCCGTGCGGAGGGTATCGAATACCTGGGCAGGCTGAGTGGTAAGATCTGGACTGACCACAACGTGCATGATCCGGGAATCACCATCCTGGAAATGCTTTGCTATGCCTTGCTGGACCTTGGGTATAGAACCAACCTGCCGATTGAAGATATTTTTACCCGCAATCCAGAAGATGTTTCGGCAGATGACAATTTCTTCACGGCTGCCCAGGTGCTTTCCTGTAACCCGCTTACGATCACCGATTTCAGGAAGTTACTGGTGGATATCGACGGAGTTAAAAATGCATGGCTGGAAGTTGCGACCGACCAGGTCGATATTTGTAAGACTCCGGGAACACCAGTTTCAGTGGACCTTGACAGCAACAGGGATCGGTGTGTCACCTGGCTCAATGGGTTATATCATGTATATATCGACCTTGAAAAAAATCCGGAAAAAGATTTTGACAATGTAGAGGAAAGGGAAAAATATCTATTCGATGTTGAAGATAGGATAAGGAAGTCCCTGATGAAACATCGCAACTTCTGTGAAGATTTTATTGATATCTTTTTTTTGTGCAAGCAGGAAATGGGCGTTTGTGCCGACATTGAACTTTCGCCCAATGCAGACCCCGAGCAAGTGTATCTCAGCGTGATAGAAAAGCTAAGGGAATTTTTTTCTCCATCGCCCAAATATTACACCCTTCAACAGTTGCTGGACAAGGAAAAGCCAATAGAGGACATCTTTGCCGGCCGTCCCTATAATATTACGGAAAGCCACGGCTTCATTGACACGGAAGAATTTGAGCAATTGAGCCTGAGAAAGGAAATCCATCTTTCGGATCTCTATAATGTATTGTTGTCTGTAGAAGGCATTGTAAGCGTTAGGAAACTGGGACTGCGTATTTCGAGGAACAATGTTATTGAAACGATAGAAAAATGGAAATTCAGTATCACCGAAAATCATGTTCCGGAATTTTCGATGGACTATTCAGGATTTCGTTTTACCCGCAATGAAATGCCGGTATTGGTTGACTTTAAAAAATATGAGGGCCTCTTCAGGATCAATTTTTCACATAACGGCAAGATATTATACCAAAAACCTTCGCCATACCTCGATGCTGAAATTCCAAAGGGAGTGTACCGTCCTGACCTTGGGGATTATTATTCAATACAAAACGAATTCCCGCAGGTGTATGGAATTGGTGAAGGCGGGCTGTCGGACAATGCTCCCGCATCCCGCAAGGCCGAGGCATACCAGCTAAAAGCATGGCTCCTGTTTTTTGACCAGCTGCTGGCCAATTATCTTTCACAACTCCGGAATATACGGTCACTATTTGCTTTTTCCGGCGCTAAGAAATCATCGGATCAGCATACCTATTTTATCAACCAGCTAAACAGTGTTCCTGACCTGCAAAAATTGCTGCGGTTCAATATTACTGATAACAATAAAAATTCGCTTGGGTCGGAAGGCAGTCTGCTCGTATTCCCGGTCGACAGAGAATACCTGATGTCGCTGAAGCAGCAGGGTAAACTGGAATCAACAGATCCATCAGGCCTTGAGCCTTATAATTTTTCAACTAAATCGCAACAGGATATTGTTATCCGGCAGGTCAGCAATGATTTCTATTATGAGCAGTTCCAGTGTGAATTTGTTACCCGCATTGATGGTTGTGTGTACTACTATATACTTACCTGCTCAGAGGAGATCGTACTCGTCAGCAGGAAATATTTTAAAAGCATTGAAGGGGCAAAGGAAAATGCCGGTTCAGTTAAATATATCGGGACATTTGATGAAAACTACCGGTCTTATATAAACGAAAACAAGTTTTCTTTTAATATTGAACTCAACCTTCTTTCGTTCTCAAAATACCTGCAGCTGATCGTTGAGGACAGGGATTTATTTATAAAAAGGCGGCAGGGATTTTTGGATCATTTGTTATCCAGGTTTGCTGAACAGTTTACGGCCTATGCCCAACTATCTTTCGGGTTTTATTCAGAAAGGGAATTGCAAAACAGGTCAATTGCCGCAAAGGAAAAATATTTGTCGGGCTACGACGACCTGAGCAGCAACAGGGGCAGGGCGTACGATTACCTGCAAAATAACTGGAATAACGATAATATTTCCGGGTTTGAAAAGAAGGTCAAGGCCATCAGCGGGATCGACAACTGGAAGAAACGCAGCCTTTGCAATTTTGTGGTGGAAAAGTATGAGCAGCAATTTGCCGTGGAACTGAAGATTGCCCATGCCAGGTATTTCGCAGATCCTGAAAACTTTACTACGGAAGAAGAAGCGCTGGCGTCTGCACAGTCACTGTTCAATTCAATGCAGGACAGGGGCAATTATGCGGTGAACTTTTTGCCCAATGAAAAGGAGTATCAGCTAAAGATCAACTATGGAAATGCAAGGCAGGCAGTGTATCCCGGAACATTTGCCACAGAGAAGGAAGCGATGGAACTGGCGTCCAGGCTTTCCGGCAAGTTCAGGGCAAAAGACCCTGCCGATACCGTTTTTGTCAGTTCATATCAATATATACCCTTCATCAATAACGCAGGAGGAAGGACCATACGTAGGTCTGTTGAAGTGTATTCATCCGAAAAGGATGCCCTGGGCTCGATACATAAAACCATTAAAAAGATCGATGATCATAAAAAATGGGCCTATACGGATAATGAGACTGCTATTGGAAATCTTTACCGTGACAGTACCAAATCAGATGGCGAGGTGTATATCAATACCGATGCGTTTAAAATAGACATCAGCAATACGATTGTGGGAAGGCCCGATAAGTTCAGTTATGAATTGCTGGATAAGGGGAACAGTTTCAAATTCCAGTCTACCGGCGAATTCAATACAGCTGCTGATGCCCGATCCGATGCGCATTGGTTGTTAAGCCTGATGGATGAAAGAATTCACTATGCTATTGCTGCTGAAGATTCAACAGGAGGCTTTGTTATTTCGATTCGGGAGAATGAAGTGGTGAAAGCTGTTTCATCCATACATTTTACCAATGAAGCAGAAGCAGAAAATCATATTACCCAGGTTATTGGATTGATAAAAAATCACCAGTATACTGCTCATATTGAACAGCGGCCCCATCGCTGGAAGTTCAGTTTCGAACTGGGTCATGATCAGCAGAGCCTTCACCGTTTTGACAGTGTTGAAGATTATGGATCGGCAGATGAAGCGAAAACAGCAGCCTCCGGCTTTTTTGAGGCATTGCCTGACATCGAACTGGAAGAAAAAAATAAGGAACTGGCCCTCGTTCTTCCGAAAGCCCGGAAAAATTTTCCGGTCCTCTCGCTCGTGAAGACGGCAATGGAAACACGGTCGACCCTAAAGCCTGCCATCAATAACCTGCTGGAATCTGAAAAAGAAATAAAACGTTTGTCTTCGGTTACGGAGCCTTCGGCTTTTCGCAGCAGTGTGGCCATTGATGAAGTCAGCCGTCAGGGAGATTATGTATACCGCCTGATCGATAAGGACCGGGTTCCGGCATTTTACAGCATCCTGTTTAATGATAGGGATAGTGCTAAGGGAATGATCGCGCAGGTGATGAAAGAATCCCGCAGTGCAGATTTCCTCAGGATCTGCATGGGAGGTGATATCATATCGGAGATAAAGGATCCGGTCACTAATACGAAATGGTACAGGTACCAGGTGAAGAGCCGTAATCACGTTAATGCAAGCGGGCATTCGTTGGTGCTTTTTGAAAGTGTTTTAAAATTTACAGATCGAAAAGATGCAGAAGCGGCATTTTTAAAATATTACCTGGAGATTATTTCACTGGCTTCTGTAAAACTGAATTATGGACGGAAAATAAGCCTGGAAGAGGTTTCAGTTTCTGCAACAGGTAATGGCGAAGCCATTGTGTTTGTACCGGGTGACACATTAAAACTGCTTGGTACAACAACGGATATGGCGGTAGAAAGGCTGATGGCTATTGCGCTCAGTTTCCCGGTGAGAAAAGTGGTGCTTGCTTCAAAGGAATTTAATGCACTCTTCCCCTGTGATCAGCAGGTTATTGAGCCGGAAGATGATTGCAGGAAGAAAAAAGAAACTATTGTTTATTACTTCAGTTATCCATCAGCATTTGTACAAGCCAACCGGTGGCAAAGTGTAAAGTATTATCATACAGCCGAAGAGGCGATGGCTGATTTTGAATTTTTTCTTGTCCTCCTGAAATATCCCGGTAACTATTATGTGGATTGTGATCATTGCGTAACTATAAGAAGCCAGTATAGAATTTATATCCGCGAGGTGTTGGCAGAAAGCGCCGAACGTTTCACCAGTAAGCAAGCAGCATGGGGAAGGGATGGGGTACAGAAGTTCATCTGTGTATCACAATCTGCCAATGCGTTTCATACCTACCTCAATAAGCGGACCTGTTGTTATTCTTTCTATGTAGCCTGCAGCGACAGTTTATTTTATCATCCCTGTAAATATGATACGCCTGCAAAGCGGGATGAAGTGATGGTAGCACTTTACCAGGGAGCAAGATCATGGTTTAAACAAAGATCCTGGCTTCCCGATACATCAAGTGGAGAAGTGACCCTGCTCAATGGGGAAGGCAGGTCTTTCGCCGTGCTCCATATAAATGAAAAGGATCAGCGTTGCCTGAGTGACCAGGTAGCTGACCTGTCGGCGCTCGTATTGACTGGAACAATTTCCGGTGAAGAGGGACAATTCCTGTTGAGGAATGAACGAAATGAAACTATCCTTCACTCAGAAAAATGGGTGAAGACAAAAGAGGAATGGAAGGGAATGCTGACTGATTTTGTTTGTTACTATCCAGTGGTGAAGAATGTAGATGAGAAAACCGGGAAGGAAAGCTATTGCATCGAAATAAAACTCCCGGGCTTTGAAAACTGTAGTGAAGAGAAGAATACGGAGATGCCCTGCGGTTGCGGAAATAAGGATGTGGAGGATAGGTCCGACTGCTATATCGCCTGGAAAAGCCGCTGTTGTTACAATACCTGCGCTGAGGCGGAAGAAGCATTGATCGTGATAATGCGGTTATTGGTCAACTATGAATATTACCAGGCAGTATATGATTGTGATTGCGGTCCCTATGGCATCGCGATTCAATTCAGTAAATCGGGGATCATCAGGGATCAGCAACTCACTTATTTCCGCGAGGCTGCAAATATCCGCAACTGGACCAACAGCGAAGTGGTAGCCATCAATCCCCAGTGTTATCCTTACCCCGAGTGGGCTTGCGAGGCTTCGGAAAGGGCCAAAGGACTGATCAATGCTGAAGGCCTTGAGGTGGTTGAACACATACTGTTAAGGCCGAGGTGTATAGAAGATTGCCGTTGTGACCAGTACCTGAAAAACTGTGATGAGACGGATTGCAAATTTACCTGGAAGGTGGACGATGATGATCCCTGTTCGGAGGAAGAAGATATCTGTTTTGTTCCGGGGAGTGATCCTTATTCATTTATTGCGACGGTAGCACTTCCTGCCTGGCCGGAGAGGTTTCGCAAAAAAGAGAACAGGAAGCTGATCGAAAATATCCTTTTCCAGGAAGCGCCAGCCCATGTGTTGCTGAGGATATTGTGGTTATCGCCACATGATTTCTGTTGTTTCGAGGGGCAGTATAAAAACTGGAATCGATGGCTGGCTAAAAAAAGAACCTGCATCGATGATTTTTCTGTCTGTGAGTTTATGGAGTTTCTGTTTGACAGGAATTACGAATGCCTGGAAGACTGTGATGTGTGCATACCATGCAGTGATGAAACGACAGAGAAGAGTAATTGCTTTGACGATGTTTTACAACAGCCGGAGAAGAATAAGTATTTATCGCAGATCAATAGGTTGTTCTGCTGGCAGGAACAGGAATGTAAAAAATATACATTCATTGAATGCGAAAAAGACGAACATCTGCCAGCCGATGATGTGATTTTGCTGAGGGCAGGACGGCGACCCGGTGAGCCTGCGGATGCGGTTACACCACCACCAAAGAAATCTGCAGTGGCACAGGGTAGAAAAAAGCCACAGGTGGTCAATGCAAGGATGAATAAATATCGGAAAAGTGTTGCGGAGGTGATGGAGAAATCAAGGAGCAATGCATTGGCGCGGAAAGCCCAGATATTTCTTGCTGATCCAAAGCCAGGATTTGAAAGATTGTCGGCCTTAGTAGATGAAACCCTCAAGAATAAAACTTCTACTGCAGATGAAGGAAAGCCACTGACAAAACCACAATCACATATTTTACTGGAGGCCGGTATCAGTTATTACCTGGATAGGATTTTATTCAATGGAAAGGATCCTGCGCATGTCAATGAATTGAAAAAGGTTTTCGACAAGCTCAGGAAGGCGAAGATTTCCCTTAAGAAAATTTACCAATATTTTGATCTTCCCGAATTGCTGATATATGAACCATCGGTAAGAGAGGATGATATCAAAGGCATTTTTGACGAAAAATAATCTGGACTTATGCAACACATTATTAAAAAGCAGATCATCAATCTTTTTGTTCCGCGAAAGTTGAATGCTTTCACCATGCAGCAGTCGGTCAGCATGCACTATTATAAACATATCCTGCCCATCATTGAAGAATTATTTGATGAATTGTCGGATGACGAGGAAACTGTTTCTATTGATTTACTCGACATTGATCTTGGGTATATTTCTTCGGCAGACATGCAGAAGCCTGACTGGGATGAATCCATGCTGTCGGGCATCCGGGAGCAATTGAAAAAGAAAATAATCAGCATTAAGGAAGAAGCGAGGATTGAAAGAAACATGTTTACTGTTTGTCGGCAGTGGTTATTCTATATGGAGCGTGGTTACCTGCCATGGAATACGATGGGATTGTCGGCCGACTGGTACCGGCAGGTACTGGAATCTTTTGCGGTGGATTTTGCCAAGGTCTCTGAACTGCGAAAACTGATCACGACTAGTGCAACGGCTTTGCGCCGTATGGTATACCAGCACGAAGAAGGTTACCTGGTTTCACTTATAGAAATCCTGACATCGCAGCACCAGGGGAAATTGATACAGGAGATTTCGATGCTGGATATGTACCTGGACAATGGTGGCGAAAATTATCCGCGTACTGCCTTGTGGGAACATGCTTTGAAAACATCGGCAGAGATGAGTAACAGGTCGACCGGGCAGCTGGTGGATTCGATGGTGATGGCATTTGCGGGAGGTAAGCCAATAAAGGGCAATATCAGTATGCTGAAGGACAGTATGATTTTGCCGGCACTGTTAAAAATGACTGGCCATTCAGTATCAACTGCCGATCATAAAAATGATTTGGTGGTTGATAAGACAAGGGAGTTGGTGGAAGACATTTTTGTGCAGAATGCCGGGCAGGTGTTGATGCATCCATTTTTACACCAGCTATTTAGAAGCATTGATTTGGTGAGTGAAGGCAGGTTCAGGACATCCTATGATCAGCAAAAAGCCTTGTACCTGCTTCATTACCTGGCAACGGGCAGGCTGGTTGCGGAGGAGTATGAATTGGTGGTGCCAAAGCTCTTGTGCAATCTTCCTTTAGGAGAACCGGTGATGAAGAATATTGAGTTGATGCCAGGAGAGATTGAACAATGTGATCATATGCTGGGATCATTGGTGGAACACTGGGCCGTATTAAAAAGCACTTCCATTGACGGGTTGCGGGAGGGATTTTTATTGCGAAACGGAAAATTATCGAGGAAGAATGACCAGTTTATAGTGCATGTGGAAAGCAGCACGATAGATGTATTGCTGGACAGGTTGCCGTGGAACCTTAGTATGATAAAACTGCCCTGGATGGATGAACTGCTGAGGGTAGACTGGAGATAGATGGATAAATTTTTATGCCTGTTGAATGAAAACGGCTGAATCAAAAAATATTACGCCTTCGATACAACGAAAACGTTCCGGATCTTTTTTCCGGCAGGGGAGGAGCAGTGATTTTTTTGGTGGCGATGTTGAATCAACGGCGGACCGGCCATCATTTTTTCATAGTGAGCAATACACCCGCAAATAATTTACCTGTACAGGCAAAGTTAACGGTTGGCCAGCCTGACGATAAGTATGAGCGGGAAGCAGATACGATTGCAGATAAGGTCGTGAGGGCAAAAGACGAAGATCAAGACGCGAGGAGACAAAAGACGCGGAGGGAATTAAGCTGCAACGAAAACCCATCTTTGAGAGTGCAAGAGACGCGGAGGAGACAAGAGAAGCAAAGGGAATTAAGCTGCAGCGTAAACCGATCTTTGAGAGTGCAAAAGACGCGGAGGAGACAGAAGACGCAAAGGGTCTCGAGCTACAACGCAAAGAATATGCGGGCGACACTCCATCTGCATCACCGGATATTGAGAGCCAGTTGCAATCTTCCAAAGGGAGTGGCACTTCCATCCCTGCATCCGCCAGGGAACAGATGGAGAGCGGATTTGGAGCCGACTTCTCGGATGTAAAAATTCATACCGACAGTTCCGCCGTGGATATGAGTAATAATCTCAATGCACAGGCATTCACGCATGGTAATGATATTTACTTCAACTCCGGTAAGTATGATACCAGCAGTACTTCCGGACAACATTTACTTGCGCACGAGCTGACGCATACCCTGCAACAGGGCGGGTCTCATTCAATACAAAGAAAAAAAGGCAGCAAAAAGACAAAAAATTCCGAACCACCTGCTCCAGGGTATTATGAAGGCGAAGAAGGTAAAATTGATATCCGGGGGGAGACCACGAAGTATTTTTATGTAAAGAAAATAACTGTCCCCAGTATCAAACACATTTTTACTGAGAACTACCAAAACCTGCCGCACAAACCTGACGAAAGAGACAATAGCCAGAAGAAAATCTGGATTGAAAAAGCATTGGAGAGCAAAGCCAATATTGCTAAAAAAGTCACCGCGAAAGCCGATGCAGAAAACAGTCCCAAAGACGTTGTCGACAAAGCCAATAACAGGATATTCTTTTTCAAACTAAAGTCTTCTACCACCGATTATGTGATTGGCACCATCGATGAAGTGGTGAACTCGGTAATTGTTCCAAGCTGGAATATGAAAGGGCAGTGGTCAAATAAACATGTTGACCATAAACTGGAAATACAGCTTGGTGGGCCAAATGAAATTGCCAATATGTGGTTGCTGGAGGCAACGGCAAATATGAGTAGCGGGGGATTGATCAATAGTGAGTTGAACAGGAAAATAGATGCACTGGTAAAGGCTGGAAATGAAAAAGCTAATTTGTGGAAGGGTAAGAAGTGCCCACTGCAACAGAGATCCGCAAGAAGCATTTCATTACGGTAGAAGAATATGAAATTGGCAGTAAGGTAAAGGGTGATGAAGATGACCGGTTCATTTTAGAAGAGATCACTCAAAAGGCTAAGCCTTTGGATGGGCTGAGAGCATTGAAAAAGAATGAGATTGGTACGCTCAGATCGACAGCTAAAAAAGTCTCCTTTGAGAATTTTTTTCAAAAGAAGTGAGGAAGAGGCTCGTGGCTGGTTTTTTAATGTTCGGAACTGGAAAGAGGATGAAACGGAAAGAACAAAGGCACCCTTCCCAAAGAAAATCAAAAATATAATTTTTCATAAACTAACCTATAATCCTTCGGGAAAACCTGATGAACCAGTCGGGAAATTGGAAGGTATTGCCTTTAAGTATAATGATGATGACGAGCGACTGGTGTCAAAAAAACCTGTTGTACTGGATATCAACGAATCTCCTGCAACTGAATTCGGGGGCTATGTACCCAATTCTGCCTTCCGGGAAGCAGTAAAGGATATCGACTTCAAGCCAGGGAGTCCTGTACGAATCGACGATATTTCATTTGATGAGAAACAAGGGCCTGGTGGTAAAAGGGAAATTACTACCCACAATACCTTTCATGGAAAAGGCGGATATCGATATTATTATCGATGGCGATGGCGTAAGGCTGAGAAAAATATTTACATCCGACGAGATCAAATTGCCCGGTCCATTTGAAGTGAGCAATACTTCACTCGAAATATCGGTGGGATCCAAAGGATTTGCTGTTGCCGGGGAAATAAATTTTGCCATAAAAAATGTTGGTGAAGGATGTGTCAGTGGAAGCGTGGACCAGAAAGGCAATCTCAAATTGAGTGGCAATTTCAATATTGCTTCAGATTTATTTGAAGAATCATCCATATGTTTTACATATGAAAGGACAAGCGATGGTAAGAGCCAGTATGTCATTGGTGGGCATTTGAGGGTGGGTCCGGGAAAAGTAAAAGGATTGAAGAGTGCTGAAGCAGATGTAATATTTGGTGGTGGATAAACTTACTGCCGAAGCCAAGGCTGAGCCGGATATCAAAGATGTAGGTGTCATTGAAATGTTTTTGAACATCGAAAAGGACAAATATACTTTCGGTGGTAAGGTGCCATTGGTGGGACTGATCCCTCGTGTGAAGGAAGGCGAACTTGAGATTGAAGTAACAAAGAGTGCAGATGGCGTTAGCGTAGCGGGCAAAGGGACCGTTGTTCCTGATATTCCCGGAATTGAAAATGATCCCCGGATCGAGATTTTGTATAAGGATGGCGGCATTCTTATCAAGGGAGATTTGCCTTTTAAGTTAGAGAAAGCAAAAGCAGAAGGCACTATATCACTTGGATTTACGAACCTGGCAGTGGACGAAAATAACCAGGTGTCTGATCAGATTGCAGATCACTGGACAGTTTTTGGAAAGGGAACAGTTTCCATAATGCTGGCGGAGAATATTTCAGCTGAAGCCTCGGTTACCCTCCAGCCAAATGGTGATATTATTGTCTCCGGTAAAGTTGGCCTGGATCGCAGCAAACAAAAGGATGCACCTGAGAAGAAGCCATTCGAGCATACCCTGTTTAAGATTGGACCGCCACCGATAATACTCTTTGCCATACCTCCGATCGGAGCAAGCCTGACTTTGAAAATAGAAGGAGGTGCCAGGCTGTATGCTTCGTTTATTCCTCCGCATATAAAAGAATTATCGCTTGAACTCATCGGCATGAACCTCACTAATCCCGATGATAATACTGCGCTAATAGGGAAGCTGGTCGTTGGCATGTCTGGTAAAGGAGGCGTTGAAATGTACCTGACATTAACGGCTACCCTGAGTTTGCTGGGCGTGGCAAAAGTATCAGGATCGCTTATTGGCAGTGTTGGATTGGAGGCCAATGCAAATGCAGACGCAGAAGTGGTTGTCAGCTGGTCCAAAGCAAAGGGGCTGACATTGGAGAAAGGCGAGCTTTCTGTAAATGCCAGTGCCCAGTTCCTGGCCAAATTAAAGGGTGCCATTCGTGTTTACCTCGACTTATGGATTGCAGAGATAGATATCTGGGAGGAAGAACTGGAGATAGCCAGTGTCAAATTTGGTGAGGCATTTAATGTTGGCTTCAAAGTACCATTAACCATGGATGACGGGCAGCTTCAAATCGGTGAGCTAAACGAAAAATCCTTTGAGGTTCCAGACCTTTCCAGTGACAGCGAGCAACAGAAAATCGTGAAACAGGCTGCCTCAGAAGATGAGAAAGTGAAGCCACCGCCACCACCTTCAAAAGAAGAAGCCATCAATGCTGTAAACAGACTGGATGCAGGCCCGATTGAGGTCTGGGATGTTCTTACGATGGATGCTGATGAAGCAAGAACCCGCGTGGCACTCAAGTGGGTAACCAGGGATACTTATGTTATGTGGCTTAAAACCAAGCATAGCAAGCTCGACTGGTCAGAAGTTGTGGACGCATCAAACAGGAGGGACAATGTTGACTATGAAAATGCAAAAAGTGAAATAAGGAATTCAAAAAGCCCTGATTTTCTAAAAGTGATGAAGGTAGGTTCCTTCGCAGAGGATCATCGATTTTTTGCAAGGGCAAATCCTGGGAAAATTGATGCACTGTTGGAACTGATTACAAATCCTGGGAAAGTCGAATCTCCGGTTCCCGATAATAAAGCACAACCTCAGCCCGGGATAAATCCTGATGGTCAAAACATTTCTGGAAATCCAAAACCACAGGAAATGGCTGGCAGTCCCAATCAAACATTGCCTGTAACAGCCAATTCAAATAATGCAAGCATTATGGCAAAGCCTGCAGAAAATAAAGGCAGTGCTGTGCAGTCTGTAGCAGGTAAGCAAGTGAATCATTTAATCCAAAGAAAAGCTGAAGTGACTCCTGCGGGAGTTTATACCGGTAATTACATATTCAATCCCGGCCAGGATGGATTGAATTATACATTTTTCTACACTGTAAAAAGAAATGTATCCGACGGAACGCTAGACGATGCAGAAATTACTGCACTGCGGACCAATGCCATAGCCAGAAATGGTACCATCATGCATGTTGAGTTATTGTTGATGGCTGCTATGAGAAACCCTGTAAATGTGGCCCTGATGCAGGCACACAGGACGGGTCCATTGATTATTTCAATGAGCAATATCAGCCAGGCAGATAAAGACTATATCACCAATTTTGGAAGAGAGTCACTTCCGGCAGACATCATTTCTCTTAATATGCGCCTTCTTGCTGCTGCTTTGGGATTGTCCGGAGAAAAATTTGAAGATGTGGAGCAGGCATTGAGTACTGCCGCCCAGCAAAAAATTTTAGATCATGCCGGGGCACAATTTGCGGACCAGGCAAATAAATTGGTCGTCAGTGCAGAATACAGTGAGCCGAAGGTTCCTTTAACCGAAGTCCTGGCCGCTATGTTGAATGCTGCTTCTGATAGTACGCCGGGAGATAAGGTAATGGCCGGATCGATTTATGATGTAGCTAGAAAAGCAAATCATCCCATGGCTGACCGGATTCTTTCCGGTACATTAAAAGTAGATGCTATGATTCCCAGCGTTTATAGAAGGATAGCAGGCTCCGGCGATGCATCCTACACGTATTCCACTGATTCCGATGTAAGTAAATCAGACACCCTTTACGTTCCGACCAGTCTTGACATTTTCAGGTTGGACGACAGGGCATTGATCATTCATGAGCTCACACATGCAGCAGATGATTTTGCCGTCACAGGACGGCAGGAAGTAGATTCGCTCACCCTGGAAACGCATGCTTACAAAGAACAGGGCAAATACATGATGGATCAGATTTTATCACTTCCTGTGGCCAACAGATCAGGATATATCAGTATGGCTTCAACATATACAAATCGTAGCCCCTTGTATTACTGGTCGATGGTAGCTGCCGCAAAAGAAAATGTCACCCGTTATGAACAGGTATTGGTTGACATTAATACAGCCGCGCCGAAATCAATGACTGTTGCAGCAGTAAAATCGGACCTTGGAATTTCAGCTGCTTTATTAAATACCAGGGTACGCACTGAATTATTAGCATACCGGGACCGGAGGGGAAATCAATTGTATACGGCAGGCACTACAACAGTTGAGGGTGCTTCGGGGCACTATTTTCATCCATAATTAAACAAATCATGAATTCATCTTCATAAAAGAATTGTATGTCCGATAAAAATTCATCACCACTCGTCGTTCAATGGAATCAACTCATCCTTGAGGCGATAAAATATACGCGGACATCACCTCCTCTTGCTGCAAGGGCCCTGGCGATGGTACATACTGCCATGTATGATGCATGGAGTGTTTTCGATGAAAAAGCTGTGAGCACCAGTACTGCCATGTATATCAAAATCAACTCACCACAAAGTTGCAGGGAAGACGATACAAAAAAAGCATTTAGTTATGCCGCATTCAGGGTGTTAATGGATCTTTTTTATTGCTCCCTTCCTCCCAAGAATAAAAACATGTTCAGGGACTTTATGTGCTCTCTTAATTATAACCCTGACGACACAACACTTGAAATAACTACACCACAAGGAATTGGTAATTTATCTGCCCGGCTGATTATTGAAAGTCGAGCGGGAGATTTTAGTAATCAGCATGGCACACTGAATGATCCCTGCTGGGCCGATTATACCGGTTACTGTCCGGTCAATACCTGGGATAAGGTTAATGATCTTGACCATTGGCAACCGCTGAGATCTGAAAATCCACCAGGCGAATTCAAGATTCAAAATTTCCTGGTGCCTCACTGGGGATTGGTTCATCCCTTTGCATTGAATTATAACTGGGAATTCAGGCCTGGTCCGCCTTATAAAAAACACATGTCGCAGTTTAAAGACCAGGCAAAGGAAGTCATCAACATCAGTGCTGGACTAACCGACAAACAAAAAGCCATTGCTGAATACTGGGCGGATGGTGTGGGCAGTTATACGCCACCCGGACATTGGTGTGAAATAGCACAGTTTGTAGCCGACTGCTACAGGTATGGCGAAGAGGATTGTATAAAATTGTTTTTCGCTCTGTGCAATGCACTGCTGGATTCCTCTATTGCTTGTTGGGAATGTAAAAGACAGTACGATTCAGCAAGGCCGGTTACTGTTATCAGGGAATTGTACAGAGGAAAGGATATCCAGGCCTGGGGCGGTCCGGGTAAAGGAACCCAAACCATTAAAGGAGAACATTGGAGCTCATACATTCCCACACCTCCCTTCCCCGAACATGTTTCCGGACACAGCACTTTCAGTGCTTCCGCGGCAACTGTCCTGCAGTGCTATACAGGGAGCGACAATTTTGGCGGATGTACTGTCATAGGTAAGGGATGTTCGGTTATTGAGAAGGGATTAACTCCGCGATCTGACATCAGGCTGGAATGGGCAACTTTTTCTGAAGCCGCCGAAGAGGCAGGATTGTCAAGGTTGCTGGGGGGAATTCATTTTGCAAAAGCAAATAATGAGGGTCAACAAATGGGTAGGAAAATTGGGAAAGCCACCTGGGAGAAAGCCATGTTTTATTTCAATAATTAAGTATGCCTGTAATTTCCATAGCCATTCAAAAAGGTGGTTCCGGTAAAACCACAACGGCCATCAACCTTGCTGCAGCATTGCAGAAGCTGGGAAAGAAGGTATTGCTGATTGACGCTGATCCGCAGGCCAATCTCTCACAGTCGCTGGGTATATTGGAAGAACCCGAACGTAATCTTTTTGCCGAACTGAAGAAGGAGATTGCCGGGGAAAACAGTAGCCTGCAGCAGGCAGTAATCGTTACTACATCCGGTTTGCCGTTGGTGCCCGCTTCCATCGAACTTGCCGGAGCAGAACTGGAATTGGTCAGCGTCTATGGGAGGGAACAAGTGTTTACATGGATGTTGGAGGCCATTAAGACTGACTATGATTTTATTTTTATTGATTGTCCGCCTGCCATTGGCATGCTAACAGTAAATGCATTAACGGCAAGTGATTTTGTTTTGATGCCGCTACAGGCCGAGTTTCTTCCGCTAAAAGGATTAAGGAGTTTTATGGTACATTTTAGATCGATAAAAGGAAAACTCAACAGAAAAATAGAGATACTCGGATTTCTGCTGACCAGGTATGATGACCGAAAATCCATGAACAGGCAGGTACTGCAATCATTGGAGGAAGAATTCGGAGAAAAGGTTTTTCATACGCATATCAGGTCTAACATACAATTGGCCAAGGCGCAGGAAGCGGGAACGGATATTTTCAGCTATGATAAACATTCCCATGGTGCGCAGGACTATATGCTGATGGCAGAAGAGTTCCTGCAAAAGTTGTAACTTATAAACAGATCATTGATCATAAAACTGTTGTTTATGTCATACTCCAGCCGCGTTTACCTTCAGCGAAATGCACATGTGTACGATCAGGAGGCCAATAAAAATGACAGCACCCTGATGAGCAGGAAATCTGATGCGAAGAATAGTGGAACCTCTTCTTTTTTTCAGCCTAAATTATCTATCGGCCAGCCAAATGATTCCTATGAAAAGGAGGCAGATGCAGTGGCAAATGCCGTTGTCAACCATAAGTCAGGATCTGCCCCTGTAGTACAACAAAAACAAATCAGCAGTATACAACAACAGGCAAGCCCGTTGGAAGAGGAGAAACTTCCAACAGATAAGGAACGAAAAAAAGAGGATAAGGAAATCCAGCAAAAGCCAATGGTTCAACGTGCATGTGCTGCATGCGAAAAAGAAAAGGAGAAGAAGGAAGGAGCGGTGCAGAAAAAATCCGATGGTGGTGGAATGGCGTCACCCGGACTTTCTTCCCGGATCGAAAATTCAGCAGGAAAGGGTAAACAATTACCGAAAAAAACATTGTCCGAAATGGGATCTTCCTTCGGTGTTGATTTCAGTAATGTATATATACACACTGATACCGAAGCTGCAACAATGAACAAGGAGTTGGGAGCACTGGCATTTACACATGGCAATGATATATACTTCAACAGTGGAATGTACAATACTGATTCTGCCGGGGGCAGGCAATTACTTGCGCATGAACTTACTCATGTGATTCAACAGGGAGCTGCCGGTGGGATACAGCGATATCCTGTTCCTGCTATTCAGGCAAATTGTGCCGGAAAATCTGTCAAAAACTGCGGTGGTGCGTGCACACATCCTTCATCAGGATATCCTGGTACCTGCAGGTGGACCGGTTTAACCAATGGATGCGTTTGTTTTGAGAATCCAAGGAGTAGCCGGTCTCTTGAAGAAGTACTTCCCTATTGGATAATGGCAATACTTTCTGCAGCAGCCATAGCCGTAATCGCTGCATGTTTTGCTACAGGAGTTTGTGAAGCAGGGATCATTATCGGTGCCGCCGGTGCTGCTGTAGGCGCTGTCATTATTGGGATATTCAGGGCTGCCGGTATTACTGTGAATGAAAGCGAGGAGGCTTGATCGTTAGTTAACAAATTAAATGATAGTTATGTGCCCGGAGATGCAATTGCTGGATCGTTTTATCAGGTACAGGCTGGATGAGTTTTTCCCATCTGAAGTCAGGGAAGAAAATCCATTACTACTGGATATCGAACATTGGCAATTGCCAGTAAAAAATTTTGTAAAAAATGCCAACCTTACCATCAATGAGACTTTTGTTATCCTGATTGCCCTTGCCCCGCATGTTCATCCTGACCTTTTTGATAATGCCATTCAAAGTAAGATAAATGGCACAGGTGATTTCCCAAACCTGGGCGGCGTAAGGGGGAAAAATTTTCGTGGATTTCTGCCCACTTGCGAAACCGCAGTCTTTTTACTGGCAGGTGAAGACCTTGAAAAAAGATTCAGGGTCCAGGAGTTGTTTGGTCCCGATCACCTTTTTGCACGGAACAGGATTTTGTGGCTGGAGGACGTCCCCGCGGGGGAACCAGTAATGAGCGGAAAAATAATTTTGTCGCAGGAATACGTTGAACTGTTTACCACGGGCATGGCTACCCGACCACACTTTAATTCCAGTTTCCCGGCGAGGCTGATTGAAACGGGGTTGCAGTGGGATGACCTCGTATTGAACGATGACGTAATGCAACAGATCAGGGAGCTGGAACAGTGGTTGTATCATAATGACACCCTGATGAACGAATGGGGCATGGGTAACCGGCTGAAAAAGGGTTATCGCGTGCTTTTTCACGGTCCGCCGGGAACGGGTAAAACGCTTACGGCCAGTTTACTGGGAAAATACACCGGCAGGGACGTTTATAAGATTGACCTTTCCATGGTGGTGTCAAAGTATATCGGTGAAACGGAGAAGAACCTGGAAAATCTTTTTGCCAGGGCCGAAACGAAGAACTGGATATTGTTTTTTGATGAGGCGGATGCCTTGTTTGGCAAACGTACCGGGGTGAGGGATGCCCATGATAAGTATGCTAACCAGGAAGTGTCTTATCTTTTGCAAAGGGTCGAAGACTTCGACGGACTGGTTATCCTGGCTTCCAATATGAAAAATAATATAGATGATGCCTTCATCAGGAGATTTAATTCCATTATCAGGTTCCCTCTTCCGGACGAAAATGACCGGGTAACCATATGGCGCAAGTCCTTTCCCAGGGATATCGGATTCAACAATAATATTGATGTCCCCGAAGCAGTAAAAAAATTCGAACTTACAGGGGGGAACATCATAAATGTGGTACAGTATTCCTGCCTGAAATCACTGGAAATGGAAAGTGATGAAATTTTCCTGGACCATGTGTTGAATGGCATAAAGAGAGAACTGCATAAGGAAGGAAAGCCCTTCAGCGTAAATGGCAAGTAAGACTATAAAAGGCCGTTGACCTCAAAGGTGAAATTCATTAACCAGTATAGATGACTGCAGCAATCACGGCCAAACAATTCATTGAAAGTCTTTCCGCATTGAAATCCGGTACAGATCTCGAAAAAAACCAGCGGTATTTTAAAGACAATCATAAAGGAGAAAACCAAATACTGGGTGTGCGATTCGCCAGTATTTTTAAGCTCGCCAAAGAATTCGCCTCAATGGAGCCTTCCCAGGTTGAAAAGTTGCTTGATAGTAAGTATTATGAAGTTAGGATGGGCGCAGTAAGTATTATGGATTTCAAAGCCCGGAATAAAAAGACAACGGAGAAAGAGAAAAAGGAATTGTATGATATGTATATGCAACGGCACGACAGGATCAATAATTGGGATCTCGTTGATCGTGCCGCTCCCTATGTGGTAGGAGGTTATTTGTTTGAAAAACCCCGCAAAGTATTGTATAAACTTGCCAAATCCAATAATCTGTGGGAACGAAGAACAGCCATTGTAAGTACATATTTTTTTATCCGGCAGAATGATATAGAGGATACCTTTAAGCTTGCTGAGGTGTTGGTTGATGATAAGGAGGAAATGATTCAAATGGCCGTGGGTTCATGGATCCGCGAAGCAGGTAAAAGGGATAAGAACAGGCTGATTGCATTTTTGGATAAATATTCCACAAAAATGCCAAGGATCATGCTTCGCTATGCAGTGGAGAAGCTGGATAAAAAGCAAAAGGAAAAGTACCTGAAGGGTAATAAAAATATGGCCTGATGAAATATCTACATAAGACCTTGTTGTTTTTTACTCTCGGGATGAGCTGGCTGGTTACCGGTGCCCAGACGGGTAAAACAGGCGGAGCTAACGCTGCAAACTTTGCCGGCAGTACGCCCTGTGACACCTATATAAAGTCAATGTTGAAAATTCCTGCAACCTCCGTTTGTGAATTTATAAAATGGGAAATGACATTGGCGAATGACGGAATGGATTCCGGTGGTGTTCAGTTGACGGTTACTTATGGTGAATCGCAACCTAACACCAATGGGTTCAAAATGGGCGGTAACAAAATTTTGTTGAATGGAAAGTATGTTGCCAGGGATGTTAATATATCAGGATCAAAAAAGAAAGCTTATTATCTAACTGGTCCTGGAATTAATAGCGGGTTGATTATAGTCCGGCTGGACAACAACATATTTCACTTTGCAGATAGCAACGGCCGTTATTTATTAGGGAATGACGGGTATAGTTATGTCCTGAACAGGATTAAAAATTAAAACCAGGCAATGAATAAAATAATTATTGCAGTTGTCATAGCTGCTTTGAGTTCACCATTGGTGGGATTTTCGCAGAATCCTCAGGTTGTGAAACTGTTGATGGGAACCTTCGAGGGTCGAACGCCTTGCCGGGAACTTTCAGCACAGTTAAATCATCCGGACAGGCCGGAATGCATAAAACTCAAATGGCGTCTTCAACTTTATGGGGATCCGGGCAATAACAATAAGGGGACACTTACTATCGAGGCAACAGGATACCGCGGTGAAGATAAATTAACCGGCACCTGGATACTGACAAAAGGGATGAAGTCCGATCCGGGTGCATTAGTATATGAGCTCCTGATACCTGGTCATGGTAGTCTGTACCTCTGGAAGATGGATGATGATATGTTATACTTCCTGGATCATCAGAAAAACCTGATGGTGGGCGACAGGGATTTCAATTATGTTTTAAGTCGTGCAGAAAAGAAAACATCCTGAGCAATACTTAAGTATATTGACAACAGCATTCACATTTTAAACAGATCAATGCATGGACCGCCAGGAAATCATTCAGCATCTGACGACCAACCACCAGTCTTTCGTTGACTATATGCTCAATTTGTCTGACAATGAGTTTCTTCACCATCCGCCGGGAAAATGGAGTTCGGGACAGCAGCTTGATCATATTTATCGTTCGGTGAAACCTGTGACCATGGCCTTCGGCCTACCTGATTTTTTTCTCAGGCTGGCATTCGGCAAACCCAACAGGCCGGGCAGAACTTACGATGAACTGGTAAAAAAATACCATACTAAATTGCAGGCCGGAGGAGCGGCTTCCGGAAGATTTATTCCAAAGCCGGTATCGGTTTCTGACAGGTTAACCCTGGCCAAATCGTTGATCCTTAATGTCGGTAAACTATGTTTCCTGGTTGATAAGTGTAAGGAGGAGGAACTCGACAGGCTATTATTACCTCATCCCCTGCTGGGAAAATTAACCTTAAGGGAGATGCTCTATTTCACGATTTATCATGTGGAACATCATCTTGCCATTACCAAAAGAAACCTGGAATTAGCCTAGATATCAAGCGCCTGGTTCAGTGCTTCCATACACATCGAACGCCTGCCGCGGAGTTTCCCCGCCTTTCTTTTTTTAGGATCCCGGGTGCCATTTGCAGACTAAACCGATGGCCTAACCGTAAAATTACGGAGCAGGAAATTGCGTATTAGTGATATTGTTAATATAAGGGATATGCAGTTATTTTACTGGAAATCCAATATCCATGAACTTAATGATGTTCCTGGGCAATGACCTTATTGAGGCAGTCCCGCTCGACAAAGAAAATATTCCTGTTCCCGGCTATCTCGGGCAATTCAAGCGCTTACTGAAAGAAAAATATCGAGACACCATCCAGCAGTTTCCCGACCCACCTGATTTTTTTGTGATTGAACCGCAGGCTCCGCAGAAGACCAATAGTTCTTCCAGGCCCTGATCCGTTAACCGCAATTACTATCCCTCCATCATATTCCGGAAAATGAAAACACCCGCTTCAGCGGGTATTACAATAGTAATAACATTCCATCATAGAAAGTCGTGGTAAGCTGAGATAAAAATACCTAAGGGATAGGTATCAGTTTTAGATTATTCAAGCACAGCATCAACGACATAAAAAATTCCATTCCTCGCAAATAGTGGATTTTGTGTAGGGTGAGCATTTCCCACATACCATTTGTTATTAATACGCTGAACAGGAAAAGCCTTTCCGGCAACAGACGGTGGCGTTGTTTTAGCGGCAATCAATGATTCCTTGTCGAGCGACCCGGTAAAAATATGTTTCTCGAGTACCGCAGCTAACTGATCCTTATTCTCAGGTTTCTTCAGTTCTGCAAGTTTGGCCTCCCCCAATTTATCAAAGGCCTGGTTTGTTGGAGCAAATATTGAGTACGTCGCGTTTTTGTCGTTGAGTTTATCGGCCCAGCCCGCAGATTGAAGCAGGTCCCGAAAGGTGCTGAATTTTGGATCTGTTGCCACTGATGACCAGACGGAAGCAGAAGGGTCGGCGCCGGCAAATGTTTTACAACGTTCATTGACAAGGATCAACAGGGTAGCAAGGATAAACAGACTTATTTTTCTGAACATGGCCGTTCTTTTCATGAATTTAGTTCAAATCATATTGCAGGCCAAAACCGGGTCAGGAAGCGGGTCACTAATAAGTCTGCTATTCCAGGACATCATCCACCACATATACAATACCATTGCTGGCAACAATGGCATTTCTCAATACCTGTGCTCGTCCTATATACCATTTTGTTGCGGACCCGGAAATAAGAAATTTATAACCGCCAATGGAAGGTGTTGTTTTTCCTGAAGCAGTCATTTCATCGATGCCCAGGAAACCTTTATAAATGTGTTTGGAGAAGATAAATCTGAGTTCTTCCAGGTGAGCAGGTTCAGTTAGTTCCTGTAGTCTTCCTGCTCCCATTTTCAGGAATGCTTCATTAGTGGGGGCAACCAGGCTATAAATAGAATCTTTGTTTGAGAGGATATCTTCCCAGTCTGCGGCCCTTAATAATTCCCGGCAGATATTCAGTTGCGAACCCGGACCCATTGCCGTCCAAACGGAAGAAGCCGTTTCTGCACCAGCATAGATCCTGCAGTGAAGATTTATGAAAAGCAGTATTGAACACAGAAACAGCAGGGCAATGTTTCTGGGCATTTGGTTGTTTTCATGAAATTACCGCTTTATTTTATGGGTCGAAAGAAGAAAATCCGAAATTTAATAGATGCACGATATCGACAGCCTGAAGAACCTTGTCTACCAGTTTCATGATTTACCGGAGGATGACTGGCTGGCGCTGTCAGCGATATGGTCGCCTTTTGAAGCGGGGCGAAAAGAGGTCATCACATCAATGGGTTCAAAAGAACGATGGCTGTACTTTGTCCTGGATGGCGTACAAAGAGTTTATTACTATGATGAGCATGGCCACGAAGCCACAATACTTTTTATGTACACCCCTTCATTTGGCGGCATACTCGATTCGTTTTTATTACAGAAGCCTTCCAAATACTATTACGAAACACTCACCCCTTCACGGTTCATCAGGGCGAACTACCAGGACCTTGAGGCTCTTATGCAGACAAGACATCCTATTGAGACGATGATCCGGAAGGGATTAAGCGGCACCCTGGCCGGACTACTGGAAAGACTGGTAGAAATCCAATGCTTTACTTCGGAAGAGAAGTTCGTGTCCCTGATGAAAAGAAGCCCGCATATCCTTCAACTTGTTCCCCATAAGTACCTGGCCAACTACCTTGGCATTGATGCCACGAATTTCAGCAAGCTGATGAACAAGGTCCGGATTTGAAATTGGCGAATTGTCGGATTCGCGAATTGGCGAATTGAGCGGTCTCCTTGGCCAAGACTTCGGCGGCCTGGGATACGGATTACGCCTGCCTGCCGGCAGGCGGGGATTTCTGAGTGACAACAACATTTCCTCATTTACACTTCCACACTTGCCACACTTCCCAATTTCCCAATTATCGCAACGCGATTAAGGCCGCTTTCTTTGCTTCTTTTTTCTTGGTTTTTACCAAGAATAGTTACATTTCTACGCAGGAAATTTGTTTTCAAATAACTTTTATGAAATCAGTTAATAGCAGCGAATTACTCTACAGGCTCGAAGCACAGGTTGAAAAACACCTGGCAGAAGCCATAAAAGTATTCCAGAATTTAAGTGAAGAGAAGCTCAATAAGCAGGCTGCCGACGGCGGATGGAGTATTGCACAGTGCCTTGAGCATTTGAATTCCTATGGGGATTATTATTTGCCGAAAATGGAGAAAGGGATGAATGAATTCAAGGGTGGTGCCTCATCAACTTTCACCAGTACATGGATAGGCAATTATTTTACTAATATGCTCGATCCTTCTACTGGCAAACGTAAAATGAAAGCCTTCAAGTCGCATATACCTCCTTCCCAACTCGACGGCCATGCCGTTGTAGCGAAATTTATCCAGCAACAGGAGACGATGTTGAAGCTTCTCCGGGATGCCCGGCAAAAGGATATGGATAAAATAAAAATTCCCATTTCCATCAGCAGGTGGATAAAGCTGAAACTTGGAGATACCTTTAGGTTCATCGTCGCTCATAACGAGCGGCATATGCAACAGGCAGCAAGGCTTTTGAAAAAGCCCGAAAACATACTCATTTAACGCAGTAAAATATTGCCATGACACTCGAGCACGCAGCGATCTGGACCAATGACCTGGAAAGATTGAAGGATTATTATGAACAATTTTATGGCGCAAAGGCAGGAAATAAATACACCAATACATCAACAGGATTCGAAAGTTATTTTATGTCATTTGACACAGGCGCGCGTCTCGAGCTCATGCAAAGGCCAGGCATACCGGAAAACCTGAATGATGCTACCGATAAGCAATACCTTGGCATCATTCACCTTGCTTTCAGTGTGCCCACCAGGCAACATGTAGATGATAAAGCCAGAGAACTTCTTGAACATGGCTACACCATACTTCGCGGACCACGCACCACAGGCGACGGGTATTATGAATTCGAAACACTGGATCCTGATGGAAACAGGCTGGAAGTTTTTAGTTGACGGTTGACAGTTGACTGTTGACGGTTGTATGTTAAAAGATTAACTAAATTTTCGAATAATATTATTTTCGAAGTGATTGCCCGCTCCGATACCGGTAAGCTTACATAATTCCTGACTACATTTTAAAACTCAACCAATGGCAAATCAGAGGGTAGGCCAAAATAGATTTGGGCAGCTGTTTCATATCGACTGTCATTCACGAATCCATGCTGCTTCAGGACCTGGGCATCGGTAAAATAATGGGCTAGTTTATTTCGAATATAAATGGCAGTGCTTCCAGCCGCAGAATACATTAAATCTACTGCTTTTGTGCAACTCTGGTTGGTATGGGTTGCGGCTAAAAGCAATCTTGCTTTATCTTCCCGCAGTACCTCATTGCCTGATTTGACTTTTTCCCAAATTTCTTCAATCGCTTCGTAAAGGTATGCACGACTGGATTGCACAAGCCCTTCTGCAATTCCAAGTTTACGTTGCATTGATCCTTTTTGCTTGAGGGATGACATCGAACCAAGAGGAGTTTTTTCAGCTAACTCTCTTAATTCTCGAATCGCGTTGCTTGCCAATGCAAGAGAAACAGGTGGAAATAGACAGGCGATATTGGCGCCGCTGGCTGGGAAGCGATAGAGCGGACCAGAGAAACGTGGGTTCGGAGGAAGTTCCGGATCAAGAGGAAAGGTCAGGTGATTGGGTACAAAAACATCATTGGCAGAGACGTCATTGCTATCCGTTGCTTTCATACCGATGGTATGCCATGTGTCAATAATTTCACAATCGGCAGCTTTCATTACCACTCCGATCATTGCCGGATGATTGTTGAGCATCTTGATATTCCCATTTTCCATTATAAAGGCCAATACAAAAAACCATTGTGCTTCGTGACAATTGCTGAAAAGAGGATTTCTGCCTGTTATAGAATAACCACCCACAACTGGTGTTGCCCTCATCGGAGGATGTACGGAGCCAGCAAGAAAAGTATCAGGGTTTTTCCCATACAGTTCAGAGATGCCTTCGTCTGATAATTTGACGGTCAGGCTGGGAGAAGTATTAGCGACCATCAATGACCATCCTGCTGCAGTATTATGTTTGGCAATTTCTTCGATCACCCTTGCGCTGGTGACAGGGTCGGCCTCCAATCCGCCTAATACTTTTGGCAGGGATAATTTGAAGAATCCGGCATTTCTCAACGCCATTATTACTTGCGGAGATAGTCTGCGGTTTGTTTCTTCTTCATCTACAAATTTGCTGATTTCAGGACCGATTTTGCGAGCGGTTTCCACGAGGTCCTTTTCCACTTTTTGTTCGGGGGTTGAAAGTGAAGGTCCCATAAAGATAGTTTTTGGTTGCTCTGGACAATGTTATAGCAGCAAAAATTATACCTGAACCTGATAGGAACCTGATTTTGGCAGGCCTGGTCAGTTCGTCTTCCGTCTAATTCAATTCGTTTTTTCTTAGCTGTTTCGAGAAGTGAATTCTGGATCTCCCGATCTAAGGAAATCAAATATTGAGATGGTTCCGGAATATGCAGTTTTAGAAGCTTCCACGGTATAGTAATCGGGTAATCGATTTGTTTTCGATTTTTTATAGTTAACTTATCATAATGCCTGGAACAATTCTCCGGCGTTATGTAACTGGGCTTACACATTTAGCCATTGCCGTTGCTAATATTGATCGAACATTGAATATGTATATTCTTTAAAGATCCGGACGGCTACGAAGTTGAAGCTTGCTATTAGCTTTTAAAATAAAATGGATGCAAAAAGTTGTTATAAGTATTACAATGTCGTTAGACGGCTTTATTGCGGGTCCGGAAATTAGTAAGAAGCAACCAATGGGTAAGGATGGTGTGCGTTTGCATGATTGGATTTTTGCCGGCAAAACTGATATCGATTCAAATCTACTCAACGAGGTTGTGAAAAATTCCGGTGCCGTTATAGTTGGAGCCAGGACTTATAATACTGCTATTGAGGATGCATGGGGTGGAGAATCACCGTTTACTGTTCCTGCATTTGTACTTTGTCATCAATTACCAGAGATTGTCGTAGAAGGATTTACATTCGTAACTGATGGTATTGAATCCGGACTTCGCCAGGCAAGAACAGCAGCGGATAGTAAAGATGTATGGGTAATGGGAGGTGCTAACATTATTCAGCAGTATCTGAAAGCGAAATTAGTAGACCAATTAGATATTCATATTGCACCCGTCTTATTTGTGAATGGGACAAGGTTGTTTGACCAACTGGCATTGGAAAAAATTGAACTAAGGAAAATTTCTACTATAGATACACCGGCGGCTACACATATACGCTACGAAATTGTAAATGATACGAAATGAAAATTACTGATAACAGTGATAAGGAAGAGCGGGTGAATTCTCAGAAATCTGATCTAAAATTGAGCAGGCGTTCATGAAACCAATTTTTTTTGCAAAGCAATCCGATTTCAGGAAATGGTTAATTAAAAATCATCGGAAAGAAACCGAGTTAATCGTTGGTTTTTATAAGGTAGGAAGTGGCAAACCAAGTATGACCTGGTCCCAGTCCGTTGATGAAGCGCTTTGTTTTGGATGGATAGACGGCGTTCGTACATCCATTGATAAAGAGCGCTACCAGATTCGATTTACCCAACGAAAGCCGGCCAGTAACTGGAGTGCCGTTAATATTAAAAAAGTGGAAGAATTAACAAAACAGGGGCTCATGCAACCGTCAGGACTTGCGAGTTTTGAAAAAAGAAAAGAAGAGAAATCCCGAATTTATACTTATGAGAATGAAGAGGAGAAGTTGCCGCCAAAATTTGAAAAGCAATTAAGGGCGAACAAAAAAGCCTGGAGCTATTTCCAATCACTTGCGCCTTCATATAAAAAATTATCTATAGGTTGGGTAATAAGGGCAAAGCAGGAACCAACTCAATTAAAACGCCTAAGCGAACTTATCGCAGATTGTGAAAAAGGAACCAACCAATGGAAAGACAATAAGTACAAGAAAAAAATTTAGAAAAGATATGGCACCAATAAAGTTGCAGGAGATCGGGCAAAGGTGTTTATGATGAATCGATAAAGCCTCGCGAATCAGATAGTAAGATGAAAGCTTTATCTTGGTACCTGTTTGGAAATAATTTGAAAATAGTCAATTTGAAGAAATGAATAGAAGGAAATTTATTGAAGGAGCAGGAATGATATCTGCTGCTGCTTTGATACCGATGCCAGGTTTTTCAATGTTTGGTAAGCCAAAATATAAGATGGGCTTGCAACTTTTTAGTATACGGGAAGACATGGCGAAAGATGCCATTGGAAGCCTGAAAGCTGCAAAAGCAATGGGCTACCAGGATTTTGAGGCTTACGGATTTGATAGTGAAAAAATAGGGTTTTATGGATATAAGGCATCGGAGTTAAAGAAAGTCCTGGCTGATCTGGATCTGTCCATAACCAGCGGGCATTTTGGATTTTCTACCTATTTATCTAAACCTGGCGATGAGTTAACCCGGTTTGTAGATCAGTGTATCACTGGAGCTAAGGCTCTGGACATGAAATATATCACCTGGCCATGGATAGCACCTGAGCAAAGAACCCTGGATAATTTCAAGTTGATGTCTGGAAAACTCAATGTAATTGGTGCACAGGTAAAATCTGCCGGTCTTGGTTTTGCCTATCACAATCATGACTTTGAATTTGTTGACTATAATGGACAAACAGGTTTTGACATTATTGTAAAAGAAACAGACCCTTCACTGGTGAAGCTTCAAATGGATCTGTATTGGGTAATGCATTCGTCAAAACTTTCCCCAAAAGAACTGGTGAAACAGCAACCCGGACGTTATGTAATGTGGCATATAAAAGATATGGATAAGGTAACGAGAGACTATACTGAGTTGGGAAACGGCTCAATAGACTACACTAAAATACTGCCTGATCCAAAAGAGTCTGGTTTGCAGTTTTATTATTTGGAGCAGGGTGGAAATTTCGCCCAAAACCCAATGAAAAGTGTAGCCGATAGTGCAGCATATTTTAAAAAGCACCTGCAGAAGTATCTCTGATAGTTGAGTGTTGAGGGTTGAGTGTTGAGGGTTGTTGACAGTTGACAAGTTGACGGTTGGCAGTTGTTAACAGTTAACAGTTTACAGTTTGGTTGAAGGGTTAATCTCTTCGAACATCATTATTTCCGAAGAGCTTGACCGCTTTTAATACCGGTATGTTTACCATTGTCGATCACTACCTGGCCATTAACAAGAACATACGGAATGCCTAATGAAAACTGGTGCGGACTTTCAAAAGTAGCGGCATCGCTGACTTTATTTTCATCAAATATCAATATATCAGCAGCCATTCCTTCCCGAAGCATACCGCGGTCTGAAAGATTAAATTTCTGGGCAGGCAAAGAAGTCATTCTCCTGATAGCTTCTTCTAATGGAATCACCTTCAGCTCCCTTACATACCTTCCCAATACCCTTGCATTGGTTCCATAGGTCCGCGGATGCGGAATACCTTTTCCATTACTAACACCTCCATCGGCAGCTGGCATATTGAATGGATATTTCATGAAGTATTTGACATCTTCTTCGTTCATGCTATGATATACCATCTGTGCATTTCCCTTTTCAAGCATATCGAGGATGGTTTCTGCTTCATATTTAAACTTCGATTTACGTCCTTTCATCTTGTTGATCTCCGAAATGCTTTTCCCATTGAGGGTGGTATCGGAAGGATAATTTGCTACAACGGCATAACTGTAATTCTTGTTCTTTCCTTCTTTGCCTGCAAATTCCATGTCATGAATGATTTTTTGACGTGTGCTTTTATCCTTCATACGCACTCTCAGTGAATCCAGTCCGCCATCCAGGGCCCAGTCCGGCACTGTTACGGCAAGATTAGTGGAAGAAGCGGTATAAGGATACTGGTCGATGGTCACATCGTATCCTTCCTGCCGGGCCTTCATAACCATATCAAGCGTTTCATTCGATCTTCCCCAACTTGCCCTTCCGGATACCTTGAAATGTGAAATTTCTACAGGGATATTTGCCTGCCTGCCAATAGTTAATGCTTCATTGATGGCATCAGTAACCTTCAATCCTTCGTTACGCATATGTGTTGCATATACGCCGCCACGGGCTGCAACAATTTTTGCCAGGTCAACAATTTCTTCCGTACTCGAATACATGCCGGGAAGGTAGATCAGTCCGGTCGACATCCCCACCGCACCATCCTTCATCGCCTTTTCCACCAATGCTTCCATCTTCTTCATTTCCTCGGGTGTTGCCTGCCTGTTACCAAGTCCCATCCCGAGTCTCCTGACCGTATTATGACCCACCAGTGTGGCAACATTAATAGAGGTCTTCATGCTGTCGATCTTCCTGAAAAATTCACCGATATCATCAAAGGAATTACCACAGTTTCCAGTCACCACAGTAGTTACTCCGTCATAGATATAGTTTTCGGCCGAAGGCCTTTCAAAAACTCCGGTCTCGATATGAGCATGCACATCAATGAAACCCGGGCAGGCGATTAACCCTCCGGCATCGATGATGCGCAAGGCACCGGAATTAGTTGAGGGTTGAGCGTTGGCCGCCTTCGCTTCGCTATGGTGGCCGGAGAGGGTTGAGGGTGGGATATCATTTTGCCCATTCGTCCGGCGCATTGAGCCGGCAGTTTTTTGTATAGATACAATCTTACCATTACTCACCAGTATCTCACCCCAAAACCAGCTGTTGCCGGTCCCGTCAAGTATTCTTGCATTAATGATCTTCAGGCTGTCCTGCGCAATGATTGCCTGGCTGATCAGAGAGAGTAAAATTATAACACCGGCAAATGAATAGAATCGTTTTTTCATCGCAATAAGGTAGGAAAAAAACAAGAAATCCCGGGTATTATACCGAAGTATTGGCCAGTCAGCCTTTGTAATTTTACTACATGAATTCAGGATAGAATAAAATAGAAAAACAAATTGCTTTATTGCCGGGAAGGATGAAGGGTCCATACATCATTACTGTAACGGAAATCGGGCATATTGGGGGTTCCCCCGTATTTCCCGCCAGTCATGAAGATTTTTCCCTTGTGAACGGTAGCTGCAATGCCACCGCGGGGCGACCATGGAGCATTCTGGCCTTCCCAATGTTTTCCATCGGAGCTCACGAGGACCTGGCTGGAAAACTGGCCGTTCCGGTTACAGCCCAGCAACCAGATCTTATCATCTAATACCTGGGCCGAGTAGCCGAAAATCTGTTCACCTTTGACTATTTCGTCTGTTTCTTTCGTCCAATCAAGGCCGTTCACAGAACTCCAGACATCGTTATCCAGAAGGTATAATTTCCCGTTAAGCGAAACTACCTGGCTGCCGCTTCTTTTTCCGAAAGGGGCGTTGTCCCTTTGCTTAATCCAGTGAATCCCGTCGGTGGAATTCCAGATGTCAGCATATTTTGTATGCTTGTCCTCTCCCCCGATGATCCAGATCTTATCATTAAAGACAAAGGGATGATAAAAGAACCTTTCGGGGAGGTTCGACTTTTTAGCTAAAAGGGTCCATTCTTCCATGTTAGTGGATGAATATATCTCCGGAGTGAAAGTGAATGTTTCAATATTTCCTTCAAAATGCCCGAGGCCAAGTACCGCATTTTTAAAAGTGATACAGTCGAGGAAAGCATGGTTATATATCGGGTTAGTCAGCCGCGATTTAGTCCAGTGAGTCCCATCTGTTGAATACCAGTTTCCGGCGGGGTGAAAAGTCCATAAAGTATCCCGGATGGAGAACATCTGGAAGTTGTAGCTTTTTGGCCAGGGAGCACTGTCCAGCAACTTCGTCCAATGATATTTAACGGAAATTTTCCCGTGTTGAGAGCTTCCGTTCCCGGTAGTCAATTCATCAATGCTGTCCTGCTGAGCCCCCATCGAGCTTGCTGACCCGGGATTTGTGGTTTGACCAGTATGATCATCTTGAAAAGCATGTTTATCGCTCCGGCAGGAGAATGAAAGAAAAACGATAATCGATATCTGAAGAAGTCTTAACATGGTAAAAAGGATATTATTCGTAAATCCTTTTAGTCCACCAATGTAAAGAAATTTTACCGCTTCCCGCAACAGAAACTGTTATATGAAGTACTGTCAGAATTTATCTGAAAAGCCCCACGCAAAAAGAATAAAGACAACCAATACATGAACGATCAGTAAACTCCTTTGTATTAAAGGCCGCTGTTGCCATCTGATTTTTTGATCGAATGGATCAAAAATAAGCGCAATGGCAAGGTTTGAAGCTGCATCCAGGATTTGTCCACGGATTAAAAAATAGCCCGACATAACAATAAATCCGGTATACATTACCCGGTTAAAGGCAGGTGACCAGTCCCGTGGTTTTTCGTGACCAAGTTCATTGGAAAGGGATGGCTGGTGCTGATTTTCAGGAACCATGTTAAGATGTATTTCAGGACATTAGTAGCAGAAGTTCCCGGACAATTACAGCAATGAAACAAATTATCATTGCCCTGTCTAAAAACAATTAAAAATATACTGATAGGTCATGTTTGCACTATTCATCGTAAATTATTCTTAATTAAAGCGATATATGAAATTTTATCTGCGTGGACTAATGCTCGGGGCGCTGGCCTGCTGCTTAATGCAGTCCGGATCCGCACAACTTAAGGTAAGCGCCAATCAGCGATACCTCGTAAAGGCGGATGGTACACCTTTTTTCTGGCTGGGTGATACGGCCTGGGAATTGTTCCACCGGTTAAATCGTGAACAGGCAACCTATTACCTGAAACGTAGGGCCGAGCAGGGCTTTACCGTAGTGCAGGCCGTTGCCCTGGCAGAGTTTGACGGATTGCATGTTCCGAATCCCTATGGCGATCTGCCATTACAGTATGATGATCCTTCAAAGCCCAATGAAGCCTATTTCAAACACGTGGATTTTATTATTGATAAAGCCGCAGAGTACAATATCACCATTGCATTTCTTCCGACCTGGGGAGATAAAATATTTAAGGATGTCTGGGGAAAGGGCCCGGAGGTGTTTACAACAGAGAATGCAAAAGTTTACGGACAGTGGCTGGGCAACCGTTATAAGGATAAAAAGAATATTATCTGGATCATTGGAGGCGATAGAAATCCGCGGACGGAATTGCATAAGAATATCTGGAGGGCGTTGGCCGATGGCATTGTCTCAGGCGTCGGGGGTCAGCAGAATGCGCTGATAAGCTTTCATCCACAGCCCAATGATATGGGTGCCGGGGAATATTTTTATGATGATGCCTGGCTCGACTTCAATATGTTCCAGAATGGCCATTGCAGGGACACACAGGGTCTTTGACAAGATCCAGGCTTCTTACAAAAAGACACCGGTGAAGCCAGTGCTGGATGGAGAGCCGTTGTATGAGGACCACCCCGTATGTTTTAATCCAAAGGAACTGGGATACTCTAATGCGTATGATGTAAGGAAGTATGCCTACCTGGATGTTTTTGCAGGCGCTTTCGGCCATACTTATGGATGTCACGATATCTGGCAGTTCTACTCTCCATACCGGGAAGCTGTGAACGGGCCACGTGTATACTGGCAGGAAGCGATGGAACTTCCCGGTGCATTACAAATGAAATTTCTCAGGCAGTTAATTGAATCAAGACCGGTGGTAGATCGTGTTCCCGATCAGTCCCTGGTGGTGGAGAACGACCTCTCTACATCAGAAAGGATTCAGGCCACACGTGGCAATGACTATGCATTAATTTACACGGCTGCCGGCCGGGCGTATTACAGTAAACCTTGGAAAGATCAGCGGCAGCAGGTTAAATGCTTCCTGGTATAATCCCAGGAATGGAGAGCTGAAAAAACTTGAAGCGATAAATAATAAGGGCCAGCAAAAATTTACGCCGCCATCAACGGGCCATGGGCAGGATTGGATTTTAATACTGGACGATGCTTCGAAAAATTTTGGAGATGTAAGATAGAAGCTACTCGCTGTCTTTAACATTCAATGGCAAAAAATCGGCTGTATTTATACGCGTGTGGTATAAAGGTATGCTTTCATCATTTTTTATACCTGGCACAGTATAAAAATGGCGGTTTTTGAACAAAGTCAAAAACAACAACCCCTCCTGGTCAATTCAGTTCTTTAGCATCGAAAACTACTTTCCCGTCAATAATCGTCATGACAGTACGGGCTTTTACCAGTTCTGGCGGCGCCATGGTGAAGATATCATCCGATACAACTACCATATCGGCGAACTTGCCTTTGGAAATACTTCCCTTCCTGTTTTCCATAAATTCCGCATAGGCAGATCCCATGGTATAGGCAGTGATCGTCTGTTCCAGGCTCAGCGCCTCGGTAGGATTATCGGGATTCAATACAGACAACATCATATTCAAATAGGGGTTTGGAGGTCCGTCTGATCCGATGGCTACAGGAATGCCATACTGAAGAATGGATTTTGTGGCCTGGATGGATTTCATCCTTTCTCCTGCATACCTCGCATTCATTATGGCGGGCAGACCAAAATGCAGGGGGTTAATGACGATAACCACACCAAGTTCTTTGGCTGTCGCGTATTGATCCGGCGACAAAAGATCGGCATGTTCTATCCTTAGTCTCCGTTTCTTCCAGAATGTTGCCGGTTGCATTTCAAGCATCGTATTGAAGAGGAACTGTATGGTGCTGTCGCCCACGGCATGTACCATGCACTGCTGTTTGTAATCTATACCTGCCTGCAGAAATTTTTTCAGCTCCGCTTTATTGAAATTTATTTTACCGTAATTCCCCGGTTTATCGTTATAAGGTTTTCTCAGGGCCGCAAGTCGCTCCACCGGTGTGCCGTCAAGAACAATTTTTAATCCCCGAACCGAATTCATACCGTAGAGCATATCCAGCATAGGAACCCATTCTTCATACATTAGTCCCTTATCATTAGACATCAGGAAGGGGACTAACCTGACCCTGACCGGATATCCATGACGCATGTACACACTAAGATGGTCATCGGCCAACAGGGAAGTGGTCATATTCTGCACACTGGTGACACCCAGCGCGGCCATCCCTCCATAGGTTTTATCGAGTTCGTTGATGATATTTTCAAAGGTCAGTGTCTTGTTGATTTTTTGCTCGATATTATATCCGGCATATTCAATGCAGAAGCCCGAAAGTTTGCCATCCGGTCCTTTTTCATAATCGCCACCAATTACCCTGGTATTTTCGTTTACCCCTAACAGTTGCATTGCCCGTGAATTCATGAGTGCACCGTGACCTGTATTGGCACCAAGGATCACCTGGTGATTAGGTGCGATACTATCCAGGTTCCTTCGACGAACTGATCCGTCTTCAAATAGATCAGCGTTGACCGAAGCAAGTATCCATGAACCTTTTGGATAAAGCCTGGCGTAAGCGATAATACTATCCTTCACCTGTTGCCATGGGGTCGGTGAACTGATGTCTTGCGAAAACATGATACTGTAATAACCTTTTTGAGGACCGATATGGGCATGGGCATCATTGAAGCCCGGAAGGACGGTTTTGCCCTTTAGGTCAACCACTTGTGTACCGTCGGATTTCCATTTCATCACCTCCTCTGCCTTGCCTACCGCGACAATCACTTTTCCTTCGATGGCAACGGCTTCCGCCCATGGTTTTGCGGTATCTGCGGTAAAAATTTTACCATTGTGGAGGATCAGGTTAGCCTGGGCAAAAACAGATGGAGGAGAATAAAACCAATAGGGTGAATAGCGCAATTCTATACATGAAGGTAAGATTGAATACTTTTATTGAAGTTCGGTAAATTAATATAAGAAACAATCATGAACAGGCTGGCATTGGCGTCCGACTTTGATTTCATTTATGGATTATACATGCATCCGGTCATCAATCCATGGCTATTGTATGAAATGATGGACGAGATTGAATTCCGGCCGGTTTTTGATGAATTGCTGGCCAGGAACTTCCTTTATGTGCATCAATCAGAGAACCATAGGATTGGCATGTTTAAGCTGGTGCCCCAGAAATACCGTAATAGTCATATTATTTACCTCGGCGGTATTGGTATACATCCGGATCACTGGGGGAAAGGGTTTGGATCAACTATGCTGATGGAAATTGTGGAGCTGGTAAGGACGATGGGCTTTACCAGGATTGAACTGACCGTAGCCAGTATCAATGCACAGGCGATCCGGACTTATGAAAAGGCAGGGTTTAAAAACGAAGGAACACTGAAAAAATATACGTACCTGAAATCGGAAGACCGATTCATTGATGAACAGGTGATGGCCTTGTTGTTATGAACCAACGACAACACCTGTTGTTATTTTACATCATAAAATCCGTAAACTATTATTGACATGCAAAGTGTAAAAGCGACCATTGGAAGGGAAAAATACCGGACTATTTTGGAAAGCGATACCAACCGTATTGTTTCCGATGAGCCGGTAGATATGGGAGGCGGGGATACAGGCTTTTCACCCGATGAACTGCTGGCCTCGGCATTGGCAGCCTGTACCGTTATCACATTGAGGATGTACGCCGACCGGAAACAATACGACTGTGATAGCATTGAAGTGACAGTTTCGGTTGACTGGGACAAAGAAAATCAGAGAACCAATATCGAAAAAACATTGAAAATTTCCGGCAAGCTGGGTGAGGAAGAAATAGCCAGGATGAAAGATATTGCCGATAAATGTCCGACCCATAAAACGCTCTTGAACCCGATTCAGATTAATACGAAGGTGATATGAAAGATATTACAATGAAATATACCAACGGTGAAGTGACGGTAGTCTGGAAGCCTTCACTGTGCCAGCATTCAACAATATGTTGGAAAGGACCAGAAGGATTAATTGAGGTATTCAACCCGATGCGTAAGCCATGGATTGATCCCATGGCTGCACCCACTGAACGTATCATTGAGCAAATAAAAAAGTGTCCTTCCGGCGCGCTGAGTTTTTACCTGAATGATGCATATGGAGATCCCAAGGGAGAAGAATAGTTACCCCTAAACAGTTTTAGTATGGCCAAAGTCCTTCTCGCGCTGGGTTTATTATATGCTTACCCGGCCATTTCGCAATTGCAGTATGAATTGTTGTACCAGGATTCAGTTTCAGGAAGGGTGAAAGTGAGTATCGTTTTTGAAAAGCCGATAGATAAAGGATTTATCTTTTGTATGCCTAGATCGGTTCCCGGTGCTTATTCAATATTACTGTACGACAAGTATGTAAAGAACATACAAGCCAGTGATGGTAACGGTAAAGTATACCCGATGGCAGCTCATCCTGATCATGCGCCAAGGTGGAAGGCGGGGGAAGGGCCATTGTATACAGGTATGCAGTATGAGGTGGATATACGCAAAATGCAGGAGGAGCTTGGTCCCGATGCTTCGGTTATCCGCCCGGGTTATGCAGGGATACTGAACTATTCTGTATTTGGATGGATCGAAGGGAGGGAAATGGAAAGACTTACCTGCAGGTTCTCCGCTTTCAGCGGATGGCCTGTTTTCTCTACTATTTCCCCGAAGGAAATTCCGGCGCTGAATAGTGAAACGGTAAGCTGTAGTGATTACTATCAATTGGCGGATGGCCAGACGATGATGGGTCCCGCCTTCCAGGTAAAAAGATTCAACGGCCTTGTTCCGCTGTTTGTGAGTTCTTATGCTGATGAGGGAAAGGAATACCTGGAAGATGTGGGCTGGTGGGGATTAAAAAGTTTTGAGATACTGAAGGATTATTTCGGGGAAATACCATTTAAACACTACACTATTGTAAGGCAGAACCTCCATTCACTGGATTCGGCAGGCACGACACTTGCCATGGAGCACATGAACAGCGCCACGTTTTCCGGGAAGTCGGCCGATATGCTGTCCGCGCCCGTGGATACCGCCAGTCGTTTTAGAAGAATGTTCCCGGTGCTGCACCATATGGGTCATTCTTATCTTCCGTTGAGGAGCTACGGTGACAATTACCGACCCAGGGTGATGTCTATGGCACCTGTTATTCGTAATATCTGGTTTAACGAAGGGTTTATCTGGTTTCTTTGTGCAGATACCCTGAAGTCTCCCGCTTTGTTAAAAAGGCTGGAGGATAATACTTTGCATGCGGATCCGGAAATAGCGGCGTTGTCATTGTCCAGGTTGTCGGAGATAGCTTCCACCCAGTACGGGACTGATTTCAGGCTCGGTCAGGCCACTTTTTCCCGGGGAGCCATGATGGCGAGGGAGATGAATAATTTGATCAGGAAGGAAACCGGAGGAAAAAAATCGATGAAAGACGTGCTTCGCTACATTTATGAGTGGGGCAGGAAAAACCAGCGGCCGTTTACGATGGAAGAATTCCCCAAACTACTCAATACCGCAACGGGAATCGATATTTCTGCCGTTTATAATAAATGGCAGAAATAGGATTGACGGATTGCGGATTACGGATTGAAGAACAAAGGGCGTAAAGCAATTACTTCTGAAAAGGAATAATCCGCCAATTCGCCAATCCGCTAATTCGTTAATCCATAATCCGCAATCCGTAATCACTTGGCGGCAAAACTGATGAAGATCACATTTTCTCCTGACTCTTGCCCATTTTAGGGCCGCCGCCAAGTGCGTACCTCTGTAGTTCAAAATATACTCACATGGCAACAGCTTCAAAAGCCCCGAAATATGTCTATTCATTTGGCGGGGGAAAGGCAGATGGCAACGAATCAATGAAAAATTTACTGGGTGGAAAAGGTGCTAACCTCGCTGAGATGGCAGGTCACCCGAACCTCCGCCTGCCCGTCCCTCCCGGGTTTACCATAACCACAGAGGTCTGCACATACTATTATGATAATAAGAAAACATACCCTAAAATTTTAAAGGCCCAGGTAGACCAGGCCCTTCGCCAGGTAGAAAAAATCATGGGTAAAAAATTTGGTGACACCGCTGATCCTCTGCTGCTTTCAGTGCGTTCCGGAGCCCGTAAATCCATGCCCGGAATGATGGAAACCGTGCTCAATGTGGGTCTCAATATGGACACCATTAAAGGACTGATCGCCCAGTCGGGCGACGAGCGTTTTGCTTATGACGCATACCGCAGGCTGATCATGATGTATGCCGATGTGGTCATGGAAAAAGCAGCCGGTATTGAACCTAAGGGAAAGGGTGTTCGCAAAGTGCTTGATGAAAAACTGGAACACGTTAAAACGAAAAAAGGGTATACTTCAGATACCGAACTGACAGTAGATGAATTGAAGGCCCTGGTAAAAGATTACAAAGCCACCGTATTAAAGAACCTGGGCAAGCCCTTCCCGGATGATCCCATGGAACAGCTGATGGGTGCTGTAAGCGCAGTATTTTCCAGCTGGAACGGCAGAAGGGCCGTGGAGTATCGCCGCATTGAAAGGATCCCTGACGAATGGGGAACTGCAGTCAATGTTCAGGCCATGGTATTCGGCAATATGGGAAATGACAGTGCAACTGGTGTGGCCTTTACCCGTAATCCCGGTACCGGTGAAAATAAATTTTACGGCGAGTACCTGGTAAATGCACAGGGTGAAGACGTAGTGGCCGGTACAAGAACGCCTGCTCCCGTTAACGAATACTCGAAAAACGCCCAGAGCGAACACCTTCCTTCACTGGAAGAAATCATGCCAAAATGTTATAAGGAACTTGACGGTTATCAGCGCAAGCTGGAAAAGCATTATAAGGATATGCAGGATATAGAGTTTACCATAGAAAAGGGAACGCTGTATATGCTGCAATGCCGCGTGGGTAAACGAAATGGTATTGCTGCCGTAAGAATGGCAACTGAAATGTATAAGGAGAAACTCATTGATATCGATACCGCCATTATGCGCGTTGGTCCCAACCAGCTGGTTGAACTTCTTTTGCCCATGCTGGATCCCAAGGTTGAATTGCTGACAAAGCCTATTGCCAAAGGATTGCCAGCCGGACCGGGTGGAGCCAAGGGCCGTGTGGTGTTCAGTTCTGCTGAAGCAGTGGAATGGGCAAGACGAGGTGAAAAAGTCATCCTGGTAAGGGAAGAAACTTCACCGGAAGACGTTGATGGCATGCATAAATCACAGGCCATATTAACCACCAAAGGAGGCATGACTTCACACGCGGCACTGGTTGCACGTGGATGGGGTAAATGCTGCATTGTTGGATGCGGGGATATTGAAATCCATCATGAAACAAAGACTTTCAAAGGAAAAGGCGGTGAAGTGATTCATGAGGGCGACTGGGTAAGCCTTAACGGTACAAAAGGATTGGTGTATGAAGGTAGTATCGGCATGGTGGAAATCGATCTGAATAAAAACCAGAGTTATAAAGACCTGATGAAACTGGTGGATAAAACAAAAACCATCGGGGTACGAACTAATGCAGATACTGTAAAAGATGCTGCACAGGCCATGGAATTCGGCGCAGAGGGTATTGGTCTTTTCCGTACAGAACATATGTTCTATGGCGAAGGATCAGATGAACCCCTCTTCCTGCTGCGTAAAATGATCGTCAGTAAAACAGAAGCAGAAAGACGCAAAGCGTTGCAGGAGTTATACGTTTATGTTAAGAAAGATATCAAAGACACCATGAAGGTGATGAAGGGACATCCTGTTACCATCAGGCTGCTCGATCCACCGCTGCATGAGTTTGTTCCGCACGACAGTACCAAACTTCACGAGTTGAGCAGGGTATTGGGCATTAGTATGAGTGTATTGAAAAGGCGTGTACTCGCACTTCATGAAAATAATCCGATGCTTGGTCACCGTGGCGTTCGTCTTGGTGTAAGTTATCCGGAGATCACTGAAATGCAGGTGAGGGCCATACTTGAAGCTGCAGCTGAATTGATTAAGTCAGGCATAAAAGCATTCCCTGAGATTATGATTCCTGTAACCTGTACGGTCAATGAACTGATCCATCAGAAAGCACTGGTAGATAAGGTATACAAGGAAGTTTGCGATGCCATGAAGGTCAAAAAGATCCCGTACCATTTCGGTACCATGATTGAAATTCCAAGGGCTGCTTTGAGGGCCGACAGGATGGCCGAAGTAGCAGATTTCTTCAGCTTCGGAACCAATGACCTCACACAGATGAGTTTTGGATTCAGTCGAGATGATATTGGCGGATTCCTGCCTAATTACCTGGACATGAAGATCCTGAAAGATGATCCGTTCCAGACCATCGACCAGGATGGTGTTGGGGAACTCGTCAAAATAGGAACCGAGAGGGGCCGTGCCACCAAACCAAACCTCAAAGTGGGTATCTGTGGTGAACACGGTGGTGATCCTGAAAGCGTTAAGTTCTTCCACAGGTTGGGAATGAACTATGTGAGCTGTTCTCCTTTCCGCGTACCTATTGCCAGGCTGGCCGCCGCACAGGCTGCTGTAGAAGAGAAAAGGTCAAAAGCTGCAGCAGGAAAACCTAAAGGAATAAAGATCAGTGCAAATGGAATTTCAAAATTGAAAACTATTAAAAACAGGAGACTGGCCAGGGTATAATGCTAAAATTTATACTTCCACGAAAACAAAATATAAAACGCTTACATCAAAAAGCTCCGTAAAACGGGGCTTTTTTTTGTGACAACGGTCACACATCAACCTTCCCAAGATCATATCCGAAACTTTTGTTGGTCATTCATTGCTCATGAACGCTGTTATAGGTTTGTTATCTCAAACACAGTGAAACATGAACACATTAATGGGAACAAAGGGAAAGATTGGAATTCACCTCGTACTATTTTTTCTTGCCATACTTGCGCCGGTATTTCTTCTCGCGCAGCCTTACACCACCAATGGTGCTGCAAAAATTGTTGTTGCGGGAACTTCCAACATACACGACTGGACGCTCACTTCCAATTACGGAACCTGCACAGGAACATATGAAATTGACGGAGCAGGAATTATCACCGGCCTCACTAACCTGGGCTTTACCATGACTGTTACCAACCTGAAAAGTACCCACGGAAACAACATGGACAATAACGCATACAAAGCCATGGCGGCAGATAAATATCCCAATATAAAATTCAACAGCGCTAAAGCCACGATTACATCCAATGGAGGCGGAAATTATTCCATAACGGCTCCCGGAAAATTAATGATCAGCAGCGGAACAAAAGATGTTACCCTCGTTGCCACCGGTAAAATGAATGCTGATAAGACGATCTCCATAACAGGATCTTATAAACTGGTAACCACAGACTACAATGTAAAGGCCATCAGTATTATGCTGGGCGCAATCAAGACGAGCCCGAATGTTACCATCAATTACACACTGACAATGAAACCTCAATAATACTTGTTAACTGAACCAAAAATTTACTAACATTTTTATAAAACACAGAATATGAGAGACAAATTAACACTGAAAAGAATCCTGCTGGTAGCAGTTACTCTTTTCGCAGTACCAATGATGATGCTGGCACAGGATGCCACGGTTGCGGCACCTGCCGAGCAATCTTCAGCACGAAATATGGTTAAAGAATACCTGAGCTACTATGATAGCATCCAAAATTTCAGGTACTATGACCAAAGGGGTATTAACGTATTTGAAACACCAAAGAATAATGTCACCTTCCAGGGTTTACGGGTACGTTTCGGTGCAGGTTTTACACAGCAGTTCCAGGCGCTGAATCATGAGAACTACCTTACAGGTGTTCCCAACAGCCAGATACCTGCCGCAGAAAAAATTAATAAACTGTATAAACTCACCGACGGATTTAATACTGCACAGGCCAACCTGAACATGGACGTTCAGCTTGCCGATGGTATCAGACTGAATCTTGTAACTTATCTTTCTGCCAGGCACCACAATGAAGCCTGGGTAAAAGGTGGCTATATCCAGTTCGACAAACTTCCCTTCAAAGGTAAATTCTGGGATGACCTGATGAATGTAATGACCGTTAAGATCGGACACATGGAAATCAACTATGGTGACGCACACTTCAGGAGGTCAGATGGCGGACAAACGCTTTACAATCCATTCATAGAGAACTATATCATTGACGCATTTACTACAGAGATCGGTGGTGAAGTATACCTGCAGCATAAAGGTTTGTTTGGTATGATCGGACTTACCAATGGTGAAATCAAAGGTGATGTGAAAGAAGTTACTCCACTTCCTACAGACGAAACAGCTAAAAAATCTCCTGCCATTTACCTTAAAGGTGGATATGACAAATCATTCAGTGAGAAACTTCGCGTAAGGGTAAGTGCTTCTTATTACGGAGACAAGAGCTCAGCCAGCAATACACTGTTCTGGGGCGACCGTACAGGATCAAATTACTTTTTGGTTATGGAAGATACCACTGCAACAGCAACAGCTCAAGCATGGTCCGGCCGGGTTAACCCTAATTTCAAGGACAGGACCCAGGGTATTATGCTTAATGGTTTCCTGAAAGTGGGCGGACTTGAATTGTTTGGAACATATGAAACAGGTAAAGGCCGCGAAGCAAATCAAATTGCTGCTCCAGGAAAATCCAGCCCGGAAGACAGGACTTTTAACCAGATCGCAGCTGATGTAGTGTACAGGATTAGCCTGGGTGGAAAAGAGAATTTCTTTGTCGGTGCACGTTATAATAAGGCAACACTTGACCAGATATGGAATACCGGAAAATCAGGTAATGCCAATGCACTTCTTAATCAGGCCATTTCTGAAGTATCTATCGATCGTACTGCTATCGCAGCCGGTTGGTTCCTGACCAGGAATGTAATGCTGAAAGGTGAATATGTAATGCAGAATTACAATGATTATGAAGCAGCTGCAGTTCCAAAAACAACACTTAGAAACGGTAAATTCAATGGTTTTGTAGTTGAAGCCGTTGTAGGATTCTAGTTTTTGTTTCAGTTTAATTTGTACAAGCCAGGTTGGCAACCCAGCCTGGCTTTGTTTCAATACCGGTAAGATGCGTTATTCATTCCTCATATTGATTCTTACAGTTTCTCTGGTCTCTTTTACGATCCCCGCCGATCATAGTATGCCTGGTGGATGGGTCATTGAAAAGAACAGTTCAATGAATATTGAAGGAAGTTCGAATGTCAACGCATTTACCTGTGATCTTAAAGAATACCTGAACCAGGATACACTGGAGTATTCAAAAGATGAGAAGGCAAAGAAGCTGATATTCCAGAATAGTGTATTATCCATCGATATCACAAAATTCGATTGTCATCACAAGTATATCACTGCAGATTTCAGGAAGATCCTTAAATCAGAAAAGAACCCATGGCTTAAAGTGAAATTTATCTCGCTTGATGAGTTGGCTATCGGGGGAATAGTGAAAGGAGTTGTGGAAATTGAAATTGCTGGTCAGACCAAACGAATGGACATCAACTATTCCATTCAGCAGTTTGGACAGTCGCAGTTGCAACTCATTGGAAGTAAAACGATGCAGTTCTCAGACTTTAAATTGACCCCTCCCAAAAAACTGATGGGGTTGATCCAGATCAATGAAGATATCAAGGTGAATTTTCACCTTCATTTCAGAAGATTAGTATAAGCACAAAACAATTTTTAATATTTATAATCTCTTCAAACATGAAAAAAACAGTAACTGCGAGTCTGACAGCCGGTGTGGTACTGCTTTTGGTAAGCCTGGCACTGTTGTATTTCCTGGTTGCGGTATTTCCGCAGCTTGCAGAAGAATATTTCAGCCCGGTATTTCGCTGGTCCAATGCAGGCACAGACTGGATGTTTTATGCACACCCGTTTGTACTGAGCTTTGCTTTGAAATGGTTTTGGGAAAGGTATAAGGGCCTGTTTCAGGGTAATGCCATATGGCGCGCCTTTGAAGTAGCCCTGGTATATGGCATTGTTGCACTATTGCCTGTTTTATGGCTGACTTTCAGTGCCATAGATATTTCCTGGCAGATGGTCGTTACCTGGTTGCTGTATGGTATACTCCAGGCGTTTATCGCAGGAATTATATTTGCCAAGATCAATCCATAATAATCCGGATTCCGTATCCTGTTTTCCGAATTAAAAGTAATTTTAACCAGGAATTCCGACAGCTCCTTACCGTGACCCATATACGAAACAGGCAGGAAGGTATATCTCCTGCATTTTCGGGAAATGGCGGAATCCGAATTTCATATGGGAATTAGAATACTCATAACCGGCGGTACCTTCGACAAAGAGTACAATGAACTTACGGGTGAATTGTTCTTTAAGGATACACATCTGTCGGAAATGCTCAAATTGGGCCGCTGCCGTGTACAGGTGGATATCCGTACACTGATGATGATCGACAGCCTCGATATGACAGAGGAGGATCGCGTGATGATAGCCGATCATTGTAACAAGTCAAATGAAAAGAAGATCATTATCACTCATGGAACCGATACCATGGCGGATACGGCAAAATTCCTGGCATCCAGGATCAGCGGTAAAACGGTGGTATTAACAGGTGCCATGATTCCTTATAAATTTGGCAGCTCAGACGGGCTGTTCAACCTCGGCAGCGCCATGGCCTTTGTTCAGTCGCTCCCCCCCGGCGTTTACGTTGCCATGAACGGGAAATGCTTCAACTGGGATAATGTCCGAAAGAATAAAAAAACGGGCGAATTCGAAGAGATAGATGTACGTTAGGTGCCGGCACTCGAATTCGAAGAGATCGATGGTCGTTAAATGCCAGCCCCGAATTCGTATCTTGATGGTTGATAAATGCCAGCCCCCGAATTCGTAGATTGATGGTCGTAAAATGCCAACCCTGTTGCAGGGATATGATTTCAAAGAATATTGCGAATTTTAATGAGGTTCCGTCGGCCGGGATTTGTACGGCCTCCCGGGAACCATAAATTTGGTATGTGTAGTCGTTAAGTGAAGCATTTATTGGATAATTTTGCAGCGTTAAAAGAGCAGTAACAGAATGAAAAGAACAGTCATTACCGGCACGGGTGCATATATTCCCCACGAGGTCAGGATGAACCGGGAGTTCACTACTCAAAATTTTTACAACGAGACAAATCAAAGGATCGAGACAGCCCCGCTTGAAATAGTAGAGAAGTTCCAGGCAATCACAGGAATTGAAGAGCGCCGTTATGCCGGTACGGAGATGAATGCATCAGGGATGGCTGCTGTTGCGGCGCGTGAAGCCATAGCCATGAGTGGCGTGGATCCGGAAACGCTCGACCAACTGATACTCGCTCACAATTTCGGCGACGTGGTGAAAGATTCCTTTCAGTCGGATGCAGTTCCTTCACTGGCCAGCAGGGTTAAGCACGAGCTGGGGATAAAGAATCCGAACTGTATTCCATACGATGTATTATTCGGTTGCCCGGGATGGTTGCAGGGAGTAATCCAGGCAGACGCCTTCTTCAAAGCAGGTATTGCACAAAAAGCCCTGGTCATCGGATCTGAAACCTTATCCAGGGTAATTGATCAATATGACCGCGACAGTATGATTTTTTCTGATGGAGCTGGTGCATCCATAATTGAATATAAAGAAACAGGAGAAAATGGAAGTGGTATCATCGGAAGCAGTGTACAGTCACATAGCGTTGATGAAGCGTACTACATAAATATGGGGAAGTCCAATTATCCGGGAAGTGATCCCCGGATAAAGTACATCAAGATGAAGGGACGAAAAGTGTATGAGTATGCGGTCAGGCACGTTCCCCTCGCCATGAAGGAATGCCTTGATAAAAGCGGCATAAAGATCAGCGAACTGAAAAAAATCTTCATCCACCAGGCAAATGAAAAAATGGATGAAGCGATAGTAAAAGCGATGTTCAAACTATATGGGATGACTCCGCCTGCAGATATTATGCCCATGAGCATCCATTGGCTGGGCAACAGTTCGGTGGCTACCATTCCCACACTGCTTGACCTGGTGCTTAGAGATAAGCAGGATGGTCACGAGTTGCATCAGGGTGATATCATTCTCTTTGCTTCTGTTGGTGCAGGCATGAATATCAATGCAGTAGCATACCGAGTATAATGTGAGAATTGTGCCAATTTTCAAATGTGGAAGTGGAAATGAGAAAATGATTGCCATTCAAACGCATGGCGCAATAGGCATCACAACGATACGTATTATCGTATGAGGAAGTCATCGCTGGCGATCCACAATCCGCCTTCCCAAAACAGATTATCTTTTAAAGGCTTGTTTTTCTGCTACTGCTTTTTCGTGATAGGCTTTTTGGAAATCTATTTTGGGTTCTGTACATAAAAAAACCTTGAGCCCGTTTTCCCGGAAATACGGATCTTTCACCACACCAACTTCACGGATATTATCGAAAACTTCTTTAAGGCTGTTGGCATTTACGTTCACATATATCATCGGGCCCGGAGGCGCTGTTTCCGGCGCCCAAAAAATATAGCTTTCGTGAAAAGTGACAGGTGTCGGGATTCCCTTGGTCTTGCCGTAAAAATTCAGTGCGCCTGCATCGCCATAGTTTCTTTCGACATATAACAAACAGGATTTTTGTTGTTCGGCAGGTAACTGTTGATAGACTTTTGCTACCACTTCCGCAAGTTGTTGCCATCCGGTCATGTCAAAAAACACCTGTGAATAGTTATGGATTTTTCCATCCTCCCACCTTGAAAAAGGGTAAATGATCCGGTGCCCTGTTTTTTGAGAATAACTGTCCAGCTTTTCAAAAGACCATACCGGTAAACTATAGGGGAGTGATGGCAGGGAAATCAGCGGTATCAGTGCAATAATGGCAAAAGCCAGCATCCGCCTTCCTCTTATTATATATTTTTCCATGGCGTAAGATCCAAACGCCACCAGGAACGGAAGAAGCCCAAGAATATAGTAACCTTTCCCATTGGATAATAAAAACAGTGTCGTAGTGATCAGGCACGCAATACAAATGAACCGGTATTTTCTTTCTGACCTGAATAGCAGCATGGTGAATACCGCGCAAATGATGATAAAGAAAGATGACATGGTTAGACTGAAAACGTCTTCCACAAAATAAGCATAGCGCGTATTTACCAGTTGAGTGCTGTTCAATTCCTGCATATGTCGAACCACGGGCCAGTTATGTTGGTATTGCCAGGCAATATTAGGCATGGCGATTACCAGTGCAACCAGGATGGCTATAAAAAACCACCTATCCATCAGCCTTCTCTGTGGGCTGAAGACCATTGCCACGACAAATCCGGCGACCAGGAACAAGACGGAGTATTTGGTTAAAAAAGCCAGGCCTGCAAAAATGCCGATCCATAGCCAGTGTAAGGTATTTCCAGTGGTCACCATCCTGAAAATGAAATAGGTGATGGCCAGCCAAAACAATTGTTCAAATACATTGGGTGTAAATAGGGTATCAAAAAGCAGGAATCCCGGAGCAAGGATAAATGAGGCAGACGCAATGATAAGGGCAGTAAGTCCGCCATTCAGTTCCCTGATTATTTTTGCCATCAGTAGCAGCGACAAAGCCCCGGCCATGGCAGGAAATAACCGAAGGCCAAATACAGAGTATCCAAAAACAGTTTTAACGATAAATGCCAGCAAACCAATCAAAGGCGGAACCGTTGCATACCCAAATGCTGGATGATCGGCCATATTAAAATAGAGCATCTCATCACGATGCAGTTCATAATTGGTATTGGTCGATAAATGAAGTAATAATTTAACGACGATAAAACCTGACGCGCATAGCCAGTACCGTGAAAATGTGGGGGTATCAATAAGGCTTTTTAGCGCCATTAAGGTGCTGATTTAATGAGGCAAATTAAGGCTGCCATGTTGCGGGAGGAATGATGTTGGTCAGTGGGTTGAGGGTTGAGAGTTGAGGGTTGAGAGTTGGCGGTTGCGGACCTGTTCACCGAGTCCTACGCCGAAGCCTTAGCGAAGGAGGATTGCGGATTACGCCTGCCTGCGTCCGTCGCCAAAGGCTTTGGCCGCCGGCGACCGGTAGGTAGAGATTGCGGCTTTAAGTCCATCATAAAAAGTCGTAGACCCATAAAAAAACCAGGGATAAATAATTTCATCCCTGGTCAATTAAATTTGAGGACTCGCAGCTAGTGCCGATAGGTTTTCATTTTCACCATTTCATTTTCACACCTGCACACTTGTACATTTTCACATTTACTTTCATCCTTTTTTCGGTTCCAGCAACTTGAAGAACTGGTCGAGCTGAGGAAGGATCACGATGCGGGTACGACGATTGGCAGCTTTTCCTTCGGCAGTATCATTAGAGGCTATAGGATGATATTCTGAACGGCCGGCGGCAGACATTTTAGCCGGGTCAAGGGCATATTTTTTCTGAAGCACCCTAACTACGGAAGCCGCTCTTTTGGCAGAAAGATCCCAGTTGTCGAGCAGGACCCCTTTTGCAAAAGGTACATTATCGGTATGGCCCTCTACCATGAATTCAATATCAGGTTGATTCTTCAATACCATCGCAACCTTGCCCAGCACTTCACTGGCGCGGTCTGTGATATCATAACTTCCGGATTTGAACAGCAGTTTGTCGGATATATCGATAAACACAACACCCTTGTCGACCTTGATATTGATATCCTTGTCATCCATATTGCCCACAGCACCTTTAAGGTTCATCACCAGCGCCATATTCAGTGAATCCTTGCGCGCCATCTGGGTTTGCAGGTCCTGGATATACATGTCTTTCATCCCGATATTTTCCATTGATTTCTTGATACTTTCTGCCTGGGTAGAAGTTATCACAGACATATTTTCCAGTTGTTTTAAGGCCTGGTTATTATTTTCTTTCAGGAATTCATTTTGCTTTCTCAGGTTTTCGAGTTCAGATTCAGTGGCGGCCCTTTTTCTTTCCAGCTCGGATTTTTCATCACGACAGGTTCGAAGGTCACCCTGAACCCCCGTCAGGGACGTATTCAACTCGTTATATTTCTTGTTTAGCGCGTCAAATTTCTTCGTGCTGACACAGGAAAAAAGCATGACAGCAACAACGAGCAGTAGTGTTGGATAGAGCGGTTTCATAAACAGACGATTTGATTTAAAATATCAGCAAATATCGTTCTTTATATAAGCACTAAATTCGCCAAAGCTGAAAATTATTCCAATGGTAAAATCCTTTGTTATTGTTTGTTCCTTTTTCTATGCATTTTCATCTGTTGCCCAGGTGTCGGTGTCGGGAGGCCGACTGAAACCGGAACAGGCTGCCATGGACATCCGCCATTACACTGTTAACCTGGATGTATCTCCGGAGACCGAGTCATATAAGGGCTTCACTGAAATCGCACTCAACCTGCTTTCGACATCGCCTACACTGATCTTTAACCTGGATAACAGGTTTACCGTTTCAAAGATCACCGTAAATGGAAAGCAGAAGACCTTCACGCATCAAAACGGTTTGATTTCCATCCCGGGCAGTCCGGATTTTGCCGCAGGAAAACAATTGGTCAGGATTAATTATGGAGGAAAACCAATGGTCGCTAAAAATCCACCCTGGGATGGTGGTATCCAATGGACCAAGGACAGCCTTGGCAGACCATGGATCGCGATGAGTTGCCAGTCGGATGGCGCCCAGATTTTCTTCCCCTGCAAAGACCATCCGAGTGACGAACCCAATGAAGGAGCCGACCTGGTCATTACCGTTCCGAAAGGATTGGTTGTTGCCGGTCCGGGTCTACTCGTCAAAACTTCATCCTCAGGAAAGAAATCGACCTTTCACTGGAAAACAAATTATACCATCAGCAATTACTGCATCCTGTTTAATGTGGGGAACTACAAACTGGTAAGTCGAAGTTATACTTCAGTGTTGGGCAATAAAGTTCCCATGCAATATTATGTGCTGGACTATAACCTGCCGAAAGCGGATAAATTGCTTGACCTCTTTGAAAGATCATCCCATATGCTCGAAAAATATTTCGGCGAGTATCCATGGGTGAAAGAAAAGATTGCCATTGCTGAAACTCCGCATCTTGGCATGGAACATCAGACCATGATTGCGTACGGAAATAAATACCGTTATGCGAAGGTGGGGAATGTAGACTTCGACTGGTTACTGCATCATGAATTCGGGCACGAATGGTGGGCCAATAAGGTGAGCAATAAGGACTGGGCACATATGTGGATCCAGGAAGGCATCTGCAGTTTCGGGGATGCATTGTTTTATGAGGATTTTGGTGGAAGACAGGCATATATTGACAGGATGAAGACTACTGCCATACATACCCAAAACAAACTGCCGGTAGTGCAGGGCGAAGAAATTGATTCAAGGCAAACCTACCAGCCCGACATTTATGGCAAGGGAGCATTTTTTATGCATACCCTCAGGTATGTGATCGGCGACAGTATTTTCTTTCCGGCATTAAAGGGATTTGCCACCGATCCGAAATACACCTATGATAATATGGTGACTACAGTGGATGTGATGAATTATTTCAATACGGCATCAAGAAAAAATCTTAAGCCCCTGTTCGACTTGTTTATATACACCACAGACAAGCTAACTATAAATGTTAAGCAATCAGGTCTAAATACTTTCCTTATTAGTTTTACGAATATGGAGATGACATTACCGCTCGAAGTGCAGACCTCTGCAGGGCGACAGACGATCCTGGTGAGCAAGAAGCCGGTGGAGATAAAGTCTGACCAAATGCCGGTGATTGATCCTGATAGCTATTATCTGAAGAAATTAATAATTGAGTAGTGTGCAAATGTGGAGATGGAATGATCAATGGATTTAATGATGGAGTGATGCCATTTCAACATCATGGCATTAAATCATTCCCTCTGCACATTTACACACCTGCACATTTTTCACATTATTTCTCGTTTTCTTCTTCCACCTTAATAAACGCCGCCCTTCTTGGTGCGGGCATTACAGAGTGCGCGCCCCTTACAGCCTTCCAGATCACTTCATTAAATTCAATATCCGGTGCACTGTCTTCTTTGGTGAAATTGAATGTCAGGCTCTTCAGTGCAAGTGGTGAACGATCATCAGGGTTTTTGTCGTTGAGGTTAATATTGGAAGGTCTTGCCCTGAAAGGCGTAGTATCGGGCGTCTGGCTGAAACACTTCCACATGGGCAGTGCAGCAGCATCGTACTGGGACATCGGTTTAAGTCCCAGTATCAGTTCAATGGTTCGAAGCATTGATGAAGTAGAATACATTTCATGATCCACAAACTTTCTCTTTACATATCCGCCGGCCAGGTATGCTGTAGTGCGATGCGCGTCTACATGGTCGGGCCCGTTTTGTGCATCATCTTCCAGGATAAACACAACACTTTCTTTCCAGATAGGACTTTTGGAAAGATGTTCGATAAATAGTCCCACCGCAAGATCATTATCCGCAACATTGGCAAAAGGAGTAAGGCTACCCGGCCTGAGTCCTTCGGTATGATCATTCCCCATTCGTAATGTATTGAAGCGTGGTACTGCATTGACGGCAATCAACGAATCAAATTCCCGTTTCCACTGGTAAAATCTTGTGGTGTCCCGGGTTTCCATATCCCATCCCGTATAGTACGGGCAGAAATGATCTTTCAACACCGGGATATTGGCTTTGCTTTCATCTGCAAATTCTCCGTATGTCCTATAGCTTACACCACTTTGCTTACAGGCACCCCAGATAAACCCGTTCTTGTCATTGGCAATTTCCCTGTTCCCTTCGCCATCGTAGGATCCACCCCTTCCGCCATAACTTGTGGGCCATGTTTTTTCGAGATAGTCATTGGCATAGGCACCCATACTCCAGTTATGCCCGTCAGCACTTACTTCGGCATCCACATAAAAATTATCGAGCAATACAAATTCATTGACAAGGGCGTGCTGATTTGGCGTCACGTGTTCTCCGAATAAGAGCAGGCTGGTGTCGCCATTCCCTCCTTTAACATCCGCCAATACCTGGTCGTAGGTCCTGTTTTCCTTGATAATATAAAATACATATTTGATAGGTGAAGGATCGCCTATTTTCATGGGAATCGGGTTGCCAATTTCACCTTTGCTCAGCGATTCTTTTTCTTTCGTATATGGGTGTATTTGCGTACACACCTCTTGACCAGATGGCCAGGGTATTTTCATTTGGCGTATCGATGACAGACATCGTACCCTTAAATAATCCGCCTATATACTGAACCTCTTTCGGCCTGTTGGTATCACCCTGCTGGTAATTTACCTGCTGGCGTGGCCGGTAGGGGCTCGGACCGTAGGGATTGGCCATCGAACTAAATCCCTTTCCATTAGATACAAATATCTTTTTCCCGATCACCTTGATATTCGTTGGATACCATCCTGTTGGGATGAATCCTTTCGAAACACTAAAGCCGGGCTTCTCAATGTCAAAGACAGCGAGGCAATTGTTGTCGGCATTGGCGATGTACAATGTCTTTTCATCCTGGCTCAGGGCAACAGCATTGGAGGTTGAGCCGCTGGGAGCATTTGGATAAAGTGCAGCATTCAGTGTCTCTATTGTCCGGCCCTCACGGGTATCTATAACCGAAACTGAGTTGTCGTTGGCATTGGATACAAAAAGGTATCTTCCGTTTTTTGTGAGGCAGATCTCATTGGGATTGTCGCCCACCGGCCATTCCTTTTTTTGTTGGGTTCCGGTGAGTATATACCATGATCTTATCCTTTCCCCATAATGAAATATAAAGGTCCTTTTTATCCGGGGAGAGTATGCAGGTATATGCTTCCGATTCAAGTGGGACCTGCTGTTTTATTTGTTTAGTGACGAGGTCAATTACATAAAGGCTGTTGTTTTCTTTGGTGACCACGTACATGATCTTCTTTGCTTCATCAATATCAATGCCTGTAGGAGATATTTTATTAGGCCATTTGTCGCCCAGTTTAATGCTGTCTTTTAAGACCAGTTTATTGTTGGCGATCGCATATTTGAGTATCCAGTTATCATTTCCGCCTGATGCGTAAAGATATTTTTCATCATCACTGAATTTCAACCCGTACCATGATTTTGGGATGATCACCGTATGCAGGATTCTTTCCGTTTTGGGATTGATGAGCTGGATGGATTGCACGCTTTGACCGTTATTGGTTACAGCCATCAGTTGCCGGCTTTTAGATACAGCAATATTGAGCGGAAGGTCACCGAGGGGAAAACTTCTTCCAACCGGACTCAGTTTCCAGCCATTCGGCAATGTTTTCTGGTTTGGCAACTGTGCAATGGCGGCATTGCCAATAATGCAGAAGAGAAGAATGGACAGGTATTTCATAAAAAGCCAATAAGCGACAATTTATAAAAATTAGACCTGATCATGACATGTTTTTTGTCATGAGAAATTGCCGGTCCGTTTCAAGACTACTATAGAAATTAAGCGAATCCTTTATTGTATCACCAGGGTCGCAATGGAATGCGCCGGGCTTTTCACTTCAGTCGCCTGGTTATTGATCCAGAGAAAATAACTGATCGGCTTATCGCTGTCGTTCATCACAACGGTCACCAATTGTCCGTTTTGGTTCAGGAAAGAGGTACTGATCAGTGCGCTTCGGCTTGGGGCGCTCATCACCCTTTTTGCTCCCGGCCTGATGAATTTTGAGAAGTGGCCGATATAATAATATTCATTGGTATAAATAAGTTCACCGGTTTTGGTATTGGCATGGACAGGTGCGAAGCAGAAATTTTTCGCATGGTTCGGTCCGCCAGTTTCATCAAGGAGAATATTCCAGTCGGTCCACGCCACAGATCCGCTATTGAAATCATTGATCATCGATTTACCATATTTCTCGCCCAGTCTCCAGTCGAGCACGTTCTCGAGTTTGAAGTTTTCGACACATCCCTCCGTAAACAGCACATTTTTATCAGGGTACGATTCTTTGACGCGGCGAACATTATCATACATCTGTGTGCCACCGGTCCATGTTTCGTACCAGTGAAAACCTACACCCCATGCGTATTTTGCCGCCTGGGGATCATCCAGAAGGGTGCTGGCGCGCTGGTATACCAGGTCGCGATTATGATCCCAAACGATGATTTTTTTATCACCCAGTCCATTTTTCTGAAGGGTGGGGCCGAGGAAGTTTTTCAGGAAATCCCTTTCCTGTTCTGCAGTGTAGATGCAAGACTCCCATCGCTGGGTGGCCATGGGTTCATTCTGGATAGAGATACCGAAGAGAGGAATGCCTTCTTTGGCATAGGCCCGGATGAATTTCACGTAATAGTTGGCCCAGGCCTGGTAGTACTCGGGCAGCAATGAGCCGCCATGGAGGAGATCATTATTGCTTTTCATGAATGCCGGCGGGCTCCATGGACTGGCGAACATGGTCAGTTTACCACCAGCTGCTGCGATGGCCCTTTTAATCAAAGGGATACGAAACATCTGGTCATGATCTACTGAAAAGCTGGCGAGGTCTTTATCGCCTTCCTTAATATAGGTGTAGCTGCCGCTGCTGAAATCACTGCTATGGATAGTGGTGCGGCCAAAACTATAGCCGATACCTTTTTTTTGATCGAAATAGGCTTCCAGGAATTCCTTCTGCCGGTTGGCGGGAAGCTTGGCAAAGGTTTCCGCCGATGCATCAGTAAATGCACCGCCGATGCCGATGAAGGACTGATAGGTTTTGCCGGGATCCACAAACACGCAAAACTGGGTTTCTTTTGGTTGTCCCATCATGGAAAAGCTGAGGGTATCCGTGGGTGTTAGCCGGAGGGATGTACTGTCGGCCGTAGTATACACGATCAGTTTTTTACCGGTTACGGAATAGGGTTTTTGCTGGGCTGTGGTGGAAAGGGCAGCCATCAAACTAACGGCGACAAGCAGACTTTTCATAAACAGTCGGGTTGATATGTATTAAGGGGAGTAAGGTAGATAAATAAAGGCCGGGGAGGGATGATTATGATCAGTTCCACCGGCGATATTGCGTATGGCGGGTTTTGCTGAAGTAATTAATAATAAGATCAAATACGGATGGCCGGGCGGATTGGAGGATAGGCTATATTTAGTAATATGCTTTCATATGAATAAAAAAGAACTCTGGCTGAACATTAAGAACTATCATTTCATTGACCTGGTTCCACCCAGCTTATGGCAGAATATTTCAGAGAAGTTTGGCGGGGATGATGCCTCCACCAAGGCGTTTGCGACCAAGATTGCGCGAAAGTTGAATTGGAAATACAGGTTTGCGACGGAAGGCCATCTGGGAGTACAAAAAGTTTATCTACCTGGGTATTGTCAGTGATTTCCAGGTAACGCCATCGAGGATCATTGACCAGGTATGGCATGAGCACGTATTGTTCACCAGGGCCTACAGGGAGTTTTGTGCCGACGTCATTCATTATCCTTTTGACCATAACCCTGAGCTGATTCCCGATCCGAAAATGACCGGGATTTTTCATGCTCAATACCTGGAGACGATTGAACTTTATAAGAAGGAATTCGGCATTGATCCACCGGCTGCATTCTGGGGTGAACCCAAATTTGGATGGGACGAATCCGCTCCCAATCCTTTCCAGTCGACCAAAAAAACCGGGGCCCTGAAAAATGGAAGTTATATTAATGATGACACACCACTGGTAACCTATTTCGCCTACGATATGATTACCGGGGACAGCAGTAATTTTTCAGAATTCAATGGAGGTGATTATGGCGGGGCCGGAGCGGGGAGTTCATGGGATAGTGTTGATGCCGGGTCGGATAGTAGTGACGGGGGCAGCAGCTGTAGTTCCTGTAGTTCTGGATGTGGAGGTGGAGACTGAAGAAATGTGTCTTACAAATGTGCGAATTGTCTATTGCGATGATGTGATAATGGGAATCCGCGAATTCGTCAATCCGCCAATGCGCCAATGCGCAAATTCGCCAATCTCGTTTGCTTGCATCATAAAACGAGAACTCCTTTCGCGATAAACTGCAGTTCCTTCTTAGGTTCTTTGATCTTTTTTATCTCTTCTTCGGATTTGCCGGCATCCTTGGCATAGTGCTGGAGCTGTTTGACCGAAACTTCCTTTTCTACGGCTTCACCATCGAGCACTACTTCTTTTCCCTGGATATTCTTCGGCATGAAGAAACCGTAATCCTTAAACTTCACCATCATTCTTTCACCGTCGGCTTTTTCAATTTTCATCCAGCAGCCCTTTTCCTGGCAGACCTCTACCACCTTGCCTGTTATTTTGCCGGTGTATTTATTGTCTTTCAAAACAGTATTCAGTTCATTTACCGGAACAGCTCCTTCCTGTACGGCACCTGCGCCATAGGTCACGCCTTTTGCTGCGGGTACGGGTTCCTGTGCGTATAGGATGATGCTGACAGTGATAGCGAAGCAGAACATGAATAGATGTTTCATATTTTTTCTTTGTATAAAGATAGAAAGATTAGTGAATCTCTAAAAATACCACGAACAGAGTATAGAACGGCGGAAAGATTTATATTAGTTTTATTATGCAAACAGTCCGCAATTGCATTTTAGTTTTCTCATGTTCCCCTGCTGTTTTTACAGCAGGGATTTTTTTGGTGTAAAAAACTAAAGAAATTAGTGAAAAAACTGCTAAAAAAGTTAGTGTGCATAAATTTATTCCCCTACCTTTATGAGAACAATTACATTGGAAACCTAAAAATCAAGACATGTCAAGCACAGAAAAGCAAAAGGCACTAAAGCTAACATTAGATAAGATCGAAAAGGATTATGGCAAGGGAAGTGTGATGATGATGAACGAAAAAGGAGATCATGTCCAGGAAGTGATTTCAACGGGATCCATTGGGTTGGATATGGCTTTGGGGATTGGCGGACTGCCGAAAGGCCGTGTTGTGGAGATCTATGGTCCGGAGAGTTCGGGTAAGACGACCGTCGCCATCCATGTCATCGCGGAAGCCCAGAAAAAAGGGGGTATATGCGCCATTATTGATGCTGAACATGCTTTTGACAGCGGTTATGCCCAGAAACTTGGGGTGGATGTAGATAATCTGCTGATTTCACAGCCGGATTATGGAGAACAGGCACTGGAAATAGCCGACAGGCTGATTTTGTCGGGCGCCCTTGACGTAGTGGTGATTGACTCCGTGGCGGCACTGGTACCGAAAAGTGAACTGGAAGGAGATATGGGTGACAGCAAGATGGGCCTTCAGGCAAGGCTGATGTCACAAGCCCTGCGTAAACTGACAGCGACCATTTCCAAGACGAACACCATCTGCATATTCATTAACCAGTTGAGGGAAAAAATAGGGGTGATGTTCGGAAATCCCGAAACTACCACCGGTGGTAATGCGCTGAAATTCTATGCTTCTGTGAGGCTGGATATCCGCAGGATTGCCCAGATCAAGGATGGTGACGAGGCAGTGGGTAACCGCGTGAAGGTTAAGGTGGTAAAGAACAAAGTGGCTCCGCCATTCCGTGCGGCAGAATTCGATATCATATTCGGAGGAGGTATTTCTAAAGTGGGTGAGATCATTGACCTGGGTGTTGAACTGGGTATTGTCGGAAAGAGCGGGTCTTGGTTCAATTATAATAATGATAAACTCGGACAGGGTCGTGATACGGTGAAGCAGTTGCTGACCGACAATCCTGAACTGGCCAACGAGATCGAAGGCAAGATCAGGGAGAAAGTGAAGGAAATGCAGGCCGGATAAATAGTTGAGGGTTGGCCACCTTCGCTTCGCTATGGTGGCCGGAGAGAGTTAGGGGTTGAGGGTTAAGGATGTCGGTTTAAACCTACTTTTTCCTTAACCCTTAATTTTTTTTGAAACTCTCAACCCTCCCCGGCCACCATAGCGAAGCGAAGGTGGCCAACCCTCAACCCTCAACCCTCAACCCTCAACTCTCAACCTTCAACTCTCCGCCATATTTCTTACATTGTAATGCATGATAAGAAAACTAAAAATCCGGAAGCGCATAGCCCTGGTTGCGCATGACCATAAAAAAGAAGACCTGATCGACTGGGCCTGGTACAACAGGGATGTTTTATCCATGCATGAGTTGCTTGGAACCGGCACGACTGGAAAAATGCTGGAAGACAAGCTAAAACAACCTGTAAAAAAGCTGATGAGCGGACCATTGGGAGGCGACCAGCAGATAGGGTCGATGATTGCACAAGGCGATATAGACGTCCTTATATTTTTTTGGGATCCGATGGAAGCTCAACCTCATGATCCGGATATCAAAGCGCTGTTGAGACTTGCCGTAGTCTGGAATCTTCCTTTTGCCTGCGACCGGGCAACGGCCGACTTTATTCTTACGTCTCCACTGATGCATGCTGATTATGAATGTAAACTGCCCGACTATTCTACCTATATTGGTAGAAAGGTGTGAGTACAAATGAATTCAAATTATGGTTCAGATCCGGCCCTGGTACTGGACAGATGCAGAAAGACTGTCCATTCTCCTTAACAACAAGAATATATGGGACAATGTGCGGGATTATCTACCCTTCCCTTATACATTAAAAGATGCTGATATTTTTCTCCAGCATAATGCAGATAACCACACTTCAGTGAACTTTGCCATCCTGTTTCATGGTCAGCTGGCAGGAGGAATCGGATTTCTTCCTAAGGATGATGTTAATAAATGCAGTGCTGAAATTGGCTACTGGGTTGGCGAACATTTCTGGGGCAAGGGAATCGCCACCGAAGCCATCGGACTGCTCATTGGGAAAATAAAAGAACGAACACCTCATGTGATCCGGGTGTATGCTGAAGTCTTTCAATCAAACAAAGCATCCATGAGGGCACTGGAGAAAAATGGTTTTTACGAAGAGAGCGTTCGCAGGAAAGCTGTTTTAAAAAATGGAAAACTTATTGATGACCACGTTTGGGTAAAATTGCTGGAAGAGGAGTCACAAAATCAAGGTCCTTATGAGCCAATTTAATCTACATGCACCATTTCCGCCGGCTGGTGATCAGCCGCAGGCCATACAACAATTAATACAGGGTTTGTTGCAGGGAGAAAGATACCAGACACTTCTTGGTGTAACTGGTTCGGGAAAGACTTTCACGATTGCAAATGTGATTCAACAGGTACAGCGACCGACGTTGGTATTAACCCATAACAAAACACTGGTTGCGCAATTGTACGGTGAGTTCAAACAATTTTTCCCGGATAATGCCGTGGGATATTTTGTTTCCTACTACGACTACTATCAGCCCGAAGCCTATATGCCGGTCAGCGATACCTATATCGAAAAAGACCTTTCCATCAACGAAGAACTGGACAAGCTCAGGCTGCAGGCCACGTCACAATTGTTGACCGGACGAAGGGATATTATCGTGGTGGCGTCTGTCAGCTGTATCTATGGTATCGGCAATCCCGCTGACTTTGAAAACGGAATTATCCGGATAAGCAAAGGAGAGGTCATGAGCCGCCAGGGATTTTTGCATGGACTGGTGAATGCATTATATAACCGCACCCAGACTGAATTTACCAGGGGCACATTCAGGGTAAATGGCGATACGGTGGATATCAATCTTCCTTATCTCGATTACGGTTACCGGATTACTTTTTTTGGCGATGAGATAGAAGAAATAGAAACAATAGATGTACAGACTTCAAAACGCATGAATATGCTGGAGAATGTCGCCATCTTTCCTGCAAACTTATACCTGGCGCCGAGAGATATGATGCAGCAGATCCTTTATGAAATACAGGATGAACTGCAGGCACAGGTGGATTACTTTAAAGCAACCGGGAAATTTATTGAAGCCCAGCGTTTGAGTGAAAGGGTAAATTTTGATGTGGAAATGATCCGCGAATTGGGTTACTGCAATGGTGTGGAAAATTATTCCAGGTTTTTCGATCGTCGAAAACCTGGGACCAGGCCATTCTGTCTGCTGGATTATTTCCCTAAGGACTATCTCTGCATTATTGATGAAAGCCATCAGACCATACCCCAGGTGAGTGGAATGTATGGAGGTGACAGGTCGAGAAAACTCGTGTTGGTGGATTATGGGTTCCGTTTGCCTTCTGCCCTTGATAACCGGCCGTTGAATTTTCATGAATTCGAAATATACTCAACCAGGTAATTTTTGTCTCCGCAACACCGGGAGATTACGAACTCGAGCAAACGGGTGGTGTAGTGATTGAACAGGTGGTAAGGCCGACGGGTTTATTGGATCCGCCCATTGAAATAAGACCCAGTAAAAATCAGATCGATGACCTGCTGGATGAGATCGATAAGCGCATAAAAAAAGGTGACAGGATACTGGTAACCACGCTCACCAAGAGGATGGCCGAAGAACTGGACAAATACCTCCACCGCATCAACATTAAATCAAAATATATCCATAGTGAAGTGGACACCCTCGACAGGGTGGAGATACTGCGTCAACTCAGGTTGGGAGAAATAGACGTGCTGGTGGGTGTAAATCTTCTGAGGGAAGGGCTTGATCTTCCTGAAGTGTCACTGGTCGCCATCCTCGACGCTGACAAGGAAGGATACCTGAGAAATGAGAAATCGCTTACGCAGACTGCAGGTCGTGCTGCAAGGAATGTTGACGGACTGGTCATTTTTTATGCAGATAAGATGACGGAAAGCATGCAAAAGACCATTGATGAAACAACCAGAAGAAGAATTAAACAAACTGAATTCAATATAGAACACGGCATCACTCCACGTACCGTTATCAAGAGCAAGCAACAGGTTTTTGCCCAGACATCCGTGCTGGATATCAAAGGTTACGACCTTCATAACCCGCAGGCCCTGGGCCCGGATGATGAACTTGTGGCAGCCGCTGAAGAACAGGAAATCTACCAGACCATCCCGCAGATCGAAAAGGCCATTTCGCGGACAAAAAAGGAAATGGAGCGGGCGGCAAGGGACCTTGATTTTATGGAAGCGGCCAGGTTAAGGGACGAAATGTTTACGCTGCAGAAAAAGAAGGAAGAAATGAAGAAATGATATATTTGTTTTATGACTGTCATCGCATTGTTCAACCTTAAGGGCGGCGTCGGTAAGACAGCTTCAGCCGTAAACCTTGCCTATTTGTCTGCACAGGATGATTTCAACACTTTACTCTGGGACATTGATCCGCAGGGCTCCTCTTCGTTTTATTTCAAAGCAAAGCAAAAGAATAAGGGAGGGATGAAGAAAATCCTTTCGGGCGATTTTGACCTTGATGATGCGGTGATGGAAACGGATTATCCGAAGCTTGAAATGATCGCGGCAGACCTTTCCGCGAAAAGCATGGATGTGATGATGGATGAATTCAGAAATTCGAAGAAAAGGCTGAAAAGCATTCTCTCGTCCCTGTCAAAGAATTACGATTTTATTTTTATCGATTGTCCGCCTGGACTTTCCGCCCTTTCCGAAAATATATTTTATGCTGCCGATGTAGTATTGATGCCGATCATACCTACTACTTTGTCGGTCAGGACATATCATATGGTCAAAGACTATTTCAAGGACAAGGAACTGGACCTGTCTAAGATGATGTGTTTTTTCACCATGGTGGATCTCCGGAAAAATCTTCATAATGAAGTGATGGCCGAACTGTATAAAGACAAGAGGTTCTTCGAAAATTATATTCCCTATTTGTCGGACGTAGAGAAAATGGGCATTCACCGAGGTCCTATTGAAAGCTTCGCGAGAAGTAGTTATGCAGCCAGGTGTTACCGGGATCTCTGGGATGAGATTAAAGAGGGCATTATAGATTAAAAACTTTGTTCCGGAATTAAATAAAAGGGTTCACGAGGCCGGGGATTGGCTTACTTTGTGAACCAAATTCAGCTTATGGACAGACATTTAACGTTTTGGCACTCTCCGGCTTTAGGCAGGGAAATGCCCATTGTTTCTTATGGACATTATGGTTTTGCGCTGTTGATGGTGCCCACTGCAGCGGCTGATTACCTGGAATATGAGCGTTTTCAACTCATTGATCACATTGCACCGTTGATAGATGCAGGGAAAGTAAAAGTGTTTTCTATCAACAGTATCAATACGGAAAGCTGGTTGAACAAGAATATGGAGGGATCGCATAAAGCCATCCGTCATAACCAGTTCAACGAATATGTTTACAATGAAGTAGTTCCTTTCATAAGAAACAGTACATCCTGGGATACTCCCATCATCACTACAGGAGCTTCTTTTGGAGCATTGCATGCAATGAACCTGTTTCTTAAAAGACCTGATCTTATCAATGGTACCATCTCGATGAGTGGTGTGTATGACCTGATGGAATATACGGACGGCTATTACGATGAGCAGGTATATTATAATTCTCCGAGCCACTATATGCCCAATCTCAATGATCATTATGTATTGGAACAGATTCGCCAGGGAAGGATCATTATTGCCACGGGCCAGGGCGATTACGAAGATCCGGATGCCAACCGCCGGTTTTCAGATGTGCTTTTCAGCAAATCGATCCCGCATGAACTCGACCTTTGGGGACATGATATAAAGCACGACTGGCCAACCTGGAGGAAGATGTTGCCGCATTTCTTAGAAACACGTTTTTAAGAATTGACGGATTACGAATTGGCGGATTCGAATTCGAATTGCAGTGTAGATTTTTCCATTGAATCCGCTAATCCGCTAATCCGCAATCCGCAATTGTTATCTTTAGCGCATGGAAAAGAAACTCTTCCTGCTGGACGCTTTTGCCCTGATTTTCCGGGCCTATTATGCCCTGATCAGGAACCCCAGGATAACCAGCAAAGGCAAGAATACCAATGCGCAGTTTGGATTTACCAACACCCTTATTGACCTGCTGAATAAACAGAGGCCCACCCATATGGCAGTATGTTTTGATACCGCTGCCCCCACTGAACGCCACACCGATTTTGAAGCCTACAAAGCAAACCGGCAGGAAGCTCCGGAAGACCTCCTTGCTTCCATTCCTGATATCAAAAAAATCATTTCCGGGCTGAATATTCCCATCATCGAAACAGATGGATATGAAGCCGATGATGTGATCGGAACACTGGCCAAACAGGCTGAAAAAGTTGGCTACGAAGTCTTCATGGTAACGCCTGATAAAGACTATGGACAATTGGTTTCTGAACATATTAAAATCTATAAACCACCATACCAGGGAGGTGATTTTGAAATTCTTGGCCCCGCAGAAGTTTGTGCCAAATGGAGTATTAAAGAAGTTTCACAGGTCATCGATATACTCGGACTGATGGGTGATTCTGTCGATAATATTCCGGGTATTCCGGGTGTGGGTGAAAAAACAGCAGCAAAGCTTCTCGCAGAGTATAACACTATCGAAAATATACTCGACAACGCTGAAAATATAAAAGGAGCACTGGGTGAAAAGGTAAAAAACGGAAAAGACCTTGCACTCATGAGCAAGAAACTGGCAACCATCATTACGAATGTGCCGGTGGAATTTCATGAAGAAGACTTCCGTGTGAAGGCCATGAACAAAGATGCATTGAAAGATGTCTTCACTGAACTGGAATTTAAAACACTGGGCAAAAGAATCCTGGGTGATGATTTCAATATTTTCGAAAGTAATAAGGTGGGTGTTCAACAGGACCTGTTTGGAAATGATGTCCCGCCTCCGCCATCAAAATCAAATGGTAAGGCAGAAGTAGTCAGTGAGGAAGAATCAGTGTCAACCGGACTGCCGGCCGACAAGAATATCAATAATACTCCACACCAATATCATATTGCATCGAGCGACAAGGAAATTGCTGCACTGGTGGAACTGCTCATGAAAGAAAAAGAGATTTCCTTTGATACGGAAACCACCGGTATTGATGCCAACAGGGCTGAACTCGTAGGATTAAGTTTCTGTTGGAAGGTCGGTGAGGGTTATTATGTTCCCTGTCCGCCAGACCAGGAAATTACCAAAAAGATACTTGAAGCCTTCAGGCCTTTGTTTGACAGGGAGGATGTACGATGGGTTGGACAAAACCTCAAGTACGACCTGCTCATCCTGAAATGTTATGGAGTGGAGTTGAAGGGACAGGTGTTTGACACCATGCTCGCACATTATGTCATTGAGCCGGAAGGCAAGCGCGGAATGGATTTGTTAAGTGCGCAATTCCTGGGATATGAACCTGTTCATATTGAAGAACTGATAGGAAAGAAGGGCAAAGGACAGGGAAATATGCGTGATGTTGAACCAGACAAGATAAAAGAGTATGCGGTGGAAGATGCGGACATCACCCTTCAGTTGAAAAATGTATTTGTAAAATGCCTGAAAGAAAAGGATGTTGAGAAAGTTTTTAATGAAGTTGAAAATCCGTTGGTGCAGGTACTGAAAGACATGGAGTTTGAAGGCGTAAGAATTGATGAAGGTTTTTTGAATGAATATTCAAAGGAACTTGATAAGATGGCAAAGGCTGCTGAGGAAAGGGTATATGCTGCTGCGGGGGTAAGGTTCAATTTATCATCTCCAAAGCAATTGGGTGAAGTGTTGTTTGATAAACTGAAACTTGATCCTAAGGCAAAAAAAACCAAGACCGGACAGTATGCCACAGGAGAAGACGTGCTTCAAAAACTATCCCATCTCCACCCGGTACCTGCAGATGTTCTAGAATACCGGGAGATGACCAAACTCAAATCAACATACGTTGATGCCTTACCTCAACTGATCAATCCAAGGACAGGAAGGGTGCATACCACGTATGGATCTGCTGTGGCAGTAACCGGAAGGCTGGCCAGTAATAACCCAAATCTTCAGAATATTCCCATACGTTCTGAAAGGGGAAAAGAAATCCGTAAAGCTTTCATACCAAGAGATAAGGATCATGTATTATTATCAGCCGACTATTCACAGATAGAATTGAGAATTGTTGCCGCCATAAGTGGCGATCCCAATATGTGTGAAGCATTCAGGCTGGGGAAAGATATCCATACTGCCACTGCAGCCAAAGTTTATGGAGTGGAGGAATCAGAAGTTACCAAGGAAATGAGGTATAAGGCGAAAAGTGTAAATTTTGGTATCATTTATGGCCAGGGTGCATTCGGGTTAGCAGATAACCTGGGTATATCAAGAACAGAAGCGAAAGCCATCATCGACAACTACAAAAAAGAATTCCATGGAATTACCAAATACATGGAAGACACTATCAATTTCTGCCGTGATAACGGATATGTACAAACGCTGATGGGTCGTAAACGCTGGCTGAAAGACATCAACAGCGCTAATTTCACGGTGAGGGGCTTTGCGGAACGAAACGCCATTAACAGTCCCATCCAGGGAACAGCCGCCGATATGATCAAGATGGCTATGGTGAAAGTGCAGAATGCAATGAAAAAACATAAATTCAGGAGCCGCATGATCCTGCAGGTACATGACGAATTGGTATTTGATGTTTATCGTGAAGAAGCAGAACAATTAAGGCCAATCGTGTTGGAGAATATGCAGGCAGCCCTGCCGTTACCTAATAATGTTCCGGTTATTGCTGAGGCCGGTATCGGCGATAACTGGCTGGAAGCACATTAATAAAAACTGCATCTCATCTAATTAACAGCCCCGGATATAATCCTTAAACAAAAATCATGCTGACAGGTTTATTTGCTCTATGGTATAAAATGAAGGGCTGGAAAGTAGGAGGGACGATTCCCCCGGGGATCGCCAAATGTGTTGTGATTGCAGCGCCACATACGTCGAACTGGGATTTTGTATATGCATTGGCAACTTATCGAATACTGAATCTTCCAATCAATTATCTGGCAAAAAAAGAGTTATTTAAATTTCCTTTAAAGGGCCTTTTGAAGGCCACAGGAGCAATACCTGTAATCAGGTCCAGGAGCCAGAACCTGGTGGAGACCATTGTCGAAAAATTCAACCAGTCGGACCGCCTTTACCTGATGATACCGGCCGAGGGTACCCGAAAAAGGGTGGAAAAATGGAAAAGCGGGTTTTATTATGCGGCCCTGGGGGCGAATGTCCCGATCTTAATGGGATACCTTGATTATAAGAACAGGGAGTCCGGTTTTGGCCCGGTCTTATATCCTTCCGGAGATGTGGAAAAAGACCTGGCGGTAATAAAAGAGTTTTATAGCACAAAGACGGGAAAGAACCATGAGCTGTTCAATATCGATGCTGTCAGGTTGTGAATGTGTACTTACTCCTAAAGTTTGCTCCATGGTCCTTTGACCAGTCGCCCCATTTCATTGTATTTAACCAGCAGCCATAGTCAGTGCTCCACATTTCACAAATGCTTCTGCGGCGGATACATTGATCTCCATCCCCCGGAATTCTTCCATTAATTTATGGTTACAATCGCCGGCTTCATAGATGCCAGCCGGATTCTGACTGGTATGACAATACACGGCTTTTTTCTTTTGTTCCCGGGTATCGGTGATATCTACATAATCAGTGGGATGAAAAATATGTGTCTGGTCGCCAAGGCATACTTCAAAAAAGTAAAGATCAAATTTTTTATTGCCCTGCATCCAGGCCTGAATGGTCATTAATGATGCGGCCTGGTGATCTTTATGGGAATCCACCGGCCAATGCGTAAATACAATATGTGGTTGTTGGGCTTCCACCAGATCTTTGATTTTTGAAGACCATTCGTTATTGACAATAGTGTCACCATCGATCTGACCGGCAAAGACAGGTTTTGCATTGATGATCTTACAAGCAGCCTCCGCCTCGCTTGTCCGGGTTTTGGCCGCATCGTTATGAGAAACGCCTGTTATGCCTGCCTCACCACGTGTGAGATAAATAATGGTGACCTTATGACCGGCTTTGGCAAGTTTGGACAGCGTGCCGCCGCATCCACTTTCGGGGTCATCGGGATGTCCGCCTACACAAACGATATTTAGTTTTTTATCGGCCAATATGCCCGTACTGGTAATAGTGGAAAGTGATAAAGAGGGCAGGATTATCCCTGCATTTTTGATAAAGTTCCTGCGTGAGGATGGCATGTCGGTTTTATTTTGAATGTAACATTTTTTATCGTGTTGGAAATTGGACAAACCACGGTTGGCAAGGAGTAATTTCTTTATTTTGGTGATGACTGCTACAATTATTTATTGTTATGATGCCTATTGTGGCTGGTGTTATGGATTTAGTCCCGTTATCACCAGGATTTTCGATGAGTATAAGGACAGGATGATTTTTGAAACTTTGTCGGGCAATATGATCCCGGCCGGATCGGCACACCATATCGGAAAGATGGCCGGGTATATCGGCGATGCATATAAAAGGGTGGAAGAGCTTACGGGAATAAAGTTTGGAGAAGATTACCTGTGGCATATCAGGAATCCTGACAAAAGTGACTGGTTTCCCTCTTCTGAAAAACCAGCTATTGCGATGGCGGTTTTCAGGGACTACCATCCTGATGAAACGGTGGTATTTGCGGCTGATCTTCAAAAGGCTTTGCATTTTGAAGGCAGGGACCTTACGGACAACGAAGCTTACCGGCATCTGCTGGAAAAATATGGAATACCGGTAGAGGAGTTTTATGAAAAATTGTCCAGTGAGGAGTATAAGGAAAAGGCGTACTATGATTTCTCCCTGGTCAAACAATTGCAGGTCACCGGTTTTCCTGCGGTGTTTTTACAGGCGGGCGAACTGAAGTTTTACCTTCTGGCAAGGGGCTATACTGATTACGAAACACTGAAAAGCCGGATTGATAAGGTGATTTCGGAAATCCAAGGAAACAGCTGAATAACAAGCAGGATATCTGAATTGGCGAAAGTTGGATAACAAGCATTATCTCTGAGAGATGGTGAAAATTGGATAACAAGCAGTATCTCTGAACAATGGCGACAGTTGAATAACATCGGGCAAAAAAAAACGGCGGTTCAGCACCGCCGTTAGCATAAGTACTGACCGTTAGGCATCGACCCTAAATGACACTTTACAGATGACGCCCCACGAAATAATTTTTCCGTCCTTAACATGGACCTTCTGATCCTTGACATAAACGGAGTCAATATTCCTGACTGTTTTTGAAACTTCTTTAACTGCCTGTTCCACAGCGTCATCAAAGTTTTTGTCTGAATGCGCGATCACTTCAATTACTTTTACAATTGGCATAACAAACGTTTTATGGTGATAAAATAGGTGGGTTATAAATTTAACCATTATTCTCCCTTCAACCATAACTTGTTGCCCCTATATAAAAAGCTAAATTGTAACAGTGGAGAATGCCATTCTGTAATTCTTTTTAAATTGCTCTAAACTTCCCCCATGAGATTGATGCATCTGTGTCTGGCCTTATTATTATCAGTAACTGTCTGCCTGGGACAGGCCGCAAAAATGGATTTTGTTGAATATGAACCGATATCCACCCTTGTGGTTTCTGAACATAAAGTGACCAGGTCCAGGTTTCCCTTTATTGATGTCCATAATCACCAGTTCCAAATGCCGACACAGGATCTATCGACCCTGGCAACGGAAATGGATAAGTTGAACATGAAGGTAATGGTAAACCTTAGTGGCCAAAGTGGCGATCTCATCGTAAAGTCGGTGAGGAATATTAAGGATCATTATCCCAGTCGGTTTATCGTTTTTGCCAATGTTGAATTTAATGGGGTCGGAAAGGAAGGCTGGGCTCAGAAAGCAACGAAACAGTTAGAAGAAGACGTGAAGAATGGTGCAAATGGACTGAAGGTCTATAAGAATCTTGGGTTTTCGGTTAAGGATGTAAATGGAAAGCGGGTTCCGGTCGACGATCCAAGGCTTGACCCGATCTGGCAGAAATGTGCCGAACTAAAGATTCCCGTATTGATACATACCGCTGATCCCAGGTCTTTTTGGGATTCAATGGACCTGCACAATGAACGCTGGATGGAACTTGCCACACATCCAAATCGAAAAAGAGGACCAAAAGATCCGGAGCCATTTGAAGATTTGATCGCAGAACAGCAACGAATGTTCAGGAAAAATGCAAAGACCACTTTTATTGCTGCGCATTTTGGCTGGCTTCCAAACGATCTAGAACGCCTTGGGAAACTGCTCGATGAAATGCCAAATGTAAATGTGGAGTTTGGAGCCGTAATCGCGGAATTGGGAAGACAACCCAGAATGGCCCGTAATTTTTTTGAAAAATACCAGGACAGAATTTTATTTGGAAAGGACTCATGGGTGCCCGAAGAATACGCGACCTATTTCCGGGTTTTGGAAACAGAGGATGAGTATTTCCCTTACCACAAAAAATACCATGCCTTTTGGCGGATGTACGGGTTGGGACTACCGGATAATATCTTAAAGAAAGTCTACTATAAAAATGCGTTGAGGATCATTCCGAATATTGATAAAACGGGATTTCCGGACTAGCCGTCTCTTTTTCTTTTCTGCCAGATCCTTATTACGATAATAGTCAGCAGTAATCCTAATAAGAAAAAGGGTAACCAGCTTCCCAGCTGGTACCCTATTTTATATTGTGAACTGTCTATTTGTAAGAACATTTTTATGTTATTGCCATCCCTGGAGAACGGGATATCATATTTTTATTACTGCCACGCATGATTGCGGGATGCTTCATCTTATTGTTTGCCATCCAGTATAATCGGAACACTCCCTTTAGAAGGCAACATAACAATCTTTGCATTTGCTGATCCTGCCAGTTCTTTTATTGCCTTGATCTGTTCGTATTGCAGCTGGCGGTCGCTCAGGCTTTCATTGATGATCCGCTGATAGTCAGAAATACCCTGGGCTTCAACCCGTTTACGCTCAGCCTCCTGTCTTTCTTTTTGCAGCACAAATTGCATTTGCTGTGCTTCCTGTTCTGCCTGTATTTTTCTTTCAATGGCAGCCTTTACCGGAGTGGGGAGCGTGATATTTCGCACGAGCAGATTTTCAAGCAATAAACCTCTTTTACGAAAATCCTCATCAATGGTTTTGAATATCCTGTTTTGAAATTCATCCCTCTTGGTAGAGTACAATGATACGGCTTCGTAGTAAACGGCATTATCACGGATACGCGTACGCGTAATCGGGCGTACTATCTTATCCTCGTAATTGGCGCCAATTTCCCTGATCAGCCTGGGTGCGTCGGCAGGGATAATCCGGTATAATACAGAAAGGTCGATAGTAACTTCAAGGCCATCTGCCGTTAATACCCGGATGGCATCGTCACCGCTTTTATGGCCTTCATCCTGGATTCCACTCATGGTGTAATTCTGGGTCTTGGTGTCCAGTTCTTTGACCTCCATCAGCGGGTTAACAATGTTGAGTCCGCTGTTTAATACTTCCGGCTGAACCTTTCCAAACAGGGATTTTACACCCACGTAACCGGCATCGATCTGCTTCAGGCTGGCGGTAAACATCCCCAGTAGTATAAATATGATGGATAAAATGCGCAGGCCCCCGGCGAACCTGTGGAAGGGGCTGTCGAGCTTTGACATGGTAAAGCTGACTACCAAAACAATAACACCGAGGATAATAAGGAACATAATGTGGTGATTTATGGTGAATAGATGACTTTCATACTCAATGTGGTTGCAGGATTTGTTAATATAATTTAACTACTGTGATCAGCTACGATCATCCAACGACCGTTGATCTTACGGAATAAAAGGGTAAAATGTCCGTTAACATCGCCGACAGATCGTTTAAGGAACCACTTTCCGACAACAAAATAATATTCCGGTGAAAGCCGCCTGACCTGGAGGATGTCAAAGTTCAGTCGGCCCATTTTGGCCGTATCACTATAAGTCTTTTTATAGTTATCACTGGTGGCTTTGTATCCGTAGGTGATTCCGCTTTGGCCGATAAACATTAGTGAGTCATTTTGCCAGTAACCTACCATAAATGAATCCATATCGGCCTTATTCCATGCATTGGTCTGGCGGCCGAGAAGGTCAAGAATTTCCTTTTGATCTTTGTCCTGGGCGGCAACGGAAAAAAAGAGAAGGATGGCAATGATGGTTAAAACTGGTTTCATGGCGGGGCTTTATCGGCCTAAGGTAAAAGAAAAAGGTATGATCAGACAATCATACCTTTTCGATTGCAGTGTTTTTCAGTTATACCACTAATTTCTTCATATAAGCAGCATCCGCTTCAGCACTCTTCATCGGGGTAGTATTATCATACCTTTCCTGCTCCACGATATAGTATTGCATACCCTGGGCCTTGGCTGTTTTAAGGATCTTTGCAAAATCTATAGATCCTGTTCCAAGGTCGACAGATGCATTTTCTTCTTTACTATCGTATTGCTTTCCCCTGTCTTTCACATGACATAGCCTGAAACGGTTAGGATATTTTTTGACCCATTCTTCAGGGTCAGCCCCGGCAGAGACAACCCAATAGATATCCATTTCATAATCCACCAATCCGGCGTCAGTGTTTTGCATCATGATGTCCTGCGGAAGTTGACCGTCCAGGGGTATGAACGAATAGCCATGGTTGTGATAGGCGAAACGAAGTCCGTTCTTCTTACAAATTTCTCCTGACTTGTTGAATTGTTCAGCCAGTCGTTTGAAATCATCAACGGATTTCTGGGGACCCACATATGGGCAGATCAGGTATTTCATTCCAATTTCTCCGGCTTCTGCTGCCTTCTTTTCGAAATCCTGGTTCATATTACAATGGCTTGAAACCAGGGTCATGCCGAGGGAGTCCATGTAGGCCTTAAATTCCTTGTTGGTCATTCCCCAGAACATTCCATCTTTTCCTTCGAAACTTTCGACCTGTTTATAACCGTAAGAGGCCAGACTTTTTATAACACCTTTTGGATCTTTTGGCAGATCGTCCCTGAGTGTATATAGCTGAATGCCGAATGGCGATGTTTTTCCCGAACCCGCGCTGTCTTTAGAACTTTTGCAACCGATCGAGGCCAGGGCTGCGCCAGAGGCTAACATGCCCGTAGTTAAAAGAAATTTTCTCCTGTTGATAGTCATATAATTGGATTAAGCATTACATATAAATAAAATGCGGAATGCCATGTGTTACACATCATCGCATTGCCGCATTAACACATTATTGCGCAGCAATCTATGTTGCCCAGGCTTTATCGCCTTTTTTGTAAGGGATGCAACCTTCATATTTGCCAGGTATGGCAATATACCTGAGGGCTTTTGTTGCACCGGGTTCGGAAGTAAAGAATCCCAGCAGGGTGAGCTGTTTCATTAATGTAAAATAATGATTGGGATCTTCCTTCTTTTTGGCAGCAACATAGTCTTTTGCTTCTTTATCAATACCGATGAGCAGTTCTTTACGCTGTTCGGGTGTGATGGTCAGAAAATCTTTCTGGAACTTTTTCTCACTGGCTTCATCCACTTTTGACAATCCTTCCAGGAAAACTTTTTGATCGTTTTCATCATAACAATCAGTTACCATGGTGTGCATGAATGCACCCACCTGTGCATCTTTAGCGCCGGGCGTGTCGGTTTTGGGAATAATGGTCTCGGCGATTTCGTCCAGGAAGGCGATCTGCTCTTTTGTCAAAGGCAGTCCTGCCGCCATTTTCTTATCGGCAGTTTTACATCCTTCCAGGAAAACTGTGCCGCCCACTATCGTACCACCGAGCATAATGGCTACCCGGCTAAGTGCTTCGCGTCTGTTCATATGCTATTTTATTAGAGTTTTCAATTTACAATAATTTCAGAAGACGCCAAGGATTAGATAAGACGCCTATCATTCTGATAAGACGCAAAGGCTGTCTTAGATTCACAATCCGCCTTCGCTAAAGCTTCGGCGGACAGGTCCGCAATCCACCTTCGCTAAAGCTTCCGCCTTCGCCGGGCTTCGGCGGAGGACTCGGCGGACAGGTCCACAATCCACACATCTACATATTCACCAACTACCTAATTAGTCAATTAAGATTGCCCTTGGCAATCTTAATTGACTATAGGTTTCCCTTCTTCATTTCACTCACCGCGTGGTCAACCGCACGGGCCGTTAAGGCCATGAAAGTAAGGGATGGATTCTGTGTTGACGTGGACACCATGGATGCCCCGTCAGACACGAAAACATTTTTTACATGGTGGAACTGGTTCCACTTGTTGAGCAATGAGGTTTTAGGATCATTGCCCATCCTGATTCCACCCATTTCATGAATATCGAGACCGGGTGCCTGGTGACTGTCGATAGCCTGGATATTTTTACAGCCAGCCTTGCTCAGCATCTCGGATCCCTGTTCATGGAAATCCTTTAATATTTTCAAATCGTTATCTGCATAATCGATATCTGTCACCAACTGGGGAATACCCCATGCATCCTTAAGGTCTTTATGCAATGAAACGGTGTTGGTTTCCAGTGGAACATTTTCTCCCTGCATCATCATAAACACATTCCAGTCGCCCGGTTCCAGCAAAGAATTCTTATAGTCCGCACCAATGCCGTCTTTTCCAAACCCCGTTTGCCATCCTGCCCGGTCTACACTGTAATGAACCATATATCCCCGCAGAAAATCAGTTTCCTGCTTATGGACATTTCTGAAATTGGGCATCATTACAGCTGTTGGCCTGCGGCCGAAATAATACTTGTCCTCGAATCCTTCAAAATTTGCCGTAATGGTACCCCGGTAGTTATGAAAGGCCATATATTTTCCCAGTAAACCATTATCGTTGCCAAGTCCGTTTGGAAATCTCTTTGATGTTGAGTTCAGTGCAATCAGGTTGGAATTCAGGCAGGCAGCATTAAGAAAAATGATGCGGGCATAATATTCCGTCATCTTTTTGGTGACTGCATCCACTACTCTTACACCTACGGCTTTTCCTTTTTCGTCATCATAAATGACGGAATGAACCACACTGTCGGGCCGCAACGTTAAATTTCCCGTACGCATGGCCCATGGGATCGTGGATGAGTTGGAACTAAAGTAAGCGCCAAACGGACAACCACGATAACAGAGGTGCCTGGCCTGGCATTGTCCTCTTCCCTGTTGTGTATGTATTGCTGCAGGTTTGGTGAGGTGTGCACATCTTCCCTGGACCACATAGCGGTCTTTATAATTTTGCAGTATCCTGCTTTGTAATTCTTTTTCAACGCAGTTCATTTCGAAGGCTGGAAGCGTTTCACTGTCGGGCAGGGTGTCAACACCATCACGGTTACCGCTGATGCCGGCAAATCGCTCCACGTGCGAATACCATGGTGCAAGATCTTTATAACGAATGGGCCAGTCCACCGCAAAGCCATCTCTTCCGGGTCCTTCGAAATCGTAGGCACTCCATCGTTGTGTTTGCCTGGCCCAGATCAATGATTTACCGCCAACCTGGTAACCACGGATCCAGTCGAACGGTTTTTTCTGGACATATGGATGTTCCGAATCCTTCACAAAAAAATGCTGGGTTCCTTCATCCAGTGCATAGCATCTGCCTACCACCGGATTTTCTTCTTTCAGGCGTGTGAGGTCACCACGATGTTTAAAGTCCCATGGGTTTTTTGTGGCCGTAGGATAATCTTTAACGTGTTCTACATTTCGGCCCCTCTCCAGCAATAAGGTTTTAATGCCATGGTCACAGAGTTCCTTGGCAGCCCATCCACCGGAAATTCCGGAGCCGACGACGATCGCATCATATGTATTGTTGTCAGGCATCGTATCAATTGACGGATTTACGAATTGGCGTATTGGCGAATTCGTTGATTAATATTATACTTCTATTCTTCACGTTCTGATAGTATTATAATTTTAATTCGCCAATTCGCTAATCCGCCAATCCGCCAATGCTAAAGATTCCCTCTCTTCATCTCACTCACCGCATAATCCACTGCTCTTGCGGTAATGGCCATATAAGTGAGGGATGGATTAACACAGGAGGCAGAAGTCATACAGGATCCATCGGTAACAAAAACATTTTTTGCATCCCATACCTGGTTCCATTTATTCAGTACAGATGTTTTTGGATCATTTCCCATTCTGGCTGTTCCCATTTCATGGTTTGCATTTCCGGGGAAAGACATCGTCCCATCGTGCCTTATATTTTTCGCCCCTGCTTTTTCCATCATTTCTTTTATAGATTCCACCATATCCTTATGCATCTTCTTCTCATTGTCCTTAAAACTGCAATCGATATTCAACGTTGGCCTCCCCCATTTATCTTTTACCTCTTTATTGAGGGTTATCCTGTTCTCAGGGTATGGAAGGCATTCGCCAAAACCTGTTAATCCGAATCTCCATCCGCCGGCTTCCGTTACATTTTCTTTCAGTGTAATGCCGATACCATCCCCGCTGCCTCGTGACCTTGAAGCGCCGCCCTGGACACCGTAACCCCGGAGAAAATCCGGATCTTTTTCCGTGACGTTCCTGAACCTCGGCATATATACGCCCGTTGGCCGTCTGCCATAATAATACTTATCACTGAAGCCTTCAATGTCACAGTTGACACCGCCCGACTTGTGATGATCCATCAGATGCCTTCCCACCATATCATTGTTATTTCCCAGTCCATTAGGAAATCGGTTACTCGTTGAGTTTAGTAAGAGGAATGTGGTTGCCACAGTTGATGCATTCAGGAAAATCAGCCGCGCAAAATACTCATATGTCTTACCTGTTTCCCTGTCGATCACTTCCACACCTTTAGCTTTTCCATTTTGCTCATCATAGATCACCCGGTTGACAATCATTCCCGTTTTCAGTTCCAGGTTACCTGTTTTCTTTGCTGCCGGAAGTGTGGATGATAATGTGCTGAAATATGCTCCAAACGGGCATCCCCTGTGACAGAGATTCCTGTACTGGCATTTGCCTCTTTCCTGCAGTGGCTGGGTGAGATTGGCCACGCGGCCGTGAATAATTTTCCTATCCGTATATTGCAGCTTCCAATTTATCCCTCATGGTCAATTTCAACACAATTCATTTGCATTGGTGCCTGGAAAAGTGAATCAGGAAGATGGGGAATACCTTTGGCCTTTCCACTGATCCCTGTAAATCGTTCAACATAATCGTACCAGGGTGCGAGATCCTTATAACGAATGGGCCAGTCCACCCCATAGCCATCCTTTGCATTGGCTTCGAAATCGAGGTCGCTCCACCGGAAACCCATCCTGGCCCAGAACAATGATCTGCCTCCGAGTACATCGGCACGAACCCAGTCGTATCGCTGTATTTCCGTGTAAGGATTTTCTTTATCGAGAACGTAAAAATGTTTGTTGTCTTCCCGGATCGAGTAATGCCTGGTCTGTATGGGGTAAATTTTTTTTTCATCAGGGGTAAGCCTTCCGCGATGGGGAATGTCCCAGGGATCTATGTTAGCAGTGGTATAGTCTTTAACATGCTCGATATTTTTTCCTCGTTCGAGCATCAGTGTTTTCAATCCTTTCTCACACAATTCTTTTGCAGCCCATCCGCCGGAAATGCCGGAGCCCACGACGATTGCATCAAATGTATTTTTGTCTGTCATGATCAGATTGCGGATTCGGATTAGCGGATTGCGAATTCTGAGGTTGCCAATCTTTTCAAGAAATCATCATCAAAAGTTTTAGCCGCAATCCGTGTAATCCTGTTAATCCGCGCAATTCTCAATGCTATAAATTCCCTTTTTTAAATTCACTCACCGCATAATCAACTGCCCTTGCAGTAAGTGCCATATAGGTCAGTGAAGGATTCACGCAGGAAGCTGATGTCATACAGGCACCGTCTGTGACAAATACATTTTTTGCATCCCAAACCTGGTTCCATTTATTCAGCACAGAAGTTTTTGGATCGTGGCCCATTCTGGCCGTTCCCATTTCGTGGATGCCCCTGCCCGGAGTACCGTCGCCTTCTCGGCCTGTTACATTCTTCACACCTGCAGCTTCCAGCATTTCATTGGCATCGTTCACCATATCCATCCGCATCTTCTTTTCATTCTCTTTCAACTCACAATCAATGGCCAGAACATTAAGTCCCCATTTATCTTTTTTGGTTTTATCCAGTGTTATCTTGTTCTCAGGATATGGAAGGATTTCGCCAAATCCACCCATACCCATAGTCCAGTGACCTGGTTCTGTCAGGGCTTCTTTTAATTCTGCACCGATATTGAATTCTGCCACATTCCGGCTCCAACCCTGACGGCTTCCCGCACCCTGGTATCCGAATCCGCGGACATAATCTCTTTTATCACTGCCTACATTTGCGAACCGTGGTATATAAAAGCCATTCGGCCTGCGGCCGAAATAATATTTGTCCTCATATCCGTCAATAGTACCGCCGGCACCAACACCAAGATGATGGTCCATCAGGTTATGACCCAGTGCATTGCTGCTGCTGCCCAATCCATCGGGCCAAATATCGGTGGCTGAGTTCAACAGTATCCATGTTGAATTAAGCGCAGATGCATTCAGGAAAACGATCTTTGCTTTATAATCATAGGTTTTATTTGTTTCTGCATCAAGCACTTCAACCCCTGTCGCTTTTTTAGTGTCCTTATCGTAGAATACTTTAGTGACGATGGAAAAAGGCCGAAGGGTGAGATTGCCGGTTTTCATCGCTGCGGGCAGTGTAGAAGACTGCGTGCTGAAGTATGCGCCGAAAGGACATCCCAGCCAGCATTTATTCCTGATACTGGCAATTGGTTCGTCCTGGTATGTGGCTTGTGTAATGTTGGCCACGCGTCCAATGATCATCTGCGCTTGCACCTTTGTAATGTGCTTTAAGTCCTGGCGGCAACATCTTTTTCCACGCAGTTCATGTCCATCGGTAGGCATGAAACTGTCCGTCAGGAAGCATGCTGCAGTCCGTCGCTGGATCCGCTAATGCCTGCGAACTTCTCAGCATAATCATACCATGGTGCAAGATCTTTATAACGGATGGGCCAGTCAACACCGATAGCCGTCTTTTGCATTGGCTTCAAAATCAAGATCGCTCCAGCGATAGCTCTGCCTGCCCCACATGAGTGAACGGCCGCCAACCTGGTAACCGCGGAACCAGTCGAATCGCTTTACTTCGGTATACGGACATTCCTTATCCTTCACCCAGAAGTCGAGGTTGGTTTCATTGAGCGGATAGTCCCTTTTCAAGCACGGGATAATCGTTGATCATCTGCTGTGTTCTTCCGCCGCGATGAGGAAACTCCCAGGGATCCTTATTGGTATTTGCATAATCTTTGATATGCTCAATATTTCTGCCGCGTTCAAGCATTAGGGTTTTCAGTCCTTTTTCTGTCAGTTCTTTAGCGGCCCATCCGCCGCTGATTCCTGAGCCAACCACGATGGCATCGAATACATTTGATTCAGGCATGCTATGAAGTATAAAATTAAGAATTACAATGTGATGAAGTGTAGGTTAAAAGTTAAATTGGTCAATAAGTCAAAGATAATTCGAATCTCAATTCGAATTCGCAATTTTCAATTTCAACTTGATTTACACATCGCATATCTCCACACCTTTTTTGAGTGCAGCCAATTTATCTTTCCATGTAGGTATGAATTCCTGCGCAACAAAACCTTTGAATGCCCGGTTTTGATAATGGCTTCCATGATGGCAGGATAATACAATTCCTGCGTTGCAGTCGATCTCATTCCTTCCCGGTACACCGCCGGTATGGTAATGCGCGATGTACTGGTGATTATTGCGGATGGTCCGGATCACATCGCCCTCATCGATCTGCATGTGGTAAATGTCATACAGCAATTTAAAATTGGGTGAGCCGATCCTTTTCGCCAGTTCAACGCCCCATGCGGTTTTATCGCACTGGTAATCTTTATGGTCAACCCTGCTGTTCAGCAATTCCATAACGATCATCACCTTATTTTTTTCTGCCAGGGACATGATCTGCTTCAAGCCCATCAGTGCAATTCTTCCATCCTGTTTCATCATCATTACCCCTTCGGTTTCCCTGAAAAACAGATCAGGTTGGTGTATCCTGCAGCAGCCACCAGTGGGAATCATTTCCGAGTAATTCGGATGAGCTGGGCGTGGAATGCTGTATCGTTCCAGCCATCCACCAGGTTGATCTCAGCGCCATTGCACATGGAAGAATGGAGTCCGTATTTTTTCAAGGATGGGCCAGTCTTTTGGTCCAACCAGATCGATGCCTTTGATGCCGATCTCTTTCGCGCCTCGCAAAAATCTTCCATAGGGTATGGACTCGTAACACCATCTGCAAACAGCATGATTGATATTTCCTTTCAATTCGGAACAGTTTTATTACTGCGGTTGAAGATTCGCGCTGAAAGAAGAAAGTGCGCCTACGGCAACGGAACCCATCATCAGATTTTTTATGGCACGGCGCCGCGAATGGTTTTGGGACATAATCAATAGTTGATTTGTAATTTACGAATTGATCGTATAAAGCCTTCAAAAAATTACCGTTGATATTTATTGTTGATCAGCGGTCAAGGTATTAAACAGTTCAGTCATTTAATGGCATGTGCAGCATGGTCGGGTTTCTGATCTTCCCCTCATATAAAAATACAACCCTGCAAAAGCCACGGTCAGGATGATGGGAATGATAAGTGTGGCATTTAATATTTCCGGACCGGCAGCCGATCTCGCGCTGGCATAAGCATTGGCCATTTCGGTTCCGGGTGCTGCGGATCGGATATTCGTCCAGGATTGGCGCCTTCCGGGAGTTTTGCTGAAACGTTTCCGGTCGTAGAATCCACCCATGAACATCATATAAACAGAAACGGCAAACATGCCGGCTCCGCCCATCAGGTTCAATCCCACCGCTCCGGTTTTGGGCAGGTTCTCCGCAACAAAGCCCAGCATGGTGGGCCAGAAATAACATACGCCCATACCAAAGACCAGTGCGCCAAAAAATATCATGTTACCGCGTGGAATGCCCAAGCAGGTAAAGTCCAATCGAAGCCGAAAGAATGGCAGAGATCACCAGCACACCCTGGGGAGAGAGTCTGTGTACCACAGGCTCGGCCAGTCCCCTTCCCACCACCATAACGCCGGTAGTGACGGTTAAGATGAGGAGTAGCGTTATCGGTCACATTTCTTAACAATACATCGATCCATTGTCCGGTAAAAAGTTCCGTGATAGCTGTTCCGAACATGCAGATGATCATGAAAATAAACAGCGGATTCAGCAGTGATTTATACATTTCGCCAGTGGTAACTCCTGCGGCAACCCTTTCGGTAACAGGGAACTTGAGTTTGAAAAACAGGTAACCATAAATCAGTGTAGGGATCAGCATCAGCGCCTACCTGTACCTGCCAGCTGACACCGACTTTGTCGAGGAAAAACACCAGCAGTGTGCCGATGAAAATGCCCCCGGGGAACCAAAGGTGAAAGTGGTTGAGTTTGGTGGTTTTATCATTAGGGTACAGTGATGCCACCAGTGGGTTACAGGCGGCTTCAACGGTACCGTTGGCAATACCGATCAGCAGGGTGGAAATGAAGAGACTCCAGAATCCATTTGCAAAAATGGTCAGCACGATACCGGCGAGGTGGAAGAAAAAAGCCATCACCAGCAGTCTTTTCATGCCGATCACATCCACGATCATTCCACCAATGATCACTGCGAGCGGGAAACCCCAGAATGCGGTGGCGGTAATGATGCCCAGTTGTGCGTCATCGAGATGGAATTCAACCCCCAGCCGGTTCAGTATACCGGCACGTATGCCGAAGGAAAGAGAGGTAACCAGCAGGGCCAGGCAGCTGGCCCAGAATAATTTACCACGGTCGATAGTTCCAGTCATAGCAAGGTTGTTTTGGTTGTAGTTATGGATAAATAAGTAGGAGGTAGCAACAGTGGAAAGTAAGATAGTCGATTAAAATAATTCTAAAATCGACATTTTAATTATTTTTAGACGCTTAAGCTTAGTCTTATCATCTTCAAAACTATTTTTCCATGAACCGAAAACTTAGAATGGGAATGGTAGGTGGAGGCAAGGATGCCTTCATCGGAGCCATTCACCGTCACGCTGCTTTTATGGACGGACTGATCGAATTGGTCCTGCGGCGCACTGAGCATCAATCCGGATATTGCCAGGGAATCCGGCAAAATCGTTATTCCTTCCGGAAAACCGGACCTACCTGACTTTCGATGAAATGATCACAAAAGAATCGGCACTTCCTGCCGACCAGCGAATGGATTTTGTGACCATTGTAACGCCAAACTTTGCGCATTTCGCACCGGCCATGATGGCGCTGGATCATGGTTTCAATGTAGTGATAGAAAAACCGATCGCGTTCACGCTGGATGAAGCCAAGCAGTTGAAAAAGAAAGTGGAGGAGACCGGGTTGATCCTTTGCCTGACGCATACCTATTCGGGTTATCCGATGGTGAAACAGGCGAAACAGATGGTTAAGGACGGGGTGTTGGGAAAGATCAGGAAGGTATGGGTGGAATATCCACAGGGCTGGCTGAGTAAGCTTATCCGAAGAGAAGGCAATGCACAGGCGGCCTGGAGAACGGATCCGAAGAAAAGCGGGAAGAGCGGTTGCATGGGCGATATCGGAACGCATGCGGCACACCTGGCAGAATATATTACCGGGTTAAAGATCACCAAGATCTGTGCCGACCTGAATATAATGGTAGAAGGAAGGGCATTGGACGATGACGGTAATGTATTGCTGAAGTTTGATAATGGTGCCGCGGGTGTACTGATGGCGTCGCAGGTTGCCGCAGGAGAAGAAAATGCCTTAAAGATCAGGGTATATGGAGAAAAGGGCGGTATCGAATGGGCACAGCAGGAACCCAATACCTTATTGGTGAAATGGCTCGACCAGCCAACGCAGATATTGAGGGCCGGTGGCAATTATGGCGACAGGCTTTCCTCCTTTGCCACGCATAACTGCAGAACACCTGGTGGACATCCGGAAGGATACCTCGAAGCCTTTGGAAATATTTACAGGAATTTTGCGCTCACACTTATCAGCAAGGATCGACGGCCGACAGCCTACACCCGAAATGCTTGATTTTCCACAGGTGGATGAAGGCATCAGGGGAATGGCGTTTATAGACAATGTGGTCGCTCAGCAGTCAATCGGATGCAAAAGTGGACAGACCACATTGTCTAGAATGTGATAATTGATAAGTGTGGGAAATGTGGAAGTGGAATGTGATAAATTTGATTCACACTTTCCATTGATCTCTGAAATTGTAACCAATGTATTCATTTCACATTCACATTTTAATTTCAATTGTGTAACAAACTAACAATCATGAAAACTGTCAAAGGTCCCGGTATATTTCTCGCCCAGTTCATGGGCGATCAGGCACCCTTCAATAATTTAAAGTCCATCTGCCTCTGGGCCGAGTCGCTGGGTTTTCCGGGGTGCAGATTCCCACCTGGGATCCCCGATGTATTGATCTGAAGAAAGCCGCGGAAAGTAAAACCTATGCGGATGAAATCAGGGGGATTGTGGAAGATGCCGGATTGAAGATCACCGAATTAAGTACACACCTTCAGGGACAACTGGTTGCCGTTCATCCTGCTTATAATGAATTGTTCGATGGATTTGCGCCACCGAAGGTCAGGGGTAATCCCAAAGCAAGAACAGAATGGGCGGTACAGCAATTGAAGTATGCGGCCAAAGCCTCGCAAAACCTGGGACTGAATGCGCATGCAACGTTCAGCGGTGCGTTGTTATGGCATACGGTATATCCCTGGCCCCAGCGTCCGGCGGGACTGGTAGAAACGGGTTTCACAGAACTCGCCAAACAGGTGGATGCCGATCCTGGATGTATTTGATGAAAGCGGGGTAGATCTTTGTTATGAAATACATCCGGGAGAAGATCTGCATGACGGCGTTACTTATGAAATGTTCCTGGAGAAAGTGAACAATCATGCCAGGGCCTGCCTGTTGTATGATCCCAGCCATTTTGTTCTGCAATGTCTCGACTACCTGACATATATTGATCATTACCATGAAAGGATCAGGATGTTCCATGTAAAGGATGCGGAGTTCAATCCAACCGGCAAGCAGGGTGTTTATGGAGGTTACCAGGGCTGGGTTGAAAGGGCAGGAAGGTTCCGTTCATTGGGTGATGGCCAGGTGGATTTTAAAGGTGATCTTCAGTAAACTGACCGAGTATGATTATAACGGCTGGGCAGTGATGGAGTGGGAATGCGCACTGAAACATCCTGAAGACGGTGCCAGGAAGGAGCTGTATTTATCCGGGATCATATCATCCGGGTAACGGAAAAAGCGTTTGACGATTTTGCCGGAACAGGCAGCGATGAAGCCTTCAACAGGAAGGTGCTGGGTATTTGATGTTGATTGACGGGAGCAATTGCAAACGGCCAGGCAAGTAAAAGATTACAATGCCAACGTACTGCACTAACCGTCTAACCGTCAACTAACTCTCAACCCTCAACTCTCCCGCCACCATACGAAGCGAAGGTGCCAACCCTCAACTAATTTCAATGTTAATTACGATTCACTAACTTTATTTTGAAAATTAAATGTATATGAAGAAAGTATTTTTAGCTGGCATTGCGACTGCCTGTTATGCCTGTGGAGGCAGCATACAACGGAATCCACCACTCCGGTAAGTAATAATGATTCCAATAGAAATTCACAGATCGGTGGCGAATCCTCAACACCGGCCAGTCCGCAGACACCTTCCACTTCTGCCGATACTTCCAGCAAGCTGCCACTACAACAGCAGCTGCTACAGGAGGCAAAGACGGCAAAGCACTGATCGAAGCATCTGATTGCAGAACCTGCCACCTCGATAAGGATAAATTAATTGGCCCGGCCTATATTGAAGTGGCCAAGAAATATCCCAGTACAGCTGCGAATGTGAAAATGACTGGCCGGAAAGATCATTGCCGGCGGTACAGGTGTCTGGGGTCAGATCCCGATGGTAGCCCATCCTAATGTATCACAGGAAGACGCAGAAGCGATGGTGAAGTATATCTTATCCATGAAGAAATCTAACTGCATGAAAATATTCCTGCCTTTGATCATGGTGGTGTCATTGTCATAGTGATCACCGCTTGAGATGTAATACATCGAAAAATACCAGTGGTGAATGCTATGAACACAAATGTGCTGACGCGTCAGAAATCAGGATGGCTGGAAATTGTTGTTCGATGGCAAAACCACCAAAGGCTGGCATGTCTGTCATCAATAGATCCAACGGTTCTGCCTGGAAATCGGTAGATGGCACACTCCATTTTGATCCATCGCGTTAAAGAAGGTGGAAAAACAGTGGGTGGCGGCGATCTGGTTTCCGATGCAGCTTTCGAAAATTTTCACTTTTCAGCCTGGAATGGAAGATCTCTCCAAATGGAAACAGCGGGATGATCTTTAACGTTCAGGAAGACAGCATGTACGAGCATACTTATGAAAACGGGCCCGAAATGCAGGTCCTGGATAATGACGGTCATCCTGATGCGAAGATCACCAAGCATCGCGCCGGAGATCTATACGACCTGATCTCCTGTTCCAACGAGACCTGCCAAAGCCTGCTGTGAATGGAACAAAGCCGAGATCAAACTCAATAACCGTAAACTTGATCTCTTCCTTAACGGAATGAATGTTGTGAGTACCACCATGTGGGATGATAACTGGAAAAAAATGCTCGCCGGCAGTAAGTTCAAAACATGCCCGACTTCGGAAACTTTAAAAAAGGACATTTTGTCCTCCAGGATCATGGCGACAAAGTGTGGTACAGGAATATCAAGATCAAAAAATTGTAAACAATGTTTACCGTTTAAAGAAAAACACAGCCTCGACTCCGTGTTTTTTTTTGCCGGACCGTCCACTGCAAAAGGTTAAGTTAATTTAGCATCTATCAACTTGCGAAATCAACTGTCAACATGAAAAAAACGATAGTCATGTTCCTTGCCATATTGCTGAGCGTTCAGGTCAATGCAGCAGAAAGCGCATGAATGGATATCGCTGTTTGACGGAAAAACCACAACCGGCTGGCATACTTATTTAAAAACCGGGCAATCCTAGCGCCTGGAATGTAAAAGATGACGCCATCTATACCTTGATGTATCGACATAAGAAGGAACCGCGGCGACCTGGTGACTGATCAGGAATTTGGTGATTATGACCTGAAGTTCGACTGGAAAGTAGCGCCTAAGGATCGAACAGCGGGTCTGATCTTCATGGTCAATGAAGATCTTCCCCCGGCGCCACCTAGCAGACAGGTCCTGAATTTCAGCTCATCGATAATACCGGCTATCCCGACCCGCTTCAACCGATACAGCTGGCGGGATCCTTGTATGACCTGATCGCCTGTTCCCCTGAATTCATCAATCCCACCGGAGAGTGGAATAATTCAGAAATCATCTTCAAGAATAACAAACTGGAGTTCACGGTCAACGGAAAAACAGGCTGTCGACCATCGTGGGTAGTAATGAATGGAATGCCATCATTGAAGCCAGCAAATTCGCTGCGTAAGGATGCTTTGCAAAAACATCACATGGACGGATCGCGCTGCAGGATCATGGCGGCGAGGTCTGGTTTAAGAATATCATGATCAAAAATTTGTAATCACTACAATTAACTTCTTATGAAATCTTTGGTTTCGGTGTTATCTGTGCTGGCCAGCAACCGGTTATTATCAGTTGTTCTTCAAAAAGGGAGGGTAACCACGCGTCCTGGTGTTTTGCAAAAACAGCCGGGTTTTTTCACAAATCAATTCCCAATGGTCTTGCAGCCATTCAGAAACTGGGTGGGAAAACGGTTTCATTGTAGATACCACCACGAACAGTGAATACTTTAATGAGGATTCATTGAAAAATTACAGTGCGGTCATCTTCCTGAATACAACAGGTGATGTACTTAACCATGTATCAGCAGGCAGCATTTGAAAGATTCATCCAGGCAGGTGGCGGCTTCATCGGGTACACGCAGCCACGTGATACGGAATATTCATGGCCATGGTATGGAAAACTTGTGGGTGCATATTTCAAAAGCCATCCGAGGAACAACCAGCAAAACTCATTATAAAAGATAGAACGATATCAGCACCAAACATCTTGGCTGACAGTTGGGAAGCCTTACCAGTGAATGGTACAATTTCAGGGTACCGCCTCCGCTGATACCGCAGTACATAAGATGCTGATCTCAATAGATGAGAATTCATACAAGGGTGGCGAGAACGGCGATTATCATCCGATGGCCTGGTATCATGAATATGATGGCGGCCGTGCTTTTTATACAGGAGTCGGCCATCAGAAGAATCGTACACTGATCAAAAATACCTGCAACACCTGCTTGGCGGTATCAAGTATGCGATCGGGAATAACGAGCATTGGATTATTCGAAAGCAACTTCGCAGTTCCCACCAGATGAAGACGGTTCTCCAAAAACATCCTGGCCACAGGATTTGATGAACCAACGGAGATGACCATCCTGCCCAATCTTCGATATCCTGATAGTGCAGCGTAAGGGAGAGGTGATGCTACTGGATCATGCCACCAACAAAGCTCACGGAAATTGCCAAACTGAATGTATATCATCATGCAACTGTACCCGGCGTGAATGCAGAAGAAGGTGTACTGGGACTGTGCGCAGACCCGGATTATGCAAAGAATAATTTTGTCTACGTTTTCTATTCGCCGATCGATACATCTGTAAATCGATTGTCGAGATTTACGTATCAGAACGGTAAATTTGATCTTGCTTCGGAGAAAATAATACTCCAGTTTTTTTCGCAGCGTAATATCTGTTGCCATACCGGGGGATCCATTGCCTTTGGACCGGACGGAAGTCTGTATGTTTCTGCAGGCGATAACTGCACTCCTTTGATCAGCCAGCATCGTCAAATACAAGCTGAACGGTTATGCGCCCTGGATGACCGTCCGGGTTTTGAACAATACGATGCAAGAAGAAGTTCGGGCAACACCAATGACCTGCGTGGAAAGATCATGAGGATCAAAGTGAAGGACGACGGCAGCTATACGCATACCGGAAGGAAATCTTTTTCCTAAGCCGGGAACTCGCTAAAACAAAACCCGAGATATACGTCATGGGTAACCGAAATCCTTACCGGATATCTGTTGATCAGCAAAACGGGATTCCTGTACTGGGGTGAGGTTGGTCCGGATGCCGCCAATGACAGCATGGAAACACATGGCCCGAGGGGTTATGATGAACTCAACCAGGCCCGTGAAGCGGGTTATTTCGGATGGCCTTTGTTTGTAGGGAACAATTATCCTTACCGGAGGTATCGATTATGCCACCGGAAAGGTCGGGTGAACCTTTTGATCCTGCCAAACCTTTAACGAATCGAAAAATAATACGGGCTTAAAAGAACTGCCGCCGGTGTCGCCGGCCATTTATCTGGTATCCCTATGCTGCTTCGCCGGATTTTCCCGGAAGTGGGAACAGGTGGAAGAAATGCCATGGCAGGACCGGTGTATTATCCTGAGTTCTATCCAAAGGAAACGAGGTATGCCGGAATACTATAATGGTAAATTGTTCTTCTACGACTGGATCAGCGGATGGATCAAAGCGGTTACCATGTACCCTAACGGTGATTTTGAAAAGATGGAACCCTTCATGCAGAGCACCAAGTTCAATTCACCTATCGATATGGAAATGGGTCCTGATGGAAGGATCTATATTCTTGGAGTATGGAACCGGGTGGTTCACCAAGAATGCAGATGCGGCCATATCAAGAATTGATTACAATGCGGGTAACCGTGCTCCAAAGGCCAGCATATCCATTGATAAAACTTAACCGGTGCCTTACCTTTTGCGGTGAAATGTATCTGCCGAAGGATCTTCTGATCCCGATAAGGACCCGGTTACCTATGTGTGGCATTTTGGAAAAGAGACGAGGGAAACCAAAGAACCCAAAACCAGTTACACTTTTGACAAGGCAGGTGACTATGATGTATTTGTAGAAGTAAAAGATGATAAGGGTGCAGTGGCAAGAAGCGCGACCAAGCCTGTTTATGCGGGCAATGAAACGCCCGAGGTAACGATAGAACTACCCGAACACCCGGAATACTTCTTCCCGGGCAAAGCGATAAAGTATAAGGTAACGGTGAAGGATAAGGAAGATGGATCCAATGTTGACCCGGCGAATATTTATGTGAAGGTGGACTATATCAGCGGAGAGGATAAAGCACAGGTGGTGGGCCACCAGGTTGTCAACAGTTTAATGGAAGGAAAGGCATTGTTTGAAAATGGCGATTGCAAAACCTGTCATAAGGCCGATGAAAAATCCATCGGTCCTGCACTCACAGCGGTTGCGGGAAAATATGCAAAAGATAAAAGAGCAGGCGAGTACCTGGTGAGCAAGATCATTCAAGGTGGCGGCGGCGTTTGGGGTGAAACGGCAATGGCTGCGCATCCTGATCTGAAACCGGCAGACGCACAAAAGATAGTTTCCTGGATCCTGTCGCTCCATGCATCTGCCATGGCAAAGTCACTGCCTCCGGAAGGAGTGATCACGCCGTCTGCAAATAATGTAGAAGGTGGAAAAGTGATGCAGATAACGGCTACGTATACCGACAAAGGCGGTCCGGGTATTAAATCACTTACGGGTGGAAATATCGCTATTGTCAATAGCCCGGTCTTAACACCGCAGGGCAATACGAGGATTGCAGGGATGGAGATTGGAAATTTCGGCGGTATGAGCTATGCGCTGGTAGACTGCAGATACTGCCGTTATAGAATATGCAAATGCCAATGTTGCCGGTGTCAAATCCCTGGAGATCACGTTTGGATCACAGACACCGATTCCCAAAGGATTTATCGTGGAAGCCTTTGAAGGAAATGTACGGTGGCAGAAAGATAGGAGAAGCAAAGATGGCCAGCAAGGCTGAATGGCGGCAAGGTGGTCATTACATCCGCAGCGCCACTTACATCGAAGGGACTCGCTTTCAGGATACACAAAGCGGATGCAACAGAAACGGCGAGGATAGCCATTATCGGTATCAGGCTGTACTGATAAGGAACGACCTTAGTCTGAGGCCGTATCAGGCTGTACTAATATAGAAAAACGTTAATCTGAGGCCGGCAAATTATTGCCGGCCTTATTTTTTTGGTATATGAATGTAATTAAGCAGCAGGGCTCGCAAATACGATAATGAGTCCGCCGAATTCCCTGGATTCTTCGATCCATGGCTTTTCGGCTTTCATGGTAGTGACCAGGCTTTCCGCTGCATGTTCATTTGCCCAGGAGAGCACGCCATTCTTATCAAAAAACAGGTAGGCGCCATATACTACGCAGATCATCATACCTATAACATATAGGTACAACGAGCGATACTTTTTCTTTAAAGCCTGCCAGCAGATAAATGCAGCTACCAGGTAAATGGGAATCCATATAAACGGATCAGCGTCATTATATTGAAGAATGGCAAAAATGAAAAAGACAATGGTTAGTATGATATTGAGCAGCTTCATTTAATGAAGTTAAGACTTTGATAAAATTTTTAGCACAATGCAGCATTACCAAATTTATTCCTGTCATTAACGCATTACGTGAATGGGCTTCTGCCCCATAGAAGAACAATCCTCCAAATTCTTACGGGCTACAAAACGCAAACACTGATAATGTGTACCATTAACACAAATAAATTTTTTCATTAAAACAATTAAAAAAATTTTAACTTTTACGAACTATTTCTCTATTTTTAAAAACTTGTTCCAAAAACGATTTAGCAAAGGATTAAACTTTAACCAACTCTAACTGTGTTGTCTTATGAAACAAAAACTCCTGAAATGCATGGGTAAGGCTATACCGATGCTTATTCTTTCGATGCTGCTTTGCACAGTAGCATTTGCCCAAAAATCAATTACCGGTAAGGTGACCGGTCCTGATGGCCAGCCGGTATCAGGTGCTACAGTAGCGGTGAAAGGAAGCAATGTTGCTACCTCTACCGGTGCTGATGGTACATTTGTTCTGACTGCTCCAAACGAAGGAACGCTCGTCATTTCCTTTATTGGTTATGACGTACGCGAGATTCCAGTTTCCGGGAGAACAGATTGGAACATTGCTTTAAAAGAAAGATCAAGCAGCCTTAGTGAAGTTGTGGTTACGGGGTATACATCCCAGGCCAAGAAAGACATCACTGGTTCTGTTGCTGTAGTAAATACGGCAGATCTTAAATCAATTCCGGCAGCCAATGCTGAATCACAATTACAGGGTCGCGCTTCAGGTGTTACCGTTATTACGGATAACCGTCCGGGTTTTGGAGCCTCTGTAAGGATCAGGGGTATCGGTTCTTTCACCGGTGATGCGAATAACCCGCTGTATGTAATTGATGGTGTGCCTGCTGATGGTCTTGGCGGCATTAACCCTAACGACATTGAAAGTATGCAGGTGCTGAAAGATGCCTCTGCTGCTTCTATTTATGGTGCACGTGCTTCTGCAGGTGTATTGGTGATCACTACCAGGAAGGGTCGCCAGGGTGGAGCCAAAGTGAGCTTCAACTCTTATTATGGTACTCAGAATCCCGGTGATGGTTTCAACCTTCTGAATTCACAGGAGATGGCCAACCTTACCTGGAATGCCTATAAGAATGCAGGTCAGACACCTCCGGCTACTCAGTATGGTGGCGGTGCAACACCTGTACTTCCTGATTATATCCTTCCTGCCGGTAAAAAGATCGGTGAGGTGGATGAATCAACTTACAACCTTAATCTTGACGACGTAAACGGATCAACACTGATCGCCAAAGCCAACAAGGCAGGTACGGACTGGTATGATGTGATCACTGAATCTGCTCCCATCCAGAACTACAACCTTGCTGTTTCCGGTGGTGCTGACCGCAGCCGTTATATGATGAGCCTTGACTACTTCGATCAGAAGAGTGTGATGCTGTTCAGCTATTTCAAGCGTTATACTTTCCGTGTAAATACCGAGTTCAACATTAAAAAGAATATCAGGATTGGTGAAAATATCCAGTTCCTGATCAGTGAGCGTAATGATGCCGGTAACAACGGTGAAGGAACAGAATTGGGTATGGCCTATCGTAACCAGCCAATCATCCCGGTATTTGATATCGCGGGTAATTATGCCGGTTCAAGGGCACCAAACCTGGGTAACGCTGCCAACCCATATGCAACAAGGGACAGGGCTAAAGACAACAGGGGAAACAACTCCTCCCTTTTTGGAAATGCTTACCTCGAAGTTGACTTCCTGAAACATTTTACCGCACGGACCAGCATTGGAGGTACTTACGGAACTTATGATTATTACAGCTTCAACTTTATCACTTACGAGAACTCTGAAAACAATACTGGTAACAGTTATACAGAAGGTTCCGGTAAGAATACCAGCTGGATCTGGACCAATACACTGGCGTACAAAGGAAACTTCGGCAAGCATGATGTTTCTGCACTGGCAGGAACTGAGGCCATCGAAGACTGGCGGACGCAGTATTGAAGGAATCAGGTCTTCTTATTTCTTACAGGATGTGAATTTCCGTTCACTGAATAATGGTGGTGCGCAGGACAAAGCAAACGGTGCTCCTTTTACCCCGGCTTCACTGTTCTCCATCTTCGGACAGGTAAGTTATGCATGGGACGACAGGATACTGGCTTCGGCTACTGTTCGCCGTGATGGTTCTTCAAGGTTCGGTCCGAACTTCCGTTATGGTACCTTCCCCGCCTTCTCTTTAGGATGGAGGATTTCAAGGGAATCATTCATGAGGGATATCAAATGGATCACTGACATGAAGATCCGCGGTGGATGGGGACAGATGGGTAACCAGAAAGGTGTATTCGCTGCAAACTCTTATAATGCATTCGTTGGTAATCCCGGTTCTTCCAACTATGACATCAATGGTACCAGCAACAGTAATGTCGCCGGTTTCCAACAGTCATTCGTAGGTAACCCTGACGGTAAATGGGAAACCATCGAAACTTCAAACATAGGTGTTGACGCAACGTTGTTCAACGGACACACTGAAGTTATCATCGACTGGTACACCAGGAAATCAAAAGACCTCCTGTATCGTCTGCCTGCAGTAGCTACTGCCGGTGCCGGTGCAGCAACCAACCCTGCCTTTTCCAACGTTTCTTCTATCAAGAACTCAGGTCTTGACCTGATGATCACTCAGCGTGGTATGTTAGGTGGCAAGAATGGTGTTAAACTGGATGGTACATTAACTTTCACTACCTACAGTAACGAAATACAGTCACTTGCTCCCGGTATCGATTTTTATGATACCCGTGGATCACGTATCGGTAACTGGGTAAGGAACGCTGCCGGACACCCGGTATCTTCCTTCTTTGGATACCAGGTAGCTGGTCTGTTCCAAAGCGATACAGATGTTAACGAATTCAGCTGTCCAGGATGGCGCAGGCGCCGGTCGTTTCAAATTTGCCGACCTTGATGGTAACGATACCATTAATAATGCTGACCGTACCTTCCTTGGTAACCCAAATCCTGACTTCACTTATGGCCTTCAGCTGAGTGCAGCGTACAAAGGATTTGACCTGGGTGTATTCTTCTACGGAGTACAGGGTCGCGACGCCATGAATTATGTTAAATGGTGGGTTGACTTCTTCCCTTCATTCCAGGGTAACAAGAGCCCGGATGCACTGTACAATTCATGGACTCCAACAAACACTGGTGCAAAAACACCTATTGCTGAAAACGTATCTAATTTTTCAACTAATGCACAGGTTAACAGTTATTACCTCGAGGATGCTTCTTACCTGAGGATGAAAAACCTGACCATTGGTTATACTTTACCATCTTCACTCACGAACAAATACAGGATTGATCGCCTGAGGTTCTACTTCCAGGCTACCAACCTTTTCACTTTAACCAAATACTCTGGTCTTGATCCTGAGATCATTGGTGGTGATGACAGTTTCGGTGTTGATGAAGGTATTTTCCCAACGGTTAAACAATTCCTGTTTGGCGTAAACCTTAACTTCTAATCAGTGTTAGTTTTAAAAACGAATAATAATTGATCATATGAAAAGATTAGCCTATTCCATCATCTGCCTCGCTACAGTGGGCATCATTGCCTGGTCTTGTAGTAAGAGCTTCCTTGATAAGAAGCCGGTGGGTTCTTGGATGCCAATACCCTGGCGAATAAAAAAGGTGTCGAAGCCCTTCTTATCGGCGCCTACTCTGTACTCGACGGATTTATCAATGGTGGAGGTATATTCCTTGGTGGCTGGCAAAGTTCCGGTACCAACTGGGTATACGGATCCGTTGTGGGCGGTGACGCACACAAAGGTTCTGATGCTGGTGACCAGCCGGATATCATCCCTATTGAGTCGTTCACTTCCTCATCTACCAATGGCTATTACGATCAGAAATGGAGAATATGCTATGAGGGTGTTACACGTGCAAACTCTGCACTGAAGGTAATGAAGAATGCCACTGACATTTCAGCCGCTGACCAAACCAGGATCAGGGCTGAAGCACTGTTCTTACGTGGCCATTACCACTTCGAAGCGGTTAAAATGTGGAATAAGGTTCCTTATATCAATGAAGACGTAACGGATTTCAATGTACCCAATGATATCGATATCTGGGATTCTATCAACAGGGACCTGAAATTTGCTTACGATAATCTTCCAGGCACAATGCCTAACAAAGGCCGTGTTAACAAATATGCAGCCGGTGCTTTGCTTGGTAAGGCATACCTGTTCCAGAAGAAATTTGCGGAAGCAAAAACTATCCTGACAGATGTTTATACCAATGGAACAACAGCTACCGGTGCTAAATATGCACTGCTTACCAGGTACTCTGATAACTTCAACGCTGAAACAAAGAACTCTACAGAATCTGTGTTTGCGGTTCAGTATTCAGTGAATGACGGTATCTCTGGTGGAGACAATGGAGGATGGGGTGAAGTATTGAACTTCCCTTACACTGGCGGTCCCGGTACATGCTGCGGATTCTTCCAGCCTTCACAGGATCTGGTGAATGCTTTCCAGGTTGATGGCGCTTCTGGTTTGCCTGACCCTGATAACTATAACAAACAGTGAAGTAAAGAATGACCAGGGACTTCGCTCCGCTGATCCATTTACCCTTGGTTCAGAAGTTATGGATGCACGGGTTGACTGGACAATTGGTCGCCGTGGTATTCCTTACCTCGACTGGGGTCTTCACCCAGGTTATGACTGGATTCGTGACCAGGCTTATGCCGGTCCTTATGCTCCAATAAAGAATACATACTACAAAGCCAGCAAGGGTATATTGACAGATAAATCTTTCTGGACTTCCGGTGTAACTGCCAACAACTATACACTGATCCGTTTTGCTGATGTAATGCTGATGCTTGCTGAAGCTGAAGTTGAAGTAGGATCACTGGAGAAAGCCCGTGAACTGGTTAACCTGGTTCGTGCACAGTGCTGCAAATCCTGCAGGTTTTGTTCAGGGCAGTGCTGCTACTTATAAAGTAGGTTTGTATACCACTCCATGGGTTGACAAAGCTGTTGCTACCAAAGCTGTTCGTTATGGAAAGAAGGGTTGAACTGGGTATGGAAGGTCATCGTTTCTTTGACCTCGTACGCTGGGGCATTGCTGAAACAACGCTTGATACCTACCTGAAATATGTTAGCGGTCGCTCTGTTAATGGATGGCCTGTTCCAAATAACAAAAGGAACTTCCTCTGCAACTGCTGATTTCGTTGCAGGAAAAAATGAATACTTCCCGATTCCTCAAGGCCAGATTGATCTTTCAACTACCGGTGGTGTAGTTAGATTGAAACAAAATCCTGGCTACTAATCGCATATTGTCTTGTGAGAAATTGAGGCAGCATCACATGCTGCCTCTTTTTTTTTTGCCGTAAATTGTACACCTGATTCTGACTGAAAATGAACCTGAAATATATTTCCATCCTGTTCGCTATTCCCATTCTTTTTTCCTGTAATTCCGGAAATACTTTATTCGAGCCGGTGCCGTCAGGCAAATCCGGAATTGATTTTGAAAACACCATCCTCCAGACGGACTCCATCAATATTATAGAACAGGAAAATGTCTACAATGGCGGTGGCGTGGCCGCCGGTGATTTCAATAACGACGGGTTGCAGGACCTGTATTTTACCGGGAACCTCGTACCATGCAAGCTTTACCTGAATAACGGGGAAATGAAATTTAAAGACGTCACGGAAACTGCAGGAGTGGAAGGAAAAGGCAGATGGGCGCGGGGTGTAGCCACCGTGGATATTAATAATGACGGGTTGCAGGACATATATGTATGTGCCACTTTAAAAAAAACACCCGCTGATCGCGTCAACATTCTTTACGTTAACCAGGGCCTCAATAAAGAAGGCATCCCGGTATTCAAAGATATGGCTGCTGAATACGGCCTGGCCGATTCCAGCCAGTCTACCATGGCGGCATTCTTCGATTATGACAATGATGGGGACCTTGATTGCTATATCGCCGTCAATGAAATTGTAGCAGGCGATTTTCCAAACCGCTTTCGACCCATTCTCAATGATGGATCACATCCAAATACAGATCGCTTATACCGGAACGACTGGAATGAGTCCTTAAAACATGGTGTTTTTACCAATGTTTCCAAAGAGGCCGGTATTTTGTGGGAAGGGTATGCACACGGCCTGAGTATCTGTGATATAAATAAGGATGGCTGGAAGGATATCTATGTGAGCAATGATTACCTCTCTGGCAATATTCTGTATATCAATAACCGGAACGGAACATTCACCAACAAGATGCTCGAATACTTCAAACACTCATCGGCCAATGCCATGGGCAATGATATCATCGATATTAATAACGATGGTTTATCGGATCTCGTGGAACTGGACATGAACCCGGAAGACAATTTCCGGAAGAAGATGATGATGAATGCCAACAGCTACCAGACTTACCAGAACATTGACCAGTTCGGTTACCCGTATCAGTATGTAAGAAATACCCTGCAGATTAACCAGGGCAATACAGTGAAAGCAAATGACAGCATTGGCGAACCGGTATTTTCCGAAACGGCTTTTTTCAGTGGCATTTCTGAAACCGACTGGAGCTGGACGCCATCCGTTGCAGACTTTGATAATGACGGCCAGCGCGACATTATCATTTCAAACGGTTTTCCAAAAGACATTACCGATCATGATTTTGTGGCTTACAGGGATGAGGCTTTTATGGTTGCCAGCAGGCAGCAGCTGCTGGACCAGATACCCGAAGTGAAGATCACCAATTATGCTTACCGGAATAAGGGTAATGAACAGTTTGAGAATGTCTCTGCAAACTGGGGTTTCACTACGCCATCATTTACCAACGGTGCCATTTATGTTGACCTTGACAATGACGGTGACCTGGATTACGTGGCGAATAATATAAATGACAAGGCTTTCTTATACAGGAACAGTCTGAATGATAAAAAGGATTCTGCATACGGATATATTAAAGTAAAGTTGAAGGGTGGAGATAAAAATAAAAATGGTATCGGTGCCTGGGTAGAACTCTATGCAGGAAGTACCATCCAGTCTTATGAGTATTCTCCTTATCGCGGGTATTTATCTTCCGTGGATCCCGTGGTGCATTTTGGCTTAGGCAAAACAACATCTGTTGATTCATTAGTGGTGAAATGGCCCAATGGCAAAAAGGAAGTAAAGTTGAATCCTGCCATCAATAGTGTAATCAGTTTTTCACAGTCAGATGCATCGAAGGATTATTCCTGGGATAGTGGTATAAAGGATACTGTCTCATTGTTTACGGATATTACTGCCCGGTTAGGCATAACCTACAAACACGTAGAAAAAGACTTTGTGGATTTTAATATCCAGAAGTTACTGCCTCATAAGATGTCGCAATACGGACCTGCACTGGCCGGAGGAGATGTAAATGGGGATGGGCTTGATGATATTGTGATCGGGGGAGCAAAATCGCATAGCCCGGTCATTTTATTCCAGCAGTCGAACGGAAAGTTCCTGGAGAAATCCATCCTCTCACCTAAAGAGGAGATTTATCAAGTCGACCGAAGACATGGGCCTGCTGCTTTTTGATGCTGATGGCGACAAGGACCTCGACCTGTATTGCGCTTCGGGAACATATGAGAACCTTCCATATACTCCGGATCACCGCGACGGATTTTTTCTCAATGACGGTAAAGGAAATTTCGTAAAAGATACCACAGTCTTTCCATTAAATTATGCGAGCAAAAGTTGTATTAAAGCCGCAGATTATGATAATGATGGAGACCTTGATCTGTTCCTCGGAGGAAGGGTTCTTCCAGGCTCATATCCAAAGCCCGTAAGTAGTTTCATTTATCGTAACGACAGCAGGGATGGTAAGGTGAAGTTTACTGATGTCACCAGGGATATTGCAGGCGGACTGATCAATATTGGTCTGGTATGTGATGCCATCTGGACCGATGTAAATAATGACGGGTGGAAGGATCTTATGCTTGCCGGTGAATGGATGCCGCTCACCATCCTGGAAAATAAGCAGGGAAAATTTGTCAATATCACTGAAGGGTCCGGGCTGGAAAAACAGCATGGCTGGTGGAATTCCCTGGGTGCCGGTGATTTTGATAACGACGGTGATATAGATTATGTCGCGGGCAATATGGGCATTAACAGTTTTTACAAGGGTTCTGATGAACTGCCAGTATCTGTTTATGCAAAAGACTTTGATAAGAACGGCAGTTACGATGCAGTCCCATCAGTTTATATTCCTGACGTGGCTAATGGGCAAAAGAAAGAATTTCCGGCGCAGACCAGGGACGATATGATCAAGCAGATCATCGGCTTCAGGCAAAAATATCCTGCCTATAAACCCTTTGCCATGGCGACAATGAAAGAACTTTTCACCCCTGAAGAAATGAAGGATGTGCTGGTGGTGAAAGGAAATTATTTCAGGTCTGCGTTGGTCAGAAATGATGGCAATGGAAAATTCACCATCCTGCCTTTGCCACAGCAGGCACAGATGTCGACGTTGAATGGAATGATCACAGAAGATGTTGACGGAGACGGCAACCTCGATATACTGGCGAGTTCAAATGATTTTGGAACCGAAGTAACCGTAGGCCGATATGATGCATTGAACGGAATCCTGCTGAAGGGCGATGGTAAGGGCAATTTTACGCCGATGTCCATTTTGGAAAGCGGCATTTACCTTCCCGGGGATGGAAAGGCCATGATTAAGATCAGGGGAATTAATGGAAGAACTTACGTAATTGCATCGCAAAATCGGGGGCCGTTAAAAGTCTGGCAGTCGCGCCATGATAGTTCCAATATCTGCGCTTGAACCAGGCGACGATATTGTAACGCTCAAATTGAAAAATGGGAAGCAACGGCGGCAGGAATTATATTTTGGAGAAAGCTTCCTTTCACAATCCACCCGGTTTATCAGCATTAATCCATCCATCACCGGCATTGAAGTGACGGATCGTAAAAAACAAAAACGAATACTGCTACCTTAAATACATAGAACATGATCAGTAAAATCGCTGGAGTATTTATCCTGCTGTTCCTTTTTTCCTGTAATCAAAAAGAGATCTCTTCATCCATACAGCCATCTGCTGATGCTTCACAACTGCATACAGCGGTTAACAGGTTAAATGATGTAGTGATCTATGAAATTTTTTCTCCGCCAGTCGCAAGCAGGATATATGCCTATTCCACCCTCGCTGCTTTTGAAGCCAGTCGATGGATGGATACCAGTTATTCATCGCTTACTGACCAGCTCCTGGGGTTTCCTAAAATGCCACAGCCGCAGCAGGGCCAGCGTTATGATTTCAGGATTGCGGGTATTGAAGCCTTTTATAATATTTCGCTCAAGCTCACTTTCACTAAAGATTCTTCAAAGGTTACCCAGCAAAAGATTCTTAAAGAGATGAAGGAAGGCGTGGATGAAGATGTATATGCATCTTCCATAGCCTTTGGTGATTCGGTCGCTGAGGCGATTTGGAAACGAGCCGCCCAGGATCAGTATAAGGAGATACAGGGAATGGCAAGGTATTCACCCCAGGATTTGCCGGGTCACTGGAAAAATACACCACCGGATTATCTTGATGCGGTGCAGCCTTTCTGGGCCAAAATGAAGCCGCTGGTGATGGACAGTTGCTCACAGTTCAAGCCTGTTCCACCGCCGCCGTTTGGAATGGATACCAGTTCGGGTTTTTATAAGGAAATGATGGAAGTGTATACGGTCAGTAAATCACTGACAGAGGAACAGAAAAATATAGCGAGATTCTGGGACGATAATGCCGCAGCCATTACGTACAAAGGTCATATGATGTTCGCCAACAAAAAGCCCAGTCCGGGCGGTCACTGGATGAACATTACGTCGATTGCCTGCAAGAAGGTGGGGTTCGACTGGATGCAAAGTGCCGAAACCTATGCAGTGACGGCAGTAGCCATGTATGAAGCTTTCCTATCCTGTTGGGATGAGAAGTTCCGGAGTGAATATATACGCCCGGTAACGGCCATCAATGAGAGTTTCGACAAGAACTGGCAGCCATTTTTACAGACACCTCCATTTCCCGAATATACCAGCGGACATAGTGTTGCTTCCGCCACAATTTCCACGGTGCTGACAAAAACCTTCGGGGATAATTTTGCTTTCACTGATGATTATGAGATGCCTTATATCGGTATACAGAGAAGTTTTCCTTCATTCATTAAGGCCTCTGAAGAAGCCTGTATGAGCCGTTTATATGGAGGCATACATTTCCGCTCTGCAATCGAAAATGGCCGAACCCAGGGCAGAAACCTTGGTGGTTATATCTGTGATAAAATACACTGGAAAACAAGGAAAGCCATGTGACGCTTCTCCGCGTCTTTTTTATATCAGTGCTGGCAATCATCAGCATGGCAATGATCCGCTTTTTTGCAGGATTGATAGTTGAGCCAGTGGGCGGAAATGATCAGGATAACGGCAGGGAAAAGCAGCAGCAGCAGATATTCATGATACACCTGTTTCAGGAAGAGAAGGGCAATACCCGCACTAAAAAGTACAATGGGCCAGGTACTGTGATGGTGTTTTTTATATCCATGCCAGAGGGAATACAGACCAACACATAAGGCAATAAAAATCATCATATACTCAAAGCCGGTATTATTGATGATATTAATACCGAACAAAGGAAGACTCGAAAGAATCAATGGAAGAATGGCACAGTGGATGGCACAGGCCACTGAAGTCGCAATTCCTAAAGCATCGTAATTTATCTTTGTCATCACTCCTGTATATCCGGCAAATATACAAAAAATGCAACAAAGTTGCAATTAATCAGTAGTTTTGTATTTCATTATGAGTAAGAAAACGATCTTTTACCTGGTGTTTTTTTCCGCCCTGGTGATCATCTTTTATGTTGTGATGGTCAACATGACCAGTATAGCAGAAGAAAAACTTCCGCCATTAAATACGGTAAGGCCTTTTAGTTTTGTCCGGCAGGACGGCAAAGCGATTACAGAAAAAGATGTCATCGGGAAGACTTATATCGCTGAATACTTTTTTACGACCTGTAAGGGGATCTGCCCGAAGATGAACAAGAATATGCAGAAGGTATATGAGCAACTGAAAAATGAAAAGGATTTTATGATCCTTTCCCATACTGTTGATCCTGAAACGGATTCTGTTCCCACTTTAAAAAGATACGCTGATTCCATTGGTGCTTCGATCAACAACTGGTGGTTTTTAACCGGGACAAAGGAAAACCTGTATAAGACAGCCCGGGAAAGTTACCTGCTGGACGATCCGCAGAACAGCAGTAAAAATATCAGCGAGCAATTTATCCATACACAGTTTTTTGCCCTTGGTAGACGAAGGCGGACAGGTAAGGGGAATATATGACGGCCTGAAAAAGGATGAAGTGGATCAACTGGTCACCGATACTAAAATGCTATTGTCTAAATAATCGCCTTGCGTATGAAAACATCCGTGGAAATAGCACCGGACATTTTGCGAAAAGCACAATCTCAGTAACACTGATTGCCGGCGTGCAATTCTTGAAGTTTTCCTGCAATCAAAAAATGCCCTCGCCCATCATGACATGGAAGAAAAAACGGGTGAAAAATTTGACCGGGTAACTATATACCGAACCCTTCAGACTTTTATTGACAAAGGCATCGTACATACCATTCCCACCCCTGATAATGCAGTAAAATATGCACTCTGCAGGGAGCATTGTTCCGAAGGTCATCATCACGACAACCACATACATTTCATTTGTGAACGCTGCGGTAAAACAACCTGTCTCGACGAAACACATATTCCTTCCATTCCATTACCCAGGGGATATAAAGTAAGCGATGTGAATGTTGTAGTGAATGGTATTTGTGCGGAATGCGGGGTAAGCTAGAACTACATTATCGCACTAATCAATTACCACATTTTTTTTCTCCGTTGAAAACGGAGAAAAAAAAGCCCCAATGTAGAGACATCGGGACTTCTTGGTTAAGGCTCTGATTAGTAGCTAGTTTATATAATAGTGATAATATTAGTAATACGAGTGGTACAAATATAATCCCACTCCCAATCAATAGCATATACCCTTTTAGTGGTATTTTAAGATAGTGATTTTGAATTCCAGTGCTCACCATTTCCATCAGTTCACTGAATTCGTTTCCGGTGTAAAATCGAAGGTTAGTCCGGCTGCTTGGTATAAGTTCGGGAAGTGTTTTTGTTCCCCCCAGGCTAAGGCCTTTGTATAATTATCAATGGCTTTTTGCTTGTTTTCCTTGTATTGTTTCCACATGCCCAATGCGCCCAAGTTGTGCAATTCCGTATTCGATATAATAAAAGGGCACTTCAAACAGGTGTAATTGCCTTTGCCAGCTGATATTCCGGTAAGGCATCAGTCCGCTATAATCAATCACTCGGGAACTGAATTAATTCAGGATGTTCATCCATGCTTCTGTTCTTTCGTTCTCCGTATGATTCAGGATTTTCATACACCCAATGCTGGAACTTATCAATTGTTGCGATCCAGGGGAAAATGGTGATCACTCTTTCAAGCTGGTGTCGTTTTGCCCTTTTAAGATCTTCTTCATTATCAAAAAACACATGCCAGTGATCCATGGTGAAAAGTTCCATGGCCATACTGGCAACTTCGGCCATTTCGGTGGGATATTCTTTAAAATGCGTTCAATTCAAGGGGATGGGCGAGGAAAGAATGCACCGCATGTCCACCTTCATGTACCATTGTGGTCACATCACTCATCTGACCGGCAGCATTCATGAAAATAAAAGGAGCACCGCTTTCTGCCAGTGGCATATTATATCCTCCCGGAGCTTTTCCTTTACGCTGTCAAGATCAAGGTGATTCATCTCTTCCATTTTGTGCAGGCAATCAGCAAAAAAAGGATCCAGCTCATTGAAACAGTGAATGGTTTTATGCAGCAGTTCCTTACCTTCTTTAAAAGGCCTTAGTGGTTCTATACCCGTCGGCTCAGCTTCTGTATCCCAGGGTCTGAGTACATCAACGACCAAGTTTTTTCCTGTGTCAGTTCAAAAATTTCATCTACCAACGGAAGCACGTGCACCGCTCACGGCTTCATGAAACTGGTAACAATCGCTGGGGCTTATAATCAAACCGTCCCATCTCGGCAAATTTATAATCGCGGTAATTTGCAAACCCCGCATTGATTGCCAGCTGATTACGTTTTTCAACCAGTTTTGTAAACAGCGCATTGAGGCTGTCCTTATCTTGTAGTCTTCTTTCATTGATTTTGCGGTAGACTTCTTCCCTTTTTTCCCTGTCGGAATCTTCCAGGAATTTTGCCGCCTGTTGAAGGGTGTATTCCTGTCCGTCAACCTCAACGGTCATTGCGCCGGCGATCTGCCCGTATTGCTGTTGCAGAACATTGATCTCTGCCTGGATAGGAATATTGGCTTCCCGGAACAACTCGATATTCTTCCTTACATTCCGCAGATAGGTAAAATATTTTTGCTGGTCAAGTTCTTTCGTAAAAGGAGAATCGACCAGCTTCTTATTTAACAGATCAGCATAAGGCTGGATCTTTGGCTGGATCTCCATGTAAAAATAATTGAAGGCTTCTTCCAGCGATTTATCCGTAGTATCACAGGTCATCCTGATCTGTCGCCAGCAGGCATCTTCACTGACAACGGCTTCCAGTTCATTGATGTCTTTCAGCCATTGCTCAAATTCGCGTGTTGAAGACACCTGGCGTTCTGCAAGGTTCTTAAAATATGGCTCGAGGTGTTCCCAATCAGTAATTACAAAATCATCAGGAAGAAAGGATCTCTTGATCTTGCTGATGTCTGCCGAATAATTCATGATAAATCGCTTATTCCTTGATAATAAATCCTGTCCTGTGATGGTTCACTGGAAAACAGTTGTTGAAACAGATCCGGGTTATTTTTTCTTTGCAGCTTTTTTGGCGGGCTCTTTTTCTGCAGCAGGTTTTGCAGCTGTTTTATCTGCTGCCTTTGCCTTTGGTTTCTCTGCAGCTTTTTTGGGTTTTTCAGCAGCCGCTTTTTCAGCAACAGCCTTTTCCGCTACAGGTTTTTCTGATGCGGGTTTAGCGGATTTCTTTTCTTCTGCCGCAGGTTCCTCTTTCTTTGCCTTTGGTTTTTTGGCCGGCTTTTCTTCGGCAACCTCGGGTTCCGCAACAACTTCGGCTTCTTCTTCTTCAGGCTGTTCTTCCATGACCTTCACTTCAATGCCGTGCGTTTTGAGAATACTGTACCAGCGTACCATTTTTTTCATGTCGCTGTTGTACACCCTTTCAAAATCCAGGTCAGGGAATACCTTTTCGAAAAATTGCTTTATGGCTTTGGCGTCTTTTTCTTCCGGAAGTTTTGCCCCGGCTTTGTCCATGGCAAAGAAAATCTCGGAAAGATTGACGTTATCATTTACGGTATATACTTCGATACTTTCCAGGTGGGAAAGGTTATGCGTCCTCGACGATACGAACCTGGTCGACTTATCATCCAGCGAGCGAACAATGGCTCCGTCTGTCTTGCTGCTGATGATTTCAAATAATCCCGGCAATCCGGTCACTGATACAATCTTGCGATATTCCATAGTTGACGTTAAATGTTGAAGGGTGCAAGATAACCCATTTATTAAAATGGAAGTCCGGCCCCTGAATTCATCCAATTCCTTATTTTATCCTACCTTAATAGTTCCCTCTAACACAATTTTTAAGCAATGAAAAAGTCAATATTAGTCCTGTTAGCTGTATGTGGCTATGCCATATCAGGACACGCGCAACTCGCAGATTCCATGAAAGTCTACCTCATTCGTGATTTTCAACGGGCAAAATCGTTTACCCAGGAATATTTGAACGCTATGCCGGCTGATAAATACGGCTTTAAACCCCAGGATAGCGTCAGAAGCTTTGCCCAGCAGATGCTTCACCTGGCAGATGGTAATTTCTTTTTAGGCGGACAGGCATCCGGCGTTCCCGTACCTCGCAGGGGGTATGAAAAAATGCCCAACCCTGTAAAGGATTCAGTGGTTGCGGCTGTTAATGCCAGTTACGATTATATTATCGATGCTTTGCAGAAAACAGATCCCAAAAATCTTACGGAAGTCACCAAAATGGGTAATAATGGTTTCACCCGGCTTGTCTGGTACAACAAGACATTCGAACACCAGACGCATCACCGCGGTCAGGCCACGATATACATCAGGTCAGCCGGTCTGAAACCTCCGCCGGAGAGATTATTCTAAATGATTATCACATGGGATTCAAAAAATTAATACTTTGAATCCCATTCTTTTTTAACACTACTGCTTATGAAATTATATGTACGATGTGGCATTGTCTTAATGTCATTATTAAATGTTGTCCCCGCCATTGCACAAAAGAAAACTCCGGAGCCGGCAAAGGATACCTATCCTTTAAATAGCGGGATATTAAATGCTTTCCGTTTCCGGAACATAGGACCGGCCCTCACCTCCGGAAGGGTTTCCGATATTGCCGTAAACCCCGCCAATACAGCGGAATATTATGTTGCGGTAGCCTCAGGAGGTGTCTGGAAAACCAATAATGCCGGAATCACCTATACCCCGGTTTTTGATGGCCAGGGATCTTATTCCATCGGCTGTGTTACGATTGATCCGTCCAATCCCAATACGGTTTGGGTGGGAACCGGTGAAAACAATAACCAGCGGAGTGTTGCCTATGGAGATGGCATTTATAAGTCGGATGATGGAGGCAAAAGCTGGAAGAATATGGGCCTTGCCCAATCAGAACATATCGGCAAGATCATCGTTGACCCCGCAGATCCCAACATCGTTTATGTTGCGGCTTATGGCCCGCTTTGGAGTTCGGGGGGCGATCGTGGAATTTATAAAACTATGGACGGTGGCAAGACCTGGAGAAAGATCCTCGAGGTTAGTGCCCACACGGGATTTTCTGAACTCCATATGGATCCACGGAATACCAAAATATTATATGCATCGGCCCATCAGCGCCAGCGGACAGTGTTTACTTACATTGGTGGTGGTCCCGAAACTGCCGTATATAAAAGCACAGACAGCGGGCATACCTGGAATAAGATCATGAGCGGACTGCCTTCCGGAGATGTTGGGCGGATAGCGCTTGCGGTTTCGCCGGTAAACCCTGATGTATTGTATGCCATGGTGGAAGCACGCGAAGGCGGCGGAACCTTTGTCAGCAGGGACCGCGGACAGAGCTGGCAGAAGAGGGGATCCTATTCCACTTCGGGAAATTACTACCAGCGGCTTTTCTGCGATCCGAAGGATGTTGATAAACTCTACGCCATCGACACTTATATGGGCGTGAGCAGGGACGGTGGCAAAACATTTTCTATTCTTGGTGAAAAGAACAAGCATATCGATAATCACGTGATATGGATCGATCCAGCCAATACTGCTCACCTGCTGGTAGGCTGTGATGGAGGTTTATATGAAAGTTATGATGGCGCCGAAAACTGGGAATACAAACCTAACCTGCCGGTAACACAGTTTTATAAGGTGGCGACAGATAATGCTTTTCCGTTTTATCATATTCATGGCGGAACACAGGATAATTTCAGCCTTGGCGGCCCATCGCGCAATACCAGCAGTAATGGGATCTTTAACTCAGACTGGTATTTCACATCGCTGGGCGATGGATTTGAATCACAGGTAGACCAGTCTGACCCCAATATTATCTATGCACAGGCACAATATGGTTCACTGGTGAGGTACGACCGCAAGACCGGTGAAAAATTGAATATACAACCACAGGAAAAAGAAGGTGAGGCGGCTTATCGGTGGAACTGGGACGCGCCACTGATGATCTCAAGATTCGATAATAAAAGGCTGTATTTCGCCGCCAACAGGGTGTTTCGTACAGATGACCGGGGAAATACCTGGAAGGTGATCAGTCCGGACCTGTCGAGGCAGATCGACCGTAACAAACTAACGGTAATGGGTAAGGTATGGAGCGTAGATGCCGTGGCAAAGAACCAGTCGACCGATATCTATGGCAACATCACCACACTGGCTGAATCAGCAAAAGATGAAAACCTGTTGTATGCGGGAACGGATGACGGCGCCATTCATGTTACTACCAACGGTGGAAGCAGCTGGACCAAAATTAACTTACCCCAAGGTGTACCCGAAAATACCTATGTAAACCAGCTTTTGACATCTCAGCACGATAAGAACACCGTGTACGCTGTATTCAATCATCATCGGTATGGTGATTTCAAACCGTATATATTCAGAAGCCGCGATGCAGGGAAAAGCTGGACGGCACTGCAAAATAACCTCCCTGCGAGGGGCACTGTTTATTCCGTGGCAGAGGATCACGTGAATCCTGACTTGTTATTTGTAGGAACTGAATTTGGTGTCTTTGTCACGATCGATGGTGGCGCTCATTGGACGCAGTTGAAAGGCGGAATGCCTACCATTGCCATTCGTGACCTCGAAATTCAGCGGAGGGAGAATGACCTGGTGCTGGCATCATTTGGCAGGGGATTTTTTGTACTGGACGATTACAGTCCGCTGAGGCAAATGAAAACCTCGGACCTCGACAAGGAAGCCGTTATCTACCCGGTAAAAGATGCGCTGATGTTTATACCTGATGTGCGCCTGGGCGTAAGGGGTAAAGGATTTCTCGGGGAAAGCCTGTATACGGCAGCCAATCCGCCAATCGGGGCAACATTCACGTATTACCTGAAGGAAGATATCAAGACGATAAAAGACAAAAGAAAGGAGACGAGAGCAGGAACTGATAAAAAAGGGACAGCCTCCTTATTATCCCTCTATAGATTCATTAAGGTTGGAAGATGAGCAACCTGAACCACACCTGCTGTTTACCATTACTGATGAAGGCGGAAATGTGGTAAGAAGGTTGAAGGCTCCCGCAAAAAAGGGATTGCAGCGGATGGTATGGGATTTCCGGTATTCACCCACATCACCAATTGACTTTACGCCTTTTGACGAGTCCTTTGCGTTCAGCAGTCCGGCTATGGGCCAGATGGCATTGCCCGGAAATTACAAGGTTAGCCTGAGCAAGTTTGAAGATGGAAAATACAGTACCCTGACCGAGCCGGTGGCATTCAAAACAGTTGCATTAAATGCGGCGACACTTCCTGCCGAAGACCAGAAAGCGGTGGCGGCATTTACATCCAAACTGGCCGGATTTGTGAGGGTGGTAAATGGAACAAATGAATACAGGAGGGAACTTATCAACCGGATAAGGTACCTGAAAGCGGCGGTGTTACAGACACCGGGAGCGCCATTGGATGTAGCTTCACAACTGGCTGCATTGGATAAAAGGCTGAATGCAGTTAATGTGCCCTTAAACGGAGATGCTACCCGTGCGCGGAGGGAATTTGAAACTGAACCCTCAGTGAACGGAAGGTTGGGAACGATCATGTACCAGCTCTGGAATTCCACATCGGGCATCCCGGGAGATTATATGTCGTCCTATTCCATTGCGGAAAAACAATTCAGTCCGATTTATAAAGAAATCAAATCGATCGGTGAAGAGCTGAAGAAAATTGAAGATACGATGGAGAAGAGCGGTGCTCCGTATACGCCGGGACGATTGCCGGAATGGAAGTAGAATGAAGAAGACGCGAGAGGACGGGAGACGTTAGGTGAGACGTGGAGAAGGCGAAGACGCAGGCAAATGTCTATGCGTCGTTGCCTATCTGCGTCTCCTATGCTTTCCACTTCACCGCGTCTTATTTATATAGTAATTGACTGAACTGTGTACTGTCTCCATTAAACACATTAAAATCAACAGCAGACACTACGCCGTTGACCCTGCCTTTTTCGGAATGTTGCCAGAACTCCCATTCCCTTTCGATCCGCGGCCTGTTTTTCTGGATATAGTGCGCGACCCATAGTGGATATTCATCAAATTCATCGCCCAGGTATTGCTTGTAAAAATCTGCACCCGTATATAGAATGGGTTTTACGCCGTAATGTTTTTCCACTATGTTGAGCCATTCCTTTACGCGCTTCCTGACATCGGCAGGCTTTGCACCATAGGTTTCCTCCACGTCAAGTACCGGCGGCAGGTCACCGTTTTCCATCTTCACCGTAGAAATAAAATTTTCAGCCTGTCGCGCTCCTCCTTTGGTGGGAATAAAAAAATGGTATGCACCCCTTGCCATGCCTACTTCCTTTGCCCGCTTCCAGTTTCTCCTGAATTGCCAGTCCACCTTTGTGTATCCTTCCGTGGCCTTGATAAAAGCAAATTTCAGATCTACGTCTTTTACTTTCATCTGCTGAACATCATCCCAGCTGATCACGCCCTGGTGCGTGGATACATCGATCCCATGGATCTGGTAATCTATCGGAAGAGAAATACCAAATGCAGGATAATGCGCGAAGCCGGCCTGCTTTTCCATCCACCATATATATAAATAATATCCGCCAACAGACAGGAAGGAAATAAAAATGATGCTGAGGAAAATCTTATGCTGATAAAAGGGCTTCTTTTTTCTCGGCGGCATGAAATCAATTACAATTGAGACGCAAATTACTTCATGATCTTTTTAACATAGCGGAAATCTTTTGACTGAATGGTTAACCAGTAGATTCCCCTTGGCCACTTTTGCGAGTCTACACTAAAGTAATCACTGCCGTTCACCAGGTTCTTTTCCTGTTTCCAAAGCAATTGACCCGCTGCATTATGTACGGTGATGCCCACCGATGAAGAGTTAAAGTTCAGCAACTGCATGGTGAACTGGTCACCCACCGGGTTGGGAAATATCCTCACGGTATTTGGCGGACTGGAAATGTCGGTAGAAACGGAAACTTTATTATTGGCCGAAATCAATTGCAGATCAGGATCGATGATCGCGGTATCCGGAATAAAGCCAAGGTTTACGGTGAGCCGCTGGTTATTGTTTTTATGGTCTATGACAATCAGTGTGTCGCGGTCAATACCTTTGATCAGCACCGGAACGGGCATTTCAAAAAAGTTCACTGAAGGATGCGATGTCGTCTGGCTGAGCGTAAGGTTCACATAGGTTCCGCCGATGGAACTGACATCCAGTTGGTAACTCGGGTATCCCTCACCGTTATACCAGTCGAGGAAGAATTCATCCAGTTCAGTTCCGGAGGAAAGTTCAAGATTTCTTTTCAGGTCATCGGTACGTCCAAATCCATAAGATGTTTTGGGATCGGCAAGATAATTTCTCAATCCCCTGTAAAAAGCACTGTCACCGAGTTGCCATCTCAGCATTCTCAGCAGCCATGCGCCTTTTGCGTAACTGAGCCGGTAGCTGAAGATCCTGCCGATATTGGTGGTATCGTCAACCTTTACGGATCCTCCGGGCTGGGAAACAATGGAATTCAGCTGTGTCTGGAAGGTAGGACGGTTCGATGCTGCAGGATAAAATGCTTCCATTGCATAATTGGCCATAAAAGTGGCAAAGCCTTCATTCAGCCATATTTCCTGCCAGCTGCCGCAGGTGACCTTGTCGCCGAACCATTGGTGTCCAAGTTCATGGGTGATCAGTGGTTCGGAAGCATTGCCCATAAATGAATTGGTCTGGTGTTCCATTCCTCCGCCAAACCCGCATTGGGTATGGGCATATCGTTCATTGCGGAAAGGGTAGGGTCCGAAAGCATCTTCAAACAGCCGCATGGTCCGGCGCGTAAAGACCATGCTGTTGGCAAAGATGGTACTGCTTTCCGGATATACATACTGGTTAAGCGGCAGCACTTTATTGTTCAGTTGAATGGTATCATTCTGCACCACGTAATTGGTCGCGGCAAAGGCCACGAGGTAGGTAGCAATAGGATAGCGGTGTTTCCAGTATACAGTCCGACTGCCACCGGCCACCACTTCATTGGCCAGGATACCATTGGAGGCAGCGAAATAGGCATCAGGAGTGGTGATGATCACGTCAAGCGAATCCGTTTTGTCGTCCAGGCCATTCTTGCAGGGCCACCATTCCCTGGCGCCATAAGGCTCGCTCAAGGTCCAGATGATCGGTGTTCCGGCATGGGATGATGCCGTAAAAGATCCAAAACCTGTTGTGGTAGGCGTACCCTGGTAAAATATGGTTACAGAATCCTTACTGCCGCTGTTGATGACGGCAGGAAAGTTTATGGTCAGCAGGTTACTGCCGGGCCTGGTGAATGGAGTGATCGAATTATGGTAAAGAATGCTGTCGACCACAAGATTGTCCTGCAGATCAAAGGAAATACTGTTGGTGGAACTAATGGCAGTGAAGTTGCAGGTTATCTTACCATTGATATACCTGACGGCGGGATCCACCTTCCATTCACAGCGGTAATGCTGCACATTAAAATTGTCAGAGGCCAGTGATTGCAATAGTGCCCGTTGAATTTTCGCGGGACATCGACATATACCTGCTCTTCTCCTGTTCAACCAGTTGATCAGCAGCATAGTTCCTAACCTGGGCAGATAAATCCCGGTTAACAATAAGGGTAAGCCACACAAGGACCAGTAACCGCATCATATGCATATTCAGGAAGTTCATGGTAATAACGAAACACGGATTGATTAATTTTACCCCAGATGCCAGGATTTAATATTAATGATACCGTGAATTTAATGCGAAAACTCACGCTCAGGCGTGGTATCAATGCATTAAAGGTATTAAGCAGTTATTATATCAGCAGGATGGCCAAAAGGCCCGTGCAGTGGGGTTACCCGGTCTCCATATCTTTCGAACCCACAACATCCTGTAACCTGAGGTGCCCGGAATGTCCGAGTGGTTTAAGGGCCTTTACCAGGCCAACCGGCATGCTGGAAAATTCTTTTTTCCGGAAGACGATCGATGAGATGCATCGCGAACTGCTCTACCTGATCTTTTATTTCCAGGGGGAACCCTACCTGAATCCGGCCTTCCTGGATATGGTAAAATATGCATCCGGGAAAAAAATATATACGGCCACATCTACCAATGCGCATTACCTGACAGAGGCAAATGCCCGAAAGACGGTTGAGTCGGGGCTCGACAGGCTGATCATCTCCATCGATGGTACTACGCAGGAAGTTTACCAGCAGTATCGGGTTGGCGGCAAACTGGATAAAGTACTGGAAGGCGCACGGAACATCGTGACATGGAAAAAAAAGCTGAACAGCAAAAAGCCTTTTGTGGTATTCCAGTTCCTTGTCGTGAAACCCAATGAGCACCAGATGGATGATGTGAAAAAACTGGCCGAAGAGATTGGCGTAGACGATGTATGGTACAAAACTGCACAGGTGTATGATTATAAAAACGATCCCAATGGACTGATCCCCGGGATCGACAGGTACAGCCGGTATAAGAAAAATGAAAAGGGAGAATGGCAGCCAAAGAATAAGCTGGCAAATCATTGCTGGAAACTCTGGCATGCCAATGTGATCACCTGGGATGGGCTGGTGGTACCCTGCTGTTTTGATAAGGATGCCCAGCACCAGCTGGGAGATCTGGGCAAACAGTCGTTCAGGGAAGTATGGGATAATGAACAGTATCGCGAATTTCGTAAACAGCTCATGCATAGCAGGAAAAACATTGATATTTGTTCGAACTGCAGTGAAGGCACAAAAGTCTGGGATTAACATATTATGGCGCAATTCAATAACAGGATAAGGCAGGTTATCATATTAATTATGATACTGTTTCTGGGCTCACTGATCATCAAGGAGCTGTACATTTTTGTTCCGGGTTTTTTAGGTGCTATCACACTGTATATTTTGGGAAGGGGTCGCTACTACCAATTGGTATACTCGAAAAAGTGGAGCCCCCGGTGGACAGCACTGGGCTATATCCTGATGGCCCTGTTACTGCTGGGCATACCCATTTATTTCACGGCAAGGGTGATGGTGCCCAAGATCAATGCTGTATTTGGCAATACTGATGAAATCATGGCCATCATGCACAGGTTTTCTGAACGTGTTTCAAAAGCCACCGGCATCGAACTGTTTGCAAAAGAGAATATCGGGAAGATCCAGGAAACGGTGGGTAATTTCATCCCTACCTTTCTGAACAGTACCCTCAATATTGTGGCCAACCTGCTGATGATGTTCTTCGTGTTGTATTTTATGCTGGTCAATGGCAAGGTGATGGAAAAGGCTGTTTCCGAATTTATTCCCCTGCACCAGGACAGCGTGGAAACGCTGGCCAAGGAAACCAAGAATATGGTAAAGGCCAATGCCATTGGCATTCCGCTGATCTCCATTATCCAGGGAATTTTTGCCACGATCGGGTATTGGGTATTTGGGCTGGCCGAGTTTGGACTTTGGGGTTTTCTGACGGGGGTATTTGCTTTTTTCCCAATGGTGGGTACGATGCTGATCTGGCTGCCGCTGGTTATATATCTTTATTCGCAGGGATCTTCACTGGCAGGCTACGGGTTTATTGATCTATAGTCTGCTGATAACAGGCAATGTTGATTATCTTGCCCGTATAACGCTGATGAAAAAAATTGGTGATGTGCACCCGCTTGTCACTATTTTAGGCGTTATTGTGGGATTGGGACTGTTTGGATTCATGGGATTTATTTTCGGTCCCTTTGTTGCTTTCCTACCTGATCCTTATGATCAGGATCTACACCAGTGAATTTGTTGATCACAATAAAGTTGAGGTCGGCAAATAATGACCTTTTAACCTACTAAACTTCCTTAATGGGCCTTGAAAAAGACATTAACCAGTCTACTTTCAGAAATGAAAGCCAGAAAGCTAGTATCAACCTCATCTATACCTATCACTGGCTGGTGGAACAGGTAAAGAATATCCTGGGTGAAGAAGACCTGACCATCCAGCAATTCAATATCCTGAGGATCCTCAGGGGAAGCCATCCGGAACCGCTGTCAACCCTTCAGATCAGGGACAGGATGCTCGACAAAATGAGTGACACCAGCAGGATCGTTGACCGCCTGGTAGTGAAAGGGCTGGTATCAAAAAAAATGTCGAGGGCCGATAAGAGGCTGGTAGACGTAATGATCACGGAGAAGGGTAAGCGATTACTGCTGAAGATTGACCAGAAGAATGCCGTGATGGATGCAGTGATGAAGGGCCTTAATGAAAAGGAATTAAAACAGCTGAATAAACTACTCGATAAGATCCGTGCGGTAAAGTTTGTGCTACTGATAGCTGCTTTGTTTTTTTGTGGAACCGGCCAGGCACAGCCCATTTCAGCTTCAACAGTTTCCGCATCTCCAAAATATGAATTCAGGGCGGCCTGGGTGGCCTCTGTTGACAATATCGACTGGCCATCGAAAAAGGGATTGCCCGTGGATTCCCAGAAAGCGGAATTCGTGCGGCTGGCCGACATGCATAAGCAAAATGGCATGAATGCCCTGATCGTCCAGATAAGGCCTGCCACCGATGCCTTTTATCCGTCACCTTACGAGCCCTGGAGTGAATGGCTTAGCGGCACGCAGGGAAGGCCACCTTCACCATATTATGACCCGCTGCAGTTCATGATAACGGAGACGCATAAGCGCGGAATGGAATTTCATGCCTGGTGCAATCCTTACCGTGCGGAATTTTCCATTGGCAAGTCATCCATTTCTCCCACACATATCACCCGCATCCACCCTGAATGGTTCCTGGATTATGGCGGCAAAAGATATTTTGATCCGGGTAACAAAGAAGTGCAACTGTTTGTGAACAACGTGATCAGGGATATTGTGAAGCGATATGCCGTTGATGCCATTCATTTCGATGACTATTTTTATCCCTACCGCATTCCGGGAAAAGAGTTTCCGGATGCCGCCAGTTTTGTGAGGTATGGCGGGAGTATGAGCAAGGACGACTGGAGAAGAAGTAATGTAGACTCCATCATTCTGATGCTGTCGAATTCCATCAAGGAAATCAACCCGGTATGTAAGTTCGGAATATCACCTTTCGGTGTATGGAGGAATATTGATAAGGATCCGGAGGGAAGCAAAACAACAGCCGGTCAGACCAATTACGATGATCTCTACGCAGACATATTGCTGTGGCTGAAGAATGGATGGATCGATTATGTGGCGCCGCAGTTATACTGGGAATTCGGGCATAAGGCGGCACCCTATGAGGTGCTGCTCGACTGGTGGAGCAAGCATACTTATGGGCGGCACTGCTATATCGGGCTGGGTATTTATAAAGCCGGTACCAACCAGGTCTGGAGGGATCCCACACTGATCCCAAGGCAGATCGAGGCCATGCGCAATACGCCGAATATCCAGGGTGCCATATATTTCAGCAGCAAGAGTTTTGTCAACAATCCCAATGGATGGAGCGACAGCCTGAGAAACATTTATTATAAGGAGCCTGCGGCCATTCCGCCGATGGAATGGAAGAAAACAACGAGATAATGTGATAGTGTTGGAGTGCGATAATGCGATAATGTAAATGTGGTAATTCATCTTTTCAAATAATGTTGGAATGAAATACCTGATCATTTTGATAACGCTGGTGATGGGATCCATCCTTCCCATCCAGGCTGCATTAAATGGAAAGTTGATGCGGACCTTTGGTCATCCTGTGATCGGCGCCACCATTTCTTTTTTCACCGGAACCATCGTGTTGTTTATTTATGCCTTCACTGTTCGTGCCAATTTCCAGGTATCCCTGATAAAGGAAACTCAATGGTATCATTGGATTGGCGGCCTGATCGGCGCCATCTATGTTACAGGGATCATCATGATCATTCCTCGCTTAGGCGCCGCACTGGCGTTCAGCCTCATTGTAGCGGGTCAGTTGATGATGAGCGTAATCATGGATCACTTCGGTTTGTTCGGAGTGCCGGTGAACCCTGTTACGCCAACTAAACTGCTCGGATTTTTATTATTGCTCGGCGGGGTTATCCTGATCAGGAAATGATTAATGAATGGTGAGTTGCTTTAATACCTAACCTGGAGTTACCTAACTTCCTCATTTCTATTTCCACATTTGCACACTATCGAATTTGCAAATTATTTCGTTTTCGCTTCCAGTCTGTCAACATACTCAAGACTGCCTAAGCGAAAACGAAATGGAACCCCTGTCGCTTTTTCCAGTTTCCATTCCTTCTGGCAAATGATTCCCCAGTCCCTGGTCGGACTAAAATATTGATAGGAATAAATGGATGTGTTTTGCAGGGGAATTTCGCCGGCTGTTACCTGCCTTACGGAGAAGTTTACGCTGGCTGACGGCCGTTCCGGGACTTGAATATTTTGTGCCGCTGTAAATGCATTGGAGCCCGTCAAAGAGTAGTTTTTCAGGGCATTAACCGGCAGGGTCAAATTATTTTTAACAAATTTTTGATTCTGGCAAATAGCCGTCAAATGCAAGAATATCAAGGCAACAAAGAGAAACACAAAACGTTGCTGCATTTGGTTTGAATTAAATCGTAATTTACGGCCTGGTTTTTGTGGCAATGGCCGATTTTTTTCCTGAAACACCGGTAAATTAACACTTTTAGAGAAAGCAGCGTCCCTTTATTCCTGAGATTATGGCACTTGGTCAAAGTTTACAACAAAAGCTCCTTCAGAAGCTATCGCCCCAGCAAATTCAGTTGATGAAATTGCTGCAGGTGCCTACAGCTAACCTGGAAGAGCGGATCAAGGAAGAACTGGAAGAAAACCCGGCACTGGAACAGGGGGAAGACGGACATGAAGATAATTACGACGAAAAGCAGGAAGAATTCGAAACGGGGAAGGACGAAGATTTTGACGATCCCGACGGAAGTGCGGATGAATATGAAAACATAGATATCAGTGAATATGTGAGGGACGATGATGAGATCGCCGATTATCGTCTCAAGGATGACAATTATCCGGAAATGGATGAAAGTCGAACCATTCCCCATAAGATTGAAACCAGTTTTCATGACTATCTGTTAGAGCAACTGGGCATGCTGAAAATCGATGACCGCACAAGGCGTATCGCAGAGCAGATTGTGGGTAGCATCGACGATGACGGCTACCTGCGAAGAGAGACCACTTCGATAGTCGATGACCTTGCTTTCCGCCAGAATATTTCTACTTCGGTCCAGGAAATAGAGCAACTCATCCACCAGATACAACAGTTTGATCCGCCGGGGATTGCTGCCCGCGACCTCCAGGAATGCCTGTTGCTGCAACTTTACCGGAAGCAGGTCCATAATAATCATCCGGCCATTGATCAGGCCATCCAGATCCTTGAACACTACTTCGATGAGTTTACCAAAAAGCATTATGAAAAAATCCAGCGAGGGCTCTCACTTAGTGATGAGGATCTGAAGGGAGCCATCAACCAGATCATCAAACTTTCTCCAAAACCTGGCGGTAACATGGGAGAAATGAACAATGCCGAAAGCTATATCATCCCTGATTTTTTCATCTACAATAATAACGGCCTCCTTGAATTGACCCTCAATACAAAGAATGCCCCTGACCTTCGGATCAGTGAAGGCTATCGCGAGATGCTGAAAGAATATGACCGTGGCAGCAAGAAAGACAAACGGCAAAAAGAAGCGGTACTTTTCATCAAGCAAAAGATTGATGCTGCCAAATGGTTTATTGATGCGATCAAACAGCGTCAGAATACCCTTTACATGACCATGCACGCCATCATGAAGCACCAGGAGGAATTCTTTTTTACCGGTGATGAAACTTCCCTGAAGCCAATGATCCTGAAGGATATTGCGGAAAAGACCGGCCTCGATATTTCCACGGTAAGCCGTGTGGCCAACAGCAAGTTTGTGCAGACGGAATTTGGCACCTACCGGCTGAAATTTTTCTTCAGTGAATCGCTGAGTACGGATAGCGGTGAAGAGGTATCGACCCGTGAGGTGAAGAAAATCCTCAGTGACATGGTGGAAGGAGAAAGTAAATACAAGCCGCTGAGTGACGAAAAACTCACCGATATGCTTCAGCAAAAAGGATATAATATTGCACGGCGAACGGTAGCAAAATACCGGGAGCAATTAAATATTCCTGTTGCGAGGCTGAGAAAAGAACTATAATCATGTTATCATTGGAACTGTCTTTCCCTAAGCCGGTTGTATTTCTGGCCAGGTTAATTGCTGTAATATTCCATCCCCTGTTGGTGGGGATTTACATGGCCTTTTACCTGATCTACATTAATCCGTTTTATTATGCTTATGTTCCACGGATCAATGCCTTTCGTAATTTACTGACTGTTGCCAATAACAATTTCGTGTTCCCCCTGCTGGTGGTATTACTCATGCGTGGACTGGGGTTTACCAAATCCATCTATCTCAGGACAACCAGGGACAGGATCGTGCCGTATATGGCCAGTATCATATTTTTCTTCTGGACATGGAACACCTTTTACCATCTTGAAGGCATACCCCAGGTAATGCGGGATATGACCCAGGGTATTTTTTATGCGGCAGTGATCGGGATGATTGCCAATATTTATTTCAAGATCAGCATGCATGCCATGGGCGTTGGAGGGCTGATCGGTATGATGATCGTGGTACTGCTTGATGGCCAGATGTATAGCGGTCTGCCCATGGTGATTTCTTTGCTGATCAGCGGACTGGTGATGACGTCCAGGTTAATTACAGGTGACCATGAACGTGGGGATGTGCTGGCAGGTTTTATGGCAGGATTATTAAGCCAGTTACTGGCTGCATGGATACTATAAAAAAACCCGGTCTTCGTATCAGACCGGGTTTACCTAACCATTCATGTGTCCTTAACCATTGAGCAATTTAGATTTCTTTACATAGTTCTGATCAGGAAAGTATACAAAAAGACAGTTGCCTTCTTTTATGGTATCGATGATCTTCTTATGATATTTTTGTGGTACCGCGGGGCATCCAAAACTCCTGCCGAGATATCCTTTTGAAGTAATGACTTCCTCATTGGCATAATCTGCGCCGTGCATCACTATAGCCCTTGCCTGCGCTTTGTCATTTATACCTGTTTCGGCACCATGCAGTTTTAGTGAATACCCGTTGCCCCCATTATAGGTGCCTTCGGTGATATAGAATCCGAGGCTGCTTTTGTTTGAAGATGGCTTGTTGGAAAAACTTCTTGCATATTCTCCACCGGAGTTCCTGCCATGCGCAACAACGGTGTTATAGATGACGTCCTGGTTTTTCAGGTCGATCACATAGAGCCTTCTCTTTTTAGAGGATTTTGAGAAATCAATAATGGTGATGATACTGTCAACGCCTACCAGCCCTTTTTTCCTGAGTTTACTAAAGCCTTTGAGGGCCATGTTGAAAGCAAGTTTGGGAAGTCCCATGCTGGCCAGCCCCATATTATTATAGATCTGTTCAGAGACTGATGCCGTTTTAATTAAAGCTGCGTTACTGATGGGTAGGGGAGTGCTGAACCGGGATCCGGCGTGGCCTTTTTTGGCCACCATGTCCAACGGCAGACATAGGATGATAAATAAGGCTGCAAGCCTGGATACGGATTTCAACATCGAAATGGGTTTTGTATAAGACTTTTTAGAAACGGTACCCATGGTCGCTTATTGCATTTTGGAAATGAAAAAACCAACTCCCTTGTTAGTTCGTTGGTTTGTTCGGTTTTATAGGAATATCTTCTTTTAAAAAGGACAATGCAAAGGTACGGTTCAAACCCAGGCTGTCAATGACTTTGATCAATATAGATCATGATAATGTCTTTTTTAGCTACTATATAACAGTATCATTTTCAGGCGTTAACAAAACTTTAAGAATTGATATATCAATCAACGGAACCAACATTGTTGAAGACCAGGCGCTTATGAAAATCACCCATCATTTTGTGGTCAAATACCGGATAGCAAAAAAAACATATCTTTTCTTCAAGATCAACCTGGTTTTGGCATTCACCGGGTTAGGCAACACCCTACCAACACTAAACTCCATATGCACCAAACAGTACATTATATCTGTGCAGTCAGAGAGAAATTAATGCTATGTGCTTTATTCCTTTTAGCGGGGCTTATTAATGGATTCAGCCAGGACAATACAGGTAACGCTCAGTCCGACCATGTTTGAGAAGTACCGGCAGGAAATTTTAATCTGCGATCTTGAAGGCTGGCTGTTCAGAGAGGGAAACGATACCTCCTGGGCAAAAAAAGAGATCGACACAAAGGGGTGGAAGAAACTTAAGCCGACGCAATTAAATGCAGGCATGGCAAATGAAGAGGGAAGAGTGGAAGGCTGGTTCAGGTTAAACATAAAACTGGCGGACTCTTTTCAAGACAGTCAGTTCAGTTTCCAGGCCACACGATGGGCGGCTTTTGATCTATATGTCGACGGCAAACATTTAGCTTCTTTTGGAAATACCGGACAGGGTATCGACTACAAAGAAAACCAGGAGATCACGGTAAGGCCAGTGAATGTTCAATTGAATCCCGGCTCCGACCATGTCATAACCATTCACCTGGTCGACTATATTTCTCCTATACGCGCCAATGTCCTGAAAACACAGGACCTGGGAGGATTAAACAAGCTTCTCCGCTTAACCGGGCCGGACTATTTTGTAACCAATATCGTTTATCTACTTGGACTCTATAAATATTTGATCACCTGGATCTCTGTTTGTTTCCTGCTGAGCATTCTTTTCTGGCTGCTCTTTTTTCAGAACCGCCAGGAAAAAAACTTAATGCTGATCGCCCTTGCAATGAGTTCATTTACATTGAATGTAATACTCATATATAATTCAGAAGGCAGTGGTAATCGCTCATTCCTTGAATACTCTGCACTGAGAATAATTCAAAATCTGGCATTAGGAGCATTTCATGTTTTTCTTTTACTGTTCATTATAAAAATATTCAAACGTAAATTCACCGGCCTTTTGAAATTGTTCCTGGTCTTGTATTTCATCTTGCTTTTTACTGATGCTATACTTTTCAGTGCCGAATTTCAATTTTTGTTGGGGATAGCCATGTATGGCTTATTTCTGTTCTTTCTCATTTCATCCTGGAAAAATTTAAAAGGAGCACAATGGGCCATCCTGGCGGGCCAGTTGTTTACACTTGGTTTCAGCATTCTTTATGCTATCAATTTTTACCAATACAAACAGATCATTTTCCCTTATGCGATGGTTTATGCAACAGGCGCCTATCTTTCGTTCCCGATTTCACTGCTGGTATATGTCGCGATGCGTTTCAGGGAGATCATACGGGAGGTCAGATCAAATGCCCAACAGGTAGTTAAATTATCCGAAGAGAAACAGGAACAGGCACTGAACCAGAAAAAGGTATTGGAAGAAGAAGTGGCACGACAAACAATTGCATTAAGGCAATCACTTGAGGATCTGAAAGCCACTCAGTCACAACTCATCCATTCAGAAAAAATGGCTTCATTGGGCGAACTGACAACAGGCATTGCACACGAAATTCAGAATCCTTTGAACTTTGTAAATAACTTCTCTGAACTGAACAAAGAGCTTCTGCTGGAACTAAACCAGTCCATTCAGAAAGGTGATATGGATGAAGCCACATCCATTACAAAAGATATTATCGATAATGAAGAACGAATAAGTTTTCATGGTAAACGTGCTGATAGTATAGTGAAGAGTATGCTTCAGCATTCAAGGAAAGGCAGTGGACAAAAAGAGTTGACGGACATCAATGCTTTATGCGAAGATTTTCTAAGGCTCGCATATCATGGACAGTGCGCTAAAGAACAAATCATTCCATGCAAAATTCGAAACCCATTTCAGTCCAACTATACCGAAACTGAACATCGAACCCCAGGATATTGGTCGTGTACTGCTCAACCTGATCAATAACGCTTTCTATGCTGTCCATGAAAGATCGAACCAATCTGCCAATGGCTATGACCCCACCGTAGTGGTGCGTACACAACTGGTGTCAAATTCATCTTCAAGTACTAATCCTTCGCATCAACGGGTAAAGATTTCGGTAGAAGACAATGGTTCTGGAATTCCTGAAACTATCAAAGACAAGATCTTTCAGCCGTTTTTCACCACCAAGCCAACGGGAGAGGGCACGGGGCTTGGGCTTAGCCTGAGTTATGACATCATAAAGGCCCATGGAGGAAGCATCGAGCTAAGATCACAGCCTGGCATCGGAACTGAGTTTACGGTATGGCTTCCTGCTGCTGAATAATTTTGGAAGTTGACTCATCCATCAACCAGCACCCCGGTTTTGTGCACAACGGCAACATTATCTGTTTTCTGTACTTTGAGTTTACTATGAAATACGATCTCGACAGGTTCAAAAAAGCCCAGGAAGCCTGTTATCCGCAGGTATTAAGGGAAATGAGAAATGGCAGGAAAGAATCCCATTGGATGTGGTTCATCTTCCCCCAGATAGCCGGACTGGGCCGTTCAGATACTGCCAAAAAATACGCCATTCAAAATCTGGAGGAAGCAAAACAATACCTGTCGGACGAGACGTTATGCTCCAGATTACTGGAGTTAACTAATATCCTGGCTCATGACATAATAGGAAAAGCAGTTGAGCAAATCTTTGGATATCCGGATTATCTTAAACTTCATTCTTCAATGACATTATTTAATCGTGTTGTTGAATCCGTCCCACAATTACAAAATGATTCCAGGTATAACTGTTTTAAAGAGGTACTTCAAAAATACTTCAATGGTAAGCTGGATCAATCAACGCTGCACCTTTTGTAGGCAACAAGAATATCTTTAATTATCATCATATGATCTGAATTATTTGGCGAACACCAGAAGTTTTGTGATATTCAATAGCTACCGGTGCAGATGGAAATGTCGATAACCCTGACTTAACCTGAAATGAACATGAAAAAAGCGCTGCTGATCATTATGATTTTGTTCTATATTCTTGCGGGATATAATCATTTTGCAAATCCGGCATTCTACTATCCCATCATCCCCCCTTATCTTTCAGAGTGGTCCAGAAATGTAAACATACTGTCCGGGATAGCCGAAATCCTCTTTGCAATTATGTTGATCCCGACAGCAACAAGAAAACTAGGGGCCTGGGGTATTTTTATCATGCTGCTCGCATTCATACCGAGCCATGTTTATTTTATCCAGAAAGGAAATTTCCAGCTTGGATCAATTGAGGTTACTCCCATTATCGCATGGTTAAGGCTCCTGGTTGTACACCCCATATTGTTGTTCTGGGCATGGTATATCAGCAAAACAGAACAGGTCATACTACTCCCGGGTGATAAATAGTTCATAGAAAACTCACGGCTGATGTAACTTCCTGACGAAAAAAAGCCCATTGAATTTCAATGGGCTTCAATGATCTTACCCCGACTTATTTCAATTGCTTCATCACTTCGTCTATTGCTTTGTCGAGCTGCGGATCCCTCCCGTTCAACTTATCATCGAAGCAGTTGACGATCAGCAGATCCGGTTGAACACCACTCATTTCCAGGTCTTTCCCATCAAGTGAATAGCAACCCCATGAAGGAAGCCGGATAAAAGAGCCGTCCACTAAGCCTGCCCCACTCGTGAAAATGATCCATCGATATGTTTCGTTTCCAATAATCTTTCCCAGTTTAAGCGCTTTAAAACCCTGCGCCGTCATCTCTGCATCACTGAGCGACTGTTCATTGATCAGTAATACGATGGGCTTATCTGCAGGTGAAAAATTTGACTGGGGTGTGAGCTTGCCTTCCCGGTACTTCCACTGCAGATAGGTGCGTTGTGACAGGAATCTGAGTACTTCATCATGAACATTTCCACCAGTATTGTAACGAAGGTCAAAGATGAGTGCATCTTTATTATTCAGCTCCTGGGTCATATCGATGATAAACTGATCCAGCTCTCCAGTTCCCATATTCTTCATATACCCGTAAGCAATGCGGCCTTTACTTCTTTCATCTACTTTCTTCTGGTTGTTATCGATCCATTCATCATACAGGTTGCTGTACAGGTCCGTTTGTGGATGGATCTTCACATCGACCATCTTCCCGTTCCTGCTGAAACTCAGTTTCAATTCCCGATCCCTGGAAGGCACAGTGAAATAATAATTCCTGTCAATGCTTTTATCAATTTCTACATCGTTCACTTTTACCAGTATATCCCCAGGCAACATATCGATCAATTTTCTGTCTGCTGCAGAACGCTTGACAATTTACTTCACCTTATAAGGATCTTCATTCTCAAAAATGATACCTGTTTCCATCGTTTGATTCTGCAATGCTATAGTTTCATCATCACCAAAAGAACTAAAGCCCTGGTGCGATGAATTGAGTTCGCCCAGCATATCATTCAACAAGATACGCGCAGATCTGCACGGTTATTTAAATAAGGAAGGAACTGCTCGTAATAAGTCCGCGTTTTCTTCCAATCCAGTCCATGAAATTTTTCATCGTAATAATTCTCTTCCATCTGTGCCCAGGCTTCATAAAACATCTGGCTGAATTCTGACGAAAGATCCCTGCGGAATGTATAACTGATATTGATGGGCTCAACCTTGTTACCATCAAGGTTAAGTTTATTGATCGATCCATTTACCAGGATATAATATTTATCGCTCACTTCAACTACTGAACTGAAAGATGAATTGTCGGTACCTGCGATCTTCTCTGTCTTACTCTGTTCAAACGGTTCCAATATTGTTTTCCAAAGCGCAGTTCGTCCTTCACCATGATTGCTCCTGTATAACACGGTAGTTTTGTCACCTTTCTGAAAAACATTACTGGCAAACTGGGCACCTATGGAAGGGCTGATCTGTTCCAGCCTTTCCATAATCAATTCGGTGTCAATAGTTATGGGTTTTAGTGAATCAGCATTTGCTGTTTTTTTGGAAGTATCTTTTTTCTCCTCCCTGAACAGTTCATTGTACTTATCCATCCGGTATGGTTCATCAATCTTCTCCAATGCCATCCGGTAGACTCTGGCATTGGCAGTACCGAAAGGATAAGATGGCTTGGTTCGCTGCGAAGTGAAGTAAATGTATTTGCCGTCAGGGGACCATATTGGCCACGTCTCGGTCACTCCTGTATTGGTGAGGTTGATGGTTTTATTTTGTTTAATATGGTGCACAAAAATATCCTGCTCAAAATTCCTGACCGCAGTAAATACCACATATTCATCGTTTGGTGAAAATCCCGGGTCACTGTTCTGGAAAGCCCAGATCTCGTCTCTTACCAATGTCTTACTCTGCATGGTTTTCAAATCCAGAAGCCTCACTTCATCTCTTCCACTTAGATACACACCAAGGGTTCTTTTCTTATTCAACACCAGGTTCCTGTTATTTTTGGCATCATCGGTGATACGTTTTGGGGTCCCGCCGCTATCCGCCCTTACCGTATACCAATTGGTGTAGCCATTGTATGTCTGATTGAAAACTATCGTCTTATTATCTGCAAGCCATTTTACTTCATCTACTTTTTCTGCAGAACCTTTCCTGATCTGCTGAACAAATTTCCCTTCTACATCACTCACAAATAATTCCCCCCTGGAAACAAATGCCAGCTTCTTTCCGTCAGGAGAAACATCAAAATCAGAAATCTTTCCTTTTACTTCAAAATCCTTTTCTTTTGGTAGTACATGATTTCTGATGATAGAAATATTCAGTTTTGTTGGCTTATCTGTCTTAACATCATAAACCCATAACTGGTAATCTCTTTCAAAAACGATCTTACCGCCATTGGCATTCACCTGCGGGTTTTTAATGGAAGAAGAAAATTTTGTCAGGTCCTTCTTTTTATCGCCTTCAATTGTGTACAAATTGTATTCTCCGTTAGCCTCATCGGAAATAAAATAGATCTTTCCATTTTTGTCAATAGTGGTGGCAAAATCCTTCCCTTCCCAGGTAGTATATTTTTTATGCAGCCTGGTTTTTAGATTATATGATTGAATATCGGGATTGAAAGCACCTTTATATCGTTTACGTTGCGCCTGGTTATTGCTTTCCCATGTATCGCTGAAAAATATCTCACCTGAAGTTGGATGTTCTACCAGGTTATGATCGTACTGAAAGAAGTAATTACCGAAAACTCGTTGAGGAGTGCCGCCCGTCGCTGGCACTTTATACCCTGCCACCTGCCCCATCCTGCTGCTGTTAAAATAAATATGTTTTGAATCCCAACTCCAGCTGGTCACCTCATCACTACCACTATGGTAGGTGACCTGTTTAACTTCACCTCCTGCAACGGGAATAAGGAACACATCGGAATTACCATACTGTCGGCCCGTGAATGCAATCCATTTTCCATCAGGAGAAACACGCGGTGAAGTTTCATAGCCCTGCATAGCAGTAAGCCGTGTAGCATCACCGTCGTTCATTCCCGCTTTCCAGAGATCGCCTTCAAAAGCAAAAATGACGGTTTGACCGTCAGGCGTAAGACAGGGGTTAGAAAGGAAATAGGCATTCGATTGAGAAAATGCCACCACGCAGTTCAGTAAAAGGATTACCGCCAACATGATCTTCTTCATGAGTTATGTTTTGGAGCAGGGAAAATAAGCAAAAACAATAAACCGTGTAAAGAGTTTGAAGAATGGCAGGTTGGACCCGGAAGGGTTAGGGTGATTGAACGTAATAATATCTGGAAATCATCGCTTTAACGTCCGTTCATATGAGTGCAATGACTTAGCGTGGCTACAGTTTGTCGATCTTATCACCAGCACCCTTGTCAACCTTCAACGCTCTCTTGGTTATTTTTAAGTCCCTGAAATAACCGATCGTACCAATGTCAACATAGAGCCCTATCCCGCCTTTTTTATGGCGCCCAAGCATTTTATCTACAATGAAAGAAGAATATTTCATGTCATTGATAAACATTTCGGCAGATTCACCGTTGACCTCCAGGCGCATGGTGATCCACTCATTCAGGGCAACAGGGGCCGAGCCTTCATATCTGTTAGGTGCTATTTTACGCAGCGTGTCAAACTTGGCATGGGGATACGACATGTATTGAACAGCATGATTCCTGAATCGCTGATTGCTGGATCTGCCTACTTTAGGTCTCAGGTAAATGCCCTCGAAAGCCGAATCATCTTCTTTGATCCTGAAATAAATTCCAATGAAACCTGCAATACCGGAATAAGGAGCTGGATTCTGAAGTTCACTATAGAGTTTCACCTCAATGGTACCGTTCTCAAAATCATCCAGATCTGCGAGCCTGGCATAGTGTGGTTCATCAACAGTTTTTTCTACGTTATTGGAATCAAACGGAATGGCGTTAAGATCCCTTTCTATTTTCAACACTTTCTTCCCTTGAAGTCAACTATCTCACCTTTGACATTATGTAGTTCAAAGGTCTG